>CAVWDX010000001.1:0-138565 GCA_963753745.1 uncultured Acidobacteriota bacterium
TTCGCAGCATTAGAGGAAGCGACAGCCGGATGCTTTGTCGTTGCCATAATGGCGTCTCGTTGCCCCGTCATCGGTGACTTCCAACACGCCGATGACCGTGACCTTCGGCCCGACCCGCCCTCCAAGTCTTCGCTCCCCGACGTTCCCGGGTTCGGACATTTCTTTTCTTTCTTTTCCGATTTTCTTTGGGCTCACCGCTCGGGTAATTCCTCTCCGCTCCGGCCCACGCGTCTTCTGCTATCTTGGGACCTCCCTCGAATCATTGGGCACCCTCCAAGAATGCAGACGCTGGCCTGCGACTCCACGCCTCCTCTCTATCTCGTGCCCCAAAGAAAACGGGGCAGAAAGAAAGGTAAAAACAAAATCTCTTATCTATATGTTAAGTGGAATAGCTTCGGGCGTGGTTTGCTCGCCAGCGGTTTAGCTATTAAAGCATGTCGTGCGTCTCTCTGGCCACCCCCGGAACGGAGGCCACCGACGCCGTAGGCGGCGCGCTTAGGCCGAAGTGGAGGGAGTGGTCAGTGCGGGGTTTTAGCCGGCCGGGTACTATCCGAGCGGGTAGCCTTTGGCATGCTGCTGGCTGCGCTCTTTGCATTACTTCCGAATTGCCCGTCACTCGGGCGGAACTGTGACGGACAATCGCCAAGGCGGTTCACCGATTTACGGGCCAGGAGCAAGCTGCCGCATTGCGCTCCAACTTGCATTGAGCGGAGACCTAGGATCAGAGGCCTAAATCGCATGAAGGCATTGTTCTTTAAGCATCCTCCAGCCTTCCGCAATGGCCTATGTCGCCGCGCCGTGCTAATAATAAAGATGCCCTTCTCGCGTGGCCGCCGGTTCTTTCCTTCCCGACCGTGAGCCCTCGACAAAACTTTCCAATAGAGGTGCGTGCGATGTTTCATCTCGTATATGCGAGCTCCGCTTTGCAACCATTCACCAAGCCCGAACTCCAGGCGCTCTTGGAGCAGGCCCGCCGAAAAAACGACAAGCTAGGCGTGACGGGAATGCTGCTCTACAAGGATGGCAACTCTATGCAAGTACTGGAAGGGGAGCAAGATACCGTGGGGAAACTCGGCGAAACCATCGAACGTGACCCCAGACACCGAGGCGTTTTGGTCCTCCTACGCGGCACGTCGGAGCAGCGGCTGTTTCCCGATTGGACCATGGGATTCCGCGATCTGACGAACCACAATGTCGCTAAAACGCCGGGATATACGGAATTCATGAATACTCGGCTCACCGATGCCGAATTCTCTCGTGACCCAAATCGCTGCAGGAAGCTGCTGCTGCTCTTCAAAAAGAACATGTAGCTCTCAAGTCAGGGTTGAATGAGGAGATTTCAATGGACGCTGATCACCGCACGCTCGTCCTGTTGACGGGAGCTTCAGGCTACATCGGGGGCCGCCTTCTTAAAGCACTTGAGAAAGCAGGTTGGCCCGTTCGCTGCCTCGCCCGCCGTGCTGATTTCCTTAGACCAAGAACTGCTCCCTCGACGGACGTGGTTCAAGCCGATTGTCTGGATCCAAATTCGCTTGCGCCGGCAATGGCTGGAGTGCACACGGCGTATTACTTGGTCCACTCGATGGGGTCTCCAGGTCAGTTCGAAGAAGAAGACCGGCAAGCCGCGCAAAACTTCGCCGAGTCCGCACGCGAGTCTGGAATTCAACGCATCATCTATCTGGGTGGATTGGGAAATCAGGACCAAGCGTTGTCCGCTCATCTGCGCAGTCGTCATGAGGTTGCTGAAATTTTGCGCAGCTCCGGAATCCCCACCATCGAATTTCGCGCCTCCATCGTAATCGGCTCCGGCAGTCTCTCCTTTGAAATGATTCGCGCGCTGGTGCAGCGCTTGCCGGTGATGACCTGCCCGCGCTGGGTGGCCGTAAAGGCCCAGCCTATCGCCGTCGAAGATGTGATTGCTTACCTTGTGGAAGCTCTCGAGTTGCCGATGGAACAGGAGGCCGTATTCGAAATCGGTGGCACCGACCAAGTGAGCTACGGAGACATCATGCAAGAGTATGCGCGGCAATGCGGGCTGCACCGATGGATGATCCCGGTTCCGGTCTTAACGCCTCGCCTCTCTAGTTTGTGGCTGGGTCTAGTCACTCCTATTTACGCTCGCATAGGCCGCAAGCTCGTCGACAGCATGCGCAACCCCACGCTAGTGCGCGACCCATCGGCGTTGGCAGTCTTTAGCATCAAGCCGAAAGGATTGAGAGAAGCCATCGGGAGAGCGCTTCGGCAGGAAGACCAGGAATTTGCCCTCACGCGCTGGTCCGACGCGCTCTCATCGGGTGGAAAGCCGGCATTGTGGGGCGGTGCGCGCTTTGGGACGAGGTTGGTCGACTCTCGAACCACACAAGTTTCGGTTCCGCCGTCCTCCGCTTTTGCTCCGATCCAGCGGATTGGCGGTTCCAATGGCTGGTATTTCGCGAATTTTCTCTGGAGGATGCGAGGCTTCTTGGATCTTCTTGTTGGCGGCGTGGGACTGCGCCGGGGCCGTCGAGATCCGCATACACTCGCCCCGGGTGATGTTCTGGATTTCTGGCGAGTGGTGACCTTTGAGCCGGATCGTCGGCTAGATCTGGTCGCTGAAATGAAGGTCCCCGGTCGTGCATGGCTTCAGTTCGAGGTTGAGCCAAGCGGCCGAGGTTCCGTTATTAGACAAACCGCTATTTTTGATCCGGCCGGATTAGCAGGTCTACTCTACTGGTACGCGCTCTATCCCCTACATCGCTGGATTTTCAGCGGCATGCTCCGCACGATTGCAGTTGGCGCAGAGCGCGAGGCAGGTATTGCTTCGTCCGGGGCATAAAGTCGATTCCCGCAATAACCACTGTGTCTACTGGTACCCGACCGCGTGTAGGTACCCACTGAAGTGCCTAGTTGGCAGGTCGATTCGGGCCACCACAGGATAACTCTCGGATTGTCGGCCACCCGGAAGTAACCGCCGCAAAACACAACAGCCACTCGAATCGAGCATCATTGTGAAACCTGTGGCGATCGTGTCACAGATGACTTTCTCAATTCCGCTTTACCTGCTCTCATAGCTCGGCCGATACTGCACCGATCTTTCCCAGTTAAGTAGACCACCTTTTTCTGCCACTCATTTTCCTGGGCACTGCTTCAGGCTAATTCCTGCGTCCGGCAGCTTCGCGTCTTCTGCTTTCCCGGTTCCGCCCTTATCCCATTGGGTTCCCTCCGATAAAGCAGCCGCTCGCTTTGGAAGCAGAAGCCTTCGCTTCCAGGTGCCCCAAAGGAGACATTTTCATGTCCTACTTATATGTTAAGTGGGATAGTTTCGGACTGAGGTTTGCCCGCCGACGGTTCCGACATTAGAGCATGGTTTGTCTAGCGTTGGGCACTCCCGTAGCGAAGACCTGGGCCGCTGGAGGCGGCGCGCTTAGGTCGTAGCGGAGGGAGTGGCCAACGCGGGCTATTAGGTGGGTCCAATCCGAGCGGGTGGCCTTTGGCATGCTGTCGGCTCCGCCCTTTGCATTACTTCCGAGTTGCTCGTGATCCAGGCACAATCGCCAAGATGACCAGAGGAGTGGCTCCTTGGGGGGATGGCTCTTCCAGATCGGGACAGTGAATCCCATCTGGCACAGCCCAGGCGGATTGGTGATTGGCAGCCATCACCAACCTCCGCTATCTTATTCATTCTGCAAGTCAAGCTGTCCAGCCAGCGCTGATTTACTGGTCTTTGGTGTGCTCATTCCAGGGTCCAGGGGATGCTTTGCCCGAACGCGGGAGAGCTCTGAAATAAAGATGCAAGTCTGCAGGCTCTTTAGGGCCGCTGGGTGGCTTATTTGCGCGTCAGTCTTCGGTGTCATGCCAACCCGGGGCCAGCAGTCGCAGCAGCCTGATTTGAGCGGAATGAGTATTGAAGATCTTGCGAAACTCAAGGTGGACACAGTCTACGGCGCGTCGAAGTTCCTGCAAAAAGTCGCAAACGCTCCCGCCTCGGTAACCGTAGTTACCGGAGAGGAAATCCAGAAATACGGCTATCGCACGCTGGCCGACATACTGCGCAGTGTTCCCGGCTTCTACGTAATTTACGACCGGAACTACACCTACGTGGGAGTACGGGGGCTTTCGCGACCCGGGGACTACAACGCGCGCATTCTTTTTCTGCTCGATGGCCACCGCGTGAACGACAACATTTACGACGGAGCCTTAGTCGGCACGGAGTTCCCAGTGGACGTGGATTTGATTGAAAGGATCGAGATCATCCGGGGTCCGAGTTCCTCGGTCTACGGCACCGGAGCGTTCATTGCGGTCATCAACGTCATCACCAAACGCGGGCGCGACCTGAACTCTTTGGAAGCCTCCACCGAAGCAGGGAGCTGGAATTCCTACAAAGGAAGAGTCAGCTATGGAAAGCGATTCGACAACGGGGTGGAGATGCTGCTCTCGGGCAGTTTCTATAATAGCCAGGGGCACAGCCGTTTATTCTTTCCGGAGTTCGACAGCGCCGCCACGAATTTCGGAGTTGCGGAAAATGTGGATGGCGACCAGGCCTACAGCACATTTGCCGACATCATCTACAAGGATTTCGACATTCATGTAGTTGAGGCGTCGCGCACCAAACAGATTCCGACGGCCTCGTACGGCACTGTCTTCAACGATCCGCGAACGCAAACCTCGGACGCGCATGTGTATGTCGATGCGCAATACAGACACGTGTTCGGGACGTGGGAGACCCTAGGGCGGATATCCTACGATTGGTACGGCTACAACGGGACGTACATCTACGACTACGCACAGACAGGGATTCCGCCATTTACGGTAAACAAGGATCTGGCCAACGGAGATTGGGTGGACCTGCAATGGGACGCGTCCCATCTGTTTTTCAAACGGCATAGCGTCACGCTCGGCAGCGAATTCCGGCAGGACATTCGACAGCAGCAGTCCAACTACGACGTACAGCCCTTTTTTAGCTATCTCAATGACCACAGATCCGAACGGGTTTGGGCGCTTTATCTACAGGACGAATTCCGGGTCCATAGGAAGTTAGCTCTTGTCGCCGGGCTGCGCAGCGACTGGTACCAGAAATCCGGAAATACACTCAGCCCGCGGCTAGGTCTAATTTTTGATCCAACCCCAAACACGAATATCAAAGCCAGCTACAGCCGCGCCTTTCGCGCTCCCAACAGTTACGAGAACTTTTACGCCGATTTTACGGGCAACACTGGAAACCCATCGCTACGACCGGAAGCGATCCAAAGTTACGAATTGGACTTGGAACACCATTTTGGCAAGAAGTTCGACGCGACGATCGCGGGATACGACAACCGAATTGCCGGATTGATAGAAGAAGAACTGGACCCGGCCACGAGCAAGCCCGTGTATGGGAATTCGGGCAATATCCGCTCCAAAGGAATTGAATTGGAGTTGAAAGCGAAGTGGCCGGCGGGACTGGAATGGGCGTTCTCGCATTCGATCCAGTCTTCGCGGGACCTGACGATCGGGAATGTGCTGACGAACTCACCCAAACAGCTCGCCAAAGCCAACCTGAGTCTTCCGCTGGCGCGGAAAAGACTCCTTGCCAGTTTGGAAGCTCAATATACAAGCGAGAGAAGAACGATCGTCGGAACAGATCTGGGCGGATTTTTGCTCATGAACGCTACGCTCCTGACGAAGAAGCTGTACAAAGATTTCGACCTTTCCGCGAGCCTCTACAATCTCTTTAACAAGCAGTACGCGGAATCTGGCGGCTTGGAGCATTTGCAAACATCGATTCCGCAAGACGGGCGAAGTTTTCGCGTGAAGCTAGTTTACCGGCCACATCGTAGCGATAGGTAGAGCGGACGATTTCCATTGATGAAATGAATTTCCAGCAGCCAATCCGAAGGAGAAGCGGCACTTGCCGGATGCGGCGGTGCAGACGATGGGCGCATAGCGCATCACGATGGCCTGGTGTCATGGCGACTTTCTTGGCACTAGCTGGTGCGCTGGCCGTCAGTGCGCTGCCAGCGTCGGCACAGAAGAATCAGGTCGGTGAATACGAAGTGAAAGCGGCGATTCTTTACAACCTCAGCAGATTCGTCGAGTGGCCTCCCTTGTCCTATGCCGATTCCCATGCTCCGACCGTACTGTGCATCCTCGGGCAGGATCCGTTCGGCAACTCTTTAGAAACGCTAGGACAGAAGCAAGATACCAACGGCAGACCCGTCTCGATCCGGCAGCTGAAAAACGAGAACGGAATTCGCGATTGCCACGTGCTTTATGTCAGCACATCGGAAAGAAAAACCGTTGCTCAGATTTTCACAAGGTTGAAGGGATCCAGCGTGTTGACGGTCGGAGAGATGTCTCAGTTCGCGATGCAAGGTGGGGTCATTCAGTTCACGCTGGAGGACAAACAGGTGCATTTCGAGATCAACCTGGATGCGGCTTCCCGAATGGCGCTGAAGATCAGTTCCAGGCTGCTGGTGCTGGCACGAATCGTCAAAGACCAGCGTAACGCCGACGGCAGCGGAAAACTCGCGGCTGCCGCCCCAGTCACCAGTGCAAACGCCTGCTTCCCGCCATCGGCCCAGCCGAGACGCGGGGATGAAGATCCGCTAACCAACCCTCTCGGTAAGATACCGTGGAGCCAATGAAATGAAATCGTTCCGAAATTTGTCCATCCAGCGGAAATTGGCAGCAGTGATCTTGGCAACTAGCTCTTTAGCGCTTGCGCTAGCGTGCGCAGGTTTTACGCTTTACCAGCGCGCCAGCGTTCGCGCCGGCATGACCAGCGAGCTGTCGGCGCTAGCCGATACTCTGGGTGCCAATACCGGTGCATCCTTGATGTTTAGCGACCGGAAGTCGGCTCACGATATGCTTCGTGCACTGGGCGGAGAGAAACATATCATCGCAGCAGCCGTATACGATAGCCAAGGAAACATTTTTGCGGAATACCGCCGACCGGAACTCGCAGGCTCTTTTCAATTGCCGGCATGGCGGGGAGAGGGCGCGCAGTTTGACGCGCAGCATCTGAGTCTGTCGCAGAAAGTTTCACTAGAGGGCACCAAGGTAGGCTCGATCACCATCATTTCGGATCTCGGTCTGCTGCATACCGCGTTTCAGCAATATGCTCGAATCTCCGCTCTGGTTCTCCTAGTGTCCATATTCCTGGCGTTTCTTGTTTCTTCCCAGCTTCTACGGGTGATCACCGCGCCCATTCTGGAGCTTGCCAGAATTGCCGGTGGGGTTTTCATACGGAAAGACTACTCATTAAGAGCCGTGCCACGAGGAAATGACGAAGTCGGGACGCTAGTAAGCTCATTCAACCAAATGTTAGAGGGCATTCAGCAGCGGGATACTGCTCTGCAGAGTGCGAATGAGGAACTGGAAACACGTGTCCTGAAGAGAACAGAAGAGATGCGAAGGGCAAGGGACGCGGCGGAAGAAGCCAGCCGCGTAAAGAGTGAATTCCTGGCCAACATGAGCCATGAGATCCGGACGCCCTTAAACGGCATCATGGGGATGACGGATTTGACGCTCGGAACAGAAATTACCACGGAACAGCGAGAGTATCTGGACACGGTCAAACAGTCAGCGGATTCCCTGCTGGTCGTGATTAACGACATCCTGGACTTTTCCAAGATCGAAGCGGGGAAAGTCGATCTTGAATTGGCCGACTTCAATGTGCGCGATTGCCTGGAATCTACATTGAAGATACTCGCCTTCCGTGCCGATGAAAAAAGTCTCGAGCTACTATGCGAGATAGCTCCGGAAGTTCCAGAGGTTGTGCGTGGAGATTCCAGCCGACTTCGACAAATTATAACTAACTTGGTGGGAAACGCCATCAAGTTTACGAGCGAAGGCGAAGTAACGATGAAAGTCGAGGTCGAGTCACAAGTCGACGACAACTGTATATTGCAATTCACGGTGTCTGACACTGGGATTGGGATTCCCAAGGAAAAGCAAGCGCTAATCTTCGATCCCTTTTCGCAGGCGGATACCTCGACGACACGCAAGTATGGGGGAACGGGATTGGGCTTGACGATTTCGGCGCGTCTTATAGAACTGATGGGCGGGAAGATTCGACTGGAAAGTGAAGTCGGGCGGGGAGCTCACTTCTTCTTTACCGTGCAGATGAAGAGTTCGGAAATGCCAGTCGCGGTTGGAAGCGTCGCTCCACCCGAGATCCTGCGCGCGGTAAAGGTCCTGGTCGTAGATGACAACCGCACGAACCGGCGAATTCTGGATGGCATGCTGAAACGCTGGGAGATGAGGCCGATTCTGGTCGAAGGGGGAGAAGAAGCGCTCGCGGAATTGTCTTCTGCGCGAGAGGCTGGGGAGCCCTACCGGCTAGTCTTGACGGACATGCATATGCCGAAAATGGATGGTTTCACCTTGGTGGAGCGAATTCGGCAGAGGCCGGAATTGGCCACAGCAACCATCATGATGCTGACGTCCGCGGGTCATCGTGGAGATGCGGAGAGGTGCAAAGAGCTTGGTGTGGCAGCTTACCTCCTGAAACCCATTCGGCAATCGGAATTGCGCGAATCTATTGCCCTAGTTCTGGGCGCACGTGAACAAAGCGGCGCGATTCCCCTGGTCACGCGGTACTCCTTGCAAGATTCGCGCGATCCCATGACCGTCCTACGAATATTGGTCGCGGAAGACAACGCCGTGAACCAACGGTTGGTCGTACGTCTGCTTGAGAAGAGAGGACATCGCGTCGTGTTGGCAGTCGATGGGCGACAAGCCGTCGAGGCACTCAACCAAGAAAGCTTTGACCTGGTCTTAATGGACGTGCAGATGCCGGAGATGGATGGGCTCGAAGCGACCACGATCATCCGGGAAAAAGAAAAACAGACCGGGAAGCGCCAACCAATCGTCGCCTTGACCGCTCATGCCATGACAGGCGACCGGGATCGATGCCTTACCGCGGGAATGGACGGTTATTTGACGAAACCCATCCGGTCGCAGGAACTGGATCGGATCCTGAACAGTTATGTGAATCGGCGGATTTCAGTGCCTGAGGTGGTCAACACCAAGTAACGCCGAAACTACTGTGCGTTAAAAGAGCAAAAAGGTCGTGCAGAGTCTTCTTAGAAGGCAGTTGACCGACTTTAATCAGAACTTGCCGGAGCGAGCGTACAGCGACGGAAAGTTAGCAACTCGTGAACGACGGTTTACAAATTATTTTACTCGCTTTTATAACTCCCGGATGGTCGGCCATACGGAAGTAATCGCCAAAAACGGTGCCCTTAGTCATCGCCAACTTCCATCGGATTGCGGTCACGCACTCTAGCCACAATCGCCGAGCGTATTTCCAACAGCCATCCGGCGCTCACCGTCGCAGGTGCCACTCGAATCGAGCACCATTGTGGAACCTGTGGCGATCGTGACGCGGATGATTCTTTCTGTTCCGCTTCACCTGCTCACATAGCTCGGCCGATACCCACCGACCTTCCCAGTTCAGTAGGCCAGCCTTTTTCTTCCCCATTTTTCTGGGCACTGCTTCAGGCTAATTCCTGCGTCCGACAGCTTCGCGGCTTCTGCTTTCCCGGTTCCGCCCTTACACCATTGGGTTCCCTCCGATAAAGCAGCCGCTCGCTTTGGAAGCAGAAGCCACTCGCTTCTTGTGTGCCCCAAGAAAATGGGGCAAGAAAAAGGAGAAAATTCAGCTATGTCTTACCTCAACTCTATAACTCTCGTCGGGTTCGTTGGTTCTGACCCGGAGCAACGTCAAGCGAAAGGCAACGGTTCGAAATTCACCGTGCTGTCAGTCGCCACACAGCGCTCTTGGAAGAACGCAGATGACGAATGGAGCTCGAAAACCGAGTGGCATCGGGTCGTTGTGTTCCGGCCACTTTTGGCAGAGCGTGTCGCTACGACTATCAAGAAGGGCGCTCACTTATGGTGAGCTCGCCATAAGTGCGCTTATGCGGAGCAACAAGTTATGGTCAGTAGCACCGTGCTGACTTCTTCTTTCGCGGTAGTCGAGCAATTTCCCTTCGCATAATTTCTCCGCGTCTAGTGTTTCTATAAAGCGCAGGGGGTCTCCCAAAGTTGGATATCTCTCCGCCAACTGATTACGCTGCCCATGTGTGCGGCGGGAACATATCACCTGAAGCGGCGGCGCTGCTTCGGTTCAAGACGCACTCGGAAAAGTGCGGATACAACGCCCATACGATGGCGATGAACCTATCTGCATTGCGGCAGTTTCTCAGCTACCTTCAGGAACGAGATATCACGGCAGCGGTAGTTGATCCATCTGACGTTGCTTCTTTCCTCCGAATGCGCCTCAGGAAATTTCAAGCACGCTTTCATCGTTCACCAAAGAATACCGTCTCGTGGCAGCGCCAGTACACGGCACCAATCAACCGATTCCTGAGGCTCGTTCAGTCGCAGTGGCCACCGCCTCGACCGCCCAGCAGCGATCGCGAGCGATTTCATCGGGAGATCGTGAAGGCTTACGGACGTTGGCTTACGGAAATCAACGGTTTTTCAAAAGGGACGCTCGAAAAGAATAGTCGAATCGCGCGACTGCTTCTTCAGTGGTTAGGGACACGAGCCGATCTGCAGTCACTCACCTGCCTGACCGTCGCAGACATAGATGACTTTTTGGCGTGGCGCATGCCGGTTCTGCGAAGAGCTTCAAGGTACAGCGAGTCAGTTTCCCTGCGAAGCTTCCTGCGCTATCTCTATTTGGCTAGAGTCACTCAGAAGGACCTGTCCACAGCGCTGCGTGGTCCCATCATTTATAAGTACGACGAGATTCCACGGGCATTCAGCGAACCACAGATCAAAGCGATGCTCAGCGCCACTCGACGAGATCACAGTTCAAAAGGGCGGCGTGATTACGCGATCTTGTTGATCCTGGCGACCTATGGACTCCGCGCGGGTGAGGTGGTTGGGTTACGTCTGGAGGATATTGATTGGCGTGGGGAACGCTTGCATGTGTGTCGGTCAAAAACTCGTACGGAGTCAACGCTTCCGCTGGTCGTCCCAGTTGGTCAGGCCCTCCTGAAATATCTGAAGCATGGGCGTCCGAAGACGGAGTTTCGGCAAGTCTTCTTGAGAAATCGGGCTCCGATTAAACCCCTTTCGAATGTGTCTTCCCTGAACGCGATCATTGGGACTCGTTTGAAACAGGCCGGGGTAGAAGTAGATGGTCGGCATGGTTCACACGCCTTCCGCTTTGCCCGTGCTCTCAGCTTGTTGCGTGCCTCGGTGTCATTGAAGGCCATCGGCGATCTTCTCGGTCATCGCCGTGCAGCATCCACCGAAGTCTACCTAAGGTTACAGACCGAAGACCTTCGTGCGATCGGTTTAGATGTGCCTGGGAAGGAGACCGATGTCGGGATGGCCAGACAACGATGAATCTCTGCTGGACGAATATATTCGCCAACTGCCTCCGTCCAACAAGCGGGCGTCGTACCGTGGTTTGATCCGTCAGTTCCAAGGCTTCGTCGGTGCCCGAGGGGAGTTCAACCAGAGAGCCGTCCGAGCTTGGCTGCGCGCGCCGAATGAAAGATGCGTCCAGACAACACTGGTGCGCGCTCAGTGGGTTGATCGCTATCTCGACTGGCTTGTCAAACGCGGAGCCATTGGCCGCAACCCGTTCGCTGAGCTCCGCAGAAAATACAGATGCCGGCGAACTGCTCCTATTGCGAGGGCGCTGCTGAGCCACAACCCTACACATGCCTTGGATGCGCTTCGTTCTCCGATCCGTTATGGTAGCCATCTTGGTCCGGCCATGCGGGACCATGTGCAGCGAATGCAAACGCTCGGCTTTCGATACGGACACGAGTCTCGGTTCCTCCGCTTTGATCGATTCTTGCAAGAGCGACCGGGCGCACGGAACGAAACACTCATCACGTTGATTCGGGAATACGTTGCTCTCGCACCGTCTGCTTCAGAAAAACTTTTACGCATCAGTGTTGGGCGACTTATTGCAAGAGCGCTGGAGCGAAGTGGAACTCCAACTGTTCAGCCGAAATGGGATCGCGCGCTCGTGCAGGAAATGCATCGAAAACGCAACCACCCCTACATCTACACCACGAGGCAAGTTTCTCTGCTACTTGAGACAGCGCTGTCCTATCCGTCACCTTACGCTCCTTTGCGGCCACTCAGCCTGTATACGATGCTCATTCTTGCCTACTGTGCTGGGCTGCGCGTAGGAGAGATCGCGAGGCTAAGACTCAAAGACGTGGACTTGGTTGCTGGAACAATTGAAGTCCGAAACAGCAAATTTTTTAAGGCACGGCGGCTGCCCCTGTCGTCCACGGCCGTGTCGGCATTGGCCAAGTATCTAAAGGTTCGTCAGCAAGCAGGCATATCAAGCGATCCTGCCACGGAGGTGTTCTGGAACCAGCGGAGACCCTACAGCCTCATCACGACTGAGCAATTACTGCGCGACGTCATCCGCCGGGCTGGAGTGAATACAAAAATCGGTCGCGGTGGACCTCGTGTTCACGATCTGCGTCACACCTTCGTCGTTCACCGCATGACCACGTGGTATCGCCAGGGGATCAACCCGCAAAGCCGCTTGCCGTATCTTGCTGCATATCTTGGTCACCGGGACATTCATTCAACTCTCGTGTATCTGACCATCACGCAGGAACTCCTTCAACACGCTAGCGGCCTCCTAAAATCTGCTGAACCCGACGTGATGAAGGTAATCCAAGGAAAACTATAATGCACAAGACTTCTCTTCCGTCTCTCGCAACTCTGCTCCATTCCTTCTTTCACGTTTGGCTTGTCGAGCAACGGAACGCATCACATCGGACCGTGCAGTCATATCGCGACGGATGGAGGCTTTTTCTTCGCTTCACGGCCAAGCGGCGAAAACGACAGTGGCAGGCCTTCAGCTTGAGGATCTCCACGGAGACTGATGTTCTTTCGTTCTTAAATCACATCGAGCACGAGCGTCATTCCACCACGATCACTCGAAACTGCAGACTCGCGGCCTTGCGAAGCTTCTTCTCTTTCGTTGCAGAGCACGAGCCTCTGGCTGCAAAGCAGTGTTCCGAGGTTCTGCACGTACCTTTCAAGCGTGCTACACGCCGAGCGATGGTTTACTTGGATTCCGCTGAGGTCGCTTCGATCCTGTCACAGCCGGAGCGATCCAGCCCCGAAGGACAACGAGACCATGCACTGCTGTCACTTCTCTATAACACCGGATCTCGAATTCAAGAGGCCCTAAACTTGCGACCGCAAGATCTTTATCTGAAATCGCCGGCCCATGTTCGACTGATGGGAAAGGGACAGAAGGAACGCATCTCTCCAATCTGGCCGGAGACCGCGGAACTCCTAACCAGTCTGATCGAGCGGAACAATGTGGGGCCAGACGAACGTCTCTTCATCAACCGATATGGCACGCCGCTCAGCGCTTCTGGTTTCAGATTCCGTCTGCGCCAGTACGTTCGCAGTGCGACTGCGAAGCAACCGACTCTATCCCAAAAGCGAATCACACCACATGTGTTTCGGCACACAACCGCCGTCCATCTGGTCGCGGCGGGCGTTGACGTTACAGTGATTCGAAGTTGGTTGGGTCATGCTCACCTCGATACGACCAACCACTATGCGCAGGCCAACCTGGAGACCAAGCGCAAGGCACTCGAGCAGGTCGATCCATCCTTGCGAAGCAGCAAGCCGCCACGGTGGAAACGTGAAGTCGATCTGTTGGCTTGGCTCGATTCCCTGTAGCAAGGTCGAACTGTCGGGCGGATTCGGGTTGACGATCTGAGAACTATGGGAATGATGATCAAGCCCCAGTTATTTCAGCCCGCCGTGGCAGACATAGACGAGGGCGTCGATAGCACTTAGATGGAGCGTATCCCGAGGCTGTTAGTTAGAATGGTTCACAACATGATCGTCAACTACGTGCTGTCTTGGGAAGAGTTCATGGAAACTCACCAGGAGTCTCTACCCAAACCACACATCATATCCTTTGTCTGCACTGTCTTTATCGCTGTTGCCGTGGGGGTGTTTGGCGGCCTGCTGACATACTTCATCCAGCCGCAGGACAGGCTGGTTGCGTCCATGTTTTGTTGGCTCTCTTTGGTGCTGTTTCTCGCAGCTTTCTGGGACCTCAAGGTCCGGACGCGCCTACGCAGGAAGCGAGTTTTGCGGGAGCTGCGTTCCGTCTATGACCGCTATCACAGCAGTGAGCAAACGTTTGCTTTTGACCAAGAGAAATGGACCCATGGGACACAAGCTGGCAAGCATGAAGCACTATGGAGCGGATTGCTGCAAGGCCTGGAACGGCCGAATGTAATTACTTTGTCAACGAAGGACTACCATCTAATGGTGCCCAAGAGGGCGTTCGGTGGGAACTCAACGTCCACAACCGCTGGGCACGGCGATGCGCAGACCCTGGAAAGGTTACGCCACATTGTTCTCGGACAAAACGGAAACGCATGGCCACTGCGCCTTAGTTTCATAGACTATGCGTTCACAGAGGTCCCGTCACTATGGCGGCAGCATCCGTTCCTCATGGCCGAAGCACACGCGGGTGGCCTCTGGTTTTTTCTGATGATCGCCTACTACATGTATTACAGTAAGGGACCAGGAGTAATCTGGGGTTGGGTGCTGGCAGGTTTATTTCTTTTTCTCACCATCACCACGCAGTTCTGGTATTTCCTAATCAAATATCGGACTGAGAGCGCGAGGTTGCGCGTCTCTTGGGAATCAGAGTTCTCAGGCCAAGGAGTGCGCAGTAAGAGTTCCGTGCTCGAACTCTTCAGCGCGTGGGCTTTGTTCAGAAAGTTCAGAGAGACTCGTCGCTGCTTTCTTTTGTACGGCAATTCGGCCACATACCACATTTATCCCAAACGCTGCCTCACATCGGACCAGCAGGAAGTCCTGCGCCAACTCTTGAGAGCAAAAGTATCGACAGAATAGTGTAGCGAAGAGTAGAACAGGGATGTAGTGGCGGCGTCGACTTGATCTGAATTATGCGCAGCAGTACTCAAACAGGCCATACTCTCCAAGAACTTCTACACGACTGCTCCGCATAACTGGCACCTCAGCATAAGCTCACGTACTCGTCGAAGGCTCTCTCGTCAGCTCGACCTACGAACAACCGAACGGCAAAGGCAAGAAATCAAAGACCTCGAAGATTACTTCGTGGTCCGTCCGCGCCGATGTCGTACGCAGGCTCGATCGCGGCGAACCGGAGCCCAACGCTCCCGCGCAAGCGCCAGAGTCCAACGAAGCTGCGCTCTGATTTCTTCTACACGAAGGCCCTCCGACGATGTCGGAGGGCCTCTCGTGTTTGGCCCTCTGACTAGTTCGGATTAGGTTTTCCTCTAGTGGTGAATCCGCAAGGTCTTTGTCCGCGGCATCTTGCGTTCGCCGTTATCTAGTTATATAACTAGACATCAGGAGGACCTTATGGGATTCCCTACCAAGGTGCAGCTGATCCAGCGCAAAGATAGTCAGCAGTGGTACATCAACTTTCCCTCCGCCGTCGCCCAGGCCATGGAGTTCAGCCGTGGCGAGGTCGTCGAGTGGATTGTCGAGGACAAGAACCGTTTGCTTCTCCGCCGCCGTAAAGCTCCCGCGCCGGCGCAAAAAAAAACCAAACGCGGCAAGGCCTGATGGCCCACTGGAACGGGCTGTTCGATCAGGCGCGTGCGGCCTTCTCGCAGCAGCGCACCCTCGAGCGGGCGCGCACGTTGGGCCTTTCCGCCCTGACCTGTTTGGGCCGTCACACGCTGTCCGGCCTGCTTTGTGCGACCGGCCAGCAGTTCCGCGACTGGTCCGCCGCTTATCGTCTGTTTGAACGCGAGCGGCTGGACGGCGATGCGTTGTGGCGCGTCCTCCTCGGCGGCGTGCTGGACACTCTGCCACCGGGCAGCCCCGTCGTGGCGCTGATCGATGACACGTTGCTTCGCAAGCGCGGCCATCGCATCGCGGGCACGTCTTGGCGGCGTGATCCGCTGGGGCCGCACTTCAGCGACAATTTCATCTGGGCCAGCCGCTTCCTGCAGATCTCTCTGGCGCTGCCCGAACACCCCGAAGCAGCGATCGGTGCAGCCCGCGCGATTCCTGTCGATCTGCTGCACGCGCCTTCGCCCCGCAAACCCTCTCGCCGGGCCGATCCCGCCGGACCGGAGTGGCAGAGTTGGCGTGCGGCTTCGGCGGCTTCCGCCATCAGCCGCCGCGGGGCCCAGCGTCTCACAGCTTTGCGAGAAGCCCTCGATCAGTTTCCAGGCGGCGACCGTCGCGTGTTGCTGGTCTGCGCCGACGCCACCTTCACCAACCGAACCGTGCTGCGCGATCTGCCCCCACGCACCACTCTGCTCGGCCGCATCCGCAAAGACGCGCGCCTGTATGCCCTTCCGACCGCCGAGCAAGAAAACCACGGGCGCGGTCGTCGTCGCTACTACGGCCAGCGCCTGCCCACTCCCGAACAATTCCGCCGCGACGAAGCCATCCCCTGGACCACCGTGCAAGCCTTTGCTGCTGGCAACGTCCACGACTTCGACATCAAATTCCTCACTCCGGTGCGCTGGAAGCACGCCGGCGGCGAACGCCAACTCTCTCTGCTGATCGTCCGTCCCATCGCCTATCGGCTCAGAAAATGTGCGCCTCTCAGCTACCGCAACCCCGCCTACCTGATTTCCACCGATCCCTCCCTAACGCCCCAGCAAATCCTGCAAACCTACTTGTGGCGCTGGGAGATCGAACTCAATTTCCGCGATGAAAAAACCTTGCTCGGTTTCGGCCAGCCGCAAGTCCGTAGCGATCCCGCCGTGCGCACCACCGCTACATTCTTTGTTTTTGTTTATGCCCTCCTGCTGCTGGCCCTGGAAAACAGCCATCTCGCGCACAGCCCGTTGCCCCGTCCTCACTGGCAGCGCCTTCGACTTCGACGCCCTCATTCCCGCATCACCACGCCACAAGCCATCTCGCTGCTGCGCGCCGACTTCTGGGCCTCCGCGTTGCGTCTGCCAAATAAAAACGGCTTCGCTGCACCGGATGGCTGTGCAACGAAGCCACTCTTAATCCAAAATCACTTACAATCCGCCGTTCTCTACGCCTCCGGATAGCCAAACACGAGGGGTTCGGCCCCCCTCGGGGGCCGAACCCAACGATACGTCTGGCGGGAGAACCAGCCTTATTCCACATAATCAACTCAGTAACTCTCGTCGGATTGCGTCATAGACACCACCTCGGAAGGAAGATTTATATCAGGTGGTGTTGCATCGATCTATTGAATGCACCACTGTTCCTGGGCGGTTGTGCAGTTTTGAGGGCGTGGATGATCAGTCTAACATAGCGATATCGTAGTCACAAAGATCCACGGATGGCACTTCGGAGACGCAGCCGGGAGATTTCTCGAGCGAGAGTGCGGTACGGATACGGGAAAATCTGTCGGCTGTTGAGCGCGAGGACTGGCTTACCCAGCACATAGAGAGAGACCATCGATGTTCTATTGAGCTTCCAGGGTCGGATTGAGGAATGCGGAGCCTCTAGGGGTCAACGTGACCGTCCGCTCCCAAGTTTTGAAGCCGTCTTTTTTCAGTTGGATATCGTGATCGCCGGGTGCAAGTCTGACTAGGGACGGCGTACCGCCCATATATTTCTTGTCCACCACGATTTCGGCTCCGTCCGGGGTGGACCTGATCTGGAGTATACAAAGTGACGCGAGGTCTGTAACTTCATTCGAGGTCTGTGAATCTTGTTGCTCCCGCTCCTGGGTCTCAAATCGATGGAGGTCGAGCGCGCTATCGCCGTTAATATAAGCTGTAACTTCCAGGTGTTTTGGGATGGTAACATCCTCTCCCTGCATCAACAGCGCCAATGGTGCGGCTGGGGGGAATGCAAGGGTAGTCTGCTCAAGTTCGCTTTTCATCGCGCCCGAGTGCCCCTCGCCTTTTGCCTTTTCGATGGCTCTGAGCGGGACGACCTCGCCATCCGCCAATCGCACGGCATCGATTTTGACAGTCAGTCGCCCACTTCGCGCCACTCGGCCCTTGCGGCGGACTTCGGTTACGGTGCCCCACGCCATTGCTCGATACGGGATTACGATGATGTCGTTTACTTCCACATCTTCAAGCACCTCAAAACCCACGCGGTCGCCCATTGCGGCATTCGCAGACGAAATGTCTTGGATGAGCCACAACCTTACGGGCGTTCCATCCGCAAGCCTAAATGGGTGCGGAGGTTTTGGCGTCGTTGCTCTTGGTATTTGTGTGCTGCCCTGGTCAGGCTGCCGAGATTGCGTAACTGCGTGCGAACCGCTCAAGTCGAGCAAGCACGCGGCGAGAGCGGAAAGAATGACAATCTTTGTCAAGCGTAAACTCCTCGAAGTTGATTCAGATAAAATCTAAACAGCGTGAGAAGCTTCTCTCCCTTGGTCACTTGAATGAACCGAGTTTCGCTTTAACGCTGAATACATGATAATCGGTAAACTGCCCTCGACACCAATCGACATGCTTCCCACCGCGCAACTGCGAGTAAAACGTGACAGGAATCAACTGAGGAGGTTCATCGGCTCGTTTAAGCCAGCCGTAAGTGACAACTACCCGATAGGTTCCCCAGTGGCGAGGGAGTTCCATAGTCTGTGAAATGCGCAGTATGTTCGTTTCTTCGTCCGTCCAGACCTCGCCGTAGCAAGAAACAATTTGCTCTTGCTTGTGCACGAAGAATCCGTAATCAGTAAGACGTGCAAAGTTACAGGCCCCATCTTCAATGTTGGCCTGATACTGAAAGACCTTCATCCGATTTTTATTCACATCCACGTCTGGAGCCTGATGGACTCTGAGCTGCAATCCTGTCCCGATCATCGTGGGTAGCTCCGACCAATCGTCTGACGGCATTATCCAGTGACGCATCGGCGGTCTGGGAATCTCGGCTAACTCCTTCTTACCTTCAGGGTACAAACGGTATCGCTGTTCCCGATAAATGACGCGGACTTCGACATCTGTCTGCAAACGAGGTTCCTGGTCGTCCGAGCCCCAGGCAAGAGACTGCACGGCAATGAAGTTCCGCATACTGTCGAGGAGAGCTTCCGCCTTTGTTCTTAGCAGGGCGACTTCTTCAGGCTCTTCGGGCCGGTGCTGGAGTCCCTCGTGATGCGTTGGAACAAATCTTGAATAGAAGTCGGGTGATGGCGCATATTTCGAATAGAAGTCCCCAGGAAGTGGTGACACCAGCTCGCTGGAGCGAAATATCTGATGCGCCAGAAATGGCTGTACCTTTTGTACGAATTCTGCCAGCCATTGGACAGGCACCGCATGTGCTTCCGGCCCGAGGGTGTTCCCGACACCCGCGAGAATTCCGACAATTTGGCCACTCTTCGAATCGACAACGATTCCTCCACTTGCTCCTCCGCGAAGAGGTTTGCCATTGGCCAATTGGTAGTCAAAGACAAGCATTCCGCCCGCCGTCTTGTCGCGGAAAGTCGCAGAAAATCGCAGGAGTTTTCGGCTCCGCAAAGAACCTTCGAAGGGATATCCATAAATATCAACCCGTTCGCCGTGTTCTAATTCATCGAGACTGAAAATTAGGCCATGATGGTGCGGCAGAGGCTCACTGAGTTCAAGAATCGCGAGGTCCCGGCTCAAGGCGAAAGCCATTGGCTCGCCTGCAACGAAGTTCCAGGTTGCATCATGATCCTGTGGCCCCGTGGCCAGATATTGTCGGATGACTTTTCGTCCTTCTATCTTGCGAAGCCGCAATGACGCTACGACGTGGTAGTTTGTTCCCAGGAGACGGCATTCGGGGTCCAGGCAAAAGGCTGTGCCGAGTTCGGCTCCGGGCTGGAGGCCGGGATCAACCCCAACGGGGAGACCGGGAACAAAACTGCTGCCGATTCGAAGATGCGGGTGAAGGTGAGTGTTTAGCTTGCCCACAGGAATGAGGGTCTGACTGAAATCCTGAACGTGCTTCTCGACCGAAGGAGTTACAGTCGACACATCGGCGGCAGCGACTTGCTGGGCCAATGCTCCATTTGAAAGACTGGCGCATCCAACGCAGACAAAAATAACCTTGCGCAAAATCACCATAGCTTAGGCGTCACCCTTGCTCCCAAGCTGCGCGGCGGCGAGCGCAAGATGGCATTTGCAATTCCGGTGCCGTGGCACGATGCTGGTCTAGGTCCTCTGCTTTCGGTTCGGAAGGTAACGAAATGAGATATATATGAGGCGAGAAATCAAAAATCCGAGGGCCTCAGCCAGCTCCCATGACTGAGCTTTGGGGACCATTCTGAGAACCATTCCGCGTCGATGTCCCGATACGGAATCCTGGCTTCGATGGGGTGCGGTACATCCGAAGGCTTAGTCCACGGCCCTCTTTCCGTGGCGCTGGCCATCTGACTGAGGCTGCAAAATCGACCGGGTTAATTTCCCGTTCCAAGCAGATCAGGCCGGTCGAGGTAGCGATAGAGGGTCTTGCGCCTGACACCGAGGACTCTCGCCGCCGCCGCGAAGTCTCCCCCGCACCTCTCCAATATCCTTTGCGTCTGTAAATAGTGAAGGGCCGCGCAGCGTAACCGAAAAGCGCTCCACCCTCCTGCTAACGGTGCCTGAGCTAGAGCTAGCTGTTTTCTGCATCTCAATCCTCCCAAGTCAAGATTTTGGTGGTTATGCAAATTCTTGGATTCATCGTGGGTAGAAACAGCCGCTACGGATTGTCAGTGTCCCCACCCGAATTCAAACATATCGCACCGAACAATTTTTGCCGTAGGAGATGCGTCTTTGATGGGCGGGTTGATTGTCAAATCGTGGCCTTTTACGATTTCTTCGCTCAACTCAAGTGTCGAACCATAAGGCATCCATGAAGCGAATCTAACCGGAACAGTCTTTGTGGCGATGGCAGCGTTATGCTGTACAGGTCCGTATAGTTTCACAAACTGTGGCAAGAGGTCCTCGACCGATCCCGCGTCTACGGTGAATGTGGCACTCTGCAAATGTTCGTGATAGAAGATGACGAGTACAGGACAATTGCTGTTGATAGAAAGTACTTGAAACTTCGAGAATGCAGATACTTCTTTAGGCTCGTCAATGCAACATGTAAGCCAGCCAGAGTCGTCAGGATCATCCAAAGTATGCCGGTTTATGTGATCGCCGTCTAAAGGCGAACCACAGACCGCACCCGGAACCCGTGCCCTAAAGAGCTTCAACCTTTCGTGCAACTTCTGGCCGCCAAGCTCAAACTCCTGATCGTGTCTTTGAGCATAGGCTGAACAAAGCACGACACCTGCTAGGCCACCGCACGCGACAAACCGAGAGACTCGGGTGAGACTTTTGCTCAATAGTTTGTTCATCATAAGATGGACTCCTCAGGTTTCAGTCGCATGCATTTTCCTCGCCATTGTTACAACCTGGACCATTCAGAATGCCTTCCCAGATCGGCTTAATGTTTTCTAAGAGTTGAAATGAGCATTTGGTTTGAGTGTGCCTGCTATCTTCCGGCTACGACTTTCCAGGAGTTCCAGTTCGGAACGCATTTCCCAAGTTACGGTTCCGAGATGGAGATTTCCTAATGTTCCTTGCTCCCGTTGGGGCGGCCAGGGCTCAGTTTATTCGCCATAAGAGGTACTTACCTTTCAGTTTTACATGGCTCGTGGTCCGTGATTTGCAATCCGATTCTCAGTCGCCTCGAACAGTTCTTCGCCGGGACTCGTTCAGTAGGAGGAGTCCGTGATACAGCAGTTACAGCGCTAATTTTGCCGCGCGTCGGTGTGACTGCGGACCTCACTTACGTGCGGGCCTCGAACTCGCTCGATTTAGGGCATCACGCCGACGTTCTCAGTTACCTCACAGGCCCGGTTTACTATCCTGTTCGAGCCGGGAGACTGACGAGTTTTGTGCACGGGCTGATAGGCGGCGCACGAGTTACCGGGCCGATACCCGCTGGTGCCAATAGTTTCTTAGGGGGCGGGTATGCCAACTGTCTGGTGAAGACGAGTTTTATGGGGTCGAGTGTGGTCGGTACGCTGTTCGCCAGCGTTGACTTGAGCGAAGCGAAGGATCTAGAAACTGTCAATCACTTGGGACCTTCATCCATCGGCGTTGACACTATCTACGAATCACAGGGAAAGATTCCGGAGGTCTTCCTGCGGGGGGCGGGGGTGCCCGAACCGTTCATTGTGCAGATGAAGGCTTTAGTGGCGGCGATGGAGCCGATTCAGTTTTTTCTTGCTTCATCAGTTATTCGAGCAAAGATGGAGAGTTTGCGGAGCGGCTGCACACGGATTTGCAAAACAAGAATGTGCGGTGCTGGTTTGACCGTGAGGACATGAAGATTGGGGACGCATCCGGCCGAGGATTGATGAAGCGATTCGCGTGCACGACAAGTTGCTGCTCGTGCTGACGGAAAACTCGATGAAGAGTCCAGGGGTAGAGAAGGAAGTGGAGACGGCGTTCGAGAAGGAACGGAAGCAGGGGCGGACGGTTTTATTTCCAATCCGGTTGGATGATGCGGTGATGGGCGCGGAGGAGGCGTGGGCGGCAGACATTCGGAGGACAAGGCATATTGGGGACTTTTGCGGTTGGAGAGCACTCGACAAGTACAGGGCTGCGTTTGAACGGTTGATGCGGGATTTGAGGGCGGCCACTTATATTGACTAACTGGCTTTTGGGCCGCAGGGAGCGTAGTCTTGCCGCAATAGGTGCAAGTCACGGTCCCTGGCTTTTGCACGCGCCCGCACTCATAACATATCACTAGGTGGGAGCTATCTTTTCCAGCGGACTTGTGTCCCGTTCCCGCTTTGTTCTTGCCGTTTTTCGTTTTGATTCTTTGATTTTTTTCAAAGCAGGTCCCAGTCCGCGTTCCCGCTGCGTCCAGATTCGGCGTGGATGCCTTAGAGCAATTACGAGGGCTTTGGAACATCCTTGGAACAAAACCCTCAGTTAATGGGGCGATTTTCAGCAACTTCCAGGCGTAAAGGCAATCGAATCATCAGTGAGTTATGGAGCGGGCGATGGGAATCGAAATCATCGCCACTTGGTTTTTCAAGGACTTACAAAGTAGGGCTCGTACTGATTTGGAAGGACTTGGTAGCCTCCGGAACCCTTACCGCCGCCTCGATGCCGCCTTGCTTCCCTAAAATATTTCTCACAACTTTGCGATTTGCTTCGCGTACTGCTCTCGGGACCGCTTGCGTGTAAATGTTCATCGTTGTTCGGATGTCCGCGTGACGCAAAAGCGCCTGCTGAACCTTAATGTCCACTTCGTGCTCCCGCAACAGCGAGGAGTACGTGTGCCGAAACGTATGCCATCCAACTCGCCCAATGCCAGCGGCAATTCCTGCGGGCACCAAGTGATTCTCACGAATCTTGCTCGGCCAGAACGGATTTCCCGTGGCTGGATTCACAAACATCCATAGCGAATCGTAGTCCTTCGTTCTTTCTCGATGTTCCTTCAAAACGATGGCCAAATCCGAATCCATAGGCAACGGCTTTGCGGAACCTTCTGTCTTCGTGTCCGCGACTTCACCGATTACCCATGATCTCGCGATGGAAATCGTTGATCGATCCCAATCCACGTCATTCCATTTTAGTCCAGCGATCTCACTCACTCGCGGGCCTAAGAATAGAGCAACGAGCGCCATCGTTCTGTAAGGTTCCCTTAGCTTCTCTAACAGCCGGTTGAACTCTTCGATGGTTAGAACCTTCGGAAGCTTGGTTCGTTTGGAACAACCTTTTACGCGAACCAGACTCATCGGATTCCGGTCATGTGGGATCAATTCCCATCGCATGGCCCAATCGAAAAGCATGTGCATCACTTCGCGAACGTGCCCTTTGCTCCTGCCGGAAAGTGGCAACCCTTTGATCCACAATTCGACAGAGAGGGGTTTCACGTGCGCGATGGGACACTGTCCCCACTTGGGCCGGATCTGGCTCCTGATCCAACTCAAATAGGTGCACCGAGTAACTTTTCGCTCGGGCAGTGCCTCCAAGACATAACGATCAAGCACCGCACCGAACGAAATTTGCTCGGCAGCTTGAGGGTCGTTCAATATCAACCTTCGGCCCTCTGTAGCTTTCCAAGCCTCGGACTCACTCATCTGGTCAACCGTTCCCAGAATCACCGAATGAGAACCACTGCCATCTCTATACTCCCAGACCCAGACATGCGAGCCAGTCTTACGCGGTTTCTGGCGCACATAGCCGAATTGGTACCTCTTGCGCTCAAACATTGGCATTCTCCTTTGTGTTTGAGCCTCAAGGGTGGCGTGCCGAGTTTAAATCCATTCGCATCCAGCAGTCCAGTTCACTCGCATAGAAATACCAACGTCCAAAACGGAAATGCCCTGGCACCTTGCCCGCACGCGCCATGCGCTTGACAGTCCTCGGGTGAACTCTCACAAAGGCCGCGGCTTCCTCGCACGTCAGAGGACGTTCGACAACTGAGAGTTTGCCATCGCCAAGCAACGCCGACGCGGTCGCTCCGCTGTCTCCTCCCCCTGTGGCCCCCTTGTCCGTCTCTGTGAGTGATACTTCGAATGTTTCTTTGATTGGAGGTGTCAGTTCTCGCGTCCGCTTATCGTGCTGTTCAGTTCCAAACAAGGGGTCGGACTGCAGAACCGAGGCATTCATTACACGGCGCGGGGCATGCTGTCTTGACGACGCTGTATTCTCGCGCACACCGAATTGTGTTGGACGGGTCTTCATGATTGTTACGCGGTCTTCGTGAGAGCCTCTCCTTGATTCTGTTCCGGGTTCTTGTCGTTGGCGTGTTGGCCTAGCCAGGCTTTGAACTCGTCATCGCGTTTGAATAGGACTTTCAGCGCCTCCGTGATGACGTAGGACGGAGTGGAATCGATGAAATTTGGCGTATTGATCGAGCTGCGCTTTCACCGACTCCTCGACTCGCGCCTGAATCGTTACTGACTTTGGTTGTTTGGGTGGTGCCTTGATGATTGCCATGCTTTCTCCTTGTTCCTCCTTTACGGTCTTGTCTTACATCCCGTCTTACAAAGCTCTCTGATTCCCTTCTCCTGCGCGGCCAAAACACGAGCTGCGCATTCCAGCAGCAAGAGGCGGGAGTGACCCCCGAAGCCCGAAGGGATCGGGCCGCGATTTTGCGGCGCGATGGGGTCGCTCCCGCCTCTGATCGTGTTTTGGCCGCGCTCCGTTTTCTTGCCGTCTCTGTCGCATCTGCCTGCTCTTTCTGTCACTTATCTCCATGCCAGGGTGACGCCGGAGGTGAAATCTCCCGAGAAAGATGTCTCCTCGGAACTTTTCCCGGGTATATTTACAGGCTGATGCGGGTGCCGCTCGAACAACGCCGCCTGTCCGTTCACCGTTGCTGAAATAAAGGTGACCTGCGAAGGTATCTGGAACCTCACCGATTCAGACCGCACCGTGTTCTCGGTAATCTCCCCGGTACGCCATCTCTGATACAGATTCTCTATGCCTGGATTGCCAAATCTCTCTTTTCCTTGATTCATGAACAGGACGTCGTGTTCACTGAGCTTGCCGTAGTTCTTCTCGTCCCAGGTTCGCCGCGTACGGAAATAGTCGAACAATCCACGAGGGGCTGCCGAGTTCCAAAGCCTCTGGAATGTTCCATGAAACAGCTTCCCGGCGCGCTCGAAATTCGTGTCGCGGGTTGCGACGTAATAGAAACGGAGCTGCGAAAGCTTGGTGAAGAGCGTCAAGTACGCGTCCACATGCGTCTTGAAGCTATCCATGCTTTCAAACCCCGGATCGATGAAACTGAATGTCACCACAGGCGAGAGAGAGACGGCGGGATTGTAGAACATGGGGAATTTATCCACGAAGTAGCGGTCGGTGAAGGCACCCTTGATAGCCCCAGAATAGCGTTTGTGGGGCAGGATTTTCTTGTCGATTGCCAGTTGGTCGCAGAAGAAAGAGAGCTTCTGCTCCTCGGATTCGAGATAAGTGAAGCCTTGGTTTCGGAGAATGAAGTCGAGCGCGATGAGCCGGGTTCGGATGTATTCGGTCGAATGTGCGCGCCGAAAACGGCCATTCTCCCTGCCGATAGCTTCATAGAGATTCCGCGAGAAGAGATGAAAGACGCGGCCATGCCGGAGATACTGCTTGGAGCTAGCGTGTTTCTTCTCCACAACTTTTCTAGCAAAAGCAACACTGCGCTTGCCGGGTTTCATCTTGAGGAACTGAAGAAACTGCTGGCAGGTGAAATACCCGGAATGCGTAGCCACAAGGTAGAGGAAACGGGACTCCTCTTCCGTATAGCCGAAATAGCGGAGCGCTTCCGTGTGGATGGGAAGGAATTTCATAGGGCAAAGATCCTCGCGCTGATTTCCTGGGTGTCGAGAACGCGGCGCAATTTGGCGTGGTCTGGCTGCCGGGCGAACATGTGAAATCCGGCCTTGGCCTTTTCGCCGAGGCCTTGGGGCCGATAGTCGCGCGTGGCGATTTCGAGATCGAGACGGCGAACATCGCGGCAATCGTCTTCATACTCGATCCGTAGGTCGGGAATGGGAATTTTGCCGTCCACCACTTTGAGATCGAAGTGATTCGCTATGAAGATTCTTTCGTATCGAGCGTCTTTGTCGGGCTGCATCCGGGAAAGGGCTTGGTAAAGGTCCTTCTTAAGCTCGAAGTCGAGAACGACGCGGCGAACCTTACCGCCCGAGCGCTCGATTTCTCTGGCGACTTTCTGATAGAGCCGGTAGAGATCGGCGTCGTGTCGGGCCTCCTTCGGCTTCACAAGGCCATGGTAGGTAGCCTGCCGGCTGGAGACAAGCTGCGCACGCTCAACGACTCTATGGCCGTCCTTCGTCAGAGTTAAAACCTTCGTCGAATACGATGAATGGCCTTCGATGGTGCGCTGTTCGACGAGGCCCTGCCGGGTGAGGCTGCGAATGTCGCTTTCCATCTGCGTATAGTTGCCTTGGTATGCAAAGCGCGCGAGATCAGCTTCCGGCACGATGCGAAACCTGCCTAAGTCTGTGAGCGAACGAACCTCAGATTCGCGTAGCGAGTATTCCCGGTCTCGACCGCGATAGATCGTAACCGGGCGGTCGAAACCGCCACGAGACCGAGTGGAATTCGATCCCTTTCCGCGTCCGGTTTGGCTCTGCTCTCTATCTGCGCGAGAACCCTGACCGGCCCTCTCCACTAAGTCGGGGCCGGGTTCCCGGTCCCATCGGGATGGGAATGCGAAGTCGGAAATGCCATAGGGACGATCCATGAAGAGACTCCTTTCGGTTCATCTGGGCGAGAAAACGGGGATAGACTTCGAGTGACCTGCAGAGAAAAGAGTCCGGAATTGTGAACTAACAGACATCATGTCGCGATTGCTAGAGACGGAACTCAGACCTGCGGGGGACGCGGCTGGTCTTGTTCCTCGGGATACAAAAACACCTCTTCTACGTTCTTTCCAAAAACACGTGCGATCTTGAAGGCCAGCGGCAAACTCGGATCGTACTTGCCAGTTTCAATGGCATTGATGGTGCCGCGAGCGACTCCCACATGGGCCGCAAGCTCGGCTTGCGACCATTCTTTTTCCGCTCGCAATACACGTAGCCGAGTTTTCATCGATACCGCCACGAATAAAGAATCAATCCGATGCTCCACAAAATGATCATGAGCGCGGGAATACCTAGCCAGGACACGGGATGGAAACCGAAGCTCTGGAGGAAGCCGATAGCCGCAGAAAAAACCAATGTGCCGGTGAAGGCAAACGTCAGAGCACGGTAGTTGGTCTGCTGTTCGCGCTCATCATTTGTACGCAGGAAACGGAGCAAGAAGAAGCTGGCCGCGCCAGCACTCGTGACAGCCAGGGTGAATAGTAGCGTACGGGACGACGGAATCTTTGCGACAAGACTGATGGCAATGACGGAGAGAAGCGCAGCAAGATAGAAGAGAAAGAGCGTGGTTCTACGACGGTCGGCTCGTTCATTTCGAAAGGGTTGATCGGGCATAGTGACCTCCCCGAAGACACCAAAAAAGGTACGCTAAAGCGAGCCAAGTGTCAAGTATAGAATACTTTTTATATTGTGGAAGGTTTAGCGTCGGCCTCCTGGGCTAGCCTCCTACATCGGAACCATCCACTCTCGCATCAAATCCCCAGACAGTGGCTTGTAGTCCCCCTCCCGGAAGCTTTCACGATCCGCGCAGCCGGAACTGTCTCTTTGGGAACTTTGGTCTTCTTCTCCTCGGCAACAATGCGGAGGTGTACCGCTTCAGCCGGATGTAACAACCTTCCAGTTTGGACCTTACGCGAGAGCAGTCTCAGTGCATCGGAATAAAGTATGCAACGAATTGCATGAAACGCGACAAGAAAGACTACTGCGCCAACCACAGCGACCAAAGGGCTATAGAGATTCAAGCCCGTCACCCCAGCCGCGCCGAAAGTGCTGAGAAGCCCTTCCGTTTACTTGCCCGCGTGGGCGACCGAAGCGCTCTTCACCACCGGGACATCTTCCCCGAGAGCGGTGGCCAGGGAGATCAGATGGTCCTGCTCATCCTTTAGAATCTCTCGGATATGTTCAGCCATCGCGTACTCTCCCAAACTCTCACACTGACGGACGCGTTCACGATAACGCCGAATTGTTGCCATCTCGTTCTCTAGATCAAACTGAAGCATTTCCTTGGCTTTCTCCGACGTTCGAACCGGCTTCGGTTGGACCGAAGGCATACCTCCGAGGTAATCAATTTGCTTCGAGATGATCAGCGCGTGGCTCAGCTCTTCGGCCGCGTGCTTCTCGAGTTCCCCGGCGATATTCATGTATTCAGCGCCGCTCAATACCTGCGAATAAACGACATAGGAGATGATGGCCTGGTATTCGCCCGAGAGGTCTTCATTCAAAAGTCCGATCATATCCTCGCGTGAGATCTGACCTGCGGAATGGTCTGTAGTTTCGTCCTTTGCAGCTTTCAAAGTTACCCTCCTTAAATGCAAATATGCTTCGAAGAGATCACCTGGCTTTGACACTGGATAGCTGGCCGAAGACCTGGGGAGCTATGTGTCCAGATGAAGACACCACATTAGTCACACCCTGATGTTCGCTTGCGCGGTCGTATCATGAGGTCCGGCGCCACGCAAAGGTCAATTCACGACCGCAATCGTCCTACTCCTTAGATCTTGCGCGTCCAGCGGACGGCTTGGCAGATGAGGCTGCGCGACGTGAATTGCGCCGGCCAGTCTTACGCCTAGAACTATTGCTAGTCTTCACGAGCTTTCTGCCGTCGCGTTTCACTGTGCGGGAAACGCGACTTCCGGATAGAGCTTTTTGAACTGCATGAGCTCGCCCAGCGATCGCGCCCAGCGTTGATCCGATTGACTCTCCCATACTGAACAAGAGCGTTTCGTCTTTGGCGTGCCTTCTCGTGCTTGCTTTCATTTGCTTGCTCCTTTTCAATTTCAGAAAATCAGACGTGGCTAGACGTTGCCCGATGCGCTACTGCAATTCCCTACCGCCGATGTTTTCTGTCCCGGATACTCTTGTTGTTGGGACGGCCGACTCTCAGTTGGCGATCGACAAATTACCCGGCTTGTTGGCGGCTCTCACGAATTCTTCGCCTGGTCGTAAGCGACTTGCCCGGCATCTACAGCGTCCTCTACGCGGGCTTTTGCCGAGTTCACTAGTTTTTGTGCTCGGTGCTTTACGTCTTTGACAGAACTATGGACCTGATTGACCCCGTCGCTCACGCCTTCTGTAATTTCGTCTCGAAGTTCCGCTCCAGATTTAGGTGCAAGCAGTAAAGCAGTCACCGCACCTGCGGCAGCCCCCAAGACAAAACTCAGAATCGTTCCTACCTTGTTTTCTCTGGTCATCGTGAGCACCCTTCCTTAAATAGTCAGACTGGACTGTCGAGAGACTCATCGCCGGACGAAAAGGAGGAAGTCTCTTCGAGACTTCCTCCCGTTGGTTAACTGGGCTCAGCGCCCAGCTCTAGCGGCCGCTTCGCGGTCAGTTTGCTTGTTATCAACAGAGGCTTCTGCCGTGGAAGAAACATCTTCCGCGTTTGTAGCTTTCAGGACTTCCTTGGCACGCTTGATTTCATCAGACGTATCGCAATGAACGGAGAGGAGAATCCCGCCCTTCTGCAGGCGGCCTTCGTAGCGCTTGGCTTCGAACTCGGGAATACCCATGCCGATTAGAGCACCGGTAACTCCTCCCACTGCTCCTCCCACGCCCAGCCCCGCCAGCCCTGCCATGATCGGACCTGCAGCTATGAAGGGGCCGAGGCCAGGGATCGCCAACAGACCGATACCTGCTAGCAGGCCGAGCGTGCCACCAATTACGCCTCCGGTGGCCACACCTGCCACTGTACCCTCGGGGGCTTTTGTAGCCTTTTCTGTTCCCATATCCTTCGGTCCGCCAAGGCTCTCCGGCAAAAGCACGGAAATATCTGAAGTCGGAAAGCCCGCTCTGACGAGCGAGTTTGTTGCATTTTCGACAGCAGTCCGAGTTGAATAAATTCCAAAGACTCCTACTTTTTTCGACGACATTTATGTTTCTCCTTTGAGTTCAATCTGATTTTAATATCTGTCCGGTTATTTCGAAGGTGCGATTTCAAGTTGATTGGTTACGTTTTCTTCTCCAGCCACTGCCACTGCTTTGGCTTGCAGGTTGGTTTTTTCATCCTCAGAACGTACCGGCCCTCGGAGCGTGACTTTACCGTTTTGGGTGATGATCTTGATGTTGTGCGCATAGGTGGAGAGGCTCTGATCCTCATGGATCGCTTTCCGGATTTTCTGGGTGATAGCGCGGTCCGCAGGATTCATCTTCTGCTGATCCGCCGTGGGGTCTGTCTGATCCTTGTTTTTCTTGGTGTTGTCTGGGCGTGTTTGCTGGTCTTGATACCGCGGGGCTGCTGTCGCCATCAGGGATGCGCAAAAAACCAACAAACCCAGGGGCAAAAGCAATCGAGGCAACTTGAAAGTACTTCCGCTCATTTCTATTCCTCCTTTTGACATTTCTAAGAAATACGAATAGCTAAGCGCCTACGGTCGTGGCCTTGGCCGTTGCCGCCTTCTTCGAGTGACCATTCCCTCCGTGCGTTTCGTCGGTCTCGGCTGCCTCGAGATTGATCTGGCCTGATAATTGGGTCAGCTTTTTGTCTGCCTCTTTTTCTTCCTCCAGAGTCTTCCTAAAGAGCGACACTGCCTGATCTTCTCCGAGGAGCTTTGCGTAGGCGCTTACACAACCGTATCCGGCCATTTCATAGTGCTCTACGTGCTGAGCGGCGGAGATGAGCCCAGCATCTAATTCTTCTGACGCGGGATTTTCCGCGATCAGCTCGCCACCCTCCTTGATGAGGCCTTCCATTCCATGACATTTTTTTCCGTTCGGACTTTCTCCGAGCGTTTTGAAAATCTCTTCGAGACGCGCCACGTGCTCCTTGGTCTGCTCTAAATGACCTTCAAAGCCCGCGCGCAAGTCCGCAGAAGTTGCAGCCTTGGCCATCTTAGGAAGAGCTTTCACCAACTGGTTTTCCGCGCTGTAGAGATCCTTCAGTTCTTCGACATATAGGTGCTTCAAGCGATTCATTTTCATTTCAGTCTCCTTTTAGAGTCATAGTCATAACGCGGTTGAACTTCTAAATGAGGCTGGGGCATTGTCACAGCGAGACAGCGGCTGTCGTCGGCTCTTGATCTTTGGGCAGTGTTTTATGTACTTGCGGTGGTTCGTCTCAGGAAATGCATGACTAGCAGAATGATGCCCACAATCAGGGCAACATGAATGAACGCAGTTGTTACGTGAAATGCGAAAAAACCCAGCAACCAGAGAACAATTAGAACTGCGGCGATGATCCCAAGCATGTTTTTATCTCCTTGGTTCTGAACGCGTGGAGTTTTGAGGTCTCAGCGTTCCGAAGCTCACTGATTTCTCTGGGCGTCGCAGGCCCTACGTTAGTCACTTAGGAGAAGGAGGTATGTTCTTTTTTGCACAATTTCGGCTTTTAATTTGAACATTCTTCTTCCTTCTTCCCTTGCCGCTCTCGCCCTGCTGTTGGAGAGAGGAACGGTGCCCGTAGGCAGAATGACGCCGTAGGACTACTCACACTCGAGGCTCGTCAGATGGACGACCTCCGCCTTTAATACCTCTCGAGGCGCAGAACGCATCCTGCAGTTAGCGTGGTCGAAGGCTCAGAATGGATTGCTATTGGGAAGCGACGACAAGGTTGTTTTTCACGCTGAAGACGTTCGAGACGCCACGGGCACGCAAATTTGCCAGATTCTTGTCGGCTTCGGTGTCGGCAACGCCTTCCAGCACTACGTTGCCGTTCTTTACGATAATGTGAATCGAAGGTACGGCCTGCAGCGCGTAGCGCTGTAGTCCAGAATCGCCATAGACCGCGCGATAGACCGCGCGGCGAATATCATCGTCCATCGGAGAAAGTGGCAGGACCTCAATATTGTTTACGACAGTTCCGACACCTTCAATGCTCTTCACTGCGGACTCAGCGTCCCTCTTGACTGTCGGGCGAGTCACTTGGCCGTTCAGCGTCACGTTGTCTCCCTCGACGGTGTAGGTCAAGTTGTCAAAGACCGAATAGTAAGGCAGCATCACCAACTGGTGGCGCACTTCCCGAATTAGGTTTGCGCCTGTCCTGTTGTCATCGCGCTGGCTTTTCGCCTCCTGCAATGCCGGAGCGGAATGCGCTGGCCCGCTCAGTAAGAGGCTGATCCCACAGGCTAGGGCAAAAACAGCTACATTTCGATTGTTCATGACGCTTCCTTTGTTGTTACCATTGTCATCCTCATTGATGACTTCCTTTCTCACGCTCTACTAAGTGTGCTTGCTGATTTGTTTCATGGCCTCTGCCACCGCCCGATTCCCTGGAGTTGGCGACCTCGAGAATGACGCGGTCCTCCAATTGGGACAGCTTCTTGTGTGTCTCCATTTCTTCCCTAAGAGTCTGCCTCAAAAGCGACACTGCTTCGTCTTCTCCGAGACGCTTCGCGTAAGTGCTGACACCGCCGTAGCGGGCTATTTCATAGTGTTCAATCCGCTGCGCGGTTGAGATAAGGCCCGCGTCTAATCCTTCGGCAGCGGGAACTTCCTCGATCATTTCGGCAGCTTCCTTGATGAGGCCCTCCATGCCTCCGCATTTCTCGCCCTTCGGACTTTCTCCGAGAACCGAGAAGATCTTTTCGAGGCGCGCAACGTGCTCCTTCGTCTGCTCTAAATGACCTTCAAAACCCGCGCGCAAGTCCTCAGAAGTTGCAGCCTTGGCCATCTTCGGAAGGGCTTTCACGAGTTGGTTTTCCGCGTTGTACAGATCCTTCAGTCCCTCGACGTAAAGGTATTTCAAGCTATTCGTTTCCGTTTGAGTCTCCATCTAAGCCAACGTCGTCCGTTCTTCGCGATTAAACGCGGAAAGAGTCGACTACTTCCATAAACTACTTCTTGCCCTAAATACGCCATACGGTGAAACAGGTAGAGAGTGACAAATAAACGCGTAGGGCAAAGGATCAACTCGCAACTCCAGTAGATTTTCTCCCGTTCTAGGGTATTTACAGGATGGCTAAGCAAACCTTTTACCTTGATCGTGGAAGCGGAGGGAGAGCAGGGAGCGAGGTCCCTCGAAAGATTGAGGGGCCCAAGACTGGGCGTCTTCCCTGTTCTCCTTCAACTGCCCTAGTGTGGATTTCGAACAGGCAACGGGAGATGCTGCGGGTGATGAACAATCAATCCATACCGTCTGAAGAAACGCTCATTGCAGGTGCGTGTGCGGGAAGTCGTAATGCGTTTGGGGAACTCGCCCGCCAGCATTCCAACCGAGTTTACGGAATGTCTTACAAGATGCTCAAGAATCGGGAGGATGCAGAGGACAATTTGCAAAACGTCTTCTGCAAAGCGTATGGCAAGATTCGGCAATTTAAAGGAAATTCGCAGTTCTCGACCTGGTTGATGCGTATTGCTATCAATGAAGCATTGATGGTGTTGCGGAAACGGCGAGCGAAAGATGGGCTAGTACGTGCCGACGGAGATAGGCCCACGGACGATCTTGAGACGAAGACGGAGCTCAGAGACTTGCACGCGGATCCTGAACGTCAATATCTTACGAAGGAATTAGCCGCAAAAGCCTTCAGCACATTGAGCCCTGTGCTCAGCAGGCCCTTCATCCTTCAAAAAGGGGAAGGCTGGACGTGCCAGGAAGTGGCGGAGGCTCTGGACATTACGACAGAAACCGTGAAATCCAGGATCTTTCGGGCGCGTGTGAGGCTGCGGCAGCAACTGTTAGCCCTATCAAGGAAGCAACAGTTGGCGCTTCAAAGTTTGGTCCGGGTAGAAGCAAGTCTGTCTCGGCAGCCTCGGGCATGGGAGCTAGAGTCTCGGCTTGAGATAAAGCCGTAGGCCGTTCGAAAGGACATCGAACTCCAGTGTGTTACTCACCCGAGTTTAGAGCTCAGCTCGCGGCGCTGGGCGTAGCGTCATGCTTCGATGATTTGATTCTTAACGGCGTAACGGACGACCTCGCTTACGGAATGCATGTCGAGCTTTTTCATGATATTTGCCCGATGAGTTTCGGCTGTCTTAACACTTATTCCGAGAGCCACCGCCACTTCCTTACTGCTCTTTCCCTCAGCGAGAAGTTGTACAATTTCGCGTTCGCGGGAGGTGAGCCTGTTCCGCAAATGGGCTTCCGGATCGGGTACTGAATTCTGCATGGAAAAACGATCCAGAAGCATTTCTGCCGCGCGCGCCGTGAAAAATGTTCGATGATTCGCCAGAGCCTCGATGGCGCTTATGAGATCCCGATCTGCGTCGGACTTCATGATATAGGCACGGGCGCCGGCCTCGACGATGTCACGCAGGAGTTGGTCCGAAAAATGCAGCGTCAAGATAAGAATCCCAGTTTTCGGAAATAACTTGTGAATTCTGCGGGCTGCCTCCAGACCATTCAGGTCGGGCATGCTGATATCCATGACTACGATTTTAGGCTTGAGCTGCTCAGCAAGAGTAACCGCTTCTCGCCCGGTCTTGGCCTCGCCGCACACTTCCCAGTCGGCCCGCAAGCTGAGCAACTGTTTCAGTCCTCTGCGGATGATGTCATGATCGTCTGCAATGAGAATTCGCACCGTCTTCGCCCCCAATCTCACAGCAGTCTTTCGAGGCTGCTCCTCGCTCTGCAGTACCGGCGATCCGAGTTCCTGAGCCCGTGGATGGTGGTGAGCACTTTCTATAAACCGTAGTGTATGGATAGTACGTCTTGGCCAACCATCCCATACAGTATTTGCTGTATTTTACACTCTCAGGGCAATTCATGGGCCCGTTTCGCCACCCTGGCCCACTAGCGACGGGGGGCTAGCTGGTGGGCGTCTTTTGGAAAGCCTCATTCTTGTCCTGCTACTTTTCTTGTTAAACGCCTGACACGGCGTCGGGCAATGGAACAGTAGCGGTTATGATGGTTCCTGCTTGAGCACAAGATAGCTCCAGGCTACCTCCCAGTTGGCGCATGCGCTCATTCATCCCGCGCAGTCCAACGCCAAGTGCACCCATCCAGTCTTGAGCTCGGTTTTCCCAATTTATCGACTTAGAAGCCTTCCCGTCGTCAATTACTTGGAGGATCACGGTTCGGTTCTTAGCCAGCAGCAGAACAGTTGCCGTTGCACTGCCAGAGTGTAAGTATACGTTGGTTAAGCTCTCTTGCAGGACGCGGAATAACGCTAACTCCAGGTCCCCAGGGATGCGGTCGAACTCAGGAGAAACCTCAAAAGTGGTCTCAATTCCGCTCCGCTTTCTAAATCCGTCTAGGTACCAGGGTATCGCCGATTTCAAGCCGAGTTCCTCAAGCATCGGAGGATACAACAGGTAGGATATAGTCCGAACATCCTTGATAGCCGCTTCCGTCAGGTGTGCGCATTCGGCCAGTTGACTGGCATCCTCTCGGTGGTTTCGATCGGCCATGGACTTGAGTGAATCCACTATCATCTTCAGCGCTGCCAGGTATTGGCCTACGCTCTCGTGCAGATCTCTGCCGATGCGCCGGCGCTCCTCATCTTGCGTTTGCAAAAGATGGAGAGAAAGCTGACGGAGTGACCTTTCCGATTCGTGTAACTTTCTTTCGGCCGCCGTTTTCTCTTCAATTTCCCTCCGCAACTCTTCGTTTGCCCGTATTCTGTCGGTAAAGTCACGCGTAACTTTTCCGAATGCAACCAACCTGCCGGACTTATCTCTTAGAGCGGTGATGACCACATTGGCCCAAAACCGGGAGCCGTCTTTGCGTAGACGCCATCCTTCATCTTCCAAACGCCCTTCCCTGGCGGCGATCTCCAATTCTCTCTGCGGTTTACCTGCTCGAATGTCCTCTTCCGGATAGAAGACGGAGAAGTGCTTCCCTATAATTTCGGAGATCCCATATCCCTTGATTCGTTCTGCCCCGGTATTCCAAGTGCTCACATGACCCTGCACATCTAGCATGAAGATTGCATACTCCTGCACGGCATCAACGAACAGCCGGAATCCTTCTTCGCTTCGGCGTAAGACAACCCTGCTTTCGGCGGCTGTCAAAGATGTGTCTTTTTCTTCGAGCACCACGGCTGAGTGTTCTGCGCAAACTCTCGCGAGCGGCTGAGCGTTCTTTTCGTCATAAAAGTTAGCCATCGGATAAGCACAACGGAGAGAGAAAGAGTGCTTCTTCGCCAGTTCGTTCCAGAGTTGTTCGAGCCGGATGGCGGTTTCAACCTTGCCCTCCGTCCACAACAATGAAACCATCTCTCCAAACACTGCTATTTCGGGACGTGTGGATTTACCAAGTGTCCTGATTCTCACGATGGTTCCACCGACAAGCTCTTCGAAGTGATCACTGTCGGGCATTCCTTCCACCATCAATTTCGATAGAAGTTCGGAGGCGTCTAGCTCAACGTACCTTCCCTGTTTGCCGGCCTTGTGGAGGTCTAGACCTCGCGCTGTCAGCCGCTGCTGAAGTCCCTCGCGAAGCATCTTCGTGGAAATGATGACCGCCGCACTCCCGGCGCCCAGCGCACCACCGATAAAGTCGCACAGCACCGCCAGCAGAGAATCGCTCCCTTGGTAGAAGTAGGCAACGTGGTCGCCTTGAAACGCACTGCCGGGTCGCAACTGAAGTGGCAAATTCCTTGGGTCAGGACTCAAAACGCTGGTAGTCATTTCGATTCTCCTGCCTACAAATGGCGGGCGCCAACACTCCTGGTTTATTAATGCTCACTGCGCTCACGCCGTCATGCCAGATAAAGCCATTTCGTCCCAGCGTCCTGATTGAGAGTGGCAAATTCATTCGTTGAGTTCACCCTCAAAGCTGGGGCCGACGCAGGGGGGCGTGGAAGTCGTTGCCAGTTATCAGGCAGTTTGCGTTACGCAAGGCTCAAGTGAATTGCTTCCGCATAGGCCCTGCGAAACGTGATGTCCCTTGCGCGACGCGTCACCGGTTGATTCGCCGGTTGGATTAAGACATTATACTGTTCCGTAACTTCCCACCAGCAGCTTCCCGATAAATGGCATCAAGATCCATAAGAGAGGCAACTACGAGTGCCGTAACGAGGCCAGTCTGTGGTCGCATTTCTTGTGCAAATCCATGTCCTGATCCGCACGCGCCATGAGTTCTCCAAGCGAGGAAGGAGTTTTCGGATGGAATCGCGCTACGCCGATGCTGAATGATAGCTTGTAACGGGACTCCTCGGCATTCGCCTTTTTGAGACTCTTCTCAATGCGAGGCATGACGGCTCGTCTGCTTGGAATCGAGGTTTCCAAGGCTAGCATCACAAACTCGTCCCCACCGAGCCGCGCTAGGATGTCAGAATCACGGAATGTCTCTTCCAACACGTCCGCGGCCCGGACGATTGCCAGATCCCCCTCCCGGTGTCCAAAGGCGTCGTTGATCCCCTTCATATCGTCTATGTCGCATATGTCGCAGAAAAAGAGCAATACTTCCTGAGCGTGCCGAAAAGCCAGCTTTAGTTGGTGCGTCGCAGTTGCTAGAAAACCGCGCCGATTGTAAAACCCGGTAAGTTCATCCGTGATTGCTAGCGATCGCACCTCGCGATCCTGCAAGGTCTGCTTCACCGCGCACCACGCCGCTCGCTGGAGCGCGTTGTCGAGGTTAGGTGCGGTCGCAGCGCCCGATTTGATCGAACTTGAGATCTCTTCCAAGGCAGACAGAATTTGGTCGAGTTCCGCGTCCTCCGAACGCAAAGTAGAGGACAGCAGATCCTCCAGCGTCGCTTTGGGAATGTCCTTTCCGCGATCTATCGAGAGTCCCCTAGCATTCGACCTGGCTAGGGGTCGTCCTTCTTGCCCCCCCTGGGCTCCAGCCCATTTTTCGGCATCTTGGAGAAACATGAGCACCTCTCGTGTTCGACTCTCAGACGTTCGGCGACATCAGCCACTTTGAGGTTCCAGCCGTCAGATAGCTATCGGGTAAAAGCTGTATTTTGTGAGAGATACCTTCGGCTTCTGATGCCTGGATTACTTAATTTCCTGCCTGACTTGTTCCAGGGTGCTGTCCGCAAACATGGGCTGCGAATTCCTCGTCGCGCAGCCGCTTGTAGTTCTCGATCATTTCACTTAGCGAGCGGCCAGAGGGTGGCCCCGAAGCATTGAACACCCATGCGCATTCGGAGCAACGCCAGCCGTGAAAATGCCGTTCTTCAATCCATATCAGCATGCGGAGCGTTGCCACCCTGGGACGCCTCGCGAGGTGTGGGTAGTACGTAGTCTTGGGCATTTGTTGTCCTTGCCGGCTTGGTTGCCTTAGGTTTGCCTCGAATAGACCAGCGGAAAAAACGATAGTCGCATTCTTCGCATCGATACGGTCGAATCCGTAGTATGGCCAGGAGGGACTCAACACTTCCTCTCGTTTTTGATCTGCGGATCTCGTCACTCTGACAGTCGGGGCAGCAAATCGGCACCAGTGCCTTCTCCCAGTTGGGAAAGAAATAAAACCCAGAGGGCAATCCCGACCTGTAAAGGAACCTCATCCCATCACCCTCTTCCCACCAATACGTTCACAGAACGAAGCTGGCCTATCCATCGGGTAAATCCTGTAAAATCGCGGGGAAGGACACTTAGCTTTGTAGGGAGAGTGGGTGGCCTGGACGCCGCCGGGCGGCTTCGTTCAAATGCGCTTATCGGACATCTTCCAGATTATTGTAGCGAACGCGGTTTCCTACCTATGTTGCCTCCTGTTTTGGAGGCCCTGATTAGCTAACTGAGGTGTCCAGTTTTAGTGAACAGCCCTATCCGGCAGCTCTAGTCTGTTGGAGTAGTCCCTCAGGTACTGAAGTTGCACTCAACGGGACCGGCAGCGTGATCGCGATTTTCGTACCCCTCCGGTTCGATTGAATATCCAAAGCGCCTCCACAATGGCGGACGCGCTCCCGCATTCCCGTGATTCCTACGCCTGAACGCTGCGCTTGAATCCCGGCTAGCTTTTCGGCCGATATGCCCTTGCCCTCATCCTGAATCTGCAGAGAGACACTTTCGGCTGTGCGCGAAAGCCGAATCGTTGCAGTTTTGCTGCCAGAATGGCGATGAATGTTCGTCAGGCATTCCTGCACAATGCGAAACACCGCCAATTCAATCTCGCTGGGAAGCCTGCCGAAGTTCTCGGAAATGTTAAGTTCGATCCTCAGACCATTTCGTTCCATCAGACCCTGCATATACCAACGAATCGCTTCCGATAGGCCATTTTCATCCAATAGCGGGGGGTGCAGCAGGTAAGACATCGTGCGTATCTCTTTGCTTAGCTGCCGAACCAGTTCCCGGCTTTCTTTTACAGCTCTGCCGAGCGGCGGGTTTTGTATTACATATGGAGTGATACTGCCAAGATTCATCCCTAATGCCGCCACGATTTGACCGGCGCTGTCGTGCAGCTCACGCGCAATACGTCGTCGTTCATCGTCCTGGGATTGCAGCAAACGGTTCGAAAGTTCTCGAAGCTGTTCGGACTGCTGGAGGACTTCTGTGTTTCGCTGCTCAAGTTCTTGGGTCCGAACCCGCACTTGGGTTTCGAGTTCATCGGCCAGCGTGCGAAGCCGCTCTTCGTTCTCGAGCAAAGCCTGCTCGGTCCGCTTACGTTCCGTGATATCCCGCGCCACTTTCGACGCCCCAACGACACTACCCGCGGCATCCCTCACCGGTGAAATAGTAAGGGAAACATCGAGCATTTTTCCATTTTTGCTAATACGGACAGTCTCGAAATGATCGACCCGCTCGCCTCGCTTGAGTCGCTCAAGAATCGTCGACTCCTCGTGACGGCGATCGGCCGGAACGATAAGGGTAATGTGCTGGCCAACCGCCTCCTCAGCGGTGTAACCGAACAACCGTTCTGCGCTCTTATTCCAACTAGTGACAAACCCATCCAGACTCTTGCTGACGATCGCATCGTCCGAGGAATCTACGATAGCAGCCAACAAGCCGGTCACTCGGTCGGCGCTTTTGCGTTCCACCTCTTGGAGTTTGAGGGATTCAAGAGCCCCGTGAATTTGATATGCCGAGGATGCAAACTTCCCCAGGGAACTCAAGAGACGCTCATCTTCTGCGTCGAACTTCCGGCGATCATCGTGCGCGATCGCCCAGATTGTGCCGACCGCTTTGCCTTCCACGTAAAAAGGCACCAGCAGGCACTCTTCGACCGGAGGGGTGACCGGCTGGAAATACGTGTAACGCCGTTCGAAGTGTCGGAACAGCAGGGGCATGTTGCGGTCGAGCACGTCTCCGCAGGGGCCGAAATCGCGCGGTGTTCCGCCGCCGATGTGCAGATTCCACCTGCCAGCGATCGCCGGCCAGTAGAACCGCTTTCCGCCATCGTGCGTCGTCAACAGGCTGAGGCCGGCTGAGTCGGCTTGGAAGACCTCCAAGATGGTGTCGGCAAGTGTCTGAAGAATCGTACCCGGCGAGTCGGCCAGCGCCTGGGCCAGCGCCACGAGTGCGCGGTTCTCTTTCTCGTGATCCGGCGGACGCGACGGGCGACGATGCAATTCCTCCGTGCAGAGGATCGATTCAAGCGAGACTTCGCTATCGGGAAGGGTGGTATCGGCGGCAGAGCCCATCTGAAATACGGCGGAGTCGATCATGTTCTCACCACCTTTCCGAACAGGCGCACTTTTAATGAATCGAGCGTCCGGCAGGCTCTGGGACACCGAGGATAGTTTGTCCCCGTCTGGGTTGAGTTGATCTCCACGTCTCGATGGCCAACTAGCCTGTCAATCGCAGGCAGCAAATCTCGCGAGAGATTGGCCTTCGCAACATAGGCGTGAGCGTCCATTTTCGCCGCTTGCCGATCGACTATCTTAGGATCATTCTGACTGATGAGGATAACTTGGGATTCAGGAACTTCTTGCCGGATGATTCGCGTCGCCTCGAGTCCATTCAGCCGCGGCATCGAGATGTCCATGAACACAACATTCGGTCGAAGCGTCTTCGCTTTCTCGACAGCTTCGAGCCCGTCCACAGCTTCACCGCATACAAGCCAATCAGTACGTGATGAGAGCAAGGAGCGAAGACCCCGCCTGACAGGTTGCTGGTCATCGACGAGAAGGATACGTAACGGACTCAAATGTCCCCATCGTCTCCCAAAGAGGATCTAAACCTCGAAAGCTTAGATGCGAAATGGTCCAATAAGAAATGTCGTTAAGCTATTCAATTTTGAACACTTTTGGGAAACGCCCCCGCGCCATTCATCTCAGAATGCGACGTTTCTCGGAAATAGTACGGCGGGATCCAGATTGCCTGACTGCCAGCGCGCTTTAACATGTATCCCTAGCGGATAGCAAAATCAGCCGACCAGTTCTGGATTGTAGAGGGCTCGCGTGGGATATCAGGCGTTATCCCAATGACGAGGAAGGTGATGTTGGAGACAACGGGTACGCAAACCTTTCATTTAACGGCCCGGCGCTGCAGATCGCATATTACGATTTGAATCAATCGCTGGTCCTGACAGAAGATTGGCATATCAATATCGAGTCCGGCGCGCTAGAAGGACCCGGCCTGAAGAAAGTGCTTGACGATCCATCGCTGCATTGCCGCGAAGCCTAGGCTTGGAGCGTACCGCCCCATGGCGACAAGGTGGATGGGTCGTCAGCAATTCGGAAACTGTCGAGAACGGGCTTCTGGGAAATCGACGTGGGGCTGCTTCGGATTTCGTGGATTTTTTCCAACCCACAACCCAGCCCACAAGAACCCATCTCTTGTATGACTTCCGCGTAGTTTGGCAGTCCCCGCGGTCTTGTAAGTTGTTGTAAAACCAAATCACGCTACGCTGTCACACCAGCAAACAGAATTCAGCGAAGTACGTAATTGTGTTTCGGGCTTTCGCGCGAGCTAGCGGTGCCACCCTCGAAGCTCGTTTTGGTCTTAATGGCGCCTTTTGCCGCCGCGACGAATCGCTAAGTTATTAGAGGCAAACAAGGTTTCTGGAGCGGGCGATGGGAATCGAACCCACGTCCGAAGCTTGGGAAGCTTCTATACTGCCATTGTACGACGCCCGCTCGTTGTTCCTGATTATACTCAGGCATCGATTCTCAGTACAGCCGTTTCGAGCGATTCTCCAGCTCAGTACCGTCGAATTTGCGAGGCGAGAGATGAATTACAGAGTAAAGATCCTTTGCAAATGTAAATGGCCGCATGTGTTCACGCGCACGCTGATCGGGAGCCTTTCCCTGAGTCGCGAGATGCGGTCCATCCTCGTTGGCCTTTGCTTCACAACTACTCGGCTTTCGAGGCTAATCCTTTTGCTTCGGATCTTCATAGCATCTGGACAGTGTTCCATTCAGTCAGCCATACCGCGGCAGATTAGCGTGGAGCCGCAAAGCCAAACCTCCGCCACCTTCAGTGGAAGAAATAATCCGCCACATGACCGCTGTACGCCAATCTGGAGCGGAAAATGCGGTTCTGCTTAACCATGCTGCAACGCGATGACGGAACGCGGGAGCGGAATTGGCACGGGAGGGCTCGGAATTCATGCTCAGTTTTACGCTTCCTTGACTGCAGCTGGCTTCAAAGCCCTTTCCAGTTTCTTTAGAATCAGCAGCTTATGGGACCCAATTCGAGGTTTTGAAATAGCTTCTAACCATTTTGTGGATCGAGAACCTCGGACTCCGCCGAGGCAGTGCGAAGCCATATCTGAATGGTAAAACTCCAGACCCATCAGGCAGGAGAAGAGTGAACGCAATCGAATATTTTCTGAGAAACAGCTTGAAAATGACATATAGCAGCAGGCCTATTCCGTCCTTCGGTTATTCACTTGGTTACATTCGGCTTTCGAATGGCCGTTTGGAGAGTGCGACATCGTCTTGATGATTTGGGAACAGTATCCGCAATTGAAGAAATATAAACCAGCCACATGCTAGCATTTCCTGAGCCAGCCGTTTGTTCGTCAAACCGGGTTTGATGTCCGAAAAGGCGTCAGCAAACGACGGATGTTTCGACAACCTTCATTCTCGTGGAATCTAGCGCGGCCCAAGTGCCTGCTGGCGCTTGCCGCGCTGTTATTGTGTCTGTCGGTCGGGTTTCTCGCCGAGCCGACACCCGCGCAAATCTCCCCAGGCCCCCTTTCGAAAGCCCATCAATCCCTGTCTGGGCCAACCAACTGCACGAAATGCCATGATCTTGGCGGCGGCACCAAGGAAATGAAATGCCTGGACTGCCACATGGAAATCCGCGAAAGACTTGATCAGCATCGTGGGATGCACGCGGTGTGGGTAAGAACGAGCGGAACCAGCAAAGATTGCGCGACCTGCCATTCCGAGCACAACGGGATCGAATTTCAACTCGTCCACTGGGAACCGAGCCGTGAGGCCATGGACCATACCAAGACGGGCTTTGCGCTTACCGGAAAGCATGCCGGTGTCGCATGCCAGAACTGCCATAAGGCGGAATTCATTCCTAGCCCAGCCCGACGCGGAATACTCGTCAAGGAACTCAATCGGACTTATCTTGGACTGTCCCCGGAGTGCGCAAGCTGCCATCAGGACGAACACCGCGGGCAACTGGGGAAAAATTGCGCGAGCTGCCACACGGTCCAAGGTTGGAAGCCGGCGTCGCTCTTTAACCACGCCAAGGCGAAATTCCCGCTGACCGGCGCGCACGAAAAAACGCCCTGCGCTAAGTGCCACCCTTCCATCGCCGATGCAAAGCCATACGTGAAATACGCAGGGATTGCGTTTGCAAAATGCACGGCGTGTCATACGGATCCGCACAAGGGTAGTTTTAGCGCCACCTGTGAGTCTTGCCATAACACGACGAACTGGCACCGCATTGCTCAGTTGCAGGGATTCGATCATTCCAAGACAAAGTTTCCGCTGCTGGGCAAACATTCTTCCGTGGCATGCAGCGACTGCCACACGCATGGGGACTTCAAGACGCCTGTAGCGTTTGCGAAATGCATGGACTGCCATAAGGACGCGCACAAGGGGCAATTCCTCAGTCGTGCCAGCGGCGGTGAATGCGCCGAGTGTCACACGGTGAATGGCTTCAAGCCTTCCACATTTACCGTCAAAGATCACGCGACCACAAAATACCCGCTGGAAGGGCGACACGTGCAGGTTACCTGCGACAAATGCCACGTGCCGAGAGGTCTGAAGGGTGAAGAGACGCTCTTTAAGATCACGCAAACACAGTGCAAGGATTGTCACGAAGACATTCACAAGGGTCAATTTGCGGGTGCCCCTCATCAGAATCGCTGCGAAACCTGCCACAACTTGCAAGGCTTCAAGCCAGCACAGTTCGCGCTCGGTCGGCACAAGGACACAAGGTTTCCACTGACGGGCGCGCACCTGGCGGTGCTCTGCTCGGATTGCCACAAACCCGTCCCCGCGGGATCAGCGGTGCCCGTGAAGTACAAGTTTGAAGATCGATCCTGCACCGGCTGCCACAACGACCCACACAAGGGGCAGTTCCGCGAGCGCATGGAAGCAAAGCGTTCGGACGGGACGATGGCGGGTTGCGAGGCCTGCCACACGACGAAAACGTGGAAAGAGCTGAACCGGTTTGACCATTCGAAAACGGTATTTCCGCTGCTCGGAGCTCACCGAGGAGTCGCCTGCGGGGACTGCCATCGCCCACCGGCGCTTGAAACCAGTTTGAAAGATATCGATTTTCGGGTCGCTTCAACAAAGTGCTCTGGGTGTCACAACGATCCTCACGGCGGGCAGTTTGCCGCGCGCAAAGATGCCGCCGATTGTTCCGGCTGTCACAACTCGGAGCGGTGGAAACCGTCGCAATTCGATCATGACAAGCGAACGCCCTTTTCGCTCGAGGGCGCGCATCGAAACGTAGCTTGTGACGATTGTCACAAGTTGAGCCGCGAGGTCGATGGAAAGAGGGTGATCTTCTACAAGCCCACACCACGACAGTGCAGCCAATGCCATGGGAATTCCTAGTCAGGCCGAATAGATACCTGTTTATTGTTGGATTAAACGAGAGTTTCTTGCCTGCCACAAAGGCCTTCGGCTGGGTAAAGCCAAAGATACGCATGTTTCATTGAACCAAAACTGTCCCCAAGTACAGTTGTTTCAGACTGCCTCCAACTCTACTCTTCTCGAATACCCGCCCAGACCCCGAATGACGGAAGCGGGTCATCGAAGGACGTGGCGTCGTGCTCGGTCGAAGATTGCTCCAGGTCGGAGTTTGCTTGTTCGCGCTTCAGGCCTACGCCCAGGCGCAGCATAGCACTATGCAAAAACCAGTTACACACAATCCGCACGGCACGATCAACATCCCCTGTGAAAACTGCCACACTTCCCTCAGTTGGAAGCCCATCCGCAGTATTCCTGAATTTGACCACGACAAGACGAGCTATCCGTTGCGCGGAATGCACGAAAAAGTGCAGTGCACGCAGTGCCATGTGAAACTCGTTTTTACAAATGTGGGACAGAAGTGCTCGGACTGCCACGCGGATATTCACCGGGGACAGTTCGGAGCAAATTGTCAGTCGTGCCATACCGTCAAGGGCTGGAATGTTTCCGTTGCAGCGATTCGCGATCACCAGAACCGCTTCCCGCTGATCGGGGCACACGCGGCTGTCGACTGTGAGTCTTGCCATAAAGGGGCGGCCACAGGGCAATTCCAGGGACTCTCGACACAGTGCTATTCCTGCCACGCGCAGGACTTCAAAAACACGACTAACCCGAATCACGCAACGGCAGGTTTTTCGACAACCTGCGAACAGTGCCACGGCACGAACACTTGGTTGGATGCCAAATTTGATCACTCGACCGTCGGATTCCCGTTGACCAATGCGCACGCTGACCCGCCGCGCGTCTGCCTCGATTGCCACATCAACAACAACTACAATTTGACGAGCACGGCCTGCATCACCTGCCACCTTAAGGACTTTCAGGGAGCCACCAGCCCGAACCATGTCGCCGGAGGGTTCTCGCAGACTTGCCAGACCTGCCATACCACGATTGCTTGGCAACCTGCGACCTTCGATCATTCCACGGTGGGATTCCCACTGACCAACGCACACGCCGATCCACCGCGCGTGTGCCTGGACTGCCACATCAACAACAACTACAACTTGACTTCGACTGCCTGCGTAGGCTGCCACCTCAAGGACTTTCAGGGAGCCACCAACCCGAACCATGTCGCCGGAGGGTTCTCGCAGACTTGCCAGACCTGCCATACCACGATTGCGTGGCAGCCTGCGACCTTCGACCATTCTACGGTGGGATTCCCGCTGACAAACGCACACGCCGATCCGCCACGCGTGTGCCTGGACTGCCACATTAACAACAACTATAACTTGACGACCACGGCCTGTGCATCATGCCATTTAAAGGACTACAACGCAGCGACCACACCGTTGAACCATGTCCAGTTGGGTTTCCCGACGACTTGCGAAAGCTGTCACGACACGGTGCTGTGGACAGACGGAAAGTTCGACCACTCAACCACGGGTTTCCCGCTCACGAATGCGCATACTGTTCCGCCACGCGTCTGCGCTGACTGCCACATCAACAACAATTACAACTTGACGAGCGCAAACACTACCTGCGTCTCCTGTCACCTGAAGGACTACAACACGGCGACAACTCCAGTGAATCACGTCCAAGCAGGCTTCCCCACAACCTGCGAGTTGTGCCACGACACGATTTTGTGGACCGACGGTAAGTTTGATCACAGCACGACTGCGTTTCCGCTGACGGGCGCTCACACAACAGTGGCTTGCGCCAGTTGCCATGTGAATGGCAATTACACGACTCTCCCCACGACGTGTTACGGCTGCCACGCGGCCGATTACAACGCCACGACCAACCCTATCCATAAGGCGGCGCCAACGATTTTCACGACTACGTGCACGACGTGTCACAACACAACGGCGTGGACCGGAGCGACTTTTAGCCACACATGGTGGAGTATCAATCATGGCAACGCCGCCGGTGTTTGCGCGACCTGCCATACGAATCCGAACGATTACACGGTTTTTTCGTGCACGAACGGATCTTGCCACCCGGCAGCACAGACGAATTCAAACCATTCAGGGATTAAGGGCTACGTCTACAACAGCGTGAACTGCTACCAGTGCCACATGAACGGAGGAGGATGAGCGAAATAGCGGCGGCCCAGACCTGGTGATCGGCAAAAAGAACGACTCGGAGCGGTAAACAACGAGAAGTTCCGAAACCCGCGATGGTGAGTGCGCATTGGCCCGGATAAGAAGAGCTTTAGCAGTAAGAAAATGGCAGGTCTGATGCCACCCTAGCAATACGTCACGGCCTGAAAGACATGAGCGTAAGGAATGATGCGAGCGAGACAATTGGCGGCCTTTCTACTATTCGTACCTCTAGCTGCTGCCCAGGAGCCACGAGCGACTCCGGCCGAGGTTAAGCGTGTAAACGTCTCGACCCCGGGAGGGACGGAAATTCGAATTGAGCTAAGCGTAAGCGGTTCCGGATCGGAAGCCAAGGTCGTTGCGACTTATCACGACTCGCTGGTTATGGATGTGGCCGGAGCGGTCTATCGCGGGCTGCCGCGCCGTACACCTGTCAATGCCGCAGGGGTGCGGGCGGTGCGCTTGTGGATGCAAAGCGAAAATCCGCCGCTCACGCGTGTCGTTGTGGAGATTGATCGCACCGAACAATATCTAGTTTCAGCTGATGGGAGCGTAATTGTGCTGCGGGTTGGGCCACTCCTTGCGGGAGCCGCAGGCAGCACGTCTCCGAATACTTCGCAAATCACCGGGAGCACAAGCCCTTCGCCTGCTGGCCGCGGATCCGCTTCGGCTAACGCCGTGAGAGCGTTCGAAGGAATATTCCGGCACGCGCCCAACAAACCGCCTACTTACGGCAATTCGAAGATTCGGGACGGGCAGCCGGTGTCGACGGAGAGTGCTGGAACACAAACGGCACAATCACAAAATACAACTCAGGAAACATCGCCGCAGAATCTACCGCCTTCCACGGCAGCTGGAGTTCCGTCCGCGGCTGAATCGAATGGGAAGATTCCTGCGCCGGAGGAGACTTCACCTGCAGATGCCTTGAGTGGGTCGAACGTGGCAGCCGCCTCACAGATAAAGCCACCAGTCAGTTCTCCGGCGGAGACGCAGGCAGGTGAGCCTGGGAGTTGGGATCCCGGCTCCTTGCCCGTGAGCACTACTCTTCCTACAACACTAATGGTTTCAGTTCCAAAACCCACGAAGAAGGCGGAGAAAACTCCAACGCCCGAAGTCCCCGTGACAGTTGCGCACGCAGATTCTGGTGCCGTGGTGGTTGCCACTGCGGACACGAGCAAACCACCAGCGGCAACGTCCACGGAGACGGGTCCACCGCCAGCAACAGAGGCCCTCGCCGGCGTTTCCGAAACTCGCCCAACAGGTGACATTGAAAATGCCGCGGCGTCCGGCGGGAATTCGATTCCCAGGGGGGAGAAACCTGTGATCTTTCCCCTGGCCAATTCGGGAATACGGACCGCGTTTCAAGTGAAATACGTCGAGCAGGATGCCGCGTACCTGGACGGCGGGCGAAGTTCAGGACTGAGGGAAGGCATGAAGCTTATCGTCAAGGATAAAAAGTCCACAGCCGGCGGTGACATGATGGCAGCCGCCGACGATGCAGTCGCAGAATTGGTGGTGGTGGGCGTTGCGGAGACCTCCGCGGTAACCGAGATTCATACTCCCAAAAGAGGCGTCGCTGCAGGCGATATTGCTTACCTTTCTTCCGCGGACTTGCAGGCACTCGTTCAACAAAATGCACTGGGAGAGACCCGCAAGTATCCGGCGGTGATCACATTCAGCGAAGGCGGCGATGCGTTAGATGAGGAAGCGCGAGCGGAGGTGCCCCGTCCGCCTTTGCCCTCTGTCAACCGGGCAAATTTGCGTCTTGGATTTGACTACAGTGGCACTCAGAGCAAGGATTCATCTCAGCTCACCTCTTCCAGTCTCGGTGCCTTAGTTCAAGCGGATATGACCAGAATCGGTGGTACTTACTGGAATCTGCGAGGTTACTGGCGCGGCCGATTGACTTCGACCTCCGCAGCTTCCCAGCAGACCTTGCAAGATCTGCTCAACCGCACCTATCACCTGAGCCTCACTTACGAAAACCCGAATTCCCGGTGGGTTGCGGGGGTCGGCCGTCTCTTCCTGCCGTGGGCCTCGAGCCTTACTACGTTGGATGGCGGATATTTCGGCGCACGGGTGGGCCACGGGATCACGACGGGAATATTTGGCGGCTCCACTCCCGACCCCACATCGTGGAGTTACAGCTCAGACCGACACATCGGCGGTGCCTTCCTTAATGACTCAGGCGGGAGTTTTGACGCCGTCCACTTCTCGAGTACAGCAGGGTTCGGGAAGAGCTTTGCTACCGTTGCGTACTCCACCACGACGGCAACGGGAACCACGCAAGCGAGTTACCAGGACAACCGGCCGTTTGTGTTCTTCGAGAATTCCATCTCGTATAAGCGCACCTTTTCGATCTTTAGCGCCGTCCAGGCCGATAAACCGAGCGCAAACCCAGCAGTGCCTTCTCCGGGCGCAGGAATCAGCCAAAGTTTTCTGACTTTGCGATTGCAGCCGGTCAAGCGCATCGAGTTCAGCCTCAATGAGACTTATTTCCGCGACATACCGACGTTCGACCCGCAACTCGTGGGCACGGGACTGCTGGACCAGTATTTGTTTCAGGGCTTCAGCGGCGGAGTTCGCATCGAAGCCGTGAAAAATATCATATTGTATACCGATCTCGGCCGGAGCAGTCGCACCGGCGATGCCAAGGCCTCGCTTAATCAAATGTACGGCATCACTTTTTTAAAGATTCCCAAGTTAGACCTTCACGTGGATGCCCACTATTCGCGGTTCAACAGTTCCTTTGGTTCCGGCACTTACCGCGCCTTCTCGCTTTCCCGAGATTTGGGAGAAGGCTTTCACATGGAAGTCCTTGCAGGGGACCAGGTCTTCAACTCTTCGCTCGCGGGGAATCAAAACGCAAAATTTTTAACGACGAACTTGGACACTTCCCTTGGCGCGCGGTTCTTTCTGCAAGGAGGTATCACGGTGTATCGGGGACAACTGCAAAACTACAACCAATGGGACGTGATCATCGGCTACAGGTTTGATAACAAATGGAAGCACAAATGAACAATACATCGAAGTTGGTAAGATTCATTCGAGCCCTTTGTCTGTTGACGATGATGGGGTTTCTGGCCGCGATTTTCCCCCAGCCGAGCGCGGCCGACGCCCAGCTTGATGCCTTGATCGAACGAACCTCGAAGCAGGTCTCCTCCTTTCTGGATCTGTTTTCCGAAACGAACTGTACCGAGCGTGTAGTTCAAGAAAAACTGTCGGACAAGGGCAACGTCCTCGAAAAGCAGGAATCGACTTTCGATTATCTGGTAATCCTTTCCACGGAAGGCGGCGAACTAAACCTGGTCGAATCCAGAATCGTCCCCGAAGATGCAAAGCATCAGAAGAAGCCGCGCGAACCGCTACTCGTCAGCAACGGTTTTTCGATGCTGTTCCTTGTTTTTCATCCTTATTACATCGGCAGTTTTCAGTTCTCAAGGGATGGGGAAGAATCAATTGCTGGACGCGTGCTTACCAGGATTCATTTCCAGCACATTCCCGGAATGCGCTCCCCCGCTGCGCTCGCTGTTCGTGGCCGGGAGTATCCTCTGGATCTTTCGGGAACTGCCTGGATAGACCCTGTCAGCGGAGTAATCGTCAAACTGACGGCCAACCTGGATTCCGGGATGGAAGACGTGGGGCTTCGCAGCTTGCACTCCGAAATGCAGTTCGACAAAGTGACCTTCCACGATTCGCCCCAGGCGTACTGGCTCCCCGCACAAGTGATTGTCGACGTTGAATCGCGACACCAACACTGGCACAACACGCACCAGTTTTCTGCATATAGAAGATTTTCTGTCGATACCAAACAACAGGTGGCCACAAAATGAGCCTTAACCTTACCGTTCCTCGCGTCGCCGCGGCGGCGAAAGCGCCGAACGGCGAGCGCATCCACAAACTCTGTTTGAAGGCCGCGTATCTCATAGCTGGTTTACTGATGCTAGCCATGCTGGTCTATGGATTCGACTACTACTGGCTTTCAGCGGCCCAGCGCGCATTTTCTCCCAAACACGCTTACCTGAAACCGAGCGGGACGATTGGTCTTCGTCTGGGCATGATTGGCTTTCTGATGTTCTTGCTGATCTATTTGTACCCCCTTCGCAAGAAGTGGGCCTGGCTCGGCAGGCAGGGCAAATCGCGCCATTGGCTTGATTTCCACGTCCTGCTGGGGCTTTCGGCGCCGGTCGTGATCACGTTTCACGCATCGTTTAAATTCTCCGGAATCGCCGGAGTTGCGTACTGGATTATGATCATTGTTTCCCTTAGCGGCATCGTTGGGCGCTATATCTACGCCCAGATTCCTCGAAGCCTTAATTTCGCCGAGCTCTCCTTCAAGGAGGCGCAGGAACAGTGCAACGCACTTGCAGCGCAGATGGAGGCGCTCGGGATCCTGACGCAAAAGGACCTCTCTGGACTTGTGCGCCTACCGAATCTTCAGCAAACCGAACGCATGTCCCTGATAACGGCTCTCCTGAAAATGATTCTGTTTGACGTGGCTTTTCCCTTTCGCGTTTGGCGGCTACGCCAGAAAATGCTTTGGTCCCACACTCGAAGCATCTTCGCCATCGCGGGCTTTCGTCGCAGTCCAAATCTTTCTCTCGAGCGGGCGATCCAGTTGGCCCGCCAGCAAACGCTCATTTCCAAGAGAATTCTGTTTCTCTCGAAATCGCATAAAATGTTTCAACTCTGGCACGTCATTCACCGTCCATTTAGCTACTCTTTCGCCCTGCTGGCCACCATTCACGTTGTGTTAATGCTTATGCTTGGGTATTACTAAAGCTGGCCTGCAAGTCTTGGAGATATCATGTTGAAAGATTGGGAGCCCTTGGAATGTCTGAGAGCGTTCTGAGTTTCTTGATTTACGGGTTCGTCGCCCTGGTTGTGACAGTCCCAATGATTCTCTATCAGCGGAGGCTGAAGCGAACCGAAGCGCGAGCTCGGGAAGCCGCTGAAAAGGGGAAGCTATATTCCGAGGGGCCCCGCGCCCAACACCCGCATATTGACGCCACGTATTGCATCGGCTGTTCTATCTGCACTCACGTCTGTCCTGAAGGGGATGTGCTGGCCATGATTGGCGGCAAAGCTGTCATCGTCAATGGCTACAAGTGCATCGGGCACAGTCTGTGCGCCGAGGCCTGCCCAGTGGGTGCAATCACTATGGTCATGTCCAAAGCGAGCATGGGCGCGGACATGCCCTCGCTCACTCCCAATTACGAGTCGACCGTCCAGAACCTCTTTATTGTAGGCGAACTGGGAGGATTGGCGCTGATCAAGAACGCGATCAACCAGGGCCGCGATTGCATCGACACGATTGCCAGCAGAGTTTCGCCAGCTAAGAGCGCCAGCTCCGGCGGCAACGTTTACGATGTTTTGATCATTGGAGCCGGCCCTGCAGGGATCAGCGCCGCGTTGCGAGCGATCGAGAAGAAACTGAATTACCTTACGGTCGAGCTGGACACGATTGGGGGAACGGTATCCAAGTATCCCCGGCAAAAGCTGGTGATGACGAGTCCCGTGGAGTTCCCCATGTACGGAAAATTCAAAAAGATGGAGCTTTCAAAGGAAGAGTTGCTATCGTTTTGGCAGAAGATCTTGCAACGCGCGGACTTCAAGATCCGCTCAGGGGAGGGCGTCGAAAACATCAAAAAGGGGGAGGATGGCATCTTCACCTCGACAACCTCCAAGGGAGAGTATCGTTCACGCGCCGTTGTGCTGGCCATTGGGCGTTCCGGGACTCCGAGGAAGCTCGGCGTAAAAGGAGAAGAGCTTCCAAAAGTCATGTATCGTTTAATCGAAGCAGATCATTACATCAATAAGCAAATACTTGTCGTCGGCGGCGGCGACAGCGCCGTGGAAGCGGCCATGGGACTCGCAGAACAACGTGGAAACAAAGTAACTCTTTCCTATCGACAGGATCGAGTTTAGCCGCATCAAGACGCGCAATGCCCAGCGCATAGAAGAATGCATCAAAAAGGCGAAGCTGACTGTATTGTTTAACTCCACGCCCACGGAATTCAAACCCAGCAGCGTCGTCCTTGATATTGCCGGTAAGATCCAAGAGATCCCCAATGATTTTGTTTGGATTTTCGCCGGCGGAACGCCGCCTAATGCCTTCCTGGAAAAGATTGGCGTTGGACTGGGAGCGCGAGACATGACATTGGAAGGCGGAAAAGAGGCTAAGGTAGCGGCCGACTTCAAAAATCAACCAGTTGCGGTTCTCCAGTAGGCCTCGTCAATGGCAGGAGAACGTTCGCGGGAGAAGGCCAAAAGCCGCAGGCCGGAAAAAGGACAAAGTCACCATGAAATTTAAGATTGCGATCACTCTCACCATTTCGGCCGTCTTGCTCGCAGGATGTCAACAACGCGGCAATACGATGTCAGCAGGCCCTGCAGCCGCCTCGACGGACTCTAGCCCGAACGCCGCTATCCAGACGGCGATCCGGGCGCATCTTGCTCACAACACAAACTTGAGGCTCGACTCCTTCGACATGGAATTGAAACAGGTCACCTTTGACGGAGACCACGCCCAGGCGCAGGTCGAATTCCACGCGAAGAGCGGTGGAGGAACGATGCAACTGAACTACGCTCTTGCAAAGCAAAATGGCGCGTGGTCCGTGGTCGAATCGACTCCCGGCGGTAGTAATTTCTCCCACCCGGGACTCGACAAAACTCAAGGAAGCGGCACGGGGGGAACGATGGGAAACGGCTCGGACGTTTTCCAGGCCTTAGACAAATTGCATGGTGGCGGGCCAAGTGCCGCTGGCCCACAAAGTCTCCCGCCTGGCCATCCGTCGGTGGCCGGCTCGCCCAATTACAAAAAGCAATGATTCCCTGAGCCACCAGGTTGGGAGGCAGATGCTTCACCAGATCGACCAGCGTTCGCAGGCAGGTTTTCCAATCCACTGGCCCTATTCCAACCGGCGTGGCTGTGTCGCTAGCCCCATTCTGGCGATGATTTTTCACACTCAGCACACCCGAGTCGATTAGTGCGTGGTTCGTTTGCCATCATTTTCCAATTACCAGGAATTTTGTTTTAGCAAAGTGCCGCCAGTTCTGAGCGTTAGGGTTTACTTGTGGGAGCTTTACAGCGCAGGCACGTCGCAAACTTGCGGGAAAGATTTGGGTAGAACACAAACTCTCAGCGCACGAGCCAAGTCGCAAAGAATCGACAGACCACATATTCCTGTACGTCTCATATCCCCAAGGTCGGGGTGGAAGGCCCGTTGGCGATTGCACAGCAGCCGCCGCGCGATTTCTTGACGGCGGAGCAAGGCTCCGTTAGCGTCAAATAGCACGGAGCGCCTTCTTACTTCGCCGCGCGCGCGACGCGCAGAACAACCGGACCGGGAGAACCTTGTGGCCAACGCCATCATTACACTGACGACGGATTACGGTACCGACGACCACCTAGTCGGCACATTAAAGGGAGTCATCCTCAAAATTAATCCGGATGTGACTCTTGTGGACATCACGCATCACGTGACGCCCTTCGATTTGCTCGACGGCGCACTGGCCATCGGTTCGGCGTATTCTTACTTTCCTCCCAAAACAATTCACGTCGTCATCGTGGACCCCGGAGTGGGAACGGAACGTCGGCCGCTGCTCGTCAGCGGACAGAATCAATATTTCATTGCCCCGGACAACGGCGTACTCTCCGTAATTTTTGAACGCGAGCAAAGCAACATGGTGGTGCGGCACGCGAATGCCGAACACTACTATTTGCAGCCGCTGAGCAAGACGTTCCACGGTCGCGATGTGTTTGCGCCTGTGGCGGCGTGGCTCTCGAAGGGCTGGCAAACGGCAGCCATGGGGGATGAAATTAGCGATTATAAACGGTTCGCGTTGCCACGGCCGAAAGCCGCGGACGGAGGCACCAAGGGTGTCGTACTGCGAATCGATCCGTTCGGAAACCTGGTGACGAATTTCCGTCTCGAGGATTTGCCGAGCGATGCACAAAATGGCGGCGGCTTGAAGTTGCAAGTAGGAGCCCACGCTGTGGGCCGTCTGGTGGACACATTTGCACACGGCAAAGCGGGTGAACCGGTGGCCTATATAGGCTCGAGCGGCTATCTGGAAATTGCGCTCAACAAGGGCAATGCCTCGCGCACCTTGAGTGTTGGCCGCGGAGCAGCCGTGCTTCTATCCAAACAGTAGTTCCCTTCTTACCCCCTTCTAAGAGCTTGGGGAATAGCAGCCGGTGCCGGGCCTGCTTCTCACCGGGTGTGTTCGAGCGCCGCCATTTCCGAACGTGTGCGCGGATCCAGCCAATCGCGCCACGCATCCCCAAGCAGATTGAAAGCCAGCACCGCGCTCATTACGGCTAGCGCGGGGAAAATGACGAGGTGCGGCGCGTCAAAGAGATGGCTCCGCGCATCGTTCAACATGGATCCCCAACTGGGTACGGGAGCGAGCACACCTAGGCCGAGAAAACTGAGTGTTGATTCGGCCAGTATGGCTCCAGCCATGCCGATGGTGGCCTGAATGAGAACAGGCTGAAGAATATTGGGAAGCAGATGCCGCAGCATGATGCGTAGATTGGAGGCCCCCAGGGAGCGCGCTGCGAGGACAAACTCCAGTTCTTTGACTTTCAAGACTTGAGCCCGCGCAAGCCGCGCATAGCCAGCCCAGCCCGTGATAATCAGAGCGAGGATGACCTTTTCTATGCCAGGGCCAAAAAACGCCGCGAATGCGATCGCCAGCAAGATACCCGGAAATGATAAGAACGCGTTGATCAGCAGGAGATTTACGAACCGATCAAACCAACCACCAAGAAAACCTGCGGGCAATCCGATCGCAAGACCTTTCAGACCGCACCAAGGACAACGGAAATCGCAACAAAAAGCGAACCGCGCGCGCCGACCGGACAGTCGATTTGCGTTACGAGTGAAGGCGGCCCTAGGCCGCGGCTGGGGTCGGTTGCTTCCGCTTATGCCAGTAACCCAAAGCCGCGAACAGAAGGACGGCAGGCACGCCGGTCAGTCCGCAAGCGATAAAGAAAATGCCGTAGGCGTGAATGAGGCCGTGCGTGGTGCTCAGCCTTTCGACCGCAGCGCCGGAAAATCCCTTTAAGATCTTTCCCAGCCAGGCATAGGTTGAACTCAAGAGTGCATACTGCGTAGCCGTGTATCCCAGATTGGTGAGGCTCGACATGTACGCTACAAGCGCAACAGCGGCGAAGCTGAGACTGAAATTGTCACCCGCCATGACGATGGCGAAGAGACCAATGCTCAAGCCCGCGAACGCGAGAGTCGCAAATGCGGCAGTCGCAGCTGCCTGCAAAATACCCCCGATGATGAGGGCGCGCATGTAGCCAAGCTTAAGCGAGCAGAATCCGCCCGCGGCGATGCCTGCAAACGTTGCGATTAGCCCGATGGAGCCGCGCACCGCTCCGACCGTTTGCTTCGTAAGGCCGAGGTCGTGATAGTAGGGATTCGCCATCGGGCCCATCATGAAGTCCGGCAACCGGTAGAGGCTGATTGCCGCTAACATTACAAGCGCGAGCCAACCGTGCGTGCGGAAGAAAGCGGTGAACGGTCCCACAACGGCGTCAAAGAAACGGCGCCAAAGCGGCGCTTCGCGCTTTTCATCCAGCACTACCCTCGCGCGCCCCGGTTCCTTCGCAAACCAGGTCGCGATCATTCCAATGGCCATACACGCACCGTAGATACCGTAGGACATGCGCCAGCCCACGGCCCCAGCTACGATGAGGATAACGGAATCCGTACACAGGAGCGCCAGGCGGTAGCTGAGCTGATAGGCAGACGCGAGGAGCCCTTGTTCATCTCCGTCGTCTGCTGATTCAATTCGCCAAGCATCGACCACAATGTCTTGTGTCGATGAGGCAAACGCGACGATGAGCGCACAAGCGCCAAGCCGGCCGAGTCCCACTTTCGTGCCAGTTGCGCCCATGGCGCAAAGCGCTAGACCGACGACGATCTGGGAAAACATCATCCATCCGCGCCGATGGCCAAGCCGCTTAAACAACGGCAAGTCGACGCGATCCATCAAGGGCGCCCACAGAAACTTCAGCGAATAGGCGATGCCCACCCAGGAAAGAAACCCAATCGCGGTCAGCGAGGTGTGTTCATCGCGCAGCCAGTAGCCGAACGTATTGCCGACCAGATAAAAGGGAAGGCCTGAGGAAAACCCCAGCAGCAACATCGCCACCGTTTTAGGCCGCAGGTAATCCGCGATCCGGTGCTTTGGGGGACTCACGCGTTCATTGTCTATTGGAGGCCTCACGAAACTCAACGTTCATACCGCCGAACGTTGTCCATGCTGGCACTCTTGCCGGTTTGCTACTGTTCCGCCGCCGCGGCTTTCGTGCTCTTCACCGCTTTCTCAGCGCTTTCGTTGGATTCCACTGCTCGCTCCTCCTCAGGCGCCGGACGCACGCGCTGAATTTTCACGCGAGCGACGCGGCGTCCGTCCATTTCCACGACGGTAAACCGAAACTTTCCGTACTCGAAGCTTTCTCCGCCACGCGGAATAAAACCAAGTTGGTCTAAGACGAATCCGCCGACGGTCGCGTAGGCAGGATCTTCCGGCAAGGTGATGTTGTACTGCGTGTCCAGGTCGCGGACGTTCAACGCGGCATCAAAAATGACCGCGCCGTCGGCCAGGGTCAGCGGGCGCTCGACCACGTCGAACTCGTCGTGAATTTCGCCCACCACTTGTTCGAGGATGTCTTCGAGAGTAGCCAATCCGAGGATGCTGCCAAATTCGTCCACCACCATAGCCATGCCGATGTGGCGCGTGCGCAGTTCCTGGAGCAACTCGCTCGCGGGTTTCGTTTCCGGCACGATCAGAACTTCGCGCAAAACCCTCCGCAGGTCGAAAGGAGGTGGTGGCAGATTTTCTTCGATCCGCCTCTCGCGGTCGAGCAGAATCCAGAGCATGTCTTTGACGTGCACGAAGCCTAGAATGTGATCTCCCGAGCCGCGGTAGACGGGTATTCGCGAGCGCTGAGAAGTGGCGAATACGCGCATGACTTCGTCCAGCGACGCTTCGACGGGCAGCGTGTGCATATCGGGCCGCGGCACCATGATCTCACGGACTTGAACCTGTCCTAGTTCAATGGCGCTAACGATGAATTTTTCTTCGCCCGGTGCGAGCAGGCCGCGTTCGCGCGCCTGCTGAATCTGGATTTGCAGCTCTTCGGTGGAGTGTGCCGTGCCGTAACCTTGCGGCGACGAAACGCCCATGGCCTTCACCATGACGCCGGACATTCCATCCAGCAGATCGATGGCCCATCGAAACGTGTGCAGAAACCATTGGAACGGCAGAGCGACCAGAAGCGCGACGCGCTCCGCCTTGGCGAGACTCACTGTCTTAGGCACCAACTCGCCAAGCACGACGTGCATCGCGCTCAACAACGCGAAAGCACAACCCAACGCAACGGCGTGCGCGAAAAAGGCCGTGCGCGTGCCTGCGCTGCCGTGCCAGATTTCCTGCAATGCGTTCGCGAGAGTCGCTTCGCCCAGCGCGCCGATGGCCAGACTTGACAGTGTGATCCCTACCTGCACGCCGGAGACCACACGATGCAGGTCCGCAAGCAGTCGCTCGACAACGCGGGCACGGATATCCCCTTTGGCCACCAGTTGCCGAACGCGGGAGAGTCGGACGGCAACAAGAGAAAACTCCGCAGCCGCGAAAAAACCGTTGAGCGCCACGAGCGCCAGCACACCGATCAGCCGCACCGCAAACATGATTTCTTAGGGATCCCCTACGGGCATTGTAACAGCACCGATGCGGCGCCGGAGACGCGCGTGCCTTCTCTACACACGCGTGATGGTGACAAAGATATCTTCTCCGCTGAGTGCCAGCTTGACGCCCCCGTTTTGCGTTGGGTTCATTTCCAGACGCTCGGCGAGTAACTCGTTGCGCAGAAATGCTTCGTGGGTGTGGATGGCTTCCGCAATGCGCGGCGAAGCCGAATAGCTGACGACGATCCGGTCCGAGATGTCCAGGTTCAGGGCTTTGCGCTGGTCTTGCAACATACGGTTGAAGTCTCGCGCGAGACCTTCCTGCAGAAGTTCCGGCGTCAGCTTAGTGTCGAGCGCCAGGAAAGCGCCTTGCTCCAGGGCGCACTTGAGGTTTTCCGGACCTTCGAAGGAAATAACGATTTCTTCGGGGGTGAGTTCGAAGACTTGATCGGCTACCTGCAGCGAATACGGCTCGCCCTTGAGCACCTGGGCCGGATCGGCGGCGTCTAATGCCTCACCGATTGCCTTGAGATATCTTCCTGCTCGCGGGCCGATCTTTTTAGCGTCGGGCTTCAACCGTATTTTCACGAGCGTCTTCTCATCATCGATCAAAACGAGATGCTTCACATTTGTTTCTTCCAAAATCTGGGCTGCATAGTCTGCGTTTTCGAGGACGCGCCTGTCGGCCACATCCTTTGGGCGAACGAAGAGAGTACTCAACGGTTGGCGAATTTTTACCTTGCTTTGGGTGCGTAGACCGAGAGCGAGGTTTTTAATGCGAATCACCGTTTCGATACTCCGCTCCAGATTCTCGTCGATGAGCGCGGCGTTCACCTGCGGATACGGAGTCAGATGAACGGACTCTGGAGCCGTTGGATTCACGGAGCAAACGAGGTTTTGGTAAATATCCTCTGTCAAGAACGGCAGCGCGGGGGCCATCACACGAGTGACTGTCGTCAACACCTCATAAAGCGTTTGATAGGCATCCGGCTCGCTTTTCCAGAACCTTCTGCGCGAACGGCGCAGATACCAGTTGGAGAACTCCTCGTCAAAAATCTGAAACGCTTCAATCAGTTTGTAGTGTTCGTAATTCTGGAATGCGCTGTTCGCCTCAGCTACCAGACGCTGCAGTTTGCTCAAGACCCAGCGGTCGAGTTCGTTCGTTACTGGAAGAGCTGGACCTCCCGGTTTCCAATCATCGGCGCCTGCATACATCACAAAAAAGCTGTAACAGTTCCAGAAAGTCAGGAGCTTGCGCCGCGCATCGCCATCGATCGTTTGCCCCGCCCCGGCGGCCGGATGGAGGTCGGGAAAGTTGAGGTTCTGTGTGGTTTTCTGCTCCGTGTAGATGTAGCGCATTACCTCCGCGCCCAGCGCCTCCGCCGCTTCATCGAATGCGATCGAGTTGCCCTTGGATTTGTGCATCTCTTCGCCGCGTGCATCACGAACCAGCGCGTGGCCTAAGAGCGCTTTGAAAGGAGCGCGCCCATCGATCATTGCGCTCATCGCCAGCATGGAATAAAACCAGTTACGAAACTGGCCCGGAAAACTTTCGAGCACCAAATCCGCCGGAAACCATTTCTCCCAATACGCCCTGTCGGTCGAGTAGCGCATCGTACTGAACGGCACGATGCCCGCGTCCAACCACGGATTGCCAACATCCTCGATGCGCTGCGCCAAGCCGCCGCACTTTTCGCAACGGATCTTGACGGCATCGATGTACGGCCGGTGCGGTGAATTGCCATCGAAGACTTCCCAACCTTCAACGGCCTTTTCCTTGAGCTCTTCCCTGCCCCCGATCACCACAAAGTGGCTGCAATCGCCGCATACCCAAATCGGCAGAGCAAGCCCCCAGAAGCGTTTCTTCGAGATCATCCAGTCGCTCATGTTACGCAGCCAATCTTGCTCGCGCGCTTCGCCCTCCGGCGGAATCCACTTGATGCCGGGCACCACGCTCTGAATGCGCTCGCGCCAATCCATGCGGATGAACCACTCATCGACTGGACGAAACACCAGCTCTTCCTTGCAGCGCCAGCAGTGCGGGTAGACGTGCGGATATTTCTCTCGCGCAACGAGCATGCCGCTCGCTTTCAACGCGGCAATGATGTCATCCGCAACCTCGTTCGCGTTGCGCTTAGTGAATTGTCCAAATCCATCGAGGAAAACGGAGCTATCGTCGAGAGGAGCGATAAATGGGATTCCGTTCTCTTTGCCGAGTTGCTGGTCTTCCGCCCCGCAACCCGGTGCGATATGAACTAGCCCCGTGCCTTCCGCTTCGCTGATTTCCTTCCAGGCGATGACCCGGTGCGCTTCCGCCGCGGTTTTTCCGCCGCCGGTTTCACCATACGGAAAAACGCCGCCAGGTGTTTTCTGCGCCGGGAGTTCGTCAAACGGGCCTTGATAGGTAAGTCCAATCAGTTCTTTGCCTGGCAATTCCTCGATGACTTCAACGCCGCCGCTGCCCTTCAAAATTGTCCGGATCGATGGCAGCTTGTGCGTTTCGTGTTTGCCTTCCACTTGCAGGTCCTGCACGCGATCGTGCTCGAAGTTTCCTTTCGCAACATAGTAGAACCAGTCGCCGTGCTTGACCTTCAGATACGTCATCTCGGGGTTCACGGCCACGGCCACGTTCGAGGTCAGCGTCCATGGCGTCGTCGTCCAGACGAGCAGCGCAGTTCGCTCCTGGCCCATAATTGGGAACCGCACAAACACCGAAGTATGCGTGGTGATGCGACGCCCTTCGGCCACTTCCATCTGCGAGAGCCCCGTCCCGCACCGTCCGCACCACGGCATGACGTCGTGCCCCCGATAAATGAAGCCTTCCGAGTGACATTTCTTCAGGAACGACCAGATCGTGTAATTGTTTTCGTCGGAAAAAGTGAAGTAACTGCCGCCGTACTCAGCCGAGCCAAGTTTCCGAACGATCTCGCTAGCGCGCGCAGTCTCCGTGTGGCCGCTCGGCAACTTCACCGTAAGCACACGGTCGCCGTCAGCCAAAGCGTCCCGCAAGGCGATCAGCACCTTGGGATCATCCCAATCACACCAATAGCCCAGCCTTATCGATTGCTCCGTCTGGCGCGCGGCATACGTCAGCACACGCTCCTTGCACGCGCGTACAAACTTCTCAATCCCGAATTCCCGAATCTCCCTCTTCGTCCCCAGCCCCAGGCTCTTCTCAACTTCAACTTCTACCCACAATCCCTGGCAATCGAATCCGTTCTGGTAGCGCAACGCACACCCGCGCATCGCGTTGTACCGCTGGTACATATCCTTGAGCGAGCGGCCCCACGCGTGATGCACGCCCATGGGATTATTTGCGGTGATCGGTCCATCAAGAAATGACCATCGCGGGCCGTTGGCCGTCTGTTCGCGAAGCTTCTGAAAAATCCGGCTGTCCTCCCAGAAGCGCAAAATCTCCCGCTCCATCGCAGGAAAATCTGGCACGCGGGGCACTGGTTTGTACATGCTCATAGGCAATATCTTGTTAGATTATCACAGCCGCCAAGCCCCTCCGCCCTGTTGCGCGCTGGAAGCTTGTCCACTACACTCTGCTCTTACTTCCAGCGCCCTGGAGATTGCTTGCGGACCTTCCTCCGTTTTCTTCTCTGGATTTTGGCAATTATTGCGATCGTCGCGGGCGTCGTGGCTTGGCGGTTCATCTACCGGCCGCTTCCGCAGCTCGACGGCTCAATCTCCCTCCCCGGCCTTCAGCAAGAAGTTACTGTAGGGCGCGACAATTGGGGCGTGCCCCACATTCGCGCGTCCTCCCTTGAGGATGCCGTCGAAGCCCAGGGCTACGTAATGGCCCAGGACCGTCTCTGGCAACTGGATTTGCTGCGCCGCGCTTCGCGCGGCCAACTCTCGGAAATTGTCGGCCCGCTCGCTCTCAAATCAGACCGCCAATTCCGCACCTTTGGTTTTTCCCGCGCGGCTGAACGCGACTTCGCCGCAATGGACCAAGAGTCGCGCGCGTTAATGCTAGCTTACGCCCGCGGCGTGAATCGCTTCATCGACCAGAATCAAAAGAGCTTGCCGCTGGAATTTTCTCTCCTCAATTACAAGCCGCAGCCCTGGCAGCCCACCGACTCTCTAGTCATTGCCGGCTACATGTACCAAACGCTGACCGACACCTGGGAGCGCGAATTGGACCGCGCCAAAGTCGAGGACCGCGTAGGGCCAGACCGTTCCAAGGATTTATTTTCGGAAGATTCGCCCATGGACCATTTCGTCGTCGGCAATCCAATCGTGCCCAATGACGGCTCACAAGCCTCCCACGCGGACTCTCGCCAAGGAGACGATGAGGACGACGATGGGCCAGCCGACACGGTTTTGAAAGCTGAGAAAAACAGTAGCGGAAGCGTTCGCACGCCGGAGACTTTCGCGGATATTACATCTGCACTCTGGCCATCCATCCAGAACTACCTCGAAGAAACGCAAAGCGAGATCCGCCAAGGCCTCGGGAGCAATAACTGGGTTGTAAGCGGCGCGCACACCGCCACCGGCAAGCCTCTTCTGGCCAATGATACGCATCTCGAGCTCTCCATTCCTCCCATCTGGTATGAAATTCACCTACGCGCGCCCGGCTACAACGCCGAGGGATTCACATTGCCCGGCGCTCCCCTCGTCGTCATTGGCCACAATGACCGCATCGCTTGGGGCTTCACCAACAATGGTGCCGATGTGCAGGACCTATACATCGAGACGTTTAATCCGGCGGCGCCCGACGAGTATCGCGTGAACGGCACATGGGTAAAAGCCCAAACTTTTGACGAAGTGATTCACGTCAAGGGTCATGCCGACGAGCACTTAAAGGTCGTCGTCACCCGCCACGGCCCGGTCGTACGTCGTGAAGGCGATAAGGTTTACGCCCTTCGCTGGACCGCCCTGGAACCCGGCGGACTCGGAAACACCTACAACTGGCTTTCCACAGCCCACAACTGGAAAGAATTTCGCGAAATCATGAAGCGCGTTTGGGGCCCCGGCCAAAACGCTGTCTACGCCGACGTCGAAGGCAACATCGGCTACATCATGGCCGCCCGCGTCCCCATCCGCAAAAAAGGCCGCGGCGAAGTTCCCGTTCCCGGAGATACCGACGACTACGAGTGGACCGGTTACATTCCTTTTGACCAGCTTCCACAAGCCTTGAACCCGGATAGCGGTCTGATCGTTACCGCCAATGCGCGGGTAGTCGGGCCCAATTACAAACCCTATCTAACAGACCGCTGGGAAGAACCCTATCGCACCGCGCGCATCTACGACCTCCTGCACAATAAGACCAATCTCCGGCCAATCGATATGCTGAAGGTTGAAACGGATACATACAGCTATCCTCACGTTTTCCTTGCGGACCAACTGTTGGCCGCTGCGAAAACCGTGCAGCCGAAAGATCCTCGAGCGCAAAAGCTTGTGGACGGCTTGAAAGACTGGAACGGAATCGCGGATGCCGATTCTTCGCTCGTGTCGTTCCTCGAAATGGCACGCCGGGCGGCTCTGCAACTGATCCTTGAGCCTTATCTCGGCACAGACTCGAATCTCTATGAGTGGCGCAGCACTACATTCTTGCAAAAAGTGCTGACCGACCGTCCGCCGAAATGGCTTCCCACCGCATACAAGAATTATGATGAATTGCTCGTTGCCGCGGCGGACCGGGCCGTGTCTATCCTGGCGGAACAATCAAAAAGTGAGCGGATACAAGACTGGGAATGGAGAGAATTTAACTCTCTGGATATGTTGCATCCACTGGGCCGTAATGGCCTGCTCAAGTGGTTGCTTAGCATCACCGGAAAACCGCAATCCGGCACCGCTTACAGCGTCCGCGCCGCCACAACACACCACGGTCCTTCGATGCGTTTCATCGCCAATCTGGGCAATTGGGATGACTCGATTCTGCTAATCCCCGCGGGCGAATCCGGTCAGCTCGGCAGCGGCCACTATACGGATCAATTCTCCTATTGGTATGAAGGCAAACCCATCGTCACGCCCTTTGGCGATGCCGCCGAAGCGAAAGCGCGCAAACATACCCTGACTCTGAAACCATCTTTGTGATTCGAAGCGATCTGTCCCCACATGCCTGAATCGCCTGAAGTAGAAGCCGTCGCGCGCACTCTGCGGCCCTTGATTGTGCAACGCCGCATTCGCTGCATTCATGTCCTGCACGCGATTGCCACGAAACCGCAAAGCCCTGCTCATCTTGCACGACTCGCGGAAGGCCAGCGAATCGTCGCGGTGAAGCGGCTCGGCAAATATCTTTTTTTGCAGCTCACAAACGGAATCGTCACGTTGCATTTCCGTCTCGATGGACGGCTTCTTTGGTTTTCCAATGCCCGAAGAATGCTCGACCTTGCCAACCTGCCCGAATCCGGCGTCCATATCGATGTAGCCTTCGAGTTCGACAAAGCCGTTCTCGGTTTCGCGGACCGCCGTCATTTTGGCCGCGTTCAAGCCTGGCAGTCCGAAGAAGCTTGCCCCGCACTTGCCGCGCTTGGCGTCGACGCCATGTCTCCCGATTTCACGCCTCCCCTACTCGCAAAATTGCTTGCCTCGTCGAAGCGCCCGCTCAAGGATTTTCTCCTCGATCAATCTCGCGTCGCAGGCATCGGCAACATCTATTCCTGCGAATCCCTCTGGCATGCCAAACTCGATCCCCGCCGCCGCGCAAATTCCCTGAATGCCGCGGAAGCCCGCCGTCTTCACAAAGCGATTGTTTCCGTTCTCGCGCGTGCCTTAGAATGCTGTCTACATCCGGCGCCTGATTTTCGCGACCCCGAGTGGTGGTTTCAGGGCCTCGAAAAAATTTTCCGCGCGTACGGTCGCGAAGGGAAATCATGCCGCCGTTGCCGAAATGAAATCAAACGCATCGCGCAAGGCAGCCGTTCAACGTATTTTTGTGCATACTGTCAAAAATAGAAGCCGAGGCTACAGATCCATCGCGTGAATTCACCTGCCCCCAAGAAACCCGAACCGCCGAAGAAGCCCGACTTCGAGCGCTCCCTCGCTCGTCTCGAAGAAGTAGTCCGCCGCCTCGAAAGCCCTCAACTTTCCCTCGACGATGCCATGAAGCTTTTCGAAGAAGGCGTCGCTCTCTCCCGCGAGTGCCAGAAGCAACTCGAGGAGGCCGAGGGCCGCGTCGAAATTCTTCTGAAAAAAGCTGACGGCAAACTGGCCGCCGAGCCCTTCGATCCCGAAGGCGAGGGCGAATCGTGACCTCCCCGCTCCTCCCGGGAACGCCAATCTCCAGATTGGCGTGCGTCCCCACTTCTCTCCCTTGCATCCAATTCCCTCAACAATGAATCTCCCCAACTTCTTTGAAGATGACCGCGTAGCGGTCGATGCCTCGCTCGACAGTCTGATGCCCATGGAAGCGGCGCAGCCGTCCTCGATTCACCAGGCCATGCGATACAGCGTCTTTGCAGGTGGAAAACGCATCCGTCCGATTCTTTGCCTCGAGACCGCACGCATCTTCGAGTCGAATGTCGCCCCCGCCCACTATCCCGCCTGCGCCATCGAGTTCATTCACACCTACTCGCTCATCCACGACGACCTGCCCGCGCTCGACAACGACGATCTGCGCCGTGGCAAACCGACATGCCACAAAAAATTCGGCGAAGCCGCCGCCATTCTCGCCGGCGATGCTCTGCTGACTCTGGCTTTTGAGACGATCGCCGCCGCCCCCGTCGACGCCACCCGCCGGGTCGCCATGCTCGCGGAAATCTCAACCGCCGCAGGTACCATTAACGGCATGGTTGGCGGACAGGTCGCCGACCTCGAAGCGGAAGGCAAGCGCATCGACCCTGAAATGCTCGAATACATCCATCGCTCGAAGACCGCCGCTCTCATCCGCGCTTCTATATCCTCGGGCGCCCTGTGCGCTGGAGCTTCGGCGGATGACGTTGCGCGGCTCAGAAGATTCGGCGAATCCCTCGGCCTCCTGTTTCAGGTCACGGACGACATTCTCGACATCGAAGAATCTTCCGCCGCGCTTGGCAAGACCGCCGGAAAAGACGCCGAGCAGCAAAAAGCCACCTACCCCGCGGTCTATGGCCTCGACCGATCACACCAGATCGCCAACGAACTCGCCGCAAAAGCCATCGCCGAACTCGCGCCCTATGGGAACCGCGCCTCCCGCCTCCGCGAAATTGCCGAATTCCTCGTTCACCGCCGCGCTTGACTCAGCTCACGCACCATGAAATCCAAATCAAGTCGCACACGCCTGGATCTTCTTCTCGTCGAGCGCGGCCTCGCCGAGACCCAGCAAAAAGCGCAAGCGATGATTCTTGCGGGCGAAGTTCGGATCAACGGCGCTGCCGTCCACAAGGCGGGAACTCAAATCGCAAGCGATGCCATCATCGAAGTGAAAAGCCGCCACCTGAAATATGCCAGTCGTGGCGGCCTGAAGCTCGAAGGCGCTCTCGAAGACTTCGCCATAAATCCTGCGGGCCTCGTTTGTCTTGACGTTGGCGCATCCACCGGCGGCTTCACCGATTGTCTGCTCCAGCACCACGCCGCGCGAGTCTACGCCGTCGATGTGAACATCGCCCAGCTCGCTTGGAAGCTCCACCAAGATCCTCGCGTGATCCCCATCGAACGCAATGCCCGTGAATTGAAGCCCGCAGACCTACCCGAGCAGGTTGACCTCGTCGTCAACGACGTATCCTTCATCTCCGTTTGCAAAATACTTAAGCCTGCTGTTGCCTGTGCGAAACCGGGTGCGGATTTCCTGATTCTCGTCAAACCCCAATTCGAACTCCCCCGTGAAGACATCGGCCTCGGCGGAATCGTCGCCGATGTCCGCCTCCACGAAAAAGCAATCGCCAGCGTCCGAAAATGCGTCGAAGCCGCCGGGCTGACCTGCGTTAATGTGCGCCCGAGCCGGTTGACCGGCGCAGAAGGCAATCAAGAATATTTTCTCCACGCCCGCAAAGCACTCCTGAAGTAGAATCGCAGACAACTATGCAGCCAGCTCCCGTCTTCAAGACCATCGGCGTCATCTCCCGTCCGCGCCGCGCAAATCTTTCCACTGTCGTGCCGCCTCTTCTCCTGTGGCTGGAAGCCCAGGGCCTGCGGGTGGTTTACGATGAGGAGACTGCCTCTGCTTTGCCCACTCCCTCGAAAGCCCAGAGCCGCGAGCATCTTGCTAACCAAGCCGATATCCTTCTGGTGCTCGGCGGAGACGGCACGCTTCTCGCGGCAGCGCGTGTTGCCGCCCCGCGTTGTATTCCCATTCTTCCCGTCAATATGGGTAGTCTCGGCTTCCTGACCAGTTTCACCGTCGATGAACTTTACCCCGCTCTTGAGGAGACCCTGGCTGGAAGATCCTCGATGAGCGAGCGCGTCATGCTGCAAGTCGAACTTCTGCGCGGCGAGGCGGTGGTCGATCGTCAACACGTGCTGAACGACGCGGTCCTCAATAAAAGCGCCCTGGCCCGTATGATTGAACTCGAGCTGTTCATCGATAACGATTTCGTCTGCCGTTATCGCGCAGACGGTCTTGTCCTCTCTACCCCTACCGGTTCGACTGCCTACTCCCTCTCCGCGGGGGGGCCGATCGTTCACCCATCCGTCGAAGCATTTATCATCACGCCCATTTGCCCTCACACGCTCACTGATCGCCCTGTTGTCGTGCGCGATTCTTCCTGCATCGAGGTAAAGCTCGCCGGAAACGCCGAGTCTGTGTTCTTAACCCTCGACGGCCAAAAAGGCATTCCCATGCAGTCTGAAGACCGCATCCGAATCACCCGATCGCCGCTCTGCCTCAAACTGATCCAGCCTCCGAAAAAATCCTATTTCGAAATCTTGCGCAGCAAACTCAAGTGGGGCGAAGTGTAGTTCCCCACGAAGGGCAAAGCTTTGTCTGGCGGCTTGCGTCCCGTACGTGTTTCTTACTTTCCAAGTGGGATCCGATAAAGCCCATTCTCTCCGCGTTTCTTTAAAGGCTTAGCCCTAATCGGAAATAGGACGGCGAGGACCTCAATCCTCGATGTCTCAGCGTGGAGAGCCTCGGCCCAGGCAGAACACCATCTCGCATGACAAACACGTGTCTACACGCACTGCGCACCCATCTCTGAAAACCGGGTTCTCGAAGTTTAACTAACCTGCGTTCCATGATTCGATCTGTTGCTTCGTCGCCTTCTCTCTTACGGACCTCGTAAGATGGGGCTGAGCAAGTTCAGTCTTTAAGCGCGCCAGTCTTGCGGCGAACGAGTCTTTCTCTTTCTTTTTGGGCACGTTTACAGCGCCCTTGATTATCGCTCCCTGGCTCTTTTCCGGGGCCGCCGCCGCCAAGACGTTCCGGTCTGCGTGCGGCTCGTTTCGTAAACCGCCGGCACCCAGAACGCAACGCTTCCCGGCTGCGACACGGATCCTCGGGCAAGCGGCGGAAGACTTTTGTCTTGGCGTTGGTTTTGTCTTCATTTCTTGTTTCCGCTGCGTCGCGGTTTGGCGGTTGTGCTGCCGAAAGCCGGAGCCATCTGGCTGGGTCTACGATTTCATGACGGACATTGGGCGATTTTCCAGGAACGCGGTGACCAATGCTTTATTTATTTTCAAACCCCCGTTGTAGCTGACCAGGCCCTTCTTTTTAAAATCGTTCATGAATTTGCTTACCCTTGGGCGGGTGGTACCAACCATCTCCGCCAGGGTTGATTGGCTCACCTTCAGGGCGGAGTCCGATTTCGATTCCTTGGTTATTTGCCCAAACAACAACAGAACCCGCGCCAGCCGCCTTTCGCTGAAATTGAAGAATTGATCGATCAGGTCTTCCTCGATTCGAACAACCCTTGAAAGTAAATATCTAACGAATAGCCTTGCAAAATGTGCGTCTCTCTTGAGCGTGCGAAGCGTCCTCTCTTTTTGCAGTCGAATGACATTGGATTGTCCAATGGATCTCGCCGTGCAAATCCTCGGAGACCGCCCTGCTAGACAGCCTTCGCCAAAAAAGCTGCCTCGCGGCAGGATGGCGATTATTGCTTTCTTCCGCAAGGTGATCGCCGTCAGCTTCACCGTCCCGCTCTCGATGTAGAAAACAGAATCACCTGGATCACCTTGCGAAAAAACGATCTCTTTGTCTCGGTAGTTCCGAAAAGTCATCTTAGTACCGAACTTCTTGCGGAGATATGTGCGACTGACACCGAGACTACGCTTACTCGGCATTCGGGTCTGCTCCTTCACTCAACTCAGGAAACTGGGCCGATGATCACCAATCGTAGACTCATGGGACCAACCCGTCTAGATGAGCAAAATTGACCACATGCAAGGTGTGCGAAATCGAACACCGGGAAGTGAGCAACTGTGCTATGGAAGGATCCACCACGCGCGGTGGCTCGCCCTTAACAAACTTGGACAATTTTGACTTTGTTTTTCCCGCGGTGCCCTGCCTTTTCGATTTGCCTTTGGAGAAAGTGGGCCCGTCCTCACGGAAGTCAGAAGGATAAATATGTATTGACAGAGGTATGCCACAGGTGGTACTCTTTTGATCGGAGAATCAGATCCAACCAGCCTTTGCCGCCGCCTTTCCGGGCGGCTATTTTTTTGCCTGCTTGGTTCTTAACGCTCGCTCCTTTGCGGGTCCCGCATCATAATTGCCAAGTAGCGATTTGGAGTGCGGCAGCCCTGCTGCCGCTTTTCTCAGCGACTCGCACGACTCTCTATTCGGGGCGGCTGGATAGGTCAGATCTTTCCCTCGGCTTCTCTGAGCCGATTCGTTTCCCATTTTGGCTTTAACTCAAATCCACTTTTAAGAGGTTTCCATGACGAAGTTTCCATGACGAATCAGAATTCCGGCACGGGTATCGCTACGCGTTGCCAGTTTCAATTTTCCGACGGCCGCCGCTGCCGCATGTTGCGCAGCCCCGACCACTCTTCCTTCTGTGCCTTCCATGCCCGGCAAGAACTGCAACTCCTTGAATCCCAGCGTCTCGGTACTGAAATTTCCGTCTCCCTCAACCGTGATTTCCTTTCCGCCACCGACATCAACCATGTCCTCGGAAAACTCTTTATCGCCGTCGCCCAGGACCGTGTCCCCCTTCGTAAAGCCGGCGTCCTCACCTATCTTGGCCAGGTCATGCTTTCGTCCCTCCCTTACGTAAAAAAGGAGTTCCCGTTCAGCTACAAATTCGAGCACTGGAACAAGGTTCTCTCCAACGCCCCCGCCTCTCCAGTCCTCCCTCCCTCACCGATTCCAACCCTTCTCCCGAAGACCTCCCAGAGCTTCCTGACCCAGACTCCTCCGAAGAAGAATAAGCATTCACGCCTACCCTCCGAGCTCGAAGGCGGCTGGGGCGATGAACATTCATTCCCTCCTAGCCGTCCCCGATACGCAGACGTCAAGAAACTGACCGTCCAGGTGTATCCCAGCTGATCCACGCCCGCTGGCCAAACCTCACGATCATCTAAGATCAAACAACCAGCAAGGGCTACCGGGCCCTTGCAAGCAACTTGAGAACAGCTTAGTCTCACTCCCATGCTAACCATCGGGTTCAATGATTTCGGTCCACTCGGCGAGGGAGAACTGGAGCTCAAGCCCCTAACCATCTTGGTGGGTCCAAACAACACCGGAAAGTCATACGCCGCCCGGCTCGTCTACGCTTCGATGGGACCCCTGGGCCGCTCAAGGCGGCGCCTTCGAATGCGGCGCTCGTGGACTGTGTACAGCGATACCCATGGCGCATTTGTGCAGAAATACTCGAAGGAGACAAAACAGTGGGTAGTAGATCGAACCAAAGAGGGTTCCACCGTAAAGCTCGACCAGTTCCCGCGGGACTTTCTAGCCGGGGTGAACCGTGCGGCAAGGAACTTCACCGACGACCTGGTTTTGGGTCTTACTCAAGAAATCCAACGCTGCTTTGGCAGCAGACTTTCTGACCTCGCTCGCGCCAAGTCCCCCGCGGGTTGGCGGCTTACACTGAAGAAAAAAAATCCAAAACTCTTCATCGACCTGAACGCCAAAGGAAGAACGCTGCAAGTGGTAAATCAAGAAATCGGGCTGCCAAGCATTGAGGTCGAGTTCAAAGAGTTCCGAAAGCTCCCACCAAGACATATCCTCGAATCATTCCAAGGTCGGATCTTGCGGCATATTTTCCGAGACTTCACGGTTCCGACGTACTACTTCCCGGCGGCGAGATCAGGAATACTGCAAGGCCATAAGCTGCTAGCCAGCGTTTGGTTGTCGCGCCTGCCGTTACTTGGGATTGAACCCGTGGAAATTCCCCAGCTGTCTGGCGAGGTGGCTGATTTCATCAGAACATGCTTCGGCTTGAACGGGGAAGCGGGAACCACGCGATAAGTGCTATTGGAAAGTTTCTCGAGACGCAAGCCTGTAAAGGGAAACTAGATCTGCGGGCTCCCAAGACCAAATCGGAATTCCCAGAAATTTTATATAAAGCTCAGGGCGGGAGGTTTCCGCTGCATCGTACCTCGTCAATGGTTTCAGAGATCGCGCCCATTGTGGTTTTCCTGAAACACGCTGTTGAGCCCGGCGACCTGCTAATAATAGAGGAACCAGAAGCCCACCTCCATCCGCTAAACCAACGTGTCTTCGCAACAGCCGTTGCCCGCCTAATTAGGCAAGGCGTAAGAGTTCTCCTCACCACTCACAGCGACTACTTCCTCCACCAAATTAGCAATTTTATCCGAATGGGGACCTTAGGCGGAGAGCGTACGAAGATGGGCTACGAGAGCGACGACTATCTACTCGCCGACGAGGTGAGCGCATTTCTTTTCACTCAGTCCCAAGAATCGCCTTGGTCCACCGTGAGAAGGCTAGATGTCTCGGAGGCCCAAGGGATCCCGGAGGACGAGCACCTCAAGGTAGCCGAGGAAATGTACGATGAAACGGTCAAGTGCAAAGGATGTCATTGAAAGAATAAATGGAATTTAACGACCGAATCAAGGGAGAATTTGCCAAAGCCTGCTGTGGAGGATGCTGCAAAGACGGGTGTTCACTCGACCTGAAAGGCATAGTTCCGCCCCCGAGCGTTGTCGACGCGGACGTTCAATGCAAGATCTTGAAGCACGGTGGCAAGACCCCGGACTACGACGTGTTCCCAATCCGCGACGAATTAGTGCTCTTGGTTCTCGAAATAAAGATCGGCAGGTTGGACGCATCCGACGCGATAAACCGGATCCAAGTCAGAGCGACATTCTGGGACCCCGTCACGCGCCAACTTCAAGCAGTTCTACCCAGCCAGCCTAGGCGCACGCAAAGGGCAAGTAACGAACTGAAGGTTCTTGCAGGTAAGCGAATTACGTTTCGAGGCAAAAATTATCTGGCAATCCTTAGACGGTGCGGTGCACGCCTCCTTGAAATACTCGAAACTTTTGAAAGCTAGGCTGAGCGGCCGACGGCTGAATCCGCGGGTGATCGCGCACTAACTATCGGGTGGCCCGCTCGTTCAGCAGGAAAACGGATTGGGGTGCCCCACACGTCGGTTTTACGTGTGGGGATTTTGAATTTGATTTGTTCGTTCCGTTTTGTTTGCCAATTCACTAACTCCTTTAGAATCCGCACTTCCAGAAACACGTCCGTAAACTCCCTGGAATGAACACTTCCAAAACATTGGACTTAAAACCTTTTAGAATGAACACTTACAGAAAAACCGGAGAGGGGGGCCATACAAGGCTGCGAGGTGTGGTTAGGGCCGGGCGGTGGCGCAGACTTCAGTCTGTGCTTCACCCTGAATCCACGTCGCAGTGAATCCGACGCCCTTCACGGGGAAGCACCACAAACATCTTTCCCGCTAAATGAACCGGGGCCGCCGCGTCGGCGCCAACGCATCCGTACGAAGCAGGTCGTCCTGCGTTTCCCGCCGCCGAATGAGCTCTGGTTTGCCTTCCCTCAATCAGCACTTCGCTCGGCCGCGTCCGCGCATTGTAGTTGGAAGCCTGGGTCATGCCGTAAGCTCCCGCAACCCAGATGGCAAGAAGATCGCCCGGCCTTACTTCGCCAAGCGGCCAGTCGTGCAACAGACAATCCCCGGTTTCGCAGACCGGGCCGACAATGTCCACTCGTTGGACCGGAGCCTTTCTGTCGCCCGCTTCTCGCTCAATGCGCGTGATCGGATGTATCGCGCCATAAAGCGCAGGACGCAGCAAGTCATTCATCGCCGCATCCACAATGACGAATGTTTTTCCGCGGTTCTTCTTTGTATAAATCACTCTCGTCAGCAAAATCCCGGCGCTCGCAATAATCGAGCGCCCTGGTTCAAGTAGGAGGTGCAACCCGAGCGGCCGAACACATTCCGCAACCATTCGGGCATACTCTTCACGCGCCGGAGTCTTTTCCGTCGTATAGCGCACGCCGAGGCCGCCGCCCAAATCAAGATACTCCAGCGGGATTCCCGCGCGCCGCAATTCCTCCACGTAGCCCGCAATGCGCCGAAAAGCCCGGCGAAATGGCTCCAGCGAAACGATTTGCGACCCGATATGCGCGCTGATTCCCTTCCATCGTAGATGCTCCGAATCTTTGTACGCGAGATAAAGCCGGCGCGCTTCCGGCCAATCCAGACCAAACTTGTGAGTATGGCTGCCGGTGGAAATGTGAGGATGGCCGCCCGCCGCGACATCCGGATTGACGCGAATCGCAACCGCCGGAATCTTTCCGCCGCGTCGCGCATTGCGTTCTGATTCCTCCAGCAGAACTTCCAGCTCCGCCTCGGACTCGACGTTGAAAAGCAGAATTCCTTCGCCCCTGCCCGAACGGGACGAATATTGCAACGCATCGCGAATCTCGTGCCGCGTCTTGCCTACGCCCGAAAACACGATCCGGTCGCCGCGAACTCCCAGATGGCCAAGGTGTTCAAGCTCGCCGCCGGACACAATGTCAAAACCGCTTCCCAATTTTGCGAGGTGATTCAAAATCGAAAGATTCCCGTTGGACTTCACGGCGAAGCAGATCGTGCGCGGAACTTTCTTCAGCCCTCGGTCGAACTCCCCAAAGGCCTTCGTAATCGCCCTACGGCTATAAAAATACGTTGGCGTTCCGAAAGAAGCAGCGGCCGCGACGAGATCGACGCCCTCGCAAAACACGTGCTCCACGCCCTTTACGCGCGGCGAACTCCTCCACGCAAACTCCGGCGTGAATTCCGCCGGGTCCACAAATGTCAATTTCTTGCGTGAATGGGACGACTCCGCCCTCATCGCACCTTCGCCACCACAAGTGTCCGGTCATCCGCCAGCGGCGCACCCTGCGCAAACCATTCCACCTCTCTAAAAATCAAATCCGCCAATTCCCCGGCGCTGAGGGCATGTTGTTGCTCGATGAGCAGGCGCAGCTTCTCCGTTCCGAAGAATTGCCCTTCGCTATTGCTTGTCTCGGAAATCCCGTCGGAGTGAAAAACCAGGATGTCGCCGGGATTGAGCGACACGCCCCATTCGTCGTAGCTCACTTCTTCAAAAATCCCCAGAGGAAATCCTGTGAGCGCTATCTTGTCGCAACGTCCATCTTTGTACAGCAGCGGCTGCGATTGCCCGGCGTTCGCAACGCGCAGCTTGCTTCGCCCCTTCTGCCACGTCGCGAAGCAAGCCGTCATAAAGCGCCCTTCGATACGCCGCTCGCCGACGATTTGGTTCATCTGCTTCAGCATTTCCGCGGGCTGAAGCTTCTGCGGAGCAAGGCTTCTCATAATACCGATGGCCACCGCGCCGTAAAGCGCCGCGGCGGTTCCCTTCCCGCTGACGTCTCCGAGCGCAATCCCAAGTTGCTGCGGCCCATAGCGCAAGAAGTCGTATAAGTCTCCGCCTACTTCCCTGGCGGAAAGATACCGCGCCGCCAAATCTAGCCCAAAATCCTCGGTCGGCACGGACCGCAGCAGTGCGCCTTGAATTCGCTTTGCCGCTTGCAGATCGCGCTCCAGCCGCGCTTCATCGCGGGCCACCTGCTCGTACAACCGCGCGTTTTCCAGCGACACGGCAAGATTGGCAGCCAAAATCGACAAGGTCTGAACGTGATCCTCGGTAAAATAATTCAACTGCGGGCTTTCGAGATCCAGCACTCCGATCACTTTTCCCTTGTGCATCATCGGAATGGCCAGCTCCGACCGCGTCTCCGGATTCACCATCAAATACCGCGGATCGACCGTCACGTCTGGAACCAGCACCGCCTCTTTCAAAGTCGCGGCCGCTCCCACAATCCCTTCGCTTGCCGCCACACGCATCTTCCCTTGAACGCGCTGCCCGTGTTTGACGTCCACACGGTGGCGGAACACTTTCTGATCTTCGTCGTACAACATCAGGCTCAGTATCTGGTAGTCGATGACTCGCTTGATTTGCTCGGCTGCGCGCCTCAGCAATTCCTCGACGTCCAGAATCGAACTCGTCTCGCGCCCCACTTCATTCAGCAGAAGCAGCGTCTCCGCCTGCGCACTCACGCGTTGGAACAACCGCGCATTCTCAATGGCCACCGCCAGCCGGCTCGCAAGCAGCGTCAATATGCTTTGCTGTTCCGGCGTGAAATAATCCAGGTGCCGGCTCTGAATATCGAGCACGCCCACGCACTTCCCTCGCAACATCAGCGGCACTGCCAGTTCCGAGCGCACACTCTCAATGGCGTTTATGTATCGGTCGTGTTTCGAGGTATCGGCCACGCGCACGGAGTGCCCGGTGGCCGCCGCTGTTCCGGTAATTCCTTGACCGATCGGAATGTGCAGATTGTCCGCAAGTTCCCGCGGATAACCGATGGAAAATCGATGCTTTAAATACGCTCCGTTCCCTTCGACCATGAGCACTCCAAAGATTTCATAGTCGATATGCCGCTTGATCAGCGCCGCGCTGCGCGCCAGCACCTCGTCCAGATCGAGCGAAGCATTGACCTCTTCGCCGATTTCGGCCAGCGTGCTCAGAACTTCGGCCGACACCTCCGTCGTTGCACTGGGCGCCGTTTCTGTTGCCGTCGTTTCTGTCTGTTCGTTGGCGGGATTCATGAACTCAATTCATTATAGCAGGCAGGCATGGAACGACCGGGGTCGTCCGTCTACTGGGCAATCCATTTAGGAAAGGGGCTTGCCCTCGCGAACGATGGGCTCACCTGTCGCCCTGCTTTTAACCGCTCAATTTCTTCGCTTTCTCCGGTGACTTCAGAGTGAGCACTCCGACACCCCGCAAATTGCGATAACGCTCCGCATAATCAAGTCCAAACCCGACCACGAATTCATTGGGGATGCTAAATCCAACGTACTCCGCTTGCACCGCGGCGATTCGTCGTTCGGGTTTATCCAGAAGCACCGCCACGAGCAACCGTTTTGGTTTACGCTGTTCCAGAATCCGTAAGAGATATTGTAGGGTCATCCCAGTGTCCAAAATGTCTTCCACTACAATGACGGTCCTCCCTTCGATGCTCGCGTCCAAATCTTTTGTGAGTTTTACCTGCCCGGAAGTTCGCGTGTTTTTTCCATAGCTTGACACCGCGATGAAATCAAGCGACACCTCGCCCGTGATTCCCCGCGCGAGATCAGATAGAAAGAACACTGCCCCCTTCAGGACGCCCACCAAAAGCAGCGGCTCTTCGGGGAAGTCCTGGCGAATTTGCTTTGCGAGCTCTTGAATCCGTCGCTGAATGCGGCCTCGAGGAATTAGAATCCGCACTTTTTCGCCGGAAGGTCCCCACATGCTTCGCGTTGTCCTCTTCTTCGTCGCCATGGTCCACCCCAAACTAGAACCGCGACTCTAGCGCACGTCCTCGTTCGCGGGCAAGGCTCACGTGGCAGTCTCTCGAGAATCATGCCCGCTCAAGTGGCCTGCACTCTTCCTTCCGGGAGCCTCGATGGCACTTACGTCAGCGGCGCGTTATGACGAGAAAACCCGCCTCGGCTATACTTCATGTCCCGGAGAACTCGTTTGTTAGAAGCCGCAAAAAGCACACTCCTAATCCTCAGCGCGCTATTTCCCATCGTGAACCCGCTGGGCGGCAGCCCCATCTTTCTGACTCTGACTCGAGGGTATTCAGCCTTGGGCCGCCGCGCCCTCTCGCGCCGCGTCGCCATGAACAGTTTTATTCTTCTGGTTTGTTCATGCCTTATCGGAACTCACATTTTGAGTTTTTTCGGCATTTCACTGCCGGTAGTTCAGGTGGGCGGTGGACTAATCGTAATTTCCACGGGATGGGCCATGCTGAATCGCACGGAGAATGAAGAGGACGATCGTGAAGGAACAGTCCGCAGGAAAGTGGCTCCTGGCGATGAGTTCAAAAATGCTTTTTATCCCCTGACGCTGCCTTTGACCGTCGGCCCTGGCTCTATCTCCGTCGCCATCACGCTCGGAGCCAACGTTCCCCACCACCATGGCGTGAATCTTCTGGGCTTGCTTGCTGTGATTGTCGGGTCCCTCATCATCGCCGTGAGCATCTATCTCTGTTACGGTTTTTCGGAATACCTTGCGCGCGCGCTAGGAGCCACGGCAATGACCGTCATCATGCGACTGTCGTCATTCCTGCTCGTCTGCATCGGCGTACAGATTCTTTGGAACGGCACCAAAGCTTTGATCGTCCCGCTTCTAGCCGCTCAGTAATTCAAATGGAAATTCAGCAAGTGCCAGTGATAAATAAGCCAGAAAAATCCCAGGCACCCGAAGGCCAAAAATGTATTCCAGATCTTGTTCCAGAACCATTGCTGCCCATCTCCCCAGGACTTCACGGCGTTATAGAGGGCTATCAGCGACCCCAATCCAGCGATTAGACCAATGACTTGCAGCAGGTGCAGCCAGGGATCGGTACGTTCTGACAGGCCCGAAGGATTGCTGAGCTTGCTGACAAAAATCAGCAGTCCCACGGCGTAAATCACGACGCCGAAGCAAACAATTCGGACCAGCATTCGCAAACGCTTCGCGCCCGAATCCAGCGTCAGCGGCTTTCCATAGTGCTTTCGAATCATCGCGCCAATGGGCCACATCAGCAGGGTCAGCACGATAACGGATAAGCTGAATCCGATGATAAAGTAGTTCACGCTCTGCTTGTCGAGCGTGCGGTTCACTTCTTGAAACACCATGAACGGGTAATCGATATACGCAACGCGGCGCCCGGTGGCGTCGTTCACGAACGCAATCTTCGCCTTCCCATCCACGTCGCGAAATACCATCGTCGCTATTTCACGGAAGTGTAGCGGCTGCTGGTTCAGTCCCTTGAAACCCGCCACCGAGATGCTGTTGTCTTTCGAATTGACGCTTACTTTTGTCTGGCCGATCATCCCCGTCACTGCCAGGACATTGGTCGCGAACCGCCGGCTCACTTCGTATGTACCGGCGACACTTTGCGCATCTTGAGCCGCTGTCGCCAACACCGGTTCCTTCGGCGGTGCCGCCGGGAAATAGCGGTCCATGAATTTGTCGTAAAGAACGCCTCTTGCATCTATTTCCCCTCGCCCGGCGCTGTTGTAAGAGACGAAGAGTCCAGCATTGGCATCCAGAATTAAGAACAGGTCGCTGTGGAAGGAGACGGTGTCTCCTCCATGCGAAATTACGCGGTGCCCGTTTTCAGACTGTTCGTAGAACCCTAGGCACATGGCGTTCATGGCCGGCGGCCATCCCTTCTGCCGCGCGTGCATCTCCACCGCCGTCTCCGGTTTCAGGATTTGCACATCTCCATATCGCCCGTTCTGCAGGTGCATGATCATGAAGTGCGTCATGTCCACCGCCGAGGCCGAAAGCGAACCGGCAGGCGCAACCTGCACATATTCGAATGGCTTCGGCTCGCCCGAACCTAATAAATATCCCTGTGACATAAACGGTTTGAGCGCATCTGGGAGCGGTTGGCGAAACGTGGCGTGCGTCATGTTCAGCGGCTTGAAGAAATGTTCTTCCACGTAGTCGTTAAAATTCTGCCCGGAAACGCGCTCCACAATGTAGGCCGCCAGGGTTGTTGCATAATTCGAATACGCTGGTGTGGTTCCCGGAGGAAAAATTCTGGCGGGCATGTGCGCCTGGAGATATTGCGGCAGGGGACGCAAGTCTTCGGCCGAGCCCACAAACAAGTCCTTTGCCGTCTCTTCGAAACCGGTACTGTGGGTCATAATGTCGCGCAGCGTGATGGGTTTGCCGAAGGCCGGAGGAATCTTGAAATCGAGATAGTCGTTGACGTCGCGGTCCAAGTCCAGTTTGCCTTGTTCGACCTGTTGCATTACCGCTGTCCAAGTAAACAGCTTTGAAATCGATCCCGGCCGGAAAAGCGTGGTCTCCGGAGAAACCGGCTCTTTCTTTGCCACATCGGCATAGCCGTAGCCCTTCGCGAAAACCAGCTTTCCGTCTTTGACCACCGCGATCACCGCGCCCGCGATGTCCGCGTGTTCGATCTCCTGAGGGAGGAATCCATCGAAGAAAGCCCCGAGGTCGTCCGCGGTTAGTTCGGGCGTCTTCGCTGCCACCACCTCGGAAACGGCGTCTTTCGCTAGAGTAGCGGACGGCTTTGCGTCCGCTGCTTTGGGCTTGGGCACTTGCGCATAAATCGCGGCGCATCCGAAAACCGCCACGCAGCCTAGCCACCCGAGTCTCGCACGCATCGAGTTCTTCAAGGTAACAACCTCCCTGCTCACCTGGAGCCGTTCGAAAAGCAATAAACTGCGCCGGCGATTTGCGCTACTGGCCCACGGATATCTGAAACATTTGTTGCATTCTTGTGTGGGGAGACTAAGTAGCAAACGCGCCATTGTCAAGTGCTTTGCTGGGACAGGTCATGCTTCCACGCATGGGCAGCGTGGCAGTAGAAACGCCCGTAACGATCACCTAAGCCTGGCGCATTTCAGTGGCTTGGGTTTTCTCCGCCCATCTCAATCGACTGCTTCAAGTAGCCGGACAAATTCGCTTGCTGCAACGACCGGAACTCGATGCACGCATTCACTCTGTCCTTCGCGTTTTGAAGAATGCGTTCGGTCCCAGGAATATTTTGATTGGCAAAGAACTCTTGCGAGTCGTCTCGCAGCCTTCCGTCGCAGAAGACCCCCGCGACCCGCGCCAATCCTTCCCCTAGCGATGCATCTGCCTTCCCCATGATGGCCTTGAAGTTACCCTTGAAAAGCTCCCAAGCGTCCGCCTGTGTATTTACGTTCTGCAACGGACCCGCGACAAGGTACAAATCCTGGTTCTTCACATCGGGCCCAAGAGCAAACTCCATGGTGCGTTTAGCCAGCTCCGCAGTGGGAAACTGCCCGAGCGCACCGAAGTAGTTGTAATACTCCTCCGGCGTTTTTGCCGTCTTCATCCGCGCCAGGTACCGGTCGTAAAGGTCGGCGTTCCCTTCCAGCGCGGCCACGGAGAGCGCATTCCCTGCGATCGCCGCGTCAACGGAATTCGGATCCTTCATGTATTGTTCCACGATCGCGCGCGACTTCTCGATCGATTGAGGATCGCGGCCATACGTTGCCAGTGTTCCGAATACGTCGGAACGCAAACCCCGCCGGTCATCCGATTCGCCGGGCGCTGCCGTTTCGCCCAAATCGTTCGCAATCGGCTTTAGGAGGCGCCGAACCCACTGTTCGAATGCGGGCCGGTCCGCCGGCGCAACGATGTAATCATGGAGAACTGAAAAGTGCTCGGTCATTGCGTCCACGGTGGCGCGCGTCCGTTCGCCCTTCATCTTTTCAAGCGTGGAAAGATAGTCCGCGACGTTAAGCCGTCCGACGTGCACCATCGCCCACTCATCGCCGAGAAACTGAATGCGCTCTTCCGGCGAGAAACTCGTCTCCAGTTCGGCGCTTATCTTCGCGTACACGGATGGATCGTAATCGCTCCGGTAGTATCCGCGCCCTCCAGCGTTGGCATAGACCCACGGCGAACAGCCCGGCAACTCAAAGGTCTGTTGCCGCTGCGCCAGCAAGAAATACGTCCCATCCTTCGCTCCCGCGGCGCGAAGATTCACGGGGATTTGCCAAATTTCCTGTGAACCGGCAGCCAGCCTTTCCGCGTCCCCGAAATAGCGCTCCTGCGACAGCGTCACTTGCGTGGTTTCTTTGATCTTTTTTTTCTTGAATCGTCCACCGCTGGTGCCTCCGCCCGCGCACACCGATTTCACGGAAATGAGCGGAGCACCGGATTGCTCCGTGAAACTCGCCATGATTTTGTCCACCGGCTTTTCGGACGTGGCCGCCACCTGGTCCCAAAAGTCTTCCGCTGCCGCATTTCCGTAAGCGTGCCTTGCCAGATACGCGTTAGCGCCCCTGCGAAAAACTTCCGGCCCGACATAGGCTTCCACCATTCGCAGAACCGATGCGGCTTTGCCATAGGCGATTCCGTCGAAAAGCGCCTGGATGTCGGCGGTGGTGTCCGCCTTACCCCTGATCGGGCGCACAGACGCGATGGCATCCGTTAAAAGTGAGGCCTGCGTCTGCTGAATCTCTTCCCTCTCAGCGTGCCGCTCCGGAGTCCATGCTTCGACCGGCTTAAACGCCATCCAGGTCGCAAACCCTTCATTCAACCAGATGTCATTCCACCACTTCATGGTCACCAAATCGCCGAACCACATATGCGCCATCTCGTGAGCCAGCACGTCCACCACGGCGCGATGCGCGTCCACGGAGGCGCTTTTGTCGTCGATCGTCAACAGCGTTTCTCGATACGTGATCGCCGCCGTATTTTCCATCGCGCCCGCGGAAAAATCCGGAAATGCGATGATGTCAAGCTTGTGAAACGGGTATTTCATCTGGAAATAGGAATCGTAAAACTTCAGATTGTTTTCCGCGGCGAGCAGCGCGTAGGAAAGCAGGTCCTTCTTTTCGGGCACCGCACAAACTCGTATAGGGATGCCGTCCGCACCGCCCTTGATGCACGCGAAGTCCCCCACCATCATGGCCACGAGGTACGAAGACATTTTTGGCGAATCAGAAAACTGCAAGGTGTGCTTGCCGCTCTCGGGGCCCGGAGTATCGGAAACAATCGTGCCGTTTGAAATCGCCGTGTCGGCTTTGTCGACGACCAGCGCGATTCGGAAAACCGCTTTGTACGCGGGCTCATCGAAGGAAGGAAAAGCGCGCCGCGCATCGGTGGCTTCAAACTGCGTCACCGCATAACGCCGGCGCGCCGTCTGGCTCAGGTAAAACCCACGAAGCTTGTCGTTCAAAATCCCGTTAAAACGAATGTGTATCTCGGCGGCCCCTGCCGGGACCACGCTGGGCACAGTGAAGGTCGCCGTTTCATTCTTCTCGTCCGTCGTTACCGCCGCAGCCTGCTTGAAATCCGCTGACCCGATCCACACCTCTTTGAACTCGATCTCCGCGGAATTCACCGTTACGGAAGTCGCCGGCTTTTTCAGATGCACGTGAATCGTCTCGTCACCAGTGAATGTCGCGTTCGCAAGGTCCGGCTCGAATTTCAAGTCGTAAGAATCGGGCGCCACATTTTCGGGCAGCCTTTGTGCCAAGATTGCCGAACTAGCAAACACACTCCAAATCGCCATCACAGCAAGGCGCTTCATGATCATTTCCTTCCTGTCTTTCGTGAAATCCGCCAGCATCGAAGCTTGCCTTCGAAAGCAGCCTCCCGGTGTTCAGATTTTCTGTTTAACGTTGCTTCGCTTCCGTGCTCCCGCCACAGTTGGGCCGCATTAGTTGTAAGAGGATAGCAGGCAATTGGCCTGATTGGCATTGAGGATTCGCAGAGCGCCCACGCGCAGTTGGAGTTTCTAAAGCTTACGCGGCTGTCCGCTTGCTGCCCCAGTGATTCGTCCGCACGGTGAGTTGCTCGATTCGATCGCGCCTCACGGCATACCCGATGCCCGGCGTTTTCGGAACATGGATCGTGCCCTTCGATGTGACCTCAACCTCGGGTTCGATGATGTCTTCGCTCCAATATCGCTTGCTCGCAGACACATCGCCAGGGAGTGTGAACCCCGCAAGAGTTGACATGGCGATGTTGTGCGCCCGGCCAATCCCTGTTTCGAGCATTCCGCCGCACCATACAGGGATCGCATGCGCTCGGCAAACCTCTTCCACCCGCCGCGCTTCGCTGTGCCCACCTACTCGTCCCAGCTTAATGTTGATAATCCGGCAGGCTTTCAGTTCGATCGCCGTCAAGGCATGTCTGGCATTGTTGATGCATTCATCGAGGCAAATGGCCGTCTGAATCTGCGACTGAAGCTTCGAGTGAGCGTAGATGTCGTCCCAGTTCAATGGCTGCTCTATCATCAACAGCGTGAATTCGTCGAGCTTTCGCAAATGCGCGGCATCCTCCAGCCGGTACGCGGAATTGGCGTCCACGGATAGCATTATCCCGGGAAATTCCTTGCGCACCGCCGCCACGTACTCCAGGTCTTTCCCCGGCTTGATCTTCAGTTTGATTCGCTGATATCCGCAGCGCAGCTCTTCCTCTACTTTTTTCACGAGCTCCAGCGGATTCTCGCGTATGCCGAGCGATACTCCGCTGGCAATCTCGTCCAACGTGCCTCCCAGCAGCTTCGAAAGGGGAACCCCTTTGAGCTGGGCTTCCGCGTCCCATAGCGCATTTTCCACTCCGCCCTTGGCCATCTGATGCCCGCGAATCGCGGCCAGCAAGGTGGGACAGTCCGATGCGGACGAAACCGTCTTGCCGATAAGCGCAGGAGCGACAAAATCAGAGATCACATGCCACGCCGTCTCCGTGGTCTCCGAATTGTAGCCAGGTGTTTCGCTCGCGGTCACTTCTCCCCAGCCGCTCACTCCGTCCGCCACAACCTCGACGAGAATAATCCGGCGCTGATCGAGAAACGCCGAAGCTGGTCTCAAACGGTGCCTTCAGCCGCATTTGCACTTCACGCAACGTGATGGATTCAATCTTCATAAGGCTCCAGGAGGTACGTTGCTTCTTCCACGTTGAACTCGAAACCAACTGCCGCACGCCCATCGGAGACGCCTGCCAAGAATCTCTCTCGGACGTTTGTCTGGATTCGCTCCGCGGTTCGTGGTTCGTCCCTGCAGATTTCGCGGATGCCCACGGGGATGGAAATCCCTTCGCAAGCGAAACTCTTCGCACGTCGCACGCCGGCCAGGGCATCCTCCACGCGCCGAGAACGTATCCACCACTCGGCGACGAGGCGGTCGGTCGGCAACCCCGCGTGAAGCGGACTGGACGTTCTTCCATACAAATTCGGTATGTAGGAACGCACGACTGCGCCGAGTCTCTCGATGTTAAAATAGGCGTTCTTCAACTGCAGGGGATCAAACGTCCATTCGATCAGATTGATTCCCCGTTCCAGCGCGTCCTGGCGCTGCGCAAGCTTTAGAAGCCGGCCAACCCCTCGATTCTGATATTCCGCGAGCACTCCAACCATGTGGGAATGCAAGTATGTCAGCCCTTCGCGCGCGGCCGCGAATGCCAGCGCAAATCCGACGGGCTGTTCGCCATCGCAAGCCGTCATCACCTGCCCGCCGGTTTTCTTCGCCACGATAAATATTTGGTCAGGCACGGTGTCGATTTCGGAATAGCCCCAGATGCGCTGCTGCAATTCCACGCATACTTTCATCTCTTCGGCCTTTTCCAGGCTACGGATGGTGATTCCCTGTTTAACCGCGGAAGTTGTTCCGTCACTCATTCCGTGTCCCTTTCGCACCAACTTCGAAATCCCGCAATTCGCGGCCCTGCGTGCGGGCACCACGAAAGAATTCATCCCTACTCGAGTCCTTCCCGCCTTCCGGCACCCAATACCAGCGATGGTCCGCGCTGTCTTCCTCCGCGCTTCGCCGCAGCAATGCGAGCGTACGTGAAGTCTGTGTATGCGCGCAGGCAATCAGCACCGCGCCTAGAATGGCCATCGGGGCAACGTAAGAACTGCCGAACGATGGGCTGGCCACCGAAGCAAGGCAGAAATTGTCGCATACGCGTGCAATCGGCGTCCGCTCGCTGTCCGTAATTCCGAACGTCGGAACGCCTTGCTTCCTCGCGCGAAGCGCCGCTTCCACGGTTTCTCTGAGGCATTGACCAAAGCTGATGGCGATGAGCAAATCTTTGGAAGTAAGCGTGCGGACTCGTCTTTGAACATTGCCCGTGCCGCCGACGGGGGCTTCGGCTGGAAATCCCAAGTGCACCAACCCGTAAGCCAAATGCCAGCTCAGAGATGCCGCAAGGTCGATTCCCACGACCATGATCCGTCGGGCGCGTTTCACTACCTTTGATAGCGCGATGATGCGTCCCGGATCCAACGATGTGCGCAGCGATTGCAAATTGCGGAGGTCCATCTCCATCCCGTGCCGGATGCGGTCTGACGGCGCGCGCCGCTCCTGCGATGCCGCTTTCAACGCCGTGTACGGAGTGATCCGCATGATGAAGTGCGATCGCAAGTCCGCGGCGAACTCCGCGAATTTACCGTAGCCCAGCGCCTGGATGGTGCGCACGATGGTAGCCGCATCAACCTCATATCTCTTGGCAAGTTCGCGCGAAGAAAGAAAAAAGGTGTCCCCTGGATTTTCCAGGATCATGCCCAGCAGCTTCCTCCTACTCCGGTTCAGCTTGGCCTGCGACTTTGCAAAGCGGATTTCCAGGGGTGTTCGCCCGGCGGACGGCAGGCTCTCGTCGGTGGCGTGGCGCGAATTGGAACCTCGGCCGTCTTTGACCAATCTCATTCCCCTCGCTCGCGTGATGTACGGGCGGTCGTTCTGCCGCTGCCGTGAAACCGGCGGGCTGCGGTCCGCGCCGGCCCCGGGAGACATCTCCGGATTACCGTGACGCAAATACAATGTATGTTACATCCTGTCAAGTGAGATCGTCCTGGGCCCACTGCCAGTATCGCATTTATCGATTCAGCGTATCACTTCTGCAACATATGTTGCGTGGCGAAAAGAAGGCCTCGCTATATCCAAAGATTAAGTTGACATTTCATCGCTGCGCGCCTAGACTCGCGCGCAATGCATGAGTTCTATCATACTGCAACACTCGTTGCATATCGATGATTTGCGCGAGATACGCATGGCCGCGACGCAGCGATTGCGCGGATTTAGGGGGCCCAAAGGAGGGGATATGGAGAACCACGAACTTCATTCCTGGAGGCGGTGTCCGAGCATGTTCGCGAATTCGAAACATTTGCTGACTTATTGGATTGGCCTGGTTCTGCTGCTTTTTCTATGGTCGGCCCAATTGGCCGCGCAAACCACTTCCACGATTGAAGGCACAGTCAAGGACAAGCAAGGCCTTGCCGTCGCGGGCGCGCAAGTCCACGTGTCGAGCCCGGAATTGGCCGTTGAACGCACGGTCACGTCGGAGGCCGACGGCACCTACCGGGTCGCTTCTTTGCCTCCCGGGATCTATCAGATCAAAGCCTCCAAGGACGGCTTCGAAGCGGAAGTCCTCACGAATATCGAGGTGACTCTGAATAGGACCCTCGAGTTTGACATAACGATGCAGGTGGGCTCCTTAAATCAGACGGTGGAGGTGAGTTCGGCCACTCCCCTTCTCGAAACCTCGGCCTCTTCCACCGGCAGCACGATCACTCCTCAGCAAATCGAAGACATGCCCATCAACGGCCGCAACTATCTCGACCTATTGCAACTAGTCCCTGGCGTAGCGCTCAATCGCCAGAACGACCCGGCGGGAGACAACTCCACGCCGATCCTCGGCGAACGCGGCGGCAATGCCCTCTTCCTCATCGACGGCTTGCCAAACCGCGACAATTTCAATGGAGGCCCTTCAGCGCAATTCAACCAGGACTCCATTCTGGAATTTCAGGTCATCACCGGCGGGTATAAAGCGGAATTCGGCCACGCCTCTGGCGGCATCATTAATGTGGTCACTCGCGGCGGGACCAACGACTGGCATGGCGGAGTATCCACTTTCTTTCGCAATTCTGTTTTCGACTCCAACAATATTCCCGGCGCCACAACGGGCGCTCCATTCCTCAACCGCTGGGATCCCACTGTCTATTTCGGCGGACCAATCTTGAAAGACAAGGTATTTTTCTTCGGCTCCGCCGAGCGCATCCAGGAAAGCCGTAACCTGAATTTCGTATTTAACCCCAATCTTCCTAGCACTCTCGTGACTTTTGAAACGCCGTTCGATAAAAACTCGCTCACCTACGACACCCGCGCACGTCTCAAACTGGACGAAAACCTGAGCCGTCACCGGCTGTCCGAACAGATGAATTACACGAACACCCATATCACCGATTACCTTCCTCTCACTGCTTCCTTGAATCTTCCAGACACGCGGGAGAATCTGTCGAGCAGAACTCTGATGCTTGGACTCAGCGATCTCTGGACGTTGGGTAATACGTCCAATCCCTGGATTGCCAACTCCTACTTCCAATTCCGCGCCAATCCGCTGCTCACGAGTCCTTCGCACCCCCAGGCTGGCATACCCAACACTTTGTTCAACTTGTTCGATACCTACACGAGCGGCGACGAATTCGGTGACTTGGGGCAAGTCTCGTTTGGCCCGGGCTACAACCCCTTCAGCTACTATCAGAAATACCTTTCGGCGGGCAGCAACATCAGCAAGCAATTCGGACGGCACAATATCAAGTTCGGCTGGGACTTCCAGAATACCAAGGTCGATGGAGCGGAGCCGAACAACTTCTTTACCCAGCTTTTCGCCACCGTTAACGATTTTAACCAGTTTGGCCCGATCAATTCGGGCATTAACCTCATCACTCTTCAAGCGGGTCCAACGCCGGCGGACAACCTGGTTCACATTCGCAACAACTACAACGGCCTCTTCGTCCAAGACGATTGGAAAATAACTTCCAAAGTTACTATCAACGGCGGCTTGCGTTGGGATTACGACTCGGAGTTTCCGAATAAGACGGATTTCTCTCCTCGCATCGGCGCGGCCTGGGCTGTCAATTCCAAGACGGTCATCAACGCCAGCTTCGGCGTCTTTTATGATCAGTTCCGCGATGGCGTTGCCAGAGATGTCCCGGGCTTCGGCGGCGCGAACATCCAACGTGAACGCCTGTTGTCATTCCCAAGATTGTTCTACGGAAATCCCACAACTCTCACCAGTCTTTTTCAAAAGCTGGGCCGTCCCACCGTCTGCGTCTCGAACGCCATGACGGAAGCGCAAGTGCAGACAGCGGGCGCTTCCTGCCCCAACGGTCTCGGCACCACGCTTTACGGCATCGATTACTTGAACAGCGTGGTCGCACCCGGTCACGCTGCGATTCCCGCGAATAGCCTCGTCAATATGAGCAATATTCAGCAGCTCAGCGGTTACACTCCGGATCAGTTCCTCGCCGCTGCGGATGCCGCCATCGCGAATATGGCCGGGACAGATTCTAGCATCACGGTTCCCGCAAATTATTGGACCTGGGATCCCTTCGGCAATCTCACCACCATCAGCGGCATCCTCGGCACGGCCGGCGAAGTTCCCATCAGTGTGGACCCCAACTTCAAGGTGCCGCACACCTTCAATTACCACGCGGGCGTGCAACATGAGATTTCCGACGGCATGGTACTGACCTTCGATTACTACCATAAGGACATCGCCGACATTACCACGGTGCGCGCCACGAACCTGGCGTTCGAAGCGCGGATGCCTGGCTTTGCCAATGAACTCGTTCCCGGAACCGGGCCGAAGAAAATCGAAAGCTTCGGGCCCTGGGGAGCGGGAACCTATGACGGCTTCACCGTTGGCTTCGAGAAGCGCATGTCTCGGCACTTCACGATTCAGGCCAACTACACTTTTACTCATGCGAATGACGACGTGATTAACTCGACGCTAACCTCCGAAATTCAGAATGGCGAGGGCGTAAACTTCCTTTCTCTGGCCGGCCTTTCGGACAGCTATGTTGGAATCGTGCCTACGGTGACCGACGCCAACACGGGCCAAACGAATACCAATGGCCCATTCGTCAATAGTCTGGGAAACCCGGTCCCAAAGGCGGGAACCTACTACAACGGCGCCATTCAAGATAAAGGTCCGTCGGATCTATCGCTCAATCACACTTTTCTTGTGCATGGCATCTGGCAACTCCCTTACAAATTCGAAGTCTCCGGGATCTTCCGGGCACAAAGCGGCTTCCACTACGGCGTAAGTCCCTTCGACGGCGGATCGGACTACGACGGAGACGGCCTCTTTAACGGGGCCGGCCTCTCCTATGATGGCCTGGGAAACTCGCTGTACGCGCGGAATTCCCAAACCGCCTCGCCCTTCGTCAATATGGATATGCGGATCGCGAAGCGTTTCAACATAGGAGAAAGGGTCAAGGCGCAGGTGCTGTTCGAGATGTTCAATCTCTTCAATCGCGACAATTCAGCCGCGGTGAATGGACTCGAACCAACCTGCCCGAACAATCCTCCTAATATTGGCCCCTTCGGCCCTCAGAACTGCAATGTTTTTCAACAGCAGGGCGGATCGCCAGGAATTGGCCAAACTCTCCAGTATTTGCCAGGCCGCGAAGGGCAGGTAGGACTCAGGTTCGAGTTCTAGCCATTGCCCATCTCTTTCACATAACGAGAGTCTGACACTCCAGAACGAATTTTATGAAAAGAGTAGACACCCGCTCGATACGCCGCAGTAATTTACGCGAAGGCAGATCCTGACTGATGACAGAGAGACGGCTCCTGGCGATCGCAGGATTGGCTTGGATGCTTCCACCACGCGCTGCGAACTTCTGGGTTCGGCGCTCCTTGCCTCCGGCGAGGGACTGAGTTTTGCGGGACGCTCTGCTTAATGCATTGAGACCAAACAAGGCGGGATGGAACTATCCAGGCCTCAGACCAATTCTCTCCGGGTATGAGGCGGACTATTTCCGGCGGAAAACCTTCCTGCGGATGTCCGGCCAGAATTCCTGGAAGACGTGATTCAGGACGGCGGATTCCATCTGTGTTGCCCAGTTCACGGCGGTTTGGCTCAGGCCGCGCTCCTGAGGCGGATAATAGGCGTTGGACAAGGCAGCTTCCAGCCCATTGCCCGCTACCTCGGACCAGTTAAAGCTCGTGCCTCCAGAATCGGTCTTAGTGACGAAGGCGCGGGAGATCGCGTAACTCGTTCGGCGAAAAAATCCTCCCTTACCCATGGTGTAGTAGCGCGGATCCTCGTGGGTGATCGCGGGGACAATAGCCTCGGTGAAAAAAGTCCCCGACACTCCATCAGTGAAGGTGCGCCAATAATAGCGTCCGTAACCAGCAAATCCAGTTCCCAGTTCCGGATCGGATTTTAAGAGCATGGCCTGTCCAGCCAGGATACCGGCCCAAGTAAACGAGGAATAATCCACGACACTATCACGCGCAGCAAGTACGAATTTCTCGTGCGTGGACATTGGTGGAAGCTGCGTATTGGCGTTCACTGCTCCAAAATTGGGAACGAGCCAGAACATACGCTTGGTCTGCTGGCCCTGAGAATCGTCTTTTTTGCTCTTGGGAGCCGAAGCCTTGTCCGGCGAAGAAACTGGGCCGGCGTCCGTTTGCTGTGCGGGCGCCGGATTGCTCTGTGATGTGGGACTTTGCTGGGCATACTCAAGAGGATCGCATTGGTCCGCAACTTGCGTCTGGGACCACGTGACGGTGGGCGAGAAAAGAATGACGAGAACTAAGACAACTCTCATGATTTCGAGTAAGGCTTTTCTTCGAATCAGGTGCAACGGCGAACTTTCCCCGAGCCTAGCCGGGCACACCGCACCGTCAAAGTATTAGAGTATTGGGGGAATACAATTGGTTGCATTATGACTTGCTTTTATTGCTCACGGTCAGCCCAGTGCGCGCTTTTGCACAGTGTCTGACACGGGCGGCACGGCTACGGGAAATCCGCCTGGTGTTTCGTTTTTCCAGCGCGGACAGTCATTTCGTCCAATCTAGCTTAAGGCCGCTGTATTTTTTGCTCCTGCGGTGTGGCTGGGTTGGGTGCTTTCGGCTTTCTCGCAGGCGCGCGGGGCCGTCTTTCCGTTGGCGATCTCCACTTCAATTTCTGGTACAAAAGCTCCGGTCAGGTCAGTGCGGAGCACACCGATTTAAGTCCCCGCTGAATGGCTGGGCAACCTACCCTTGAATTGTACCGAAATGGAGGCCTGATTTAGCGGTCACGCCGGAGGTGTTCGAGCCAGCGGGTTAGGATCGAGATGGAGGAGGGCTCGAGGTCGATGAACTCGAGGCCCATGCCGATTTTGGGCTTGACGATGCGAACCATGGCGAGGGCCTCGACACTTTCGCCTTTGCGCTTGAGAGTCACGCGGGTACGGGATTTTACGGCGAGTGTCTTGCTGGCGCAAACGAAGCAGCCGCCGAGGGAAAGATCTGAGGTGACGCCGTCCGAGCGGGCACCGGACTCGAGATCGAGGACTTCCGCGTCGGCGGCGAAAGGGTAGCGGATAGCGTAACGACGGTCGCGCAGGCTGGCTTTGCGCGACGCTCCATCAGAGATTCGGTCGTTCATGGAGATAACGTTGCCCACTGTGAATTCGGCCGGGGAAGAGTGAATCGGTATGAAACGGACGGCTATTCCCCTCTGTTTAATAAGGGTGCCAGAGAGGGCGAAAAAAAGGGGATTTGTGAGGGACAAAAAGACGAAAGAGGCAACAGGGCCAGGGAATGGGACGGCATGAGCGTGAAGACCGTTAGATATTAGTTGGTACGACAATGTGACTAGCGCGCAGGAGCCGGCCGCGAATGAGGGTGCTAATCTTGAGTGGTACTGTTCCCCATGCTAAACGAAACGATCAGAGGCGACGGACTTCGGCAAAGCGATCGCGTGAGTTTCCGGATGCCGGTGGAGGCCTCGTGGACAACGAGCGCCGGTGCGGCCGTGAAATACATTGCGGAGACTATGCTGGTGAGCCGCAATGGCGGAGTATTGCGGATGGAGGAAAAACTGGCGGCGGGGCAAGAGATTACACTGCGGCGGATCGAGGGCGACCAAGTGAAGACCGCGCGAGCACGAGTGGTCGCGGAAATCGACCAGGAGCCGGCCGGCTTTTTGTATGCGATTCAGCTCTCGGAACCGCGAGCGGATTTTTGGGACATCGACTTTCCCTCCCCGCACAAAGCGGACGAGGCGCTGGCAAGGCTGTTAATGGAATGCGGATTCTGCCAAAGGCGCGAAGTGGTGTACCTGAATGAATTGGAGCTGAAGTCCTTCGAAGTGCGGAAATGCGTGGCGCGGCTGTGCAAACATTGCGACACGCCTTCGATCTGGATCGAAGCGCAGTCGGAAATCAAGGAGCAAGAAAAGGGAGCGGCAAATCGGTTGACGGTGGAGGAACGCGTGATACCGCGGCGAAATCGGACGCGGGTGAAAGCACGGGTATTGGCCTGCATCCGTAGACGCGGGTTTCAGGAAGAAGTAGCGGTGTGCGAGGATTTGTCGAAGGGCGGGCTGAGTTTTCGCAGCCGGAATAAATACGAAGAAGGATCGCGCGTAGAAGTGGCCGTGCCGTTTACGCCAGGAAGCGGAGCGATTTTTGTTCCCATACGAATTGTATTTTCGCAGGCTATCCCCTCGGCGGGATTGTACCGGCATGGAGCGGCGTACATCAGGGCGCCGATGGACTCGGCGGATTGAAGCGGTTCTCGTCTCGTTCTCAAGCACAACCGAAAAACAGACAGAATATTAATCCATGACCGCGGCAGCGTTTCGCTCATTGCGGCGGCGGCGAAGGTAATGCATGGAAATATTGAGATACGCCTGGCCGCAGGGAGTTCCAATAGCGATGACCATAGCTTCTGTATCGGTGCTGCCTGCGAGACCCTCTTCATTCATGTGAATTTCCGGCGGAAACACTTTGAAGCGGAAACCCTGGTCATTGAGGAGCGTGACGGAATTCCCGATGACCATGTTCGCGAGTTCGCAGACGGTTTCGCGAACGACTTGCTCGCTGCTGGGAACTTGCTCCCCCGCGAGATGGCTGGCGACCTTCATCGCAACTTCGGGCGAAAGATCCAGGATGACGCGGCCTTCGATGTCGCCTTTGATAGAGATGAGCGCGGCGACGCCTTTGCGCCGATAGGTGTCTTCGTCCATCGAGAGGTCAAGAATTTTGGTCGGCGCCTGCAGAGATTCGGCGAACACGGCGTCGGCGGCGTTGATAAAGGGCTGGATGAGTTCCATTCTCATGCTCGGTTTTCTCCTGCGAAGGCGACGGGCGCGCCAGTGGCGTTGGGATCGTCGCTGAGAACGTAACGGAGAATTTCGTAAAGGACTTCGGGCTTGACGGGTTTTTGCACGAAGTGCTTCGCGCCTTTCTGGAGAGCGGCCAGGATATTCTCCTGATAGCCCACCGAAGAGACCATGACGATGCGCGCTTCGCCATGCTGGCGAACGATGCGCTCGACGGCCTCGATGCCCTCCATCTGCGGCATGGTGATGTCCATGAGCACGATGTCCGGCTTGGTGCGATTGAACTCCGCGATGGCGGTGAGGCCGTCGCCGGCTTCCCCGGCCACTTCGCCGCCGAACATCTCAATCATCTTGATGATGTTCTTGCGAGCGAAGACGGAGTCGTCCACTACCAGGTAGCGAACGGGTTGATTGTCTTTCCGTAACAGAGCGGCAAATTGTTGCATGGCCTTCTCCTTCTCCCGGCACGGTGTTAGGTGCGATGGGAAGAAACGGGTGTCCTTTCCGGTTTCTCGTTTTTATCGTTCTTGTCGAATTTTTCTGAGCTAGAGCGCTCGCCGCCATAGTTTTGAATCAGGTAACCAGGCAGTCCGTCTAGCGGAATCACTTTGTTCGCGTAGCCTTTGGAAATGGCGGCGCGGGGCATGCCGCTCACCACGCAGGTGTCTTCGCTCTGCGCGATGGTCATGCCGCCGGCATCTTTAATCGCTCCCAGGCCTTCCGCGCCGTCTTCGCCCATGCCGGTCATCAAGAGTCCGATGGCAGTGAGGCCGAATTGCTGAGCGACGGAATGAAAAAGAACATCGGCCGATGGCCGGTGGCCATTTACGGGAGGGCCATCGGAGAGAACGGCCATGTCGCCGCGAGGCATGCGGCGAACCATAATGTGGCGATTCCCGGGACAGATAAGAACGCGGCCAGCAATGAGCAGATCCCCGGAACGTGCTTCCTGGACGTCGATCGAGCAGCATTCGTCGAGGCGCTTCGCGAACATTTCCGTAAAGCCTTCCGGCATGTGCTGGACGACAAGAAAGCTGGCGGGAAAGTCCGCGGGAATCTGCGAGAGAACGTACTGGAGAGCGTTGGGGCCGCCGGTGGAGATGCCAATGGCAACGATGCGATTCGGAGGAATCGCGGCGCGGGACGGCTTCTTCTTGCGCTGAGGAGGATCATCGGAAACGACGGCGGCGGGCAGTTTGCGGCCAGCCGCCCGTTTCGCGACTTTAATTTTTTCGATTAAAAGTTCGGCGATGGAATCGAGATGCCCGGCCGCGGCGTCCTGGGGCTTAGGCACAAAGTCGATGGCGCCGAGTGCGAGGGCTTTGAGAGTGGCGTAGGCGCCTTCCTTGGAGTGCGTGCTGAAAAGAATGACGGGCATGGGAGCGCGGCGCATGATCAGACGAAGAGTTTCCATGCCGTCCATGCGGGGCATTTCCAGATCGAGGGTAACCACGTCAGGATGCAGCTCCTCGATTTTTTTCAGGGCGAAAGCGCCATCCATAGCCGTGCCGACGACTTCGATAGCTGGGTCGCGAGCAAGGATAGCCGGAATGAGTTTCCGCATGAGGGCGGAATCATCGACCACGAGGACTTTGATCCGGGCGCTCATGCGATGGCTCCCAGAGGCACGGAGCGAGACAGACGCGAAAGAACTGCAGGCACATTCAAAATGAGGACGACGGTGCCATCGCCAAGAATGGAAGCGCCGCTGACGAGGTCGCTAGCGACGATATCGCTCGGGAGCGCCTTGATGACCAGCTCTTCTTCTCCCACCATGCTGTCCACGACGAGGCCGAAGCGTTTCTCGGCTGAGCCGATCACAATGACGAAGTTTTTCTTTTTCTTTGGTTCGCTGTCTATCGCGCGCAGGCGGTTCAGATGTTCGAGGCGGACGAGAGTCAGAATTTGATCGCGCAGGCGGAGCACTTCCCGCTGGTCGACGCGATGAATTTCCTGTTCGTGGATGCGCGAGATTTCGACGACGGAAGAAAGTGGGACGGCAAAAAGGCGGCCGCCAACGCGGAAAAGGAGCGTCTGAATGCTCGCGAGGGTCAACGGCGCACGAAGCTGAAATGTGGTGCCGCGCGCTTTTTGGGTGGAAATATGGACCGTGCCTTTTAATTTGTCGAGGACGCTGCGCACGACGTCCATGCCGATACCGCGGCCGGAAACTTCCGTAACCTCAGAAGCCGTGCTGAAGCCCGATTCGAAAATAAGATTGAGAGCTTCCTGGTCCGTGAGCCGCGCAGCTTCTTCGGGCTTGATAATTCCCTGCTTGACGGCTTGCTGGCGCACATGCCCGGGGTCGATGCCGCGTCCGTCATCACGGACTTCGATGACGACTTGCGTTCCCTGATGATAAGCGTTGAGGTAGACGGTCCCGCGCGCCGGCTTGCCGCAACTGAGCCGTTCTTCGGCGGGCTCGATGCCGTGATCGACGGCGTTGCGCACAAGATGCATCAGAGGCTCGCCGAGCGCGTCGAGAATGCTTTTGTCCAGGTCGGTGTTTTGCCCGGCGACGTCCAACGCCACATCCTTGCCGCACTGCTTGGCCACGTCGCGCACGACGCGCGGAAAGCGGCGGAAAAGTTGCTCGACGGGCACCATGCGAATTTTAAGCACGCATTTGTGAAGTTCGTCGAGAACTCGCGATTGAAAACCGAGCGCGTCGGCGAGCTTTGCGCGAACGGGGTCTCGCGCGTGACGCTGGTCAAACTCGGTAAGCGCGCGATGGAGCATGGACTTTCCGATAATCAATTCACCGACAAGATTCATCACTGCATCGATGCGGCTCGCGTCGACACGAAGACTGCTTTCGGCAACGGCGGCGACCGCGGAACCTGCTTGTCCCGATTTGGCGGCTTCCCCGGCTTCTCCGTGCTCGACGGTATTCGCCACGGACTGCGCGGCCTCGGCTTCGAGAAGATCACCGAGCAATTCATGTTCAGGAGTTTCCGCGGTCGAAGCACGCTCGACGCGAACGTCGGAAACGATGCTCGGAATACGGCAACGCTTTTTGATGGCCTCTTCGGGCTGAGGGCTGGCGAGAGCGGCTTCCACGATTTCGACGTTGCCCGCAGCGAGATTATCTTCGGGGCGGAGAGCTATCAGCGTTCCGCATCCGTGGAGCACATTTCGAATCAGTTGAAAGGCCGCAGCTCGCATGAGGCTGTCTGGATCGATTCGCAGGGCGACGTTATAAACGACTTCGCCGCGGTGCACAGCCTCGGAGATCATGAGCTGTTCGTATTCGGTCCAAGCGAAGGCTGCAGGAACGCGCTCGATGGATTTGGGTGGCTCGGCGGCGGGAGCCGTCTCTACGAGCAGGCCACGAATCAAGCCGTGGAGCGTTTCCAGGCTTGGCAATTTCTTGCTGCGCTGATAGGCGGCGAGCATGGCTTCGAAAGAATCGGCGGCAGCTAGGACCACCTCGGCGAATCGGGAGCCGTGTTTCCCGGCCACTTGGGGCGTGAGAATGTCTTCGAGTTCGTGAGCCAGCTCGCTTAGTTTATGAAAGCCGCAGGCAGCCGAATCCCCCTTGAGGGTATGCACCGCGCGGCGCACACGCCGAATGACTTCTTCGTCCGTGGGACGCGCCTCGAGCTCGAGCCCTGCTTCGTTCAGCGATTGCAGCAGCTCGTTCGCGCTTTCGAAGAAGATGGCGCGAAGCTCCGGGTTGCGGTCTTCGGGAGGCTTGCTCAAGAATTTGCCTCCACGCGTTGATAGGCGGTTCCGTTGTTTTCATGCACCATGCGAAACTTCTGCGTAAGACCGAAGAGGCTCTCCGCATGGCCCACAAAAAGGTATCCGCCGGGATTCAAGCAATGCCAAAACTTTTCAATCAGGCGCTTTTGTTCCGCTTCGTCGAAGTAGATCATGACGTTGCGGCAGAGAATGATGTCGTTGCGTCGCGGAAGAAATTCCGTCTTGAGATTGTGAAAGTCGAACTGGACGAGCTGTTTTAGGAGCGGCTTGATGGCGTATTTGTCGCCTGATTTTTCAAAGTAGCGCAGCCGGCACGTGTAATCGACCGGCTCCATTTGCTGCTCGGTGTAAACGCCTTCCTGGCCGACGCGGAGGCTCGCGTAGCTGATGTCCGAAGCGACGATCTCCAGCTTCCAGGGCGGCGGAATCAGAGGCTTGGGCGAGGGCATATCGAAAGGGAGCGGATTGCGCAAATAGTAGTAGGCGAGCGCGTCGCAAATTAGAATGGCGACGGAATAAGGTTCCTGGCCGCTGGAACAACCGGCGCTCCACACGCGAAGATTCCAATCCCGGCGCTCCTGCTTCTTGCGCAGCAAGTCTTCCAAAACATGTTTCTGCAAAAGATCGAGTTGTGGCTTATTGCGGAAAAAGCTCGTTTCGTTGACGGTGAGATTTTCGAGCAGAAGCGCCAACTCGGCGCGGCCTTCACGGCTGGTGAGCAAACGGTAATAGCTGTAGAACGAATCTAGCTGGCACACTTTCAGCCGGCGTTGCAGCCGGTCCTTCAGAAAATGAGAGCGGCGCTCGTCAAAAAACATTCCGCATTCCTGATAGACGAGCGTCTGCAAAAGCTTGAGTTCAGCTTCCGTGAGCTGGATCTGAGCTGTGAGCGTTCCCATGAATTAAGCGGCAATCCGGCGGTTCGGCTGGCCCCCATACACTTGGAGACAGCGTTACTTTACGCTGGCGACGGTTTCCGCGGCCTCCTCGAGTCGTTTGAGCTCCGGCCGGTGCAAGAGCTTGGAAATATCTAGCAAAATGATCAGGCGGCCCTTCAGTTTGCCGACTCCGGTGACGTAACCGGACTCGCCATCCGCAAAAACAGAGCCAGGGGCTTCGATGTCCGACGGCGGAATCTTCAAGACTTCGGAAGCCGAGTTGACGATGAGGCCAAGCAATTTGTTCTCGAGTTCAACGACTAGAATCCGATTTTTCTTGTCCGACGCAATTTCCGTCATGCCAAACCGTTTGCGCAGATCCATCACGGGAATAATCTTTCCGCGCAAATTAATTACGCCTTCGACGGTGTCCGGCGCGCTGGGGACCGCGGTAATTTCCGGAACACGGACGATCTCCCGCACGGCGCCGATGCGCACGCCGTACGTTTCGTTTCCGATGCGGAAACCGACAATTTGTAGGTCCTTTTCCATCGAGCGGTCTCCGCCTCCTCAGGAACGCGCGAGCTCGGCGTATTCCAGCTCGCGTTCACGCGCAGAACTCTGATGCCCGCGGCGCGGACCAGCGGACTCCGCTTGGCGGCCGCGGCCTTGCGCGGAACGGTCCAGGACAAATCGATCCATGCTGTCCAGCAAATTGCGCGAAAGTTTGAGCATCTGTTCCGCTGCCGCGGACAGCTCGGTGGAGCTTGAGGCGGATTGCTGCACGAGCTCGCGCATTTTGTCCATCGCGCGGACGACGGCTTGCGCGCCGGAGGCCTGCTCTTCGACGGCCGAGTTGATTTCCTGGGTGATTTCCGTCAGGCGGCTCGTGGCTTTGGCGATTTGCGAGGAACCCACAGACTGTTCGTTGGTGGCCGCCCCGATCTCCTGCGAGAACTTGTAAACTTCCGTCACGACGTTGGAAATTTTGTGAAGAGCGGTACCCAGCTCGTTGCCGAGGCTCAGTCCCTCTTCGACGATGCGCGTGCTGCGTTCCATGTTTTCGACGGCCTGGCGCGCCTCGCGCTGGATGCTTTGAATAAGGTCGGCGATTTCCTTGGTGGACTGGGTCGATTTTTCGGCCAGCTTGCGAACTTCGTCGGCCACGACGGCAAAGCCCAGGCCATGCTCGCCTGCGCGGGCTGCCTCAATGGCGGCGTTTAGTGCGAGTAGGTTGGTTTGCTCGGCAAGGTCGTCAATGACTTCGATGATCTTGCCGATATCATCTGCGCGGTGGCCAAGAATATTGATGATTTCCGCCGAAGACTGAATGGCTTTGTTCGTGCGGTTCAGGCCATCGGTGGCCTTTTCCATAGTCTGGATGCCGGTGACAACCTCTTCGCGGGAACGATTGGCGATATCGAGAAGAACCTTCGCGGTGTCGGCAACGCGCTGAATGGAAGTGACCATTTGATCGATGGAAGCGGAAGTCTCCGCGACGCTGGAGGCTTGAACCTGCGTGTTCTTCACCACGTTTTGCACGTTGATGCTCATTTCGTGCATCGTGCTGGTGACTTCTTCGATCGCGGAGGAAGCCTGGACGCTGACCTTCGCGGACTCGTCCGCCGCGCCCGCGACCTGGTTCGAGCCTGCGGAAACCTGGCCAGCGGAATCGCGAGTCGTGCGGACAAGCTCCTGAAGGCCATGGGACATGCGAAGAAAAGCATTACCGAGCGTGTCGCGCTTGGAACGAGGCACAACTTCCACGGTCAGGTCGCCCTCGGCGACGGACATGGAAACGTTGGCCATCTCCTTTAGGTAAGCCACCATATTATTGAAGGTGGTCGCCAGCGCCCCGATTTCGTCGTTACGGTGAATATCAATATTCTGATCGAGGTCGCCGGAATCGCCGATTTCGCGCGCGACGGTGATTAGATGAGTGAGCGGCTCGCTGATGGACTTGGCGGTCTTGAGGGCCGCGAAGATGCCGACGATGCAGGCGAGGAGCGTGCCCAGGGTGGTGAAGCCGAAGCTGATGTAACTGGCGCGTTTGGCCGACTCAGAGGATTCGTCCGACGACTTAGTGATGTCCGAGTTAGTTTGATCGAGGACCGCCGAGGATTTTGTGAGCCAGGATGACGGGTCTTTCTGGAGATAAAAAATTTGAAGGTCAGAGACGGTGGCGTCACCGGAATCGACCTGGTGGCGTTTGGCGAGCAGAGGCTTGGCGAAATTGTCGGCCCAGCTTGCTTCGGTGCTGTCGACCTGAATGAGAGCGGTCTTGACGCTGTCGCTGGTTGTTTGGGCCTCGCCCCGCCTAATCAGGTCGCCGATATCGGAAAAGCCTTTGTTTACCTTTTCTTCGTCGCGCGGGTCGCCGCTTAATAGAAAAGTGTCCATGTTGTGACGGTTCAACATGATCTGGTAGCGCACTGAAGCAATGGTGTCTTTGTTATCAAGCGCGGCCTTGGCGTCTTTGCGAGCGGACTGCTCCCGGAAGCCGGCGCCGATGTTGATGAAGAACAGCAAACCAAGAATGATCAGAATTGCGCCAAACCCAATGTAAAGCCTTTTCCCGATCGTCATTGCAAAATGCCTCCACTCCCCCGGCGGGGCGGATTGTTCCACACCGCTCCTGCCGTTAATGCGATTACGCTAGTTCGGCGAACTAAAATCAAATTCAACAATCTGCGTGCTCTCTTGCGAAGCCGGAGCGAATCTCCATTCCTTCACCGCATCCTGGCAAGCCTGCACAAGCAGCGGGTGTCCGCCTATCACACGAGTGCTCTTGACGCGGCCGTCCGGTGTAATCACCACCTCGATTTTCACCTTGCCGGACACACTCATCCGCTTGGCTAGCTCGGGGTAGGCGGGAGAGACTTTGCTTTTGACTTTACGCTTCCCTTCGTCCGTGGTCCCCGTTTGCCCAAAAGCGTAGGCCGCGAGGCCAAGACCGATAGCAGCGACCGCGATTGCACGGACAGTCCTTCTCCATCCGGATCTCATGAACACCAGTCCTCCTAAGTATGGGAAAACCCCGATAGAGGAAAGGCACGTCAGGGGCCATGCGTGGAACCGCTTCTTTGGGCGCGAGTCTGTGAGCCGAGTGAGCTGCAAGTGGCGTAGAATGAAGCGTTAGCATGTTGCATCGCCAAAGACAGCCAGCATTTCTGAGCGGACGTGAGTCTCAGCGATCATAATCTTCTTAAAGTCCGGTCTCATGCTGAGACGATGGACGCGAAGCCTGCGGCCGGAGAGTGGACTATTCAGCAACGTCCTTGAGAACTGCGGTTGACTCAGAATGAGATGGCTCGATAGGGTGGTAAGGAACGGCTGCACTCAACGTGAGACGCTCGTCCACCCCCAACCCGTGATGCGAGAAACGAAATCCAACCGGACCTCGCATTTAACCACTCGGTTAAATAAGGCCGAACCTGTGCCCTCCTCTTTAAGGCAAGCGGAAGAATTAATGGAGTTGGCAGTTGACGCCGCACAATCGCGGCAACTTCCGGAATTTCTGGAGCGGTTTGCTGGGCGCGCTGCCCGGATGGTCAATGCCACATGGGGCGGGGTGGCTGTATTTCGTGGACGGGAAACCGACCTGTACTCCTCGGGTGAGAGTGAGGAGACGATAAGCCCGGGGCTCAAGAGTTGGATTATTTCCACGGCTCGCGATAGCCGGGCTGCCACTGAAATCCGGCCATTGCCATCCGCAGAGACACCAGCCCGAGAAGGCGGCGCAATATCAATGTGCGCGGTCTTCGTGCCGATCAGCGCGAGCGACGGCGAGCGACTCGGAATGATGTGTTTTTTGCGGGCACGAAAAAGCCTGGATGCCAAAGAAAAGAAGCTGCTGCACGCTTTGGCGAGCCACGCAGCGTTGTCGCTGGAGAATTTCCGGCGGTTTTCGCAGCTCGAGAAATCCAAGAGACAGTGGGTCGAAGATATAGACGCAATCAGCGACTACATCGTGGTGCATGACCGCGCCTGGAAAATCGTGCGGACGAACCGCTCGCTGGCGTCTCATCTGGGCGTGCCTCCGGTTGCGCTTGTGGGCGAAGCGATGAGTGGATTACGGCAGATCGCGGAGACCGGCAGCGATCTTCCCTGCCCTTTTTGCCGCGATACGCAACGGCCGCGCGAGGAGTATGTGGCAGCTTCGGCGGAGCGCATTTTTCTTGTGTCGACGTCGCGTGCCCCGGGCGTGGCGGAAGACGATACGCGAACGATCCACGTGCTTAAGGATATTACGGACCGCCGGGAAGCCGAGCGGCGGTATCGCGAACTCTTCGACAGTATCCAGGAAGGGCTATTCTTTGCGACGCCGGACGGGCGATTTTTGGATGTGAACGACGCCATGGTGCGCATGCTGGGCTATGGTTCGCGGGAGGAAATGTTGCGGGCGGACGTGAGCCCGCACCTTTATCCTGCGCCGGCGGCACGCGAGCGATTTTTGCAGGCGCTGGCGGAGCGCGGGGTATTGAGAAACTATGAAGAGACGCTTAGGAGAAAAGATGGGGCGCTGCTCCATACGCTGCAAAATATTACGGCAGTGAAGGACGCGCAGGGGCGCATCGCGCAAATTCGCGGCTTGATGCTGGATGTGACGGAACAAAAATCGTTTCAGTCGCAGTTGCAGCGGGAGCGCGACTTCAACCAGAAAATTCTGAATACGACGCAGAGCATGATTCTGGTGCTGGATACGGCGGGCCTCATCAGCTATGCCAACCGGCGGTGCTACGAAGCGGGCTACCGGGAAGATGAATTGATCGGGCACCGGCTCGTGGAGTGGGTGGAGCCTTCCCACCAGAGAGATTTTGAGGCGGCCCTGGAGACAACGGCGAATGGACAGCAGGTGGAAAACCTCGAGTTGCAGGTGAGACGAAGCGACGGGACGATGGGGCACTTTTCGATCAGCCTGAGCCCCATGCGCGACGAGCAGAGCGCAGTGAACAGCGTGGTTGTGGTGATGACCGACATTACGGATGCAGTACTGCTGCAAGCCAAGCTGGCGCACTCGGAAAGAATGGCGACCATCGGACGATTGGTTTCCGGCGTGGCGCACGAGGTGAACAACCCGCTTGCGGCGATTCTGGGGTTTACGGACCTGTTGCTGGAGAATCCGGATGTTCCGGCTTCGGCGCGGGAAGATCTGCAGATCATTTTGCAAGAGACGCAGAGAACGAAGGATATCGTGCAGGATTTGCTGAGTTTCGCGAGACAGCGGCCAGTGCAGCGCGAGCCTGTCCAGGTGAATACGGTGTTGAGGCAAACGATTAAGCTACGCAGCTATGATTTTGCGAGCCATGGCGTAGAGGTGACGGAGGAGTTCGACGAGACGCTTGGGCCCGCCCTTGGTGACGCCCAGCAACTTCAGCAGGTGTTCTTGAATATTTTGAATAACGCCTATGATGCAGTGCAAGAAACGGGGCGGCGCGGACGAATTGCGATTCGCACGGAGCGAGGCGGCAATAGCGTGCAAGTGGTGGTCACCGATAACGGCACGGGCATAGCCGATCCGCAGCATATTTTTGACCCGTTTTACACCACGAAACAGCCCGGTAAGGGCACGGGACTGGGACTTAGCATCTGTTATGGAATTGTGAGAGCCCACGGCGGCGAGATTCAGTGCTGGAACAATACCGAAAGCGGCGGGAGCACGTTCGTGGTTCGAATTCCGATCGCCGCGGACCTGCCTACCGTTGCGGCGAAAGAAGCGGGGCGATGACGGGACCAGCAACGGTTGGCCAGACTGCTCCGATACTGTTGATTGAGGACGAACCGTCCGTAATTGCCTTTTTGAAGGCCGCACTCGAACGGAAAGGATATTCGGTGGTGAACGCATCCTCCGGCGCCGAAGGGCTGAAGCAGCTCGCTACGGGGCCTTACGGCGGAGTGATCTCCGACATACGGATGCCGGGAGCAGTGAATGGGGCGGAGGTACACGACTGGATTCAAAAAAACCGGCCGGAGCTCAGCGCGAAAATCATTCTCATCAGCGGGGACACGGCCAACAGCGAGACCCAGGCCCTCCTGGCGCGCAGCGGGACGCCTTGCATCGAGAAACCGTTCCGTGTACACCAATTAATGTCCATTGTGGAGAAAACATTTGGAAAGCCATGAGTGACGATTTAAAAATACGATTGCTAGTCGTGGATGACGAGCAGAGCATCCGCAAGCTGTGCATGACTATCGGCAACACGCTGGGATATTCCTGTACGGAGGCGGAGAGCGCGGAAGCAGCGCTGGCGAAATTGGACGCTGATGCCCCGGATCTCATCCTGACCGATCTAAAGCTACCAGCTCTTTCCGGCGTCGAGCTGCTGAAGCAAGCGAAGCTGATCCTGCCACGAGCGGAAATCGCGATTATGACCGGGCACGGTTCGATCGAATCCGCGGTCGATGCGATGAAATTAGGCGCATACGATTACATAGAAAAGCCCTTTCGAGTGGAAAAGATGCGGCTGTTGCTGCAGCGTATGGCCGAAAAGGTCCGGCTGGTTACGGATAACGAGTTTCTGCGCGAGCGCGTCAGCACGGAAGCCAATCTCGATGGAATCATTGGAACTTCGGCAAACATCCAAGATGTTTTGCGGATGGTCTCGCGTCTGAAGGATACGCGCACTCCTGTTCTAATTTCCGGCGAGAGCGGGACGGGCAAGGAGCTTGTCGCGCGGGCGATTCACTTCCGCGGCGCGCTGGCGCAGACCCCGTTTGTCGCGGTGGATTGCGGTTCGCTAGTCCCAACGTTGATGGAGAGCGAACTCTTCGGCTACGAAAAGGGCGCATTCACGGGCGCCATAAAAACCAAAGCGGGTCTCTTTCAGGCGGCTAACGGCGGAACTATTTTCCTGGATGAAATCGGAGAGCTGCCTCTCGAAATGCAGGCCAAGCTCTTGAGAGTGCTGCAGGAGAAAGAAGTTCGGCCGGTGGGAAGCAATGAAAAGGTACACGTGGACGTACGCGTCATCGCAGCGACGAACCGCGACCTCGAAGCGGCCTACCGCGAGGGAACATTTCGTAAGGACCTTTATTTCCGGCTGAATGTGGTGACCGTACACTTGCCGGCATTGCGCGACCGCCGGTCAGACATTCCCATGCTGGTCCATCACTTCCTGGACCGCTATGCACCGGAAACGCACCTGCAAGTGACGACCGCAGCGATGAATAGTCTGCTGAACTACGAATGGCCGGGAAATATCCGCGAACTGGAAAACTGTATCGCGCGCGCAATCACGCTGGGAGACCGGAAGGTGATCGACGTGATCGACCTTCCGCCAGCTATCCGTAGCGACCAAGCAGAGGCATCGGGCGCCACGGTCCAAGATGCCGCGTCTCTTTCGACGACGGCTCTCGCGGAAATGGAGAAAATGACGATTCTGCGCGTGTTCGAGCAGGCAAACGGAGACAAAGCGCTTGCGGGACGTATGCTGGGGATCAGCCGAGCTACGTTATATCGCAAATTGAAGCGTTACAATATCCCGCTACGGTCCGGTCCTGGCGAACCGGAAGACGCCGCGGAAGAAACCGCTCATCAAGTGGAATGACGACGTCTCAAGCCGGGCCCCCGAGATGCGAAAGCGGTCAGGCGCTGAGACAGGGGCGTTTCAGCGTGAGACGGGTGAGCCACACGAGTCTGCTGGTAAAAACCTAAGTCTTTCTGTTTCTTCCGTTTCCAGGCCTCAACCATTCCCACACCTTTGGCGTGCAGCGTGCATCTCCATCGCGGGGACGTTGTGCCCATTTGCGGAAGCTCGTGCGCCAGACCGCAACGGACGCCGATCCTCGAACGGGGAGTTGCGAGGCAACGTGAAACTACCCGATGAAATGACCGCCACGGCGAACGAGCAAGGTTGCGCGGAGCGCTTGGCCCGCTTTTTCCCGCACGCCAAGGCAGTTCGCGTGCCAATACAGATCACTGCACTGCGGCCAGGGAACGCGCGGTTGAAGGAAGCGACCGTGGTGGAGTACGGCGGGTTGGAGCATGCGATCTTTCTCTCGAGTTTGCCTCTTGAGTTCGACGACAAAGTACGTATCGAACGCGATCGGAACGGTTGCACGGAAGAAGCGACAGTCATTGCCGTGCAGTATCACGAAGGACATAAGGCGGTGGCCGTCCGGTTCTTACAGGGGCCCTGCGCATGGGTGACACAGCCGTGAACAAGACGACTTCAACACTCAACAACCCGATCGCGGCGAAGCCTGCGGACTCCCGGCAAGCAAAGTGGGGCGAGGATCGCTCGGTTTTCCCAATTTATCTTGCGCTGGCGAAACAGCTCGAAATTGAAATTCCCTTTTCTGCGGAAAAACGGAATCTGCCGGAAAAACCCGATCTGGAGCTTTTCGATGGGGTAGAAGCCTGGCTGGATGAAATGGACCAGCGCGTCGCGGTGCACGAATTGCGCAAACTGCTGCAGACGACGACGCTGAACGCGAACGAGACCAGCTTGTGCGCGCTGATCCACCGTCATCTCAAGAAATCCTCGAAAACGAACGTTGACCGCGACAAAATCGACTTCCTGCTGGTGCAATACTTCGCCCTGTGCGCCCCGGCAAAGATCTACCACAAACAGATTGAGCCTTCCGACGTCGCGCAGGTAATGCAACCGGTGCTGGGCGATGTGGCGGCCACAACGCTGCCTTGGTGTGAGCCGCTTGAGAAGATGATTGAGACGCTGGGCACTTTCCGCAGTCTCCGAGAGATCCTCAAGACGAATTTCATCGAACAGGGGCGCAAAGTGAAAGAGTCCGCGGGCGGAATGTTTTATGATCCCGCGGCCCTGCTAACCTTCGTGCGGTTCAATTTTCTGCTGCGGCGGACGTTTATCGAGCTGATGCATGCCGACCTAATTGCGATTCGTTCTGGTCTGGCGCAACTCGAAACGGCCGGGGTAAAAACAATCGACTGCCAACACTTCGGCCTCTCCGCGTCGGAGCCGCTCGCCAAGATTCGAGAGACCGCCGACGAGTGGAAACAGCCCTTTCAGAAGGAGTATACAGAACGCTCGGTGAACCAGACCTTTGAGAAGCTATTAGGACTGCGCACAGATGTGGAACGCGCACTGGAAAAGGCCGCGCCGAAAGCGCCTGAAGATGCGGCCTCTACGGCCAAAAGCGCAAGTCCTCGCGACTCCGAACCGTCGAGCAAATTGAAACCCAACACGGAAACATTTGATGCAGTCACGCGCGGCGCGGAGAAACCAGCCGCCGCGGGTGCGAGCAATGCTCCTGCTACTCCGCCGCTCGATTTTGAATCATGCCTGGAGAAAATCTGGGAAAAGTTGATCGCCACGCCGCCCACGCGCGGGCGTTCCATGACGACCGTGAAAATCGGCGCAGCGCGCATCTTGATGTCCTCGTGGGAAGTGACCGCATTCGTGAGCGAGGATGGCCCGTCGGCAGAAGATCTACGGAGGGCAGTCGTTGCGCGGGCGATGGTGACCGCGGCCGTGGAATTCGCAAAAGAAACTGGAAACGCGACCTCGATGGACAAAGCGCTTTCGATAGCCCGAATAGAAGTCTCACGCCTCCAGGAACGTGTGGATATCGCGAAGCAGGCGAAGGACACGGAAGCGGCAGTGAACTTGGGCATCAGCACGAAACGGTTGCTCTCGGCGCTGGACGAAGCTGAAAAACTTTAGATGGCTAATTTTTTCTCGGGTCAGACCGGACGATTACCCTGGAAGTGGGGCCTCTTTGCGAAACGCTAGCGTATTAATCCTGACCGATGAACCGGAATTCGCACGGCTGCTGACCGCTTGTTGGCAAGCCGAACGGCAAGCCCCTGGGATTACCGTCCTCAGCAGCGAACTCTGGAAGAACCATGACGCGGCGCCTCACGATCTGGTAGTAGTCGGCCCGGTGATGGAAGGAAGATTGCCCGGGGTCTTGTGTTCCTTTGAGCCTGCGGCCGCAGTGATTCTCTGTGTGCCGGCGGACTCTCGGGAGCTTGGGCAATTGCGTTCGCGGTACCCTCGTCTGGTTCATATACCTTTGCGGGAAGATTGGGCGCAGACTCTCTTGCTCGTTGCAGGAGAATCGCTGCGCCGAGCAGAAGCGCTTCGCATCTCGAAACAAGCGGAGCGTCGCGCGGCAAAGAACGAAGATCATGCCACGCTGGGCAGATACATGATGGACATGAAGCACAGCGTCAACAATGCGCTGACCTCCATGCTGGGGAATGCCGAGCTACTTCTTTTGGAACCCGGCCAGCTCTCTTCAAAATCCCTCGCGCAGATCAAGACGATCCACAGCATGGCGTTGCGGATAAATGAGATTATGCAAAGATTCTCATCGCTGGCGAGCGAGATGCGGGAAGCTGAGAATGCATCTCAAGCTGAGACGGAAGTCGCGCCGGCATCCTCCGCGACGCGCCGATGAACAGGCGCACCAACCACGCAACTCACTCATAAATAGGCGTTTATACAAGATAGACATAGGTGCTTACAGAATGTCTAGCCTGGCTGCTGACGTGCACCTCTGGTCTGCGGAGAATTCTGGGGAGAGGTCGATGCTGCAGAAAAAAGTACTCATCGTCGATGACTCACCCTCGCAAGTAAAGCTGATTGAGGGCTTTCTTGAACACGAAGGATATCGGCTTGTGGGTATAAATGACCCCGAACGAGTGGAAGAAGCGATTGCCATCGAGCGGCCCAGTGTCATTTTGCTGGATGTGGTGATGCCCAAACGGAATGGCTTTCAGGTTTGCCGGGAATTGAAAAACAGCTCGGACTACAACGCCATACCGGTGATTCTGGTGACGTCAAAAAACACGGAGAGCGACAGATTTTGGGGCCAGCAGCAGGGTGCAGATGGATACGTGACCAAGCCTTTTACGAGGGAAGAGTTGCTGCGAGCTGTGCGGCGATTTGCTTAGAAGATTTCTTGAGGATGATTTGGGATGAACGAAGATTTTCATCTAGTGCCGCTGCCAGCGGATGCGGACGACCTGCTCGAAGCGCTCGGTCCGATGGAAGAGCGTCCGCCAGAGTCGCAATACTGCGTTTTTCGAAGCGGGCGCGAACGGTTTTGCTTGCCGGTGCTGGACGTCGAGGAAGTTTTGGACTGGCCGCTGCTAACGAAACTACCTCTCGGTCCGGCGTACCTAGCGGGCATTTTCAATCTGCGCGGAGCCATTGTGCCGCTGATTGATATAGCGATTACGGAAGGGCGTCGGCCTGGATTGCTGCCAAAGCATGTGGTGGTTGCTTCCTTGCGGGGCGAGGGCGCGCACGACGATTTGCGAATTGGAATCGCGGCGGACGAAGTGATCGGGACGTATTCCGTGAATGCCGAGGATTTGCTGGAACAGGCTCCAGAGAATGTGCCGCATTGCACGGGAATGCTGCGGCACGATGATCGGCTGGCGCTGATTATCGACCTGCGGAGAATGCTCGAGGTTTTTCCAGGGCCCAGTATTTGAGTTTCACGAGTCAGTTTTCGCGGGCCCTGCCGCAAGCGGACAGGGACACCGCAGTAGGAATTTGGAGGAAGGCATGAAATCGCGACTGAGTTCCACAATCTGGACGCTGGTCTTGATGAATGGCGTCATCCTTTTCGCCGTGCTGGGTCTGGCGTACAGCGCCGGACGGCAATCCGGCGGAGCGTCTCTGTTTGACTTTGGAGCACTGCCGAGCGGGGCGAGCAGCTCCGTGATCCTAGCGTTGGTGCTGGCGCTCGGCATGGCCGTCTTTTTGGCATGGCGGCTGGGAAGTCGGTTGTTGACGCCAGTGCAGGAACTCGCGCAGTTTTCCGAGCGCATAGCGGCGGGTGATCCGCGAGCCCGCGTGGAAATCACCACGGGCGACGAGCTTGGCTACATCGCGGACAATTTGAATCGCGCGGTGACGAAGGTTTCCAAGGCGACCAGCAACCAGGATGCGAACGACGCACTGCAGCGCAGCATCACGGAACTGCTGACAGTCATCAACCAAGTGGCCCGAGGCGACTTGACGTTGCGGGGAAAAGTTACCAACGACGCACTGGGCAACGTGGCGGACTCGATCAACTACATGCTCGACAATTTCACCAAGGTTCTCGAGCGCGTACGCAAAGCGGCCATGGAAGTTACCGCGTGCTCGAACAACATTCTTGTGGCGGCGGACGAGATGCAAGCCGGCGCAACGCAGCAAGACCAGGAAATCACCAATACGTCGAGCGCCGTGGAGGAGCTGACGGTTTCGATGAAGCAGGTGTCCAACAACGCAGAAGCGAGCGCGGAAGCAGCACGCCGCGCGCTGGATGCCGCCGAACAAGGTAACCGCGCTGTGCGCGACACGCTGGAGGGTATGCAGCGAATTCGAGCTTCAGTGCAGGCCACGGCGAAGAAAATCAAGTCGTTGGGCGATCGCTCTCTGGAAATCTCGGAAATCATCAACGTCATCAACGACATCACGGAACAGACCAACTTGCTAGCGTTGAACGCGGCCATTGAAGCGGCTCGTGCAGGCGAGGCGGGACGCGGTTTCGCGGTCGTCGCGGATGAGGTTCGCAAGCTCGCGGAACATAGCCGGAGCGCGACGAAGGACATTGCGGCACTCATCAAGGCAATTCAGGCTGAGACGAATGAAGCCGTAGTGGTCATGGAAGAAGGCACGAAGGAAGTGGAAGGCGGCGCAACGCTGGCTGACCAAGCCGGCCGCGCGCTGGACGCCATTTCGAACGTGGTACGCCAGTCGGCGGAGCTTGTGCAGGAAATTTCACTGGCTTCCAAGCAGCAGGTACGCGGCACGGAAGGTGTTGCACACGCGATGCAGATTATTTCAAGCATCACGCGGCAAACATCGCAGGGCACGCGTGGAACCGTCGCGACGGTCAGCCAGCTCGTGAAACTTTCCGATCAATTAAACGAAGCGCTGGCGCAGTTCCGTGCGATCTCGAAGTCCGGCAACACTTTGGAAGATTCCGAGCGGCCTGTCCCAGCCGGCGCTCTGCGATAAGCAGTGATTTTCTGCTCGGGCAAGACGCCGGAGCAAAAGCGGGACTGGAATGAACGAACGGCAGGGACCGGCGCACGGTCTTAGTGAACACGAGTTGAGCGAGATCCGCATGCTGATCGAAGAGCGGACGGGCATTTGCTTCGATGAATCGCGCGAGCGGTTTTTCTCCGGTCGCGTGAAGGAGCACTTGCGCGCCAAGGGCCTCGAACGCGGCACGGATTTACTGCGGGCCATGCGGAAATCGAACGTGGAATACGAAGCCCTGCTCGAGGGCCTGCTGACTCAGGAAACGAGCTTCTTCCGGTATCCGAGCGTGTATCAAGCATTTGAGAAGCGCGTACTGCCGGAGTTGCATGTCAAAAAGTTTTGGAAGAATCCCCGGACTCTACGGATCTGGAGCGCGGGCTGCTCGACTGGCGAGGAACCCTATTCCATCGCGATCACAATTGCCGATTCGCTTTCGTTTTCCGATTCGTGGAACGTCGAGATTTTGGCTACCGACGTCGGGCGAATTGCTTTGAAGCGCGCGGAACGCGGCGTGTACTCGGGACGAAGTCTCGCGAGCGTCAACTCGAAGCAATTGGAGTCGCACTTTACGCCGGTCCATGGTGGACATCAGGTAAAGCCCAAACTGCGGAAGCTGGTGACGTTTGCGCAAATGAATCTGGCCTCAGCCGTCTACGTCGGGCGCATGGACATGATTTTCTGCATGAACGTGCTGATCTATTTCGCCGAGGAGCGCCGACGCGCGCTCGTTCAACGGTTCTACGACTCTCTGGAGCCTGGCGGCTACCTATTTCTGGGCCATTCGGAATCGCTTTCGAAAATGCCGGTGAAGTTTCAAGCCATTGTGCTGAACGACTGCATCCTGTACCGCAAACCCACGGCGGAAGAGCTGCAAAAGCCGGAACTCGTGACGGAGGGACGCGCGTGAGCATGCCGGACCGCGAAGCCGTCGAGATGTTTCTCCAGGAGGCCTCCGAGCACCTGCAGTATCTGCGGGAGTATGTCAGCGTGTTGCAGGAGATCTCACCGCGCCGGGAAGATCTTGAGCGGCTTTATATTTCGGCGCACACGCTCGGCGGCACGTCAGCAAGTTACGGATTCCCGCGTTTCTCGGAGATTGCGGCAAAACTGGCCCACGTATTCCAGTACGCGCTGAACGCGACCCTGGGCGAAGACCTCCATGGTCCTCTCACGGAATTTTTGTCCGACGGCATCTCGGTGCTGGAAACGGATCTCCTAGAGATCAGCGATACCGGCAAGGAAAGCCTGGATGACATCGCCGCCTTTAAGGATCGCTATCGTTTTGCGTTTCCGGCGGAACCGCCGCCGCTAAACCTTCCCCCGGCACAAACATCCGCGGAGCCCGCCAAAGCCTCCGCTCAAGAGACGGTCGTAGCAGCCGCAACAGGATCGTACTTTGATGCACTTCCCTCAGACGACGAGGTGGCCGACGAGATTTTGGAATTCTTTCAGCCGGAGGCCGAGGAACATTTGCAGGTCGTGAGCGATTGCTTGATTTCGCTGGAGGGGAACAACAACCCGGAAGAGATCAACAAGCTGTTCCGCGCGATTCATACGGTGAAAGGATCCGCTGCGCAAGTGGGGTTGAAGCGGCTTGGCGCAATTGCCCATCGCGTGGAAGACCTTATAGGGCGCTTGCGAGATGGCGAGCTCGAGCCGTCGCCTGCCGTCGTTGATATTTGCCTGGAATCCGTGGACGTGCTGAAGAAAACTTTGCATCGTCAATGGACCGACGAAACGAGCATGCGTGCAGGTGTCGATTCCCTCCTCGGGCGAATCGCGGAATTCGCGCCTGTCGAGTTGGAAGATGGGGAATCTGCAGTCGTGGCTCCGAGCTCCGAAGAAGCTCGCGCCTGGGCAACGGAGGAGGCTTCGCACGCTGCCACCTCCCCGAAGAAAACTGCCAGAGCGGCAAGCCCCGCCGCCACAGCTGCCAAGTCCGTGCGCATTGCGCTGTCGCGACTTGACCGCATGATGAACACGGTCGGCGAGCTGGTCATCAACCGCACCCGGATGGTCGGCCGCGTGGCAGAGTTGGAAAAACTGGTGGATACGCTGAGCTTTTCGAAGGAGCGTCTGCAAGGAAAAGTCGGTGAATTCCAGGAGAAGTACGAGTTTAATCGCATCAGTTCTGCGCGGCAGCCAGGCCCGTGGAGTCCCTCTACGGCACGGCAAACGCTTACGAGTGCGGCCTCGGGTGATACGTCGTTCTGGTCGGAGTTTAGCGAACTGGAAATGGACCGCTACGATGATTTCAATATTCTTTCGCGCTCGATGGCGGAAATCTCCGCGGACGTAAACGAAGTGCTCTCCCAACTCGAGGGATTCATCGGACGCGTCGAAGGCGACATCGACGAATTCACAAAACTCGCGCATCACCTTCAGGATGAAATCACGGCCGCCCGCATGGTACCAATCGGGACACTGTATTCGAGGCTCTCGCGAGCGGTGCGTGACGCAGCAAAATCGGCGGGGAAGCAAGTCGATCTCGACCTTTCCGGGAGCGAAACAGAACTCGACAACAACATCATTCAGCAGATTTCCGACCCCTTGGTACACCTGGTGCGCAATTCTGTTGCGCATGGAATTGAGCGTCCTGAGGATCGTATCGCCTCGGGCAAGCCGGAACTGGGGAAGGTCTCGCTTCGTGCCTATCACCGCGGCAATCACATTTACATCGAAGTGGAAGACGACGGCCGAGGCATCGATTACGAGCGCGTTAAGCAGAGCGCAATCGAGCGCGGGCTTGTTTCACCGGAAACCGCGGACCGCCTGACCGAGCGCGACTTGCGTGAAATGCTATTCCATCCCGGATTCACAACGGCTCCCGTCAAAACAGAGCTGGCCGGACGCGGCGTAGGCCTGGATGTAGTGCGAGCAAATTTGAATGCTCTGAACGGCGAAATCGATATTCAGAGCGTCAGCGGTCAAGGAACAAAATTTACTTTGAAAGTGCCGCTGACTTTGATCATCTCGCCGGCTCTTTTCGTGCGCTGCGGCGTTACGAATTTTGCGCTTCCGCTTGCGGTTGTGGAAGAAATTCGGCGGCTGCGCGCGGACGAAATCGAAGACGTGGGCGGAAAGCTGCTCACCAAGGTTCGCGACGTGGTGACCGAAGTCGTGAGACTCGACACGTATCTGGGCCTGCCACCGCTTGAGCCGATCAACGGGTACTTCCGGATGGTCGTAGCCAATGCCGGCAATCGACAGATTGGCCTCGTCGTGGAAGAAGTGCTTGGCAAAGACGAAATCGTCATCAAGAACCTTGGCGAATATTTGCGCCGCGTAAAGCTTTTTCCGGGAACGACGATTGCCCCCGATGGCAGTCTCATTCTCCTCATCGATCTGAACCGCATGGTCGCAAATGAGCCGACGGAGCACCGTCCGCTGCAAGCCAGCGCTAGCGCAGCGCGCATTTTTGCGCCAGGCTCGACCGCCGTGGCCCGTGGCACGATTCCCGCCGAAGCCATCGACCGCGTCGAACAAGAGCGTCTCATCGTGGTTGCGGACGACTCCATCAGCGTGCGCAAGTTCGTCGGACGCATGCTCGAAAAGAACGGCTACCGCGTGAAACTCGCCGCCGATGGCATGGAGGCAGCGGAACTCGTGACACAGCACGGTTGCCACCTGGTCATTACCGACCTCGAGATGCCGCGCATGACGGGTTACGAATTGATGGTGCAACTGCGGCAGAGCCCGACGACGCGGCGCATTCCCGTTATGGTCGTGACGTCACGCGCGGGCGCAAAACATCGGGATCGCGCCATGAAAGAAGGCGCTGCGGCCTTCCTGACGAAGCCGGTCCAGGAAGATCAATTGATCGCTGCCGTCGAACAACTTATGGGAACGGAGGCGCGACCAACCGTACCGGTTGCGTAGTCGACCATGGCCACCAGCACAAACAAGAAATTCCGCGTGCTCATCGTGGACGACTCCGCCTTTATGCGTAAAGTCCTCGAGACGATTTTCAACGCTGACGATCTACTGCAGGTAGCCGGCCATGCGAAAGACGGCCGCGAAGCCGTGGCCCTCGCCGAATCGCTCAAGCCGGATGTCATCACCATGGACATCAATATGCCGCACGTCGATGGTTTACAGGCCACGGCACAGATCATGACCACGAATCCTAGGCCGATCGTGATTGTCAGTTCCGAATCGCGAGAAGGCGCGGCCAGCACTTTGAAAGCGCTGGAATTGGGAGCGATTGAGTTTGTCGCCAAGCCATCGAGCGGCATTGATCTTGACATGCAAAGCGTGAAAGAAGACCTGTTGCGCAAGGTACGGATGGCGGCAAAGGTCCGCGTCGTGCGTACGGCCTCAAGACTCGCCTCCACGTTGCAGAAAACAAATGGCGATGGCGCCTCGAAAACGGCGCCTACACCGGTTACTCGACCCCCTGCTCCTAGCTCAAGCCCAGAACAGCGTTTCCCCGTTGTCGTGTTGGCCGCATCAACGGGCGGACCGGCGACGGTCATGCGCCTGGCCCCCGGCTTCACGCGCGATTTTCCTGCGGCGGTCATTTTGGTGCAGCACATGCCGGCCTCCTTCACCACGCAGTACGCGACACAGCTCGCGGAGTTCACCGGCATTCGCGTGAAAGAAGCGGAACCCAACGAATCTCTCCAGCCAGGCACACTTTACATTTGTCCCGGCGGCCAACATCTACGCGTTACTCCCTCGGGGCGCGTGCAGCTGGACGGATCCAGCGGGCGCATCAATGGATACCTGCCAAACATCGACGCGACGATGGAATCCGTGGCAGCGTACGCGGGCTCGATGAGTATCGGCGCGATTCTTACCGGGATGGGCAACGACGGAACGAGCGGCGCTAAAGCAATCAAAGCGGCGGGCGGTTTGGTGCTTGCTCAGGATGAGGCGACTTCCGTCATCTTTGGGATGCCCGCGGAAGCCATTAAGGCCGGTGCTGTGGACCAGGTGCTGGGGATCGATGACATTTATCAGGCCATTGAGAAGCGAGTCATCGGGATTTGCCGCGCCACTCCCGTGGGAGTCCGCTGATGCATGTGGCCACGCCACCCGCCAAGCTCCACGCCGCGCGCACGGAACAAATCATTCTCTTTCGTGTGTCAGGACAACTTTTCGCCGTTTCCTCCGCCTCCGTTCAAGAAGTCCGCAGTGTGGACAGTCTTTCGGGCGCGGCAACGGAAATCAATCAGCCCAGTCTCCGCAAAGTGCGGCATGTGTTGCGGCGAGGCGATAAGGCGCTTTACGTCATAAACGCAGCAGTGCATTTTGGATTGCCGGCATCTTCGGCAGGCCTTGTTTTTGTTTTGCGAAAAACGCGTACCGCGTTATTGGTCGATGGCATGGACAAAATGGCCACGATGACCAGGTTGCAATCGCTGCCGCTGGCGTATTGCCACGAAGAGCGGAATTGGTATCGCGGACTAACGGCTCTGGACCAAAACGTGATACCGGTGGTGAATCCCGAAGGATTCTTGACCGCCGAAGAGTTTGCTCTGCTTGATGCCTCATTACCTCCTCTTGAAACAGCAGAGGGAACGCCGAGTGGCAGCACGGAGTTGCCGCAATGACGCCGGCCGCCGAACTCGCATCGCAAACGTTCGTGCTGCTGCGGCTAGGGGAACGCCGATTTGCCGTGCTTGCCACACAAATTTCGGAGTTGGTGGCTCCGAGCCGCATTTTTCGCTTTCCCCATCGCACAGCAAAGCTCGAAGGCGTCATTCTACGCCGCGGCCGGATCATCCCGGTCTGCGACGTCGCGGAGCAACTGCTCGGCAAGGGGCTTACTTCGCGGCGCTTCTATCTCATTGCCGTGCGCCATTACGGAGAAAAGTCTGAATGGGTGGCTTTGCCGGTTACAGGCGATTGCGAATTGATTGCCGCAGAGATGGCCGGGTCAGGGGAAGCGGACGCTCCTCACGTTGCCGGTTGGATTTCGCACAACGGCGAAGTCATCGAAGTCTTGAATTTGGATGCACTCACGCCCGGCGCAGACGCTTTGCCCGCCGCCAACCGCCTGCGGTTGTTTTGGAGGCCAGACCGTGATGCCTCCGGGACGCGGTCCGAAAATTCTGCTGATCGACAGCAACGTGTATTTCGCCAAACGACTTGCCGACGCGTTGAAACGGGAAGGCTTCGAAGTTGTTTCGAGCACCCAGGCGGCCTATGCCCTAACGGCCATTGAATACGACGCCCCTTCCGCGATTCTTTGTTCGACGAGCATGCGCGAGATGGGGGCCCTTGAGATTGCGAAAATCATTCACGCCGATCCGAAGAACGCGTCCCTTCAGATCATCGCCCTCGGCGACGGCAGCCAGCGTGCCCTGATGGAAGCATTTCAAGCAGGCTGCGACGACTACATTGATCGACAGAGTGCGCCTGCGGTTATCGCTTCGCACATCAAAAGTATCATCGTTAGCAAAGCGGAAGGGTTTCATCCGACACAAATGCTTACACAGTCGGACACCAGCCTCAGCGGCAGCTTGACGCACCACGACCTTACGGGCGTTATGCAGATGCTTGGACATGCACACCAAACCGGCGCGCTGCACATCAACGCCGGCGAAACAGATGCGGTGCTCTTTTTCGACGCGGGGGAGATTGCGCACGCGGAGTGCGGAAGCCTTTTCGGCGACGAAGCGGTGATCCACATCCTGAAGAGCTGCGTGCAGGGTGGCGCCGGAGTCTACAAATTTGCTTATGGGGCCACTTCACCGCAGCGCACTGTGTTGCGGTCCGCGACTGATCTGATGCTCGATGCCATGCGCGAGTACGACGAAGGAGCGCGCGACATGGCGGATAAGGAAGCGCTATGAGCGAGGCGATGACTTTACCACCGCTGGATGAAACGGAAGCCAAGCGGATACCGACCGTCTATTTCATCGATGACAGCGCCACCATGCGTGAAGTCATCAAGATTGCGTTCCGCCGCGAAAGCATCAACGTGATCACCTGCGCGGACGCCGCATCGGCATTGGCTCAGTTTGAACAGAACAAGCCCGACGTGGTGATCACAGACGTGATCATGCCGGATCAGGACGGCTATTCCGTTTGCAGCCAGATCAAGCAGCATCCCGATTACGGCGGCACTCCCGTTGTGTTGATGTCCGGTGTGGTGAACAAGAGTGTGGCCGACAAGGCTGTGGCGGTTAAAGCCGACGAGTTGATTCGCAAACCGTTTCAGCCGCAGGAGCTGATTGGACGCGTCAAGAGCTTGCTGGAGCCCAAGCGAGCACCAGACGCCCCACCCGTGGAACGTCCTTCTGCTTCGAGCGCGCTCAATAGTTTGTTCGCGCCGCCTTCACCGCCGGCTGCTCCGCGGCCATTGACGCCGCCTCCCTCCGCTGCAGAACAGAGGTCTCAAGAGTCCATCTGGCCGCGCGCGCTTGCGGAGGCTTTTATCGCACCGCGTCCAGTTGAGGGCTCAGCTTCCCAGCACAATTTGCCGCCATCAGGTGGCCCGTCTAGCCGGCCTGCTCCCACGGCGTTGGATATTCAAAAGCTGCGTGCTGAAATCGCCCGACTGGATCTGCTCGTGAAGAAACTGCAGACGGAAATGCAGATTGAGCGGCAATACACCCAAGCGCTCGAACTTCAGATACAAACACTGACGCGCGTAGACTAACAGCAAGCCGCACCGTTACCTTTGCGTTTGCCAAGCTGATTCGCAAATTGACGCTGGCAGGGCAATTCGGTAGCTTCGCTCTTTACACTTCAAGTATTCATCCTTTGGCCTGGGGGCCTCCATGAATGGAAAAAGCAGTTCGGCAATCTCGCGGCGTGAGTTTGCACGTCGCGCGGCCATCGTTTCTGCCGTGTCGCTGGTGCCCCCCAGCACACTGCCGGCGCGTTCTGAAGCTGCGATGCCCGTGGCGCAGCAACCAGCAGACACACCTTCGCTGCCGCCCGAAAGCCAGGCAGAAGCGGAGGCACGCTATCAGGCAATCCTCGCTGTTTATGGTTCTCGATTTTCGGACAAGCAAAAACCAGATCTTCGGCGGCTTTGTTTTACGGCTCAACCTCCTCTCGACCACCTTCGCGCCTATGAGATCGAAAATGGCGACGGCCCAGCGCTTTATTTGAAACCACTCATGGAAAGAGAGAAGAAGCCTGAGCCCGCGGCTAACCTTCGCAAACCCAGCCAACCTTCGAAGAAGCCTTGAGGGAACACCGTTATGCCCGCTGAAGAACTCTTCTATTTGCCGTTGAGCGAGCTAGCCAAGCGCATTGAGGCCAAGAAACTTTCGCCGGTCGAGCTAACACAGATGTACCTCGACCGCAGTGCAAAGCTCGGTCCTCGCTTTAACGCCTACGCGCTCTTGACACCCGAAATCGCTCTGGAGCAAGCCAAAGCAGCAGAGAAAGAGATTCAGCACGGCCACTATCGCGGACCCTTGCACGGAATTCCTTACGCGGCAAAAGATCTGTTCGCTGTTAAGGACATTCCCACGACGTGGGGAGCCAAGCCCTGCTCGAATCAAATCTTCCATTACGACGCGACGGTCATTGAGCACTTGAATCGTGTCGGCGCAATTCTTATCGGCAAAGCGGCGATGATCGAGCTGGCCGGCGGAATGGGATACCGATTTGCGTCCGCTTCATTGCAAGGCGCTACAAAAAATCCCTGGGACACGAAATGCTGGACTTGCGGTTCTTCGTCGGGCTCAGCCGCGATTGTTGCCGCCGGGCTTGCTGCCTTTGCCATTGGGACTGAAACCTGGGGCTCGATTATCTGTCCCTCCGCGTTTTGTGGTGTCAGCGGCCTACGGCCAACTTACGGGCGCGTGAGCCGTTACGGCGCAATGGCCCTTGCACCTTCAATGGACAAGATTGGTCCTCTAGCGCGTACCGCGGAAGACTGTGCGCGGATTTTCGCTTCGATTGCCGGACACGATCCCAAGGATCGCAGTACCCTGCCAATTGACAAAGCGGCCTTCACGTATTCTCCATCTATCGAGCTAAAAGCGCGCCCGCTCCGGGTCGGCTGGCTCACGAACGCTTGGAAACACCTGGATTCAGGAGTGGCCAAGGCCATTCTCGCCGCCGAGAGAGTCGTGCGGAAGCATTTTGCGAGCACGAAAGCTGCTGTTCTCCCTGAAGGGCCATTTGAAGACGCTGGGAACATCATCGTTGCAGCGGAGTCCGCCGCCTCCTTTCGTACGCTGATTCGTTCCGGACGAGTCAGCGAATTGACGGACCCGCTGGGGCAAATCGCAGGCTACGTCAACGAACAGTTCTCAGCCGCGGATTATTTGCGCGCGCTCAGCGTCCGGGAGATTTTGCAGAAAAAGATGGAAGCTCTTTTTGATTCGTTTGACGTGCTGGTGGCCGCCGCTCAACCTGTTCCGGCGACTCCACTTGAAACTAATCTGGAGACCGATCTCGCATTCCCGGATCCGCTAGGCGGAATCGGCAACCTTTGCGGGCTTCCTGCCTTATCCGTTCCCTGCGGCTTTGCGGAAAATAATCTTCCCGTTGGATTGCAATTTGTGGGCCGTCCGGGCGACGATTTTGCCGTGATCAAGGCGGCGCGAACTTTCCAGCTTCATACAGACTGGCATCGCAGACATCCAAAACTCTCTTGATGGCACGCCCACCAACCGAGTACAGCGCAAACGCTAGGCCCCGCGAGAGATGCTGAGGGCTTCTCGTACTGCGCGAAGGATACTGGCACGGCTGAAGGGTTTTGTGAGCAGGCGCACCTCGGCTTCAGCTTGCGCTGATTCGGCAGCCGTCTGTTCGCTGTAGCCCGACATATAAATGACGCCAAGGCCCGAATGTTGATTCTGTAATCGCCTTGCTAGCTCTCTACCAGTCATGCCCGGCATAACCATGTCGGTCACCAGCAGGTCGATGGAGGACTTGTGTTCGGTGGCGAGACGCAGCGCCGAGGCGCCGTTGTGCGCTTCGAGGACCGTGTAGCCTCCGGATTCGAGAAATTCTCGGGCAACTTCGCGCACGTCTTGCTCATCTTCGGCAAGCAGAATCGTTTCCGTGCCTCGCGGCGCTTCCGCGAAAGGCAGCGGGACTCCCGCCTTGTCCTCGGGCTGATCCACGCGCGGAAGATAGATCTTGAATGACGTCCCCTTGCCTACTTCGCTGTATACCCAGATGAAGCCGCCGCTCTGCTTCACAACGCCATACACGGTCGCCAGGCCGAGTCCCGTCCCTTTGCCGGGTTCTTTTGTCGTAAAGAACGGCTCGAAAATGTGCGCCTGTGTCTCGGCGTCCATTCCAACTCCAGTGTCCGAAACGGCGAGCAGCACGTATCGCCCCGGCTGGACGATCGGATGTGTGGTGTTGTACGTGCGGTCCAGCTCGGCGTTCGAAGTTTCGATCAGTAGTCGTCCGCCCGTTGGCATAGCGTCCCGCGCGTTCACCGCTAAATTCATGATGATTTGTTCCATCTGGCTGGCGTCAGCGCGAATCGTGCCCAGGTCCGGCGCTGTGCGAATCCCTAGCTCAACGTCCTCGCCGATCAGCCGCGGAAGGAGCCTGCCCATATCCTCGACGACTCCGTTCAGATTCATCACTCGTGGCTGGAGTACCTGCATCCGGCTGAACGCGAGAAGTTGCTTCGTCAGCGCTGCCGCACGGTCCGCGGCTCGATCGATCTGCGCAATTTTTCTCGACATGGGGTCGGCGGGAGGCAGTGCGCTCATCAACAGCTCGGTATGTCCCTTGATGACCATCAAAAGATTATTGAAATCGTGCGCCACACCCCCCGCCAGTCGCCCCACAGCCTCCATCTTTTGCGCTTGACGAAGTTGCTGCTCCAGAATATGCCGCTCGCTGATATCCTGCGCCACGACTAGCCGCACTCTCCGTCCGGCATGGTCAAGCTGGTGCGAAATCATCTCAACTTCAAAGATTTTTCCGTCCTTCTTTCGATGTTTACACACGCCTTGAAAACGTCCAGGGCCGTCATTTTCTTCAGAATGCACCTCGCCGGGAGATCGCTGGTTTTCGGGGCGGATGTCGAACAGGCTAATCCGGCTAAACTCGTCCTCTGAAAAGCCATACTGACGTACCGCAGCATCGTTCACCTGAACAAACTGCAGAGTTTCGTCGTCCATCACCCAGGTCGGCAGAGGATTGTGCGAAAAAAGAAGCCGGAACACGGATTCGCTCTTGCGCAGCGCTTCCTCGGAACGCCGCCGTTCGATCGCAAGAGCGATGTGGCCTCCTACGGAATCAAGAAATTCGAGGTCGCGCATGTCGTAAGCACTTTCGTGCTGATAGTGCTGCACAACCAGAACACCGATGGTCGCAGTCGGTGTTTTCAGCGGTACGCCTAGCCACGCTGGAGACGGCGAGCCCACCAATTCCACCTCTCCTTCCTGCGCCAGACGGTCGAACTCGGATTGCGGAATCAGCATCCCGCTGCCTGTGCGAAACACAAAAGCCGTGCAGCTGCGCCCTACTTTCTGGGGCGAAGGCGCCGTATCGAACTGGTCCACGAAAAATGGAAAGTAAAAGGTGTCCTCTTTCGGATTATGCAAGGCGACGAAACAATTCTCAGCGTAAAGAACTTTTTTTAGAGCTTGGTGGATGCCATCAAGCAGTTGATCGAGATTGGCCGTCTGATTTAGCGCGTGGACCACTTCTGAAATGACCTGGCGCTCCGCCTCCATGCGGTGTAACACGGTTACATCGAGGAAACTCGCCACCAAACCGTCGATGGCAGGATTGTTCTCGCAATTGCTTATCGTCGTCTCATACCACCGCCATTCTCCGGACTTGGTGTGCAGCCGGCACCGTCCCGTTTGCGGACTCGCAGGTGCATTGACGAGACCTCGGAGACGGTCGCGCATCTCGCTGGCATCATCCCCGTTCATGAAATCGGTGAGATCCCGCCCTGCAAGTTCCTCAGGACGCAAGCCCAGGATACCCGTGGCCCCGGCGCTTGCCTGCCGCACAATTCCATCGGCGCTCAGAATGAACAGCAGTTGGTGCCCGCAATTTAGAAGCGCGGAAAGTTGCTTGGGACTTGGCGCCGCGGTTGGATCAAGAGAAGGTTGTTGTGACATAGGGTCGCTGCTAGCGAAAACGTTTTCGTGCCCCAAGGGACTGCGGTGGATGCGAACTCCTCCGCCTTACGATCGCGTTCTAGAACGACCTTGCTGGCAATGGATTGTCGAATCGATTCAATCATAGCGGATTTTCAATTTCTGGCTAGGATGCCGCGATGGTTGTGTTGCGAGAACATGACTGTCCGGGAGTACAGGTGGAGACGATCTTAGATGCCGGCGCGGCGGCGCGGGCATTCTTTCCACCGTGCGGGGAGCGTGCTAATCTCCCATTCGCTGCTCGTCAAATCGTGCCGCGCAGGATTCGGGACAATTCCCCTGGCTGATAGGAGGCAATGTGCCAACGCATGACATTTGGAAAGATATGTTCGTCCTGGGGCTTCCTCTGCTGGAGAAGATTCTCCGGCCCATCTTCGTGTACGCGTTCCTCGTGGTGAGCCTCAGGCTCTCCGGAAAACGCGAACTGGTTCAGCTCAATCCCTTCGACCTGGTCGTTTTGCTGACTCTCTCGAACACCGTGCAGAACGCTATCATTGGCGATGATAACAGCGTCTCCGGCGGCCTGATCGGCGCCACTTCCCTTCTCCTTATCAACTACCTCGTGGTGCGTTTTCTCTACGGGCACCACAAACTCGAACAAATTGTCGAGGGAAAGTCCGATTCGCTCATTGAAAATGGAAAACTGCGAACCGCGCGCTTAAAAAAAGAATTGATCACCAGAGCCCAACTTGAAGCGGCCGCCAGGAAGCAGGGTTTTGGCTCCCTGACCGAAGTAGACAGATGCGTCCTCGAACCCGGTGGCACACTTACCTTCGTTGGGAAAAAGCCCGCCTCCGAAGACGTTCGCCATCAAGAAGTGCTCGGTAGGCTGGAAAAATTGATGGAAGAAGTTGTGCGGCTCAGAGCTTCCCAGCCGCCGGCGCGCGCTTAGACCTCGCGCCCCAACAAACTCTTCCGCTAATGAACTAGAAAGGAGGTCAGCGCAAACGCAACACCGGAGCCTCCGATCAGCATTCCCGCAATCCAATATTCCCGACGCTTGGTAAGCAGGGTCATCGAGCAAATCACCAGTCCGACCTCGATAAGGCCTTCTCCCCCGTCAAACCGGTCCGCGCGCCGGCTTACAAGGTCGCGTTCCTTCTCCAAATCCTTGGCTTTCTCGCTGATGTCGTCTTTGTCGCTTTCGTAGCGCTCGACTTCTTTCATGTATTTTTCGTATAGCGCCGCGGCCTTTTCCTTGTCCGCGGGGGCCAGCGCGCTAAGCATGTCCGCGACGCTCTGCATTTCGTGCAGACGAATATTTTTCGCTTGGTAATACGCCCATTGATCCGTGGATTGCGACTGCAGCAGCAACTCTTCCGTGTGGGCGCGATGGCCAAGCAGTGTGACCGCCGCGACGAGTACGGCGAGAACAGAGATGGTGACGGAGACAGAAACTAGAAATGGATTGTCCCCGTGCTCGTGATGCCCTTCTGGCAGTTCGAAACCTTCCGGCATGCTTCGGTGTCTCCTTTAGCGATCACGCACTCGGTTCCGCTGCAAGCAACTTCAAGGAGTCTCGCGCCGCCGCAATGGTCCGCGTAATGTCCTCGGACGTATGAGCCGCTGAAACAAATGCAGCTTCAAATTGCGAAGGGGCAAGGAAGATTCCGCGATCCAGCATCTCGCGGAAAAATCGGCCGTAGACTTTTGTGTCGGACCGTTTTGCGTCACCGTAGTTGCGCACTGGATCCGCCGTGAAAAAAAGAGTCGCCAGCGATCCCGTCGCGTTCACTTGTCCGGCAATTCCACTCTCCGCAAGCGCCTGACGCAGCCCTGCCACAAGTCGGCGCGCTTGTTCGTTAATCCTGTCATAGAGCCCCGGGCGTGTAAGTTTCTGCAGCGTGGCAATCCCCGCGCGCATCGCCAAGGGATTGCCGGCAAGCGTTCCCGCCTGGTACACGGGCCCCATTGGTGCGACTTGATTCATGATTTCCGCCGCGCCCCCATACGCCGCCACGGGCAAACCACCGCCAATAATCTTCCCAAGCGTCGTCAGATCCGCCTGTACTCCTGCAAGCTGCTGCGCTGCGCCAAAATGCATGCGAAATCCGGTAATCACTTCGTCTACGATCAGCAGCGCGCCATTGCGCCTTGTCATTTCATGCAAGCCAGCCAAAAATCCCGGAGCCGGCTCAACAACCCCCATGTTTGCGGCAATAGGTTCGACGATAACCGCTGCAATCTTATCTTTATGCAGCGAAAACATGCGCTCGACCGCACCCAAATCGTTGTACGGCACATTCAGCGTCAATTCGGCGAGTGCTTGCGGAACACCCGGGCATTCCGCGATTCCCAATGTCGCAAGCCCCGAGCCCGCTTGCGAAAGAAAACTGTCCGCGTGGCCGTGGTAGCCGCCCTCGAACTTCACGATGAAATCTCGTTTTGTTACGCCACGGGCCAGCCGCACCGCGCTCATCGTGGCTTCCGTCCCGCTCGAAACAAACCGAATCTTTTCGATGGACGGAATCGCCTGCGTAATCATTCCGGCTAGCTCGACTTCCAGCTCCGTCGTCGCTCCATAGCTCGTCCCGCGCTGGGCTTGCTCCGCAATCGCCCGCGTTACTGCAGGATGTGCGTGTCCCAGCAGCATCGCTCCCCATGAGCAAACGTAATCCAGAAGTTCGTTGCCGTCGGCATCGTAAAGATATTGCCCATTGCCGCGCTCAATGATCAGCGGCGCGCCTCCAACGGACCGAAACGCCCGCACCGGGCTGTTCACGCCGCCGACAAGGATCTTTTCCGCGCGTTCGAAAATCTCTCGCGAACGCCGCCGTTCCATTTTCATCTTTGTAAGTGAGGTGCTCATGAAATCTCAGTCGATTGAATCACGCTTTCAGCCAGCGCGCGGCATCCTTAGCGTGGTAGGTCAACAGAATGTCCGCACCGGCGCGCTGAATTCCAGTCAGGATTTCCAAAACGACGCGCTTCTCGTCTAGCCAGCCCTTCTGGGCAGCCGCTTTGACCATCGCGTACTCTCCGCTCACGTTGTACGCCCCGACCGGAACGTCGAACGCATCGCGCACACGCCGAATCACGTCAAGGTACGGCAGCGCCGGCTTCACCATGACGATATCCGCGCCCTCTTCGATATCTAACGCGACTTCCTTGAGAGCTTCGCGCACGTTCGCGGGATCCATCTGGTAGCTGCGGCGGTCCCCGAACTTCGGCGCCGAATCCGCAGCCTCGCGAAACGGCCCGTAGAAACCCGAACAGTATTTGGCGGCGTACGCAAGAATGGCGATGTCCTGGAACTTGTGTTCATCGAGCGTTTCGCGAATCGCTGCCACGCGCCCGTCCATCATATCCGAGGGCGCCACGATGTCCGCGCCCGCACGCGCATGCGACAACGCCTGCGCCGCAAGGATCGGCAGCGTCGCGTCATTCGCAACCACTCCGTCCTCGATCACGCCGCAATGTCCGTGATCCGTGTACTCGCACAAGCAAACGTCAGTAATAACCAGGAGTTTCAGCTTCGCTTTTCGAATTTCCTCAATCGCGCGCTGGACCACGCCCTGCGCCGATGTCGAAATTGTTCCGCGCGGATCCTTAGACTCCGGCAATCCGAAAAGAATCACGCCAGGAATGCCGAGCGCTTCCACTTCCCGGCACTCTTCCACAATCTGGTCAACGGATTGTTGATGCACTCCTGGCATAGAGCCGACTTCCTTGCGAACCTTCGTGCCTGGACACACAAACATTGGATAAATCAACCCCGCGGTCGTCAGCCGCGTCTCGCGTACCAATCCGCGAAGCGCTTCGCTCCGTCGCAAACGCCGAGGACGATGGGTTGGAAAGCTCATCCTTGTATTACTCCTGCAGCGGAGCGTTTCTTAGTGCGCGCCAGATGTCCCTCTAACGCCTTTATCACCGCCTCCGTCGTTGTATCGGCCGCCCAGGCGATTCTCTGAACACCCGCCGCACTCAACGCCCTCGCCGTTGTGGGTCCTATCGCAACCATCACCGCTCTCCCCTGCAACGCTCCCAATCGCTCCTGGCCAAGCAGTTCCAAAAAGTTGTGGACCGCGCTCGGGCTGAAGAACAAAATGCCGTCGACCCCCTCTTTTAGGCTATCGTTCACTTTCTCGCGATCCGCATCGTTCGGCGGCAAGGTTCTATAAGCGACTACTTCCGTCACTACCGCACCATTCCGTCGAAGAGCCGACGGCAAATCGGCGTTCGCGCGGTCGCTCCTTGGAAGAAACACGCTCCGGCCTGCCAATTCCTGCTTCAATTCCTCTGCCAGCCCGGCGCCGCTATGGTTTGTCGCAACATAGTCTACCGAAAATCCGGCATGTTCTGCCTCTTCGGCGGTCGCTGGTCCCACCGCAGCCGCACGCGGATGGTTTACCGCCGAACTAGGATCACCCCCAAGTTCTCGCCTGCGCCGTTCTACCGCCTGAACCGCGTTCGCGCTCGTAAAAATAATCCAATCGAACGAATCGAGGCAGGTCAGCGCGGCATCCATCGCCGCAATATCTTCAGGTGGCGCAAAGGAGACTAACGGCAAAAGCTTGACGTTGGCATGTCGCGCGGTAAGTTCTTCCAGCAGTCTGCCACTCTGTGCAGCGGCACGAGTCACGACAACTGTTTTTCCAGCCAGCGGCGATGTGACAGTTTCAGCCACGCTGCCGGCTCACTTCTTCGAGAATGCTATGCGCGCCTGCTTCCATCAATAGATTGGCCATGTGCCCGCCAAGTTCCGCAGCCTGTTCAAGCGCGGACGTCGCCCTCTGCTTAATATATTGCAATCCATCAACGGAGCAAACGCACGCTTCCATCACCAGTTCGCCGCGCTCAATCCGCGCCCACGCGCCTAGCGGAACCTGGCATCCACCGTGCAACGACGCAAGCAGCGCCCGCTCCGCGATAATTGCCGTACGCGTTTCCGCATCGTCTAAACCCGCTAACATTTCCGACGCTTCCGTATCTCTCAACCGGCACTCCACGGCGACCGCTCCCTGCCCCACCGCTGGCAAAAAAATCTCAGGCGCCAGCGTCTCCGTAATTCGCTCGCTCCAACCCAAACGGTCCAGTCCCGCTTTCGCCAGCATTACGGCGTCATACTCCCCGCTCTCCACCTTTCGAAGGCGCGTATCCACATTCCCGCGAAGATCGCGTACATCCAAATCAGGCCGGATGTGCCGCAGTTGCGCCTGCCGCCGCAAGCTGCCGGTGCCGATTCGTGCGCCCTGGCGCAAGCTTCCGAGCGTAGCTCCGTTCGCCGCAACCAGGCAATCTCGCACATCTTCTCGCCGGCACACTGCCGGAAACATCAACCGCGATGGCGTGTCCGTCGGAACGTCCTTGACGCTGTGCACCGCCAGGTCAATCGTCTCCTCCAGCAGCGCTTCTTCCAACTCCTTGATGAAGATTCCCTTCCCGCCGATTTGTGACAGTGGCGACATCTGCAGCTTGTCGCCCGATGTCTTGATAATGACAATCTCGGCTTCCACTCCCGCGCTGGCGAAAAGCTGCTTGCGGACAAACTCCGCCTGCCATTTCGCAAGCAGACTGCCTCGCGTTCCGATTCGCAGGTGCCTCACGGCTTCTCCCGATGCGGCAGGAAAAGATCGCGCAGCGCTTCCACGTTTTGAATCTTGCGGCGAAGTTCTTTCTCTCCGCGCAATCGCTCCGCGGGTTCGAGCAACAGCTTTTCCAAAAGTTCGTCCATCATGGATTCCATGCGCTCACGTTCCGCCGGGCCGAGGTGATTCATCGAATCCATGCGGGCATGGATAAATGCCGCCCTTTCCTCGCGCAAGCGCGCCCGCAGTGCGTCCACTAACCCTACCAACTCGACACTCGCCTGCCAGGACAGAAACTTTCCTACGTGCTCGTCCACGATCGTTTCCGCGCGCGGAACTTCGCTCTCCCGCGCATTCCTATTTTGTTCGACGATCTCCTTCAGATCATCCAGGTTGTAGACATACGTGTTATAGAGCTGCGAGACGGAGGCTTCGATGTTTCTCGGCAGTCCCAAATCCATCAGGAAAAGCGCGCGGTTGCCGCGCTTGGACATTGCCGCCTGTACCATCTCGCGTTGTATCACGGGTTCTTCCGAAGCCACCGAAGAAACCACCACATCCGGCAACGCCAGCGCCGTTTCCCATTCGCCCCAGTCGACGACTTTCCCGCCGAAGCGGAGCGCCAGCTCATCGGCGCGCTCGCGCGAACGGTTCATGACAAACAGCCGGGCGATCCCGCGGTCCCTCAGCTGATTGACCACTTGCTCGCTGATCGTTCCCGCACCGAGCACAAGAGCGCTTCGTTCACTCATCTTGCCGAAAATTCGTTCCGCGAGCTTCACTCCGGCCGATGCCACGGACATTGGCCGCGTTCCCAATTCCGTTTCCGACCGCACGCGCTTTCCGACTTCGAGCGCTCCTTGAAACAACCGGTTCAGCACCGGACCCGTCGCCCCGTACTCGTGGGCATACCGGTACGCTTCGCGCACCTGCCCGAGTATCTCCGCTTCGCCGAGAAGCATCGAGTCCAGTCCCGCGGCAACACGAAAAAGGTGCCGCACCGCCGCGCGGTCGTAATGATGATAGAGCGACACACCGAGCACGTCCGGCCGCACCGCATGAAATTCGCTCAAAAAAGAAGACAACCCCGGCGCGCATTCGTGCGACGATTCCGGCGGCACACCATAAATTTCACTTCGGTTGCACGTCGAAAGCACCAGAGTTTCCTGCAGAATTCCGCGCGCGCGTAATTCTTCCGCTGCCTTCCGCGACTGTTCTGCGGTGAAGGACACGCGCTCGCGCACCTCGACAGGCGCCGTGCGATGGTTCAGTCCGACGAGAACTATCTCCATGCTCCGCCCGTGCCCCTAGAAATACCGGTGACTTTGCGTAAAATAGAAATTCACCACCGTAAAACTCATCACCACCACGAAAAAATTAAATATGCACAGCTTCGAAGCTCGCGCTCCGCGCCACGATGCCGTCCGTGCCAATTGGAAATACGCCACATAAAGCAGCAGCACCACCAGCGTGATGACGTACTTTGGATCGTAGTACCAGAATTCTCCATGTAAACGGTCGACCCACACAAATCCCAGCACCGTTCCAATTGCAATCGACACCACTCCTACGAAAACGCTCGACCGGCTCATCCTCTCCAGCAATTCAAGCGGCGGAAGCCGCCACACCACACTTCCAATCTTGCGGTTTCGCAGCAGCCGCTCCTCGCCTAGGAAAATCAAGCTGAAAACAAACGAAAGCGCAAACGCCGCATACGCCAATATGCTCAGCGTGACGTGAAACGCGAACGCAACCCCATGAGCCGTCGTGGGAGACAATCGATCCGCCGGCGCGACATGCGCCGCCACAAAAAACACCAGGATAAACGGCAATACAAACGCTCCCAGGGAGCGCTGGCGATGAAAGAACTCCAAACCCAAGTACGTCAACGCAAGAAGCCACCCAAATAGCGACATTGATCCGTAAAGATCGTGATAAGGAACGGTATGCAACCCGCGCGAACGTTCCAAAAGCGCAAAATAGTGTGAGATAAGCCCTAGCCCCAGAAACAGCGTCCCGAGCCGCCCGGCAAGCTCTTTGCCTGTATTCAGGAAACTGAGATAGCAGCTCAGACTTCCGGCGTACGCAACAATCGCTAGAATGAAGAACAAGCGTTCCATTAGATCCGCGAACCTGCTTCCCTCGCGCCCTTCCGTCGGGCAACCGCCTCGATGCTCATTTTAGTTTGATCAACAGCACTCAGAGTATAGCCCACCCACAAAGCGCCCGCTAACAGCTTCCTTCTATCTGCAATCATCTCCTGAATTTGCTATCCTCTTCGTCAGGCGCAAGATGACCACGATATCCTCTCCCCTAAACCGAAAAGACTTATTCCTCCGCGCTTGTCGCGGCGAAACCCTTCCGCGCCTTCCCGTGTGGATGATGCGTCAAGCCGGACGTTATCTGCCCGAATACCGCGCCATTCGCGCTAAACACGCGTTTCTGGAGGTTTGCAAGACGCCCGATCTCGCCGTCGAAGTCTCGCTGCAGCCCTTCCGGCTTCTCGGTGTCGATGCCGTCATCGTTTTCTCGGACATCCTTATCCCTGCCGAGGCCATGGGTCTAAAATTAGAATTGGGCGACGCTGGCCCCAACCTGCCGGAGCCAGTTCGCTCCAAACATGACGTCGACAAACTGCGAAGCTTCGACCCTGAAATCGAAACCGGCTTTCTGCCAGAAGCCATTCGCCGCATCGTCCTCGAAGTCGGCCCGGCCGTCCCGGTCCTCGGTTTTGCAGCCGCTCCTTGGAGTCTCGCCTGCTACATGGTTGAAGGCCGCACCAAAGAAGGCTTTGCCACCGTAAAAAGCTTCCTGCTCCGCGAGCCAGCCACCTTTCGCGAGCTGCTGCATCGCATCGCACAAGCCACCATTCCTTACTTAAGAGCCCAGATTGCCGCGGGGGCCACCGCGGTTCAATTGTTTGACACGTGGTGCGGCGAGTTGTCGCTGCAAGACTACGAAGCCTTTGCTCTCCCCGCCACGCAGGAGATTATTTCCGGTTTGGGTGGGTGTACTCCCGTCATTTATTACACCAAAGCCTCTCATCACCTTCTTCCTGCCGTGGCCCGCTCCGGCGCGAATGTCTTGAGCGTCGATTGGCGAGTAGACATGCGCGCTCTGCGCGAAAAGCTCGGACCACACATTGCCCTCCAGGGGAATGTCGATCCCGCCGTCCTGCTCGCGTCCCCGGAAGAAATCCGCCGTGCGACCCAGGAAGCTATGTCGGCGCTCGGCGGAACGGGCCACATCCTGAATCTCGGCCACGGCATTCTTCAGCAGACTCCGGTCGAACATGCTCAACTTTTTATCCAAACGGGCCAGCAGTCATTGCTGCAGGAAGCCAAACCCGCGGCAAATTGGCGTTAGGGGACACTTGTCGTGACGCTTGCGAATCCGAGATTGCAAAATATGCGCGATGAGCTTCGTGTCAGTGAAGAGTTTCTCGCGCGCTACAATCGCCCCGGTCCGCGTTACACCAGTTACCCCACCGCGCCGGTCTGGAACGATTCCTTCGGACCCGCCGACCTCGAAAAAGTCCACGAAGAGGCCAATCTCGCAAAATCGCCCGTCTCGCTCTACATGCACATTCCCTTCTGCGAAAGTCTCTGCCTCTTCTGCGCGTGCAACGTCATCATCCAAAAAGACAAGCGCGTTTCACCGCCTTACCTTGAAATCCTGAAGCGTGAACTGGAGCGCGTCAGCCGCAGCGTCTCCCGCGAACGCCCCGTCGTCCAGTTCCACTGGGGCGGCGGCACTCCCACCTATCTCACCCCGGCGCAAATCGAAGACCTCTTCGGCTTCACCCGCGAACGCTTCGCCTTCGCCTCCGACGCCGAAATCGGCATCGAAGTCGATCCGCGCGTCACCTCCCGTGAACATCTCGAAACTCTTCGCAAGCTCGGTTTCAACCGCCTCAGCATGGGCATCCAGGATTTTCACCCCCTCGTCCAAAAAACCATCCATCGCATCCAACCCTTCGAACTCACGCAAAATCTCATTCGAACCGCCCGCGAACTCGGCTTCGATAGCGTCAACGTCGACCTCATCTACGGCCTTCCCTACCAAACCCCCGAAACCTTCGCCCACACCGTCGATCAAATCCTCGAACTCACTCCCGATCGCGTCGCTCTCTTCAGCTATGCCCACGTCCCCTGGCTCAAGAAGCAGCAGGGTTCCTTCGCGGGCCACCTCCCCGAGGGTATGCAAAAATTTGAAATCTTTCGCACCGGCCTGCTCAAATTCCTTGAAGCCGGCTATCTCTACATCGGCATGGACCACTTCGCCAAGCCCGGCGACGAACTCGCCGTATCCCAGCAAAACCGCACCCTCCATCGCAATTTCCAGGGCTACACCACCAAAGCCGGCGCCGACCTCTATGGCATGGGCATCACCGCCATCAGCGGCATTCAAAACGCCTACGCCCAAAATCATCGCGACATCCCCAACTGGGAAAAAGCCGTCAACGAACGCGGCATCGCCACCATGCGCGGCTACCACCTCTCCGACGACGACCGCCTCCGCCGCGCCGTCATCAGCCGCCTTCTCTGCCACACCATCGTCCTAAAAAATGAAATCTCCCAAGAATTTTCGATCGACTTCGACAGCTATTTCGCCGAAGAACTAGCACGCCTCGCCTCCTTCCGCGATGATGGCCTCGTCATCCTCGACCCCAACGAAATCCGCACCACCTGGCTAGGCCGCATCTTCATCCGCAACCTCGCCATGATCTTCGACCCCTACCTGGAAAAGCAGCACCTCGACGCCAAGCCCCTCTTCTCCAAAACCCTATAGCCCCATCGATCTTTCCGCGTGGCTCACTTTGCCGAAAGCTTGCCGGGACCGGATTTGACACTCGCCCTCATTCCGATGATAATTATGCGTACGTCACTCCTGTGGAGGGCTGATAAGCTCGGCGAACTGGGAAACCCCGGACGCGGGCTGCATGGATGGCGCCAAAATATATTTTTGTTACCGGCGGTGTTGTTTCCTCACTTGGAAAGGGAGTTGCAGCTTCCTCCATCGGTTGTCTCCTCGAAAGTCGCGGTTTTAAAGTCACCCTTCAGAAATGTGATCCGTACCTCAACGTCGATCCTGGTACGATGAGCCCCTTTCAGCACGGCGAAGTGTTCGTGACCGAAGATGGTGCCGAGACCGACCTCGACCTCGGCCATTACGAGCGCTTTACCCACGCCAAGCTTTCCCGCGACAACAACTGGACCACTGGCCGTATCTACGAAACTATTTTGACCAAGGAACGCCGCGGCGACTATCTCGGCAAGACCGTCCAGGTCATCCCCCACGTCACCGATGAGATCAAAGCCACCATCAAAAAAGTTTCCGACGACGTCGACGTGGTCATCGTCGAAATCGGCGGCACTGTCGGAGATATTGAATCGCTTCCCTTCCTCGAAGCCATCCGCCAGATGCGTCTCGAACTCGGCGCCGAAAACACCCTCTTCGTTCACGTCACGCTCGTTCCCTTTATCGCCGCTGCCGGCGAACTAAAAACCAAGCCCACGCAGCACAGCGTTAAGGAAATGCTGGGTATCGGTATTCAGCCCGACATTTTGCTTTGCCGCAGCGACCGCCACATCCCCGGCGATCTGAAGAAAAAAATCGCGCTGTTCTGCAATGTCGCCGAAGCCTGCGTCATTTCGATGGAAGACGTCGATACGATTTACGCCGTTCCCGTCGAGCTCAACCGCGAAGGTCTCGACGCCCAGATCCTCCGCCATTTAAAGCTGGAAGAGCGTCCCTCGGACATGCGCCCCTGGCTCGATCTCGTTTACCGCATTCACAATCCCGCAGGTGAAGTTCGCATCGCCGTCGTTGGCAAATATGTTCAGCTCGAGGACGCCTACAAGAGTCTCCGCGAAGCGCTGCTCCACGGCGGCCTGGCCCACCATCAGAAAACCATTCTCGAATGGATCGAAGCCGAAGAAATCGACTCACCGGAAACGGCGTCTGCGCGGCTGCGCGGCTACGACGGCATTCTCGTGCCCGGCGGCTTTGGCAAGCGCGGCATCGCCGGAATGGTCCACACCATTCAATATGCCCGCGAAAACAAGATTCCCTTCTTCGGCATCTGCCTGGGCATGCAGTGCGCCACGATCGAATATGCGCGCGATGCCGCGGGCTTGAAACAGGCGGACAGCACAGAGTTCGATCCGCAGACGCCGCATCGCGTCATCTACAAGCTGCGCGAACTCCTCGGCGTGGACGAAATGGGCGGCACCATGCGCCTCGGCGCTTGGCCCTGCAAACTTGAACCTGGCTCCTTCGCCGCCAAAGCCTACGGCAAAACCGAAATCAGCGAGCGCCACCGCCACCGCTACGAATTCAATCGTGACTACGAGAAAACTCTGACGAGCGCCGGCCTCCGCATCACCGGCCGCACCCCCGACGAAAATTACGTCGAAATCATTGAAGCTCCCGAGCACCCCTGGTTCCTCGGCTGCCAGTTTCACCCCGAATTCAAGTCCAGGCCCCTAGAGCCGCATCCGCTCTTTGCCGCCTTCATCGGCGCCGCCCTGGATCACAAGAAAAACCGATTGCACCCGGCCACCGAAGCACCGCGCGTCCACGCTGTTGGCATCGCTCCTCACGTCAACGCCTAGCATTGGGTGGCGCCGTCCAAACCCCCAGTTTCCCCATATCGTGTGTTATCTTCAATAAACCAAATGCTGGTAACTCGCGAGATTTCCCTCGGCCCGCTCCGCCTCGGCGGCGGTCATCCCCTTTTTCTCATTGCCGGCCCCTGCGTCATCGAAAGCGAAGCGCACGCCCGAAAGATGGCCGAAAGTGTCGCCAAAATCGCCTCCGACAGTGGCGTGCCCTACATCTTCAAAGCCTCCTACGACAAAGCCAACCGCTCCTCGGTTAAAGCTTTCCGCGGGCCCGGCCTGACAGAAGGCCTGCGCATCCTCGCCAAAATCAAATCCGATCTGAATCTTCCGATCCTCACCGACATTCACGAATCCTCGCAAGCGCAACCCGCCGCCGAAATCTGTGACATATTGCAAATCCCCGCTTTCCTCGCCCGCCAAACTGATCTCCTCCTGGCCGCCGCCAAAACCGGCCGCATCATCAACGTCAAAAAACCCCAATTCGCCTCCCCCTGGGATATGTCTAACGTCGTCGAAAAAATCGCCAGCACCGGCAACACCAATATCATCCTCACCGAACGCGGCGCCACCTTCGGCTACCAAAACCTTGTCGTCGATATGCGCTCCTTCCCCATCCTCCAAAAGCTCGGCTATCCCGTCGTCTTCGACGTCACGCATTCCGTCCAGCTTCCCGGCGGCCAAGGCCACGCCAGCGGCGGCCAACCCGAATTCATCGAACCTCTAGCCCGTGCCGGAGTCGCCGCAGGCATCGACGGCATCTTCCTCGAAACCCACGACAATCCCGCCGAAGCGCTCTCCGACGGCCCCAACGCTCTCCCCCTCTCGCAGCTCCCTGCTCTGCTCAAGCGCCTGAAAGATCTCTCAACTCTGGTCCGTGGCTGGGGCGCTCAATGACCCTGTACCGAGCCGCACCTCACTCCGTAGGGGCACGGCATGCCGTGCCCGTCTTACGAATTTCGCTCGTAAATCTCCATCCGCCCCTGAAGTGCCTAACGAACGGCCACGCTTCGCGCCACAAGCGGACCCCCACAGTGAACTTAACCCCTTTAAATGCAACACTTACGCCATTCGCTGCAAAAACTGCAAACAAAGGACTTACAAAAGCACTAAAGCCTTTAGATGCAACATTTACAAAATTCCGGGGGGTGCCTGTTGAGTCTTGACACTGCCCGCCGCGTTTTGAAAATCGAAGCCCAAGCCATCCAGGACGTCTTTGCCCGCCTCGACCCCACTTTTGAAAAGGCCGTTGACATCCTCTTCGCCTGCAAAGGCCGCGTCGTCGTCACCGGCATGGGCAAGTCCGGCCTCGTCGGCCGGAAAATCTCCGCCACGCTTTCCAGCACCGGCACTCCCTCTTTTTTCTCCATCCCGCTGACGCCCTCCACGGCGATCTCGGCATGCTCGCGCGCGGCGACGCAATTCTGGCCGTTTCCTACGGCGGCGAAACCGAAGAAATCATCCATCTGCTCGAAGCGCTCAAGCGTCTCGAAACCCCGCTCGTCACGTTGACAGGCAATCTCCAATCCACCCTCGCGAGGGCCAGCGATGTCGTTCTTGACGTCAGCGTGCGCGAAGAAGCCTGCTCGCTGAACCTCGCTCCAACTGCGAGCACCACCGTTGCCATGGCCGTCGGCGATGCGCTGGCCGTTTCTCTTCTCGAACGGCGCGGATTTCAGCCAGAGGACTTTGCCGAACTGCATCCCGCTGGCCGCCTCGGAACGAAGCTTCTACGCGTCGAAAATAAAATGCATGCGGGAAACGCTCTTCCTCGCGTCGCGACGGACGCGCCCATGCCCGAGGTGATTCACGAGATGAGCCGCAAGGGTCTCGGCATGACCACCGTTCTCGAACCGGACGGCCGCCTCGCGGGAATCCTCACCGACGGTGACTTGCGCCGTTTGATGGAAAAGCATCACGGTGCAACGCTGGAAATGACGGCTAGCGAGGCGATGACGCGCAACCCGCAAACTATCGGCCCGCACGTCCTCGCCAGCGAAGCCCTCAACCAAATGGAAAAGCGCAAAATCACGAGCGTAGTCGTCATCGATGAATCCAAGAAAGTTCTGGGCGTGGTCCATCTGCACGACCTCTGGACTCTCGAGCTTATGTAACGCAGGATTTTAGATCCGTGCTTTCTTGAAATTATAGTGGCGGACTTTGTGGTCCGTGTTTTTTTCATCTCTCGACGAGGAGCAAACCTTGGCAAAAGGCATCATCAAAATCCCCGCGGGCCTCGTGAAGCGCGCAAAGCAAATCCAAGTGCTCCTCATGGACGTCGACGGCACGCTGACGGACGGGTCCGTCACCTTGCTTTCGCAACCCGACGGCCCGGCTCTCGAAATCAAAACCTTCGACGCTCACGACGGCCAAGGCTTGACCCTGGCCCGCACGGCAGGCCTCCGCACGGGCGTCATTACCGGACGCGAGAGCTCCGCGCTCTTGCGGCGCGCCACGGAAATGAAAATGGAATTCATCTATCAGAAACAGCCGACGAAAATTCCCGCACTGGAAGAAATCCTTCAAAAAACAGGCGTTCCGGAGTCGGCGGTCGCCTACGTCGGCGACGACCTGCCGGACTTGCCCGTCATGCGCCGCATCGGCCTGGCTATCGCCGTCGGCGACGCGGTTCTCGAAGTAAAGCTCGCGGCTCACTACGTTACCAAAGCGAAGGCCGGAAGAGGCGCTGTCCGCGAAGCCGTCGAGCTCATTCTAAAATCGAAAGGCATCTGGTTCGAGATGATTGAGAAGGCCCGAGCCTAGGCCCGCACCGCGCTTGTATCGCAACTCCTCCCATTGTATGGTTT
>CAVWDX010000002.1:0-8299 GCA_963753745.1 uncultured Acidobacteriota bacterium
CATTCAGGCGTTTCGGAAGATTGACAGGGGCTAGCCCAGTCTAACTCTGTCAGAACGCTCTTTTGTTTCCTCCGGCGACCCTTCAGCAGTAGACTCCTATTTTCGCATTCGCAGATGTGGCTTGATTTGTGATATGTCTTATGGTATTTATACATTAAGATGATTATGATCCATCGAAGCAATGGACCTCTGGCTTCTCGATTGCGTCAGCGCAAGTTCCAGCTGCTGCGGCGTTTCTCTATCCCTGCCGAGGCCCTCCCAGGCTCGCTCTCCCTTTCGCATCTCCGCTGCGGCAAGCCCACCTGTCATTGTGCCGATGACCGGGGCCATCCGGTCTGGTCGCTGACCTTTATGGTTCAGGGGAAAAAGCAGGTCCAGCACATCCCTAAGGGTTGGGTCGAGGAGGTGCGGCGCCGGGTCAAGGCGGGACGGGAGTTTCAAGACGCCGTCCGCGAAGTGTTGGCCGCCAACGCCCAACTGCTCATGCTGGAGCGCAAGAAACCTAAGAAAAAGAAAAGATGAACCGTTCGACGCCACGTCATCTGCTCCACTATGTGACCCGGCGTCTTCGCCTCCGACGGTATCTCCAGGATCCTGGAGATGGTCGGCCACAACCCCAGATTCCCGCGCAGGCACTGCTGTGGGCCTTGCTGATCGGCCAAATCCTCCGCCAATCGAGTTTTCATGCCGTCGAGGCGCTGGTACGATCTTCGGCACGACGCACTCTCAGAATCGCAACTCCGTTCTGTGACGATACCTTGGGCTATTTCACGGAGCGGCTCGATCCGCACCCAACGCGGCAAGCCCTGCTCTCCCTCCTCCGCGGCGCCAAGCGCAACAAGGCCTTCGACGATTGCCGCTGGATCGGTCTGGCCATCGACGGCACCGGTGCGGGATGGCGGACCCAGCAGGGCTGTTCGTTCTGCCGCCCAAGGCGGAATGCCCAGAAACAGATTCAGGGCTATCAACATTCTTTCGTGATGATTAGCGTGGTGGGCACCGGCCTGTCGCTGCCCTGCGATGGGGAACCTTACGGACCCGGTGACAGCGAGTACGCCGCCGGCCAGCGCTTATTGCGGCGGGTGATCGGCAGCCTGGGAAAGCGTTTTGCACAGTATGTGGTCGTCGATGGAGAATTTGCCACCGCACCGTTCTTGCATACGGCAGGAGAGCTTGGTCTCCGAGTGGTGGCACGGCTGAAAGACAATTTGCCTGAATTACTCGCCGCTGCCCGGCATCGTTTTCCTTGCGGGCCTCCGGCCACGGTTTTCCAGCATGGAGCGGATCGCGTAGAGCTCTGGGACGCGGCGGACTTCGATCCCTGGGAAACGCTGGACTGGGAAACCGTCCGGGTGTTCTTCTATCGCCAGCACAAACCAGATGGCCAGGTGGTGGAAGCCTACTGGCTGACGAATTTCCCTTCCTCCACAGTGGGCTCGCAATCTCTATTCCGCATGGCCAAAAGCCGCTGGGAGATCGAGAATCAAGGCTTCAACGACGCCAAAAGCCGTCACGGCCTCGAGCACATCTGCCATCATCATGCCAACAGTCTACTGATCGGCTGGCTCCTGGCCATGCTGGCCTTGACCATCGAACGACTCTACCGACTACGCTACCTCCACCGTGGCAAACACCGGGTACCCAACAGCGCCCAGTTGCTACTGCTCTTGTGGCTCAGTCTTTCCCGGCCGTGTGCTGCCAACAGCAGTTGATGCACAGCAGAAAAAAACTGGACGTCCCGTTTTTCTGCACACGACCAATACAAGAACTCAATGAAGCGGCAAACTATACGTAACAGACCTGTCTGAAAATACACCCCTCTTGTTGCAACCGGCCAGGGAGTGAATATCCTGCCTAGATCCCCGCTTCTTTCTCCGGCATCCTCAGTTGTTCCGAAATCGCTGCAGCGACGGGCGGACTATTGACAAGGGGGATTCGGGCTTGTATTGTCCGCCGCAGCAAGTGACTTCAGTCGGTAACACTGCTTATGCGCCAAGACCCTTCCCAGCGCGGCGGTGCAGGTCATAGTTCCTTCCCTGCGAGCGCGGGATGGGTGTGGGCGCGTGAAATTCAAGTCCGTGGCATTCCATTAAACGAATCCCGAGTGCATAAAATTCAAGCCCGGAGGTGGGGTGTGACTCTGCGCCGGTTATGCCTGATTACGGTTGCGATTTTGCTTGGGGCGGCGGTGTATCGCGCGGGTTCGGTTAACGCGGCGGACGAATGGCTGCCGATTTCGCCAGAAGAGCTGAAGATGACGAGCGATGCGGCGGCTCCGGGAGCGCCGGCGATTATTTTGTACCGGCAGGTGAACCGGGACGACAGCAACGCCCACGTACCTCACGAGTACAACTACGTGCGGGAGAAGATCTTCACGGAAGAAGGGCGGAAGAACGCGGACGTGGAAATCCCATTCGTCAAAGGCGATTACGAGATCGTGAATATCCGGGCGCGGACGGTGCGACCGGACGGGTCGAGCGTGATCTACGACGGAAAAGTCTACGAAAAAGAGATCGTCAAAGCGCGGGGCTTCAAGTATCTGGCCAAGACGTTCACGCTGACGGACGTGCAGCCGGGCAGCATCATCGAATACCACTACATGATCGACTTCAAGGAAAACTATGTTTTCGACTCGAACTGGGTTTTAAGTTCGGATCTTTTCACGAAGTCGGCGAAGTTCACGCTGAAGCCCTACGGGGAATGGGCGCTGATGTGGAGCTGGCCGAACGGGCTGCCGGAGGGAGTCAAGCCACCGGTGCAACAGCACAACGCCAACCACGATATCGAAATGGAAGCGCAGAACATTCCCGCATTTCAGGTGGAAGACGACATGCCGCCGGAAGCGGCGATGAAATTCCGCGTGGACTTCACGTATAAGGAAGACGGTTTGGAGTCGGACCCCGAGAAATTCTGGAAAAAGCAGGGCAAGAAGCTGAACGACTCCACCGAGAGTTATATGAACAAGCGGAAAGCGATGGAACAAGCGGTGGGGGAGATCGTAGCGGCGGGCGATTCGCCGGAAGTGAAGTTGCAGAAAATCTACGCGCGAGCGCAGAAGCTGCGCAACCTGAGCTTCGAGGTGGAAAAAACGGAGCAGGAACAGAAGCGCGTTAAAGAAAAAGAGCCTGCAAATGTGGAGGAGGAGTGGAAGCGCGGGTACGGCTACGGCGATGACATTACGCTGCTTTTCCTGGGGCTGGCGCGGGCAGCGGGAATGGACGCCTCGGCGGTGAAAATTTCGACACGCGACGACCACTTCTTCGTCAAGAATCTGATGAAGGCCAGAGATCTGCGAACTTACGTGGTGCTGGTGAAACTGAACGGGAAGGAACTTTATTTTGATCCAGGGACGGCGTTTACGCCGTACGGATTGCTGCCCTGGTCGGAAACTGGAACGCTGGGATTGAAACTAGATAAAGAAGGAGGCACGTGGGTCACAACCAGCACGCCGGAGAGCAGCGCTTCGCAGATCGAGCGAAAGGCGGATCTGAAACTGACACAGGAGGGGAGCCTGGAAGGGAAACTGACGGTCACCTATACGGGGCTCGAAGCGCTGTATCGGCGCTTGGAGCAGCGAAACGAGGACGAGGCGGAACGTAAGAAGTCGCTGGAGGATAGTGTGCGGTACATGATTCCAGCGGCCATAGAAGTAGACCTGACGAACAAGCCGGATTGGAGCAGCTCGGATGCAAAGCTTGTGGCTGAATTCAATCTCAAAGTGCCAGGCTGGGCGTCGGGAGCGGGACGACGGGCCCTCATGGCAGTGGGGCTTTTCGATGCGGCTGAAAAGCACATGTGCGAACACGCGACGCGCGTGCATCCGCTGTACTTTCATTACCGGTCTGAAAAGGTGGACGACGTAAGAATTGAGCTGCCGCTCGGCTGGCAGGTGAGCAGCGTGCCGAAGCCGGCAATCGACGATGCCAAGTTGTTGCTGTACACCATGAAGGCCGAAAACGACAACGGGACGCTGCACATCGAGCGGCTCATGAGGAGCGATTTGATCATTCTGGAACAGAAATTCTACCCAACGCTGCGCAGATTTTATGAGGGAGTGAGGACGGCCGATGATCAGCAAATCGTGTTGCAGCCCGCAGCCACATCCGCGAGCAATTAAGCCGGCGCGCCGGGCTGCATGGTTGGCAGGAGCACTTATTCTCTGCGCGTTGGGAGGGTCGTCGCCTGCCAGCGCAAGCGACGCGCCGCAGTGGATGCATGCGCTGGTGAATGCGCCACTGCCCGCCCATGATGAAAAGACGGATGCGGTCCTGCTTTACTCCGAAGACATTTTGAACGTGCAGGGCAACGGGAAGGTGAAGAGCATCGAGCGGCGGGCGTACAAAATATTGCGACCGGCCGGACGAGAGCACGGAACGGTTCTGGTGCACTTCGATTCAGAGACGCGGATTACGGGGCTACGCGGGTGGTGTATTCCCGCGCAAGGCAAAGACTATGAAGTGAAGGACAAGGATGTAATGGAGACAGCGCTGTTCGGCGTTTCGAACGGCGAGCTGGCGAGCGACGTGCGCACAAAAATACTGCGGATTCCGGCGCCAGATCCGGGAAACATCATCGGGTACGAAATCGAGCATGAAGACCGGCCCTATATTTTGCAGGATGAGTGGGGCTTTCAGGGCACGGATCCCGTGCGCGAGGCACACTACACTTTGCAGTTACCTGCAGGCTGGGAATACAAGGCGGTGTTTTTGAACTATCCGGAAGTGCAATCAACGTCCGCAGGAAACAATCAGTGGCAATGGGTGCTGACCAACGTGGAGGCCATCCGCCCAGAAGACGACATGCCGCCGTGGACCGCAGTTGCGGGCCAGATGATCGTGTCTTTCCTGCCGCCCGGCGGAGAGCAGAATCGAGGGTTTGAAAACTGGAACGATATGGGGCTGTGGGAAGCGGGGTTGGTGCGCGGAAGGCGAGAGAGTTCGCCAGAAATCAAACAGAAAGTGGCGGAATTGACGGCTTCAGAGACGAGTGTATTGGGAAAGATGCGCGCGCTTGGAAAGTTTGTCCAGGACGACATTCGGTACGTGGCGATTGAGCTGGGAATCGGAGGATGGCAGCCGCATGCGGCAAACGATGTTTTTTCACATCACTTCGGTGATTGCAAAGACAAGGCGACGCTGATGAGCGCGATGTTAAAGGAGATCGGCGTCGATTCATACTACGTAGTTCTCAACACGCATCGGGGCGCCGTGAATGCAAAGACGCCGGCGGTCAACTGGTTCAATCACGTGATTCTTGCGATCAAGCTGCCCGAAGGAGTGAACGATCCCTCGTTGTCGGCTATTTTGCAGGACAAGAAGCTGGGTCGGCTGCTGATTTTCGATCCGACGGATGATTTGACGCCTTTTGGCTACTTGCGCGGGCCGCTGCAGGCGAATTACGCGTTGCTGGTAACGGACGGTGGAGGCGAGTTGATCGAGCTGCCGGAGCTGCCGGCGGCGATGAACGGAATCCGGCGGGTTGGCAAATTGACACTCACGCCGGCGGGCACGCTTACGGGAGAGGTGACGGAGATCCGGATGGGAGATCGCGGGGCCGCTCAAAGGTACGCGATGCGCTCCGCGCCCACAAGCAAGGATAAGATCAAGCCCATTGAGAGCCTGTTGTCTGGGTCGCTGGCAAATTACCAGATCACCAAAGCAACGGTGTCGAATCTGCAGCTTAACGACCAACCGTTCGTGTACGACTATTCGTTGGTCGCACAGGATTACGCCAAGCTGGCGGGGAACCTGCTGTTAGTAAGGCCGCGTGTGGTAGGAATCAAGTCCAGCGGATTGCTGGAAACGAAGGAACCGAGAAAGTTTCCCGTGGAGTTCGAGGGGCCGTCGCTCGATTCGGATACTTTCGAAATTACACTGCCCGCGGGCTACCAAGTCGACGATCTGCCGCCGCCCGTCGAAGTGGATTACGGATTCGCAAGCTACCACAGCGAATCGGAAGTTAAGGGAAACGTTTTGCGATACACCCGGAAGTTTGAAGTAAAAGACCCCAGCGTGCCTCTTGCCAAGGTGGAAGAACTGAAGAAACTCTACCGAATTATCGCCAGCGACGAGCGGAACACGGCTGTTCTAACGCCAGCTTCCCACTAGATTGAATGCCGAAGCTCAGGAAGTGAAGTGGCGCAGTGAATGGTGACTCGTGACTGGTGCAAACCAGGCCAAGCGGGCAATCATCGTGCCTGCGCCTCCTAACTGGCCGGAAAAAACCAAGACACAGGACAAACATGGGATGGCTGAGGCTGTGCCGAAGCATGGCCGAAAACGCTTGTGGGTTCGCGCGGAGTGTAGAAACACTTGAGTGCTTCGGGATAATTGACGATGGAGAACGCAGGGTCAGGAGAGGCGGGCGCGGACACGGTCGCTTAGGGCTTTGCCGTCGACGACTTTGCCTTCGAGAGCGGATTTGGCGGCTTTGACGACGGCGCCCATTTGTTTCATGGAGTTGGCGCCGGTTTCGGCGAGGGCTTTGGCGATTGCGGCGTCCATTTCGGCATCGCTGGCACCGGCGGGGAGATAAGATTCGAGGATAGCGAGTTCCTTGGTTTCTTTGTCGACGAGATCTTGGCGGCCGCCTTTGCCGAATTGGTCGATGGATTCTTTGCGCTGTTTGACGAGAGTTTGCAGGATTTGGATGGATTCGGCTTCGTCGAGCGCGCGGATTTTCTCGGTTTCTTTGTACTTGATGGCGGACTTTACGCCGCGGATGACACTAAGGCGAAGCTCGTCCTTCGAGCGCATGGCGTCGGTCAGGTCTTTCTGGATTCTTTCGGAAAGAGTCATCTGCTTCAATATAACAGAAGAAAGAGGAAAGAATTAAGCTCCCGAGCCGGTCGAGGCAGGCGCATTCGCGGAGGACACGAAGATCGCCGAGAAGGGAAGCAAGCACAGGATTTGACAGGGTGCGGGTGGCTCGCTACCGTTAATGTTTTAGTTTTGGCGGGTTTAGCCCGCCAGGTGCGCGTGGAAACATAAACCAATCCGAATGAGGCGTGATGAAAGTCATAGTTGCAGACAAGATCAGCGAACGTGGCGTGGAACTTTTGCGGAAGACGGGATGGAACATTGTGTTGACGACGAAAGACACGCTGAACGCGGAGATCGCGGACGCGGACGCCTTGATCGTAAGGAGCGCAACGAAAGTTACGGCGGAATTGCTGGATAGAGCGCCGCGATTGCGAGCCGTGGGGCGCGCAGGCGTGGGCGTGGACAATATCGATCTGGACGCGGCTACGACGCGCGGAGTGTTGGTGATGAGCACGCCGGGAGGGAACGCGGTCAGCGTGGCGGAGCATACCTTTGCGCTGCTGCTGGCGCTGGCGAGGTTGGTGCCGCGGCTAGACAAATCGATGCATGAAGGAAAGTGGGAAAAATCGTCCGCAGCGGGAACAGAAGTGCGCGGGAAAACGCTGGGGTTGATTGGATTGGGCCGCATCGGTAGCGAAGTGGCGATCCGCGCGGATGCGTTTGACATGCGCGTGCTGGGGTACGACCCCTACATCAGCGAAGCGGCGGCGAAGGAGGTGCAGGTCGAGCTGGTGCCACTAGAAAAATTGCTGGCGGAAAGCGATTTCGTCTCGCTGCATACGGCGCTAAGCCCGGCGACGCAAAATCTGATCAACGCGGAGACAATTCGGAAGATGAAGAAGGGCGCGCGGCTGATTAATGCGGCGCGCGGCGAGCTGATTGATGAGGGCGCGCTGGCGGATGCGTTGAAAAGCGGGAAGCTGGCTGGAGCGGCGCTGGACGTTTTTGTGCACGAGCCGCCGAAGGATTCGCCGTTGCTGCAAATGGCGAACGTGGTTGCGACGCCGCATGTCGCAGGCTCAACGACCGAGGCGCAGGAAGAAGTGGGCACGCAGGTGGCCGTGCAGATCAAGGATTACCTGGCGGATGGGTTGATTCGAAACGCGGTGAATTTGCCGGCGCTTTCGGCGGATCAATACCGGCGAGTACGGCCGTATTTGGCGCTGGCCGAGCGTTTGGGTTCGCTGGTATCGCAGGCGGTGGCTGTGAGGCCGGCGCGCATACGGATTCGCTATGCTGGCGAAGTGGCGGAGGTGGGGACGCACCTTTTGCGGAGCGCAGTGCTGGCGGGAATGCTGAACGCGGTGCTGGACGAAAAAGTGAACGTGGTGAATGCGCCTGCAGTGGCCGCGGCGCGAGGGCTTTCGGTCGAGGAAGAGACGCGGCGGCGGGAGCGCGGATTTCCTAACACGCTGGAAGTGGCTGCCTTGGCGGAAAAAGAGGGCCAGGTGCGCGGCTTTTCCGCCGAAGGCACAGTT
>CAVWDX010000003.1:0-46987 GCA_963753745.1 uncultured Acidobacteriota bacterium
CACCGCATTCCGTTCCTTCGCGTCACTGGCCATCTCATTCCTCCTTAACGATCAACGGCAGGGACCGGTGTCATCCTGAGCGAAGCGAAGGATCCTGGCTTGATCTCGCCCCGTCACTGACCGACGTAACCGTCGGCGATCCCACGCGAGCCCGTCGTTCAGTCCCGACTATCCCCGATGAAAATCCTCGCTCAAATCCCGAAACCCCGGATTACTGGCCTTAATCAAAGCCAATTTCTTCGCCCTGAGCCACCCTTAGATCTGCTTCTCCCGGGCAATCGCGTTGCGCACATCCCCAAACGGCTCAAACCACACCAATCGATTCACATCATATTTCTGCGTGAACCCTCGAACCAGCTTCTGCTTGTGCTCCAGCACCCGCCGCTCCAGATTGTTCGTCACACCAACGTACAGCACCCCCGTCGCCGAGCACAGAATATAAGTATGGTAAACGGCCATACCCGCGCATTCTGCCACGCCTAGTGCTCTCTGTCATCCTCGGGCCGTAAGCTGTCATGCTGAGCGCAGCGAAGCATCCTGGCTCGATCGCGCCCCGCTAAAGCTCATTGTGACAAGCACCGATTGATCCCTGTCATCCTGAGCGCAGCGAAGGACCCTGGCTTGATCGCGCCAATCCAAACTCGACGTGTCTCCCACAAATTCCTCCCTGCCAAACCACCTATCACGGCGCGATCCTTCACTGCGCTCAGGACGACAGAAAACGCTCTTTCCCGCTCGCACGTCGCGCCGGCCACGCCTCGCTGTATCACATCTAACACTCACGCGCAACACACCGCGCAACCGGGTAGTGACGCAGTTAGGGGCGTGACCTGCTGAGATGTTGCCCCCGCTCAAGCATCGCGATACTCTCCCCCTTGAGTCAGAGGGAAACATAATATGCTACCCGCCTTTGCTCGCCTTCTGGGTCGCATTTGGACAAATCTATTATCCCAATTGGGGACAACCACCACGGCAGTCGTAGTGTTCTCTCTTCTTCTACCCGTCTTTGGCTTTGCACTCGCGCTTGTTCCCAAATTCCGCGAAGGCAGAAAATCTGGGCTGGAAATGAGCCAAATCATCAACAGGTCCCTCTTAAGTTGGCCCACGATAGTTACCGCAGGTCTCACATTGGTTGCATGGATGGGATTATTTTCCTGGATCTCTGTGAGAACGATATATCGAGAGCATGGAACCTTAGCCTCTGACAATGCAACACTAAAAAATCGAATTGGTGAAATCGAAGCAGCGAAACAACAGGCTGAGAACAAGGTGTCGGATCAGCAAAAAGAAATTGATAGCCTCAAGACCGAAATTAAAAGGGGACATGCAGTAACCCCTGCAATGCAGGGACATGCGCCATCGGGACCGACACTTTCTGACACCGAAGAAATAGTTCTTGGGAAGTCTTTGGAGCAAGGTAGAGGTAATTCTATTGTGATTGTTACAGTTGGCGGGACGGACGCCATGGCGATTTCATCACAAATACAGGACGTTTTCCGCAAAGCTGGTTGGATAGTTCAACCTAGCGTAATAGGCTCTCTCAACGTCACCGTAGCAGGAAGCGCAAACGCAGGAAGAGTGGAGTTCGAAGGCCTGTATTTGATCGCGCCGAATCCAAATACTCCGGCTGTTCAAAGCATTGTATCGGGCTTCTCGATGGCAAGACACACAGCTTCTCTAAACGGTTCTCCATTCCTGCAGCCTCGCGGCGATATAACTCTGTATGTTATCTACGGAAATAGAGCCCCGTGATGAGGCCGAATCTTGCACTTTGGCCGCATTGAGCAAATTAACGATTTCCTCGATGGCCGGGCGCCCCAGGTTCGGTTTCGGAACCTGGGCCTTGTAGTTGACCCTCGTGTAGCGAACCTCTTTGAACCCCACTGATCTCGTTCGCGCCTACTCTCGCTGCGGTAGTGTCCTCGTTTGGCGCGTGGGCCACCTCGTTGCATAAAAGAGAGCAAAGGAGGGCTCTATGGACGTAAAAGAGAAATTGACCTCGATGGGCCCGCCAACGCCGGAATTGCCGGTCGCCGATGTCGAACGCGCACAACAGCATTACCGAGACGCCCTCCGCTTTGAGATTGGATGGCTTTACCCCGGCAAAGGGATCGGGAGCGTCTCACGCGATAAGGCGGTAATCTTCTTTCGGAAAAGGACGCCCCCCTTCGAACCGGCCATTCATTGGGTCTTCGCCGAAGATAACGACGCGTCCTACCAGGAACTGCAGTCCTCAGGCGCGAACATCGTCGATCCTCTCGAAAAAAAGCCCTGGGGACTCCGCCAGTTCGCCGTCCAGGATCTCGACGGCAACCTCTTCTATTTCCACCATGACTAAGCCGCATGCCCCAGGTTCGGCGCTGAGAAGCATCGCGCCTGAACGGTGGCACAGACTTCAGTCTGTGCTTGCTCCTCTCAATTCCCAATCAACCTCTCCAAATACTCTTTCGCCCCCCGCACATCCTCCATCTGCTGCGGCCCAGAAATCTCCCGCTCGATCGTCACCGCTCCCGGATACTTCATCTCCTTCAACCGCGCAATAATTCGCGGGAAATCCACTTTGCCCTTCCCAATCGCCACTTCTTCCCCCAACTCCTTCGGATTCGTCGGCCAAAGCCCATCCTTAGCGTGAATTCCCTGCACGTACGGCCCAAGAATCTCGATCGCATCTACGGGATTCGCCTTCCCATACAAAATCAAATTCGCCAAATCAAAATTCAGTCCCTGATTGTCCAGTCCCACGTCCTGTATCGCCCGGACCAAAGTGATCGGCGTCTCCTGCCCCGTCTCGTACCGGAAATTCTGTCCGTTCTTCCGGCAGTACTCCGCCACTTCGCGCATCGCCGCAACCGTTTCCTTGTACAACTCCTCATTCGGATTTTCCGGAATAAATCCGCAATGCGTCTGCACCGCCGGCACGCCGCACTCTTTCGCAAAATCCGACGCCTTCTTGATCTGCGCAATCCGCGCCGCACGCGTCGCCCTCGGCACCAGCCCAATCGTCACCGGCCCGCCATAAAAATCCCATACTTCTTTCCCCGGCCCGCCCACCACAATCGACGTCGCCTCAATCCCATACTTCTCCAGCGCCGCCACCAGCTTCCCCGCCAGCCCCTCTCCGAACTCCTCGGCATACGCCTGGCAAGTCGGCAACCCCAGCGCCTTGATTTTCGCCATCGCCGCATCGGGATCATTCCCAATCCCAATAATCAATCCCATCCTCAGCGGTTTCTTCCCCTCATTTCCAAACGCCTTCTGTGCGCTATACGCCGCGCGGATCTCTGGCCTAAATGGCTTAAAAGCCTCGAATTTTTCATCACCCAGAAACGCTTCGCTCCCTGGACCAAGCCCCGCCGCCAGCGCCACCGCCGAGCTTTGCAAAAATCTCCTGCGATCTTGTTTTCCCGTCATCTTCTCCCACACCTCTCCCCGTTCACTTTTTCGATTTCACCGGCATCCTCCGCGTCCTCTGCAGACCCGGCCCTCGGTCGGAAAACACGGCTGTCGCGGCTCCTGTATATTCCACGCGCGCCTTCGAGCCGTCAACGAAAACAATCCTGGCTTCGCCCTGCACGCCCAAATGCCAAACCTGCTGGCAGCCGCGCGCTAAACCGGAACCTCCAAATTGAATTGCTGGAACGTGGTCTGGAAAGACTGGCCTTCAGACAGGAATCTTTGGATTTTCGTTCTCCGGTTTGGGCGCCGGAGCCTTTCAAATTTGCCTTCGCTCGCGCCATGCGCTCAGTGGCAGGATCCGTCATCCACATACTGCCCGCTGGCGGCCATCGCCGCCAGCGACCGCGCGCAGTTCAGGATTTTCTGATCCAACGGATCTCTCTCTAATGCGTCCAGAGACGTGTAATTCATCGCTGTGTGCGCATCCACAAATCGGTCGCTCAAATTTTTCATGTTGTCGAACTCATTCGAAAGCAATTGATATGCTTTTCGATCGGAATCGGTGGACGCGGCCACTGATACCATTCTCAGATCCTTAGTCGCCGGACTCTGGTAATAGTTGATCCAATCATTGGTCACGGCATATCCCTTTTGCACGGCGTTCACAAGCGCGATTCGCCATTCCCGGATCACCGCCATTTCTTCGATGCCGGCCCGCAAGAATTCTCTTGAAAATTCGGACTTTTCCCCTGCAATGGTCGTGGCGGTTGCGGCAGAACCCGGCAGCGTCAACGTTACCTGGGTTCCACTAAAGCTCAGCGTGCCATGCGTCAATCGCGCCAGCGCCTCCAGCTCCACGTAGGACTTGCCCTGCATCCGCACAATAGGCGCCTCTCCCCCTTGGCCACTTATGAGCAAGGTCCGGCTTTCGTCCCCAGCTTGCGATGCAGCTACCACTGGCACGGCCAGGACCATCGCCAGTAGCACCCTTTCTCGCCACGATCTCTTTCGCATGGCCCCTCCCAAGTACGGTCGGCTCGCCGCATCACCCTTCACGGTTATCTTCTTGCCAGAAAGATGGTCACTCGGTTCACTTGCGGAAACTCTCATGGAAGTTAAGAAAATCTCGATCCAATTCAAACGCTGGGCGGACGAGTTCCTTTTCTCAGCATTCAATGGCTCGCGGGGATTCCGTGCGCCCTGAACCTCCAGCGCAACGGCTAGGCAATTTCAATGCTCCCGCCTCCCGCAATCGCCCGGGAGGTAGGAACTTGGTTCGCTGCCTTCTCCCCTATTTGTCGTCCGGATTCCTGTGGCGCCAATTCCAATACGCGGTCTGCTGGTTGCGCTTCAGCTTCGAGTAATCGCGGTAGTCTTCGTGCTGTTCCCCAAGATAACGGCGGTAAGCGCGGTCTTCGTTGTCATTCCACTGGTGGTAGTCTTTGTGAGAGCGATCGTAGACGCGCGTCTGCTTTTTGTCGTCTCGATGGTCGTCTTGCGTCGCGGCGTTGATTCGAATCGCCAGCGGCGCTGTAAGTGCGGCGCTTAGAAAAATAAACCCCAGGTACCGGTGTGCGGCTTTCATGCTGTATCCTCCTCGGCTCGAGAAATCCGATTTCGGCTTCTCGGCTGCCTGTCAGTATGCGCGCCGTCCCTCCCCACGACTGTCCGATAGAGCACATGAAGAAACCGGTTTCCCCCGCTGTTCCCAAATAATAACTCGACGGAGTCGCTCAAAGCGGCAACCATCTGATTTCGGGGCGGCCACCGGAGGGACAGCCTTGCCTCTCCACTCCTCTTAAAATCCCGTTATTAGTTCAGAGGAGTGGAACTGCATTCCTCAAAGGACTGCAAGACACTCAGCTCAATAAAAAAGCGCCCCGAACGAATCGGGGCGCCATGCAATACACTTCTCTAACCGCCTTACTATTATGGATTAGTGATCGTGGTCGTGATCCCGGGGATGGTCGTGGTCATGATCATCCCAGTCCCGCTCCGTATGCCAGCGGTGGCCGTCTTCATCCCACCATTTGTGAAACTTGTTCCAGCAATACTCGCGCGCATCACGCAGCTCGTGTCGCGCACGCTCCGCTTGTGGACTGTCCCATCCATGATGTTCGGCAGCTTCGTGAAGCCTGTGGTCGGCCCTAACAAGGCGATGCCGGCAAGCATCGTCGTCCGCTGTAGCACGCGGAGCTGCGCCAATAAGCAGGATTCCAGCCAGCGCCGCCGCGGCCAGTACAACTTTCCCGATCAGCCTCGTCCTTCCAGTCAGAAACGTCTTCATCAGTCCATCCCTCCTTTGTCCGCTCAGGGATTGGGGTTGGCGGATTGTCCGCCAGCCTAACACAGCCCGCCGCCAGGACTGTTCAATTTCGCACAGTGCACCCTCTTCCTCCAATTTACTGGCGTCGCGTGGATCACCCCGCACCGTCATTTCGACCGAAGCAGGAATGTCTGAACAGGACGTATCGTCGCTTAGGGGAATGGCTCGCTCACGTAAACGCCGTCGAACCTTCGTTCGCGACCCGGCTAAAGGCAGCCTATGGTGCGGAGAAGCTTGCAAGTCTCGGCTTAATTTGAGCCTTGCGGCGGGTGGGGCAGAGAGTGACCCGAACACGCTACTGGACTGCGTTGACCAGCTCCCATATCCGCGCCAAATGATGATCGTCATGTTCCGCGACAAAATACAAATGATCCACAAGCCGCATCGACGTCTTCAAACGCGGGTGGGGAATGGCTTGAGCAAATAGGGATGCGTCCAATTCATCCACACGCTTCAGCAATCTTCCTCTTGCAGCGCGGAACTCCCTCAGAATCTGTTCAAGCGGGCGCGCGTTGTAGTCCGCTTCATCGGTTTTCCGATTCCTCAGGTCTGCCACAGTGAGTTGCTCGCTGCCCGCCACGTAATCTTCCACGCGCGCCAGCCAAAGCGCTTCGAGGTCCAGCAAGTGACCGGCATGTTCCTGAGCCGACCACTTCCCTTGCGCTTTCCTGATCAGGATTTCGCGTGAGCGTCCGCCAAGCAACTCTTCGAGCCTCGCCGGAGTCCCGCGCAACCGTGCGCACATATTCGAATGCAGTTCCACAGGAAACAAAAACTCAAACTTGCGTTCAAACCAGATTGGCACCTGACTCATGGTTCCCGCCCTCCCCACTCACTCATATCCCACTTATCCACAGCTTTTCCACAACCCTCGGGTACCCTAACCCATTCCATCCTGAGCACTTCCACGGCTCCCCTGTCAATCGCCCAACGCCGTTCGAATGACCTGAATAAATATATTGACATCTGGTAATTATATTGCTATCATAGTCTATGACCGTAGCAATCCATTCCCGTTTCGGCCCCCAATCGCTTCACTATACCCGCTCCTGCTCGCTGCTCATCACTCGTTTACTCCGAGCCCAGAGGGGTCATTCGCCACTTCGCAGAGATAACCCCTTTAGATTCCGCACTTCCGCAAAAGACACCTGTAACCCATTTAGAATCCGCACTTACAAAACGCAGAACTTAAAGCCCTTTAGAATCCGCACTTACAAAAAAACCGGGGAGGGGCCCTCCCAGAACTCTCGATTCTCTATTCAGGTCCTCCCATCTTTGCCTCTGTCTCCTCTTTCTGTTATCGTCACCGCCGCAGGGAGAAAACACCTATGTCCATCAACAAAGTGACGATCCGGCAAGGATCGTCATCCCGAGGGAGCGCAGCGACGAGGGATCTCTCCTCTCGCGGCTCATCCTTGCTAGGGGGAAAACATGTCTGTTAACAAAGTCATTCTCGTCGGCCGCCTAGGCCGCGATCCAGAAACCCGCTACACCGGCGGCGGCCAGGCCGTCGCCAATTTCTCCGTCGCCACCGATGAATCCTACAAAGACCGCAACGGCGAGCGCCAGAAGCGCACCGAGTGGCACCGCATCACTGCTTGGGGCAAGCTTGCAGAGATTTGCCAGCAATATTTGAAAAAAGGAACGATGGTCTACATTGAAGGCCGTATCCAATCGCGCGAGTGGCAGGACAAGGAAGGTCAGAAACGCACCAGCTTCGACATTGTTGCGAATACCATGAAGATGCTCAGCTCACGCAGCGATGCCGCCGCAGCCGGTGCTGGCGGCGGACGCTCCGGTGGCGATGATGTCGAAGCACACGCCGCGCCTGCGGATGATTCTTACGGTGGCAATCAGGCCCCCAGCGGCCCGGAAATCTCCGACGAGGACATTCCCTTCTAGGGAGTTACTGCCGACCGTGCAAGGTGACACAGCCAACTGTTGCTCCATCGCACGGTTTGCGCGCGATGAATCCTGGCTGTGAGGGCCCCAAGAAATTGGCCGTGCCATGAGGATTGAGGTTTCAAAGTGACCACGACGAATCGTCAACTTCGATTGCACGCGCGGCCAAAAGGATTGCTAGCGCCCGGCGATTTGCAACTCGTGGAATCGCCACTACCCGCTCTAAAAGACGGCGAAGCGCTCGCCAAAGTAAAATATCTATCGATCGATCCGACGATGCGCATCTGGATGGCCGTGGATAGTTATCTTCCAGCAGTAGGCATCGGAGACGTGATGCGCGCAGGCGGGTTAGTGGAAGTGATCGAATCGCGCCACACGCAATTCAAAAAGGGCGACAAGCTTGTTGGCCTCACCGGCCTTCAGGAATACGTGGTGATCGAGGCGCAATCCAAATTCCCATTTCAGAAAGTTCCCTCGATTCCCTTTCTCTCCGACACCGCGTTCCTCGGTGTGCTCGGGATGACAGGTATAACTGCTTATTTCGGCATGACGGAGATTGCCAAACCGCAAAAAGGCGAAACACTGGTCGTCTCCGCCGCGGCAGGCGCCACGGGAAGCGTCGCTGGGCAAATCGGCAAAATTCACGGCTGCCGCGTGGTAGGAATTGCCGGAACCGACGAAAAATGCAAATGGCTCACGGACGAACTTGGTTTTGACGCGGCCATCAACTACAAGCACCCCGACTGGAAAGAAAAGCTCGCCGCTGCCACTCCCAAGGGCGTCGACATCGATTACGAAAATGTCGGCGGCGAAATCATGGAGGAAGTCCTCAATCGCATGAATCTGCACGGCCGTGTGGTTCTCTGCGGCCTCATTTCCGGTTACACGAAGGAGACGTCTCGGCCGGGCAATCTCGGGATACTGATCGTCAAACGGCTCAAGGTGGAAGGCTTTCTCGTGCTGGATTACGCTTCCCGCTTTACCGAAGCCGCCATGGAACTCGGCAAATGGAAAATGATGGGTAAGTTGAAAGACCGCCAAACAGTCGTGGAAGGCCTCGAAAAGGCGCCCGAAGCCATAAATATGCTCTTCACTGGCGGCAACATCGGCAAGCTCATCGTAAAAGTGTGACGTGCCGCTTCAGGGTGAATAGATAGCGTATTGCTCCGAATTGGGGCCTTCCGTAAAAGCGCTGAGGAGGTAGTCGAAAGACAGTATCCACATTTCCGCGAGGGTGCGGCTAGCGCGAGGACGGCGGTGGTTGCGGAGGACTGTTCCGCTTTCGTTCTTCGTCCATGCGTTTCAGAAATTCTTCGAACTTCGGTTTCTGTTCTGGAGTGAGGATAGCGCGAATTTGGTCGCGCCCCTTCTGCCGCGTCTTGGTGAGTTCCGCGTCGGACTGGTCGTGGATGGTTCTATATTCCACGTGCAACTGCGAAAGTATGCTGTCCAATTGCTGACTCTGGGCGTGGGTCAAACTCAATTCCTGGGTCAGTTGCTCGACTCTTCTAGCACGCCTTGCGGGCTCACTTAAAGGAGAAGTTGCCGCGGACACGATACTCCGGTGCCCGTAGAAGTACCCAAATACGCCGCCGAGCGCGGCTCCGATCACAAAGACAGCCGCCACCCACAAAGCAGCTTTTCGCTTTGCGGAGCTTTCGTTCATTGTGCTTGGCGCTCGGCCAGGCTGACGAGAACTTCGTCATTGTTCGCGGGCGTCGCGTTGTACACCACCGGCTCGCCCGTGATGTCCGTGACCATGGACTTTGTCGCAGCCGTATTGGTCGCCGGCTTTTGATAAAGCCATCCGCTCGCCAGAAGCAACGCCACGGCGGAGGCCCACGTGAGACGCGCCGCGAGCTTTGGAAGAAGAGTCCATGTGTCCTGCATGCGGCTCCGCTCTGCGCCGCTCGCAGCTATCGCAGCCATCACGCGCGGCGCAAACCACGGCCCGCAAATGCCGGCATGCGACGGCAACACGGACAAAAGCGCGCGCGCTTCGAGAATGTTTTCAGCAGCGGCGCGGCAATCCGCGCATGCGTCGGCGTGATCTTTCAGCGCGCCGGGCATAGTTGCCGCCAGCTCAGAAAATTCCTTCGCACCGCGCGCGCCGCTTGCCGCGTCCTCGAGCCGCATCTGGAATTCTCGGCATTCCGCCCTGCTTTTATTCAAAGGGCCCATTTTTCAGCCTCCTTCACTCACTCGCATAAGAACTCTCTCTCTGATTGAATTCACAAACGCGCTCAACGCCGCCTCCGCTGTCACTCTCCGCGCTTGCGAACTTTGTTCACAATTCGCCTGCGTGCCCGGAATAGCCTCACTTTCACCGTGTTCGCGTTCAAATCCAAAACCTGCGCGATCTCTTCGACCGCAAAGCCTTCGACTTCCTTCAGAATCAGCATCAGCCGATCCCGCTCATCGAGACCATCCAGGAGCCGTTCGACGCGCTCGCGGGCTTCGAGCCTGTCGCTGATGTCCGGCCCGCCGCCACCTTTTTCTTCGGCGGAGATTACTTGCCGGGCTTGCTCTTCGCTGAGGTCCGACTCATAAACCAGGGGCCGCACTTTTTTCTTACGTAACAGGTCCCAGCACTCGTTCACTGTGATCTTATACAGCCAAGTGCTGAAGGCTGCCCGCTGATCGAAACGCTTCAGCGAGAAGTACGCCTTTACAAAAACCTGCTGCGCGATATCCTCGACGTCCTCCCGGCGCCGCAAGATCCCACCCGCAACGGCAAAGACGCGGTGCTGGTGGCGCCGCACGAGCTCTGCAAAAGCTTCCTGGTCCTCGTTTTGCGCCCGCTGGACAAGTTCCCGGTCATCCGCGGCGCCCGCCGGACCGGCGGGGGACCCTAGGGGCTCTACTTTTGGGACGCGTGGCATGTCAATCCGGTTACGTCTAATGTAGCTTGGGTTGCTCGCCGCTGCATCAAGTGTTTCAATTCGCGAGCGCCAAGTTTGCACTTGCTTGTACCTTATCTACATGGAATAATGCCGCCATGATTATAGGTGACCGTCTTCGCGCACTCCGCGAAGAAAAGAAACTCTCCCAGGGCGACATCGAAAAGCGAACAGGTTTGCTGCGTTGTTACATTTCCCGCGTAGAGAATGGCCATACAGTACCGGCCATCGAAACTCTGGAAAAGCTTGCGCGCGCTCTCGAGTGCCCACTCTATCAACTCTTTTATGACGGCGAGGAGCCGCCGCAGTTGCCGAATCTCCCCAAGCGGAAGTCGTCGGATGAAATCGCGTGGGGTAGCGTCGGTAAGGATGCACGCTTTCTCAACAAGCTTCGCCGCTTGCTGGGTAAAGCAGAAGAAGGAGACCGCAAGCTCATTCTGTACATGGCGCAGAAAATGGCTAACCGCTAGTTCTGCAGTCAGTTTTTCTGAGTTCGCTGTCAAATCAATGGGCTCACTTGGAAAGGCCGCGTGCCGTCCCTGCGCGGCCTATACTCTTTTTGGTTGTGCTTAACGGCAGGACTTCCCTCCCCGCCGCGCTCCTAGAACCAGTTCCCCCTCCCAGTTGCGAACGTTCCAAAATGGAACTTACTCCCACTCGATGGTGCTGGGAGGCTTCGAGCTAATGTCATAGACCACACGGGTGACGCCGCGGACTTCGTTTACGATGCGCGTGGAAATACGCTCGAGTACCTCACCCGGCAAGCGGACCCAGTCGGCGGTCATGGCATCCTCGGATTCGACGACGCGAACAGCAACGGTCAGCCCATAGGTCCGATAATCTCCCATAACGCCGACGCTTCGAATCGGGAGCAAGACGGCAAAGGCTTGCCAAACTTTACTATAGAGCCCGGCGTGACGTATCTCATTGACAACAATGGCATCTGCTTCCTGCAGCGTAAGGAGGTGCTCCCGGGTGATCTCGCCAAGGAGCCTCACTGCCAATCCGGGACCCGGAAACGGATGTTTCAAAAGAATTTCGTCCGGCAGGCCCAGATCCTTGCCAATGCGGCGAACCTCATCCTTAAAGAGGTCGCGGAGGGGTTCGATGAGGGAAAAGGGCATGTTTTCGGGCAGGCCCCCAACATTGTGGTGGGTCTTGATCGTGGCGGAGGGCCCTTTGACGGAGACGGACTCGATGACGTCCGGATAGAGCGTTCCTTGGACGAGCCAGCCAATTTCGCCGTGAGCTTCTCCGCGCTGCAGCTTTTGGGCTTCCCCGGCAAACACCGCGATGAATTCCCTGCCAATGATTTTGCGCTTCTGCTCGGGGTCCGTAACACCAACGAGTTTGTCCAGGAAGCGGTCAGAAGCATCCACGCCGATGACGCGGAGGCCGAGGCGATCCCGCAGCATCTCCAACGTATCCGCAAATTCGTTCTTCCGCAGCATCCCGGTATTCACGAAAATGTTTGTGAGGCGGTCGCCCATGGCCCGATGAACCAGCACGGCGGCAACAGTGGAATCCACTCCCCCGCTGAGGGCGCAGATGGCGCGGCCATGCCCAACCTTGGTTCGAATCGCTTCGGTGGTCTCCTCGATGAATGCGGTACCGCTCCATTTCGGCCTCGGCTTTGCAAACGCGGAAGAGGAAATTGCGGAGGAGTTCGGTGCCGCGTTCCGTGTGATTCACCTCGACGTGAAATTGCACGGCGTAAATTTTACGGTGAGGATCTTCGAGCGACGCGATGGCGTTGTCGGTGTGGCCGGTGGCGTGAAAACCGGGTGGAACTTCGCGGACGTGGTCGCCGTGGCTGTTCCAGATGCGGAGGGAGTGGGGCACGCCGGCGAAGAGTTCTGATTCGTTTGTTGCGCTGACACCATCGACTTTCAGTTGGGCGCGGCCGTATTCGCGCCGCTCGGCTTTTTCGACTTTGCCGCCGAGGTTATGCGTGATCCACTGCATGCCGTAACAGATGCCCAGGACGGGAATACCGAGCGCGAGGATCGCGGGGTCGCATTTGGGGGCGTCGGAGTCATAGACCGAACTGGGACCTCCGGAAAGGACTAGGCCCGCGGGGGCGAATTGTTGGATTTCTTCGATAGCTCGCGGTGCACGGAAGGATGGCGGAGAAAACTTGCTGTTCGCGGATGCGGCGGGCGATGAGCTGCGTATATTGGCCGCCGAAATCGAGGACGACCACGCCGCCGAGCTCGGAGTTTGGCTTATGATGTTCTGTCATTGCGGCTCCCGTTGCCATTGTTGCCCCTCGCGTGTTGAATGTCCAAAAGCGCGGGTCTAAAGACCCGCCATCGCAAAATCCTGGTACATCATCATCTTCGATGCGGCGTGCCTTACGAAGCGGTATTTCGCGGCGGCGAACTTCAGGTGTCGGGCACGGCATACCGTGTCCCTACGAAATAAACGCCGCAGAGTCACTGGACCACCAGGTTTAGGAGTTTGTTGGGAACGAAGATGACTTTGATAGTGCGCTTGCCGTCGAGGTGACGCGCTACCGCGGGATCGGCTTTGGCCTTGGCGACAAGGTCGGTTTCGCTTAGGCCGACGGGGACCTTTAGAGTTGTGCGAACGCGGCCGTTGACCTGGACGGGGATTTCGACTTCGTTGTCTTTCGCAAGTTCCAGTTGTTCTTCGATCAGGACTGGCCAGGACGCCTTCCACAGCCCGTCAGGATTGCCCAGCATTTCCCACATCTCCTCGGCGATGTGCGGGGTCATGGGTGCGAGCAGCAGCGTAAGGATTTGCAGGACTTCCTTGCGAATCTCGGGACGAACCCCGTTTTCAAGAGGCTCGGCCAGATAAATCTCGTTGGTTAATTCCATGATCTGGGCGATCGCGGAATTGAAGTGCCAGCGCTTCTCGAAGTCTTGCGTGACGCGCAGCATCGTTTGGTAGGTGACGCGGATTAAATCGCGCTCCTTGTCGGACATTCCTTTTGACTCGAAATTCCAGTTCTTCGTACCCCGAAGGGCTGCCGCATGTTTGTCGACCAAGCGGAAAACGCGGTTCAGAAAGCGCCAGGAACCTTCGATGCTTTCCTCGCTCCATTCGAGGTCCTTTTCGGGTGGAGCGGCGAAGAGGGTGTAGAGGCGGCCGGTATCCGCGCCGTACTTTTCGGCCATGTCGATTGCGCCGACTACATTGCCGCGCGACTTCGACATCGCGACGCCGCCCTTTTGTACCATGCCTTGGGTGAAGAGCCTGGCAATGGGCTCGTTGTGTCCGACGAGGCCGAGATCGCGCATGACTTTGCACCAGAACCGCGAATAGAGGAGGTGAAGTATGGCATGAGTGATTCCGCCGATGTACTGGTCGATGGGAAACCAATAGCCGACTTTCGCCGAATCGAACGGGGCTTCGCTATTGTGCGGGTCGCAGTACCGGTAGAAATACCACGAGGAATCGACAAAGGTGTCCATCGTGTCCGTTTCACGGCGAGCGGGGCCACCGCATTTCGGGCAGGTGGTATTGACGAATTCCGGGGTTGAGGCGAGGGGCGATTCGCCTTCGCCGGTGAGTTTCGGATTGGGTGGCAGCAGAACGGGCAGGTCTTTATCTGGAACTGGTTGTAGACCATGGTCCGGACAATAAACCACGGGAATCGGAGTGCCCCAGTAACGCTGGCGGGAGATGCCCCAATCGCGGAGACGGAAAACAACTTCGCCTCGGCCAAAATCCTTTTTCTCGGCGAAGGCAGTCATTTTGACGATAGCTTCATCAGGGGAAAGGCCGTTGAACGGGCGGAATTGACGAGCTTGTCGTTTCCGTCATCGGAGAACGCAGCGGCCATTTTTTCTTCGACGAGTGGCGCGCCTTCTTTCGGCTGAATGACAACGCGAATGGGCAAGTCGTACTTGCGGCAAAACTCGAAGTCCCGCTCGTCGTGGGCGGGCACGGCCATGATCGCGCCGGTGCCATACTCCATAAGCACGAAATTGCCGACCCAGATGGGGAGCTTTTCGCTGTTAAAGGGATTGACGGCGTAGCGGCCGGTGAAGAAGCCGACTTTTTCGGCTGTGGCGAGATCTTCCGTTTTGACGGAGGTTTGGCGCATCTGCGCGAGCTGGGGCTCGGCTTGCTCTCGGAGCGAAGAACCTTGCAGGAGCCGGTTGACGAGCGGATGTGCTGGAGCCAGGATGATGGCGGTGGCGCCGTAGATGGTGTCGATGCGCGTCGTGAATATTTCGATGGGCTTGACGCTAGAGAGATCGGCGACTTCAAATTTGAGGCGCGCACCTTGCGAGCGGCCAATCCAATTGCGCTGCATCGTGATGACGCGTTCGGGCCAACTGCCTTCGAGCTGCTTCAGATCATCGACCAGCTGGTCGGCGTAAGCGGTAGTTTTCAGGAACCACTGCTCGAGTTCGCGGGACTCGACGAGCGTATCTTCATGGCGCCAGCAGTAGCCGCCGTTGATAACCTGCTCGTTGGCGAGGACGGTGCAGCATTTGGGGCACCAGTTCACGCGGCTCTTTTTGCGGTAGGCCAGGCCGCGCTCGAGCATGCGCAGGAAAAACCACTGGTTCCAGCGGTAATACTCGGGTTCGCAGGTGGAAATTTCGCGCCGCCAGTCGTAGCTGAAGCCGAAGCGGCGCAGGGTGCGCTGGAATTCGGCGATGTTGTTGTTGGTCCAAATGCGAGGATGCGTGTTGTTCTTGATGGCGGCGTTTTCCGCGGGGAGACCGAAGGCGTCCCAGCCCATGGGATGGAGGACGTTAAAGCCGCGCATGCGCTTGACGCGGGCGACGACGTCGCCGATGGCGTAATTGCGCATGTGGCCCATATGCATCGTGCCGGAGGGATAAGGCAGCATCTCCAGGACGTAATATTTGGGTTTGGAAGGTTTGGCTTCCGTTTCGAACACGCGGGCTTCGGCCCAGCGCTTTTGCCACTTGGCTTCGATTTCTTGTGGGTTGTAGTCCGCCACGCCTCGCTATCCCCTCTTGGTCTTGCGCGATTTTTTGGCCTTGCCCGCCTGCGCTTTTGCCTTGATGGCCACTTTCGTTTTCTTTGCGGCGGATTTCGCGGCCTTAGCCGTTTTCACCTGGATTTTCTTGATGGCGGCGGTGAGCATCGAGAAGCCCTTTTCGGCGGGCGGGGCTTGATCGCCCAGACCGGCGAGCTCCCACAGCTTGGCGACGTTGCGGCGGTCGTCGCCGGGATTGTCGATCGGAGTTTCGAGAAGGAAGGCGCGCCCAACCACGCCTTCGGGTGGCATGGCGCCAAGACGCGGGTGCGTAAGGATCCGGCGAAAAGCGTCTGCACCGATTTTGCCTTCGCCGATGTTTTCGTGGCGATCGACACGGCCGCCCAGCGGGATTTTCGAATCGTTGGCATGGAAGACGGGAACGCGATCGAGGCCGATGGTGGAGTCGATCAAGTCGATCGTGGAGGTCAGCCCGGCTTCACTCTTGATGTCGTAGCCCGCGGCGAAGAGATGCGCGGTATCGAGACATGCCGCGGCGGGAATGCTGTTCAAGCCAGCAAGGATTTCGGCAAGTTCTTCGAGCCTCCAAGCAACGGCACTGCCCATCCCTGCCGTATTTTCGATCAGGATGCGAAGGTTGCCGAGAGGGACGCGCTTGGAACCTTGCTTGACGGACTCGACGACCGTGCGGACGGCCAGCTCGGGCGAAGCATCGCCGCGCGAGCCGGGGTGAACGACGAGAAAATCCGCGCCCAGGGCCACGCCGCGCACGAGTTCATCTTGAAAGGCCTGCACCGAGCGTGTTTGCAGCATGGGCTGAACTGCGGCCAGATTAATCAGATAGTTGGCGTGAATGACGAGCGGGCCGAGTGCCAGTTCGGCGCGGCGGGCGCGAAAAGCCGCGGCATCCACTTCGGGGATGCGCGCGGAGCCAACTTGCCACATCCGCGGACTCGCCGAGAAAATTTGCAGCGCGTTGCAGCCGAGTTTGCGGGCGGATTCGAGAGCGTTGAGGTAGCTTCCGGCAATGGATGCGTGAATGCCGATGCGCAGGCTGCCGTCCATCCAAACGGGAGGCAGCGGTTCAGGCTCCGGTTCCGGGCGGTATTCGTCTTCGGGATCGAATTCCGAGACGTGTGTGAGCGGTTGTTCTGGCGTACCCATTGAAAAAATCGGCCTGTCCTTAAACTAGCTATTCTAGCACACGCAGCAAATGGGCCCGCGCTGTGGCGAGCGGCGAGAGATTTGCGGCGTCGCGGCGGCATGCCGTAGACTACTGGATTGCTTAGGGTCTCAAGCGGACATAAAGGGAGCAGCCAATGCTGGTCGTCATGCAGTCGCACGCCACGGAGGAGCAGATTCGGGGTGTATGCGAGCGCATCGAGAGTTTGGGGCTGAAGGCGCACCCGATTCCGGGAACGATTCGAACGGCGATTGGGATCACCGGGAATAAGGGAGCGATCGATCTAGGCGTGCTGGAGTCGCTGCCGGGAGTGGTGGAGTGCATACCGGTCAGCAAGCCCTACAAGCTGGTGAGCCGCGACGCGAAGGAAGAGGACAGCGTACTGCGGATTCCGACACCGATGGGCGACGTGTTCGTCGGAGGCAAAAAGATCGCGTTGGTGGCTGGGCCATGCGCTGTCGAGACGGAAGAACAGTGTTTGGCGATTGCGGAGCGGGTGAAGAAGAGCGGCGCGCGGCTGTTTCGCGGCGGAGCTTATAAGCCGAGGACTTCGCCGTACAGTTTTCAGGGACTGGGATTGCCGGGGTTGAAGATTCTCGCGAAAGTTCGCGAAACGTATGGATTCGGGATTATTACCGAGGCCATCGACAACGAGAGTCTGGATTTGGTCGAGGAATACGCCGACGTGATCCAGATTGGCGCTCGGAACATGCAGAATTTTTCGCTGCTGAAGCGTGCGGGGCGCGCGAAGAAGCCGGTGCTGTTGAAGCGCGGAATGTCGGCGACGTTGGACGAGTTTTTGATGGCCGCGGAATATATTTTGTCCGAGGGCAATTACAACGTGATGTTGTGCGAGCGCGGCGTGAGGACCTTTTCGGATTTTTCGCGAAACACGCTGGATTTGACGGTGGTGCCTGCGGTGAAGAAGCGCAGCCATCTTCCGATTTTGGTCGATCCATCGCACGGGACGGGGAAACGGCACAAAGTTTTGCCGCTTTCGCGCGCGGCGGTCGCGGTGGGCGCAGACGGATTGCTTGTTGAAGTACATCACGAGCCGGACAAGGCGCTTTCCGATGGAATGCAATCGATTTTGCCGGAAGAGTTCACCGAACTTGTGGAAGAGGTGCGGCAAATTGCGGCGGTCTTGCATCGCGAAGTGAATTGAGGGCCTCTTACCGAGCCTTACCGAATGCCGAGTGGTCAAGCGCTTGTGCTTCCAGCCCATTCGCGGGCTTCTGGCCAATTCCGCGGGCAACATGTAACAATCCATCCGCCAAATGAAACGGCCTCGTAACCTCCGTGTGTTTTTTCTGCTGGGCATCCTGCTGATTACGGGACTGGTGGAAGTTTTGCGAGAGCACCAGCCATCCTTTTTGCGGCCGGGGGTGCGACTGTGCGCCTATGTTTCGACGGCCGATGGAAGCGTTACAGTGGTCGACCTCGTGAAGCTGGCCTCCGTTGCGCGGATCTTCGTTGGCAAAGGACTATCCGGAATGCGCGAGCATCCGAGGCGCGCTGAGATTTGGGGCGTGAGCTCCGCGGGCGGATACGTGTGGATGATCGACGCGCGCGCGAATCAGCTCACGGCGCGTATTCCCGTGGGGCCACTTCCCTACACGATCGATTTTTCTCCGGATGGCAGCCGTCTATATACGACATCGGCGGGATCGGACACGCTTCTGGCCATCGATTGCCAATCGCACAGCGTGCTAGCCCGCGCGCGAACGGGAGGCGAGCCTGTGCTGGCGCAGGTTACGCCCGACGGAAAGAGCGTGCTGGTGGTGAATCATCGCGACGGGACGCTAGGGATTCACGACGCGGCGACACTTGCGCTGAGCTGAGCATGGTGCCTGTCGTCGAGAAGCCGGAAGCCGTGGCGATTCTACCGGACAGCACCCTGGCATTTGTGATGAGCCGAAGCGTACCCGAACTTTCCGTCGTCGATTTGCGAAGAGGCTTGCTGGTGACGAATCTCGAGCTGGCCGGAAGTCCCTCGGACATGCTGCTCAAGCCGGACGGTGGCGAGCTCTATGTCATTTCTCCGGAGGCGCACGGCTTGCAGGTGATCGACACGTGGACTCACGAAGTGGGCGATCACATGGTGCTCGGGTCGGCGCCCACTCGCGGCGTCTTAAGCGCGGATGGAAGCACGCTCTACGTTTCAGACAGCGCGGCTGGACACGTCATCCCCGTGGACCTCGCGAACCGGCGGATCATCCGTGACCCCGGTACCGGCAAGGAATTTCCGATTCCCGCGGGGCAGTCACCGGGAGCGCTGCGCTTCGATCCCAACGAAAATTTGTTGATCGCCGTCGACCAGGGCTCCGGGGACGTGGCCGTGATTCGGGTGCGCACCAACAGTTTGCTCACCATGATTCCCGTTGGGGATGGGCCGCGCGATTTGGCTGTAAAATTGTTTTAGGAGCGTTGGCGCCACGCATAGGCTTCGATATGGAATCGCAACCCCGCGTCCATCTCGCTTTCCATACCGGCACGCCACACTGTAACGCTCCACCAAGAACGCAATCGGCTCCTGAGCGTTATGCTTGCTCCGGTTTGGTCCCTAGGATTCGCGCGATGATGTCGGCCATGCTGTTCCAGTTTTCCGTTTCGGCTGGCGGAATGGCAATGCGCTCATGGCAATCCCGATGAGGATCTAGAGACTGACTTGGAGAATCAGGGATTGTCGGCAGGCTCGGCCGGCCAGGCGAAATGCTCATCGCCCAAATTTACTTCGAGGAATCCTTCGGCTGGCAGGACGTCGACGGGAGTCCGCCGTGCCAGAGCGCGACGCCCAGCTTCAGCTTCGTTTGGCCTTTCAAATTGATTTCGCTGCGATCGATAGCGACTTCGAGGATGCGCTCGAAGGCGGCCTCGGCGACATTTTTGGGATTCAGCAAACACAACCGTCCTTTTTCCACCCCAAACTCCTGCAAGTGTCCTCGCGCCAGTTTTACAACGAGGGTAGTTTCTTCGGCCCCGGCAATGGTAATGCGGAATTCTGAATCTTCAAGTTCTCCTAGAAGATCCCAAAAAGGATCGACTCGAACGCAAAATCGCCCGTCCTCAAAACCATAACGTAATTCATGAAGATAGAAAGTGCGCCCATGCATCGCACCGCCACGCCTCTCGGGAGAATAAAGGCCGGCACCCAGCCATTCGAAGTAGGAGGAATCTCGCCCATCGACGGAAATCTTGAGAAAACCCGTAGGGGCGAGTTGCAAAGCATGCTCCGGTTTTCGTTTGATGGGTTTTGCCAGTTCCTGGGGCGCCACCTGTCCGAGGGCAAGGTAGACGGCCGTCAAAAGTTTGCGATAGAGCGCATCGAATTCCGCGTCGTTGGCCGTGCTGTGTTCCGGGCCAAACCACCAGCACCAATCGCTCCCTTCGGCAGCCAGCAGCGATTCAAACGCTTCCTTCAGAGCTTCCTGACCGGGAGCGCCGTCACGGCCTTGCCGCTGAGCCTCCAGAGCATGTCCATAGGCTTCGCGGGCGTCCCAGAGCAACTCCCACGCAGCAACGTCTTCGCTATGGCCGATCCACACATCGAAATTCGCATTAATCCAGGAAGCGGGGAAGATTCCCGCGTTGGCCGGAATGTCGCCGGCAGCGGCAATCGCTTCGCTGGCCGTCAGCGCTCGGAAATCCTGGTCTCCCTGAATGCGACCGTAGAATTCGCGCAGAAACTCGCGGCCATTCCCCGGATAGTATTCCCAGGCGTTTTCGCCGTCGAGAAACAAGCAAACTGTTAGAGGTTGCGGGTTCTGCACGCGTTCGCCAATCTCGCGAAGCCTTCCGTGCAAATCCGCTGCAGCACCCTTGCCGTTCATGCGGCTATAGACGAATCCGATGAGATCGGAAAGGTGGTGATCGCGGAATAATCCCGTAATCGGTCCTCCCCCCAGCTGCACGCGCAGGGGCTTATACAGGCGCTCTGCATTCGCCGGAATACCCTTCGCGTCGCGAAAAAATCCGACGTTCAGCGTTCTGCCGAGGACGCCTTCATCCGTGCCGAACCACTGAAATCCTTCCTCGGCGGCGATGGTTAAAGCCTGATCGGAAACGGAGCCTTCCGAAGGCCAGAGTCCTGCCGGCTTGGCGCCGAACACGCGCTCGTGGTACTCGCGAGCGCGCCGCAGTTGCTCGCGCGCATCTTCGGGATGGCGGAAAGCGCGCCGCGGAAGCGGCGTGGCGAGATTGGCCACGCGTGCGATGTCCGAATCGCAAATCAGCGGAAGGATGGGATGATAAAACGGCGTGGTGCTGAGTTCCACCTGGCCGGTCCGTGCCGCTTCGCGATACGCCGGCAGAACCAGCGCAAGCAGCTCTAATTGCTTTGCTTTCAGGGCGGATTTATCTTTTTGCGTGAACTCCTTACCTTTGCTTGCGAGCTGGCTTATCACCGGGTCTTTTTCTAGCCAGGATTCCTCCATCCATGCCAATTGGGAAAGCACTTGAAGGTCTCGCCAGTCACGCGGGGTAAAAGAGACCAGCGCCTGCGCGCCGCCAGCGGGCTGTGCCCATTCATGCAGCTCCACAAAACGCGGCCATCGCGACATCAACTGCTCATGATTTACCTGAAACGCGCGGGCCAAAATTTCCGCTTTGTCTTCACGCGTCAACTGGTCGACCGGTTTGAACGCCAAATTGAACCACGGCTCATTAAATTTTCCGCTCGCGTATTCCTCGAGCTGCACGCCAAGCGAAGGCACCACATTGAAGGTGGCGTGAAAATTGGGGAAATCCTTTAGCATCACCACCATGCCCCAATAGTCCTTGAGCGCATGCAGCCGCGTCCACGCCAACTCATACCGCCCCGTTTCCGGGTCCCGGTACTGCGGTTGATGCATGTGCCACAAGACCGCCAAATGCACGCGATTCATCGCGACTCTCTTTCCTGTTTACGTTGCGGTGCCGTGTTACACTCACGGTTCGCGCCATGCGCATCCTGGACCGCTATATCGTCCGCGAAGTTTTTCGTCACGCACTCCTCGGGCTTGCCGTATTTACCTTCGTTTTCTTCGTGCCCCAGCTTGTTCGATTGATGGAATTGTTCGTCCGTCACACCGGTTCGGGCTCTCAAATCTTCGAACTTTTCCTGTGCATTTTTCCAAACGTCTTCACGTTTACGATCCCCATGGCCGTGCTGATCGGCGTGCTCCTCGGTCTGGGCCGCATGTCCGCGGACAGCGAGATCATCGCTCTGACGGCCCTGGGAATTGGCCGCCGCCGAATACTCTTGCCCGTGGGCGTCCTCGCCCTCGTCGGCGCCATCGCTACGCTTTGCATGACGCTTTGGCTCGGGCCGATATCCGTGCGTACTTACCGAACCCTCCAGGCGGATCTGGTTGCATCCCAGATCTCCTACGCCGTGCAGCCCCGCGTCTTCGATGAACGCTTCCCCAAGTTTGTTCTCTACGTCAACGACGTGTCTGCCAGCGGCACCCATTGGCACGGCGTGTTTCTCGCTGAAGCCGGCGGAGAGAACGGCTCGCAACTCACCCTGGCGGAGAATGCGATTGTAATTGCCACACCCAAAGAGGGCAAGCTGGAGCTTCACCTCCAGGGCGGCACAACTCATGAATTTTCCCGCGACGAACCCGACCGTTATTCCGTGACGGCGTTCGGCGAGAGTGACTGGCCAATCGAGGTGAACGGGCTCGTCCCCGCGCGGCCTAGGCAAGTCAGCAATACGGAACTTTCGCTTCGAGAGTTAGCCGCTACGAAAGACGACGGCTGGCGCGAAGCACGTGTGGAATTGTACCGCCGCCTGGCATTTCCCACGGCGTGCCTCGTATTTGCTCTTGTCGCCGTGCCCTTGGGCGCGCAGCCTCGCCGAGGCGGACGCGCAGCCGGGTCGCTTATTGCGGTCATCCTCATCGCTTCGTATTACCTACTCACCGTGATTGGGGCCGGTTTGGCGCGCCAGGGCGCTGTTTCGCCCGCTGTGGGCATCTGGGGAGCAAATATTCTGTTGGCCACTCTCGGACTCGCACTGCTTCCTCGAATGGAACAATTCCGCGGCGAAAACCGCTGGTTCAAGCCTACCGTCCGGTTCCGGACCTGGGCTCGCCTTCTTCGGCGCAGGCAGGCGCGCGCGCGCGCGGCAGTCATAGCCCATATTCCCAACGGACAGTTGGAGCCGCTCGAAAACGGCGCGCAATCGAGCGGCAGCTTCCCGCGCTTAATGGACATCTACCTTCTGCGCCGCTTCTTTTTTTATTTCGCTCTACTCATGGCGGTCTTTATTTTCCTGTTCGAAACGTTCACCTTTTTTGAACTGCTCGACGACATCGCGCGGCACCGTGTTCCCTTCCTCATTGTCATCGATTATTTCCGCTATTTGACTCCCTATCTGCTTTATAACCTGGCTCCGCTTGCTGCCCTCGTCGCCGTGCTCGTAACTCTCGGAGTCATGAGCAAGAACAACGAAATCGTGGCCTGCAAAGCGAGCGGCATCAGCCTCTACCGTCTGGCTGTGCCACTGCTTTTCGCCGGTCTGGCGCTGGCTGCCAGCATGATCGTGCTGGACCAAACCTATCTCCCCTACGCCAACCAGCGCCAGGACGCCTTGCGCAACCAGATCAAGGGCCGCCCGCCACAAACCTATACCCATCCCCAGCGCTGGATTTTTGGCAATAACGAGAAGATTTATAACTATGACCTCTTCGATCCGGCCCAAAACCTGTTTGGCGGCCTCAGCGTTGTGGAACTGGACCCCGCTACGTTCCAGATGAAGCGCCGCATCTTCGCGACGCGCGCGCAGTGGTCCGCGTCCGAGAAAGTCTGGGTCCTCGAAGGAGGCTGGGTGCGCGACTTCTCCGGCGGCACCATCACCCGCTACGATCGCTTCACCGTTACGTCTTTGCCCGAACTTTCCGAGCCCCCAAGTTACTTCAACCGCGAAGTCCGCCAAGCTTCCCAAATGAACTGGCGAGCGCTGCGACGCTATATCGCCGACCTGCATAAAGCCGGATTTGACGTCGCCAATTTAACCGTGCAATGGCACGTCAAGCTGGCCTTTCCCATGATTGCTCCCATCAGCATGTTGCTGGCAATTCCTTTCGCTCTGCTGGTCGGTACACGTGGGGCGCTCGGCGGAGTGACTCTGGGCGTGGCGATAGGAATCGTCTATTGGATGGCCGCGCGCTTACTCGAAGCAATGGGCGGCGTTGGGCAACTGCCGCCATTTCTCGCGGCCTGGTCCACGGATATCACCTTCTTTTTTTTGGGCCTCTACTTTTTCTTTAAGATGCCGACCTGAGCAAAATGAAACCGTCGGAAATGCAAACATTGCTTTAGATGTCTGCACGCCGACGGCTTCAAGTATTACTTTCGATTTATGCCGAGAGATTTATTTTGCTACTTCGCCTTCTTTTTCTTGGCTTGCTCTTCTTCAACTACTGCTTGAGCTGCGGCAAGTCGTGCGACGGGCACCCGAAATGGCGAGCAACTTACGTAGGACAACCCGGCACGATGGCAAAACTTGACACTGTCCGGGTCGCCGCCATGTTCGCCGCAGATGCCTAGCTTAATGCCGGGACGAGTTTTGTTCCCCTTTGCCACCGCCATTTCGATCAGTTGGCCGACACCCGCTTGGTCAATGGTAGCGAACGGATTCTTCTTGACGATCTCCAATTCCTGGTACGGCCCGAGGAAGGAGCCAGAATCGTCGCGGCTCATGCCGAGGCAGGTCTGGGTCAAATCATTGGTGCCAAAACTGAAGAACTCCGCAGTTTGCGCGATCTCATCGGCCGTGAGTGCGCCACGAGGAACCTCAATCATCGTGCCAACCAGATAATTCAGTTTTACACCCTTTTCCTTCATCACTTCGCTTGCAATCCGATGAACGACCTCGACCTGCAAGTCCAGCTCTTTCTTAAAACCGACGAGCGGAATCATAACTTCGGGATGTACCTTGATTCCCGCCTTTTGAACTTCCGCAGCAGCCTCGAAAATAGCGCGGGACTGCATCTCCGAAATCTCTGAGTAAACAATTCCTAAGCGGCAGCCTCGGAAGCCGAGCATCGGGTTGAATTCATGTAGTTCTTTAACTCGCTGTTTGATCTTTTCGACCGGCACTCCCATTTTCTTTGCCAGATCGTTCTGCGCGGCCCCTTCGTGCGGCAGGAACTCATGCAAGGGGGGATCAAGGAACCGGATCGTCGCCGGGTAGCCCTTCAGCTCTTTAAACATTCCGATGAAATCTTCTCGCTGGTAAGGAAGGATTTTGGCTAGGGCCGCCTTCCTGTGTTCCTTAGTGTCGGCTAAAATCATCTCGCGCATGGCGTCAATGCGATTGCCTTCAAAGAACATGTGCTCGGTGCGGCAAAGTCCAATGCCAACGGCGCCGAACGCCAGTGCATGTGCAGTTTGCTCGGGCGTGTCGGCGTTGGTGCGAACCGCAAGACGAGTGACCTTGGCACACCAGTCCATCAATTTTTTAAAGTTTTGATAAGTCTGGCTCTTTTTGGCATCTAGAGATTTCTCAATGAGCACTTGGACGATTTCGGACGCCGCCGTCGGGATCTGGCCCGGGTAGACTTCCCCAGCCGTGCCGTTGATCGAAAGAAAATCCCCCTCTTTATACGTTGTGCCATCAACGGTCATGGTTTTGGCAGCGTAATCTATCTGGAGCGCCGCTGCGCCACAAACACAGACCTTACCCATTTGGCGAGCGACAAGAGCTGCGTGCGAACTGACGCCGCCCTTGGCCGTGAGAATGCCTTCGGCGGCAATCATCCCGCGCAAATCTTCGGGCGAAGTTTCATTGCGGACGAGCAGCACCTTTTCTCCTCGTTCGGCAGCCGCAGCGGCACGATCGGCGTTCAAATACATTCTGCCGGCTGCTGCCCCGGGGCCGGCGGGCAGCCCTTTCGCAATCAGCTTGGCCGCTTGCACCGCATTTCGATCGAAGATCGGTGCCAGCACTTGGTCTAACTGGTCAGCGGGGACTCGACGAATGGCGGTCTTCCAGTCGATCAACTTCTCTTTTTCCATTTCAATGGCGAACCGGACGGCAGCCAGCCCTGTTCGCTTGCCATTGCGCGTCTGGAGCATGAAAACCTTGCCGTCCTGAATCGTGAATTCGAAGTCCTGCACATCCTTAAAGTGTTTCTCTAAGGTTTGACGGATCTTCTCTAATTCCTGGAAAGCCTTAGGCAGATAATTCTTGAGCTGTACGACGGGTTCAGGCGTGCGCACGCCTGCCACCACGTCTTCCCCTTGCGCATTGATGAGGAACTCGCCGTAGAAGACTTTTTCTCCGGTCGCTGGATCTCGCGTAAACGCCACACCCGACCCGGATTTGTCGCCCGTATTGCCATAGACCATCGCCTGCACGTTAACAGCTGTGCCCCACTCAGAGGGTATGTTGTACTTGCGGCGATAAACGACGGCGCGATCATTCATCCAGGAACCAAACACCGCGCCGACCGCGCCCCAGAGTTGCTTCCAGGCGTCCTGCGGAAATTCCTTCCCAGTGCGTTCCTTGATCAGTTTCTTGAAGCGAGCGACCAGTTCCTGAAGATCGTTCACCGTCAGCTTCGGATCGTCAACCTCGGCGTGATGCCGTTCGTGCTTCAGCACGTGAATGACCACCTCAAACGGTTCATGGTCCTCGTCTGGGCGTTTCTGCACGCCCATGACGACGTCGCCATACATCTGAATGAACCGCCGGTAACAGTCCCACGCGAACCGTTCATTCTTCGTTGCCTTGGCCAGCGTGAGCACCGTCTCATCATTCAGGCCCAGGTTCAAAATCGTATCCATCATTCCCGGCATCGAGTCGCGGGCGCCGGAGCGGACCGAAACTAGCATCGGCATGGCTTTGTTGTCGCCAAACTTCGTACCCATTATTTTCTCCACGCGCCCGACGGCTTTCTTGACTTCCGCGTCGAGAACCTTCGGGTAGCTCTTCTTGTTCCCGTAATAGTAGGTGCACACTTCCGTTGTAATAGTAAAACCGGGAGGCACCGGCAGGCCGATCCGGCTCATCTCCGCAAGACCGGCGCCCTTTCCACCTAAGAGAGCGCGCTGACTCCCGTCACCTTCTGCTTTGCCTGCTCCGAAAAAATACACCCATTTAGCCACTGTGTTCCTCACTTGTCGTTTTATGATTTTTGAAAACCTTCCGGCGACTTCCAATCGGCACGCCAGCCGCAAAATATGTCGGCACGCCGACTCAAATCAGTTTTTTAAACTTAAAGCAAAACTTTATCTTCCCTATCTGCGTTCCTCTCCACCCAGCTCCGAAAAATCTGCGATGGTTGTGAACTCCCTCAAAATTTCGGACAACAACGCTAGCCGGTTTTTCCGCACCGCCTCGTTCTCCGCCATCACCATAACGTTCTCAAAGAAGTCGTCCACGGCTTTACGAAGTCCCGCTATAACTTCAAGTGCTTCTTGATATTTCCCCGCGCGCTTTTCCGCCTGCACTTTGGATGCAGCGGACCGCACCGCCGCAAACAATTCACGCTCCGCAGCGCTTTCGAACAGATCGGTCTTGATTCCCGCTTCTTCCTTTTTGAAATTGGACTTCTCGAGAATGTTCCGGATTCGCTTGAAGGAAACCGCCAGCGGCTCAAAATTCTTCGACTTTCGAATGGCCCTCAGCGCAATGAGCCGCTTGTGTGCGTCCAGCAGATCGTCGACTCCGGCACGGAACACCGCGTTCACTTCGTCGTAGCTGAACTTCTCCCGCTCGCGAAAGACAAACTTCGCGCGATCGAGAAGGAAATCGAGAACCTGCGCCTCTTGTTCGGGCGTAACTCCCCGCTTCGGGGGGTTGGTCAGTAGCGCCTTGGCTGCTGCGCCAATCGCCAACGACGCGGAGACCGGCAGCTTCCGCTCAAGAATGATTTTCACGATCCCCAAAGCGGCGCGCCGCAACGCATAAGGATCGCTGGAGCCAGTGGGCGCCAAACCCACGGCGAAGCAGCCGACAATGGAATCCAACTTGTCGCCCAAAGCGACCGCGCAGCCGGTAAGGTTTCGCGGGATCGGGTCATCGAGCCCCACCGGACGATAGTGATCGTAAATCGCATCGGCCACATCGTCCGACTCACCCTGCGCACGGGCATACAGCCCGCCCACGATTCCCTGTAACTCTGTAAACTCGCGCACCATTTCCGTGGCGAGATCGCACTTCGATAGTTCCGCCGCCCGGTCGGCTCCCGCCACATGTGCTTGCACCAATCCGCTGCTGAACCACTGCTCCGCAAGCCAGCGAGCAACTGCGCGCACGCGCTCTACTTTGTCGCGGTAACTGCCAAGCCGCGACTCGTAAGTCACTCGCTCCAGTTTCGGCAGATAGTCGGCGAGCCGACATTTCTGATCCGCCTCCCAAAAAAATTGCGCATCCGCCAGCCGCGCCCGTAACACTCGCTCGTGCCCGGCGCGCACCAAACCCTTGGGATCCTTGGGCAGATTGATTACTGCAAGAAAGTGAGGCGCTACTTCCCCGTTGCGCTTCTCGACTGCAAAATATTTTTGATGGCCGCGCATCACAGTGATCAGAATCTCATCCGGCAGTGCCAGGAACGCCGGGTCGAAATCGCCCTCAAGCACGCTCGGGTATTCGTTCAGGTAGGTAACGAGCCGAAGCAATTCCGCGTCTTCGTGGATTCGGTACCCGCCCCGCTTTGCGTGGGCCGCCAACTCCTTCGATATCTTCTCCCGGCGCTCCGCGGGACGCGCGATCACTCCGTTCCCTCGCAATTTTTTTCCATAGTCCGCGAAACTTTTTATGCGGAGCGGCCCCTTGCCAAGGAAACGATGGCCGCGCGTTGTGTCTCCCGCCGCGACTCCCGCGAAGGAAAACTTCAGTGGCTTTCCGTTCACCACCGCGACAATCCAGCGGATAGGCCGGATGAATCTTGCCCCATCAATCCCCGTCCAAGTCATCGAACGCGGCCAGGACAAATCGTGAATGACGCGAGGCAGCATCTCCGTCAATATCTGCTCGGCGGTGCGCCCACGTTTAACCTGCTTCGCGGCCAGGTACTCGCCCTTCGGAGTCTTTACGACATAAAGCTCGCTCAGAGCAAGTCCCTGTTTTCCCGCAAAGCTGTGCGCTGCGCGTGTCGGCTCGCCGACAGCATCGTAGGCCACCGACTTCGGCGGACCGGTCACCTCGTTCACTACGTCCGCCTGTTTTTCTCGCAGGCCGCGCACATGCGCCGTGAGTCGTCGCGGCGCGCTGAGGGTCTCCACCGTCACGCCGTCCGAGAGATTCTCCGCCGCTATGAGTTTTTCCAGATTGGCGCGCAAATCTTCTTCCGCCTTGGGCAACATTCCTGCGGGAATTTCTTCGGTCCCGACTTCAAGCAACACTTCAACTCTCTCGTTGGCCGCTTCTTCCTTCGGCCGCTTCATGCCCGCACCTCGCGCCGCACCGCAGGTCCGCCAATCTGATCCAGGTACGCTGCCGCAGTGCGACATGCCACCGTCCGCACTCGCGCCATCAGCGCCGCACGCTCCGTCGTCGAGATGACGCCCCGCGCATCCATCAAGTTAAATAGGTGTGAGCACTTCAAGCAGTGGTCGTACGCGGGTACGATGGGGTACCGCATGCGCTCCTTCCCTTCGGTCCCCGCAAATCCGTCCAGAAGTTCCTTGGCCTGCTTCTCGTGCAGTTCAAACTCCGCGCGAATCGCCTTGGCGTCGCTGCGGTTGAAGCTGTATTCGGAAAACTGCTGCTCCTCGGCCAGCCGGATGTCGCCATATGTCTTGTCCGCGGACCAACGCAAGTCATAGACGCTCTCCACGTTCTGCAGAAAAGCGCAGATGCGCTCCAAACCGTACGTCAGCTCGACCGAGATCGGGTCCAGGTCAATGCCGCCGCTTTGCTGAAAGTAGGTGAACTGGGTGATCTCCAATCCGTCCAGCAGCACTTGCCAGCCAATCCCCCAGGCCCCCAGCGTCGGCGATTCCCAGTTGTCCTCTTCAAAGCGGATATCATGTTCCTTCAGATTTATGCCGATGGAAGCCAGGCTCTGGAGATAGATATCCTGCACGTCGGAAGGCGAGGGTTTCAGGATCACTTGAAACTGCGTGTGCTTGTAAAGCCGGTTGGGATTCTCGCCATATCTTCCGTCGGCGGGCCGACGGCTGGGCTGCACATAAGCGACACGATACGCAGCGGGCCCGAGCACGCGCAAAAAAGTCTCCGGGTGCATGGTCCCTGCGCCCACTTCGACGTCGTAAGGCTGTTGCAGCACGCATCCCTGCTTCACCCAAAAATGAGAAAGTTTCAAAGCTAGATCTTGAAAGGTGAGGCCGGCCGATTTTTTCTCAAGCTTTACTTTAGCTGTCAAGTCGTCTCCAGCAGCCTTCTCGTCGCTAGCGGCTTCTCCGTATGGTGTTCGATCCAATTCAGCGATGCTTCTCTCAACTCCGCGGCAGGCGGATGCATCGCCTGCGAGAATTCAATCTTGTCTAGTTTCTCTCCCGCAAATCGTTCCGCCAGTTGCCTGGCCTCCAAATGCAGCGGTCTCATTCCTCCGCGCCGGCACTTCTCGCAAGACAACCCTGCTTCCCAAGAAGCATGGTAAGCGGCCTGTGAACCAAACACCGCGCCGCAAGAAGCACATCGATCGAACTGCGGCAGGTAGCCCCCGAGCCTCACTGTCCAAAACGCAAAGTAGCTCAGCGGCAACTGCCACGCGCCCGTGCGCTCGATTTCGCGAACCGTGAGCAGAAGCAGCCGGAACATGGATTCGGCCGTTTCATGCTCTGGGAGAACCTGCTCGGAAACTTCGCTGACCACCGCCAGGCCGGTGCTCAGCTCATAATCGCTTTGCGACTTGTGGAACGATTCCAGTAACTCGCACTGCTGAATGCGGACCAGGTCGCGCGTCTCTTTTTCGATGTACCACAGCTGGACGTGCGAAAGAACCTCCAGCGTCGAACCGTAACGGTTCTTGATCCTTCGCGCGCCAGCAGCCACACCGCGCATGCGTCCCGAGGTGCGCCCGAAAAAACTCACCAGGCGGTCGGCCTCCCCCAGCGAAAAGGTCTTCAAGATGATAGCTTCCGTTTCCCTGGCAGGCATGAGCAGTCGGCGCGCCGACGCCTCGCCGGACGCTTTGCAGAGTTACGTCCGATTCGCGCGCACACGCAGAACCAATTTAATTATCACACACTCTCGCGTCGCGCAACGTTTACATCGAGCTCGGGAGACGCTTTATATCGTTCCCTCCGGTATAAAACGCCGCGCCCTTCCGCAAAATCTCGGTGCCATCAGCCCTCGCAAGCCGCGCTTCCTGGCCTCTCTTCGCCTGTATTCGCGCGGCAAATCCCGCCTCTCAGTATTCTGTTAACCAGACCTCCGCCATCCTAAAAGTTATCGGACGCACCGATCGCCCGCATCTCGCTTTGCATTTCTCCGTTCTTCCGTTACTCTGCACCACGAACCTATGCGCAAACCACGTTTCGATATTCTGGGCATCGGCGAAAACGTCATCGATACCGTTCTCCGCCTTCCCCAATTCCCCGCCTTGGGAACCAAAGTGGAGATGCTGGGAGCGAAAATCATGCCCGGCGGCCAGGTGGCCACCACACTGATCGCCTGCCAACGGTGGGGACTGCGAACCCACTATGTCGGAGTCGTGGGTGATGACCCCGCCGCCGAGATTCATCGGCGCGAACTTCGCCGCGCGGGAGTCCGCGCCGAACTTGTCCACGTCCCTCGCAGCCTCAGCCAATTGTCCTTCATTTTTGTGGATACCAGCTCCGGAGAACGAACCATCGCTTGGATTCGCGACCCTCGTCTGACCGTCTCGCCCGCTTTCCTGCAAAGAAGTTGGGTGACTTCCGCGCGCCTTTTACATCTAGACGGCCACGACCCGGCAACCACCAGTGTCGCCGCGTCCTGGGCTCGGGCCTCTGGAATCCCGGTCGTCGCCGATCTGGATCACATGAATCCACGGCTTTCTCGCCTTCTTCCTTTTGTCGATTTCCCGGTCACCTCCAAAGAATTCCCCGTCGATGCCACTGGTGAAAAGGACCCCCTTAAAGCACTCCCTGAACTTCGGCGGAAATACGGCTTCCGCGCTATCTGCGCAACTCTCGGGGTGGGTGGCGCGCTCGCGTGGGATGGCCACCGCTTCTGGTATGCTCCCTCTTATAAAGTTCGCGTTGTGGACACTACGGGGGCAGGCGATTTGTTCCATGCCGGTTTTTCGTACGGAATCCTGCACGGCTGGGATCTTCAGCGGATTCTGGATTTCTCGTGCGCCGCTGCGGGTTTGAATTGCGAAACCTTGGGCGCACGCGGCGGTATCTGCGCCCTCTCCAAAGTAAACCGGTTGCAAAACAAAGGGCGCCGCAATCCGTCTCTCTTTTCCTACACTCAGCTCGTTAATGGTGCCGCCGTCGCACCAAGAACAAAGCGCGGCCAGAACCCCTGATGCGGAGCACCGAGTCTCAAGACGGAGCCTGGAAGCCGCCACACTAACGTATGTTCATCCCTCTCAAAGACCTGAATCCCCGCAGAACGTATCCCGTCGTTAATACTCTCCTGATTTTGGCGAACGTGATCGTCTTCCTCTTTCAGCTGACGCTGACGCCCGCTCAATACAAAGTCTTCCTCATGGCCAACGCCACCATCCCCTCTCATGTCAACGGGTTCCTCGGCGGCCATGTCAGCTTTGAAGCGGCATTTCTTCCGCTGATTACCAGCATGTTTCTCCACATGGGCCTCTTGCACATCGCCGGGAACATGCTCTTCCTCTGGATCTTTGGCGACAATGTCGAAGATTACTTCGGCCATTTCCCCTATCTTCTCTTTTACCTCGTGTGCGGCGTCGGCTCGGACCTCTTCCACATCGTCTTTAATCTCCACTCTTCCGTCCCTGCCCTCGGAGCCAGCGGAGCCATTTCGGGCGTCATGGGCGCCTATATCGTTCTTTACCCGCGGGCGCGGGTCCTGACCCTCGTCGTGATTTTCTTTCTGCCCATCCCGGCCTTCATCATTTTAGGCTATTGGTTCCTGCTGCAATTCGTAGCGGGAGTAACTTCCGTGGGCGGCGCAGCCACAGGCGGCGTCGCCTGGTGGGCGCACATCGGCGGGTTCCTGCTGGGGATGTTCATTACTGTCTTGAGTCTGGGAGACAGAAGATAGTGCGTGATCTGAATCTAGAGCGCCAAAGACGCAGTCAAAATTACTTAAAGCAATACTTTAATCAGGCTTTCTTTGCCTTTGCAGCATAGTCTGCCAGCCAGTCGCCAACTTCAACCGTTTGTTTACTTCCCCCAAGGTCTGGGGTAACGAAATTTTCTCGCAGGGCGCTCTTCACGCCTTCTCGCAACACTTGAGATTCCTGCTTCCATCCAAGAAAATCCAGCATCATCGCCGAAGCCAGCACAGACCCAAACGGGTTGGCGATCCCCTTCCCGGCAATATTCGGCGCGGAACCGTGGACCGGCTCGAACAGTGACGTCCTCCCCGGATGAATGTTTCCCGAGGGGGCCAATCCTAGACCTCCTGCAAGCTGCGCTCCCAAATCGCTGACAATGTCTCCGAAGAGGTTGCATGTCACAATCACGTCAAACTGCGACGGGTCGCGCACCATCTCCATGGCTAAAGTATCGATGTACAAGTGCCGCGATTCGATCTTCGGATACTCTTGCCGGACTTCCTTGAACACCCTCTGCCAGAGGTCGTGGGCAAAAGTCATGGCGTTGGATTTGTCGCTCATGCAAACGCGCTTCAGGTCGTTCTCCCGGGCATAGTCATACGCGTAGCGAATGATGCGTTCGACGCCTTTGCGCGAATTGACGTCTTCCTGCATCGCGATTTCGTCCGCCGTACCCTTTTTGAAGAATCCTCCCACGCCCACGTACAGCCCTTCCGTGTTCTCCCGGAAGACCATGAAGCGAATGTCGTGCTCGGTGCGGTCGCGCAATGGCGTCAGCCGCTCGTGAAGAAGTTCGACGGGCCGCGCATTCACATAAAGGTCCAACTTGAAGCGCAGCCCCAGCAAAATGTCAGCCGCGTGCTGATTCGAAGGAACCCGCGGGTCGCCCAGCGCCCCAAACAGAATGGCGTCAAACTCGTCGCGGAGCATTTCCACCGCTCCCGCAGGTAGGCTTACACCTTCTTTCAAGTACTTGTCCGCGCCCCAATCAAATTCCACGAATTCCAGCGGCCGCTTAGCCGGCGCTGTCACCGCCCGCAGCACCTTGACTGCCTCTCGCGTCACTTCCTTGCCAATCCCATCCCCGGGAATTACGGCAATGCGCGCAGTCTGCCCACCCCATCGCAGCGGGAGCTTGCCGCTCGGATTTGTCGGTTTCGTCGTCATGCGAAGGACTTAGCCTCTCGGCGGTGGGCGCAACTCTGCCCTCCGGATTCCCCCGGATTTTCGAGCCACGGATGCGCTCCCAAATCCCTCAGGACTCGCCCTCCGCCCAGCCTCTTACTTGCTCTTAGAATTCTCCGTCTTGAGAATAAACCCCGCCACATTGTCATGCAGCTCTTTCAGCGCAGCCTCGTGCGCATATACCATGTGTCCCGATTCATAAAACTTGAATTCGATGTTGTTTTGCAACTTAGCCGGTATCTGCAGATGGTGCATTTCGTACACCCCTTCGTAGAACGGCGTGGCCAGATCGAAATACCCCGCGTTCAACAGGACTTTCAGGTCCGGGTTGTATTTCATCGCTGTGGCCAGATCGACCATCACGTTCGCCGCTTGCGGCAGCGCAATGGGCACCCCGGGAGGCTGGTGCAAGAAGTTCCAGCCCTCGGGGTTAATTTCCGGCTTAAACACTTTGTTCTCGCCATACTTCAATTCCTTGCGCACGTAGTCGTTGAACGCGGAAACATAGGCCGAGCTGATTGCCGCCGATTGCGGATCGTACTCCGCCTCTTTGCTCAGCGGGTCAAGCGTGGGCCCGGAAAATCGCGTATCGAGCCGCCCGGTCGTTGTGTCGCTATCGTCCTGCAGCGTCTTCTCAAATTCTCCGCCGTTAATTCGCAAGTCCGCCTTCAAGATATATTCGACCGGCAGGCCCGTGTACTCATGCAGCTTCGCGGCAATCGCGTGCCGCTGCTCCGGAGTAAGCGCGGATCCCGCTCCGAGCGCCTGCGCATAATCGCCCATGGCAAAGTGCTCGACTTCCTCCAGTAACGGCGCCAGTTCCTTATGCGCATCCCCCAGCTTGTGGTGATACCAGGCGGATGCCGCGTATGTCGGTAGAGCCAGTTCGTACGGCAGATCAATCCCGGGGTTAAATTCGGGCGAGTCCGCGCTCAAATCGAAGTTCAAAATCTGCGACAGCAGAATCACGCCGTTGAAGTCCACGTCGCGCTCCGTCTCCAGCACGTTCGAGAGCACCGCCGACCGCGTGGTCCCATAGCTCTCACCAAACAGATATTTCGGCGAATTCCACCGTCCATACTTCGCTAGGAACTGCACGATGAAATCGGCAAAAGCATGCGCATCCGCATCCACGCCATAGAAGGCCTTTACCCGATCCTTGCCGGCGATGCGGCTGAAGCCCGTGCCGGGCGCATCCACAAACACCAGGTCGCTTACGTCGAGCAAGCTGAAGTTGTTGTTCACGACTGGATACGGCGCCGCCGGCGTGTGCGTATTGTCCGCAGTGACCACCCGCTTCGGCCCGAACGCCCCCATGTGCAGCCACACCGTCGATGATCCCGGCCCTCCGTTGTACAGAAAAGTCACAGGACGCGTGGAGCCCCTGTTCTCGGATTTGTTCTCCGATTTGTCCTCGGATTTGAAGTACGCAACGTAGAACATGCTGGCTTCTGCCGGCTGGCTCTTGTCATCCTTGTCCGCATTTTGAGGAACGTCGTCCCAGCCCTTCGGATGCACGACCAGCGTCCCGGCAAACGCGTCGTAATTGATCGCATGGCCCTCGACGGTGACCGAACCCTTGCTCGCCTGCTCTTCCGGCTTAAATCCTTCCGTTTTTTCCGCTTCGGGTTTGCTTATGGTTGTCTCGACTTTCGTCTGCGCATGAACCCCCGTAGATTGCAGCGCGGGAATTGTGATCGCCAGGAAGGCGATCCAGAACATCAGCTTTCGCATCGGGCTTTTCTCCGTGAACGGAATATATTTCAATTCTCTTTCTTCTAGTGCAAGGTTGAATCTATCACGATTCTGTTCCAGCGCCTGATCGGTCGAACCATCGCAACTCGAACTGCTGCCGTTTTCGAAGTCGGCTCGCAGGCTCTTCGCTGAAAAGAAAAAATCGAGGGCTTTACTTCGACGCCCTGCCGGACTCCGTCCAGTACACCCCACCGAAAGCGAGTGCCCCGCCCAGGACTTGGGTCCAAGTGCCTTTCTCCCCCAGCGTCAGAATGCCGAGTATCGATGCCAGCACAGGCAGCAGGTACGTGAATGCGCTCAACTGTGAGGCTTCCAGGTAGCGCAGCAGCCAGTAATAGAGAACGTAAGCGACAGCCGATCCAAACAATCCCATGTAAAAAATGGCGGCCCACCCCTGCCACGGAACGGCTCGCCAATTCCCTGCTTCACCCATCATACGGGCCTGATGGAAAGCCAGCGGAACCACTACGAGCGCTCCTGCAAAATGGGTGAAGGCGGTCATCGTCAAAGCGTCATACTCTCCTGCGACTCTTTTTCCAAGCACCGCGTACATTGCGAATCCCAATGAACCGGTCATGGTGATGGCATCGCCGAACAAAGATGCCGAATGCCCGGAGAGGCTGCCCTCGGAGCCCAGCACGGCGATCCCCGTGAAGGCCATCACCATTCCCACGGCTTTGTGCCACGTCGCATGTTCCAGACGCAGCAGCACCGCCAGGATGAGCGTGTAGATTGGCCCCATTCCCACGATGATTGCCGAATGGCTCACCGAGGTGTAGTGCAGCCCCAGCGTGAAACAGAATTGATTCACGCTAACGCCGAAAAAACCCAAGTACAGGAACCTCCAGGCATCGTGCCGCGTGAATCCCCGTGTTCGGGCGGCCGCGGCTTCTGCAAACACAGGCAACCGCTTGAGGCACAAATAAAAAGGAACCATGACCAAGCCCGCGCCACACACCCGAAACGAAGCCATGGTCAGTGGCGCAAAGAAGCGCAGGCCGATCTTCGCGGCGATAAAGTTGACCGCCCAGATCACCACGATGATCCCGATCAGCGAAGCAACGACGCGGCGGCTGGGCGCGCGCCCTTTGGAGGACTCCACCAGCACTTATTTAGACCAGCCGTTCTTTCCGCACGGTGAGCGTTTCAATCCGGTCGCGCCGCGGCTCGAAGCCAATCCCCGGTCCCGTCGGCACGCGAATCGTGCCTTGCGCCGAGACCGTCACTTCCGGCTCGATGATGTCTTCATCCCAATAGCGCTTGCTGGCCGTGACGTCGCCGGGCAGCGTGAAGTTGGGCAGCGTCGAGAGCGCAATGTTATGCGCCCGCCCGATTCCAGACTCCAGCATCCCTCCGCACCACACTGGCAAGCCATTGTGCTGGCACAAATCATGGATACGCCGCGCGACTGCGTGCCCGCCCACTCGCCCCATCTTAATGTTGATGATTTTGCACGCTCCCAAAAGAATCGCCGCGCGCGCCTGCTCCTCCGAATGGATGCACTCGTCCAGGCAAATGGGCGTCTCTAGCCTTTTCTGCAGCTCCACATGCCCGTATAAATCGTCCCATCCCAGCGGCTGCTCGATCATCATCAGGTAAAAGCCTTCCAGTTGCTTCAACAATTCCCAATCTTGCATCCGATAAGCGGAGTTTGCGTCCACCATCAGCTTGATCCCCGGGAACTCTTCGCGCAGCCGCTTAACCTGCGGCAACTCTTTGCCCGGCTTGATTTTAATTTTCACTCGCTGATAGCCGGCGGCCAATTCCTTCCTCACCGCTGCTACCAACTCCTCAAGCGAATCCTTTATTCCAATCGATACGCCGCTCGAGATTTCTTCCCGCGTTCCGCCCAGTAGTTTCGATAACGAAATCCCCTTCTGCTTCGCTTCCGCGTCCCAGATCGCCGCTTCCAGCGCGGCTTTGGCCATGTTGTGCCCGCGGACGGACTCCATCAATCCGCAAACCTCGGAGGCTGCGGCGATTTCTTTGTGCTTTATCATCGGCCAGAGGAAGTCGCGCATGACAATCCAGGCGGTATCCGTCGTTTCCGGACTGTAGAAAGGCCTTTCTCCCGCTACGCATTCGCCCCATCCAATCACTCCGTCCGCGAGAACCTCGGCCAGAATAATGCGCCGCTCCTCGGTGCGCTCCGAACTGGTTTCGAACGGAGCGACCAGTTTCATTCGCAATTCCCGCAAGGTGACTTCCCGTATGCGCATAGCCCCTTTTCTCATTCTGCGGCCGCGAGATGCGTTCCCTCACGCAAGTCCGCAACATCTCTGGCTCTCTCTCGCTGGAACGTTCCTGCTAGAAATCGCTCCACGGAGTTAGGAGATACGCCGTCCCCGTGGCTCGCTTCCTCACACCCACTGCTGCATATCCTCGCGCGAACCACGCCGTGAACTCTCCGCGGATGCGCGCCTGCACTTTTGCCACTTCGGCTGGGTCGCTCTCTTTCCAACCGTCGAGCTCCGCGGGCAACTCAATCGTCGCCGGAGCCTCCTCCGTCTCCTTCGCCAAATCCGAAATCGCGGCCACCACCCGCGCGGAATCAAGCTGCCATTCAGCCCACAGACGGTCCGTGGGAAGTCCCCGATGCAGCGGGCTCGTCGTCACCCCATACAGATTCGGCAGATATTTCCGCGCAATCGCTCCCAGCCGGTTCAAATTGAAATGGGCGTTTCTCGTCTCCAGAGGATCAAATGTCCAAACGATGAGACGAATTCCCCGCCCCAGTGCTTCCTCGCGCTGAAAAAGTTTCAACGCCCGCCCAACGCCCCGGTCCCGATAGTTTCCATCAACCCCCGTCATGTGCGAATGCAAAAACACCGTTCCGTCCCGGTATCCAACAACGGCCAGCGTGTATCCGACCAAGCGTGCCCCGTCAAACGCTCCCAGAACTTGTCCTCCCGTTTCTTCCGCCACCACAAACAGCGTCGCCGGTTCCACTTCCAGATCTTCTTCGCCCCAAATCTCTTTTTGCAAGGCAACGCAGTGCTGAAACTCCTCGATCCCCGCGCATTTTCGGACAATGATTCCGTCGCTCATTAGGATTTGCGCGCCTCCTTCGAAGTGCGCACTGCTCCCCCTTCCGCGCGCTTTGCCGTTTCCCACAATTCTTCCATCTGCTCGCGCGGAACGTCCGCCAGCGCCTTTCCGGCTTTCGCAGCCAGCTCCTCCATCCCCCGGAATCGCGCGGAAAACTTGGCATTGGCTTTTTTCAAGGCGATTTCCGGATCGATCTGCAGAAAACGCGCCAAATTCACCGCGGCAAAAAGCAAGTCGCCCATTTCCTCTTCGGTTCGCTTGGCGTCCTCAGTTTCCAGCGCCTGCCGTAGTTCCTCGGCTTCTTCGTTCATCTTCTCGATCACGCCTTCGATGTTTGTCCAATCGAATCCGATACGCGCCGCCCTCCGCGTCAATTGAAATCCTTCCAGCGCGGCCGGCAACGCCCGCGACACCCCATCCATCAACGAGTCGGTCTTACCCGTCCGCTTCGTGCCGTCCTTGCTTTTGGATCCCGCCGCTGTTCGTTCCTCTTTTTTGATCTGCTCCCAATTCTTCAGCACTTCCGCCGCATCCTTCGCGCGCTTTTCTCCAAAAACATGCGGGTGCCTGCGCACCATTTTGTCGTGCACCTCGCGGATCACGTCGGCAACCGTAAATCGCCCCTCCTCCTTTGCGATTTGCGAGTGAAACACGATTTGCAAAAGCAGGTCGCCCATCTCTTCCGCGAACTTCGCGTCGTCCCCGCCTTCCATCGCCTCCAGAACTTCGTAAGCCTCCTCGACCAGATACGTCCGCAAGGATGCGTGCGTCTGCTCGCGGTCCCACGGACACCCATCCGGCGCGCGGAGCCGTTCCTGCACCGCCACGAGCTTCTCGAACCACTCCCCGGCATTCAAGCGTGGCGGATTCGATGCGCTTCGGCGCACCGACACATTCTTCCTCGTCTTTCGAGACTTTTTCTTCTTGGTTGCCATAGCTCCGCCCAATTCCTGCGAAATGCAACAAACGTTACACTTTACGGGGTCGCATACACTTTGACAAGTGTGCGTCGGAGCCAATGTGTCGAGATGGTGGGAATATGCTACTTCGGCGGGACAGCTCGGTCCTGTCCCGCTGAAGTAGCATGAGCGGAACACCTCTAACTCTTGTGTCCGTTATTGGGTCCGTTGTTATCTACGCGGCTGCCTTAGTGCCGATGGTCGTGGGGACGGCCTTCAGGATGGTGATGTTCTTCCTCTCGTGGACGCCCCTCGCGCGCTGCTTGCCGCTCATGCGCATCGCGCCCTATCAGTCTATGTTCTTCCACATGTCGCTCGCCTTCCCAGCGGTGTACCTCAGGATAGGGATGCACATACACGCGCCGGTTTTCCCACTCGCGTCCCCATGGCCGGTTATTGATGAAAAGCTCGTGGCGGCCCCACTCAAAGCGGTCATATCCCCAGCCCCACGGACGAAAGCCTACGCCAAGCGTCACGCCGTACCCGAAACGGATGGCACCGCCGATAAAAAACCCCGGACGCGGTCGCGCAAAAACCACGACTGGATCGTAATACGGCACGTATACGAATGCCGGATTCACTGGCGTGATCGCAATGTACGGTCCGCCGCTCACGATGACTTGCCCGTTGCTCCGCAGATAGCCGTATTCCCGGGCCCTCTGCCTCATTCTTTGCACTGCGTCCATCACGTCATCGCGCTGTGCGAGAAAGGCGTTCCCCAGGTCAGCCGTCCAATTCATGTCCGAGGCCATCATTTCTAGAACCGATGGAAATGGAAGCAGCGCTTGCACGCTCGGATCCCACGGCAATTGGTCTCCCGTGATGGCATTGGCGAGATCTTCTCCCCTCAAATAGTGGTGCTCATCCGCCCATCTCGCTGCGTCAGGAATCTGATCGGGATACGTCGCAGCCGCCAGAATTTGCGCCAGCAGCGAATCGGGATACAGCGCGATTCGCGAGACTATGTGATCCAACTGGTCCGGCGCAAAGGACGGCGGAGGCCCGCCTTGGTCCTGCGCCATAATCGCTTTAGGCAACGATCCCAAAAGCAGAGCTGCCGTTAGAACTGCCGCCATGATTAGAGTCGTTCTATTCGCACGGTGCATTCGTTCCCCCATCATTGGATTTTGGCCGGGCCGCCCTGAAATTTTACTGCATTTTTTCGATTTCCAACCCTTCCGATCTTTAGTCCTGATGCATGCTATGCACGCCCGCTGAGTGGTCCACCTTCCGGCTTGCCGTGTTTATAGGGACTGGACAAGCAAGGTAAGCCAAAACCTGTTGTGAGCTTCCGGCGGGCCAGCCTCGCTACGTGATCGGCGATGAATCCAGGAGTCTGCAACCTGAGAGATAGAGGACGCTTCTCGAAACCGCCTGCACGATTCCCGAAGCAGTCCCACACTTTATTTGCGCTTCGCGATGATCTGGAGAGTATAAGAATCGAGATCTTCAAGCGCTTCGTCACTAACCGCTTTCAGCCGTTCCCGCCGCGCCTGTCGTAACGATTCTTCGCTCGTGAGCCCCGCTGTCGCACCTGCTCGCATGCCCCCGCTGTCCTTGGGATGAATTAGTCCAGCTGCATACGCTTTGGAAGGCTGAGGCTTACCTGGATCGGTGGAAAACTCTTCCAGGGCTTTGTCTGCATCGGATGTTTGCGCGTACCACAGGAGCAACAGCAGGCTCTTTTGTGCGGTCACATCATTTTCAACATGCAAACGCTCGATTGCCGGCTTGAGCCAGAAGTCTTGATCCGTCGGCAAAACCATATAAACCAAGCAGTAGTTCTGCCCCAGCGTCAGCGAGTGCTCGGGTATGAATACTTGGAATTTCGGTTCAGCAAGTATGTGAAATGCTGCCGCTGTGGTGTCTTCTCCTTTCGCGGCCATGCTGTGAACAAGAAGGAAATAATCTTTCAATTGAAGATCTCGCAGGTCGCTGTGGGCAACAGCGGAGAGAATGATTCTGCGATCCGCGGCGTCGCTCGAAAGGTTCATCAATAACTTGCTGCCATCGAAGAGAAAGAAAGGTGGGTTGGTGAAATCCGCGAGTTCCCGCCGTAGTCCCGGCACGTAAACCTCACGCTGAGAAGTTGCTTTCGTCCAAAACTGATCTAGAAGGGCCGATTTCTGCATAATTTGATCGTGGGTAAGTGTGTGTGGCTGGAAGTTATAGATGCTCTGAATCTCAGCGTGCAAATCGGCTGGGCTTTGCGCGGCCTGCCTTCCCGCCGCCACGCCGGGCAGAAGCAAGAAAATGAGAATGTAGAAGCACTTGGCGGTCTTCATAGCCACCCCACACGCATAGCATTCTTGCGCGCTAAGCTACACCAATATTATGGAACGCACAATGAGCATGCGACCAATATGCATATTTACAGAAAAAAGAACCGCTATCGCTCCCCGTCTTGTTACTTGCCACTTGGGGGTGGAGTTTGCGATGTGCTCTTCGGCAGTTCAGGGGGCTTGATGTAGTTCATCGGGATTTGTCCCGTCAACGAATCCATCCAGGTTTCAATCGACTTCACCTGGGCTTTGGTAAGTGTTTCTCCTCGCTGGTGAACCGCCATGTTTCGGATCGCCTGGTCCAGCGTCGGAACTGAGCCGTCATGAAAATATGGTCCCGTCTTTTTAATGTTCCTCAGCGAGGGCACCTTGAAGACCATCTTGTCGATCTCCTCCTTGGTTAACTGGTAGCGGCCCTGGTCGGTTTGGTTGGGCCACGGTTTCACAACGCCGAGTTTCTGGTACACCGCTCCACCGATATACGGACCGTAGTGGCACCATTGGCAACCAGTGGCGGCAAATGTGTTGAAGCCCAATTTTTCGGCGTTCGTTAAGGCTGACTGGTCGCCCTCGATGAAGGCGTCCCAACGCGACGGAGTCACCAGTCCGCGTTCGAACGCTCCAATCGCCAATGCCATGTTGTTGTAGGTAATCGGATCTTTGTCCTTGGGAAACGCTGTCTGGAAAAGCGCAGCATAATCCGGCATGGACTTAATCACTTGCACCGCCGCGCCGTTGGAGGGCATGGCCATCTCAACTGGGTTGGTGATCGGGCCTTTTGCCTGCTCCTCGACCGTGGGAGCTCGGCCATCCCAGAACTGCACAAAGTGCCCCGCAGCGTTGTATACAGTAGGCGCGTTGCGGTTCCCTTTCTGGTTCTTAAAGCCCGTCGAAACGCGCGTGGATTCCGCGCCATAGGCGTCGAGCGCATGGCAGGTATTGCAGGAAATCTTCTGGTTGAGCGACAGGCGAGGATCGTAGTAGAGGATTCTCCCCAGCGTTATTTTCGCGTCTGTCACGGGATTCTCGGGGGAACTCATCACCGCGGGAAGCGGCGCGAACATCTGCAATGCTTCGGCGTTCACCTGCACATCGCTGGATGCCGACAGGAGGTAAGTGAGCGGGGATAAGGACGAGCGCAAGTAGCAAAGCGAACCATCTACCGTGGGGCGATCCGAGGTTTGACATAAACACTCCCCATCGACCTCCAACCGCTGGTGGGTAGAGGCCGGGTACGATCTCATACTCACGGGGACTATCAGAATCCTCAAGGACATTGATCACGCTTGCTTGTGCGCAAGGTCACACCCGGCGAAAGGGATCCAGAATAGCCGGAACCTTGTGACCTACATGCAGAGCGGCAGATGTGCTTTGTTGTTTGTGGTCCGAAGTCCTCGAGGCCGCTAACTGTGCCACCGCCTCCAACGGGCACGGGACCTCTTCTCCCGTTTTTAACCCCTGTTAAATCGCCAAGTCGGTAACTGATCTCCTGCTGAATAGGCCGGGGCCTTCCCAAAACTCCCACTCGTGCTAAACTTATGTTGAGAATTATTGCTGAGGATTGTCCCTTTGACCGATCACAAGCACGAAGATTCATTCCGCGTCATTGACCGCCGCCCCTTCACCGCCGAGGGCGAGCTCCGCAAGGAAGCCATCGAAGAAAAGGAACGCGAGCAAAAGCGCGAGGAGCAACTTCACCCCGTTCCCGAAGCTCCCAAGCCCGTCGCTCCGCAACCTCCTGTCGAGGTTCCCAAGCGCTCCCAACCCTTCGAAAATCTTGTTCGCATGCTCGGCAGCAATGCCGCCATGGTTCTTGGCGCGTACGCTGACCCGCGCACCGGCCAGCCGATGATTGATCCGGAAGCCGCGCATGAACTCATCGATATGCTCGATGCGCTGCACGAGAAAACCAAAGGGAACCTTGCGCCAGAAGAAGACACCCTGCTGCTCGATCTCCTGGGCAAATTGAAGATGACTTATTTGGAAGTCAATCAGGCGGTCGCAGCACAGGCCGCCACGCAGGCAAAAGCCAAGACGCGGCCCTAGAAGGTTTTTCGCGCGTACCTAGGCCCGGCATTAAAGAGAGATTCCGTATTGACGAGCATGCCTCGGTTTTCATGCCCTTTGTTTCCATGGCCAAAGTTCCGCTAAAAATAACCGTTCTCGGCTCCGGCACGTCCATGGGCGTCCCTACGCTCTCCTGCCACTGCCGCGTTTGCAGCTCGCCCGACCCTCACGACAATCGGCTGCGTCCTTCCCTGCTGCTCGCGCGCAATGGCCAGAATGTGGTCATCGATACGACTCCGGATTTTCGCCAGCAAGCTTTACGTGCTGGCATCGACCGCCTCGACGCCGTCCTTCTTACTCACGGCCACGCCGATCACATCATGGGCTTCGATGACATTCGCCCTTACAACATTCGTCAGCAAACCGCGCTTCCGGTCTACTCCAACGAAGAAACCTTTCTGACCATCCGCCGCGCCTTCTCCTACATCTTCGACGGCAAGCCCAAGCTCAGCTCAATTCCTAGTGTCACGCTCCATGAAGTAAAAGCACCTTTTGAGCTTCTGGGGATTACTTTTACTCCAATCCCGCTCTTGCACGGCAATATGGAAGTGTTGGGCTTCCGCTTTGGCCGCGCGGCGTATCTGACAGACTTCAGCGCGATCCCCGATTCCTCGCTGATGCTGTTGCACGGTCTCGAAGAGCTCATCATCGATGCACTGCGCGACATCCCTCATCCCATGCACCAGACCGTCGATCAAGCGCTCGCCCTGGTTAAGAAACTGAATCCCCGGCGCGCGTGGTTTACTCACATCGCCCACGATTTGCCTCACGCCGAAACCAACGAACGCCTTCGCAAACTGGGGTACGCCAACGTGCAGCTCGCTTACGACGGCCTCGAAATTGAAGTCAATGTCGAAGAAGCTGACGAGCCAGCGGCGCCCCGCGCCACTTCAAAATCCAGTCCGGCTCGGCCCGCCTCGCTCGAATTGTTTTCCTCCTCCCAAGCTTGGGCGGCTCGCCATGCTGCCTCGAACCGCGGCAGCACGCTCGCCATCGGAAATTTTGACGGCATTCACCTCGGCCATCAGGCCATACTTCGCGCCGTAGCCTCGCGCGCCGCCGATTCCAACGCTGTTGCCACCATTCTTACTTTCGATCCGACGCCACAAAGAATTCTCCGTCCGGAATCGGCCCCGTTGCGAATTTCCACTACGGAGCAGCGCCTGCGCTGTTTCGCCGCGCTCGGCATGGACGCGGCCGTCGTTCTTCGCTTCTCGCACGAGCTCGCTAAACTTTCTCCGCAGGAATTTGTCGAACAAATTCTCGTGCACGATCTTCACGTTCGCGCCGTCTTCGTCGGCGAAAATTTTCGCTTCGGCCATAAGCAAGCCGGCAACGCGCAACTTCTGTCTCAGCTCGGCGCCGAGAGTGGATTCGAGGTCATCATTCTTCCGCCTGTCATCTACAAAGGCGAAGTCGTTTCCAGCACGATCATTCGCCGCGAAATTGCCTGCGGCGATGTCGCGCACGCTGCGCGGTTGCTTGGCCGGCCGTTCGTGCTGACCGGCAAGGTCGTCTCCGGGACCGGCACAGGGCGCCGGTTTACGTTTCCGACTCTGAATCTCGCCGCGGAGCAGGAATTGCTGCCCGCTCGCGGCGTGTACATTACACGGACGCTGCTCGAAGGCGAATCGCGGACGCGGCGATCGGTTACCAACGTCGGCGTGCGGCCGACGTTCAACGGGGCGGCGCTCAGCATCGAAACGCATATCCTTGAGCCCATCCCGGAAATCACGCCGGCGCGTATCGAGGTGCATTTCTGGAAGCGGCTGCGAGAGGAAAAGAAATTCTCCGGCCCCGAAGAGCTGCGCGCGCAAATCGCTCGAGACATCGCCTCGGCCAGCAAATTCTTCGATCGGCTGCGCTCCTTCCGCTCTGCCCGCAGCGGCGTCCCCACCCGCAACAGCTAGCCGCACCCCGCCCCGCGTTTTTGTAGGCGCCGGGCTTCAGCCGGGCACCCGTTGGCAGGTGGTGGAATTGGTCGCCGATCTTGTTGTCAGGCTTTCGCAGGGGGCAGGCTGAAGCCCGCCCCCACAAAACCACTCAGAAGCCGGCGGGGCGGAGTTTGCCCGCGGCGAGGTCTTTCAAGGCGAGGAGGCGGGCTGTCGAGTTCGGCGGCGGTTAGGCGGCCCTTACGGTAGAGGAGGCGGAGAAAATCGGGGGCGGGCGTGTCGCCTTTGAGGGTGTTGCATTCGATGCAGCAGGAAACGAGGTTGCGGTAGGAATTGCGTCCGAAGCGCGCGCGAGGAACGACATGGTCCAGGCAGCGGACGTGGGCAGGAGTGCGGCGAAGGCAGTGAAAGCAGGCTCCGCGATCGCGATCGTGAATGGCCTTGCGGAGCGCCCAGGAGCTCTGTGAAATCGGTGGCCTCGAGTTTGGAGGAGGGGCGATCTTTGTCGGCTCCTGGGGCGGCGGTCAAGACGGCGGGCGGACCATCGGCTTCCCGAATCGCACGGATGTGTTCGGGAAGGCGCATTTCGACGAGATGGCCGGTTTTGCTTCGTTCCAACAAGCGCAAAGCGCCCAGCTCATCGAGGCGGCGTACGGCTTGGCGCACCGGGGCATTGGAGAGACGCAGAGCGTGGGCGACGGACATGACCGCGAAGTGCAGGCGACGCTTGCCGATGAGAAGAGAATGGCGCAGGAGATAGGAGTAGACGGCGCGGTCCCAAACGGTTAGGCCGAGACGCGGCACAAGGACATCTTCAAACTGGATCCAGAGGAGCTTCGGGTTGAGTTTTTTGTTTGGCATGGTTGGTGTCTTGAGAGAGAGGTAATGGGGTGTGTAGGCGCCGACCTTCAGGCCGGCCACTAAGCCCGGTTGTTTACGTCTCAAAAGGTAGAAAACTGCGAGGGTCCGTAAACAGTAGAACCAGCGAAGCAGGATTTAACGCAT
>CAVWDX010000004.1:0-10921 GCA_963753745.1 uncultured Acidobacteriota bacterium
CACGGGGTAGTTGGTCCCGCAGGCACTGCTTTTCCTGGCGAGAGCCGTGGTGATCGGCGGCGGGGAAAGAAAAACGTGCGGGAAGAAGCGTGCCGTTAGCTATAGGGTGGCTTAAGCTTAAAGGTGATGTGAGATTAAAGTGGTCGGGGCGAAAGGATTTGAACCTTCGACCTCCTGGTCCCGAACCAGGCGCGCTAGCCAGGCTGCGCTACGCCCCGAATGTTTCGCCAACTATACAACCAGTTTACGCGGGATTCAGGGCCTCTGCAAAGGCCGCCTAACGCCGCGGGCAACGTTCCGCTTTTGGCTCCGCCATGCCAAAAACAAAACCGCCGGGGATCATTTGATCCCCGGCGGCTTCTTGAATTGCGGATTACGTTAGAACTCGTAGCGCAGTGCGAACTCCATCACGCGAGGCTTGGTGGAGAGGCGGGTAAAATCTCCAAAAGTCGATCCATACACATCGAGTGAGCCGTTGACGCTCAGAGGATCGAAGCGCTTGGAATTCGTCACGTTGTAAACGCCCCAACGCAACTGGAGGCTTTGCCCCTCAGACCACGGCATCTTCCAACGTTTCGCAAGATCCATGTCTACGGTGAAGAAACCAGGGCCGCGCAAATTGTTACGCTGCCCTGCTTCTCCGGGCAACGGTTCGCGGAACGAGTTCGCTGCCGCCGCAAGGCTTGAGAAGATGTTGACAGCTCCTTCATTGTTCGGATCGTAGAACGTTCCTGTTGTAACGGCGCTTGTCTTAATCCCGTTTCCGGATAGGTCCCAATCCGTCGGCCACTGATACCCATTGCCGACGCTGAAGGGAAAACCGCTTGTCCAGCGGCCAAGCCCCGAAAGCTGCCAGCCGCCAATGACGGCGTCTAGAGCCCTGTTTGCATTTCGCCCAACGAACCGGTTCCGCCCGAACGGCAGATCCACGATCCAGTTGGCTGTGATTTGATGCGTGGCGTCGAAGTCGGATACCGCACGGAACTGGTAAGGACTCCAGGCGTTTTGTATCTGGGCTCCCGTTCCGCCAATTGTTCCCACGCGCTCTGCGTCGGAGGAAAGGTCGATAGATTTGGAAAAGGTATAGTTGAAGTCGAATTGCACGCCATGAGACATTTTGTGTTTCAGGTCTGCTTGCATGGCGTTGTAATTTGAAGTGCCCATCGTCCTCCAAACATACAAAGTTGCGTATTGCGGGTTGTAAAAAGTATATTGCCCACCCCTGGGAGGTAGGAATTGCCGGAAGTACCGGTAAGCCCGTAGTAGTCGAGGACAAAAGGCCGGTCGTCTCATTCAGGTTGTTTCCGCAGAAGAGGTCATAGGCCGCCACGACCGCACTGGTCGTAGCACATTTCCGCAGCTTCCCGATGCGTAAGATCCCCGCTTGCAAGGGAGAAATGATATCTGCCCAGTACTGCGCCACTTGGGCGGCACCATCGACGCGTTGAAGTTTTGCGTCTGTTCTCCGGTTCTGTAGATTTTTGCCAGCGCGGTAACGGCGGTAAAGTAATCCACCCCGATTTCGGATCTTTAAAATCCAGCGGAGTAGCCGGGTCTAACTGTGTCAGAAGGCGGTGGGCCAGCCTGCCTACATAAGCAACTTCCAGACTGAATCCGCCACTTAGTTCGCGAGCGACCGAGAGATCAATTGTGTAGGCGTAAGGGGTCTTGAGGTTGGAGTCGATACTGTGGGCAATCGCAAAATTTCCGGCGGGATAAGTCTGCGGGAAAACCGCCGGCGGAGCCTGCAGAAAGATCTGGTTGCCGTTGAGATCCGTCGTGGGAATTGTATTGACGCTCGTAAGGCGGGGGGCGTTATACGGCGACAAGAATCCAGCTGGATTCGATAGCTGGGTGGAAAGCCCGAACGAACCGTTCTGGCTGAAGTCATCTGCTATGCCCTGTCCAAACCGATCGTAAACCATTCCGAATCCGGCGCGGATTGCGGTTTTGCCTTCTCCGAGGATGCTGTGGAAGAGTCCGCTGGTTGGCCTTGGCGACCACGCCAACGCGACGCGCGGACCAAAGTCTTTCTTATCCCAATTGTAGTAGCCGGGCTTCCCGTTCGCCGGACCCGACCAGTCAAACGCTATGGGCGGATCATTGTTGGAGGGTATCCCATTGTTTGCCTCATTCGCCCGAAGATGGTACCAGGCATCAAGACTGGTTGTGGGGGATACTTGGAGCTTGTTGACCTCCCAAGGCGGAGAGAACAGCGACCACCTCAGTCCCACTGTCGCCGTGAACGTCGGAGTTACTTTCCAGGTGTCCTGGCCATAGAATTCATAGCCGTCGATCCCGTAGTCCCGGCGAAGCGCCGCCCCCTCGGGAAGCGCGCTTCCGTCGCGATTGAAATTATATTGTGCGTCGACCTCCGTGATCATTCCCATGAGCGCCTGCAACGGGAAATCATAAGAATTGGCAAAGTTGGGATCCACAAACGGGGCTCCATTGGGTGCGCAAGAGCTCGGGCTCGAATTCGCACAGGTATACGCGGGATTCAGCGGCGACTTCTTCTGGGCATACCCGGAAAGTGTTGTCCACGAGGCGTTGGCGCTGCCGTCGCTGAACGACGCTTGGTAGCTCACGCTCGGCGTCCTGATAATCGCGATCTGCGTTCCAAACTGCCAGGTATGTTTGCCGTGAATCCATGAGACGTCATCCGAGAAGCTGTGGATGGGCCGCTGGAAGCTATGGGTACGCGTCACCGCGCCCGTCTGGTCATTGAGACCGCGGAAGTAATTCCAGTCTTGGTTTGAGTTGCCGATGATTCCGACACTTTCCCTAATGAACCCGTACCGGAAATTGTTCACCAGCGTGCTGGTCAGGACCCCGCTATAGTTGACGATCAGGCCCTTGTTGTAACTTACCGTTGTTTCCGAGGGCGTCTCGCCGGGCAGGAACGGCGTGCCGGCGCTGCTCAGGTTCTCCAAAGCTCCAGTCAACGACAATCGATGCCTGGCATCCCGAGTGATATTGTAGTCCAGCTTGGAAATGTATACGTTCTCTGTGAGGGAAATTGGAGCGCTGAAGTTGAAGCAGCTGTAGTTAAAGCCGTCTCCCGCGTTGTTGCAATTGGGAGATGGAAAGGTGTTGAGATAATTCAACATCACCGTGCTTGGACCAACATGTAAGGGATCCATTTGCTTGATCTGCTGCGGCGAAACCGCAGAATAAGCGAGGATCGTTCCATCGGAAAGTGTGACAGGCGTGGGAATCGTATATGACTTCCCGCTCAAGCCAGCCACCGAGCCACCGGGGCAGTCGGTCGCGACCGTCGAGCTAGTGTGGTCGCACTGATAAAAGATCACCCCATCCCTCATAGCCAAGGAGGGAACGGCGTTCGTCTCGCTCGTCGCCTCCGCCCTGCGAGTTCCCTCGTAGTTCGCAAAGAAATACATCCGGTCCTTCTTGATTGGCCCTCCTAGCGATCCACCGAAGATGTTGCGAATTAGTTTCGGGGCCTTGTTGCAGGAGGGATCGGTCAGAGGAGTGCCGTTGTTCAGGCAATTCTGGATTTCGCCGTTCTTCACAAAAAAGTCATTGGCGCTCGTATAAGTATTCCGATTGTATTCGTACGCGGAGCCATGAAGTTTGTTGGTGCCGCTCTTGGTCACCATCGCTACCTGCCCGCCGGATGTACTCCCCTGGTCGGCGTTGTAATTCGAAGTAGTGACTCGAAACTCTTGAACCGAATCCAAAGTCACGGGAAGTACAGACGTGAAAGCGTGCCCGCCTTCATCATTCACCTGTACGCCGTCAACCGTTACGTTGCTCTGGTCGCTTCGCGCGCCATTCACCGCGCCTTTTCGGGTATCGAAGCTGGGATCGTCATCGCGGTTGTTCGGGAAAGCCACACCAGGCTGCAAGCTAAGAAGGTCAGGCACGTTGCGTCCTTCCAGGGGCAATTCTTTCACCTGGTTCTCGTTGAAGGCATTTCCAAGCGAAGCGTCCGTCGTGTTGAGCGTGGCTGCTTCCGCTGAGACCTCCACGGTTTCCGTCGCGGCCCCCACATCCAGCGTGACGTTCTGCGTGGATGGCAGATTTACCAGCAGTTGCAAATTCTTCTGCTCAAACTTGCGAAAGCCAGCGAGTTCCACGGTGAGCGCATAGGTGCCAGGTGGCAGCGCAAGAAACTGGTACTCGCCCGCGTTATTCGTTGCCGTCTCGCGCTTCAACCCCTGACTGATGTTTGTAAGCGTCACAGCGGCATTCGCAACTATCGCGCCACTCCTATCGCTTACCACACCACGCAATGACGTGGTTCCGGTTTGCGCCCAGCCACACGTAACGGCAAAAAGAAATCCTACACAAGCGATCAAAACATTGCGCTTAACTAAATCCCACCTCATGGACTGCTCCTTTCGCGCACCATAACCAAGATTTGCGTTGAACGCTGGTAGGCAGCACCAGCCCACATAAGTACAAAGCAGCGCTTTGCCGGGTCCTCACCTGGAAAAAACTACGCTAGACCCTGGACAGCTTTCCCCACTATCAAACGAGCCAAACTTTGCACTAGCTTTTAGGCCAATTCGACGGTCCCTGTCAAGGAAAGATCTTCTAATTTCTTTATCAACTCTGACTTATACAATTTTTGGATTCTTGAAAATAGCACTCAGGTGGGAACCGCTCTGCTCTTGCAACAAATAAAACTCACACCCCGCCATGTACAAACGGTTTTATCCAAGTTTCAGCAGCCTGGCTACCGTAACTGCCGGAATCCCGCGAATGGCTCCCAGGATCGAGTCCGAAACTTCCCCATCCAGCCGCACCAACGACACCGCCTCCGCACCCTTGGCAGCCTCGCGCCGCCCCAGCGCAAACGTCGCGATATTCACGCCCATATTGCCCAGCGTCGAGCCCACTTGCCCAATCACGCCGGGCTCGTCGCGGTTCCGCAGATAGAGCATGGTCCCGGCAAGTTCGGCTTCTACCGGGATGCCATCAATCTGCAGCACGCGCGGGGACCCATCATGCAAAACTGTGCCTTCGGCGGAAAAGCCGCGCACCTGGCCCTCTTTTTCCGCCAAGGCAGCCACTTCCAGCGTGTTAGGAAATCCGCGCTCCCGCCGCCGCGTCTCTTCCTCGACCGAGAGCCCTCGCGCCGCGGCTACGGCAGGCGCATTCACCACGTTCACTTTTTCGTCCAGCACTGCGTTCAGCATTCCTGCCAGCACTGCGCTCCGCAAAAGGTGCGTCCCCACCTCCGCCACTTCGCCAGCATAGCGAATCCGTATGCGCGCCGGCCTCACAGCCACCGCCTGCGATACCAGCGAACCCAAACGCTCGGCCAGCGCCAAATACGGCCGTACTCGCCGGTATTGATCCGCCGAAAGCGCCGGCAAATTCACCGCGTTTCGAATCAACCCATCCGCCAGGTAATCCTTGATCTGCACGGCCACCTGCGTGCCCACTTCTTCCTGCGCCTCGGTCGTTGAGCCTGCGACATGCGGCGTCGCAACCACGTTCGCCATTTGCAGCAACGGCGAATCCTTCGGCGGCTCGTGCACAAAAACGTCCAGTGCCGCTCCAGCCAACTTCCCGCTTTTCAACGCCTCCGCCAGCGCGCCCTCATCAATCAGCTCGCCGCGCGCCGCATTAATCAGCCGCGCGCCCTTCTTCATCTTCCGAATTGTCTCCGCGTTGATCAGATTTTGCGTCGCCGGGCTCAGCGCCGTATGCAGCGAGACGAAATCGCTTTCCGCCAGCAATTTTTCTAGTGGCACCAGCTCGACCTGCACCTCCTTCGCCGCCGCTTCGCTGATGTATGGGTCGTACCCCAGCACGCGCATGTCAAACGCATCCGCGCGGATCGCCACTTCGCTACCGATGCGGCCCAATCCAATCAACCCCAGCGTTTTCCCGCGCACTTCCGTTCCCGCTGCGGACGATTTTTCCCACTTTCCTTCATGCATCGATTTGTCTAGCCGCGGCACCAACCTCGCCAGCGCCAGCAGCAGCGCAAAGGTATGCTCCGCCACGCTGACCGCGTTCCCTCCCGGCGTGCTCATCACCAACACTCCGCGCGTCGTAGCCGCGTCCAGATCGATATTGTCCACGCCCACGCCTGCGCGCCCCACGGCTCGCAATCGCGGTGCTCTATCCAGCAATTCCGCCGTAACTTTCGTTGCGCTCCTCACGATCAAGGCGTCCGCGTCCGCGATCTCCGCGTTCAGCGTGTCTTTCGTCGTCAACACGATGTTCCATCCCGTCTTCCGCAATAGTTCCACGCCACGTTCGCTGATCTTGTCTGCAACTATGACTTTCATCACGCCTCATTCGGATTGGTTTATGTTTCCACGCGCACCTGGCGGGCTAAACCCGCCAAAACTAAAACATTAACGGTAGCGAGCCACCCGCACCCTGTCAAATCCTGTGCTTGCTTCCCTTCTCGGCGATCTTCGTGTCCTCCGCGAATGCGCCTGCCTCGACCGGCTCGGGAGCTTAATTCTTTCCTCTTTCTTCTGTTATATTGAAGCAGATGACTCTTTCCGAAAGAATCCAGAAAGACCTGACCGACGCCATGCGCTCGAAGGACGAGCTTCGCCTTAGTGTCATCCGCGGCGTAAAGTCCGCCATCAAGTACAAAGAAACCGAGAAAATCCGCGCGCTCGACGAAGCCGAATCCATCCAAATCCTGCAAACTCTCGTCAAACAGCGCAAAGAATCCATCGACCAATTCGGCAAAGGCGGCCGCCAAGATCTCGTCGACAAAGAAACCAAGGAACTCGCTATCCTCGAATCTTATCTCCCCGCCGGTGCCAGCGATGCCGAAATGGACGCCGCAATCGCCAAAGCCCTCGCCGAAACCGGCGCCAACTCCATGAAACAAATGGGCGCCGTCGTCAAAGCCGCCAAATCCGCTCTCGAAGGCAAAGTCGTCGACGGCAAAGCCCTAAGCGACCGTGTCCGCGCCCGCCTCTCCTGACCCTGCGTTCTCCATCGTCAATTATCCCGAAGCACTCAAGTGTTTCTACACTCCGCGCGAACCCACAAGCGTTTTCGGCCATGCTTCGGCACAGCCTCAGCCATCCCATGTTTGTCCTGTGTCTTGGTTTTTTCCGGCCAGTTAGGAGGCGCAGGCACGATGATTGCCCGCTTGGCCTGGTTTGCACCAGTCACGAGTCACCATTCACTGCGCCACTTCACTTCCTGAGCTTCGGCATTCAATCTAGTGGGAAGCTGGCGTTAGAACAGCCGTGTTCCGCTCGTCGCTGGCGATAATTCGGTAGAGTTTCTTCAGTTCTTCCACCTTGGCAAGAGGCACGCTGGGGTCTTTTACTTCAAACTTCCGGGTGTATCGCAAAACGTTTCCCTTAACTTCCGATTCGCTGTGGTAGCTTGCGAATCCGTAATCCACTTCGACGGGCGGCGGCAGATCGTCGACTTGGTAGCCCGCGGGCAGTGTAATTTCGAAAGTATCCGAATCGAGCGACGGCCCCTCGAACTCCACGGGAAACTTTCTCGGTTCCTTCGTTTCCAGCAATCCGCTGGACTTGATTCCTACCACACGCGGCCTTACTAACAGCAGGTTCCCCGCCAGCTTGGCGTAATCCTGTGCGACCAACGAATAGTCGTACACGAACGGTTGGTCGTTAAGCTGCAGATTCGACACCGTTGCTTTGGTGATCTGGTAATTTGCCAGCGACCCAGACAACAGGCTCTCAATGGGCTTGATCTTATCCTTGCTTGTGGGCGCGGAGCGCATCGCGTACCTTTGAGCGGCCCCGCGATCTCCCATCCGGATCTCCGTCACCTCTCCCGTAAGCGTGCCCGCCGGCGTGAGTGTCAATTTGCCAACCCGCCGGATTCCGTTCATCGCCGCCGGCAGCTCCGGCAGCTCGATCAACTCGCCTCCACCGTCCGTTACCAGCAACGCGTAATTCGCCTGCAGCGGCCCGCGCAAGTAGCCAAAAGGCGTCAAATCATCCGTCGGATCGAAAATCAGCAGCCGACCCAGCTTCTTGTCCTGCAAAATAGCCGACAACGAGGGATCGTTCACTCCTTCGGGCAGCTTGATCGCAAGAATCACGTGATTGAACCAGTTGACCGCCGGCGTCTTTGCATTCACGGCGCCCCGATGCGTGTTGAGAACTACGTAGTATGAATCGACGCCGATCTCCTTTAACATCGCGCTCATCAGCGTCGCCTTGTCTTTGCAATCACCGAAGTGATGTGAAAAAACATCGTTTGCCGCGTGCGGCTGCCATCCTCCGATTCCCAGCTCAATCGCCACGTACCGAATGTCGTCCTGGACAAACTTTCCAAGCGCGCGCATCTTTCCCAATACACTCGTCTCTGAAGCCGTCAATTCCGCCACTTTCTGTTTGATTTCTGGCGAACTCTCTCGCCTTCCGCGCACCAACCCCGCTTCCCACAGCCCCATATCGTTCCAGTTTTCAAACCCTCGATTCTGCTCTCCGCCGGGCGGCAGGAAAGACACGATCATCTGGCCCGCAACTGCGGTCCACGGCGGCATGTCGTCTTCTGGGCGGATGGCCTCCACGTTGGTCAGCACCCATTGCCACTGATTGTTTCCTGCGGACGTTGATTGCACTTCCGGATAGTTCAAAAACACCGCCTTGTATTCCCAGCCTGCAGGTAACTGCAAAGTGTAGTGTGCCTCGCGCACGGGATCCGTGCCCTGAAAGCCCCACTCATCCTGCAAAATATAGGGCCGGTCTTCATGCTCGATTTCGTACCCGATGATGTTTCCCGGATCTGGCGCCGGAATCCGCAGTATTTTTGTGCGCACGTCGCTCGCCAGCTCGCCGTTCGAAACGCCGAACAGCGCTGTCTCCATTACATCCTTGTCCTTCACTTCATAGTCTTTGCCTTGCGCGGGAATACACCACCCGCGTAGCCCCGTAATCCGCGTCTCTGAATCGAAGTGCACCAGAACCGTTCCGTGCTCTCGTCCGGCCGGTCGCAATATTTTGTACGCCCGCCGCTCGATGCTCTTCACCTTCCCGTTGCCCTGCACGTTCAAAATGTCTTCGGAGTAAAGCAGGACCGCATCCGTCTTTTCATCATGGGCGGGCAGTGGCGCATTCACCAGCGCATGCATCCACTGCGGCGCGTCGCTTGCGCTGGCAGGCGACGACCCTCCCAACGCGCAGAGAATAAGTGCTCCTGCCAACCATGCAGCCCGGCGCGCCGGCTTAATTGCTCGCGGATGTGGCTGCGGGCTGCAACACGATTTGCTGATCATCGGCCGTCCTCACTCCCTCATAAAATCTGCGCAGCGTTGGGTAGAATTTCTGTTCCAGAATGATCAAATCGCTCCTCATGAGCCGCTCGATGTGCAGCGTCCCGTTGTCGTTTTCGGCCTTCATGGTGTACAGCAACAACTTGGCATCGTCGATTGCCGGCTTCGGCACGCTGCTCACCTGCCAGCCGAGCGGCAGCTCAATTCTTACGTCGTCCACCTTTTCAGACCGGTAATGAAAGTACAGCGGATGCACGCGCGTCGCGTGTTCGCACATGTGCTTTTCAGCCGCATCGAAAAGCCCCACTGCCATGAGGGCCCGTCGTCCCGCTCCCGACGCCCAGCCTGGCACTTTGAGATTGAATTCAGCCACAAGCTTTGCATCCGAGCTGCTCCAATCCGGCTTGTTCGTCAGGTCTACTTCTATGGCCGCTGGAATCATGCACCCCACACTATCCTCCAGCGACTTCTTACGTTCCGCCTCGTCCTCGTTTCGCTGCTCCAAGCGCCGATACAGCGCTTCGAGCCCCGTATAGGTGACCGTCAGTTTCCCTTCCAGGCTCCCCTCCTGTGTCAGTTTCAGATCCGCCTTTCGCTCGATCTGCGAAGCGCTGCTCTCCGGCGTGCTGGTTGTGACCCACGTGCCTCCTTCTTTATCTAGTTTCAATCCCAGCGTTCCAGTTTCCGACCAGGGCAGCAATCCGTACGGCGTAAACGCCGTCCCTGGATCAAAATAAAGTTCCTTCCCGTTCAGTTTCACCAGCACCACGTAAGTTCGCAGATCTCTGGCCTTCATCAGATTCTTGACGAAGAAGTGGTCGTCGCGTGTCGAAATTTTCACCGCCGAGGCGTCCATTCCCGCTGCCCGCGCCAGCCCCAGGAAAAGCAGCGTAATGTCATCGCCGTAGCCGTACCCGCGCTTCCACTCCTCCTCCACATTTGCAGGCTCTTTTTCTTTAACGCGCTTCTGTTCCTGCTCCGTTTTTTCCACCTCGAAGCTCAGGTTGCGCAGCTTCTGCGCTCGCGCGTAGATTTTCTGCAACTTCACTTCCGGCGAATCGCCCGCCGCTACGATCTCCCCCACCGCTTGTTCCATCGCTTTCCGCTTGTTCATATAACTCTCGGTGGAGTCGTTCAGCTTCTTGCCCTGCTTTTTCCAGAATTTCTCGGGGTCCGACTCCAAACCGTCTTCCTTATACGTGAAGTCCACGCGGAATTTCATCGCCGCTTCCGGCGGCATGTCGTCTTCCACCTGAAATGCGGGAACGTTCCGCGCCTCCATTTCGATATCGTGGTCTGCGTCGCGCCGTCGCACCGGCGGCTCGATTCCTCCGCAGCCCGTTCCGCCAGCTCCACATCAGCGCCCACTCCCCGTAGGGCTTCAGCGCGAACTTCGCCGACTTCGTGAAAAGATCGGAACTTAAAACCCAGTTCCAGTCGAAAACATAGTTTTCCTTGAAGTCGATCATGTAGCGGCATTCGATGATGCCGCCCGGGTGATGTCCGTCAGCGTGAACGTCCTGGCCAGATATGAAGCCCCGCGTTTCACGATCTCTTCTTCGTACACTTTTCCGTCGTAGATCACGCTCGACCCGTCCGGTCGCACCGTCGGCGCCCGCATATTCACGACCCCGTAATCGCCTTTGACAAACTGACATTTCCACGTCCGCGTCCTCCGCCCTTCTTCCGTGGAAGATCTTCTCCCGCACGTAG
>CAVWDX010000005.1:0-199101 GCA_963753745.1 uncultured Acidobacteriota bacterium
CCCGGGATTCGTCAACCGAAAGTATCAAACCGAGTTTTTCGGGTGCAAGCCGAGAAGCGCACCGACCGCATTCATCACCTACAAGATTTTTGTCTACGCGCTGAGCCGATCGACAACGACTTCCGCGCGCACTATAGGCTGTTAACGCAACGGTCTTCTGAAAGGCGACCCTTGAGCCAGTCCGAGCACGACTGGATCTATGCGAAGCGCGCCCTCGCCCGCGGCGACGACCCCGAAGAAATCATTGGCAGGATCGCGGATTTTCGCAGCAGTGAGAAAAGCGACCCGCTGTATTACGCGCGGCTAACCGTCAGCAAAGCGCAGCAGCACCTTGCGACGGAAAAGGCAACTCCGACCCAACCGATTGATGGCTCTCACAAATCAATCTAGCGCGTTCAATTCGATTCGTTTAGCCGAACATCCATAAATCAAGTCGAAGTAGAAGTGATAGACCCAACCGAGCTGGCGAAACGGCTGAACGTCCCCGAAACCGGGATGTTCCTTTGCCTTCTGCTGGAGTCTGGTCGGGCCGCCTCCTGCCGCACGCGTACACGGTATCGGACGAACCACGCTCCACCGTGAATGTCAACCGCCCATCTGAGCTGACGATCTAGCCCACTCACGGAGTTCGTTGCTACCCCAAGAAAACCATACGTAGCTCACTCATGCGAAGAATGAAGGCGCATTCGACGGCGTGAATCCTGTTCAGGATGCCCGAAATCCGAGAAGCACACGCGACCCTGATGAGACTTCAGTGCGCTCGTCGTCGAGGCGTGGACCTCTGCATCCCCATCTGGGAGGAGACCCACATTCTCGGGCCGCTCCTTCAAGAATGCTGCAACAACCGGTAAGGGGAGAAACAAAATCGCGAGACCGAAGACTGTGTACGAGAGACGCCAGCCGAGGGTTGCGATCAATCGCTGCGCGACCGAAGGAATAACGATGGCGCCCAACCCCATCCAAGACATGACGCTGGGAGCCAATCCTCTGTGTCGGTCAAACCAGTGCGAGACTACGTCGGTGTAGGGCATTGCTCCAGCACCACCAGAGATGATGCCTAAGGAGAAGTAGAAGCACCGTTCGCTTCCGCCCGCCCACCGGTCCCGCTCGCATCCACAAACGTGCTCCAATTGCAGGTCCGAAATCCAACTGCAGTTTCGTGCGCGGGTCAACCCTTCGATTAACACCCGAGCGCTCTACCTTTGAGCTACCGGAGAACCGCGCAACACATTTCTTGTCATTTTCTAATGCAGCGTTTCAGTCGACGCGATGAGTTTTCGGCCGCGCACCGAACAGTCGTTACTTCAAAGCAGCCAGCGTGGATGAGGTCACAGAGGCTGCCGCGGTTTCCACTTCTCGTCCGAAATAATTTCCGCTTAGCCCGTGATCCAATCGTCTTCGCGCGCGGCCGCGGTCGTCTCGCGGCTATCTTCCACTGCGCGTAGTTGACCACTTGGGTGCGTTCGAAGTTCACGTGGAGGTTTGCGGAGACGAACCACGGCACGTACCGTATGATCTCGTTCGTCGCACGCACGAGAAAGTCCGCGCCTCGGCATGTTCGGTGCGACCGCATACGTGCTGATGATGGTGATGTAGTTGGCACTTGGATCAAAACCGCGAAATTAACTGAAAACTTTTTCTCGGCTGCTGGACAGCGTGCGGCGCGGTTCGAGCCGAGGTCAGAGGTTGCGACTTCGCTGCCAGTCTTTGGGTGTTGCGCCCGTGGCACGGCGAAACGTCTTCGTGAAATGGCTCTGGTCGGCGAAACCTGTTTGGAGCGCGAAAAACGGAACGGATTCCTTGCCAAGTAACAGAAGTTCCTGTGCGCGTTTGATCCGGGTGTCGAGAGACCATTTACATCATGCAAACGTTCGCGAAAGTCGGTCTCGACGCTCTTCTGACACCGCAGAATTGTGTCTTACTCCTCATTGACCATCAACCTTTCCAGTTGGCAAACGTAAACAGTCACGACCCCACAATCGTAATCAATGACGTCACAGCTCTAGCCAAAACCGCGAGGGCGTATGGCATTCCGACGATTCTCACCACTGTCAATGAAGAACGCGGGGGCCTAATTTTCAAGCAGGTCCAGGCAGTTTTTCCGGATCAGAAGACGATTAACCGTACTCATCAACTGTTGGGAGGACCGCCGGATCGTCGAGGCAGTGAAGAAGACGGGCCGGAAGAAGCTTGCAATGGCTGCGCTCTGGACGGAGATGTGTCTTGCGATGCCCGCTATACATGCGATGGGTGACGGCTATGAGGTGTACGTCGTCACCGACGCCTCAGGGCGGTGTCTCTCCTGAAGCACACGATATGGCAGTCCGCCGCATGGTGGCCGGATGGCTTGCACGCTGAAGCTCGGAATGATGATTTTCATCAGGCATCCGTTCTTCTTCCCCTGAAGTCTGTCCAGTCCCCTTGCGTTTGTGCCGTGAACCGTAAAACATGAACGCTGAGTGCTTATGGGCAATACGCGTCCATCCCATACGGAAATCGGACTGCAAATTGCAGACCTGCTTGCTGGGGAGATTAGATCATTGTTCGAAACTTACCCGGAGTTGCTTACGGAGAGCAGCCGTTTAGAACTTGTTACTGGCGATTCCCGTGAAGATGTGGAATGGTGGGAAACCTCTTTGGGGTTCTTTCAGAAGCTGGGCCACCTTACCAAGGTTTCGGATCGTTTGTCTCGTGCCCTTGCTGAGACAGACGGCACAAACTGCCTTCACTTATACCGTCACTCACTGGCCTCAGGTCTCCTGATTTGTTTTTCTGACCTGGGTCAGTCCCGACAAATTGAAGTGTTCGAGGGCAATTTCTTTCTGCAATTGGACTGAGGAGAATAGCTTTTGCGTTGGGGCAAGACCCAAGACCGCGCCGTGCGAGCGGTCTTGGTCTTAACCTGAATTCCTAAATTGAATTGCACTGTTTTGCCCTAACTCGGTTAAGTTTCAGTTGGTTGAAAGAAACGCCGAGGAGGACAAAACAGTGCACTGGAAAGTTACCGCTCTTTGGGGCGGAAAAAAAGTGGAATTGCGCGAGACCCAGCGAGCGGTCACACCGTTCGGTGGACTGGTGGTGTTCTTGGAGTTTCTGCGGCACGTTGGCTATCGCGAAGCCGTGAGCAAGCATCTGCCGTTTCGTCTTACTTCCCCCAACGCCATCGATCCGGCGCAGACCTTCACCGCATTTTTGCTTTCGGTAGTGGCCGGAGCGCGGCGCTTCGCGCACACAAGTTTGCTGCGTGCCGACGTGGCCTTGCACGCGGTGCTGGGGATTTCGCGCTTTCCTGGCGATGACACTATTCGCAACCTTTTCAAACGCTTCGGTCAGGGACAGGGCCAGCGTTTTTTCTCCGGCTTGTGGAGTTGGCAGCTGGAGCGGCTTCCGGGATGTTCGGCGGGATATAGTCTGGATTTGGATTCCACGGTGTTCGAGCGCTACGGGCGGCAGCAGGGTGCGTTGCGCGGACCGAATCCACGCAAGCATGGGCGGCCCTCGCATCATCCCCTGGTAGCGGTGCTGGCCGAGGCGCACTTTCTGCTGCACGGCTGGTTGCGGAGTGGAAACTGCGGCACGGCCCGTGGCGTAGTGGAATTTCTCAAGGAAGCTCTGGCGCTGTTGCCGGAAAAACATGCCCTTCGCGTGGTGCGCGCCGACGCGGGCTTTTTTGACCAGCAATTACTGGGTTTTCTCGAGCAGCGTGGGCTGTCCTACATCATCGTGGCACGGCTGACGCTCTGGCTGAAGCGCGAGGCCGCACGCATCACCACGTGGCGCGCGCTGGATACCAATTACGCTGCGGGTGAATTCCACTTGCAACTTTTCGGCTGGGACCGCCCACGCCGCTTCGTGGTGATCCGCGAGCGGCTGCGTGTCGAGCGCCCTTCGCTGGGAAGAAAACTTCTCGATGTTCCCGGCTACACCTTCCGCGTCTTCGTCAGCAATCTCGCGCTCCCGCCGGAAGATCTCTGGCGAGACTACAACCACCGGGCGAACATGGAAAATCGCATCGCCGAATTGAAACACGATTTGGGCGCCGATGATTTTTGCATGCAGGAGTTCTTCGCCACCGAAGCAGCGTTCCGCAGCATCCTGCTACTGTTCAATCTGCTTGGAGAATTCCAGCGCGCTAGTGGCTGCAAAACCTATCGCCAGCCGGCCACGCTGCGCGCGCAAGTTTTTCTTTGCGGTGCTCTGCTCGGCCGGGCCGGCCACCGCTTGGTGCTGCATTTGTCGGCTTCCTGGGGTGGCCTCAAACCACGCATCCCGCAGCTGGAAAACGTCTTATCCTACGGTGTCCCAACTTCGCCGAAGTTGCCTTCTGGGCTTCCGACTTGAGCCCAAAATCCATCCATGAGTCTCCATGAAACCCACTTCAACTTCGGATTTCAGGCTTAATTGCTTCGTGAGCGGGCTGCTCAAGAGATAGTTTCAGCCCGTCCTTGGCTCGAATTAGCTCGAAAAATTGGGAGAAAAGAGGGAAATGGAGAGAACAGGGAGACATTAGCCGAACAAACGAAATCTCCCAAGTAGTTGAAGGATTTAGATTTCCCAATAGAATTGGAAAAAATTAGTTGACATGGCGGAGAGGGGGGGATTCGAACCCCCGGTAGGAGTTTTGGCCCCTACAACGGTTTAGCAAACCGCCGCATTCAGCCGCTCTGCCACCTCTCCGCATTCTACGGTCAGGTTTCTCTCCGGAAATGACTTTCGAGAGGCCCTCCTGACGAATAGCGAAAGTATAGCATCAAACTAATCGGGGAAGACGGCCAAAATGCCCCGAATAATGGCATTCCCCGTAACAAATTGCGGCGGGAAACGTCTTAAGAGAGAGGTCGGTTTGTCGGGAGAGAATCCGGTAAACGGTTCGAGGAATTCTTTCATTTAGGTGGTTTTGAATCTAGAATATAGAGGAGTTTCAGGCCTAGCTTGCTGAAGTCGGGCCGAGTTGCTCCGTTGGTCGGGCCCAAAATGGCCCGGTAGGGAAGCCAAACCGTTTGGCGCGCGGCATCCTCTGGCGAAACATTTCGACCCACAAGGGCGTATGTAATGTAGAGGACAGGCTAGAAAACAGCGCAATTGTGTCCCCGCTTGGATGGGCTGCCCCGGCGAGGTTTAGGGCGACCCTTCGAAGGTGAATCAAAGAGGAATCAAATGAAGACGTGGAAAAAAGTAGTGATTGGAGCGGTCCTGGCTGCGGTACTTCTGGGGATCGTACTCTTCAGCGTCAACCAGGCAAACAAGGGTGTGGTGACGATTCAGACGGCCAAAGTGGCGAAGCAAGACGATTTGGTTTCGCTGGTAACGGCATCTGGAGAGATCAAACCAACCACCTACACAAACGTGACTGCGCAAGGATTCGGCAGAATTACCGCAATCCTCGTCAAGGAAGGCGACCATATCAAGAAGGGCGACCGGCTCTTGCTTCAGGAAAACGTTCAGGCAAGCGCGGATGTGCAGGCGCAGGCAGCGGCCATCCACTCCGCGGAAGACGGCGTGCAAGCGGCTGACGCGAGTTACAGGGCAGCGCAGGCAGACTTGGTTTCTCAACAGGCCAACATGGAAAAGGCCAAGCTCGATTGGCAGCGCGGGCAAGGGCTTTTCAAGGATGGGTTGATAGCCAAGCAGGATTTCGATCAGCGAAAGTCGACTTATGACGGCGCAGTGGCGGCGGTGGATTCGGCTCGCGAACGGGTCGTTTCGCTAAGAGCCCAACTGGAGCAGACGCGTTCGCAAGTAAATCAGAACAAGGCGATGCTTGTCCGGACTAAGGACGTCTTATCGAAGACCACCTACACATCGCCCATCAATGGAATCGTGAGTTACTTGCCGGAGCGCGTAGGCGACTATGTCGTACCTGGGATTCAGAATTCCAACGGCAGTTTCCTGATGACGCTGTCGGACATGTCCGTGGTAACCGCGGAAGTGAAAGTCGACGAGACCGACATCATCAACGTACGGCTGGGGCAAGATGCCGATGTAACTATAGACGCCGTGCCTGGGAAAGTGTTCAAAGGCAGAGTGACTGAGATTGGTTCGCAGGCGACGTTGCGCAGCTCCGGTTTGGCCACGACCCAATCCACCACGGGCACGCAGGAAGCCAAGGACTTTAAAGTGGTTGTAAGACTCGATCAGCCGCCGGACAATTTGCGGCCCGGACTTTCGACCACGGCAAAAATCAAGACTGCGGAAAAAAAGGATGTAATCGCTATTCCGATTCAGGCGCTGGCAGTGCGCACACGCAAGGATCTCGAAGAAGCGGCCAAGAAAGTGAAGGGCCAAGAGAATTCGGGAGTGACGCTGGCAGCGCCTCCGCCAGCTGCCCCTGGCGATCCCAACAAGGACGAGGTGCAAGGCGTCTTCGTGGTTAACGGAAAGAAAGCCTTTTTCCGTCCGGTCGAAACCGGAATCACCGGTATTACCAACATCGAAGTTACCAAAGGACTGCAAGTCGGCGATGAGATCGTCGTCGGGAGCTACAAAGCGCTGCGAACACTGAAGCCCGAGGCCAGCGTTAAAGTGGACAACTCCGCGCCTAAGAAAGTGGACGACCAGCAGAGCTGACCAAGCAGAACAAGCGAGGACATTCGAATGCCTGTGGAAACAGCAGCCCCGGATTCGTATCGCGAGGATTTGGTCAGCTCCGGTGTCGTGATTAAGACGGAAGCCCTCACCAAAGTCTATGAAATGGGCTCGGAGAAGGTACACGCACTCAGCGGCATCGACGTGCAAATCCGCAAGGGCGAATACGTGGCCATTATGGGGCCTTCCGGTTCGGGCAAGTCCACGCTGATGAACCTTATCGGATGTTTGGACTCTCCCAGCGCGGGAAAATACTGGCTTGCTGGACGGCTAGTGAGCGATTTGGATGATGACGAGCTGGCTTATATCCGGAACAAAGAGATTGGCTTCGTTTTTCAAACCTTCAATTTGCTGCCTCGCGCAACTGCGCTTCACAACGTGGAGCTTCCGCTGATCTACAACGGCACGCCGGCAGAAGAACGGATCGAAAAAGCGAAAAAGGCGCTGGAGCGCGTGGATTTGCTGGATCGGATGACGCACAAGCCGAACGAACTCTCGGGCGGTCAGAGACAGCGCGTGGCCATTGCCAGAGCTCTTGTCAATTCGCCGTCGATCGTCCTGGCGGACGAACCGACCGGCAACCTTGATTCGAAAACCGGAGAAGAGATTATGGCCTTGTTTGAAAATCTCTACCGGCAAGGCAACACCATCATTCTCGTCACGCATGAAAACGATATTGCGCAGCACGCGCACCGAATTATCTTCATCCGTGATGGCAAGATCGCTTCCGACGAGGCAGTCATAAAGAAGTAGCAGACAATTCGGCTCTTTCCATCCCATTTCAATCATCTAGTTACTATATGGCCACCCAGGATCCGGATTTTGAGCAGAAGGCCGCCGACATCATTGGGCTGTATCTGAACTCTCCGGCGCATGCGGCGGTGTTCTGTGTGGACGAGAAGACGTCGATCCAGGCGCTCGACCGCAAGGATCCGGTGTTGCCACTCTCGCCGGGACGCGCCGAACGGCACGGCTTTGAGTACTTCCGGCACGGCACGCTGTCCCTGTACGCGGCGTTCGACACCCAGACCGGCGAGGTACTCGGCAAGACGGCCGTGCGACACACCTCCGCGGAGTTCGTCGCGTTCCTGGCGGACATCGTTGTCAACCAGCCGCGTGGCCAGGAGATCCACGTGATTGCCGACAACCTCTCGGCTCATAAGACCGGGCAAGTCGACGACTTTCTGAATCGTCATCCGAAGGTTCACCTGCACTTCACCCCGACCTATTCCTCCTGGCTCAACCAAATCGAACTCTGGTTTGCCAAGATCGAGCGCGACGTTATTGCGCGCGGCGTTAGTCTTAAATCAGGACTCCGGCGCCCCTTCTTCGCCGGAGTGTTTCTCCACGGGCGCACTTTGGACTGAAAGGCCGGCATATTCATGCAAACTGATCGCGAGGAAATTTCAAATAGTGATGAGCTGCTGCGAGAAGCGGCAGCGAGGGCTCTAAAATACGTGACGGGCATCGGTGCGCGCTGCGTCGGCCCAGCCGAGAGGGACCTTCAGAGCCTGGCAAGATTCCGTGAACGATTCCCCACGTCGCCGAGCGATCCCATGCAGGTTCTCGAGAGGCTGGATGAATTCGGCTCTCCAGCAACGGTAGCAACAACGGGCGGTCGATACTTTGGTTTCGTAATTGGCGGAACCATCCCGGCATCTCTCGCGGCAAATTGGTTAGCGGGAGCATGGGATCAAAATGCGGCATTGCGGGTTATGTCGCCCGTTGCGGCGGAGTTGGAAGACGTGGCACTTGGCTGGGTATGCGAGGCTCTTGGGCTGCCGGAGAACTGCGAGGGCGGGCTGGTGACCTGCGCGACAACAGCGAATTTCACGGCGCTCGCGGCGGCACGTCATGCCCTTCTTGCCCGTGTGGGCTGGAATGTCGAGGACGACGGGATGTTCGGAGCGCCACCCATCGATGTCGTGGTCGGGGGCGAAGCGCATGCATCTCTTCTCAAGGCGCTCAGTCTTGCGGGCTTTGGGAAAAAGCGGTTGACGTGCGTGGAAGTGGACAGTCAGGGTCGAATGCGCGCAGACAAACTGCCGCGCCTCAGCGATCGTACCATCCTCTGTATTCAGGCTGGCAACGTGAACACCGGTGCATTCGATCCGGCCACGGAAATTTGTGCACGCGCGCAGGAACAAGGGGCCTGGGTCCATGTGGATGGAGCTTTTGGTTTGTGGGCCGCCGTCTCACCGAAGTACCGCCATTTGACCGAAGGGTTCGAACAAGCCGATTCGTGGGCCACCGATGCGCACAAATGGCCAAACGTCAATTACGACAGCGGGATTGTGCTGGTGAAAGAAGGAATGGCGTTGCGTGCCGCGATGACCATGACGGCGGCTTACCTGGAGGCTGGCGCACGGCGCGAGCCGATGTATCACACGCCTGAGGCGTCACGAAGGGCGCGCGGGGTGGAATTGTGGGCGGCTCTTAAGTCGATGGGTCGCGAGGGTCTCTGTTCCTTAATTGAGCGAACTTGCGCCTACGCGCAACGATTCGCAGAAGGATTTCGCGATGCTGGCTTCGAAGTCGTGAATGACGTGGTCATCAACCAAGTGCTCGTCTCTTTCGGCAGCGCCGAAGCGACGCAGAGAGTAATTCGCGCCGTACAAGAAGATGGCACATGCTGGTGCGGCGGGACGGCGTGGCAAGGAAAATCTGCCATGAGGGTCAGCGTCTCTTCCTGGGCGACTACGGAAGCGGATGTGGAACTCAGCTTGAGAGCAATTGTGCGCATTGCCCGCGCTTGCCTCAGCTAGAAGGCATCTTTCCGAAATCTTGAGTCACGTGCAGAAGTCAGCGCGTATGTGCGACGTGCGTTGCATCCATGTCGGCGAATGTCGGCGCTGGACAAAGATACGTATGGGACAAACGGTCGTGCCAGGTTAGCGCATCTTCGTCCCACATGGACCACAGAAACCCCATGAAGAAAGTGCCTGCGGAAAGCATATAGCCCGCGCTTCGCCAAAGCATCTGGCGCGGCGAAGGAGGTTCACCGGAAAAGCTGACCACTTGCAAGCCCCGCAGCATCATGCCGGGTGTCGTACCGCCAAACACCGTGAAGAGGGCGAAATACTGCAGATACACAATGACGAACGTCGCGACGCATACGGCCGCGCTCAACTTACTGAAGGTAAATTGTCCGCCTAGAGACCCAAAGAGCGTGAGGAATCCGCCATAAGCGAAAATCAGGCATCCGGCGTCAATCAATCCGGCAATTCGGCGCTCATCCATGGATGCCACCGGGTATAAGCCGTCGCGTTCAGCGGCCACGCTTGCGTAAGGCGCTTGTTCGAATCCCTGCTCCGTGGCGGAAGGCAGGGATACATCGATAACCATCTGCGATGCTTCACGCGAAGCAGCGTTTCGGCCGATTGCGATCGTGAAGGAGAAATCTTCGTCCGCAACGGGCGGCGCCTCAGCTACAGCCACCGAAGAGGGAACCGGTGGATCTGCTGCAGGTTCTTCGAAGGGAAGCTGAGACTGGGCGAGATTAGGCGCAACCCTTCGCCGCCGCGCGCGATAGGCCTGCAGACGCTGCGTTACTTCGCCACGCCATTTGGGGTCCGACTCATGGTTTTGCGGGGACTCCGAGTGCTCCCGCCGAATGATCGGGTCAGGGTTTTCCCGCGTAATGAGCGAAGAGTTTGACGCTTGCAGAGATAATTCTGGCGCAAGCGACGAATCACAAAAGTTACAGACGCGAACGCTCGAAGGCAGTACCGCGCCACACTGCAGACATGTTTTTGTCACCGGTCGTTTTTGCGCTGCGGACGCTTCCACTCCGGTGAGGAGGGAACGACGTCAGATTAACATGAGACTGGAAAAGTCAAGTCGAGAATGGGAAGTGGATGTGGCGAATGCGATAGCAGATGGCCTCGGCAGAAAGTGCCGGAAACAGGCCGTCCCTAGGACTCCAACTGTTGGGCAAACATGTCCCGGCTGAAGGCGATACGGCGTTCGAGAGTCACGGCGGCGAAATAAGTACATTGGCCGCGCTCCGTCTCCGTCCAAGCGCGCAACGAAGGAACGATCCGGGCCACGGTGGCTCGTGCAAAGCCCAAAAGGTTGAAGTAGGCTCCAATGGCCTGAACCCCGCTACGATCTTCCGGCCGGTCCGGGCAAAGCTGCAGGAGCTGAACAACCCGTGCAAAATCCTCGCCCGCCGCCGTACTGCGAATTCCGGTAACGTCCTGCACCTCTGCTGAAAGTGGATGCTTGATCGAAGCAGCAATCAGGGACCGGCAATAAGACACAAAGAACTGCAGCAAAAATACCACCGAGCAAACGAGAATAATTCCGGCCATCATCGCGGGATCACCGCCAGGCGCGAAGGCACCATTCTGGCTTCTTCAGGTAAGTACCAGAATGCATAGGCCCATGCCAGGGGGAGGAACGTCCCAAACACCTGGACGAGGGGGACAAACACAGAGCTTAAGCGACGGATACAAATTCCGAATAGCGTAGTTGGCGGCAAAAAGGCTGAAATAGACGCCAAGAGAGAGCACCAGCTGTACGAGTCGCGTGCGCGTCTCGCGCAAGCTTCAGAATGGCCGCCCACAGTACATAGGTTAGGACTAAGCCCGACAAAGTAAAGGTTCTGGGAGAGTTCCACGACGAAATGTGTAAGTAGCTTGGCCGACGATTGCTGCACCACCGCATAGGTGAAGATGGCTGTCCCTCCCAGGAGCAGAAGCGTGCCCATTTTCACGTAGCTTTCCGCGTTCATCTCGCTGAAAACGTGGGCGTAAAGGGTAGCTCAGCGCGAAATAAAGAAAAATCGTTAAGATCGCATCGGAGTAAAAGTAAAAATATAGGTACTGCTTGGAAGTGAATCCATACTCAGCAAGGATTTTGTAGCGGCCAAGCTCGGAAACGATCAGGACAGCCATGTACAAATTCAAGAGCAGATATCGGCGGAAGGCGTGCTTCTTGATCGCGCACACTAATACTGCGGCTTCACAAAGGAGGCCTACGAACCAAATGAAGAATGCAAATGGACCAAGCACGTTCCTGCCAATCTACGCCCTTGATCCCCGCTCCGCAGTAAAGCTATCTAGAACTTCTGCGGATACTGCGCGGCTATCAATAAGGCGTCGGTGGTGCCGGAGCCGTAGCCGTTTTTATACGGCGTTGGCGGTGCCGGCGCGCTTCCATTCTTATACGGTGTCGGCGGTGCTGGTGCTGAGCCGTTCGCCATCATTACGGAGCCGTCTGCGTGCGCCGTAACTAACGTCTTCAGGCCCATTGCTCCCACCAATACCAGCATGACGAGCAACACTACCACGAGTTTCTTGGACATTTTGCCTCCGGGGATGGAAGACACCCAGAGACACTCTATCCCTATCTACAGGGATGTCAAGTCACTCGTGTTGCGGACCTGTTCCGTATAAGTACACACCTACCCGTCCCGTCCCTTCGCTAGGCTTTCGCCCAAGGAGGCGGGACCGTCACTTCACAACGCAGCTAGGATAGGTTTTGGAACGTATAGGGTCAACGGTACGGTAGTACCAGAAGGCGTAGGACTTCAGGTTGCGTGGCACTGTCACAAATCTCACCGGCTAGACGTGTCTTCTGGAAAATAGTTCGTCCTCGTGTAATCCGCGAGCCTCCCTCGCAGGCTTCCCCGGGAGTGCTTGACACCTTTGCGACGGACTCCGTAGCATTAAGAATTGCCTTTGTGCCGGCGTAGCTCAGTGGAAGAGCGAGGGTCTCATAATCCCTAGGCCGTGGGTTCGATTCCCCCCGCCGGCACCATTGAATTTAAGACCTCTCGCAAGATCCCGCATGATGTAGCATTCCGCTTTGCGTAAGCGCGGCTTTCTCCCAGCGGGCCTTTCCCTGAAATAGATCTCCTTGTTCTTGGAAGTTCCTTGCCGCTACCCTTCGATTGCGTTCTTTCGCATTCTTCCTTAGAGCCTGCTTCACAAGTGTTTTGTGGAAGCTCGCGAGACCGAAGAGAAGATTTCCGCGTCTACCGCAAGAATTCCCCAGCGAATCTCCAGGAAAGGTTGATGCTTCATCTGCGGCGAAGTGCCCGGCGGATAATGTATACTCTGCGCGTTCGGCGTGCTCCAGTCTGACCTGGGACACTGCATTTCCAAATTTTTTGGCGGAGGTTCTTGTGGCGCTCATCCGAAGCGGCAAGGTTTGCCTCGTACTGCTGGCTGCGTTGTGTTGCGTTTCGGCGGCACACGCACAGCAAGCGGACTCCGAGGAGGTCGGCCAATTTCGATTCCGCTTCGTCGGGCCGCGAGTGGGTAACCGCATCGCTTCGGTCGCTGGTGTGCCGGGAGATCCCAGCACTTACTACGCTGGCGCTGCCTCCGGCGGCGTTTGGAAATCGACGGACGGCGGCAACCGCTGGATCCCTATCTTCGATAAAGAACCCGTGGCGGCCATTGGCGCTCTCGCCGTTTCACCATCCGACCCGAGCGTCGTGTGGGCGGGAACAGGCGAAGCCTGGGCCATCCGCGACAGCGATGTGATCGGCAATGGAATCTATAAGTCCACAGATGCGGGGAAGACCTGGACCAACATGGGATTGCAGGAGACCGGCCGCATTGGTCGAATTATCGTTCACCCATCGAATCCTGACATTGTTTTTGCCTGCGCTCTTGGACGTACGACGGGTCCGCAGCAGGAACGCGGCGTATTCCGCACACTGGACGGCGGCCAACACTGGGAGCGCGTGCTTTTTGCCGGAGAAAACGTTGGGTGCTCCGGCCTATCCATGGATCCGCACAATTCCCGCGTGCTTTTCGCAGGAATGTGGCAAGTGGAAATGCACACCTGGGCCGAACTTGGCGGCGGCCCGGGCAGCGGTGTTTACGTCTCGCGCGACGGAGGGACGAAGTGGACCCATATTGAAGAGCATGGCTTGCCGCATTCGCCTCTGGGCAAGATTGATGTGGCTGTTGCGCCAACAAATTCAAATCGTGTCTATGCGCTGATACAGACCAAAGACCAAGGCTCCGTCTGGAGATCGGATGACGGCGGTGCCCATTGGAAAGCCGTCAATTACCAACGAGCTTTAATTGGTCGCGCCGGTTACTACACCCGGCTCGCTATTTCACCCGGGAGTGACAACGAAGTCTTGGTGGCTAACAGTTCGTTCTTTCAATCGCTGGACGGCGGTCTAAATTTTCAAGAAGTCCGCTGGGGAGGAGACACTCACGATATTTGGATAGATCCTCTGAATCCCGATCGATTTGTCATCACGGACGACGGTGGAATGATTATCACCACCGTTCACGGACGAGGCTTTCACCACGTCACTCTGCCAATCGGCCAGATGTATCACGTGGACGTCGACAACCAGATTCCTTACGACTTCTATAGCAACATGCAAGATGACGGAAACATGCGCGGCCCCAGCGTACCCATCGACTCACAGGAAACGGGATGGGATCACCACATGGGAGGCTGCGAGTCCGGCTTTACTGTTCCCGATCCAGTCGATCCCAACATCGTGTGGGCCACCTGCTACGGGGATGAAGTGACTCGTTGGGATGCGCGAACGAAGCAAGCGCGTTCCGTAAGCCCCTATCTTCATACTCTCGATGCGCCGCCCAACGACATTAAATATCGTTGCCACTGGACCCCGCCACTCGCCATCGATCCCTTCGATCACAACGTCGTCTACTACGGCTGCCAAGTCATTTTCAAGACGACGAACGGCGGCCAAAGCTGGAAGGTAACCAGCCCCGATCTCTCGACGCAGGATCCCAGCCGCATTGTTTCCTCGGGAGGGCTTGTCGGGGACAATCTGGGGCAGTTCTACGGGGAAGTCGTTTTCGCGATCGCTCCCTCCAAAATCCAGAAGGGGCTCATTTGGGCAGGCACTAACGACGGTCAAGTCTGGTATACGAAAGACGGCGCCTCCTCTTGGACGAACGTCACCAAGAACATTTCTGGACTGCCTCCCTGGGGAACCATCACCAGTATTGCGCCTTCGAATTTTGAAGCCGGCACCGCCTACGTCGCGGTCGATTTTCATCTCATGGATAACCGCGATCCCTTCATTTATAAGACAACGGATTTTGGTAAAACTTGGAAGTCGATCAGCAGCAATCTTCCGAAGCACCCGCTGGCGTATGTGAGAACCGTCGCCGAAGATCCCAATTGCGCAGGATTGTTGTTCGCGGGCACGGGCAACGGTCTGTATTACTCTCTCGATGATGGAGGCCGCTGGACGCCGTTCCAGAACGGCCTGCCTCACGCGCCTGTGACGTGGGCCGTGGTACAAAAAGAATTTCATGACTTGGTGATTTCCACTTACGGCCGCGGACTCTACATTTTCGACGACATTACTCCCCTCGAACAGCTCGCGAAGAATCATTCGGACGCTCCTACAGTGTTCTTTGAGCCGCGTCCCGCGCGTCGATTTGTCCACGGCGGCCAGGCCTTGCTGAATTTCGAGCTGAAGTCAGCGCCCAAAGAGCCGGTCGAACTTGAAGTTTTGGGTCCAGACGGCAAAACTATTCGTAAACTGGAAGCGAAAGGTCGCGACGGAATCAATCGCGTGAAGTGGGATCTGCACTACGATTCGCCGCGGCTGATTGCGCTTCGTACCGCGCCTTCCGATGACGAGCATATCTGGATAGAGCCTCGCTTCCGCGATGCCGACTCTCGCCCCATCACACACTGGGGAATTAAACCCGCCGAAGTTGGTCCCATGGTTGCTCCCGGCAAGTATTCCGTCCGTCTGACGGTAGCAGGCCAATCCTTCACGCAAGCTCTCACGGTGTTGCCCGATCCGCGGATTTCGACGCCGGAATCGGGTATCGAAGAGTCCGTGAAAACGCAGCTCCGCATCCGCGACGACATCACGCAAGTTTCCGATACCGTCAATCAAATCGAATGGCTGCGCAAACAAATCCAAGTGATTGCATCCATGCTTCGTCCGCCAAAGAAAAAAGTAAGCGAAAAGCCTCCTTCGGAAGAGCCGGGCTATTACGACGAGCCAGAGCCCCCGCCCGCACCGCAGGAACCTCTCACAAAGCACAAGGCCGAACTTCTCAAGACCGTCGAAGCAATGGATAAGAAGCTGGAAACAATCGAGTTCAAGTTGGTGTCGCCGGAGCAAGTCAACAGCGACGACAAATACTTCGTCGAGGCCGACAAAGTCTATCTCAACTTGATCTGGCTCAATGCCGAAGTCGGCACCGGCGGCGGCGATGTTGCCGGAGGCGCTGACTTTGCCCCGACCGACACAGAACTCGAGTTGCTGAAGACGATTGAGGTGGACCTAGCGGGAGCCGTCGCGGACTATAAGCAGCTTCTCAGAGAAGATCTTCCCGCATTCAACCACACGCTTTCTGAAAGCAACGTCGCGGTTGTCGTCGCTGCGGCATCCCCGGCAGTTTTGAAAGAGGATGGCAAGTAGAGGTCGTAGAGCACGCGGTCTCCCGCTTAACGGGCGGCTGATCTGAGTTCAATTCCTTCGCGCGTGCGGAACCGCAATGGCACGCCGAAGGCTATTGGATTCACTGCTTTTTCATTGACAAACGATTACTCCTAGTGTATAAGAGAAACTAGGTAACAATTTGTCCGAAATGTCGCAGCGCCAGCATCGTGCTGGCGTTTTCTTTCTTGGGCCCGCCACTCCGCCTAAGTCCTTTGTTTTCAGCACCTGCGAAAGAAATCGTCTTTCAGACCCTTTGGCGCAAACAACCTCTTTAGAATCAGCATGTGCCCAGTCTGCCGTAAATGTTGATTCTAAAGAAGTTAGATGAGAATTAAGTCCTTTAGATGCAACACTTACAAAAAAGCGGGGGGTGGCCGCGTCCAATCTTGGCGGTCGCCAAGGTTTGCCAAAGCTTTCTGCTGCTTGCAGCCGAAGCCGCATGGGAGCGGCAACCCCGCGATCCTGAACCATTCGGTCTACTGCGCCCTGCTCCGCTTCTTTTGATTGACAGGCGTACAACCCGTTGGGCAGCATGACAAACCTAGTGGCCGACCCCAACCTTATTTCTTCCTTTCTTCCGGCAGTTGTATATGCAAACCTCGCCGCAGGCGGCGGGCGCGCTCGCTCTTTTGTCCCGCGAATTCAACAAGTTTTCCAGGCGGCCTCCGTACCAGCGGAATTCATCTCTGTCGGGAGCGCGGTGGAACTCGAAGCGACTGCGCTTGCCGCGATACGGTGCGGTAAGCGATTGCTCTTCGCTCTTGGCGGCGACGGCACGCTTCAGCCGTTAGTGAACGCTGCGTTCGGCGCCGACGTCATCTTGGGTGTTCTGCCGGCTGGCGGCGGAAATGATTTTGCTGCCGGCCTCCAGTTGCCGGAAGATCCCGTTGCGGCCGCCGAGGCGATTCTGCGAGGACAGCCGAAGGCGGTGGATCTCGCACGGGCGCGCACAGCGGACGGACGAGTTCGCCTCTACTTGGGCGGAGGAGGCGTGGGAATAGACGCGGAAGCGGCGCGGCACGCTAACGGAGCTTTCCGCTATTTACCTGGCAGGTTGCGCTACGTGGCTTCCGCTTTGCGCGCTTTCTGCAGCTATCTGCCCATTGACGTGAGAGCGGAATTTCCTCGAAGTGGATTGCCGCCGATCCAAGCCAAATCGCTTCTCGCTGCCGTCCTGAATACGCCGACCTACGGCGCAGGGATACGACTCGCGCCTGATGCGTGCTTGGACGATGGCTGGCTCGATGTCGTACTTGTGGAAGAGCTGACTGCATTTCAAGTCTTGAGGTTACTACCACGGCTGTTGAAGAGCGGTGAGCTGCACACCCCGCGTGTCAAACGGTTCCGCGTTCAGTCGGTAAGGTTCACTACGGACCGGCTCTGCATGTTCCACGGAGACGGCGAAATCCTTGGTCCCACACCGGTGGAGATCGAAGTAGTGCCGCATGCGGTGCGAGTTCTGGCCCCGGCAGGCAATTGATTGCACGGGGCTGCTCCCACGCATTCCTACGGTTCGCTCTTGTGGAACACCTTACGCCGGATATCTGGCCAAAATTCCTTCACTTCGTTGGAGAGTCCATCCCAAAGTATAAGAAGTCCAAAGGTGGAAGCGTTTCGCGCTGCAGTGCGATCCTCCGCTGGGTGGTAAATATTTGAGATTCCAGCCGCCACAGCATTACCAAGCGACTCCGAAATGTTAAACCGATCGTGCCCGGAATCCATGCGAGTGACGAACAGCCGGTTGACGGCATGATAGGCACGGTGCGAGAAGCTGCCATGTGACATCTGGTAGTAGCGGGGGTCTTCATGAAGCAAACTCGGCAAAACGGCCGTCGTCATGTATGTGCCGATACTGTTGTCGGCAAATGGCTCGCCATACCGTTTCCCGTAGGCTCCCCAGCCTTGTCCCCAAGAGGCTGGATCATTTTTCGCCTGGGCTATCGCGGCGAGCAAACCGTTGAACGGATAGGCCGCCCAATCGAACACGCCCGCGGTTGCGAGCCGAAACTTTTGCCCGGAGGTGAGTGCGGGAAGGAACTTCGCGGTTTCAACAGTCCCGTAATTCGGAAGCACTTCGAAAATACGATCGTTTACGGTTCCCGTTTCTTTCTCCAGCTTGCTCTTTCCAATCTGATCGTCAGCCGTCTTTTTGTCCTGTTCTTCCTTCCCGTCCTTGGTCTTATCGGCCTGTCGCTCGGCTGGAGCGGGCGCAGGCGGCTGCGGTTGTTGCGCAAGCGCCGATGGAACTATAAAGATTAAGACAAACAAGATTCGTAGAAGCAAATGGCTCGGCCTCCCGATATGCGATGCACTCAAAAATCCGATTCTCTCCCGAGAGAACGGCTAGGCGAAAAAATGGGCTGACCGAATTTCCAGAAAGCCTTGCTCGGGACTTGGATTCCCCTCCACCTGAAATGATTTCTTCCGAATTTCATCCGATTTATCGGACATGACACTGCGCAAAAGAGAGGTGATTGGAGTTGGGCACCTGGAGGTGCTGGTTTCCGGCCAGGCAAGATCACCCCAACCAGGGCAGAGAAAAGTCCGCGCGCGCCGGGGAGCTTAGCCTTTCTTCTTTTCGATTTTCAGGTTCAGCGTGATGTCCTTGCGGCTGTCAAAACTGGAGACCGTATGTGTCGCTGATTTGATGTCTGCTTTTTCAGCGTGGATTTCGTAGTCCGCATTGGGGTCGAGACCGCTAAAGCGATACTTGCCCGTGGTGTCCGTATACGAACTCCGCACCACGTTTGTCCTTGTATTCTTGAGGAAAACCACGCTTTCCGAAACCAGGTTTTCGGATTTGTCTAGCACCACTCCATGCACCGTGCGGAGCTCCGCTTCACGCTTCGAGTCTTGCGCAAAGGCCGCTCCTGCCGCCAACGTCAGAATCACCGCCATATAAAGAAATCGCTTTGGCGCAGTCATTTCTTCTTTCCACCTCCGGGTTCCATACGAAATGCCAACCGTGTTTCGCTCACGCCTGTTTGGGCGTCCAAATCGCGCATTTGATCCTTGAATCCCTTGGCATGCACCACCATCTCATACTGCGAGCCCTGCGGCACGCGCACAGCGAAATCACCGCGAGAATTCGTATAGTCCTCCCAACGGAACTTTTTCTCACTCTTGCGCCGAATCTTAAGCTGCACGCCCGGAAACGCATAACCTTTTGGGCCGAACACCGTCCCAATGATCAGAAAATCGTTGGCGTGGCTGTATTTTTCTTTACCCGGCTTTTCTGGAGCCGGTGGCTGAGCGGCTGGCGTGGCCTGGGAAGCTGGAGTGGCAGGCTCCTGCGCCTGGGTAAGAACCGGGACAAATCCGCAAAATATCGCTGCCATTCCCAAGAGAACGACCCACGGGGGACTCTTCATCCGTCCGCTCCTGCCAAATTAGATGCCGGCAATCAGAAAAGGGGATGCTGGACAGGCGAGGCGAACCCAGTTACTCCTCGTCCTCTTCTTCTTCGTCTTCCTCATCTTCCTTGATGAGGTCGCCGTTCTCGCCGGCTTCGTCTTCTTCATCCTCTTCTTCTTCTTCTTCGAGGTCGTCGGAAATGAGGTTCAGATGCACGGGATGCGTTTGCGAGACCTCGAGTTCCGATTCACACTCAGGACAGCTCAGGATTTCGCCTTCTTCGACTTCGTCTTCATCCACGTCGATTTCAGTGGAACATTCAGGGCAGCGGATCACGGCTCCATCCTCCGTAGAAATGTTCGCAGGGCGGCGCCCCACAGATTGTACCGCCGCCATCATGGCGTATTATATACCGCGTTGCCCTAAGTCAACTCTGATGCGCGGCGCGGCTGTTTCGATTGTAAACCGCTCCGGGGCAAATTTCCTAAAGTGCCTGCTTCCCGCGAATATCCGGATCGTCCTGTCGTCGGTGTCGGCGGCGTAATCATTGACAGCGGCCGCGCGCTGCTGATCCGCCGCGGCAGCGAACCCCTTCGCGGAGAATGGTCCATCCCAGGAGGGACGCTTGAGCTCGGAGAATCTCTGCAAGAAGGCGTAGTGCGCGAGCTACTCGAAGAAACGGGGCTCGAGGTGCGCGTGCTCGAACTCATTGAAGTATTTGACAGGATATTTCCGGCGGAGGGCTCTCAACAGGCGGAGGCGAATCGCGCGCCACGCTTTCATTTCGTCATTGTGGACTATTTGTGCGAACGCATTGCTGGCAAGCCGCGCGCCGGAAGCGATGTGACCGACGTGGCTTTTGCGCGAGAAGACGAGCTTGGAAAATATCACCTGACCGAAGCGGCGACTCGCGTTTTAAAGAAGGCTTTCGCCATGGATTTGGCGCGAGGCTCGATGCACGGACCAGCACGCTAACTCTCGCACCGCTCCGCGTGCATTTACTCGCGCTCATGGCGCCTTGGCGATTTCGATGCTTCCGTTGGAATCGGTTAGTTGAAGCTGGCAGCCTCCGGCACCGATCGTCCCGTTCAGCGAGTTTCCGCCCAAATTTCCCGTCGCTGTGACCGGCAACTCCGAAGAAACTCTGCCAAAGGATGTCCGCGCCGCTACGTTGTAGCCGACGCCTTCGGGGATGCGAACGCGGATGGGCGAGAAGGACGTCTTGAGGGAAATGTCGCGGCATCCGCTGGCGGGACGGACGGCGGTCACGGAGATCGCCCCGTTCTGATTGTCCACTCGAACGCGCCCGCCAATGGATTCCAGCGTCACGCCGGAGAAGGACGTCGTCACGCTGGCGTCGCCTTTGACGTCTCGCGCGGTGACGGATCCGTTGCTGTCCTCCGCGGTCAGGTTGCCGTTGATGCGTTCGGCCAGGATACTGCTAAAGCTGGTTTTCGCGTAAGCGTCAGCCCCGATATCCGTCAGCGTGATGGCCCCATTTCCGGTAACTGCGCGAATCCCCTTCGGGACGTTTGTCGCTTCAATGGCCCCGAAAGAGGACTTGAGCGTGACGCTGCCGCGCGCGTCGCGCACCGCAATTTTTCCGTTCGATGTCTCTGCATCGAGGTTGCCGCTGAGATTCTCCAGTTCGAGATTGCCGAAGGAATCTCGAATGGTCACGGAAGGTCCAGTCAAAGCACTGCCAGTGATGCGTCCATTATTGCTGGTGCAGCTTACGCGGCCTTTCACGCCGGAAAAAGTCACGTTTCCAAAGCTGTCGACGATGTCCGCGGAACCGCCAATCGTCGAGAAATCCACGTTGCCATTGTTGTCGTGAATCGAAAGGTCGCCGCGGATGTTCTGGGCGTTCACGCTCCCGAACGATGTCGTGATATTCGCCGAACCAGCGTCGGTGAGAGTGACCGCTCCGTTGCCGCCGGTGATGGTCACGGCGCCTTGAACGTTTCGCGCGGTGATGCTGCCGAACCGGTTTTGCACTGCAAGAGTGCCTTTCACGTCGGAAACCTGCACGGAGCTGTTCTTGTTGTTGACGACCGTGTTGCCCGCGGCGCCATCGAGTTCAATACTGCCGAAAGCGTTGCTCAAATTCGCCGGGCCAGCCTCGCGCACGACGAGAGAGCCAAAGCCATTCTCAACTTGCACGGCGCCGTGAACGCCCGCTACGTCAACGCCGCCGTAGCTGTTGCGAATATTTAGAGGGGCGTCCGAGGGCATCGCAATGTCATAACTGACGGACCAGGAAGAGTGTTTGCTGATATGAAACCATTTGTTCTCTTCGGGCGGATAAATCGTGCGAATGCTGACGCCCGCTCCGGTCTGCTGCACTTCAATCTGGATTTTTTGCGCAAAGGACTCGGCTTCCTCGTGCGAGCTGGCTTGCGCGCGAATGGTGGCTGAAATCTTGACCTCGCGGCCGGATTCGCCGTGGACTTTCACCTGTCCAAATTTGTGCTCGATGCTCAGGGATTGCCCGGCTCCCAGCGTCAGGCTCTTTGCAAAATCGCGCGTCACTTCTTCTTGCGCGGGGTTTCCACCGGCGAATACAGGCAACCCTGTCAGCAGCAGGACGGCGGCAAGCCGGCACACCGCGAGCGAGCCCCGCAAACGCAAACGTTCCTTATTCTTATTCGACAGAACCAACTTCATCGCTTTACCTCCAGAACGTCTTCCAGCGTTTGTTGTTTTTCTTGATACATGGCCAGCAGTTGCTGGCGAAGATGCGCATTCGAGGGATTCATCCCAGACTGCGCGCGAAGATCGCTGATGGCGCTATCCAGCACGAGCAACTTCTCTCGGTAGCTCGCTTGCAAAGGCGTCGTGGGATTCTCAAGCTGCGGTTTCGCTTGCGCAGCGAGTTTGTCAATCGCCTGCTCATAAGCGGCTTGCGCGCGTTCCACCTCGGCAAGCGCCGAACTCTTGAGAAGCGAGTGGTCATCCGGCGCCACAGAGCCGGGACGATGCAAGTAAACCCACCCGGCGGAAACTGTCAAGAACAACACCAAAGCCGCAGCCGCGGCAGTTTGGAGTCCGAGGGTGAAGCCGCCGCCCAAGTAGAGCCAGCCCCATCGCATTGCTCGTGGTTTTCTGGCGGCTTGTTCGGCAAGCGCTCGCTCGATGCGCGGCCATAGCGGAGGAGTATCGGAGTAGTCACGCAGTTCCTGTGCCGCTGCGCTAAGTGCTTTCCAACTGCGCAGCTCTTCGGCGCAGACGGCACAGTCTGCGCTGTGTGCCTCAAGTGCAGCCCATTCGGCAGGAGTACCGTTTTCAAAAATCCTGTCCCGGTCTTCACATTTGATGTTCATCGTCGTTCACCGTGCTCCCGCAGCGCTGCTGCCGTGCGGAGGCTCAAGCATCCCGCGAAGGTTTTTCTTCGCCTGAAAAAGTGTGTTCTTCGAAGCGGTCTCCGTAATCTCCAGCATCCCTGCGATTTCTGCGTGATGGAAGCCTTCGACCTCGTAAAGCAAGAAGACGTCGCGCTGATGCTTCGTCAAGCTGGCCAGCGCCCGCTCCAGCGCCATCCGAAGAGAAGGATGAGCGCCGGGAGCGCGCGGCTCCGGCCGCGGCGAGTCCTCGCTGTCGTCGTTCGCCACTTCTTTCTTCCGCATGCGGCTGCGTCGCGCGTCATAACAGGTGTTGATGAGAATTCGGTACGTCCAGGTGACAAAACTGGATTGGCCGCGAAAGCCGGCGATGCTCCGCTGCACTTTTAGAAAAGTTTCCTGCACTGCGTCTTCCGCATCGATCGCATTGCCCAACAAATTGCGCGCCACGTTCTTCATGCGCGCCCCATGCTGCGCATAAAGTCGTTCATAGCCGAGCAGGTCTCCGGCGCGGCAGCGTGCCGCGAGCTCGGCGTCTTCGGAAGTTGCCGCAGTCGCAGCAACAGGCGAAGTCAGCTCTCTCGGGCGGCCTGTCAGATGTTCGGAAGGTTCCACTCGCATCTCCCGTTCGCGCGGCACGGAAGAGAGTCTAGTCTCCCAGGGCAGCGCAAGTCCCATAGTTCCCATACCTCGCTCCTAGGATATAGACGACGGGTGAACCTGAAACGTCAGGGTGTAGGCCGGGAAATAGCCCTGGCACTCTTAACGACTAGGTGCCAAAGGACTGATTTCAGAGGTGATATTTGGAGCGGGGGCTAGGCCCAGATAGATCTTCTTGTGCAAGAGACTGTTTTCATGCCCGATCATGAAGAGAGTTTCTGGATCGTCTTCGGTGATCAGCAGTCGCAATCCGGAAGTATGTTTCGGTACGTCGAAAACGAGATCCTTGACGAAGGATTGGCCGGGGCGCAACGGCCGGCGAAGAGTGGTTTCCTCGACGTCCTCACGCGCGAGTTCCGCTTCTCCCTCAGAAGCTTCAGCGTACTTTCGGCCGCCGGCGTCGACGAGCACAACCTGTCGGGCATTTGGAGTGAGCGGCCCGTCGCCGCGAGTTGGAGAGATAGTGTGTTCATTGAACCAGACCTTCAAGCGAACAATGACAAATTGGCCGTGCGCCACGACCTGCTGCGTATCGGTTCCGATGGCTGGGGCCGTTCGCACGCCGGAGACCGCATAGCCAATGTGACAATCGATCTCGCAGAAGTATTTCCATCCTCCCGGCGGCAGGACTTTTTCGCTGCTCGCCAGCGAGACACCACCGAGCAACAACAGATAGCACCCAACAATTGTGAGCGCGCCGGCGCCTCCGATACCCGCAAATCGCCTGGAACGACGCACTACACCGTAAAGCAAGACGAGGATGCTGACGCCCGTGAGAAAAACAGCGCCGAGAAAGGCCAGCACAACGAAAGGCGCGAGATGAGGCGTACTTTCAGCCATGTTTTCGACTCCGTTCGATCGCGACTATCCCGCGATTGCGTCCGGCAGGGCGCCGCGCGTTCGCTCGCGCCTGCCGAACTCCTGGACGGCGCGTTCGAGATCGGCGACCTCAAAATCCGGCCAGCGTTTCGACAAGAAAATAAATTCGGCGAAGGCGCACTCCCACAACAGAAAATCGGAAAGCCGCTGCTCGCCTCCCGTCCGGATGAGCAGATCGACTTCCGTGGAGCCGCCACGAAGAACTTCCGCAAGGACGTTCGAGAACGACTCCGGCGAAAGTTCGGTGACTTTGTAAAAACGGCAGGCGGCGTGATAGATCGCTTCGCGCGCGGAGTAATCGATCGCCAGGCGAAGATGGAGCCTCGTGCCGTTCGCGGTGGCAGCTTCGGAATCCGCGATGGCCTGGCGCAACGTGGCCGGAATGCGATCGCGGCGCCCAATAATGCTCAGCCGCACTCCTTCCTCGATGCAGTGCGATGTCTCGGTAAGCAAATATTCGTGCAGAAGTCGAAGGATCGCATGGACCTCGGCGGCCGGACGCTTCCAATTTGCCGAAGAGAGCGCGAACAGCGTCAGCGTATGGATCCCGAGCCGCGGCGCCGCTTCAATGACGCGCCGGGCGGATTCCGCGCCGGCGCGGTGGCCAGCCGAGCGAGGCAATCCACGAGACGTGGCCCAGCGTCCGTTGCCGTCCGAGATGATGGCCACGTGCAGGCCCGAGCCCAGGATTGGTTCAGGCCGGGGAGTGCGAAGATGCTGCAAGGTGAGGGGTAGCATGTTGTTTGCTTCTTTCTCCGCCGCTGAAAAGTTTGCAAACTACTCTGTAATACAAAGTAAAGGCGCAAAAAAATTTAGCGCTTCTAGCCTTCGCGTGTCGCGCGAATCAGCGCTTCCATGTGATTCAAGTAGCGCTCCAGAGCGCGCCGCCCCCCGGCCGCCAGGCGGTACTCCGTTTTGGGCAGCCGTCCATCAAACGACTTCGTACACACGATATAATCCGCTTCTTCGAGTTTTCGAGCGTGCACGCTCAGGTTTCCGTCCGTAGTCTTTAGCAGGGCCTTCAGTTCATTGAAAGTCAATGAGCGGTTTACGGCGAGAGCGCTCACAATCCCAAGCCGAATCCGTTCGTGGATCAGCCGGTCCAAGTCCGGGGAAACGGCTTCGTGCGCCGCGCCCCGCACGGCCGCCAGCGAAGCGTCGCGCGCCCGCTCTATCCGTTCCTTGTGTGCTGCCGATGATTTCGCCATGCGATTCTCTTCTATCCCCCGTGATGGCGGGCAATCCAAATTCCGAAACCGATCTGCAAAACCCCGAATCCCGCCGCCATGAAAACGTCGCCCCAAGCCGCCGGCGCAAGGAGCGCGCCAGTCCCGAGGCTCATCAAGCAAAAGCCCATAACCGGAACAATGCGCACGGAAAACGCGCCGCCCGTCACAATAGCCGTTCCGTAGAGAAGCAGCCAAACGCCTGGCAGGACACCTACCGCTCCGGCTGCGTACAAAGCGAAGGTCAACAAACCGCCCACAATGATCGGCGGAACAAAGCTGAGAAGGAATTTGCGGCCGGGGCCGGAAAAAAGAGCCGAGTTCGCGCGGTGTGCTTTGGTAGCGGCCGCAGGTGCGGCGATGGCGACGGCAACAAAAGCCTCCACGAGCCAAACTGCGAGCCAGGCGCGGGCCGAAGATTGTTGCGCGGCGACAAATGAGGCCGCGAGCGCGGTAATGCCCATAGCCACGCCGCCCCATCCTGGCACGGCGGTAAACTCCGCCGCGCTCTCCATGGTTTCACGAATATAGCGGAGATGGTCGGCGGCGCGAGCGTCTATGGGAATAGGTTCGCGCCTCTTCGAGCGGAGGGGGCCAGCGGCTAGCATGAGAAGAAGCTAGCAAGAACGGCGAGCCCTGTCAAGTACTTTGTATTACAAAGTAAGTTCGAACCGGCGCCGCTCACGACACCCGCGGATACCGGCCGATGATCGAGTTCCAGCGGATCGTGAAGACATCCAAAAACATTTGAATGCTGTCGTGGAGCATATTCACCTTGGTCGCCGGCGAATGCCCCCAGCGCACGGGAATCTCGATGGTGTGCAGGCCGTGATGCCGCGCCAGATAGAGCAATTCGGGATCGAACCCGAACCGCTCGATGCGCTGCTGCTCGAAAAGGATTCGGCAGGGTTCCCGTCGGAACGCTTTGAAGCCGCACTGCGTATCGACGAAGGGAAGTCGCAGAATCAGCCGCACAATGGTGTTAAACACTATGCCAGCGAATTCGCGGAAGCGAGATTCATGGACGGTGATGAGACTTCGGTCCAGAGCCCGCGAGCCGATGGCTATGTCATAGGTCTTGAGCGCTTCGAGAAGTTTGGGTGCTTCCTCGATGGGCGCGGAGAGGTCGGCATCCGTAAAAAGCACGCTGCGGCCGCGCGCTTCACGCATCCCATGGCGGACGCTGAAGCCCTTGCCGCGATTCAGTCCGTTGGAAACGACCCGCAGGTTTGGAAGTCTCTTCCGGAAGGATTCTGCAACCTCCGCCGTGCGGTCTTTCGAGCCATCATCGACGACGAGAATTTCCGTTTCACCATTCAAGCTGGGCAGATAGGCCGCGATTCGTTCAAGAGTCGCCGGCAAGCGCAATTCTTCGTTGTAAGAAGGAATTACGATCGACAGGTCAGGAACTACGGAACTCATCGCGCCGGCGGTTCCTTCCATCCGTGGTAGCCAACGAGGGGCACAAAGCGGCACGCTTCAAGAGTGCGTGTAAAACAGGAATTGCCTTGCCGCTCGAGATATCGCAATTCCTGATTCTCGGCATCCCCCACCGGCAAAATAAGCCGCCCACGTTCCGCGAGCTGAGCGCGAAGAGGCGCGGGTACCGCGGGCGCTGCCGCGGCTACGAGTATGGCGTCAAACGGCGCAAATTCCGGCAGCCCCAGCGTGCCGTCGCCGCAGTGAACATGAACATTGCTATATCCGAGGCGCTCAAGCCGCGCGGCGGCTGCGGAAGCGAGCTCGGAGCGCGACTCGACGGTGAAAACAGTGCTTGCCAACTTTGAAAGGACAGCTGCTTGATACCCGCAGCCCGTCCCGATTTCGAGAACCCGTTCGTTGCCGGTAAGGTGCAAGGCAGCGGTCATCGCCGCAACAATATACGGCTGAGAAATCGTCTGCCCTTCGCCAATCGGCAATGGCGCGTCTTCGTACGCTCGAGATCGAAATTCTTTCGGCACAAACTCTTCACGACGAACGGCACCCATGGCCGCAAGCACGCCAGAATCGGTCACGCCCCGCCGACGCAATTGCCTTTCGAGCATTTCAGCTCGCAGAACGGCGAATTCTTCCTCCCCGGAACCAACTCGCGGCGGCCCGCCGGCTTCGTTATCGCGAAATAATTTCATCTTGCCTCTTCCGTTCAATCATCTTCGCCAGAAGGTCAAATGCGGTCTCCCACTCCTCAAGCGTGAGAGAGCGCAGTTGCGTGCTTTTCCCACGCATTTGTTGCAAGTATTTCCGCGATTTGTGCAATCGCCAAATCGCACTCCTCTTCGCGATTGTAGAAATGAGGCGAAAGCCGCACGCCGGCCTTCGGACGGTAATCCACGAGAATCTCTCGCGCCAGCAATTCACGGCATACTTCCGCCGCATGCGGGCAATCCACGGAAACCGTCCCCGCTCGCTCCGCTGGATTCTCCGGTGTATTGACGCGCCAACCGTGGGCCATGGCAGCTTCAACGAGACGCGCGGTCATGCGCATGGATTTTTCACGAATCGCGCGAATCCCCGCTTTGTTCAGTATGTCGAGCCCCGGCTGGCAGGCATAGAGCGCGGGAATGTGCGGCGTGCCGTTCAAGTAGCGGAAGGAATCCTCGCGCGCGTCGATGGCGCCAGTCTCAAACGCAAAAGGCCGCTGGTGGGCAATCCAACCCGTAATCGCGGGCTGCAAATTCGCGCGCAGATCCTGCCGCACGTAGAGATATGCGACCCCCGGCCCGCCGCATAGCCACTTCAGCACGCCGCCGACGGCAAAAGCCGCACCGAGGGCGCGCACATCAATCGGAATCGTCCCGGTAGCCTGGAAAAGATCGAGAATGACATGCGCCCCAACGCGATGGGCCTTCTCGATGATCGCGCGCGCATCCACGATGTACGCGCTTCGAAAGAGCACCTGCGAAATCGGCACGAGAAGCGTGCTCTCGTCGATGGCTGCAAGGAATTTGTCGAGATCGAACCGCACCGGATCATTGCTGGGAACAAGGTCGATCCGCGCGCCGTTGCGACGTTGCTGGTGATAAAAATACTGAATCGACGGAAATTCCAAATCCGTCATCACCACCTTATTCCGCGGACCGCGAAAATCAAAACAGGAGCTGATCACCGCCTGAGTCAGCGTGACGTTCTGGTGCAGGGAAATTTCGCCAGGCCTCGCACCGATCAACGGCGCGATCTTGTCGCCCACGCCGACGGCCATCTCCCACCAGCCCTCTTCCCACGCGCGCACTCCGCGCTGGCCCCACGAATCCGCGTAAGCGCGCATTTCGTCGTACACGCCGCGCGGCATGGCCCCCAGCGAATTGCTGATCATATATGTGGTTCGCTCAAGGATCGAAAATTCGCCGCGCCATTTCAGAAGTTCATCCATTTTGCACCGCTCCATCCGAAATCTTCGGAGACCGGACTTTTCTCCACACAAGGTAGCACAGCGAAATGAACGCAAGCCAGGGAACTCCCGCAATCAGTGTGATGCGCAGCCCGGGGACCCACCAGGTGGAAATCAGCACGGCGGTAAGCGCGACCAGACCAAAGAGCGAACTCCACGGCCCTGGCGGAGCAAACCGCATGAGCGGCTTCGCAAGGTTTGCCGTACGCCGTCGAAATACCAGGTGGGTCACGAATATCATCTGCCACACGAAGATCCCACCCATAAACGCCGAGCCAAGCATATAGACATACGCTGAGGCATGAAACCAATGATCCACGAATAATGCCGCTGCCATTCCCACGCTGGAGACCAGCAACGCGATGATCGGGGTGCCCTGCTTACTCAGCCGGCCCAACGCAGCCGGTGCGTACCCGCCTCTCGACAGCGAAAAAAGCATCCGAGACATCAAGTACAGATTGCAGTTGATGCTGGAAAGCGCGGCCGTCAGCACCACAAAATTCATTACTGCGGCCGCTGCAGGGATGCCTACCACCTGGAAGCCGCGGACAAACAAACTCGCACCCAGATTCGCTTGGGTCCATGGCAGAATGCCCACGATGATGCCCAGTCCACCTATGTAGAAGAGTCCCAGACGAGCGAGTGTCCAACGCAATGCCCGCGGCACGGCCGTCGCCGGATCCTTTGCTTCTCCGGAGGTCACCGCTACCACTTCAAGCCCGAGAAAGCTAAAAATGGCCATCGCGACGCCAAGGCCCACTCCCCGCCATCCGTTCGGCAGGAATCCGCCATAGGCTGTGTAGTTCACCGTACCAAGGCGGGGAAAACCGATGCCAAGCAGCAAGGCAGCTCCCAGGACCAGGAAAAGTGTGATCGTTACAACCTTGATCATGGAGAACCAATACTCGAACATTCCGAAGTTGCCGACACTTCTGGCGTTGACGTAGATCAGGGCGGCCGAGAAGCCCAAAATCCACAACCACGAAGGCACGCGTGGGAACCAGTAGCGGCAATAAATGGAAGCCGCAAGAACCTCGCTGCCTGTGGCAATCACCTGCGCCAGCCAATAGGAGTAACGCATCGAAAAGCCAGCCCAAGGGTGAACGTACATCTCCGCATAAACGCCAAAAGAACCTGCTACAGGATGCGCCACCGTCATTTCGCCGAGTGCCCACATCAAACAGAGCGCGATGGCTGCTCCGCCTGCATAACTGAGGATGACACCCGGTCCGGCCAGCCTGACGGAAATGGCACTGCCGAGGAAAAAGCCCGTTCCGATCGCCCCGCCGATCGCGATCATGGAAAGTTGTCTTGACGTCAGATTGCGATGAAGGCCGGCTTCGCGATCGAGAATCCCCCGGTGCTCCGGAGCACCGGGTAAAGTTCCGCCCTCATTTATTGTTTCCGCCATGCCGAGGCATGGTAACAGAAAGCCCCAGCGGCGGTGCCCACACTACCTGAACGAACGGACAGTTAAACGAGAAGCACGCCTGTACCGCGACGATGCCGGCCTCTCAGGCGGCATTCTCTACAATCTTTCAAGTGGCGGAAACGCTTTGAAACCTCCGCCGCGGAGGAAGTCATGAAGGCGGTTCTAGCTCTCGTCGTTATTTACGTCGGAACATTTTTCCTGGCCATCCAAGGCGCGTCGCAAAATCCAGTGGGTGCCGCACCGCAAGGCGCGGAAACGGAGTCCCAGGCAAGCCCGGCCCAAGCAAAGCCCATCGATCCCGTTAAGCAAGCGGACATTCGTTCCCTGATGGAGCTGATAGGCGCCCGCGATCAGGTGCAGGAAGCCGTAAACAATTCCAGCGAACAGTACCGCGAAAAGCTTATCGCTACTGTTCCCGATAACGACAAAGGCCAAGCCTTTGTGACTGCGTTCGTCGAAAGCTATCAAAAAAAATTTGACGTCGACAAGGTGACCGAACAGCTCGTCGCCATTTACGACAAGCACTACACCGACGATGACATCAGGGCCCTGCTCCAGTTCTACGGATCTCCTGCGGGACAAAAGGTAGCAGCGGAGATGCCTCAGATCGCACGCGAAATCCAGGCAGCTAGCCGCGCAGCAGGCGCCAAGGCCGCCAAAGAAGCCTTGCAGGCATTGAGGGAACAAAATCCGCAAATCGGCCAATCCGCGCGCCTGGGGAACCGTGCGCGGCGGTGGCAGGGTGGCCGCGGTCAGCAGATGCAATCGCAGCAAGCGGCGCAACAACCCGATCCGCAGCAGCCCTGAAGATTCGGCGGCGGCAACCACGCCTACTGAAAGTGCTTCTTGAATTTGACGTCGATGCCGAACGTGCCGTTCTGATCCCGCAGCGCCACAATCGAGACATTGCGGTTCAGGTTGTATTCCACCTGAATCACCTGCTGCTGAGTCGATCCCACGTTCGAAACATAAGTAATCGTTAGATCCCGGGTGACCTGCTGCTCCACCGTGACTCGTGCCGCCGCGTTTTGCGAGGAGCCAGTCGAGCCGACTTCCGCAAGTCCCGGATCCACACGAAACCGCGTGATCCCAAACAGGCGTTCGACACGCCCGCCCAATTGGCTTGAAACCGCTTCCGAGAGAATCGCCGAAGCCCCCGATGTGGCGCTTTGCGACGTTCCCGTCCCGCCCCCGCGGATGCTGGCTTCCGAGCTGGTCTGGCCCAGCGCAAGCAGCGTGATGATGTCGTTGGCAGGCAGCGGGGGATCAGACCGGTACGCCAGCGTCAGCTTGCTTGCGGGCCCGTTAAAATTGAGCGTGATTTCGTACTGCTGAATCGTCGTCGTGGCTTCCACGTTCAGCACTGGGTCGAGCCGGAACGGATTGGCAAAATTCATGTCGCCGCGCGTTACCTGGTACCTGTCACCGTGGAACGTCAAGTCGCCGGAGAGGATGTGGATGTGCCCCAAGAGAATCGGATGTTCCCAAGTCCCTCTCACGCGAATGTTTGCTTCTGCTTCAAGCTCTGCACCCGGCCATTCCATGCGAGCGTCGGGGGCAGAAAGCGCCGCGATATCGAATTGCAAGTTCCGCAAAAAAGGCGAACTCGTGGAGGGGCCGGAAATGCTCCCTTTGGAGGATACGAGCATCCCAGCGGCATCGAGGCCCTGCGTCAGTGTCACGCGTTCAACCGTGACTTTCCCCGAAAGCACTCCGGAAGTCGGCGTTCCAGCCAGCCGCAGCGAACCGCCGGCCTGCCAGCTCATTCCCTCGGGATATCGAATACGCACGCGATCCGTCCGCACGGTTACGTCATAGCGGAGTGGAGTCTCCACGTAGTTCACGCTGCCCGTTAGGTGCAACGTCCCTCCACCCGACTCCGCCGTAACGTTTTCAAAAAATAGCCGCGTGGCATCAAAGGTGAGATCGCCATTGATGTTGCTCATCCCCGTGGGGAAATCAACCACCCGTGCGGAAGCATTCTCGATATGCACTTTTCCAGTGATGCGCGGGCGGTCAAAGGGCCCTTCGAACGAAGCATTGATCTGTGCCGGACCGCTCGCTTGTAGCGCCGGCACGAATCCTGTGAGCAGGCGCAAATCCAGCGCGCCATTCAGTTTCAATGCCAGCGTGCCGCGTTCCGCGAACCGCACCGCCCCCGCAATGGCGATGTTTGTATCGGTTCCTTTGAATGAGGCTTGATCGATTTCCAGAGTCTCCTTCGAAGAGCGCAGATGAATCGGCCCCGCATTTTCCAACTGGACGTTGGCGTAGTTGAGCGCCAGCTTCGAAAACTTCGCGTCGAGAACGATCTTCTCGGGGTGTTTCAATTCGCCCGCCACGGTGATGTCGCCGTCGGCAATACCGTGGCCGCTAAACTGCCTAAGATGCAAGGCCGTTATCAAGAATGGATTCAAATCGATGTTCACAATCGAGACTTTGCCGTTCAGAGCATAAGGATCAGCCAGCCCCAGCGTTATCTCGCCCGATATACCTCCGCTGGTCATCGCCGACCCAAGCTTCAATTTTGCCGTACTTCCATCCGAGTTCAGACTCCCGTCGAAACTCCCAATTACGTCCTTCCCGATGCGGAAATCCACCACCCGGAATGTCCCATCGCCTTGTAGCGCGGAAATCGGCCCGTGCGCTTTCAGCCGAAACGTGACTCCTCCACCCACCGGCAGCCTCACGGACTGCAGTTTCTCTATGTTTTCCAGCGGAAGAGATGCTCCCACCAGGTCCACTGTTATGCTTTGGTCCGCAAACCGGTAGCCTGCCATACCGGTCACAATGCCCGCGCCCCGGCCATTCTCCTTTCCAGGAGCGAAGACCCGCAATTCCGCGTCCGCGATGCTTACTTCTCCCGGGGCGATGTTGAGCTGGCCTCGCAAGCGATTGAACGACACGCCATACAGTTTTCCGTCGCCAAGATCGAAGAGCCCCGTGACGCTGGGCTCTACCCGTGTCCCGTGCCCATGCAATTGGCCGCTCAATACACCTTCCACTGGGTACGTCCAGCCAAAGAGTTTCTGAATGGTGTCAACCGGCGCTTTATCGAAGTTCACATCGGCCTTCCATTCATCGTCCGGCAGGAAGCTCCAATCGGTCAGCTCGAGCTGTCCCTCGATCTGAGTATCCATCGCACCGAACCGCACGTGGCCACGCGCTAGCGTCATCTCCGTCGAAGAATAAGTCAGATCGCCTTCGAGGGAGTCCAGCGCCAGGCCGTTATAACGAACTCGCTCGCCTCGGACGTGGCCAGTAAACGTAGGGCGGCCATCGGGCCCCATGATTTTGCCGTCCCATTGCGCGCTCCCGGAAATTTCCTGGATGGCGTCCGCCGAATCTCTTTTGGCGCCGCGAATCGCATCGATGAATTTTTTGTAGGATTCCAGCGCCCCAGTTTCAAAATGTACGTCCAGTGTGGAATTGCGCGGTGCGAGAACTCCGGTAATCGTGCCCCGCGAAGATGGCGTTTCGAATTCGCCCGCGCTAATCGCGAACACCCGGGAATCGTGCCGGTAGCTGATTTGCCAATTTGCGGTTATCGGCAAGTGGCCCGGTGCAGGCACGTCCACTGGCTCCCACTCCATCTTGCCGCCAAGCTCGAAGTGCTCAAAGGCATTGCTCCATGTCTCGATCGTGTCTCCGCCCAGTTGCGCATCCCACTCCAGTTCATTGATCGGAAAGCCCGGGTGCTCGATGGCCGGGAACACTTCCGCGAGGTGCATTTCCTGAATGTGCGTGTCCGCGCGGAATTTCACTCCCGCGAAGCGCAGCGCCACCTTTCCCCGCACGCTTCCGCCAAATCCTTCCGCGAGAAAGTCAGGGACTACTATCCCGTCGTTGTTGATGCTGTAACTGCCGCGGCTGGCAAGCCCTCCGGCGTGAAAAACGGTGTAATTCAGATGAACGTCGCGCCCGGCGTAGCTGCCTGTGCCTTTGTACTGGCCATCGGCGAAAGTCCCCTCTCCGCGCACATCGACGTGCCCGGTTGGTGTCTCCGGTGATCGGAATGTCTCGCGTATGTCCTGCAGTTCTACCCAGCCCCGATACCGGAAACTCCATTTGGGCTTGGCGAAGTCGGACATTTCCGCTTGTGCATCGAGGTGCGAATGTCCCGCGCTCAGCACTCCTTGCTCCAGCGTGAATCCACCGCGCCATACTGTAAATTTTGCGGAAACATTCGCCAGCGGCGGCGCAATTTTCCGGGCGCTGAATCGTACGCCCTGCCATTCAAGATTGCCCAAATACAGTGGATCTTCGGGAGTCCCGCCTGCGTCGAGCGCCAGCCGCAAGTCGCCCCCTTGCACCGCCAGTGGTGCTCTCACTTCGTTGTAAAGGATCCATCCATTCTCAATCTTCAACCGGCGCACGCGAAAATCGAAAAGAGACTCGCGCAGCGGCTTCCGCGGGCCACTCGTCCGCCGTGGAATCGGCACGTTTGTCGAGCCATCTCTCCCGACCCGGATGTGTACCTCCGGCTCTTTGACCACCAGTTCGCTCAACGATACCTTTCGCCCCCAAAAGGAATCGATTTGCAATCCCGCTTGCACCTCCACTGCTGAAAACAATGGCCGCGTACCCGCGGGTTCGCTTCCATGAATCACCAAACCCTTCAGCGTGCCTCGCCGCGAAAGCCACTGGATGGAAATCGACTTCAATTCCACACGCCCGCCCGTCGCCTTCTCGAGACCATGCACGATCCACCGCCGCAGGATCGGATTTCCCGAGCCGCTTCCGAAAAATCACGATCAGGGACAATATCGCGATAACCGTCAGCACCCACGGCGTGTGGATCACCCAGCTCCAGATCGGATGGCGCTTCCTGACCTTCATTTCGTCCCTTCTTCGAGATACTTTTGAATGTGCAATCGGTCACGGCTTTCCTTTAGCCAGCGGCCCGCTTGCTCATTGATGTCGTTTTGCACCAGGGCTCCCTGTATGGTGTCGTGCGCGGCATCCAGGGTTGGAGGCTCCTGCCCGCGCTCCTTCGCCGTCGGCACGACCTTATTTTGATAGAAATCCGCAATCGCCTTTTCATCGATTTGCGCTGACGGGCGAAACCTCGAATCGAGGTAGCTGCTCAAGTACAGCTGCGAGACCACCATCCTTCGCACTTCCGCATCGCTTAGGCCGCTCTTCTTTTTTCGTGCTTCGTATTCCTCAGGAGAGGCAAAGGACTTCTCTACTCGCGAAACTTCGCGATCTATTTCCGATTCCGTGGGTTTCGGGAACTGGGACAAGTCGGCTTCCGAACGCACGATCCACTGATCGATCAGCCGGTCCAGAATCGCGCTCTGGGTTTCGGATTTGCCGTCGACCAGCTCCTGATATCGCTGCAGTTCCTGAACGTCGCTCAACAGGATGATATCGTTTTCCACCCGGGCCACAATGCGATCCACAACCTCCTGCTCCGCCAACAACGGAGCAGTACCCGCCACAAAGAACAGCGCGCAAACTCCGATCCGCAAGCTCCGGCGCATTAGAAAGTGGACCCCAAATTGAAGAAGATCTGCAACCTGGGCAGCTGTGTTCCTTTGAAGCAGGGCGGCGTCGTGGGCACTCCTGTTGTGTTGGGGACGCACGGCACCACGAAAAACGGGCGGTTGATCTGGTACCCCAGATCGATTCGAATCGGTCCCACCGGCGTGGCATAGCGGATGCCAAACCCGACGGTATGCGCGAAATAATTCAGCTCGTTCGTGCAGTTCGAAACGCACAGTGTGGGATTCGTCGCGCTCGGCGGAAGGGACGGATCCTGTAGCACGAAGACGGGTTTCGGGGAGTATGCTCGAAACGTGATGCGGTCGATCCTGCTATAGACATTACCGCCATCATAAAACAGCGCCCCGCCCAGTTGCGTGCCAATGTACGGCAGCCGCATTGGGAAGCGAAACTCCTGGTTCAGGACCAATATCGCCTGGCCTCCCACCGGGAAGCCCGTGCATGGGTCGCGCGGTCCGGCTTGATTTAGCGCAAATCCTCTCAGGGACGTTCCACCGCCGCCGAAGAACCGTTCCGGCAGCGGGATGATCTCCGGCGTCGGACCAGGCGGGGCGGTTGCAGTGCACTGAGTTGGCGACGGTGCCGGAAACGTGAGCGACTGCGTATTTGCAAATGGTTCGAGGATCCCAATCCGTACCGAACGCGCAAAACTGAAGCGCCTCTTGATCGGATGGTACGTCGAATTCTGGAAGAAAAATCGCAGAAAGCTCGAACTGGACCCGATGCTGGTGCTCGCGATATTGAAGTCCGCGCTATTAAAGCTGCCTTTGGTTGCATCCGCGGGATTGTCCCTCGCGTCGCGTAGCCACGTCACTCCAAACTCAGACACCAGCGTCGGCTGTTCGAAGAGCGGTATCTCCTCCTGAGCAATGTGCGTATTCAGGTTTGAAACCAGCACTTTCCGGAACGCATACCGGTAGAGCAGTGTGGTGAACGGCGTGGCCTGGTCCGTCAATTGCAGCGAGCCCTCGTACCGCATTTCCGTGAACGTGTTGATGTCCTGCGTTTTTTCGGTGTACGCCGTTGCCTGAGAGCTGTAGCGTGAATTTCCGAAGCTATTCGGGATCGAGTACCCCAGCAGCGCGCGGTCTTCAATCGTGCTCCCGCGCAGCTTCAGCGAGAGCGAATCTGCTCTCCCCGTCAAATTAACCTTCGTCAGCTCAAAAATCCCCCGTGGTGCTGCCTGGATCTGTCCGCCGGCCGGATTTGTCGTGCTCGCCAGACGCTGCACTTCAAATCCTCCGCCATACGCCATCGTGTATCGTTTTGCTTCTTCCACCAAGACCACGATGTCTTTGTCCGGGTCTGACCCGTTCGGATTTTGCGGTTCGATGGTCACGCGGTTGAATATCCCTAGGTTGTACAAACGCCTCTGCGAATCCACCACGTCGCCTTCTCGCAGAGGTTCCCCCGGCTTGACCCGAATTTCGCGCCGGATCACCTTGGGCCGAGTATGCACGTACCCGGTCAAAAGAATTCTCCGCACCCGCGTCTGCGGACCTTCCGTAATGTGGTAAACGAGCCGCACCGGGGCCGCCTGCACCGTTTCCGGCTTCGCGCTCTTCACCTTATCTTCTTCCTTTTTCTCGCTCTTCTTGCTTCCCGCCGCTCCTGTCATCGCCCCCTGCTTGCCGCTCGCGGTATTTTCAGGAGTAACGCGGTCCGCCGTCGACGTGAAACTCGCATCCGGAAATCCTTGGTTGTAATACATTGCCAGAATGTTGTCCCGGTCCGTCGCCACGTTGAAGTCCGAGTACGGCTGCCCCGGCGTTGATCCGACTACGCTCAACAGTTCTTCTTCCGAAAACGCGTGAATGCCTTCCACCTTAAGCGACGCCACCCGGGTCTGCTCGCCTTCCTGGATTGAAAACCTTACGAAAATGTCGCCTTCCTTCCCCTTGTAGTTGTCCAGGATTTGCCCTTCCACCTTCGCATCCAGGAAACCGTTAGCCTGATAGAGGCCCTGCATCGAATCCGCATCGGCTGCGATCAGCCGCCGGCTAAATCTTCCTCGCGAACCGAGTGCCGCTCCGTATACTTGCAGCCGGCTCCGTAGCAATTCCGTGCTGAAGTAATGATTGCCAGTGATTTCAATTCCCGCCAGGCTGTGCCGGTCGCCCCTCTCGATGTGATAGGTGATCACCTCCACAGTACCCTTCGCCCGCTGATCCTTGCCCTGAACATCCTTCGTTTCCGTCGTGTAATTCACTTGCGCATCAAAGTATCCGTCCCGCTCCAGGCGCTCTCGAATGTTCCGCTTTCCTTCTTCCAGAAGATCCGCATCTACCGTGCCCTCTTGGTAGATGGGAATCAGCGTCTTTAACTCCCCCTTTGAAAATTTCGCCCCTGTCACCGCCACCTGCACTCGCGGGCCTTCCGTCACCTCCAGCACCAGCGGCACCGTATGCTTCGCCGTGTCGTACTCGCCTCGCCGGACCGTTGCACGGGCGCTCAACCGTCCTTTCTTCACCAGGAACTTTCGGATCCGGCTGGTCCCGCGCTGAATTCGGGCTGTCGTCACCATCTCCCCGGCCTTCATCTTCAGTCGAGACAGAATTTCCGAGTCGCGGTACTCTGTCCCGTTTTTCAGTTCGATGGACCCCACGCGTGCCCGCGGCCCGGGCTTTACGTGCACTACAATGTCCATCTCATGCGTGGCGGGATGCGGAACTTCCTCGCCCGATACCTGCGCTTCATAGAGTCCTTCTTCCTTCAACATGTCTCGCAGACGGTTGAGTCCTTCGTCCAGATCTTCTTGCCGGAATGCATGCCCCAGCGAAAGCTGCATAGCTGCGGCGGCGGAGGCATCCGTTGGCGGGGGCGTCAGTCCTTCGATAATCACCCGATTGAAGAACAAGTTTTCGCGAACTACAAAATCGAGCCGTACGCCGCTGCCGACGGGAGTTGCGACCGCTCTCAAATCCGCGTAATCACCCGTCCTGTAAAGCGCGCGTATAGTCTTCGCTACCTGATCTCGATCCAGCGGTTTCCCAATCTCAACCGCAATTCCCGTAGGCGATTCCGCCAACACGCGCCCGTCTTCCGTCACAATCCGCACAGCAACTACGGGAGCTTCCATCACAGCTGTCTGATCTTTCGCCTCGGCCCGTGCCCGCGCATGACTCCCCGCTGCTCCCAAAAGCAGCGCGAAGACAGCGAATCTATTTGCTCGTTTGCCCCATCTCGAAATCATGCTCACCATCGCTCAGACGAAGCGTAGCACAAGGCCGTTGCCCGTCTCTCTATCTCTAGCGTTATGATGAAGTAAGAGGGACGATGACCGACACCGCCGCAACGGGCCCGCGCCTGCTCGATTCGCTCCAGGAAAAGTACTCGCGTCAGATGCTCTTCGCCGGGATTGGCGAAGAGGGCCAGCAGCGACTTCTCGCCTCCAGCGCCGTCATTGTGGGTTGCGGCGCGATTGGCGCGGCCTCCGCTGGCCTCCTTGTGCGCGCCGGCGTCGGCCGTGTCAGAATTATTGACCGCGATTTCGTCGAGCCGTCCAACTTACAGCGGCAAACTCTTTTCGATGAAAGCGACGCTCGCTCCGCCATTCCCAAAGCCGTTGCAGCCGAGCGCAAGCTCCGCACTGTCAACTCGAGCATTTCCATCCAGGGGCTGGTTGCAGACCTAAACCCGCGTAACGCCGAGGAGTTGCTCGCCAGTTTCGATCTGATCCTCGATGGCACCGACAATTTCGAGACCCGCTTCCTGATCAATGACTACGCGGTCCAATCCAATCGCCCCTGGATTTACGCCGCCGCTGTCGCCAGTTACGGCGTGACCATGACCGTCCGTCCCGATATCAGCCCTTGTCTCGCCTGCCTCCTCGAATCTTCCTCCAATGGTCATGGCCTCGAAGAAACCTGCGATACCGTTGGCGTCCTCGGTCCCATCGTCAATCTTATCGCGTCGCTCGAAGCTGCCGAAGCTCTCAAACTTCTCGCTGGCCGCGAAAAAGCTCTCCACGGCCGGCTAATCTCTTGCGACGTTTGGAGCGGCCATTTCCAATCTCTCCGCGTCGCTCAGAACCCCGCTTGCCGTGCGTGTGTCCGTCGGGAATTCACTTATCTCCAGGGGCAGGCCCAGCCTCACATCACCCTATGCGGCCGAGACTCCGTGCAAATTCATGAACGCGGCAGAACTCTTGATCTGGGAGCGTTACGAGGCAGGCTTGCATCCACTGTTTCCGATGTCCGCCACAACGAATTCTTGCTTTGTTTCCGCGTGGACCCCTACCAAATGACGGTCTTTGCCGATGGCCGCGCTATTCTAAAAGGCACAAAAGATCCCGCCGTCGCGCGTTCCCTCTACGCTCGCTACATCGGCGCTTGACCCTCGTGTATTTCAAGATGGAAGTTCTTCCTTACGGGCTTTAGCGCGTGTGACCAGTTCGCCCGAACGAGCTCCGCATATTCGCTCTGTCCAGGTTTTCCCGGAGATTCATCAGCGTCAGGAACGTGCTCAGGATTCTCGCCTTCAAATCATCCGTCAGGTGCAGGCCGCTGGTCGCCACACGTGCCAGCCGCTCTCCGCTCTCCGTGATGAACTTCATGATCTCTTTTTGCCGTTCGTGCGGTGCGTTACCCAGCGCCGTCTCGCGCCGCATCTCCGCGCAGCTGCCTTCGATCGATAGCGTAAAGTGCAGAACGCAAACCTGCTGCTCCGCGAGAGATGGCGGTGAGTCATTCTTGCATCCCGTTACTTTGCACGATGTAGCCATGGGGCGCGCAATCTGGGGCTGAGAGGATAGGTAACCATTCCTGGCCTCGAAAATCCAGTCTCCTTCCGCGGAAGGTAGCGAATCCTGCATGACCCCTTTCCGCACCCCGTATCGCTTCCGACAATCGGTTCTGGCAACGCCCGGCGAAAAATCTACCTTCCTGGTGCAAAAAATGATTGTATAAAAATGCAGGACGCTGTATATTCGTATTAGCCATGAGCGCCGGGAAAACATTCCGCCACGGTCAGATCCTGAGGTTGGTGAGTGGTCAGCCCATAGCCAGCCAGGAGGATCTGCGCCGCCGCCTTGCCCAGCAGAAGATGCGCGTTACCCAGGCTACTCTTTCCCGCGACCTTCAGGAGCTCCGCCTCGTCAAAACTCAGGAAGGCTACAAGCCCGAAACCGCTCTTCCCGAGGATAACGGCGCGCTCCCTCTTCCTCCGCTCGCTCGCGCTCTTCGTGAATTTCTCCTGGATATTCGTCCTGCGGAAAATCTCCTGGTCCTCAAAACCCCTCCCAGCGGCGCTCAGCCTCTTGCCGCAGCCGTGGATGCCTCGAAATTTCCGGAAATCGCCGGCACCATCGCAGGCGATGACACCGTTCTGATCATCACTCCCAACAAAAAAACGCGCGATTCTCTCCAAAAAAAGATTGAAGCCCTCGTGAAATGAGAGATCCTCGACAAGTCGCTGTCGTCGGTGTCACAGGCTACACGGGCCTCGAGCTCGCCGGCATTCTGCTGCGCCATCCCAGTGTCGCTTCCACAACTTTTTATGTCCGCGAAACGCGCGGCGCCAACTGCATCGCCGAACTTTTCCCTCAATTTCGCGGCTGGGGACAAGCTCCGCTCCGCCCCCTCTCTATCGAAGCCATCGCGTCATCGCACGCGGGCACCGCTTTTCTTGCCACGCCGCATGAAGTCTCGGCGGAGCTTGCGCCCGCGCTTCTGGAAGCGGGTTTGCGCGTCGTTGATCTAAGCGGCGCCTTCCGCTTTCGTTCACCGGAAACCTTCGCCTCCTGGTACAAGCTGCCCACGCCGCATGCCGGTTATCTTGGCGAAGCGGTCTACGGCCTTCCCGAACTTTATTCCGAGGAAATCGCCAAGGCCCGCCTAGTCGCCAATCCCGGCTGCTACGCCACCAGCGTCATCCTCGCCATTCGCCCGCTCGCCGATGCCGGTTTTATCGCTCCCGACCAGAACGTCATCTGCGATTGCAAATCAGGCGCCAGCGGCGCGGGCAAAGATCCCCGCCGCGATCTGCAATTCGTCGAAGTCGACGAAAATTTCAAAGCCTACAATCTTTTTTCGCATCGCCACACGCCGGAAATTCTGGAGCACACCGGCCTCGGCGAATCGCAGCTCATTTTTTCAACGCACCTTCTGCCTCTCGCGCGAGGCATTCTCTCGACCATTTACATCACGCTCTCCGCGCAGCAATCGCCCGACACCATCGAAGCCCTCTATCGCAAGTTTTACGCCGGACGCTCCATGATCCGCATCTGGGCCGCCGGCTCTCTGCCGGAATTGCAGCACGTTGCCCACACGAATTTTTGTGACCTCGGTTTTGTGTTGGACAAATCCGGCCAGCGTTTAATCGTCGTCTCCTGCCTCGACAATCTTGGCAAAGGCGCCGCCGGCCAGGCCGTTCAGAATTACAATCACATCTTGGGCATCGAGGAGAAAACCGCACTTCAATGAAAACCGTCATCAAGTTCGCTGGAGCTTTGCTAGAGGACGAAGCCGCGATGCGCTCGCTCGCACGACAGGTCGCGGCCCTCGCCCTCGAAGGCCATGAAATTCTCGTTGTCCATGGCGGCGGCCGCGCTTTCACCGAAGCCCTCAAGCGCATGGGCATCGAAAGCAAGTTTGTTTCCGGCCTCCGCGTCACCGACCGCGAAACACGCGACGCAGCGGTCATGGTTTTCGCCGGGCTTCTGAACAAGCGTCTGGCCGCCGCTATTTCCGCCGAAGGCTATCCCGCGATTGGCGTCTCCGCCGCCGACGCCCAGTGTTTCCTGGCGGAGCCCATGTCGCACGGCGAAATACCCGGCAGCCTCGGCTTTGTCGGCTATCTCACCGGCATGAACAACGCTTTCATCGAATCGCTCTGGCGAGAGCGCCTCATCCCCGTCGCTCCCTGTCTCGGCCTCGGTTCCGACAACGAACTGTACAACATCAACGCCGATCACATGGCCGCCGCCTGCGCCGAATTTCTTGGCGCCGACCAGTTGATCTATCTCACCGATGTCGCCGGCGTGCTCGACGGGGAAAAAGTCCTCTCCGCCATCACCTGTGAAGAAATCGAGCGCCTGGTCCAGTGCCGCGTCGTCTCCGGCGGAATGATTCTCAAGCTTGAAGCCGCCAAGCGAGCTCTCGAAGGCGGCGTCCGCGAAGTGCGCATTGTCGGCGGTTCTGCCCCCGATGCTCTTCTTCTGGCGTTCCACTCTGCTTCCGCCGAACATGGCGTGGAAGATCACTCTTCCGCGATTCCAGGCACGCGCGTTCTCCGCGAGCCTTTCCGTGCCGCGCAGGCGGCGCTTTCGGCGGCGTAATGCGCAAATTAGACACAAAAAAGTCATCCGGTATCGCTGCCCGAAAGGTAAAGAAGGCGCCTCCTCGCGCATCCAAGGCGGCTTCCATCCTGCGCGATGCCAATCAATTTCTTCTGCCGACCTACAAGCGCCAGCCCATTGTTTTCACGCACGGCCGCGGCGCTTACGTTTACGATTCGCGCGGCAAAAAGTATCTGGATTTTCTGGGCGGCATCGCCGTCAACGCTCTGGGCCACGCGCATCCCCGCATCGTCAAGGTCATCCGCCGCGAGTCCGCGCGCGCGATTCATCTTTCCAATCTTTTTCACAATTCTTTCCAGGGCCCGCTGGCTCGCAAGCTTGCCCAATGGTCCGGCCTCGATCGCGTTTTTTTCGCGAATAGCGGTGCTGAAGCCGTCGAAGGCGCTCTCAAGCTGGCCCGGCTGTCTGGCCGCACTTCCGCCGACAATCCCGGTTCTCCAGCCCGCAAGCACCGTATTTTGGCGCTCGAAAATTCTTTTCATGGCCGCACATTCGGCGCCGTCAGCGTCACCTCCACGGAAAAGTATCGTCTTCCCTTCGAGCCTCTCGTCCCCGGCGTCGAATTTGTCCGCTTCAATGATGTCGCCGATCTCGAAGCCAAATTCGACGATACCGTCTGCGCCATCCTCCTCGAAACCATTCAAGGCGAAGGGGGGATTTATCCCGTCAGCGAAGAATTCTGGAACCGGGCGCGTTCTCTTGCTACGAAAAACGGAGCGCTCCTCATCGCCGACGAGATTCAGTGTGGCTTGGGCCGCACCGGCCGCTATTTCGCGTACCAGAAATTCTCCTCGATGCCCGACGTGGTGCTGGTCGCCAAGCCGCTTGCCGCCGGCCTCCCGCTCGGCGCCGTCCTCACTTCAGAAACTGTCGCCCAGCGCATTTCGCCCGGCTTGCATGGCACCACCTTCGGCGGCGGTCCGCTCGCTTGCGCCACGGCGCTCGAATTTCTGAACATCGTCGAAGACGAAAAGCTCCTCGAAAATATCCGCGCCCGCGGCGCCGAGTTGCGCGAGGGCCTTTCTGCTCTTGCCGCGAAATTCCCCTTCGTTCGCGAAATTCGCGGCGAAGGCTTGATGATTGGCATCGAGCTCTCCATCGATGGCGCTCCCTTTGTCTCGCAAGCGCTGCAACGCGGCCTGCTCATCAATTGCACCCACGATTTCACGCTTCGTTTTCTCCCGTCTTACCTCGTCACGCGCGCGCAAGTACGCCAGTTTCTGCGTCTCCTGGAAAAACTCTTTGTAACTACCCCGCAGAAGGCCGCCACTCCGGTGCCCGCGAAATCCGCGCCACCGTCGCAGGCTGCCCTCGCCGCGGCAAGGTGAATAAATGACAACATCTACTCTCGTTACGCCTATTTCGTTGTCGAATGATTTGCTCACGGGAGCGGAATGGAGCCCCGCGCACACGCGCGACCTTCTCCAGCTCTCCGCGGACATCAAAGCCCGCCCCGGCCGTTACGCTTCCACGCTGACCGGAAAATTCATCGCCCTCATTTTTGAAAAGCCTTCGCTTCGCACCCGCGTCACTTTCGACGTCGGCATCCAGAGCATGGGCGGGTCGGTCGTTTTCCTCGACCACACCCAGGCTTCCGCGTCTCTCGGCGCGCGCGAGTCCATCGCCGATGTCGCGCGCAATCTCGATCGCTGGGTTCACGGCATCGTCGCCCGCGTTTACAAACAGAAAGTCCTCGAGGAGATGGCCGCCAATGCCAGCATTCCTGTGATTAACGCGCTCTCCGATAAATTTCATCCCTGCCAGGCGCTTGCCGATTTCTTCACGCTCGAAGAAAAATTCGGCGCGCTGCGCGGTTTCAAGCTCGCTTACGTCGGCGACGGAAATAACGTTTGCCATTCCCTGATGTATCTCGCCGCGCGCCTCGGCGTTCACCTGCGCATCGCCACGCCCCAGGACTATCAGCCTGCTCCGGAAGTCATCGCCGACTCCAAGCGTGTGGCCCGCGAAACGCGCGCCAAAATCGAACTGCTGACCGATCCCAGCGAAGCCGTCTCTGGCGCCCAGGGTGTTTATACCGATGCGTGGACCAGCATGGGTTTCGAAGCCGAGGAAAATATCCGCAAGGCCGTGTTCGCGCCGTATCAGGTCAACTCCGAACTGATGGCCCTGGCCGCGCCGGATGCCGTTTTCATGCACTGTCTTCCGGCGCACCGCGGCCTGGAAGTCACGCACGAAGTTCTCGACGGGCCCCAATCGGTCGTCCTGGACCAGTCGGAAAACCGCATGTACGTGCAGAAAGCCATCCTGCATACTCTTTTCTGATGTGCTGATGCTAGCCATCGCGTCTTTTCGCATTCGTAGGGGCACGGCACGCCGTGCCCGTCATTGAACCGTTGAACCCTTAATCTTCTTTTCAAACGAGGAACCGTGAAAACGCAATTGCCAAAACCAAAAAAAGTAGTTCTCGCCTATTCCGGAGGGCTCGACACCTCCATCATCATTCCCTGGCTGAAAGAAAATTATCAGTGCGAAGTGATCGCCATGATCGGCGACGTTGGCCAGCAGGAAGATCTAGAGGCCGCGCGCAAAAAAGCGCTCGCCACCGGCGCCTCGACGGCTTACGTCGAAGATCTGCGCGAAGAATTTGTCCGCGACTATATCTGGCCGACACTACGCGCCGGCGCTGTGTACGAGCACACCTATCTCCTCGGCACTTCCATGGCCCGGCCCATTCTCGGTAAACGCCAGGCCGAACTCGCCCTACAGCTCGGCGCCGATGGCCTCTCCCACGGCTGCACGGGAAAAGGCAACGACCAAGTTCGTTTCGAGCTGGCCTACAAAGCCATCGCGCCAAATGTGCAGATCATCGCTCCCTGGCGAGAGTGGGACATCGATTCTCGCGAAGACGCCATCGCCTACGCCGCGAAACACAACGTCCAAGTCGAGCAGAGCAAGAAAAACATCTACAGCCGCGACCGCAACATCTGGCACCTGAGCCACGAAGGCGGCGAGCTCGAGGATCCCGCCAATTCGCCCAACGAGGCCATGTGGCAGTGGACCGTTTCTCCGGAAAAAGCCCCCGACAAAGCCGAAGAAGTCGAGATCGGCTTCGAGGCAGGCACGCCCGTCTCCGTGAATGGCGCGAAGCTCGGTCCCGTCGAGCTTCTTAACACTTTGAATGAAATCGCCGCGAAGCACGGCATCGGCCGCACGGACATCGTCGAAAATCGCCTCGTCGGCATGAAGTCCCGCGGCGCGTACGAAACGCCCGGCGGAACGCTGCTCGTCACCGCGCACCGCGAGCTCGAAGCGCTCACTATCGACCGCGAAACCACACATTTTCAGCAAGCGCTCTCGCTCCGCTACGCTGAACTTGTTTATTACGGATTGTGGTTCTCTCCGCTGCGCGCCGCTCTCGACGGTTTCTTCAACGTCTCACAACAGCGTGTCACCGGCGCCGTCGGCCTAAAGCTATGGAAAGGCACGCTCACCGTCACCAAGCGCGTCTCTCCCTTCTCGCTCTACAGGACGGACCTCGCCAGCTTCACGATGGGCCGCTACAACCCGAAAGACGCCGAAGGCTTCATCAACCTTTTTGCACTGCCGGTAACAGTCCGTCCCAAAGCGAAAGCCGAGGGCGGCAATTGAGTGGGACAGACATTCTTGTCTGTCTAGTTTCTGGCAAGTGGAGAAAGATGTGAGACAGGCAGGAATGTCTGTCCCACCGGAACTTCCAAGATGACCGAACGCAAAGATGACCGGCTGTGGGGGGGACGCTTTGAACGTGAGCCAAATGCTCAGTTCGACGCGTTCCAGCGCTCCTTTGCGTTCGATCGCCGTCTCTTGCCTTACGAAATCGCCGTCGACCGCGCCTGGGCCAAAGCCCTCGAACCCATCGGAATCTTTTCCGGAACCGAAGTGAAGCAAACGCTCGCCGCGCTGGACAAAATTTCCGAGCGCGCGCAAACCGATCCCGCGTGGGTTGATTCCTTCGGCGCGAACGCCGAAGACATCCATCACTTCGTCGAAAAAGCCCTCGTCGAAGAACTCGGCCCCCTCGGCTGGAAACTGCACACCGGCCGCAGCCGTAACGAGCTCGTCGCCACCGATTTTCGCCTCTTCGTCATCGACGCAGCCGCCGAAATCCAGCGCGCCTTGTCCGCGCTTTTGAATGCGCTCCTCATGCAAGCCAAGGCAAAAATCTCCGTTCCCATGGCCGGCATGACGCACATGCAGCACGCGCAGCCAATTCTGCTTTCCCATTTTCTGCTCGCGCACGCCGAAGCGTTCCTGCGGGACGTCACCCGGCTGCAAAATGCCGCTGCAAGCGCCGACGCTTGCCCCATGGGCTCTGGCGCACTCGCCGGAAATTCCTTTGGGGTCGACCGCAATGCCATCGCGCGCGAGCTCGGCTTTTCCAAAATCACCGCGAACAGTCTCGACGCCGTCAGCGACCGCGATTTCGCGCTCGACTATCTTTTCGCACTCACCGGCATTGCCACGCATCTCTCGCGTCTCGCTGAAGATTTCGTAATCTTCGCTTCGCAGGAATTTGCGTACGTGATTCTTCCCGACGAATATTCCACCGGCAGCAGCCTGATGCCGCAAAAAAAGAATCCCGATTCCTGGGAACTCATTCGCGGCAAGACCGGACGCATCACCGGCGCATTGTTGGGTTTGCTCACCACGCTCAAAGGTTTGCCCACGAGCTACCAGCGCGACCTTCAAGAAGACAAGGAAGCGCTTTTCGCTGCGCATGATCAGCTCAGCGACATGCTTTGCGTCGCCTCCGGCGCTCTAGCCGGCACGCAGTTTCGGGAAGACCGTCTCCGCGCTGCTGCCTCCAATCCCGTTCTCTTCGCCACGGACGCGGCAGACTATCTCGTTCACAAAGGCGTTCCATTTCGTCAGGCGCACGATCTGATCGGCAAAGTTCTCCGCGAGGCCGAGCGCCAGGGAAAAATCTGGACCGAATTGCCTCTCAAAGATTTGAAGAAGGTCTCTCCGGCGTTTGAAGCCGATTTCCTCGGCGGATTGAACGTGAATGCCGCGCTCGCTACAAAAAAAGTCCAAGGCGGAACGGCGCCGGAAGCGGTTCGGAAAGCCATTGCGGATTTGGAAGAACGTCTCAACAAGAAAACCAACAGAATAGGAGCCACACGATGAGCATGCAATCGGCAACTCAGCTGCAAAACCCAACCCCCATTTCCGAGGAGAGGAGGCCTCTTCCGGGGACGACGCGCTAATCACACGGATATCCCGTTGATGAAGCACGCACTCTCCGAAGCTTCTCTTCCGCGCGGATTTCGGTTCGCGGCCACCGCCTGCGGCCTGAAAAAAACCGGCGCGCTCGATCTCGCGATTATTTCCAGCGATGTTCCGGCCTCCGCCGCCGCCGTCTTCACGCAAAATCTCGTTGTGGCCGCTCCGGTCACAATTTCCAAGGAACACCTCCGCGCGTCGAAAGGCCGCATGCGCGCCGTCATCGTGAATTCCGGCAACGCCAACTGCGCAACGGGCCCGGCAGGCCATGCCGCGGCCGTCTGAAAACCGTAGAGGAAACGGCCAAGCGCCTCGGCTGCACGCCGAACGAAATCATTGTCTGCTCCACGGGCGTGATTGGCGTGCCAATGGCTGTCGATAAAATTCTGCGCTCGCTCCCAAAGCTAAGTCGCAATCGCCGTCCCTCGGCGCGTTCCTTCGCGGAGCTCTCGCTCGCCATTTGCACCACGGACACACGGCCGAAAACTGCCGGCGCTTCATTCAAAATGGCCGGAAAGAAAATTCACCTGGTCGGCTGCGCCAAAGGCGCAGGAATGATTCATCCCAACTTGGCGACGACGCTTGCGTTCGTGGTAACCGACGCCGCCATCTCGCCGCCTCTCCTGCAAAAAATGCTGCGTGATGTCTGCTCGCGTACCTTCAACTCGATCAGCGTCGACGGCGACTCTTCGACGAATGACACTCTGCTCGTTTTTGCCAACGGCGCAGCCGGCACGCCCGCGATCCGCTCTGGCACTGCAGCGCATCGCGCCTTTGCAGCCGCGCTCGAAGACGTTTGCAAATCGCTGGCTCTGCAAATCGTCGCCGATGGAGAAGGCGCCCAGCGCGTCATCGAAATCGAAGTCCGCGGCGCGAAAACGGAAGCGGCGGCCAAGCGCATCGCGGAAACGATTGCGACCTCTCCTCTCGTCAAGACTGCGTTTGCCGGCGGCGATCCCAACTGGGGCCGCGTTTTCGCCGCCGCTGGCCGCTCCGGCGTCCAATTCGATCCCGCGCGCGTGGATATCAAGATGGCAGGCATTCCCGTTTTACGGTGCGGCAGCCCGCTCGATTTCAACGAGCGTGCGGCCAGCAACAAACTGCTCGCGGAATATGTTCCGATTGTTCTGCACCTTCATGCCGGCACCGCCAGTGCGCGCTACTGGACTTGCGACCTCACCGCGGAGTACGTTCGCATTAACGCCTCCTATCGCACCTAACACGTTGCCGCGCCTCATCGCACCGATTTAAGTGGGACCGCGCGTTTATACTGGCGAGCTTTGGGAACGGTAGATTCGGATTATCCGCAGGGGGAAGAACGGTAACGTGAAAGCCGTCGTCATGAAAAAGCCGGGGCAAGCGGCGGTGGAGTCCGTTCCGGATCCCGCTCCCAGCGGAAACTCGCTATTGCTAAAGGTACGCATGGTGGGCTTTTGCGGCAGTGATCTGAATTCCTTCCGCGGGAAAAACCCGCTAGTCTCCTTTCCTCGCATCCCCGGACACGAAGTTTCCGCCACGATTGTCGAAGGCAGCCGCGATGACGCCACTTTGTCTGCGGGTGTCGACGTGACCCTTTCTCCTTATACGAATTGCGGCGCCTGCTCCGCTTGCCGCCAAGGCCGGCCCAATGCATGCCAGTTCAATGAAACCCTGGGCGTGCAACGCGACGGGGCGCTTGCGGAATACATTCGCGTGCCAGCGGAAAAAATATACGCCGCGAAACTTTCGCTGACCGAGTTGTGCATCGTTGAGCCGTTGACCGTCGGGTTTCATGCCATTGCGCGCGGGAGATTGACGCCAGACGATACCGTGGCCATCTTCGGCTGTGGCGGCGTAGGGCTCGGAGCCATTGCGGCCTCAAACTTCCGGGGAGCAAAGACGATTGCAGTGGATGTGGCTGACGAAAAGCTCGAAACGGCGAGAGCAGCCGGCGCCGCGCATACCATCAATACGCTTCGAGACGACTTGCACAGGCGGCTCGCTGAACTCACCGATGGCCATGGCCCCGATGTGGTGATCGAAGCGATAGGGTTGCCGCAAACCTTCCGCGCTGCGGTGGAAGAAGTGGCGTTCACCGGCCGGGTTGTGTATATCGGTTATGCCAAAGAGCCGGTTTCCTACGAGACCCGATACTTTGTGCAAAAGGAACTGGATATTCTTGGTTCGCGAAACGCATTGCCCGAAGATTTCCATGCGGTGATTCGCATGCTTGAAGAGCACCGTTTCCCCGTCAAAGAGGCAATCACGTCCGTCGTCAGTATGGACGAAGCACCAGGAGCCCTGCGAGCTTGGAGCGATGATCCATCGCGGATCAAGAAGATCCTGGTGACTCTGGATTGAATCTGATCCCTCGCGCACCGCGGAATTTTGGCGAGTTCTCAGGTCCACTCTTTCGTTTGGGAAAGGACGATGCCACATGTTCTTGCTTAAGGCGGACTCTGCGATGCGGCTGGGCTTGACCTTCTGTTTGTTCTCCGGCGTTCTTGCCGCCTTTTCCTCTCCAGCGCATGCGCAGGCCGCGCCGTCCCCGACTGCGCCAACGGCTTCGCAAAGTCCTGAAGAAATCGATCAGGCTTGGCAGCGCGCCAGCGCGAAGTACGATGTGCGCCGCACAGAACTCCTGAAGGAAGTGAACCGCGGGGATCACGAAGGCCCCTTCCGCCCCGATTGGGAATCGCTCGAAAATTACCAGGCGCCGGAATGGTATAAGGACGCAAAATTCGGCATCTTCATCCACTGGGGCGTCTATTCGGTTCCCGCATTTGGAAACGAATGGTATCCGCGAAATATGTATCGAGAGGGCTCCGAAGAATACAAACATCACATCGCCACGTATGGCCCGCAGGCTCAGTTCGGATATAAGGATTTCATCCCGATGTTTACGGCCGAGCACTTCGATCCTGCTGCCTGGGCGCGGCTTTTCAAGGAAGCGGGCGCAAAATATGTGGTGCCCGTCGCGGAACATCATGACGGCTTCGCGATGTACGACAGCGGCTTGAGTGACTGGACAGCCGCAAAGTTGGGGCCGCACCGCGACGTCATCGGCGAACTCGCTAAAGCGGTGCGTGCCGAAGGCCTTCACTTTGGCGCGTCGTCGCATCGCGTCGAACACAATTTCTTTCTCGGCGTGGGACGCACCATCCCGTCCGACATCAACGATCCGCAGTACGCCGCATTTTACGGCCCCGCGCACACCTGGCTGGAAGCCAAGCAAGGCACACCCTTGTCGAACGATTTCACTTACGTTTCGTCAGCCTGGACCGCGGACTGGCTGGCTCGTGCCACGGAGATCGTCGAGAAATACCATCCCGACGTCATGTACTTCGATTGGTGGATCGGGCAGCCTTCGGTCCGCGCGGACCTCACGCGATTCGCCGCTTTCTATTACAACAACGAACTCAAATACAGCGGCCACGCAGGCGTCATCAATTACAAGGACTACGCGATGCAGGAACACAGCGCGGTCCTGGATCTGGAACGCGGCCAACTCGGTGACATCCGCCCGCTTTACTGGCAGACGGACACGTCGGTCAGCAACAAATCTTGGGGCTACATTAAAAATGACACGTTCAAGTCGCCCCAGTTCGTCGTTCACCAGCTCATCGATATCGTCAGCAAAAATGGGAATCTCCTCTTGAATATTGGCCCGCGGTCCGACGGCACGATCCCCGAGGAAGTGCAGGCGGTGCTGCGCGATGTCGGCTCCTGGTTGCAGACAAACGGAGAGGCCATTTACGGAACGCGTCCCTGGAAGATCTTTGGCGAAGGGCCAACTAAGGTAACCGCCGGCTCGTTCCACGACACCGACACCGCAAACTACACCGCCGAAGATTTTCGCTTCACCGCCAAAGGCACCAGTCTTTACGCTATTGAACTCGGCTGGCCCTCCACAGGCCAAGCGGTTATCCACTCACTCGGAAGCACCGCACTGAAAGGGCAGAAAATTGCATCAGTAGTGTTGCTTGGTTCCGATGCGAAGCTGGCATTTCAACAGGGTGACGACGTGCTGAACATAAAACTTCCCGCGCAGTCCCCCGGCAAGTACGCCTACGCCTTTCGCATTGAGTTTGCAGTTGCGGCGCCGTAGCGGTCGCTCGCCAGTGGCCAGGAGCGTTCTGCCGTGTGATTACTCCCAGTTCCAGTCGGCGAATTGCTCTCGCAGGGCGATTTTTTTGAATTTGCCGACAGACGTGCGAGGCAATGCTTCGAGGAAGACGAAGACGTCCGGAAGCTGCCACTTGGCGAATGATTCAGCGAGGAAAGCTCGCAACTCTTCCGCAGTGGCGTGTGCGCCATCCTTCAAAACGACTGCCGCGAGCGGGCGCTCCTGCCACTTGGGATGCGGTATCCCGACGACCGCAGCTTCCTTGACCGCCGGATGCCCCATCAATTTATTTTCCAGGTCCACGGAACTAATCCATTCCCCGCCGGACTTCACCAAATCCTTCGCGCGGTCGACTATCTTGATGAATCCTTCGTCATCCATCGTGGCCACGTCGCCGGTCTTGAACCACCCATCCTCGGTCCAACGATGCGCCTGATCCGGCGATTTGTAATAGCTGGCGGCCACCCATGGCCCGCGAACCTCCAGTTCGCCGGCGGTATTGCCGTCGCGGGGTGCTTCCACGCTTTTGCCCTCAAGTCCTTCCGGGCGCATCACGCGCAACTCGATAAAGGGCGTGGGCCAGCCCTGTTTAGAGCGGACTTCGTATTGCTGGTCCGACGACCAATTGAGCATATGGCGCTTCAATTTGCCGACCGTCGCGAGCGGAGTGGTTTCCGTCATGCCCCAGAGGTGCAGGATGTGCAGATTGTGTTCGTCCAGAGCGCGCATCAGTCGTTCGGGCGGTGCGGTCCCGCCGATTACGATTCGAACCGGCCAGGTAAATTTCCACCGGCCGGGATTTTTCTCGAGGGCCTCGAGCACGCCCAGCCAAACCGTTGGCACTCCACAAGCGATGGTCACGTGTTCCTGGCTCATGAGGTCGAGAACACTTTCCGCATCCACATTGGGACCCGGGAGAATCAATCGCGCTCCGGCCATCGCGCACGAATAGGGCAGGCCCCACGCGTTGGCATGAAACATGGGGGCCACGGGTAGGACCGTATCGTGGTGGCTGATGGCAAACGAGTCCGCCCCCAGCTCAGCGAACGTGTGCAGCACCAGTGCGCGATGCGAGTAAACTACACCCTTCGAATTGCCGGTCGTGCCGGAGGTAAAACACATGGCCGCCCCATCATTTTCATTGATCGCGGGGTAGCGGAAATCCTCGCTGGCGCCGGCGAGAAGTTCTTCGTAGTCTAAGCAACCCTCCGGGATGCGCCCGCCGCCGTAGGGCACAACAATCACGCGCTCGAACGCCACACTGGCCCGAAATTTTTCAAACGTCGGCAGCAGTACGTCATCAATAACCAGAAACCGGTCCTCAGCGTGGTTGACGATGGCCGCGAGCTCGTGCGGATGTAGTCGCAGGTTGAGCGTATGCAGAATTCCGCCCGCGCACGGCACGCCGAAGAACGCTTCGAGGTGGCCCGCGTGATTCCACATCATGGAGGCCACTCGGTCCCCGGGCCGCAAACCCAGTTTGGTAATGGCCTCCGCAAGCCGCCGCGCGCGCCGGTAGAAGTCTCCGTAGGTGGTGCGAACGACGGAGCGGTCGGGCTTGCGGGAAACGATTTCGACACGGTGAAAAAGCTTGCCGGCGCGCTCCAGAATTGCAGGAAGCGTCAGCGGAAAATCCATCATCGTGCCGCGCATAGGGTAGTCCTATCCGGAATTGAATCGGCGGCATCCTACCACTATTCGGCAACCAGGGGTGCCCCAAGCGCGGGGTGAGCGCGCTCAACGAGACGGTTCCAGCGTGGCCGGTATCGCGAAGAGTCAAGAGCGCGCCGGGGGCTAGACTCTTTCCCATTGCAAAAGGGGTTAATTTTCGAGACCATGCCTCTGACCGCTGAAGTCCCGGTCTCGCGCTCGCGGTGGCTCGGCTCCCCCCGGCTGCCCGTGAACGATAGCTGTCCTTCAGCGCGCTCCGCGACTCTTACTTGGGTTCCGGGCAGAAGGAGTGGGCAGGTGAAGAAGCTCTATATCGGCAATCTTCCGTTTTCCGCGACGGAAGAGCAGCTTCAGGAATGGTTTGCTCAAATTGGCGTAACTCCCTCGGGCGTCAATCTCATTCGTGACCGGTTCACGGGACAGTCGCGCGGCTTTGCCTTCGTTGAAGTCCAAAGCGACGAAGATGCCGACCGCGCAATCAACTCGCTGAACGGCCAAAATTTCGGCGGGCGGAACCTTGTTGTCAATGAAGCTCGGCCGCAGGCTGAGCGCGGCGGCGGTGGTGGTGGACGCGGTGGCGGCGGTGGTGGATATGGCGGCGGGCGCGGCGGCCATGGTGGTGGCGGCGGTGGACGCGGCGGCGGTGGTGGCGGGCGCGGCGGAGATCGTGGAGACCGCGGTAACCGCTGGTAATCAGTCCTTTCAAACTTGGAAGCGGCGTCCTCACGTCAACGGGCGCCGCTTGAAAACTTCCGCAAAAATCCTCGGTGATATTGCTCTGTCTGGTCTTTGTCTGTCCGTCTGCAACATTTAGGCCGGATTTCCGTCTATAAGGGTGAGAGTGATTTGGCCGGCTCGAGACCGCGGCAGGCGAGGCCAGAATTTGCCGGTTCTTGCCGGTACGTGCGGCTGGGCGGGTAATGGCCGAAAAATGCCAGTTCGCGCTGGCAAACATTGGCTATTGCGTATAGTATCCCGGCGCATAAAGGACGTCCCCAACCCGTTCGCCAGAAAACATCCGTCCTCGCCGCATGGAGCGCGGCGACCGAAACAAATCACCCGGTAACGTGTTTGAAACAATAGGCAACGAAAATGACGCACGATGCCGAATGTGAAGTATGTTGAGCGCCTGGCCGCCCACCTCCTTTGGGAGCGTTGCACGGCACCGATGTACGCGGGTGACTTGAGCGATGGATGACAAATTCGAGACGAACCTTCTGGCTGCTCCGTGCATCCAACCGGAGACAGAGGACGTACCAAAGACAACGATGACGACGTGGCACAAACGCGATTGGCAGCAATTTTACGAACTGGCGCGCCGCCCTTGGCAGCGTCATCGTCCGCCTCGCCCCGTCTATCCGACGGGTTTGAATCGCGTGTTGCCCGCGCAGGGTTTCAGTCTTTCCGAACTCGATGACGCTGGCGTCGATCTCGATCTCGCCGAGCGCCTTGGCCTCCCCGTGGACGCCGGCCGCATCGGCGCCTACGGCCCGAACGTCACCGTGCTGCGCGATTTCGTCCGCTCCTCCCGTCAGCCTCTCTAGTCGGCTGCTGCTCCGCATTTTTCCTGGGCACACGGCCGCTCGCACAGCCACACTCGCTTTGCCTGATAATTCGAAATCCAGCTACGCCCATGCGTCTAAGTTCTCCGCTCCATTCCGCACGGCCTCGCGCTACAATGTTGCGTTTCAATCACAGAGGAGTACACCTCCATGAAACGCTTGGCCGGCCTCTCATCGCTTCCGTTCTTCGCTCTGTCCATATGGTTCGCTCTTTTCGCGCCCTTTTCCGCCAAAGCCGCCACGCCCGATTATTCCATTCAAGCTATTCGCTACGCATCCGCCGAGGATGACGTCGCCGGCCTAGTCATGGGCGCTCCCAAAAACGAAAAAATAGAAATCGCCATGGTCATTTGGCTCATCCGCGGCGGCGGCCACAACATTCTTTTCGACAGCGGCTACCATCGCGACACCTTTCTCAAATATTTCCCCTCGACCGATTACATTCGTTCCGACGAAGCCGTCAAGCTTGCCGGCCTCCAGCCTGATGAAATCACGGACATCGTTATCAGCCACGCTCATTGGGATCACCTCGGCGGCATCGATCTTTTCCCAAAGGCCAAAGTGTGGATTCAGAAGGAGGAATATCGCTACTATACCGGCGATGCCTGGCAGCCCGGCGGCAATCACGGTGGCATTGATCCGGAAGACGTCCAGCAGCTCGTGAAGCTGAACACGGAAGGCCGCTTGCACCTGGTCGATGGCGACAACGTCGAAATTTTCCCCGGCATCCGCGTCTACACCGGCGGCCACCACACCTTCGCCTCGCAATACATCCGCGTCGATGGGAATCCGCCCTTCGTCCTCGCCTCCGACAATTGCTATCTCTATCGCAACCTCGCCGAACACAAAGCCAGCGCCACGTTCACCGACGCCGATCACGACGCCAATATCAAAAATCAGGAGCGCATGATCCAGCTCGCCGGCGGCGATCCGGACCGCGTCATCCCCGGCCACGACTCCGCCCAATTCCAAAAATATCCCACCACTGGCCGCATCGCCAAAATCAAGTAGCCTATTCAATCTCCGCCCGCTTTCGCGCACCGCCACAAACTTGCTGGCGTCCTCCCCATTTTTTCCACAGTCGTCCACAAATTTGCACAGACTTTTTCCTCGAATTCCATTGACGCCGCAAACGGCAAAGACTATCTTCCGCACAGATTGAACCGGAAGCGTAAAAGACTTCACGGTTCAGTTCAGACCTCGCGATTTCTTAACCGTTGTCGCGATTCTGATCGGAACCGGGAAGTTCAAAGACTTCCAGATTCAGCGTGGATGCTGCAAAAGCTTAACCGCGATTGCGGTTCCCATCTGGACCGGGGAGTTCAGGGATGTAAGGGTGCGGTTCAGAGGTTGCGATAGCTTAACCGCCATTGCAGCGCTGTATTGCACGCGAAGTCTCTGAGGCTTGGCGGTTCGGTTTAGAGGTTGCAATCGCTTAACCGCCGTTGCGACGTCAGACCGAATCGAAAAGCTCGTGGGCGTTGCGGTTTGGTGCCAAGGTTGTAATAGCTTAACCGCTGTTACGACGTTGCATTAAATCGGATAGCCCGTAGGTTGTACGACTCAGTTTGGAGGACGCGATTAGCCGCGAGGCTGTTGAGTCGCCGGATTGATCCGGAAGCCTGAAACTTTACGGCTCGATTTAGAGGGCGCAACACGCTTAACGGCGTTTTGCGCCCTCAGCTTTTCCGCCCTACTCAAACCCCGTCCCCGGTTCTTCCTGCTTTCTGACTTCTGACCCTGCTCTTTGCTCTCTCCCTACTTCCCGCAGCCGGCAACTCGCTATTCACTATTCACCACTCACTACTCGCTCTTCTTCGCTAACCACTTTGCACTGGCCACTAACTTGTTGTAATCTCTCTCCATGCAAATAGGACAACGACTCAGAACGCTTCGCGAAGAAAAAAACTTCAGCCAGGGTGACATCGAGAAAGCCACCGGCCTTCTCCGCTGCTACGTCTCTCGTGTCGAAAACGGCCACACCGTTCCCACCGTCGAGACTCTTGAAAAGTGGGCCCGCGCCCTCGACATGCCCCTCTACAAAGTCATGTACGAAGGCGACGAACCTCCCAAGCCCCGCAAGCTCGTCAGCGACGACGACAAAGGGCTCTGGGGCTATTCCAAGAAAGAAGCCTCCGAACTCAGCAAATTGCAACGCTACCTAGCCAAAATGGATCCCAAACAACGCACCCTCCTCCTAGGCTTCGCCGCCCGCCTGGCCCGCCACGCCGCCAAGTAATCTTCGTAAGCGTTCTTTGTCTTGTGTAGGCGCACGGCTTCAGCCGTCCCGTGTCCGTTACAAACCCGACGCTCCATTAGTTGAGCACATCAATCTCTCCCCCGGAGACACGCAATCGCGCTTGCAAACGGGGTCACCCACAAGTCCTTTGTTTGCTATTCTTAAACAATATTTCGGGTGGGGCGGTACTCCCTACACACGCTTCCTTGCTCCGCGCGTCCAACCATGCAATCTCACATACGGAGGATTCCCTGCAATGAACTCGCTTCTAACCACAACCCTCTTCCTTCTCGCCGCACTGAACGGCTTTCCACAAAACAAGCCTTCTGCGCAGGACAAACCAGCCGCGCAGGACGACCACAACAAAGGCGTCGTCGAGCGCGGCGATCACGTCATGGGCTTTTCGCATGACAAAGCCACCCATCACTTCCTCTTGTACTCCGACGGCGGCGCCATCGACGTTCAGGCCAACGCTGCCGAGGACACCGCCACGCGGGACGAGATCCGCATGCACTTCGGTCACATCGCAAAAATGTTCGCGGCTGGCGATTTTTCCGCGCCTATGCTCATCCACTCTCAAAATCCGCCCGGCGTGGAGACCATGAAGCGCCTGCGCGAGACCCTTCAGTACAAGCTGGAAAACACCGAACGCGGCGCGCGCATCCGCATCACAACAAAAAACGCTGACGCCGTTGCGGCCGTGCACGAATTTCTGCTCTTTCAAATTAAGGACCATCAGACCGGCGATTCCGGCGAGGTTACGAGCGCACCGTAACGATCGAAGCGCTTGGTTGGTGCCACGTGCCGAATGAGGTAAAATAACGGATTCGAGCAGACTTAATGGCCACACCGTTCAACATCATCTCGAATCCGCCGCAAATCCCGGTGCCATCGCCGGGAGCCCATCCCCGACCGGACTGGCTCCGCGTAAAATTCTTCGGCGGCCAGCGCTACCAGGACCTTAAACGCACCATGCGCGCCCTCGATCTGCACACCGTTTGCGAGAGCGCCCGCTGCCCCAACATGGGCGAATGCTGGGACCACGGCACGGCCACCTTCATGATTCTGGGAGACATCTGCACGCGCGCCTGCGGATTTTGCGCCGTTCCCTCTGGCAGACCGGCTGGCCCGCCCGATGAAGAAGAGCCTTCCCGTGTCGCCGAAGCCGTCGCGCAAATGGGCTTGCGCTACGCCGTCGTCACCAGCGTCAATCGCGATGATCAGCCCGACGGCGGCGCGCACATTTTTGCGCGCACCATCGAGGAAATTCGCCGCCGTGTTCCCGGCTGCAAAGTCGAGGTTTTAATTCCCGATTTTCGCGGCGATTGGAACGCGCTCAACGTCGTACTTGCCACCAAGCCCGACGTTCTAAACCACAACACCGAAACCGTGCCGCGCCTCTATCGCCAAGTCCGCAAGGGCGCGCTCTACGAACGTTCGCTCGAACTGCTCCGCCGCGCCAAGCAAACGCATCCCGGCGTACCCACAAAAACCGGCTTGATGCTTGGTCTCGGCGAAGAAAAAGAAGAAGTTTTAGCGACGTTGCACGATCTCGCGGCGCAAGGCACGGACATTCTCACCCTGGGCCAGTATCTCCAGCCAACCCGCGACCATCTTCCCATCGTCCGCTACGTTCACCCCGACGAATTCGCGGAATTCAAGGTGCGTGGCGAAGCCATGGGCTTCAAACACGTCGAAGCCGGCCCGCTCGTCCGCTCCTCCTACCACGCCTTCGAGCAAACCGAATCCGCCCACAAGTAGCACAGGCGCTCTTGCCTGTGTTCTTCTCATGTCGTGAATCCTTAGAACAGGCCAAGTTCAGAAGGCTGGCAATGGCCGCTGAACAGGTCCTCCATTATTTCGGCGCTGCCGTCGACCAATCCGTGAACGGCACGGCGCGCCCGCCGCGAACCACCGTCGGGATTACGTGGTCGAAGCCCTTGTGTTCCTTCGCCGAATAATTCAGCTTGAGCTGCGGCCCCAGCCCTAAGTCGTGATCGTGGATCGATTCGATGGCGCGGATCAGTCCTTCCCGCGTCAGATCTTTCCCTGCTCGCTTAAGCCCTTCCACCATCACCATGGCGTCCACGAATCCTTCCAAGCTGACGAAATTCGGCTGCTCCGACGGGAAATACTTCCCTAGAGCGCGGCGATAGAGCGCGACAGACTTCTCTTCCGTCATGTAATACGGCGGCACGACTTGTGTAATCACTGCTCCTTCCGCGTCTGCGCCCGCCTCGGAAATCAGCTCATCGGTACCAACAAACGACACGGTCAGAAACAGCGGCTTCCAACCCTTGGCGTGCGCTTGCTTAAGGATAGGCGCCACCGTGTTTGCTGGCCCCACAACAACCACTGCTTCCGGGTTCGCCGCGCGCACCGTGTCGATTGCCCCTCCAACCTGCGAAGTTTGTCGCTGATAGGGGGCCGTGGCCGCGGGTTCCGCTCCGTGCCCCTTGAGAGCGATCTTCACTCCCTCCAGAACGGCGGCGCCGAATGCGTCATCGGGATAGATGACGCCGATCCTTTTGTAGCCAAGCGTTTTCCATAGCCCGTCGACCTGTTCGCGCGTTTCGTCGAAATAGGACGCTCGCACATTCACGATCCAGTGGCGCAGCGGCACATATAGCGTCTGCGCTCCGGTGAATAAGCCGACCAACGGAATCTTCGCGCTATCCGCCATGGGCACATACTTCACGGCGGTCGGAGTGCCCACAAAAAATCCCATCGCGAAAACTTTTTCGCTCATCAAATGGTCAAAACACGCTTGCGTCTTCGCAGGATCGTAACTGTCATCGGCGGAGATGAGCTTTAGCTTCCGCCCATTCACGCCGCCTTCGTCATTGATGAGGTCGAAATAGGCCTTCGCGCCAGTCACCGTTTGTTCGCCGAGAAAATGCGTCGGTCCTTCCAGTGCGGAGCAGGACCCGATTAGAACCTCGTTCGCGGACACGCCGGTCGCGCTTTGGCCGAAGGAAGGCGGCGCGGTTCCAATAAGAATGAGAGAAAACAGGCAAAACCCCAAAATCAACTTCCGAGTAGCGGTCTTCATCTTGCGCTCCTTGCAGAGGGAAGCTTTGCATCCGTGGGTATGTTTTTAGCATTCCCCTCCGTGCGGAAGTTGTCAAAGAACGCCGGGCTCTGAAGAAGCGTAGAAGTAAGCGTTGCTGAGTGCGCCACTTAGATGACCAGGAGCGATAAAACTTGGCTCGCTGGAGGCCCCGGAGGCCGCTGGTGAATCCGGCTTGCTGCAATTCGGAAAACCGGTTGGACCATGGGTTTGCTACTCTAAGTCCTCATGACGCCCCCAAAGAACAAAACCGTGCAAGGAGTGCTGTTTGATTGGGACGGCACGCTGGTCGATTCCTATGAGGCCGATTCCTCGGCGTATTTGGCGATGTTTGAGGAGATGGGCATACCGTGGGGACTGGAGGATCTGGCGCAACATTACTCTCCAAACTGGTATCACGTGTACCGCGCGGCGAAATTGCCGAAAGCGAAATGGGACGACGCCGATCGCGCCTGGCGCAAACACTATGCCAAGCATTCGCCTCAGCTCATCATGGGAGCGCGCCAAGTGCTCCTCCGTTTGGAACGGGAACATCACTTGGGATTGGTCACCAGCGGCGACCGGGATCGCGTGACGCGGCAGTTGCGCGCATTCCGCCTCACCCGCCTTTTTGGCGCGCGGGTGTGCAGCGGAGACACGCCAGAAAAAAAGCCGCATCCCGCACCCCTCCGTCTCGCTTTGCAGAAGCTTCGTCTGGAGCCTTCCGCGTGCGTGTACGTGGGAGATTCGCCGGAAGATTTGGAGATGGCGAGGAGCGCGGGAGTTCGCGCGATTGGGGTGCTCGGGCCGTTTCCCACGGAAAAGCGGCTGCGCGCAGCACGCCCGGATTACTTGCTGGAATCGATCCGCGAACTGCCGGACGCGCTGAAAAGTCTGCGTGGCAAAAGATAGTTACGAGGCAAGCTTCAGGATTTTGGTTTTGTAGGAGCGGGCGGCTGAGGCGGAGCGGCGGCAGGAGCAGGCGTCGTGCCGGAGACCGGTTTGTAGTCGGTCCATTTAACTACCAGGCGGACTGGAACATTTAAGTCTTTCAGGTCGAGCGTATCGTCGGAGCGCATGTAGTCCGGAAGCCAATATTTGCCGTCGACATTTTCGCGATAGGTTTCAAAAATCGAGAAGGGCATGGTCGGAGTGCGCGTATCGCCGAGGTCGTTGACCCACTTTCCGTAGGTTTTCACCACTTCCAGATAGACGTCATCGACCCACACGATGCCATCGAAATAGTAGTGCGCGCGTTCGACGGTCTTGGGCTTCACCTGGAAGATGTAGCAGTTGATTTCATCGACGAGTTCTTTGCCCAGATATTTCAGATCGTATTTCGCAAGCTGGCTGGTGGTCAGCGGGAAGGCCGGCATGCGCGCGAGCGTCTGAAAGTCTTCGGGGCCCATCTCCAAATAATGCAGCGTGGATTGCGGCCTCTCCACGGTCTTTTCATACACTTTGCCGTCCGGGCCTGGTTTCCCTTCGATCACCAGCGAAAGCTCTCCCGAGCGCTTGCCGTCGGGCCCAAACTCTTCGAGGCGGACCGTTTTTTTGTAGCTGAATCCAGCTCGAGCGGCGAGGTACTGATCTTCTTTTTCAGAGAAACGTTTGATGATTTCCTCGGGCGGAATGGAGGGCGGAGCCGGCGGGACGGGTTCCGTGCCGATGCGGCGAACGTCGTGATCGGGCGGAGGAGTCAGCGGACGTTGCTGCGCATCCTGGGCAAGGCACACCGCTCTTGAAAAGAAGAACGCGCCAGCAAGAAAAGTTGCGCGGAAAAGGATGCTGGAATGGAAAGGCCGTGAGTGGGCGGTGTGCGACATGATACCGAATAGGATGCGCGGAGACGGCCGAAGAGCAGCCTCGGCATCCGCTGGCTGAATGTGATTAAGTTTAGCGCACTTCCGTGAGGTCATCCTAAGAGCCTCTCCGGAGAGAAACCGCCGGCGCTACACTGCTTGTGGATTCGGCAGAATGCGGGAAGTCTCTGCTACAATTCCGAGGTTTGTGAGCGACGAGAAACAAGCCAGGCGCTATTTTGTCTCCGGGATCGTGCAGGGGGTGGGATTCCGCTATTTTGTCCAGCGTGTAGCGGAAAAACTGGAGCTCGGCGGATACGCCAGGAATCTTTTCGATGGCCGAGTCGAAGTATTTGCGATTGGCACGCCCGGACAACTGGCGGAGCTGATGAGCGAGCTCGAACGCGGGCCGCGTTTTTCGAGCGTGTCGGAGGTCCGGGAAGAGAAAGCGCAGCTTAACCCGCTGCATGAAAGTGGATTTGCGATCGAGCCGGACGCTTGAAGAAACGATGACGAACAGGAGCCGTTTGCATGGATGATTTGAAGAAGCTGATTCGCGAAGTGCCGGATTACCCCAAGCCGGGAATTCTTTTTTATGACCTGACGACGCTGTTGAAGGACAAAGAAGGATTCCATACGCTGATCGACAGGCTCTGCGAGCACTACAAAGGGCACACGATCGACGTCGTCGCCGGGATTGAAGCGCGCGGATTTATTTTTGCGCCGGCGCTGGCCTACCGCCTCGGAGCAGGTTTCGTTCCGGTTCGAAAGCCGAAAAAACTACCGGCGAAAACCGCGAGCGTTTCCTACGCGCTTGAATATGGCACGGACACGCTCGAGATTCACGAAGACGCCGTGAAACCGGGCCAGCGCGTAATCATTTGCGATGACTTGCTCGCGACGGGCGGCACGGCCGCAGCCACCACAAAGCTTGTGGAGAAGCTCGGCGGAAGAATCGAAGGCGCAGCCTTCGCCGTGGAGCTGACCTTTCTCAACGGCCGCTCGAAACTCAATGGCGTGGATGTTTTCTCGCTGATTCAATACGACAAGTAGTTTTTAACTGTGATTTTAGCCGGACAAGCCAGCTGCGGCCATTCTGGGTAGCATGTCAGTTTCCGATTACGGTGTTAATCAAGTAGTATAAGGACATTTCGTAACAAGGCGAGCGGCAGTTCATTCAGACAGACGCTCGGGAATTTTGGGATGGGATGTGATTCCTCCGAGGACTCATGGAAATGAGCGACGGAATTTTGATTGTTCTATTTATTTTACTGCTGATAAGTACAGCAATACTATGGCTCCGATTGCGTCATTTTCCCTCGATGCGACCCTGGCTCGTGCGCCATTCAATCGGGAATTTCGTCCTGGCGGTTGGGCTCGTCGCAGCGTGGCGTTATGACCTTTCCCCTTTCTATTACGGCACAATCATTTTGGCCGTTTTCGTGATGTGGTTGTGGGGAACTTGGAAGCTCCGGCACTCTGCCCAGAACAACAAGTAGGAGGCTCTGCCCTAATGCCTCGTGAGTCGCCTAATCGGAAATCGACCCACTGCTCTATTTTCGATGGCGCTGGCGGAGAGCTTCAAAGAGGACGACGCCGGCGGCGACGGAGACGTTGAGGGATTTCACGGGGCCGGTCGTGGGCAGCGAGACGACGAAGTCGCAGCGTTTGCGGGTCAGGTCGTGGAGGCCTTTGCCTTCGCCGCCGAGGACGATGCCTACCGGGGATGTGTAATCGGCTTCGGTGTAGCTTTTATCGGAGCGTTCATCGAGGCCGATGAGCCAGTAGCCTGCTTCCTTCAGTTCTTCCATCGTTTGCGCGAGATTGGTGACTTTTGCAACTGGCATATGCGAGAGCGCACCGGCGGAAGCGCGCGCAACTGTATCCGTGAGGCCGACCGCGCGACGTTCCGGAATGATCACGCCATGCGCGCCTGCCGCGAGGGCTGTGCGAATGACAGCGCCGAGATTGTGGGGATCTTCGACGCCGTCGAGAAGAACGATGAGGCCTCTGCTTCCGTGATCGGGGCCCTTATTTGCCGCGGCGAGAATGCTTTCGAGTGTGGCTGGTGGGCGGGCGGCGGCCAGAGCGACTACGCCTTGATGGTCTTTTGAGCCAGCGAGGCGATCAAGTTGCCCGCGGTCTTCGAAGCGCACGGGAATGTCTCGAGCACGGGCGAGTTGCACGATTTCCTCGGCGCGGGTGTCCTGGCGGCCGCGCGCGATCAGGATGCGATCGAAGGGGCGGCCCGCGTCGAGCGCTTCGCGTACAGCGTGAATGCCGGTGAGCTTGTCCATGCGAAAGACAGTTTACAGGCGACAGCGAACAGCCGACAGAAAAAGAAATCTTCCTTGTGTGACGTGGAAAACGCTCAGTTTGCGGTTCACAACCGAACGAAAGAAACGCCAAGACGGGCACGACGTGTCGCGCCCCTACGGGCGGTCAGTCGAGGGCAGCGCAGAATTCCAGAATGCGCTCATGCGCGGGTTTGACGGGGACGGTGAAGGAAAGGGCTGCAGCATCGTCGAGCAGCAAGATTACGCGGTCGAGTTCGCCTGCGCCGGCGCGGCCCGCGAGCGCCAGGCGTATGGGATGAAAGAGTTCGCGACTGCCCAGGCCCACGCGGTCTTTCAATGCGGCGATGATCTCTTTGAATCGCTCTGTGGTGAGGGGCGCGCCATCGAGCAAGAGAAGTGCGAGATGGCGGAGAACGTCGCGCGCCGCGTAGCGAGAGATGACGCCGTGAGTCTCTACCTTCGCAAGGATCTCTTGCGCGTCGTAGTGAAAAACGAGATGCAGCAAATCAGCAAGAGAGTTCCGGTCTGTAAGATGTGAACCTAGTAGTGCGGCGGCGCGTTCGCACCACGCGAGTTGCACGGGAGTGGCATCGCCGAGGAGCCAGCCGCGTTCGCGCAGGATTTCGGCTACGTCGCGGCCCGTGAAAGCGCTCGCGGCAACGGTTGGAGCCGGATTCGGGGATTCCTGTTGAGACATCGCGAAATGTTATCCCACGCTCGCAGAATCGCTGGGAAGCAAGAGCATGACTATCGTTGGGAAAGCGTCGCCACGACATATGCGGCGATGGCTTCGCCATGGCCGACGGCATCGACGCCTTCGTTGGTCTTGGCTTTGAGAGAGATCTGATCGGTGGAAATGCCAAGGGAGCGAGCAAGAGCTTCGCGCATTTTCGGAAAGTGCGGGCCAAGCTTTGGTTTTTCAAGAATGACCACCGCATCGACATACTCAATCACAAAGTTCTTCCCGCCAAGCAATGTTCGCGTGTGTTCCAGGAAGAGCAGGCTGTTCGCGCCTTTCCATTTCGGATCCGTGTCTGGAAAATGCGTGCCGATATCACCGAGCCCAGCCGCGCCAAGCAGGGCATCACACAAGGCGTGGGCAAGGACATCGCCATCGGAGTGGCCAACCGGGCCTTTGTCAAATGGAAGTTCGATGCCGCCAATAATTAGCTTGCGCCCTTCCGCGAGCCGGTGAAGATCGTAACCAATGCCGCAGCGCACGCTCATACTTTCTGGCGCTCTTGTTCAAGGTAGAAGCGGGCGAGAGTCATATCGGCGGGCTTGGTGATTTTAATGTTGCGCTCGGAGCCGAGGACGACGTGGACATCGTGGCCGAGGCGTTCGACGAGGCCGGCTTCGTCCGAGGCGTTGACGCCGTCGGCTTGCGCGCGAGCGAACGCTTCCTTGAGGAGTTTTGTCGAAAACGCCTGTGGCGTCTGCGCCAGCACGACGCGCTCGCGCGGAATCGTTCCAGTGATGAGCGCGACGTCTTCCGGCAAGCTGGCCCGCTTCACTTCTTTTACCGTGTCCATCGCGGGAATGCCGAGAATCGCGGCGTGGCAGCGGCGGGCTTCCTCAATGACGCGAACGATCTGCTCGCGGGTGACGAAAGGGCGGACGGCGTCGTGCACCAGGACGATTTCTGTGTCGTTCGACACTTCCTGGAGAGCCAGCGCGACCGAATCCTGGCGCGAATCTCCGCCGCGAATTACGCGGACGGTTTGCATGAATCTTTCGCCGCGGATGCGCTCTTCGAGCGATTCGACGACGTCGGCGCGCGTCGCAACGATAATGTCCGTGACCAGCGGACAGGAAGCGATGCGGCGCACGCTGTGAATGACGAGCGGAGTTCCATCCAGTTCGAGGAACTGCTTCGGCGTGTCGGCGCCCATGCGCGTGCCGAGACCTGCGGCGGGAAGAATGGCGGCAATGCGGCTCATTTTAGGCGCGACCCGCCCGGACGGAACGAATGACGGGGCGCAAACTTCAGAGTGTACCTCAAGCAGGCGTGACAGGCGAATGCCAGAGTGCGGAAAATCAGCCGAGTACGCGAATTCCCAGAGTAAAGAAACAGGACTTCGCTGAGAATTTCGCTTACAAACTTTGCACGAAGATTCGCGAGCGCGGCGTGCGACCGCTACTCGGCGTCAGGTTCCGAGAAGACGGACGGCTGGGCACGTTCGATCTGCGGCGGCTCGGGAAGGCGCGAGGCATTTTCCACTCGGCCTGGAAAGTCCGCGCGGCTATTGCCGATGCTTTCGCTCCGGCCTGCCACGGCTGCTGCTTGTCGTGGCATGGAAGCTGACTGCTCCTGCCGCTCATCGAGGCGGCCAAAAATCATCTTCCCGGCAGTCGTCTGATGAACGGAAGTCACCAGAATGTCCACGCTTTTGTTGATGGAGCGGCGAGCGCCGTCGACGACCACCATGGTGCCGTCGTCCAGATAAGCGACGCCCTGGTTGGGTTCCTTGCCCTCGCGAAGAATCAGGACGCGCATGGGTTCGCCAGGCAGCACGACGGGCTTCAAGGCGTTTGCGAGTTGATTGACATTCAGCACGGCAAGGCCTTGCACGGTGGCGACTTTGTTCAGATTGAAATCGTTGGTGACAATCTTCGCGTCCAGGCGCCGCGCAAGTTCCACCAGCTTGTGATCCACGTCGCTGGCCTGAAACGATTCTTGTTCGAGGATGCGCACATCGAGTTGGGGCATCTTCTGCATGCGCTGCAAGACCTCGAGGCCGCGGCGGCCGCGCTGGCGCTTCAAGGAATCGGAAGAATCGGCGACAAGTTGCAATTCGTGCAGGACGAACTGCGGCACGGCCAGCACGCCATCGAGAAAGTGGGCTTCGCAAACATCCGCGATGCGGCCATCGATCAGCACGCTGGTGTCGAGGAGTTTAATCGATTCCCTCGCAGGGGATTGTCCAGCAGGGGCCGCTGGGAGAGAGGCGGCATTGAGCTCACCGCCTTTTTCCGAACCCAGAACCAGTCCTAAATAGGCGAACGTGCCCAGCGCGGCATACTCCAGGAAAGACTTGACGGGATCCGGCTGACTGGTCCGGGAAAGAATGAGAGATACGATCAGTGCTGAAAATAATCCCCAGGCTATGCCGAGCGCACCGCCTAACAACCCGCCGAGACTCACCTGGCGGAGGCGCAATTCGGCAAGCAAGATGACCAACGCCAAAGCGAAACCTACGCCCGCTGCCGACAACCCGCGCAGGCCAAAGGGAGCCAGTTTGTCGCAAAGCACTGCCGCGCAAACCAGGATGGACACGCGAACGAGCCAAAATTGGAGGCTCTTCGCGGAGAGCAGAGCGAGTGATTTTTTCGGTTCTCTAGCTGCAGAAACCGATGCTTGCAATAGCGCAGAACTCGCATACCGCTGAACTTCAGAAACGGTTCGGCTCATACGACCTCACAGTAATGCGATCACTGCAAAATCGGTGCCGCATTCCCGCTTGTGCGCGCGGAACTTAGCGCGGTGCGGGAAAGAACGCACACTCGCGTTCCGCGGTGTATATACTCCGCCAGTCGATGAGAGTCAATACTAGGTTGAAAGATTAATAGACAGAATTTGAGTTATCACTTATTTAAAATAGAGGCGCGGGACACGCTGGCTAACGGCGCAAAGAAGATCGGAGGTCACGGTGCCAATGCTGCGGGCGATGACATTGGCGGGGTGCACGTGAGGGCCGTCCGTGCCGTGGATCGTGACTACGTCACCGATTTGAGCTGTTGGTACGTCGGTGATGTCAATCATGGTAACGTCCATGGAAATGATGCCAACGATGGGCGCGAGCGAGCCACGAACCAGGACGCTACCTTTGTTGCCGAGAGAACGGTGGATGCCATCGCCGTAGCCGGCGGCAAGGACCGCGATGCGCGAAGGACGCTTGGCGATGAATTTTTCGTTGTAGCCGACGCCGGCGCCTTCGGAAATGCTGCGGATATTGATGATGCGCGTGCGCAGGCTCATCACCGGCTTCACCGGCAGACGTGCTTCGATTTCCGCGCGCTGCTCGGCGGGATCGTAGCCGGGATGATAGCCATAGAGAATGGCGCCGGGACGGACCATGTCGGCCCAGGTTTCGGGACGCGTGGCAATGGCGGCGCTATTGGCTAGGTGCACGATGCCAGGATCAACGCCGAGGGCGCGGAGGCGTTCGAGTGCGGCGTAAAAGCGTTCCTCTTGCTGACGCGTTTGCTCGCCGGTGCGCGTGTTGGTGAGCACTTCGGAAGAGGCGAAGTGCGTGAAGACGCCGCCTAATTCGAGATGCTTGCACTTAGCGAGCTGCCGCGCGAAACATTCGACGTCGCCGGGTGCGATGCCCAAGCGGTTCATGCCGGTGTCCATCTTCAGATGGAAGGAAACTTTTTTGCGGGCTTTTTTACCGCCTTGTTTAGCATTGATGCGGGTTGCGGCGCGATCAAGTTGCTGGAGCTGCTCACAGCGGTGGATGACCGCGGTCAGATCGTGTTCGAGAAGGCGCGATTCCTCGCCCGGCCAGAAACTTGTTAAGACGAGAACTGGATTGCGGACGCCGGCTTTGCGGACGGCGATGCCTTCTTCCGTGCAGGTGACGCCAAACCAGTCCGAGCCGGCTTTCTCGAGAGCTTTGGCGACTTGCGGGCCGCCGTGGCCATAGCCATTGCCTTTGACGATACTGAGGATTTTACGCGGAGCTTTGCGCTTCTCTTCGGGCGGATTCACGAACTTGCGGATTACGCGGAAATTTTCGGCTAGTGCCCCAAGGGAAACTTCGGCCCAGACTGGTCGGCTTTTTAGATTTGCGGGATTCTGCTCTGATCGTGACATTCGTCCACCGGAAAGGAATTAGTGTACGCCATTCATTCGTGGCTAGCGGACCGACGGAACGCTCACCTGCCGCGAGAAAGACAACAGCGACTAACGATGCAAGCGGAAGGCCTGTTTGGCGGCGCGCGAAGGCGGAATACTGGCTCCCCTATTTTTTGTAAGTGTTGCATCTAAAAGAGTTAGTACTTTTGTAAATCCTTTAGAATCAACGTTTGTGGGCGTTTTTTGCACATGTTGATTCTAAACGGTTTAGGACCTCTCAGAATCCAGAGAACTCAGGCCATTTTGAGGCCAGCTGGCTACTCCGCGGGAGAGCCGCCTGACAAAGCGTGGAAATTCTTACACAGAGATCGCGGAGAGCTCAGAGTTCACGGAGAGGGCCGAGGCTGTGAGCACGCCTGTCTAACAAAACTATCTGGCGAAAAAAGAAAGAGCGGCAGGGTAGATGCCGCTCTTGGAAATTCAGGAATTTGTCCGAGGAGAATTTTATCAAACGGTGTGGCGAAAGGGAAGGGCAATCGCTAAGATGCTGGCCATGGCAAGCCAACTGAATCGGCGAAGTTTTATCGTGACGACCGGGCTCACGGCGCTCGCAGCAACACGAGTGTTAGGGGCGAACGACACCTTGCGCGTCGGGGTGATCGGCGCGGGCGGACGCATGAATTACCTGATCGAATGTGCGGACAAGGTCGGAGGGTACCAACTTGTGGCGGTGAGCGACGTGTATGGGCCGCGGCGGGACGCCGTGAAGCAACGCTTCCCTGGGGGCGCGGTGACGACGCACGTGGATTATCGCGAAGTGCTCGAACAGCAGATTGACGCGGTGTTGATCGCGGCTCCTGATCATTGGCATGTACGGATGGCGGTCGACGCACTGGCGGCGGGCAAGGACGTGTATCTGGAGAAGCCGGTCACGCACACGATCGAGGAGGGCGCAATATTGACGCGGGCGGTGCGCTCCGGAAAACAAATTTTGCAATGCGGGATGCAGCAGCGGAGTTGGAGCCACTTTCGCGACGCGGTGGACCTGATTCAGGGAGGGAGCCTCGGGCGCGTCCCGCAGGTGAGGACGTATTGGTGGCAGAACTATTTGGGAGACAGGGGCCGCAAGGCTATCGATACGCAGGCGCTGGATTGGAAGCAGTGGCTCGGCGGCGCGCCGGAGCAGCCGTTCAGCGAAGAAAAGTTTTATCGCTGGCGGTGGTTTTGGAATTTTGGCGGCGGGGCGATGACGGATTTGTTCACGCATTGGATTGACGTCGTGCAATGGGCGATGAAGGCCGACCAGCCCAAAGAAGCGCAGATGCTTGGCGATAAATATCTTTTCGAGCAGTGGGATTGTCCAGACACGATTCAGGCAGCTTTGCGCTATCCGGGATTCGATGTGGTGTACGAAGGAATGATGGGATCGTCGATCGACGACGGCGGGCTGGAGTTTCGCGGGACGGAGGCGACGCTCAAGCTCAACCGGGGCGGGTTTGGCGTTTATCATGAAGGCGTATCGGAAAGAATGAATCCGGTCATGAGGGCGGAGAGTTTTCAGGACGGAACGATTTCGCACATGCAGAATTTTTTTGAGTGCATCAAGACGCGGCAGGAGCCGAATGCTCCGGTGGAGACGGGAGTTTCAGCGGCGCGGGCGGGACACATTGCGAATTTGGCTTATCATCGCGGCGGGCAGACTGCGTGGCCGGCGAAGACGCCCGCGTGAGCCGCTGCCGATCTGGCGCACTGTTTCTAGAGTGAAAAGCAAAAACAAATGGTCGGAATTCAACAGCGAAATATCTAATGAGCGTCGGCAGAGACATTGCTGATATGCGAGCTTTGGAGGAGTCCGATGGGATGGTTCCGCAGGAATAAAACGATTCTAGCTTTGCTGGGTGTGATTGGGGCGGCGTGTGTTTTTGGGTCGCTCGTGCCGGTGCGGAGTCAGCCCAGGGCCGCGATAGGGGCGGCGAGCGAGGTGTGTGCGAACGATGACAGCGGGCTGAAGCTGCCGGCGGGATTTTGCGCGACGGTGTTTGCGGATGGAATCGGGCACGCGCGGCATTTGGTCGCGGCGGCGAACGGGGTGCTATATGTGAACACCTGGTCGGGGCGGTATTACGGCAACGATACGCCGCATGCGGGCGGATTCCTGGTGGCGCTGCAGGATAAGACCGGAGCAGGAAAGGCGAATGTGAACGAGCGTTTTGGGGAAACGGCGGCGAGCGGCGGGCATGGCGGGACGGGCATCGGTTTATACAAAGATTTTATTTATGCGGAGAGCAACGATCGAATCGTGCGGTATGCGTTGAAGAGCGGATCGATTGTGCCGAGCGGCGCGGCGGAGACGATAGTTTCGGGATTGCCGCTCGGCGGCGATCATCCGATGCATCCTTTCCTTATTGGTAAGAATGGAGAAATGTACGTGGACATAGGAAGCGCGACGAATTCCTGCCAAGTGAAAAACCGGACGCTGAATTCGCCGGGAATCAATCCGTGCACGGAGCTGGAAACGCGCGGGGGGACGTGGCGCTTCGACGCCAACAAGACGGATCAAAAATTTTCTCCGGCGGAACGGTACGCCACGGGAATTCGCAATGGAGAAGGGTATGCGCTCGACGATGAGGGCCGGCTGTTTGTGACGCAACATGGGCGGGATCAATTGCATGCGAACTGGCCGGAGTTCTATAAGCCGGAAGAGGAGGCAACGCTGCCGGCGGAGGAAGTGGTGCTGCTTAAGCAGGGCGGGGATTACGGTTGGCCGGAGTGCTACTACGACTCGTTCGTGCGCAAGCTGGTGCTCGCGCCGGAGTATGGCGGGGACGGGAAGAAAATCGGCGTGTGCGCGGAGAAGGGCGAACCCGTGGCGGCGTTTCCCGCGCATTGGGCGCCGAACGATATGGCACATTACGACAAGAAGGAATTTCCGGCGCGGTACAGGAAGGGATTGTTCATCGCGTTTCACGGATCGTGGGATCGGGCGCCGTATCCGCAGCAGGGGTACAACGTGGTGTTTCAGCCGATGAACGGGGAACATGCGGCGGGGCGTTGCGAAGTGTTTGCAAGCGGTTTTGCGGGAGCGGTCGAGACGCCCGGCGGAGCGGCGCATCGTCCTAGCGGGTTGGCGGTGGGACCGGACGGGGCGCTCTACGTTGCGGATGACGTGAAGGGGACGATTTACCGGATTGTGTATCGCGGCGGGCCCTTCGATGAGAAGTCGGTAACGGCGTGTGAGAGCGCGACGGCTGCGCCGGGTCCGGTCGCGAGCGCGGAAGCCAAGCCGCCGGAAGGTACGCATCCGAATGCGGGCGCGGCGGCAAACGCGAAGGTTGCTGTGCCTGAAGGCGCGACGCGGGAGATGGTTGCGCAGGGCCAGCGGATTTACCGCGGGAAGGTGGGCGGAGCGGCATGCACCGGTTGCCACGGAATGAGCGGGCAAGGCTCGACACTTGGACCGCCGCTCGATGGGAAGAAATGGTTGTGGAGCGATGGGAGTTTTGCGGGGATTACGAAGACGATTACCGACGGAGTGGCGCAGCCGAAAGAATACCGGAGCCCGATGCCGGCGAAGGGTGGGGCGCAGTTGACGGATGAGCAGGTGAAGGCGGTGGCGGCTTATGTGTGGAGCTTGAGCCACCGGTAGTCGCGATAGTTTAGGCGGGTTCTCAAGGAGGAAAGGTCAAAACCCGCCCCCTTGCAAAAAACGCAGGAGTGCGGCATCCGGCATGGACAAGCGCCCTAGGCGGCGAGGCGCTGCGGATCTTCAAAGAGGCGCGCAGTGACAGCTCCGAAGAGGAATCCGCCTACGTGCGCTAGGTAAGCAACTCCGCCCGTTTGCGCGGCCGTCACCGACCCCACGTTAAAGAGTTGGGTAAGGAACCAGAAACCAATGAGAAGTGCGGCGGGGATGAAGGTGATACGCACGAACACGACGATGATTAGGAGCACGCGAATCTTATCGCGTGGGTAGGTCACCAGAAATGCGCCCATGACAGCCGCGATTGCGCCGCTCGCCCCCAGATTCGGAACGTTGGAGCTCGGCATCACTGCGATCTGGGCGAGCATAGCTACCAGGCCGCCGACAACATAGAACGCTAGATACCGCCCGGGGTTCATCGCATCTTCGATCTGGGGGCCAAAGGCCCACAAAAAAACCATGTTGCCGATGATATGGGACCAACTGGCGTGCATGAACATGGCCGTGAGTATGGTGATCCAGTGATGGCCGGCAGTGATGTTCACAGGTATCGCTGACCACTTGAGCACGAAGGCGTCACCGCCGGTGAGTTCGAGGATGAAAACGAACAAGTTCGTCAGGATGATGCAAATCGTAACGATGGGAAAATGCACCGGGCGCCGAGACGCGTCGGTTAACGGGATCATAGCTCCCACGCTGTTATCCTCCGTCCCAAGGTATATACATCAGGTACAGCGGGGAGCTTACCTAAGTTTCGGAGTTTCATTTCGATGTTTCCATTCGGAGCGGTACAAACCGTGCGGACACGGATCCCCTCCGGTGGCCGCTGGATCCTTCCGCACGGGCGTCCTTTGACGGCTAAGCCAGCTTAGTCGTAACGCTACGCGCGGCCAAGGAAAGCATCAAGCGAGCAGTGCCGCTAAACAGCATGCTGAACCCAACCAGTGTGCCGATAATCCACGGAGCGCTTGTTGGCCACGTCCTCCAAATCATCACCGCCAGAATTAAGCTGACGATCCCGTCGAAAAACAACCATCCGGTTCCCGGCAGCGGGCGGAGCATGAAGCTCAAGATGAACTCCAAGATCGCCTCCATGGACAGGTAGATCGCCAGCGCAATCGTCAGGGACGCCAAGCCCGCCAACGGATGCATAAGCAGATAGACCCCGATGACAATGTAGAGAATCCCGACCAACAACTCCCAGAGAAGGCCCCCGGCGCTCCGCGTGTGCCAGGCAAAGACGAGGTGGGTGCATCCGCTGAAAACGAGCAGCCACGCAACCACCAGGTTGACGGCAATGCCAGCGGCTAGCGGTGAAGCTATCGCCAGAATCCCCGCCAAAATCATGAGTACGCTAAGTCCAATGGACCATCCCACCGTCTTTTTTACAAATGTTGCCGCTGAAGTATCGCCCATAAAACTCTCCTTCTCTCTCGTTTGGCCAGAATATTTGGACCCGTGCTCCTAAACGCGCTCGCGATTCGCCTTGTCAAACGCTTCCTCGAGGTCTTTCCAAGCCTTGTTGAAACCCTCGCGGATGTCTTTCCAGGATCGTTCGTCCTCGCGGTTTCGCATGCGCACGCGAGCTTTGAGTTCGGCCAAGTTGTGTTGCGCCGCCTTCACGCTTGCTTGGAGTTTGTCTCGCAGTTCGGCATGCGCCAACGAGGATCGAACTCGCAGATCGTCGAACCACTGTTTCATTTGCAGCAGGCGCTCTTCAAAACTAGCCTTCAGCTTGGCGTGCTCCCGACGAAGGCGCAGCTCGACGGCCAAAAGATGGTTCTCGATGGCGATCTTTGTCTCTCCGGCCGCCGCGGCGGCCTTCGTCTTAAGCTCGGAAGTTTCTTTCTTCAACATTTCGATTTGGTCTTGGATGAGATTCTCCAATTCGTCATTGTAGTGATTGAGCCGGCGGTGAAGATGGTCGATGCCCGTGGCGATTCCCTCTCTCGCAGAAAGTCCGGCCAATTGCAATCGAAAATTCATTTCGCGAATTTCGGACCGCAGACCGGAGTTCATGGCCTTAATGTGATCTTCGACATTTTCGCGTTTGGCTTCCAGTTCAGCCCGCTTCGCGGCCAAATCCGCTTCAATCTTCGCTTTTTCGGCGCCTGTGGCAGCCTGAGCCTTCGCCAACTGCGCTTGGATGTCTTTCTGCATGGAACTGAGCTTATCTTTCGAACGCTGCAGATAGGCGTCGAACTCAGCTTCGCGCTCAGCCTGTTTCAGCTCCCTGCGAGCAATCCGTCCCAGCTTTTGGAGTTCTTCGTCGAGCCGCTCGGCGTACCGCTCCTCAACAACCACAGCAAGCACGGAGCTGTCGACTCCGAGGTCTGCGGGGAAATCCTTGAAGGAAGTGTTTTGGACTAGCTTCTCCATGAGCCGCATGGACCCAGCTCCCGCCAAATCGCCCGCGGCGACTCCAGCGGCAGCTCCTACTGGGCCACCAGCGACTGCGCCGAGGAAGCCGCCGCCAACGCCGGCAGTTACTGCGGCCACCTTCTCGGAAAACTCCTCCCCCATGTCTCGAGCCGTGACGTGGCCTTTCTCATCTTTCCTGACGAGAGCGTAGTCCATCAGCTCAATCCAACCATCGCGGTCAAGTCCCTTGGCCACATTGAGAGCTTGTGCCGCCCCGTCTTTAGAATTCGTAGTCAATACGATCAAACTTAGGTCGCCCATGATGCGCTCCTTTTCTTGCGTGGAACAGTGAGTTCTAGTTAAGTGTTGCCGGCCCCGGTGCGGGGCAATTTGGTTTCTTTGCTCAGACCTGCTTTGGATTACATTCGGTCCACGCCGGAACGATGTTCCTGGAAGGGCTGGTGTTGAGTCTGTGACCAAGGTCACCGTGCGTTATGAGCAGCGATACGCGCAGAATTACGGACAATTCCTACAAATCGTCGGGGGCGAATTGGGAGAAGGCGTCGGGGGCGGCTTCTTCGAAGCGGGTGAGGCGGCTGCGGAAGACGAAGCGGACTTTGTCGGTGGGGCCGTTGCGCTGCTTGGCGATGATGAGTTCGGTTTGCTCGCGCTCGTCGGGCTCGGCGTCTTTTTTGAAGAAGTGCGGGCGGTAGATGAACATGACGACGTCGGCGTCCTGCTCGATGGCGCCGGATTCGCGAAGGTCGGAGAGCTGCGGGCCGCGATCTTCGCGTTCGGGAGCGCGCGTGAGCTGGCTGAGAACCAGGACGGGGATTTTCAGCTCCTTGGCGAGGCCCTTCAAGCTGCGGGAAATGCTGGAAACTTCTTCGTTGCGGTTGCTGAAGCGGCCGCGCGCGGTGATGAGCTGGAGGTAATCGACGATCAGGAGCGAGAGGCCTTTGTCGCGCTTGAGGCGGCGGGCCTTTGCGCCGATTTCGAGGACGCTGATGGAGCCGGCGTCGTCGATCCAGAGCGGCGCGGAAGAGATGGTGCCGAGGGCTTCGGTCATGCGACGCCAGTCTTCGCGGCTGAGATGGCCGGTGCGGAATTTGTGGGCGTCAATCTGCGCGACGGAAGCGACGAGGCGCTGAAGCAGCGATTCCTTGGACATTTCCAAGCTGAAGATGGCGACGGGCTGGCCGGAGCGGATGCCGATGTTTTCGGCGAGGTTCAAGGCTAGGGCCGTTTTTCCTTGCGAGGGACGCGCGGCAAGGATGAGAAGTTCCGACGATTGCAGGCCGGAAGTGAGCTTATCGAGCTCGACGTAGCCGGTGGGAACGCCAGTGATGCTCTTGCCTTCCTTGAAGATTTTTTCGAGGCGCTCGAAATTGTCGCGGACGATGTCCTTGACGGAAATCAGGCCGGCTTTAATGCGGTCTTCCGCGAGGGAAAAAATGGAGGACTCGGCATTGTCGAGGATGGTGTCGGCGCCGTCCTCGCCCTCGAAGGCGCGCTCCTGAATGTTGTGCGTGGCGTGAATGAGATTGCGGAGCAGCGCTTTTTCTTTGACGATGCGGGCGTAGTGCTCGATGTTGGAGACTTTGGGCATGCCATCGGCGAGAGAGGCGAGGTACGGCGCGCCACCGGCGGCTTCCAAATCTCCACGGCGATGCAACTCTTCGGTCAGGGTGATGAGGTCGATGGCCTGCTGAGCTTCGCCGAGCGAAATCATCTGGGTGAAGACGCGGCGGTGCTGGTCGAGAAAGAAGTCTTCGGGGCGGAGATTTTCGATGGCGGCGTTGAGGGCGTTGTTGTCGAGGAGAATGGCGCCGAGGACGGAGCGTTCGGCGTCGAGGTTATTGGGGAGGGGCTTTTCGAGAGTGGTGTCAACGGGCATAAGCGTTCTTTAGCGTTCGCCTTTTCTTCGCTTTGTATCATGTTCTCCGCGCGAGGGCAAGAGCGGAGTTTTCCGATGCACAATCGAATGCTTCGCGATTCAAATCAAATTTAATTCCATTCAGGCTGATGCGGCATTGTGCGCGGAAGAGAGAGACGCGTCAACTGAAGGGCTGTGCATGGTTTCGGAAATCGGTGCAAAACTTTTTTGGGCCGACAAACGAGCGGAAAAAGAAAGAGAGGCACCATGCTGGCCGAGAATGAGCGGGCAAAGAAAGAGGGGCACGATGTATCGTGCCCCTACAGGAAATTCTCGCCAGCGACAGGCTTGGAATTATTCTTCCTTGGCGACGTGGACGACGACTTGGGCGGTGATGTCGCGGAAGACTTTGATGGTGACGGGATATTCGCCGAGGGCTTTGATGGGGTCCGCGATTTGGACCTGGCGCTTGTCGACTTTGAAGTTTTGCGCGGCGAGGGCTTCGGAAATATCGGCAGTGGTGACGGAGCCAAACATCTGGTCGTTTTCGCCGGTCTTGCGGGTGAAGCTGAGCGAGACGCCGTTGAGCAGGGCGGCTTGTTTCTGCGCGGCGTCCAGTTCGTTGGCGGTCTTTTTCGCAAGCGAAGTGCGGATGCGTTCGAGCGCTTTCATGTTGCCGACGCTGGCCTCGATGGCGAGCTTGCGCGGCAAAAGGAAATTGCGGGCATAGCCGGACTTGACGGTGACGATGTCGCCGCGATGGCCCAGCTTATCGATGTCTTCCTGAAGAATGATTTGCATGTGGTCTCTCTAGGCTCCTGTTTTTTTGAACCGGGGAGGCTTTAGGCCTTCGGGGCTTCGGCCGCGGGGGCCGGTGTAGCTGCTGGCGCAGCAGCAGGTGTAGCGGGCGCTGCATGAGCCGCCTGCGGAACAACCTGGCGCGGGGCTTGCGTGCCCGCGGCGCTGCCTGCGAAGGGCAGCAGGGCGATGTTGCGCGCACGTTTGATGGCCACGCCGAGCCAGCGCTGGTGGCGCGAGCAAACTCCGGTCATGCGCCGGGGCAGAATCTTGCCGCGTTCCTGGACGAACTGCGAGAGGATGTCCGCGCGTTTGTAGTCGACGAAATCCATCTTCTCGACGCAGAACTTGCAAACTTTCTTCTTGCGGAAATACTGGCGCTTGCCGCGAGGACGGCCGCCGGGACCGCCGGGGCCACCACCGCCGGGTCCGCCTTCGCGGCGCGGACCACCATGACCGCCGCCGGGCCCGCCATGACCGCCCGAGCCGCCTTCGCGGCGCGGGGGTCCACTGTGAGACTGTGCTTGTTTCGGTTCCTCTGCCATACCATCCTGCCTTTCTCTCTAAAAGCGGAAAATCAAAACTCGAAACTCGAAAGACGAAAATCAACCGGCCGCGGGTTGCTCGGGAGCCGGAGGAGGAGTCGAAGCGGGAACCGAAGCGGGCGCACTGCGGCGCGGACGCCGAGCCGCGCGCTGTTCGCGCTTTCCCCCGAGCTTCTTCTGGCGTTTCAAATCCTCGTCGAGGCGCACGGTCAAATACTTGATGACCACGTCCTGAACGCGCAGGCGGCGCTCGAGCTCGGCAATCAGATCGGGGTGATTGGTGCGAATCTGCTGGTAGACGTAGATGCCCTCGCGGTGCTTGGCGACGCGATAGGCCAGCTTGCGCGTGCCCCAGTGCTCGGTCTTCTCGATCTTGCCGCCTTTTTCCGCACAGGTGTGTTCGATGCCCGCGAGAACCTTTTTGATTTCGTCTTCCGGCGTGGCCGGCCGGGCGATGAAGATCAGATCGTACAAACGTTCTTCCATGATGACCTCTTTCCTGTTTGCGCCGATGGTATCGGCGGGACTACAAAATCTGTTCCGGGTGCAAACCCGGAAAACTGTTCATTCTTCTTCCGGCTCTTCCGCTTCCGGCGGCTTGCGCCGGTTGAACTTGTTCATGGCCGCGTCGATGCCCTGCGCGAGAAGCATCTCGACGGCGTCGCCAGCTTCGCCAACCATATCCGCGGCGACTTCGAGCTCGGTCCTTTTCATCGGCCGCAGGACAAATTCCTTGCGGCTGCTGAGCGGATGATCTGGCCCGCAACCCAATCGAAGCCGCGGGAAGTCTTGAGTCCCCACGGCGTTGATCACCGAATTCGCGCCGTTGTGACTTCCGCCGCTGCCTTTACGGTCGATGCGAATCGTACCGAAAGGCAACTGCACTTCATCCCACATCACCAACAAATCCGCGGGGCCTAGCTCGTACTTTTGCAGCAACTCTCGAACCGAGATACCGCTGAGATTCATGTACGTCTGGGGCTTCGCCAGAACTACGTCTTCACCGGCGAGCTTTCCGCGGCCCACGAGGGCCTTGCCTTCCGGTCGTTCGACGCGAATCGAACCGCGGTTCGCCAGCTCGTCGACGGCCATAAATCCGAGGTTATGCGGCGTCCACTGGTACTCCGGATCAGGATTACCAAGACCGACGATAAGCCGCATAGGCCTCCGTCCAACGGCTGGCTTGCCGCCAGCCGCCGCGCTTCGCCACTGGCCACACTACTTTTTCTTCTCGCCCTTTTCGGCTTTTTCCGGTTTGGCTTCGGCTTCGGCGCCTTCTTCGCCCTCGACTTCTTTCTTGCCCTTCTTGATGACTTCGGGCTCGGCGGGCGCGGCAGCTTCCGCGGCAACGGCTTCGACCGGTTTCTCTTCTTCAACCTTGAGAGCGACGACATGGGCCAGGACGCGTTCCGGATCGGTAATGAGCTTCATCTTCGCGGTGTCCAACGCCAACTCTTTGGCGCGGAGCTGATTGCCGAGCATCAAGCCGCTGACGTCCAACTTAAATTCGGTTGGAATTTCGGCGGGCAAGCATTCGATTTCCACTTCGCGGGTGACGACTTCGAAGACGCCGCCTTGCTGTTTGACGCCGGCGGGCTCACCGAACGTATGCACAGGGACTTTCACGCGCATGCGAACGTCCATGGCCACGCGGAGGAGGTCAACATGCAGCAGGTTCCCGCTCACGGGATCCACTTGCCAATCTTTCAAGATGGCGGGCTCGTGTTTGCCTGCGAGGTCCACCTGGAAGAGCGTATTGTGGCCGCTGGCGGAGCGGAGAATCGCTCCAATCTGCTTGGTGTTCAATGCGAGAGCGATGGAATCGCCTTTGCCGCCGTACAAGACGGCGGGAACCTGGCCGGACTGACGCAGGCGGCGAGCTTCGTTTTTGCCCCGATGTGAGCGGGGCGCTCCTTCTACTACGATTTGAGTCTGAGCCATACTTTCAATCCTTCCCTGAAATCTTGTGGCAGTTGAAGTCTGATTTGGCTACTGCTGTCCAGCTTCAGATTCCCTGCTCACTGCAATAAGGCGACAGACTGAAGTCTGTCCTACTAAAATCTAAATAAACAGCTCGCTGATCGAAGTCTCCTCGTGGATCGAGCGGATACCGCGCGCCAGCAGATTGGCGACACTCAAGATCTTGATCTTGCCCATACCCTTGGCGGCTTCACCAAGTGGGACGGAGTCCGTGGCGACCACTTCGGTGATGCGGGAGTTCTTGATGCGCTCAATGGCCGGGCCGGAGAGCACGGCATGCGTGCAAGCCGCAAAAACCTGCGTTGCGCCCTCGCGCATGAGCGCCTCGGCGGTTTTCACGAGCGTCCCCGCCGTGTCGATGATGTCATCCACGATCAGGGTGCTGCGGCCGCGGACGTCGCCGATCAGGTTCATCACTTCGCTGACGTCCACATCGACGCGCCGTTTATCCACGATCGCCAGGGGCGCATCGAGTTTCTTTGCGAAGAACCGGGCGCGCTCCACGCCGCCTGCGTCAGGCGAAACGACCGTCAGGTTCGGCAGGTCTAACTGCCGGAAGTGGTCGACAAGGACGGGAGAGCCGTACAAGTGATCGACCGGAACGTCAAAGTAGCCCTGAATCTGCGGGGCGTGCAGGTCCAAGGTCAAAGCCCGGCTGGCGCCGGCGGTTTCGAGCAGGTCCGCGACGAGCTTTGCCGATATTGGAACGCGGGGCTTGTCTTTGCGGTCCTGCCTGGCGTAGCAGTAGTACGGCAACACCGCCGTGATGCGCCAGGCGGAAGCGCGCTTGAATGCGTCAATCATCAAGAGCAGCTCGAACAAGTGGTTATCGACGGGATAGCAGCAAGGCTGAACGACAAAGACGTCCGCGCCGCGCACATTTTCGAGAATCTGAAAATAGATCTCGCCATCGCTGAAGCGGCCGAGACTAGCTTTGCCCAGCGGCACTTCCAAATGCTGGCAGATGCTCTCCGCCAGCGGCAGATTCGCGGTCCCCGAGAATATTTTAAACCGGTCGTCGTTCACGACACTCGCGCTCCGTCAGCTCAGGTTTTGGGCCCGCACACTTCTTCGTCCGAATTCACCTGGCATTTGTAGCTATGTGCTTCTATAGAGACGCTGCGGATGAACCGAGGCAATACGGGGACACCTATCTACTTCAACGAGTGCCCTGCATTTTACGAACGTACCTATCGTGCGAGATTGTCTCGCAAACAAAGGTCTGATCGTCCGGAAACCCAACAGCGGCTCGGCGCGCCATCGCTGGGCTCGGGAAAACTCCAAACACCGCCGAACCGCTACCCGCCAGCGAGGCTTCTGCAGCTCCTCTTCGAAGCAAGACCCGCTTGATTTGAGCAAGACGGGGATGTCGCCGGAAAACGGGCCGCTCGAAATCGTTCGAAAGGCCGCCTTCCTGCGCGCTCCAGCACAGAGCACAGAACCTCCAAAGTTTAGGGTTTGCGGCGCAGTTTGTCAATGTCAGCGGGGAAGCCTTCAACCAGCGGTAAGCGTCGGGAGTGGGAACGTGAATGTCGCGCGGCGAAACGATGAGCACAGAAAGTTTTGGAATATCCGGAAGAGGGTAGATCTCGTCGCCGCGGGTGACGCCGAGAGCGCGGCCTCCAAACAGAAAAAAGGGGACGTCAGCGCCGAGAGAGGAGGCAATTTCGAGCAGCCGAGGGAGGGGCAGTTTGCGGCCCGTCAAGCGCAGATAGCCGAGGAGAGCGGCGGCGGCGTCGCTCGAACCTCCTCCCAAGCCGCGGCCCGCCGGGATGGTTTTCCTGAGCTCGATCTTGACGCCGGAGCGAATCTTGAGTTCGTGGCGAAGGGCATCGACAGCGCGGTAGACGAGATTTTTCTTGAAGGGCTCCTGGGAAAGAGCGGCATTGCCTTGAATCGACAACGAGATTCCCTGGCGTTTGGAAGCCGACAAGCGCAATTCGTCGTGCAACGAAACGCTCTGGAAAACCGTACGCAGTTCGTGGTATCGGTCCGGGCGTTTCCCAAGGATTTCCAGGCGCAAATTGACTTTGGCGAACGCGGGGATGCGAACATCGCGCATTCGGTTTATTGCGGTTTCACGTCTTGCGGGGAGGATTTCTGCGCCACGCGGTGCTTCACCTGGGAAAGCTTCTTTTCCACTTCGGCCACTTTGTCGTTTTCGACGTCCTCTGGCAACGAATGGCGCCATTCTTCCAGCGACTTCTCCCACTGTGTCGCTGCGAGATCCATCCGGCCAGATTTGGCGTATACGTCGCCGAGGTGCGAGCGAATGGTCGCGTCGTGGGCTTCAAATTGGACGGCTTTGCGCAACGTGGCTTCGGCGTCCGCAAGTTTGTTTTCGCGGAAATAAATCCAGCCAAGGCTATCGAGATAAGCGCCGCTGTTGGGCTCCTCTTTCAGAGCGCGCTGAACGAGCGACTGCGCTTCCTCCAGCCGTATGCCCAGATCGCCCAGCATATAACCGTAGTAGTTGAGGACGGCCGCGTCACGCGGATTGACGGCCAGAGCTTTCTTGAACTCGGCTTCGGCGCGGTCGTAAAACTTCTGCCGTTCGTAGATCGCGCCCAGCATAAACCACACCGTCTCGTTATCGCGAGGCACGCCGGGGATGGCCTCGGCAGTCAGCGCCGCCTGCTCGGCGTCTTTGTAGCGGCGGCCGCGCTCGTAGACCTGGGCAATATTCAAATAAATGTCGCGATCCGCGGGGGTCTTCGCAAGTTGCGAACGAAGGATTTTAACGGCTTCGTCGGTTTGGCCGTTTTCACCCAGAAGTAGAGCATTAGAGGTAACAACCGCCGGGTCACTGGGATATTTTGCGACTGCTTCCTTAGCCGCCTCGAGCGCCTTAGGCAAATTCTTCTCCGCTCGGTAAGTGTCCATGATCAGCATGCGTGCGCGGCGATCTTCTTCATCACCGAGGTTACCCAGCTCTTTGTAGGTATTAATCGCGGCCGTAAAATTTTGGGTGTCTCGGTAGAGCTGCCCCAGTTGCTGGTACAGAATCGCCAGCGAACGGCGGCGCGACGGCAGCACCGTCGATCCTGACTTTAGACCGGTTACTGCGTCCGACAGCACGCGAATCGCATCGGCGTAGCGCCCTTGGGCTTCGTACAACATCGCCTCGTTGTACATCACCTCTGGGCTTCCCGGCTCATATTGGCGTGCTTTCGTAAGACTTTGTTCCGCAAGATCCAGTTGATTCAGCTCGCGGTATATCTGTCCGAGCCGCAAATACACGTCGGCATCGTCGGGCATCAAGTCCGCGAGCTTCCGATACGCTTTGAGCGCATCCGAGTATTTTTCTTCGGCGAGCAGCGTTTGGCCCAAACCGCGCAAGTGGCTCGATTCGGAGGGGTCCTGTTCCGCGGCATTGCGATAGGCGGCCTCAGCTTTCGCTAAGTCGTGGGTTTGCGTATACGCATCGCCGAGCAAATCGAGCAACGTTGGAGAAGGCGTGCGGTTGGTGATTCCTTCAAGCAGCGAAACGGCGTCCTCGGACTTGCCTTCATCTAGGAGAAGTTGCGTGAGCTGTTCAACGGCGGCTTCGTTATCAGGATCTTCTTTCAGGAGGCTTCGCAGGACTTCTTCGGCCTTGTCGTGCTCATTGCGCAGGCGGTACAGGCGCGCCAGCCAGAGCGCGGATTCGGAATCCGTGGGATCCAGCCGGTAGACTTCGCGGTACTGCTCGATGGCGCGTTCCGCCATATCGGACTGGGCGCTGGAGGTCAGATCGCCCAGGGTGCGCAAGTAGATGCGTCCAAGAAGCCGCCGAGTCGGCAAATCGTTCGGGTTCCGCTTCAGAAGTTCCTGGGCTTCCGTGATGGCCTCGTGGACACGTTGCGATTCCCAGTACATCTCGGCGAGGCGTTCGCCGATGACGGGTGAGTTCGGATCGAGAGCGTAGGCTTTTTTATAGGCAGCGATGGCCTGCGTGGCAAGCTCCGGCTGGTTGGTCGCCTCGTACTGCTGCTCGAAGAGATGCCCCAGCGCGAAATTGTAGTAGGCGTCGGCGCGCGGAGATGGCGCCGCTTGTATTTCCGGTGTGGTTGCGACGGCCTTGGATTGAGCCGGAGCATCTTTCTGGACTTGCAGGTCTGGAGAAGTCTGGGCGCTGACCGCGGCGGCGGCGCCCAAAAGGCCAGGGAGGAGTGCGGCAAAGCTAATTCTTTGTAGGTTCATAGATGCCTCGGAAACAAAAAGTATCCCATGCAGCTGGAACGCGGTCAAAAGTGAAATGAAGCCGTTTCCAAGGCCCAAACGCGCCCATCCTTAAGATGCGGGAAATTTCAAAAGCGTTGATAACGAAGTGTAGATAGCGATGGCTCCACCTCGACCGCAAATAGAAGCTGGACGTCCTCGAAGTGATCTATCACCGAGCAGAGCCGAGCAACCTCCGATTAGTGCAGGAAATGCCGAATGCCGGTGAACACCATGGCCATTCCGAGGCGGTCAGCGGAGGCAATCACTTCGTTATCGCGGACCGACCCTCCGGGTTGGATCACTGCGGCCGCGCCGGCTTTTGCGGCTTCCTCGACTCCGTCCGGAAACGGGAAAAACGCATCCGAAGCGACGACGCTTCCGGCGAGCGAAGCCTGCGCCTTCATCACCGCGAGTTTGACGGAATCCACGCGGCTCATTTGGCCCGCGCCGACGCCGAGCGTCGCTCCATCCTTGGCAAAAACGATGGCGTTGGATTTCACATGCTTGCAGACTTTCCAGGCAAAGAGCATGGTTTGCATCTCCGCGTGCGTTGGCACGCGCTTTGTAACGGTCCGTAGCTCGTTCTCTTTAATCACGCCCAGGTCCGGCTGCTGCACCAGCATTCCACCTAAAATGCGTTTGAGCTGCGATTCGCGCTCGAAATCGAGGCCGCCGGGCGGCAGCTCCAGCAAACGCAAATTCTTTTTCGCCGCAAAAATCGCTTTCGCTTTTTCGTCAAAGCCCGGAGCCGCGATGCATTCGGCGAAGAGCTTCGCTACCTCTTCGGCCGTTGCGGCATCGACCACGCGGTTGAACGCCATCACACTTCCAAACGCGGAAACCGGGTCGCACGCGAGGGCTTGCAAGTATGCGTCCAATAGAGTTTCGCACTCGGCCGTCCCGCAGGGATTATTGTGTTTGACGATGATCGCCGCTGGCTGGGTGAATTCGGCGGCCAGGCTTCGCGCCGCTTCCAGGTCCACATAATTGTTGTAAGACAGTTCCTTGCCCTGAAGCTGTTTGGCCGCTGCGAGCCCCGTCGGCGCGCTCCCCGCCGGGACGTACAGCGCCGCGGCCTGGTGAGGGTTTTCTCCATAGCGCAGCGAATTTTTCTTTTGCAACGCGAAGTGCACGCGTTCGGGGAGCAACGGCTTTTCGCCCAAATTCAAATGGTCCGCCGCGAGTGAAAGGCGCTCCAGCTCCGTGGTGATGAGGCCGTCATATCGAGAGGTCGTCGCAAACACCTTGCGCGCGAGCTCGAGCCGCGTCGCCAGCGAGGTGTCGCGGGCCGCTTCAAGCTCTTGCGCCACGCGGCTGTAATCGCCCGGCTCCGTCACGACCGTGACGCTTTCGAAGTTTTTTGCCGCGGAGCGCAACATCGTGGGTCCGCCGATGTCGATATTCTCGATCAGCTCTTCCGCCGCCAAACCTTGCTTCGCCGCGGTCGCTTCAAACGGATACAGATTCACGACGACCAGGTCGATCGGCGCGATGCCGTGCTCCGCGGCCTGCTTTTGATCCTCGGCAAGCTTACGGCGGTACAGCAGTCCTCCATGTACTTTTGGATGCAGCGTTTTCACGCGGCCTCCGAGCATCTCGGGCCATCCCGTAAAGTCGGCAACGTCGCGGACGGCCACGCCGGCTTCGCGCAGCAGTTTCGCTGTGCCGCCGGTCGAAAGAATCTCGATGCGCAGCGCGGCGAGCCGTTCCGCAAACTCCACAATTCCCGTTTTATCAAACACGCTGATGAGCGCGCGTTCCACCGCCATGTGTTCCTCCCGAAAAAGAAAAGCACAATAGTGTATGCGTGCGGCGGAAATTCGGAAAGCGGAAACGGTGAATGTATAGGATTGAGGGATTAAGAGTGAATTCGAAGTTAAGCTCGTAAAGATGCGAAGTGACTGGCGACTCGTCACTGGTGGCTCGTGCAAACCGGGCCAAGCCCGGGTTTATGTTCCAAGTTTTCCTGTTTGTGTCTTTGCACAACCTGGAAGCGCGGCGCACGAAGCGCGGGTTCGAAGCAGTTGTATTGCTACCGTGGAGGCGGAATTATGAATTCCCGGCATTCTCAAGTTTTGACGAGGGCTTTGAGTTTCACTTGGCCGTCGACCACTTCGACGACATACTCCACGTCGCGGCAATTCTTCTGCTTTCGCAAGTCTTTCGTCTTTTTAAGAACGAACTCGTTAAAGCTCGAGCGCGAAAGCTTGCCGGTCTGCTCTCCCGCCTGTTGCTTGGCTTGCAAGAACGCTTGGTAGAGCTGGTCGACCTTCTCGCCTTCACGTTCGGGTTCGGAACAGGTTACGCGGAATGCGGCTGGTGCAGCCGCTGCAGGAGCCTCCACATGCTGCTGAGCCGCATTGCGTGCGCGTTCGGCTTCGATCGCTTTCGCGGCCGCACCGAAGTGCCTTTGGACTTTTCCCTCTTCCTTTTGCTGCGTCTTCTTGCGAAAGACGTCTTTGTACTTCGAGTATGTCTGGGTCAGGTTGCTCAGGCGGAATCGCTGGCCGTACTTCAGGTCGCCGCCGCGGTCGCCATATCTTTTAATGGTCAATTCAATGCGCCACTCGATTTCCGTGGGCGGGCGCTTCCGACCACCGCCGAAGTACTGGTCGTACTCAATCTTGAGCTGGCGGATATCCCGTTCGAGCTGGCCCAAATCCTCGTCGATGGTCGCCATGGATAGAAACGCCCCTTGAAGTATCATGCTAGGAGGACCAGGGGAAGGCGTCAACCAGCGAAGCGTGCAGCGCTGCTCATTGTGTATCCCACCTCGATGGCGGTCTTGAACGCAGCGGCCTGGGCTTGGCGCCAGAATGCTTGATTGCCCGTGGAGAGGCACTGTGCTGAAATAAGGGCATGGAAGCCCGCGCAAAACAGAATCTTTCCGCAGAGCAAGCGGATCTTCTGCGCCAGATTCCTTCGGTCGACGAACTTCTTGCGCAGCCCCGCCTCGCAGCGCTTGCAGGGCGTGTCGATCGCAGTCTGTTCGTGGAAGTGATCCGGACCGTGCTCGCAGAGTTGCGCTCGCGCATCACGGATCAGGTCAAATTTAGCGTGCTCGGCGAACTGGCGCTCCTCGCTTCCGATCCGGCGACTCTCGAGGAACACATCAGCTCCGTCGTCGAGCGAATTCTTGCGCACTCGCTTCAGCCTGTGATCAATGCCACGGGGGTCATCCTGCACACCAATCTTGGCAGGGCTCCGCTTTCGGCGACGGCTGTCGAAGAGTTCCGGCGCACTGCGACTCAGTATTCGAACCTCGAATATGATTTGGAGGCGGGCGCACGGGGCAAGCGCGACGTGCATACGTCTTCTCTACTCGAGCGGCTCACTGGGGCCGAAGCCGCCGTGGTGGTGAATAATTGCGCTGCTGCAGTCCTCCTGGTGCTCGCGGCATTGGCAAAAGGCGGCGAGGTCATCGTCTCGCGAGGCGAGCTGATCGAGATCGGCGACGGTTTCCGGATTCCGGAAATCATGACGGAAAGCGGGGCCGTGCTGCGTGAAGTCGGCACGACCAACCGCACGCGCCTGGCCGACTACGAAAACGCCATCAACGAAAAAACGCGTTTGCTGCTGCGAGTGCACCCTTCGAATTTTCGCATCACCGGCTTCGCGGAAAAGCCAGCGCTCGAGGAATTGGCCTCGCTCAGCGAGCGAACCGCGCTTCCGCTTGTCGAGGATCTTGGCTCGGGCTGTCTTGTCGATCTTTCCGCGAGCGGAATCACAGAGCCCCTAGTGAGGGAAAGCATTGACGCGGGAGTTTCCATGGTGATGTTCAGCGGCGACAAGCTGCTGGGCGGACCTCAAGCGGGCATCATCGCCGGAAAGAGAGAGCTGGTGACCCGCGTGCGGCGGCATCCGCTGTTCCGCGCGCTGCGCGTGGACAAACTTACGACCGCAGCGTTGGAAGTGACTCTCGGCGCCTATCTGCGCGGAGCCTGGGAAGAGATCCCCGCGTTGCGCATGATTCGAACGAGCGCGCAAGAACTGAAACGCCGCTCCGAGAATTTCCTGCGCGAGCTCCGGCCGGAGCTTCCTCTCGACGAGGTGGAGATGGAAATTGGGGATGGCGCGTCTCTGGCAGGCGGCGGGTCGACCCCGACGCAAGCGTTGCCCACAAAGGTGATTCGCATCGCCAGCGCTCGTTACTCCGCGGCACAGCTCGAACAGCGGCTTCGGCGCGCCCCGGCAGGCATTTCCGTGATCGCAAGAGTGGAGAACGACCGATTGATCCTGGATCTTCGTACCGTCTTCCCCGAACAGGAACCTCTGCTCATTAAGACCTTGGCCGCTGCGCTTCACTGATCTCGCGCTGAAACCCTTGCACCACTTGTCGTTTTGCGCTTCGCTCCTCTTTGAACGCTTTGGCAGGCTCGGCATTCTATTTTCCCAGCAATGAAACTCGCGTAGCGCGTCGCGCGTCCTACGAGATGTTTCCGGCGAGTGAGTGGATTCTTCCGTGGTTCTGGTGCATCCCTGATTGCTCGAATCATGGCCTGGAAGAAAAAGGAGAGAAGCGAAATGTGGAGAAACAGGTGCGTTCTCACAGGAATAGCTATCCTATTTGGCTTGGGAACAGCAGCGGCCCAGCAACAGACTGTTCCCCCCGGCCAGCAGCCGCCGCAACGGCGTGAGCGCACCCGTCTGCCGGCGGAGCAAGCGGCGCCTCCGAGCGAAGTCGCTCACGAAAAACAAGCGCAGCATCTTCCTGCGCCCGAAGAGAAATCCGTTGTCACGCATCACTCCGCGCGCATCGGCGGGCAAACGATCAACTACACGGCGACGGCGGCGACCTACAACATCAAGGCGGATGACGGTACGGTGAAAGCGACGATGTTTTACGTTGCTTACACGAAGGACGGAGTTGCCGATCCCGCGAAGCGTCCAGTCAGTTTTGTGTATAACGGCGGCCCGGGGTCTGCTTCGCTTTTCACGCACATGGGCATGGGACCGGAGCGCGTGGTGTTGACCGCCGATGGCCAAGGAATGCCTGCGCCATACACCATCACGGATAATGAAGATTCATTTCTCGATGCCACAGACCTTGTCTTCATCGACGCGATTTCCACCGGCTACAGCCGTCCCGCGCCGGGCGAAGCTACGGCGCAATTCCACGGCATCATCGAGGACGCCAACTGGTTCGCCGATTTCATCTACCAGTACATTACGCGTAATGATCGCTGGGCTTCGCCGAAATTCCTGATCGGCGAAAGCTATGGAACAACGCGTTCCGCTGAACTTTCCGGCGTGTTGCAAGAGCGCCACCAGATTTATATGAGCGGGATTGTGCTTCTTTCGAGCGTCGCATTCTCGAGTTGGGGGGCGGACAATCGGACCATCTTCTTCCTGCCGACGTACACGACGACGGCTTGGTATCATCACCTGCTGCCCTCCGATTTGCAGAGCCTGACGGTCGAACAGGTGGCGGAAAAGTCCCGGGAGTTCGCGCACGGAGAGTATGCGCAAGCGTTGGAAAAAGGCGACCAACTTTCCGCTGCGGAGCACCAGAAAGTAGCCGAGGATCTTGCGCACTACACGGGGCTTTCGACGAAGTTCATCGAAGAAGCGAATCTGCGGGTCAGCCCGTTTCGTTGGTTCAAGGAACTCGAACGCGACAAACGCCGCACGATTGGCCGCCTCGATTCGCGCTTTGAGGGCATGGACGTGGACGCGGCCGGCGAGCGCAACGAATACGATCCGAGCGAAGCTTCCTACGAAGGCGCTTTCGTCGCCACATTTCACGATTATGTGCGGCGGGACTTGAAGTGGGACAGCGACGCATACTACACGGTCAGCGCCAATGTTCGCCCGTGGGACCAGACCGGAAATACCGAAGTCGCGGAAGTATTGCGCGCGGCGATGACCCAGCAATCGTATTTGAAGGTGCTGGTGCTGTGCGGTTACTACGACGTCGCCACGCCGTTTAACGGGATTGAAAACACCGTGGCGCACATGAACCTCGAACCGCCCGTTCGCAAGAACATCAGCTTCGCTTACTACGAATCGGGACATATGGTGTACATCGACGAAAAGGCGCACCACAAGCTGCACAAGGACGTCGATGATTTCATCGAGTCGAGTTACAAGCACTGATATTCAGCGAAGCCTGGGGCCGGCCCGAAGCCGCGACTGCCCCTCGGTTTTGCAAAACGCCGCGTTAGCGTATGCGCTGTAGTGTTATCAAACAGGTGTTATATAGGACCACCTGCATGACTACCGCTTTGATCCACTTCGACCCTCGACCGGCGTCTTTTGCGAATTGGGGCGGAATTCGAACTTATCGAGCGGCTAGGTTCCGCTCGCGAACGTACGCTGCCCGCCCCGTCAGTAAAAAAAACGGAAGCATCCCAAAAAATGGATTAGAGTCGATTCGTGCTGGCTTTTTGTGTTTCTCACGAAAAACTCAAGGCTGTCTCCAAACCCTTACCGAAGCTGCGTCCGGGTTGGGCGTTGATTCGTGTGCGGCTCGCGGGCATTTGCAACACCGACGTCGAGATCCTGCGAGGCTACCACGCGTTTGAGGGCATGCCAGGACACGAATTCGTTGGCGAAGTAGCTGGCGTTGACGACGTCTCAAGTACGCTGGCGAAAAAATGGCTCGGCCGGCGCGTAGTGGGCGAGATCAATGTGTCTTGCTCGGCATACGGCTATCGGCCTGCCTGCGATTTCTGCCGGCGTGGCTTGAAAACGCATTGCGCGCGACGCACAGTGCTTGGCATCGTGGCACACGACGGCGCTTTCGCGGAGTATCTGGCGCTGCCGCTCGTAAACCTCCACGTTGTTCCGGATTCCGTGAGCGACGAACGGGCCGTCTTTGTTGAACCGCTCGCCGCGGCCTGCGAGATTCTCGAACAAGTCGACACCCGAAAATTCAGAGAAGCGGCAGTGCTCGGCGATGGAAAGCTCGCGCAACTCATCGCGCTCGTTCTGCGCACCGCAGTGCCGCGCGTCGTCATGTATGGGAAGCACGAAAAGAAACTCGCACTCGCCCGCCGCGCTGGAATTCAAACGAAAAAAGTGCGAGGCGATGCCTCTGACCTGAATCGCGTGAAGGAAAGCTATGGGCTGCTGGTCGAAGCGACTGGCTCGCCCACCGGCTTCGCGCTCGCCCAACAGCTGACCGAGCCGCGCGGGACGCTGGTTCTTAAATCCACGTTTCATGGGGCCGCCCGGATCGAAACATGGCCCATCGTTGTTAAGGAACTCACGGTGGTCGGCTCCCGCTGCGGCCCGTTCGCAAAAGCTCTCGCCCTGCTGAGATCAGGAAAATTGGATCCCACGCCGCTCATCACACGCACGTTCTCAATGAAGGAAGCGGCAGCGGCGATTCGTTTCGCTCAAGAACCTGGCGTGATGAAAGTCTTGCTGCATGCTTGAGGGCCAGGTCGCTGCGACAAACAGCTCAGATGGGAACTAAGCTCTGGGTTGTGCCGCATCTTCTCCAAGGATTTCGTCGAGCGTACCAACAAAAAGATCCGCGTCGGCTTGAGAGAAAATGAGAGGTGGACGGAGCTTGATGACGTTGTGATGCGGCCCGTCCGTGCCGGTAAGGATGCCGTGATCGCGCAGGCGGTTGACAACATAAGAAGCTTGCTGGGGCGCTGGTTCGCGACTTTCGCGATCGAGCACCAAATCCAATCCCAGGAACAGCCCTGAGCCTCGCACATCGCCTATCAACGCGTATTTTTCTTGCAGAGAATTGAGCTTCGCGATGAGATAGCGCCCGACTTGGAGCGCGTTCTCCTGGAGATGCTCTTCCTCGAGCACGCCCAGAACGGCGAGCCCGGCGGCGCAGGCCACCGGGTTGCCGCCGAACGTACTGAAGAATTCCATCCCGTTGTTGAAGCTTGCAGCGATTTCCGGGGTGGTGACGACTGCCGCGAGCGGGAAAGCGTTCCCGATCGGTTTTCCAAGCACCACAATGTCCGGGACGACATTTTGCGTTTCGAATCCCCAGAAGTGCGTGCCCAGGCGGCCGAAGCCGACTTGCACTTCGTCCGCGATGCAGATGCCTCCCGCGGCGCGAACGTGCTTGTAGGTTTCGCTCAAATATTCCGGCGGGAAAACAATCTGGCCGGCCACGCTTGGTAGCGTTTCAGCGATGTACGCTGCGAGGCCGCGGCTTTCCCTATGCATGGTTTCCAAAATCCGTGCAACATGTTGTGCGTATTTTGCGCCGCCGCCAGGGTCGCCGCGCCTGTGAGGTCCGCGATAGTCGTCGGGAATGGGCGCCACGTGGACCCACGGTTTGCGGCCGCGGCCTCCCGGCCCAACAAATTTGTACGGGCTGATGTCGATGAGTGTGCTTGTGTGGCCGTGATAGGCGTGTTCGAGGACGATCACGTCTTCGCGGCCGGTGTGGGTACGCGCAAGGCGAAGCGCGAGTTCATTCGCTTCGCTGCCGGAATTCACGAAATAGCAGACGCGCAGAGGTTCCGGCAGCAACCGCGTGAGACGATTTGCATAGTGGTTGACATTGTCGTGGAGGTAGCGCGTATTGGTATTGAGAAGCGCAATCTGCTCTTGCACGGCCCGCACGACGCGCGGATGACTGTGCCCGACGAGGGGCACGTTGTTGTAAACGTCGAGAAAGGCGCGGCCCGTGTCGTCGTAAAGGTATTGCTTCCAACCGCGCACAATCTTCAGTGGCCGCTGATACGAAACGCTGAGATTCTTTCCGAGCAAATTGCGGCGAGCAGAAAGAGTTTCTGCAGAATTTGGCTCCCGTGGCGGGAAACTTTCGGCGGGAATACCGAGCAACAAATTGGGATCGGGAGAGAGCGAGGTCCAGATGCTGCGTTGCGAGGCGTAACCCACGCCCGGAAAATCGGAGCCGCGCTCGAGCAGGTCAAGGATGATTTGGAAATGAAGGTGAGGCACCCAGCCGCCGTTTTCGTGAGCATCACCGATGCGGGCAAATTGCTGACCGCGCGCGATGCGCCGGCCCACTTTGAGCGCTTCAGAGGTTTCGCGCGCCAGGTGGCCATAGAGCGTGAAAAATTCCAGACAGTCGCCGGTCGTATGACGAAGAATCACAAGCGGGCCGTAGTCCAGCGGGGCGGTGTTGATCGCGACGGTATGAACGACGCCATCCAGCGGAGCGTGGATTGGTGTGCCTGGCGCAGCGAATAAGTCCATGCCGAGGTGAATGGTGCGGCGCTCATCGGTGGGATTTTCGCTCGCGCTAAAGAGCGGCGATGTGTAAAGCAATCGCGGTTCGTCGTAGCGGCCGATCCCAACCGAGGAATTCGCGCTCTTCAGCTTTAGGCCGATAGCCTCGCCGAGGTTGTCCGTCTCTGCTGCGCCGGGACCAGCGCCAAGAAAGGTGCTGCCGACGCTCAAATCAAAAACGACGGTGGGCGCCGTACGCAAGTCCACGTCAAGAATAGAAGCCGCCTTACTCGCCTTGGACACCAGCCAGCGCTGTACTTTCTCGCTTTGCGGGACTGCGGGCAATGCGCAGGCATCGCGAAACATGTAATGTCCGAATCTTGGATGCACCGCGGCAAACTTCTCAAGCGCTTCCCATGCCGGGACTTCACTGATCGTCACGTAAGGGTCATCGGGGACGAGGGACTTGCGATGAGCGGAATTCGTGACGCTGACCGCGAGGCGCATCCCAATGAGGGCGTAGAGAATGCTGATCTCGGCTTCGTGGAGTGGAAAAGCATTGTGGTAGCCGGCGATAACGGCGCACGCTGCGTGCAACACGTCATTCTCCCCCAGCATGGCGTACGCGGCTGCGATCGCGACCTCAGAAACGGCTACACCGTAATGCATGTCCCCGAAATCGATCACGCTGACTACCCTTCGCGGCTGCGGCCAGGGAGGACTAACCAGCACGTTGTAATCGTTGGCGTCGCCATAGATGAAGCTGCGACGCAGCGACGGCAGTGCTGGAAGTACCTCCGATTCGTATATGCCGAGAAAGTGCTCGACGAGGGCGCGCCGCGAAGAATCGCTGATGTGCTGCAGATAGCCGCGAATCCAGTCGGCACGCGAAAGGTCCCACTTCAATTCCCGATGCGCGGCGGGATGAGAGAAATCCGCCAATGCGGCATCCAGCTCGCCCAAAAAATGGCCGAGAGTGTGCAGCAACTCCGGAGGGTGCGGATTTACTTTGGCGAAGAGCGTTCCCGAAACATAGGTGAGGAGCCAGACGAGGCGCTTCGTTCCATCGGAGAGCGTAGTGACGGTAAACGGATCGCCGCTTCGCGTTTCGCAAACGCGTGGAAGCGCAAGGTGCGGCGCCCGCCTTGCCAAATGTCGCAGCGCCTCGCTCTGCATCTCGACGAAGGATCGTTCCCTGGCGGGATGCATGACCTTCAATACAAATTCGCGGCCGTCGGCCAACGCAAGATGGAAGTTATCGTCGTACTCGCCAGGAAGGGCCTGAGCGGATACATCGAGGCTGAAAATCTCGCGCGCCAGCCGCGCGGCTTCCGATTCAGAGATCGGCTGGGCCACACGCGCTTCGGGAATCATGCGCTGAATCTTATCCGCAAGGGCTAGAGCGCGTCCATCCTCGCTGGATGCGATAGACGGAATGTGCGAGAGCGCAGGCCGCGCTAACGAATCCTTCGGCTGCGCCCGAAATAAAAAAGCAATGTTACATTTCCTCGCGCGCGGACTGGACGGAAACCGGCCCGTTCACCGTCGAGAGACGGATCAGCGCGGGGGAGCTGCCGAATTCGATGCGGCGGTTGTTGTCGTCCCAAGTTTTCCGCGCATTGTCGCAAATGCGCGCACGGCAGCTCATCGGCGAATAATTCCGCGATTCCACGACGAAGCTGGACTGGTAGTCAGCCGGAACGGAAAGTGTAAGAGGACCATTTTGCGCATCGGCGGTCAGGCCCGTACCGCTCCAGTTCTTCCCTTCGAGATTGATGGAGATCGGACCATTCTGCGTATGGATACGCAGGTTGCCGCTGCCTCCTGTGATGGTGATGGGGCCATTGGATGCCTCGACGTCGGCATCACCGGAAAAATCTCGCAGGCTGATGGGACCGTTCGTGGCATGAGCGGTCAATTTGCCGTCCACGCTATAGAGAGAAAGGGGACCATTGGCAGTTTCCAGGTCGATGACCGCTGCCTTCGGCGCGCGAATCAGAAGGTAGACGGTCCAATCGGGCTCGTTGTCGGGCCCCGTCGTTGAGACTTCTCCGCCCTGAATCGCGAGCTTGATTTGCGACAAAATTCGCTCGGCGCTTCCATGGTAGTCCGCGGCAGCCTTGCAGGCTGTGATGGAATAGACGTCTTTGTCCCAGCCTTGTACTTGTACTCCGCCATTTTTGTGCGGATGGACGCGAAGCGTGGGAGCCTCCGCTTTCGTGACCGTGCGCTCTTCGGATTTCATAAGGGCGTTCCGATCGTCAAAGCGGATGTCCAAATCGGAGCAATCGTTGATGGGATGGTGGTGTCCGTCAGAAATGCGTGTCGAGTGATCGTCGTCCAAACCGAAAGGGCTTGGCGGTTCGGCCGGGCTCGCAGGGCTAGCGGGAACAGCCGGCACGGCAGGAATAGGCGGGGCGGCCGGCGATGCGGGCGCGGCTACATAAAACGAATCGGCCGGAGACAGAGGGGGAACTGGGGGTACGAACGGCGGAGCTACAGGCGGAGTAGGAGGTGCGGGCGCCTCCTGGGCGCCAGCCACAACAGAGAGTACGCAGAATCCGCAGATTACGATCAATGAGAGCAGTAGGAGCTTCGAGCGCAGTTTCATGGAGAACCCTCCCTGGGTCTATAGACGAACGAAGTCATCAATGGTCTGCTCGGTCTGCGGCGATTTGGGCGGTCAGTGGAGGCGAGTGTGGATTGCGCTCAAAAGACGACGGGGGTAAGTTACCTGCGTGGAGTCCAGCGGTGGGAGGTTCCCCATGAGGAAAACAAGCAGCACCGAAAGACACGACAGGTTTGGACCGTTCTGTACTCGCATGGGGCCGAAGAACCACGGCTCAAACATGGCACACCTTACTCTATTTGCGGCAGCATTCTTTGGCTGCGTTCTCCCCGGCTGGACTCAGACCGCGCCGCAATTGCCTGATGGGAATGGGAAAGCAATCGTTCTGAAGGCCTGTGGTTCGTGCCACGCGCTGACGACGGTGACGAATGCGGGACACAACCGGGAAGGGTGGACCTCAGTCGTGCACATGATGGTGAACGCAGGAGCCCCGGTGCCGAAAGACCAGATTGCGAGCGTGACCGAGTATTTGACTAAGAATTTTCCGGAAAAGCCGGCGCCCGATGCGGTGGTGATTCCCGGAAGCGTCGAGGTTTCGATCAAAGAATGGCAGGTACCGACGCCTGGCTCGCGGCCCCACGATCCAGCGTACGCCCCCGACGGCTCGGTTTGGTATACCGGGCAGATGGCCAACGTGCTGGGGCGATTCGATCCCAAGACGGAAAGATTCAAGGAGTATCCGTTGAAGACGCCTGATTCTGGCCCGCACGGATTGGTGGCGGACAAAGACGGGAACATCTGGTTCACCGCAAATTTCAAGGCGTACATCGGGAAGCTCGACCCGAAAACGGGCGACATAACCGAATATCCTATGCCGGATCCGAAAGCCCGCGATCCGCACACGCTAATTTTTGCACCGAACGGAAACATTTATTTTACCGTCCAGGGCGGGAACATGGTTGGCAGGCTGAATCCGAAGACTGGTGAAGGGAAGGTTGTGAGTTCACCTACTCCGAAATCGAATCCTTATGGAATGGTGGTGAATTCGAAGGGCATTCCATTTTTCGTCGAATTTGGGAGCAACAAGGTAGCCAGCCTTGAGCCGGATACCCTTGCCATTCACGAGTATGTGCTGCCGCATGTGGATTCGCGTCCACGGCGCATCGCCATTACGCCCGACGATGTGCTTTGGTACACGGATTATTCACGCGGCTACCTGGGACGGCTTGATCCGAAGACGGGAAAGGTGAGCGAGTGGGCCTCTCCAGGCGGGCCGAGATCGAAGCCTTATGGGATCACAGCCGTTGGGGACATCCTTTGGTACAGCGAATCGAACACCAAGCCGAATACGGTCGTGCGCTTTGATCCCAAGACGGAGAAATTCCAGACGTGGATCATTCCGTCCGGCGGAGGCGTGGTGCGGAACATGGTGCACACTCCCGAGGGCAACTTGTGGATGGCGTGCAGCGGCGTGAACGGGATTGCGTTTGTCGAAGTAAAAGATTCCGCGAAGATGTCTTCGCGCAACTGACACGCAGGGCTCGAGAATTCACTTCGCTCGAAAAATCAAAAGTCCCAGTCGCAATCCAGCATGCCCATGCTTCCGATGGGAGGGCCGTCGGGAGGTTCGACGGGGGGCGTCAGATCGATCTGCTTGGGATTTTTTTCAAACAGAGCGATTTGGTTTGCGGCGAAGAAGACGTGCGCCTTATCGGGAGTGACCGACGATGTTTCCGTCGCCGCGTTGAGCCAGTCCTTCAATTCGTGGAGCTTGAGCGCGGCCACGGCGCGAACTTCGTCGCTGGCATGGTCGTTCGCGGAAAGCGCCATCAAATCGTACAAAACGACGTTGTCGACGGTGTTAGCAATTTCTCCCTCGTAGCCCTTGGGATGCGGCGCCTTCCAGGTGGCGTTGAGAACGGCGTCGAGCACCTCCTCGAGGCCGGGATTTTCGGCGTTGCGCGCGTGAAACTCGACGAGCCGCGCAGCGCGCTCCGGATTAAATAAAAATTGCAGTGTGTGCTGGGCCGCGGATTCCGCGGGAGCGAGCGCGTCAAATGCGGGACTGGTGTGAATTTTGAACAGCTCCCGGCCGCGCGGATACTCCGGCGGACGAGGCGGAATAATCTTCAAGAGTGATTCAGGAAGGGCCAGCGTTTCCGGTTTGAGGGTAGCAAGCACTGCGGCGAGGGCGCGCCGCTGCTCGGCGGGCGCGACGATTTCCGTGGGCACTTCTCCATCCCCGCGCAAGGCAAAGGTATAGTCCATTCCGCCGACAAGTTTGCTGGCGGCTTCCACCTGGTAACGATGCAACATGTAGATGGGCGCCAGAACGTCTTCGATGGTGGAGAGAGGCGCGCCTTCACGAATATTGTTTTCGCCAAAGCGGCGCAGGGCCGCTGCGCGGACCTGCATGAGGCGATTCAGCTCGTCCACCGGATTCGAACCGCTATCCCAGAGATGCGCGACGCTGCTGGAAGAACCAGGAGGGCGGGCATCCTGGTCTGTTAGGTATCGAAGCCCGCGGCCAAACGCGTCGCTGAGGATTTTGTCGAGCGCGGCGTGCTCATCGGTGCCGGGCGCGAAATCGCTATAACCCCAGGTGATGGACACCTTGTCCCATGCGCCGATGCCTTTGGCATAAGCATCGGAGAGATCGGGGACGCCCTCGGCCCCGAGTTTCACCACCGGCGGCGGGTAATCCATGACGGAAGATCGGTCGACCGTACTCGATGAGTAGTTGTGCATCAAGCCCAGCGTGTGGCCGACTTCATGCGCAGCAAGCTGGCGGAGCCGCGCGAGCGACATCTCCATCATTTCCGGGGATCCGGGCGCACCCTTTCCATAGGGAGCGAGCAGGCCTTCGGCGATCAGAAAATCTTGCCGGACTCGAAGGGAACCAAGGGTGACATGGCCCTTCATAATTTCGCCAGTGCGGGGATCGATCACGGCCGCGCCGTAAGACCAGCCGCGCGTGGCGCGATGCACCCACTGGATGACGTTGTAACGAAGATCCATGGGGTCCGCGCCTTCGGGCATTAATTCCACGCGGAAGGCATTCTTGTACCCAGCGGCTTCAAACGCCTGGTTCCACCAGCGAGCACCCTCGAGCAGTGCGGAGCGAATCGGCTCCGGCGCGCCGCGGTCGAGATAGTAGATGATGGGCTTGACCGGCTCGCTCATGGCGGCTTTGGGATCTTTTTTCTCGAGGCGATGGCGGGCAATGAAACGCTTCACGATGGGTTCGCTAACCGGCGTGGCGTAATCCATGTAGGAAATCCCGAAAAAACTGCTGCGCGGATCGTAAGCGCGCGGCTTGTAGCCCGGCGGGGGAAGCTGCACGAAGGAGTGGTGCTCGCGGACGGTGATGGACTCCGGCGCAGGCGTGACCTCGCGCACCCACGGCCCCGGATCGTCGCCCGAAAATGTGAGCGTGGCTTCGACCTCCGTATTGAGGGGGAAATTTTTGGTTTGCGGAAGGTAGATGGCGCAGCGCGAGGCATCCAGTTTGTAAGCGCCCTGCTTTTCCCGGCGGAGAGTTTCCGGAATGCGGTGGGCATCGCGCAAGAAAAAGTCGGTGGCGTCCACGAGCGCATGGCCGTTTTCCTCGCCGGCCACTGTGAAGCCCCAAAGCGCGGATTCCGCGAAAGAGTCGTGGACCGCACGCCGCTCGTCCGCGTCGCTGGTCACCGCGCGATATTCGAGATTTTCTTCCATCAGCAGGACCTTGGGGCCGCTGCGCTCGAATCGGACGATGGCCGTCCTGCCAAGCTGGCCGCGGTCGAGGCCGATGTCGTTCGAACCGATCCCTGCGGGGAGGCTGCTCTGGTAAAGGAATTCCTTGTCCCACTTATCGATTTCCAGCCATAGCTTGCCTTGTTTGGCGTCCCAATAAAGATTGAAATAGCCGGGCAGCTTTTCCGCGCCCGCGGTTTTCTCGCTGATGGTTGGTGTCTTGGAGGCATCGGGAGGAGCCGCTAGACAAATCGAGGGTAGGCATAGAAAACAGAGTGGAAACAAGAATCGAGAAGCTTTCAGCATGTTCAGAGCCTCCGAAGGGAAGGAACGTTTTACAACAAAAGAGGGCTGGCGCGGAGGAAAATCCACTCTGCTATACTTGGTCGAAATCGCGAGCCTCTTAAACGTGCCAAAACTACGCATCTCGATTGTGCAATATTTGAACACTGCGCCGCTGGTCTGGGGCTTCACGAACGGGCCACTTGCAGGGAAGTACGATTTGTCCTTCACCGTGCCTTCGCAATGCGCGGAAGCGTTGCGCACGAGCGCGGCCGATATCGCCATCATTCCGGCGATCGAGTACCAGCGCATCCCTGGCTTGGTGGTTCTGCCGGACATCGCAATCGCTTCCAAAAATCGCGTGCGCAGCTTATTGATTGTCGCGAAGAAACCCATCGAGCAGGTGCGCAGCATTGTGCTGGACCGCAGTTCGCGCAGCACGCAGGCGCTGACGCGCATTCTGGCCGCCGAACATTGGAAAATTGATCCTGAGTTTTTTGAAGCCGACCCTGATTTGGCAGCGATGCTCGAAAAGGCGGACGCTGCGTTGATCATCGGCGATCCGGCGCTGCGGATTTCCACCGCCATCGAAAAGAAGAGCACGGTCAGTCCGGAAGGACGCGCCGTATGCCAGGCAGCGACGCTGGGGAGGAACAGCCTTGAAATTCTTCATGTGTACGATGTGGTTGGCGAATGGCGCAAGTATTCCGGCCTGCCAGCGGTAATGGCTGTCTGGGCCGCAAGGCCGGAGGTCATTACCAGGGAAGTGCTTGCGGATTTCGCGGCCTCCCGCGACTTTGGGGTATCGCAGATCGTGGCCATCAGTCTAGAAGCGGCACGCGACTTAGAATTGCCGCAAAGAGAGCTCGAATCCTATCTGCGACACAACATTGACTACTCTCTGGGCGAAGATAATCGCCGTGGCCTGAAGAAATATTTTCAGGAAGCTGCAAAATTAGGATTAATCCCAAGGTATGAAGAGATAGCCTGGGCAACTGCGCCAAAAGAAGCGGCCCAGCTTTCAGCGAAGTAGAGACACATCATGCGGTGCCCGTCCGGAAGCTGCGGTTAGAGATTAGCCGCGCCGTCCGGTAGAATGTGAACGTCGAAACACGAAAGGCTGACGTGGGACTGACGAAACAAGAAGCCCTCGAAATGCTGCAATCCGACGATCTGGTGGGCGTCGGCATGGCCGCGCACCAAATGCGCCTGAAGAAAAACGATCCACGCGTCGTAACTTACCAAATCGACCGCAACATCAACTACACGAATTTCTGCACGGAGTATTGTTCGTTCTGCGCGTTCTACCGGCCGCTGGGCGCAAAAGACGGCTACATCCTTTCTTTCGAGACCATCTACGAAAAGATCGAAGAGATGCTCGAACTGGGCGGCACTGGAGTTTTGCTGCAGGGCGGCCTGCACCCCGATCTTCAAATCGGCTATTACGAAAATCTGCTGCGTTCGCTCAAGGCGCGCTTTCCGCAAGTGCACCTGCATTGTTTTTCCGCACCAGAAATTTTGTGCATCGCGGAAGTCAGCGAACTGAGCGTACGCGAAACCATCCAGCGCCTGATGGACGCGGGACTGCAATCCATTCCCGGCGGCGGCGCGGAAATTCTCGACGACGAAATTCGCGGGAAAATTGCCCGGCTGAAATGCACCAGCGACGATTGGGAAGAAGTCCACCGCGTGGCGCATTCTCTTGGCCTGCGCACCACCGCTACGATGATGTTTGGCTGCGGCGAAGAGCTGCGCCACCGCGTGAATCATCTCGAACGCCTGCGCCGCATTCAGGAAGACACCGGCGGGTTTACGGCATTTATTCCATGGATCTTCGCGGCGGAAAACACGGCGCTTGGAAAGAAAGTGCAGGAAACGACGGCCGTTGATTACTTGAAAACGCTAGCCGTCAGCCGCCTGTACCTCGACAACATCGATCACATCCAATCAAGCTGGCTGACGCCCGGCATCAAAGTATGCCAGATAGGATTGCAGTTCGGCGCGGACGACGTCGGCAGCATCCTTATAGAAGAAAACGTGGTGTTCGCCGCCGGAGTGAGAAACCGCACCAACGAAAACGAGCTCCGCCGCATCATCTCCGATGCGGGATTTATTCCCGCGCAACGCGACACCCTCTATCGTTCCTACGCTTTGAAGTAATGCGAAGGAAATTCAACCGCTACTTTTGTGGAGTTGGACGCCGTAAGGGACGAAGAACGAGCTGCACTTCGGTGCCGTCGGGGAGATCGATGTCTTCCAGCGGGTAGAGAATCCCGCTGCGGAATCGCGCCTGAATCCATCGTGGCGCGGGTTTGGCATCCGTTGCTGCAGATTTCGCAGGCGCGCCGGCAGCGCTTGGGACACCCGAAGTTTCGTCGAGCGCTTCATTCGCAAGGGCATCCGCTTCGCGGTTTTGCTCGCGGTAGACGTGATCGATCCGGAAAGATTCGAGGCCCATCGACATTTTCTTTGCGCGCTCGAACAGCGGGCGCAGGTCCTCACTTTTCACTTTGTATTGCCCTTGCATCTGCTTGACCATCAGCTCGGAATCGCTCTCGACCCGCAACGCGCGGATGCCGTGCGACTCCGCGTAATCGAGTGCCGCGATCAGCCCGTAGTACTCCGCGACATTGTTCGTCATCCGGCCAATATATTTTTTCAACTTGGCGACAAGTTCGCCCTGGCCATCGCGAATCACCACGCCGTAGGAAGCCGGACCGGGATTCCCACGCGCCGCACCATCGATATTCGCTTGATGGGCCGGCGTTGCGGCCTTTTGCTCCGCAGGCGAGTCTGCGAACAGTGCGGCACCGGCGGCGCGAGGCGATTTTGGACGGGGTGGCATCAGGAATGGTTCGACGCGGAAGAAGCGGCGCGGTTCGAGCCGGAAGCAGGGTCCGGCAGCGGAATCGGCTCTAGAGTGTATAGAATCAAGCCGCAGGATTCACAGCGGTAAATCTCTTCATTGGGATCGCGCCGAAGCTCTTGCAGGATGTGCGGCAGCACACGCATGCCGCAGCCGCGGCATTGTCCATCGCGGGCTTCGGCGACGCCGGTCCCGTGGTGGCGTTTCGCGATGCGCGAGTAGAGTTCGCGCAACTCCTCGGGAATCGGAGCTAAAGCCCGTTCGCGCTCGGCCAACAAGGATTCGAGCTGTTTCTTTTTCTCGGCCTGCAAAGCCTCGATCTCTTTTCGCTCTTTTGTGACCGCTGTTTCGTCTTCCTTCAGGTTCGCTTCCGCGTGCTTGACGCGCCGTTCGGCTTCTTCGCCCGCCATCATCACTTCGAGTTGCGCATCTTCGGCCTTTGCGACTTCCGCCTCGGCGTTGGCAATCTCATGCTGCAGCGCCTTATAGGCCTCGTTGGTCTTGACGGCGCCGCTCTGGTCGCGATATTTCTTCGCGCGGTCTTTCCACTGCTGCACGTCCAGCTCGAATTTCTTGCGCTCTTTTTGGCTGCTGACGAGGCCCTCTTTTGCTGCGGCCACGGCCGCCCGGGCGCCGTTCAGTTTAGCGTCGGCTTCGCGGACTCGCTTCGGGAATGTGTCGATCTCGGCGCGCACTGCGGCAATCAAGTGGTCCACACGCTGCAGTTCGATCAGGTGAGGAATGGCGGAATGCATGGACCTGTAATACTAACACAGGGGGCGCTATGCTTTGCCCGCGGCGCTCCCCAGGACCTTGGGCGCGTCCGAGAAGTCCGGGTTTCGGTAGAATGCCTATAGTTTTCGTGCAAGATTGTGGAGATTGCTCGTTCTAAGGAGGAGACATGCCGCACGTACAAGTTACCTGGGTGGAAGGACGGACGCCGGAGATGAAGCGCAAGATCGCCGAGCGCATCACCTCCGTCCTGATCGAAGACGGCCGCGCGAAACGCGAAAACATTCACGTTTCGTTTCACGACGTTCCAGCAACGAACTACGCCGAAGCCGGCGTGCTGGTTGCCGATCAAAAACGTACATCCTAATGCGGACTAATTGACTTCATGGACCTGCATGCTCTGGTCAATCGCGAGCGCGGGGTAACGAATAGGCGAACCCGCTGGGGCGGACGCGTGGCGAGCCGTGACGTTGAAATCGGCGCCCGAGCACTCGATCGAATAAAAATAGCCGTCCCGCTCGGGGCGCGACATCGCGAGCGAATTCGAAGAAGCAAGCTCCTCAAGCGAAGCGCAATGGCCGTTCAGGGCGATGTAGCCGCGCTCGGCCTGCGCAATCTGCAAAAGATCCATGCGGACGCCAGTGAGGCTGATCGCTTGGGTGGGCGCGGTGCCCTCGTCGGTCGTCGGCATTTTCTTGAAATAGTAGTGATAGATCCCAAACAAAAGCGCGGTAGCGACAAGAATCGCGATGAGAGCTCGCATGGTAAAAGTTTGCCGCTGCGCCAAACCCGTTGCAAGGCCGGAACGAAGTGTGCGTGCGCCAGGAAACAACAGATCACTTTTTCCATCAGGGAGACGGCGCCCCTGTTAGACTTTTCTTACCGCCGAACCCTCTTCTCGGTGTAACACCCTTCCGTTGGCTTAACGAATGCTCACATTTACGTCCGCATCCGAGATGCAGGCACTCGAGAGATTGCGTCAACAGGAATTGGAAGAGGCCCGCGCACTCCAGAACGTGATGCTGCCTTCAGAATCGCTGAGTTCGCGCGGCGTGATCATCTCTCATCAATTTCAGCCGGTTTCGGCTGTGGGCGGCGACTTTCTGGATTACTTCGAACTCACCGACGGTTCCATCGGCCTGTATATTGGCGATGTCTCTGGAAAAGGACTGCCCGCCGCGTTCTTTGGAGCCCTGGCAGTTGGAACGCTCCGCGGCGTACACAAGACGGGAACGCCGGCGCATGAGGTTCTTGCCACCATGAACCGGCGGCTGATGATTCGCGGCCTACCGTCGCGGCATGCCGCTCTGCAATACGCACTGTTCAATCCTTCCACTCGCGAAATGCAAGTTTCGAGCGCTGGCATGCCAGGACCACTGCATCTGACCGGCAAGGGCTGCCGCTTACTTAAGCTATGTGGCATTCCCCCCGGACTTTGGCCGTGCGCGAGCTACGATGCCACGGTCTTGCGGCTGGAACCGGGGGATTCCGTACTTTTCTGCACCGACGGAATTACGGATTCCATGAATTCGGAGGAGGAAAATTTCGGGACGGACCGGCTCCTGGCGATTTGCGAGCAACACCTTGCTGACTCTCCGACGCATCTTCTGCACGCTATTTTTGAGGCGGTGGAAAGCTTCAGCCGGGGTCGTGAACAGTACGACGATATGGCCGCGGCGCTGTTCTACTGCTCAGAATAAGCGTCCGGTCAAGACTGGCGGAATGAGGGTGTGCGAGAGACCGCGCGGTGTGGCCGAGTCCACTGAAGTGGCCAAAAGCGGCGGGTGTCCAACCAGGGGTGTAGTGACTGCGCAAGTCTCTCTGGGTTTCCGATTGACAGTCTGAGTGCTCTCCAGTAACAACGAGAGATAACGTAAGTTCCGGCAATCTTTTTAGGAGAGCCTTCGATGATGACGAAGTCCCCCGCTGCGCTTGGCCTTGCCCTGATGCTGTCGCTGATGATCGCCATTCCGGCAGACATTTCTGCCGCGCCCCAGGCCACCGGACAACGCGCAGGCGAAATCTCTCGCTTGATTCCAGCCGTGAGCATCGCCCGCGGCTCGAAGACCATCAACGCTTCCACGAAAACAGTGATCGACTGGCAAGACTTGTTAAATACCAAGGCGGACGCCCGCGCGCGGGTGGCGCTGGATGATGGCTCGGTCCTCAACGTGGGGTCGGATTCCTCGATTAAAGTCGTGAAACACGATGCCGGGGCGCAACAAACGGAACTCGAGCTGGCCTACGGCAAGCTCCGCACGCAAGCGCAAAAGATAACAAAACCCGACGGGAAATTTGAAGTTCACACGGCGGCGGGCGTGGCCGGCGTGGTGGGCACGGATTTTTACGCCGCTTATGAGAACGACGTAATGAATGTGATCGTTTACGAGGGCGTCGTGCGCGTCTGCAATCTCGAGGGAGTTTGTGTGTTGGTGAAAGCCGGCCAGTTCAGCAGCGTGCGCCACGGCGACAATTCGGCTCCCACTCCCCCGTCGCAAGCTCCGCTCGATATGCTGGTCACAGCGGGCAAGGATACCGAAGTAGGCCCGCGGCCCGGCAGCGGTCTCGAAAATGCTTCGCATCTCGGGAAGGGTTTGGGAATTGCGATGGGCATCATAGCCGCGGTCCCTATCGTGGTCTTTACGGTCATCGCCACACGGCAGAGCACCGCTCCTGCAAAACCTGTGACTGGCGGGTGTAACCCGAACACCAATCCGCTCGGGTGCGGCTAAAATCTCTCGTTTCTGAGTGGCATCCTCTTTTTTCCGTCTGAGCGTATGCAACTCGCTGGCTTCGCCAGCCGTCGAACCATTGTCGCTAAAGATTCCATCGGGTTCGGTGTTTTGTGCCATTACCCGCGGTAGCGTACACTGAATGTTTCGCGCTGCCGTCTAACTGTAAGTGAGGCAATCCTTGAATATTTCTGACCGTTGTCATCTAGGTTCCATTTTGTGCGCCCTTGGCCTTGCTGTTTTTCTGGCACTGCCCGCGGCCACCCTGGCGCAAGCTGCTCCGCCGGATATCGCGGCAAAAAAGTCTCCGCTACTCGCGACGCTCCGGGCCGAGCTCGATCGCTCGATGAAAACCTTCCAAGCCCAGGATCCCCCCGCGTACTACATCGGCTACACCATCACGGATACGCAACGCGCGGAGGTCTCCGGCTCAAACGGCGCGCTCCTCAACAGCAACGAAAATCACAATCGGTGGTTGGAAGTATCCGTCCGCACGGGCAGTTACGATCTGGATGACACGCACAAGGTGGGCGACCGCCAGCAATCCAGCGCGGGCCCAGGCACTTCTGTTCCACTCGACAATGCTCCCGATGTTCTGCGACGCGCCTTGTGGCTCGAGACCGACAACCAGTATCGTGCCGCTGCCGAAGCCCTTATCAAGATTAAGTCGAGCAAAGAAGTGAAAGTAGATTCGGTGGAAAATCGCGCACCCGATTTTTCGCATGAAGAGCCTCATACCTACATAAGTGAGCCGGTTTCTTTCACTTTGGACCGCAAGCCTTGGGAAGAAAAAGTTCGCGCCTACACCCGCAACTTTCGCGAATCCGCGGCGGTCATCAATTCCATCGTGACTTTTACCGCCCAGGCCCAGAACGTTTTTCAGGTCACCAGCGAAGGAACGGAGCTGCAATTCGGCCAAATCCGCTACCGCCTCGAGTTGTTCATCCAGGGCAAAGCTTCGGATGGCATGGATCTGGACCGCTATTACAATTTTGACTGGGTCAATCCCTCCGAAGCGCCGGACGACAAAGCCGTTTTTGCCGCGGAAGCAACCATGCGCAAGGAGCTTGAAGGACTCGTCGCCGCACCGCTTATCGAGCCCTCGGTTGGACCTGCTCTTTTGACCGGCCGCGCGGCTGCCGTCTTTTTTCATGAAGTCTTTGGCCATCGCGCCGAGGGCCACCGTCAAAAGGATGCTACTGAGGGCCAGACTTTTGCAAAGAAGGTCGGCGAGCCCATCCTGCCCAGTTTTCTAAGCATCGTGGACGACACTACGAGGAAAAGGCTCGGGCCCCAGGAACTCCTGGGCTATTACCAGTTCGACGACGAAGGCGTTCCGGCGCAGCCCGTGACCCTCGTCGACCACGGCATCCTGAGAAATTTTGAAATGTCGCGCTCGCCGCTCGTCGGCTTCCCCCATTCCAATGGCCACGGACGCCGCCAGTTGGGCGCGACGCCGGTCTCCCGCCAAGGCAACCTGATCGTTGAAAGCAGCAAGACCCTGACGAACGCGCAACTTCGCGCAAAACTGATCGAACTCATCAAAGCACAGGGAAAACCATTCGGATTGTTGATCGACGACATCGCCGGCGGTTTTACCTTTACGGGCCGCGGGCAGCCACAAGCTTTTCAAGTCCTTCCGCTCGTCGTCTACAAAGTGTTCCCCGACGGCCGCCCGGATGAATTAGTTCGCGGCGTGGATATCGTTGGAACTCCCTTGGCCGCGCTCACGAAAATCGTGGCGACGGGCGACACGACGGAAGTCTTCAACGGCTACTGCGGCGCGGAATCCGGCTCGGTTCCCGTAGCTGCCGCTTCGCCCGCTATCCTGACCTCGGAATTGGAAGTGCAAAAGAAAGAGGCTTCCACGGACCGGCCGCCGATTCTGCCGCCGCCCGCTCATGATCCTCTAGCGACAGGAGGCAAACAGTGAGGCGCGCACAGGGATTTGCAGGACTCTCCATCCTCGCTGTGCTGCTCAGCTGCAGCATTTCCGCCCGCGCCCAGGCTCCTACGGACAATGACCACACGTTGCAAGCCATGCAGGACGAAATGGCGCGCTCGAAAACCCGTCTCGAGCTGCAAATTCCGGGCACGGCGCAGCCTCAGCGGCCGTATTACGTGGAATACAGGCTGCTGGATCTCGACGTCCGTGAAGTCGTCGCTGAATTTGGGGCTCTGGTTTCCTCCACGCCCTTGCGCCAGCGCTTCATGGACGTCGAAGCGCGCATCGGCAATTACAAGCAGGACAGCTCCAATTTCATCAGTGATGACGGATTCCGCGGATTTATCGGCCCGACCGGTTCTGTTGGAATCGACCGCGACTATAATTCTCTGCGCCAGGATCTCTGGATCGCCACCGACCAGGCCTTCAAGGAAGCCGTCGACGCCTATTCTCGGAAGCAGGCTTACTTGAGCAGCCTTGCCCGTCAATCCGACATCGACGATTTTGCGAAGGTCGCCCCGCTGCAACTCATTGAACCGCTTGCCACGCCCGACTGGAGCAATCGCAATTGGGAGCAGGAGGCGCGCGAAACCTCCTCTGCCCTCCGGGCGTTTCCGCAGATCTACGAGTCTCGGGTCACCTACTATCTTGTCTACGCCACCGAATATTTGCTGACTAGCGAGGGCACGGAAATTCGCACGAATCATAGCTATGCAGCCATCGAAGCGGGCATGAACACGCTCGCCGATGATGGCATGCAGATCAACCACATGTACGCCACTTATGCGCCGAAGCCTGTCGATCTGCCGGGCGTCGACGCGGTTCGCAAGTCGTTAAATGTAACCGGTAGCGAGCTGATGGCCATGCGCGCCGCGGCGCCGGCGCGCGACTATACGGGGCCTGTGCTTTTTGAAGCGCGAGCCGCTGCCCCACTTCTCGCGGAAGTCTTAACCCCCGCGATCAACGGCGCCCGCCCGCCAGTCTCCTTTACACCGGTGATGGAACAACTTCTTACCGGACTGGGTGGAAGGAGCGATTGGGTCGGCCGCATGGGTGCGCGTGTTTTGCCCACAAGCGTTACCCTAGTCGATGATCCGTCCGCGAAGGAGTTTCACGGGACATCCCTGCTGGGTGGCTATGCCATCGATGACGAAGGCGTCCGCGCGCAAAAAGTGACGATTGTGGATGACGGCATCGTCAAAGAGCTGCTCATGTCGCGCAGGCCTGGGCCCGATTCGGACCAGTCCAACGGCCACGGCCGTTCGGCGTTTTTGAACGATGCTAAACCCACCATGAGCAATCTGATTTTCACGTCCACGGACACGCTGTCGCCCGCGGATTTGAAGAAAAAGTTCCTCGACGACTGCCGCTCGGAAAAATTGCCCTACTGCCTGGTGGTCCGCGAAATGGACAATCCCTCCATCAGCCTGCTTCACCAGGATGACTTTTCGGAATTGCTCGCCAGCTTCAGCGGCGGCGCGGGGACCGGCGACCGCCTCCCGCTCATCGTCTACAAAATTTACCCGGAGGACGGCCGCGAAGAGTTGATTCGCGGAAGCCGCATCATCGGCTTGAATACCCGGATGTTACGAAACCTCGGCGGAATCGGCAACGACGACTTCGTCTATAACTACATGCAGAGCCAGGTGTCGGGTTTTGCCGGAACGGCTCTCGGCGCCTTCGGTTCGGCGCAGAGCGGCTTGCCTGCTTCGCTGGTGGCCCCCTCGCTTCTCTTCGATGACCTGGAAGTGCGCGGCGCTCGCGGCGAGCCCAAGCGCCTGCCGTTGCTTCCTCCTCCGCCGATGACGGCTGATTAATCGCGCTTTTTACGCGCCATCGCGCCCGCATGGATTCGAGACATGAATGACCTGACCCGCCGCGGCTTCATTTTGAGCACTGCTACACTTGGCGCGTACGGTTTGCTACTCGGCGTTCAGCGCGCCTGTCAATTTGCGCTGGCCGATAACGAACCCGCAAAGAGCGATCCCGGTCCAGTGCAAATCGTGAAATTCGCGGACGACGGCACGCGCTTGGCTGTCACCACGGTGGCCAAGCTCATCAAGAACGACGCCGAATGGCGCCGCTTGCTCACTCCTGACGAGTTCGACGTCACCCGCCGCGCGGATACCGAACGCCCCTTCAGCGGCGCCTACTACGACAACCACAAGCCAGGCCTTTATCGCTGCATCTGCTGCGGCAACGCCCTCTTCAGTTCCGATACGAAATTCGATTCCGGCACCGGCTGGCCCAGTTTCTGGGCGCCTATCGCCAAAGAAAACGTCTCGACAAAAATAGATTTGAGTTTTGGAATGCGCCGCGACGAAGTGACATGCGTTCTCTGCGACGCCCACCTCGGCCATGTCTTCGACGACGGACCTCAACCTACTGGCCTGCGCTATTGCATGAACTCGCTGGCGCTTCGCTTTCTTCCTCGGGAAAATGCCGTGAGCTCTCGCGCTTACTAAGCCGAATCATTGAAACTATTTGGGTTTCGTTCTTCATTGCTCCTCTTCCACAAATAGGCTCTCAAGCTCATCAATCGATACCCGTCCGATCTTCGGCACGGGCACCACATCGCATTCGGACGCGTTCCCGCCAGGATGTGAGTGAACCCCTCCATCGCGTAGCCTGGGGTCACCCCGTGCTTGGAATCTGGCTGTACGGGAAGTCAGCGCAGTGAGGAATCTCAGGATACTTGAGGTAGTCTAGTTGGACGGTCATGCCAGCTTTGCAAAACCAGGAAGCACGCGAAAAGAGAACGGCGGCGCTGCTGAGCGTCGGCTCCGCGGTGGTGCTAGTTTCGCTGAAGGCTTTTCTCGTCCTGCGCACGGGCAGCTTGGGCGTCCTCTCCGAAGCGCTGCACTCTGGTCTGGATTTGATCGCGGCGGTCATTACGTTTCTCTCCGTGCGCGTCTCCGATGAACCCGCCGATGAACGCCATCCCTACGGCCACGGCAAGTTCGAAAATTTCTCCGCCTTCGTCGAGACTGGTCTCCTCCTCCTCACCGCGCTGTACATCATTTACGAAGCGTTTAACCGGCTCTTCTTCCGCAGCGTGCATATCCAGCCGAGCATCACCGCCATCGCGATTCTGCTCGTGGCACTTGCCATCGATGTCACCCGTGCGCGTGCCCTCAAGCACGTTGCACGAAAGTATTCGAGCGAAGCCTTGGAAGCCGACGCGCTCCATTTTTCAACGGACGTGTGGAGCACCATGGTGGTCATCGCCGGCGTCGGCCTCGTCTGGGCCGGCGAGACTTGGAAAGTGCCGGGGCTGGCTTACGCGGACGCTCTCGCTGGCCTCGCTGTTGCCGCCGTGATTCTTTGGGTCGGCTCGCAACTCGGCAGGAGAACCCTGGATGCGCTGCTGGATGTCGCTCCCAAAGGCTTGCAACAGGAAATTGCCCTGGCCGTGGCTCGCATGGACGGCGTCCTGGATGTCGACCGCATTCGCGTCCGGCGCGCCGGCAACCGGCATTTCGTCGATGCCACTGTCAGCGTGGCGCGGACCGCCAGCCTTGAACAAGTGCATGCCCTGAGCGACGCCATCGAAAAACGCATCGGGGAGATCGTCCCTTCGGACGTGATGGTCCACGCAGAGCCACGCGCGCCACAAGGCGAGCATTTGTTTGAAGCCATTCGTGCGGTGGCCCAGCGGATGGGCTTGGCCATTCACGACGTGACGGCGCTTCAGCACGATGGGCAACTCTTCATTGAGCTGCACCTGGAAGTGGACGAAAACCTCAGCCTGAGCGACGCACATCGCCAAGCCACGGAACTCGAAGACGAAGTTCGCAAGCTACGCGACGGCTCAACGAACGTGACCATCCATATCGAGCCGCTCGGCCGGCATATCGCGACGCCGGATTCAGGCGCGGGAGAAATGAAACAGCTTTCTACCGCGATTGAAGAGTTTCTGAACAGGTTGCCCTCCGAATTCGATGAGCTACTCAATTGCCACGACGTTCACGTGCGTCAGGTAGAACACCACATTCTCGCTTCGTGCCACTGCACAATGCGAGGCGCGCTGCCGATTACCCAGGTGCATGATGTGACGGCGGCGCTGGAAGACCGCGTTAAAGAAAAATTCCCGCAGATCTACCGAGTTACGATTCATCCCGAGCCTGTGGAAGAAAAATAGTTGGAGAAGCTCGGTCAAATAGTCCCGCGCTCGATAGTCTTAACACTCCGCGTAAAAACCTGTCCAGCAAGCGCGAGCACCGCCGGGAAACATTCGAGGACATAGCGCGGCTCGGGCGTTTCGAGCGTGGTGAGAAACGCTGTCCGTAGCACCATGTAACCCACAAGAAAAGCGACGGCCAGCCGGAGCGCGAAATTCTCCCGCCACAATCGCCAGGCGCCCGCCGCGGCCAGAGCGACATACAAAAGATTCAGCAGGAAAAATCCTACGGTGACGGACTGATCGACGGCATCGTTTTGCCAAGCCTCCTTGAGTGGAAAAACGTCACCGGAATATGGCAGTAGCTCGATTCGCGGGGTAAACCAGATGACGAAAGCGCGCGCGACAGGCAGCCACAAGTAGGTGCGCAGCGGGTGCCGCGCCGTGCGTTCGCGCGCCAACTTTCCGAACGCCGCATCTTCTTCGGGAGTGAGCTCTACGTCTTCGTTGTATTGCTCGAGGATCGCTCCTGTTCGTTCTTTCTCCTCCGGCGTGTCGAAAGCTCGCTGCGGTATGTCGTCCAGGTTGATCTCTTCTCCGTTCAGTTTCCACGGAACGAGATAGCAGTCCTTGATGCGAAACAGCCACGTCTTCTCCCACGCCATGAAACCGTAGGGGACGAGTTCGCCTGGCAAATTCGAGTTTTTGGGAGCGAGAAATTGCACCTCATGGAGCGTAACGGCATTCCGCACAGCCCAAGGCACGAGCGGCACGACGCAGCCAATTGCGGAGAGTGCCATCAGTTGCAAGCAAAAAAGATATCGCCGCCTTCTCAACCAAATAAACGCAATCAGAATCCAAGCTACCACCAGGAGAAGCGGCGTTTCGGGACGAAACAACGTACCCATCCCAATCAGAAAGCCGCCCACTAGGGCGAACATCGATTCCCCATTTCGGGCAGTCCACGCAGTTAGAAATACCGCTACCTTGCCTCCAGATGCGAACCAAATCAGAGCGGTGAACACCACCGTTGCGGCCGCAGTGAAAAATCCCGCGAAGACTTCCGTCAACGGAACGGCCGTGTAATTTGCCGTGAAGGGGCATAGCGCGGCAAGCCACAGCGTGACAATAAATGTGCGTTTCCAATCGCCCGAATTTCGTTTCATCAAGAACAACAGCGTTGCAAGACCTGCAATGACCAGGCAGCTGCACAAATCCACTGCCACCTGGCCCAACATTACATAGAATCGCGCGTCCGGGCCTGTCCGTCCCGTACTGGCGTAAATAAGGGCCAAAAATGCGGGGTAGCCCGGCATCCGCAGGTCAACCGGCGGAATCGCCCCGTTGACGTTCATGGCGTAAACGTGGTGCTGGAGCCAGTTTGTGGCCATCTGTTCATACAGAACCGTATCCTCGGAGTTTGCGGGATACTTGAGCACGAAGAAAAGCCGCAGGCAGCAGCCCGCGGCTAACGCGGTAATGGGATGCGAGAAAATTCGCTTCATGAGCGAATGGCATCTTACAATAGAGAAGACGGAATCGTGCAGCAGGTCTAGGCTCACCTACGGCCCAGCTTTCTGCCATGCCGCCAGGTTGAAATAGGCTTTCATGAAAGAACGCGGACCTATCTTTTACGACGCGCAGCGCGCCCGGTGGCGCCGCACGCGCCGCGTCATGGAAATCAGCGGCGCTCTCCTGATGCTCCTGCTTGCGTACTTTTTTGTCACCATCGTGGTGAGTGTTGAGCTTCCATCCGGGCTACTTCCAGACATCAAACCCGCCTTTCACGCCCTGAAATCGGCGAAGAAGAAACCGCCCGTCGTGCGCGAAGGGCGCAAACGGCGCGTTGCCAACATCGGCAAAGTCCCGGAGAGTTACGACCCCCTTCGCGCGGCCTTCTACGTGAGTTGGGATGCCAACAGCCTCGCGTCTCTCGAAAAGCACTACAAAGATCTCGATTTGGTGATCCCCGAACAGTTGCATGGGGTCACGCCGGATGGCGCTCTCACGATTGTGGATTACCGGCACAACCAAACTCGCGCCGTGAAAGCGACTCCCGAGCAAGCCATCACCATCCTTAAAGGTGACGAGCTCCACGAGTGGATGCGCTCCCTTAATCCTCCCGCCGAATTGCCAATGATGGGTCTGCTCGATAATTATGACGGCACCGTCTGGCGCATTGACGAGATGGCCGCTCTTCTCGCAAATCCCGCGGCCCGCCACACACTCACTCAAAATGTCACCGAATACGCCGTGCAAGCTCACCAGGCCGGCATCGTTGTGGACTTCGAGGAAATTCCGGAGGCGAGCCAGGCGCACTTCCGTCAGTTTGCCGCGGAACTCGCAGCCTCGCTCCACTCCGCAGGCCTGAAACTCATGCTTGCTCTCCCCGCTCGCGACAGCGACTACGATTACCAGTTTTTCGGCAAACAATGCGACGCCATCATTCTCATGGATTATGATCAGCACTGGCTTACTTCGCCCCCGGGCCCCATCGCCGCGCAGGATTGGTTTATCGAAAATCTCCGCCAGGTTCGGGAAGTTGTGCCCGCGCAGAAAATCGTCGTTGGCATCGCCAATTACGCCTACGACTGGGGCGAAACAAATAAAAAGGGTGTCTGGTCTGGGTCCGCGTACAGCATCCAGGAAGCCCTCCTTCACGCCTACGAATCGGAAACGGACGTCGAATTCGACGATGCCTCTCTGAATCCACACTACTCTTACTCCGACGAACAGAATCACGTTCACAGAGTGTGGATGCTCGATGCCGTGACCGCCTATAACCAGCTTCGCGCCAGCGAGCGCATGGGCGTGCAAGGCACAGCTCTTTGGCGCATGGGTTCTTCCGACTCTTCCATCTGGCCGATCTGGGACGCCACTCGCCCCGATGACGCTACCCGTCAAAAAATCAAGGATATCCCGCCGGGGCCTGACTTGACCCTCGAAGGCAGCGGGGACATCTGGCATTTTGCCGATACTCCCAAATCCGGCCGCAGAAGTTTCACCTACGAAGCGGCCACCGACCTCTTCACCGATGAAACCTACGAAGAATATCCGCTCTCCTATGACATCGAGCAGATCGGCGGCGGATCGCCGAAGAAACTCGTTATCTCTTTCGACGATGGCCCTGATCCGCGCTGGACTCCCAAGATTCTCGACATCCTTAAGGAAAAACATGCGCCCGCTGTCTTCTTTGTCGTCGGTGAGGAGGCCAATCAGCACCCCGATATCCTCAAGCGCGAGTACGCCGAGGGTAACGAAATCGGTAATCACACCTTCACGCATCCGCAGTTCGATCTAATTTCCAAAACCGAACTCAAGTGGCAGTTGAATCTGACCCAGCGCCTCATCGAAAGCACCCTCGGCGTAAAGTCCATTCTTTTCCGCCCGCCTTATGGCATCGATCATCAGCCGGAGTATGCCGAGGAAGTCGCTCAGCTTCCTACCGCGCAGGATATGGGCTACTTGATTGTCGGCCAAAGGGTCGATCCCGACGATTGGAGCACTTCGGACGGCAAAAACCAGATTCCCACTGAAGAAATCGTTCAGAACGTCTTGCGTCAGGCGGACAAGGGCAACATCATTCTCTTCCATGACGGCGGCGGCGAGCGTGCCCACACCGTAGCTGCGCTTCCAATCGTCATCGACGATCTGCGAGCCCGCGGTTATCAGTTCGTCTCCATTGCAGACTTGATCGGCAAAACGCGCGCACAGGTGATGATCCCGCTCTCCGCGCAAGAACGTTTTGAGGCCAGGGCGGACGGCTTCATCTTCGGCATTTTTCAGTGGTTGCGATTCGCCATGGCCACGATTTTCATCGTCGGTATCGTGCTGGTCAGCGCCCGGGCGGTTGTCATCGGAATTCTGGCGCTGATCGAGAAGCTTCGCCCGGACCATGACGTGATGCCGGTGCCGGAGCCAGCTGTGACCGTGTTGATCCCCGCGCACAACGAGCAAAATGTCGTGGTACAAACCATTACTTCCGTGCTGGCATCCGATGTGAAGTCTCTTCGCGTCATCGTCGTCAACGACGGCTCGACCGACAATACCGGCCCTCTGCTCGACGAATCCTTTGGACAAGACCCGCGCGTCCGCATCATTCACCAGGTGAATCGAGGCAAGGCTGCTGCTCTTCATCGCGCCTTGGGAGAAGCCACCACGGATATCGTCGTCACCATCGACGCAGACACGGAAATCGAGCCAGACGCCATCCGCAAGCTCTTGCGTCATTTTTCCGATCCCACTGTCGGCGCCGTCGCGGGCAATGTCAAAGTCGGCAATCGTTCGCTCTGGCTTACGCGGTGGCAGGCGCTCGAATACATCACTAGCCAGAATATGGAAAAGCGCGCCTTCGATCTTCTAAATTGCATCACCGTCGTGCCCGGTGCCCTGGGCGCGTGGCGAAGGAAGGCCATCGAAGCCGCCGGCGGCTTTACCTCGGACACTGTTGCGGAAGACGCGGACCTGACCATCGGAATTCGGCGCCTCGGATGGCGCATCAGTTACGAAGAAGAAGCCATCGCTTGGACCGAAGCGCCGAACACCGCCGCCGCATTGATTCGGCAGCGATTCCGCTGGACCTTCGGGACGCTGCAGGCTTTCTGGAAGCACAGTGACACGCTGGTCCGGCCCAAGCACGGCACTCTAGGCTGGATCGCGCTCCCAAATATCTTCGTCTTTCAGCTTGTTCTACCTCTGATCTCCCCGGTCATCGATCTTATGTTTTTCGGCTCTTTGCTGCTTTGGGGCTTGGCGCAATTCCGCATCACCAAACTTCCGCAGCTCTGGACCACCGCAGACGTTGAAAAGTCCGTTATCTTCTTCCTCGGTTTCTTGCTGATTGATGTCCTCACCTGCGCTCTGGCATTTGCATTGGAGAAAAAGGAAGATTGGACTTTGCTTGTTCCCGTCCTCTTGCAGCGCTTTTATTATCGCCAGTTGATGTACGTGGTCCTGTTCCGCTCCGTCAAGGAAGCGGTCAGCGGACGCCCGGTGGGCTGGCGCGGCGTCGAGCACGAAACGCCCCGCACGATTGAAACCGTCTTGCACTCGTAGTTCTGGTTGCTAACGCCCCGCAATCTTCAAACTCCTCGCCAACAAATTCCAATTTGCATCCCATGGACGTGTTGTAGACTCTCTCCTCATGAGCTTGGTGGAAAAGCGTCCCTTGTTTCCCGCCATAATCGTGGTCGTGGACCGCGTTTTTCAGGGGCAGGGCGTCAGTTGCGAGCAGCAGGGTAATAACTATTCCAATTATGACTTAAACACTTTTTTCGGCGGACGGATCACAGAACCATGAGTGTTCAACGGCACTTTGCACTCTATCCAAGTTTGCGAGACGAGTTGGTTCTCATTACCGGGGGAGCATCGGGCATTGGCGCTTCTCTCGTGGAGCAGTTTGCTCTGCAGGATGCTCAAGTCGTATTCTTGGATATCGATCACAAGGGCGCTGAACAATTAGTCGCCGAACTTTCCACGAGATGCCCTCGCCCACCTGCCTTCGTGCCTTGCGATTTGACGGACATTCCCGCGCTTAGCGCCGTGATCGGAGAAATTGAAGCGCGGCAAGGCGCTGTCCGTGTGCTTGTAAACAACGCGGGAAACGATGCTCGCCATTCCATCGAAGACGTAACCCAGGACTTTTGGGATCGTTCGATGGCCGTGAATCTTCGGCATCAATTTTTCGCAACGCAGGCCGTCATTCCGGCAATGAAAAAGGCGGGCCAAGGCTCCGTCATCAACTTGAGCTCGATCAGTTGGATCATTCCGTCCAAAGGATTGCCGGTGTACGTCACGGCGAAGGCCGCCATCGTTGGCCTTACGCGCACGCTCGCTCATGAACTTGGCCCGCACAATATTCGTGTAAATTGCGTGCTTCCCGGCGCAATCCTGACGGAGCGCCAAAAGCAATTATGGTTCACGGATGAGTATCGTGCGGAAATTCTCCGCAACCAGGCTCTCAAAAGGATGATCTTGCCGGAAGAAGTCGCTCGGCTTGTCCTCTTTCTGGCTTCTGACGACAGCGCTGCAATTACAAATCAAAGCTACGTGATCGATGGCGGTTGGGTCTAAAATTTCGAATCGCACCAAAGTTTTTGGGAAATCCCGCAGGAACGGGAATTAAACGGGAAAACAGTAGGTTCGGCCAATCGCTGAAGCAGTCTCGAAACCCCTAACCTCATTTGCCAGAAATCAGACACGCTGGGGGATTTAGAAGAGTCCCTGGTTTCCGCCAAAGCAAGGAGCACACACGCAACGGGCTGGGCGGAACGCGTCGGCTTGCCTCATTTTGCAGCCAAACGAACCTGCTGCGCGGTTTCCTTTGTGTGTTTCAAACTGTACAGACGGTCACGGCCGGGTTCGCTAGCCTGATTGGCGGATGGTTTTCTGCCCGAAGTGACTGATGGGCCCGCTAAATAAAGCCAGAGCATCATATCGGCAGCTTTCTGGTTGCAGGGAAATGTAAACCAAAATTGGGAACCAGGCCTTTCTAATTTTGGTGACGGCTCCCTTATTTATGTAAGAGATGGCAAATTCTAACGCGAACGGAGATTCCCGATGAAAAAGTCCTATTCTTGGCTCGTATCTATTGCGTTTATTCTGTGTTTTTTCACTCCTCCGAAAGCGGCTGCGCAAGACCGCCGCAACGAAACCATCACCTGCGAGTCTCGCCATAACCGGATCCAATATTGTTCCATTTCTGATCCGAGGTCCGAAGTCGTCTTGGTGGAGCAACTTGGCGGGCGCCGGTGTGTGCGCGGCGAGACCTGGGGTAATGACGCCAATGGAATCTGGGTGGATAGAGGGTGTCGTGCTCGGTTCGAAGTCAAACCCCGACGCGAAGATGGTGGACCTGCGTGGTGGAATTCAGGTCAGGGCGATCGTCGGGACGGTCGTCGGCGCGGCCGGCCCCGCAGCGGTGCCTGCTTCTTCAAGAACGCGAATTTCACCGGAGACTATTTCTGCAGCGAGCGGGGATCGAATATTCCCCAGGTTCAGTTGGATGATGAGATTACCTCCATCCAGATTTACGGCCAAGCCAGCGTTACGATCTACAAGGATCCTAACTTCAACGGTCCCCAGGCAACCACCGACCGGAGCATTCCAGACCTGCATCGCTGGCGGATGCCGAACAATCCCAATTTGAATTGGGATAACCGCATAAGTTCTGCTCGCGTGGATTAAAAGAAGTAGTCTTGCACTAAGCTCTGAGAATGCCTCGGGCCCCACCGCTTCGATCCGGCGTGTGGGGCCTTTGCCTTTTCGCCTTCATTTTGCAGCTATCCTCAAGGAATTGCGAGTCGGGTTGCATGGGAGAAGCTCTTCGATCTAACTCCTGCACGATATTTCGTGGATTTTCAATCAGTCCTCGGATGTTGTAGGATAACAGTCTGCCTGAGGAGGACCCCATGGCCATCACCTTTACTCTGAACGGAAAATCCCAAACGGTAGACGTCAGCCCAGACATGCCGCTTCTGTGGGTGCTGCGGGACACTCTCAACATGACTGGCACGAAATTTGGATGCGGCATCATGCAGTGCGGCGCCTGCACGGTGCACATCGATGGAGAAGCCTCGCGCTCCTGCATGTTGCCAATTGCCAATGTCTCCGGGAAGAAGGTCACAACGATCGAAGGGCTTTCCGCGGATGGCAGCCATCCTGTCCAAAGAGCCTGGATCGAGGAAGACGTTCCGCAGTGCGGCTATTGCCAATCCGGCCAGATCATGTCCGCTGTGGCGCTGCTCTCGAAAAAACCGAAACCCACCGACGCCGACATCGACGATGCCATGAGCGGCAATATATGCCGTTGCGGCACCTACCAGCGCATCCGCAAAGCCATACATCGCGCCGCCGGCACCAAAGCGTAAATACTTCCTCCAGCAGTCTCGTCTAAATTTGCAGCAGGAGTAAGGCCATGGGCACTCATCAATCCGCCGAGACTCAGATATTGAACCGCCGGACTTTCCTGAAAACGGGCGCCGCGGGTGGTGCCGCTGTGTTTATTGGCTTTCACCTCCCCGCCCACGCTTCTTCCGATCCCGCGCAGGCACAGGAAAAGTCGCCGATCAATCCCTTGAACGCCTGGGTTCGCATCACTCCGGACAATCGCGTCACGCTGATTCTGGCCAAATCCGAGATGGGCCAGGGCATCATGACGGCGCTGCCGATGATTCTCGCGGAAGAGCTCTGTCTTGACTGGAGCAAGGTGACCGTCGAACAAGCACCCACAAACCCCAAAATCTATGATCTCGGCACGGGCGGCAGCGGCAGCGTCGCGGGCTCCTGGCTGCCTTTGCGCCAGGCGGGCGCCGCTGCGCGCGAAATGCTCATCGCTGCCGCAGCTAAAAAGTGGGAAGTTAGCGCCGACACTTGCAAAGTGGAGAACGGCTACGTCGTTCACGGCCATCCCCAGCGCTCCTACACCTATGGAGAGCTTGTTGCTGACGCCGCGCTGCTTCCCATTCCTGATTTCAACAAAGTCCCGCTGAAGAATTCGCGCGACTTCACCATTCTCGGCCGCGATACGCATCGCGTCGACGCTGCCGAAAAAGCGACCGGTAAGGCAAAATTCGGCATCGATGCCCGTCCTGCCGGTCTCCTTTACGCCGTCATCGCGCGTTGCCCTGTCTTCTACGGAAAAGTGGCTTCCTTCGATGCTGCAAAAGCGAAAGCCGTGCCCGGCGTCCGCGACATCTTCCAGATCGAAACGAGCGGCAGAGGCGCATCCACAAACGGTGGCGTCGTTGTCCTCGCTGATAATTCCTGGGCCGCTATCCAGGGCCGCAAAGCGCTCGATGTGAAATGGGACGAGGGCCCGGCAGCGAGCGAATCCACGGAAGAATTGCATAACGAATTCGTCGCCAACGCCGCGAAGCCGGGAGGGATCATCCGCAACGATGGCGATGCCGATTCTGCGCTCTCTTCCGCGCCGAAAAAAGTGGAAGCCGTCTACGAACTTCCCTTCGCCGCACACGTCTGCATGGAACCGATGAACTGTACCGTGCACATTCAAGCCGATCGCGCGGAAGCCTGGGTGCCCACGCAAGCTCCGCAGTGGGCGCAAGCGGTGATCGCCGAAGCCGCAAAACTTCCTCCCGAGAAAGTAATCGTGCACACCACCCTGATGGGCGGAGGATTTGGCCGCCGTTATCAAGCCGACTTCGTCATGGAAGCCGCGCAAGTGGCGAAGACTGTGGGAAAACCGGTGATGGTTTTCTGGACCCGTGAAGACGACATGCACCACGACTTCTATCGCCCCGCGTCCTATCACAAATGTCGGGGCCTGGTGGACGACAAAGGAAATCTTGCCGCCTGGAAACATTTCCAGAGTTCCACGTCGATCGCCTCTAAGTGGAGTGCGGAAGGCGAAAAGGACTCTGGAAAAGGCGAATTCGGCACCGGTGCAACGGTTCCCTACAGAACTCCTAATATCCGCATCGAATACACCTTGGGGCATTCAAGCGCGCCTCGAGCCTGGTGGCGTTCCGTCGAACACTCCAGCAGCGGTTTCGTCGTGGAAAGTTTTGTCGATGAGCTTGCCGCCGCGGAGGGGCAGGATCCCTATGACTTTCGCCTCAAACTACTCGGCGAACCGCGCAAGATTCCCCAGTTCGGCGCGGGTCCGGACGACCCGCCGCTGGACACGGCTCGTCTGAAGGCTGTCTTGCAACTCGCGGCCGAGAAGGCCGGGTGGGGCAAACCTCTTTCGGATGGCGAAGGCCGCGGCATCGCCGGATTTTTCTCGTTTGACACGTATACCGCGGCCGTTGCTGAAGTTTCCTTGAAGCCGCGCGACTTGAAGATCAAGCGTCTCGTCTGTACCGTTGATTGCGGCCGCGTCGTGAATCCCAACGGCGTGCGCGCTCAAGTCGAAAGCGCGGCGATTTATGCGCTTACCGCAACGCTCAAAGACCCCATCACCGTCGAGCGCGGCCGCGTCTTGCAATCCAATTTCAACGACTACCACATGATCCGCATGAAGGAAGCGCCGCCAATCGAAGTCCATTTGGTGGATAGCGACGAAAAGCCCACCGGCATTGGCGAGCCGACCGTTCCCGTGATCGCGCCTGCGCTTTGCAACGCTATTTTCAACGCTTCGCGAACCTGGAAGAGAGATGTCCGCATCCGGCACCTTCCGATTCGCGCTGAAGACCTAGCATAAACTCGCGCAGCTCGAGCTCATCTGTTACATTTCGCCGTCCATGATGGCGCTCTCTCATGTCTCTGTCGCCGGCACTATCGGCATCATCGCGCTGGCCATTTGGCTGCACCTGTTTTTCGGGCGCGGCTGGTTCTGGCGCGTAAAAAAGCTCGATGCGGACGAAATCTGCATCGAACCCCCGGACGTTTGGCCAAAAATCGTTGTGGTTGTACCCGCCAGGAATGAAGCCGAGACCATCGGCGAAGTGCTCACAAGCCTCGTGAACCAGGATTATCCCGGCCCGCTTTCCATTGTGATTGTCGACGATCACAGCGAGGACGCGACGGCCGTCATCGCCGGCCGCATCGCCGAAGAGCATAGCGCCGAGGAAAGAGTCCACATCCTCCCCGCTTCATCGCTCCCAAGTGGCTGGACGGGAAAACTCTGGGCGCTAAACACTGGCGTCGCAAGCGCGCAACTCGACCCGCCCGTTTTCTATTGGTTTACGGATGCGGACATCACTCATACCCCGGACACTTTGCGGCGTCTGGTGACGCGCGCCGAGCGAGACAAGCTCGACCTCGCTTCGCTAATGGTGCTTCTGCAGTCGAATACTTTGCCTGAGCGCGCGCTGATTCCCGCGTTTCTGTATTTCTTCCTGATGCTTTATCCGCCGAGATGGATCGCTGATGAAGACCTGGGCACGGCCGGCGCGGCGGGCGGGTGCATCCTGCTGCGGCGCGACGCGCTCGAGCGCATCGGTGGTTTCGCCTCAATTCGCGGCGAGGTCATCGACGACTGCGCCCTTGCCAAAGCGATAAAGTACAACGGCGGCCGCGCTTGGATGGGTCTCACCCGAAAGAGTCAGAGTTTGCGCGTCTACGGCGCCTGGAGCGAACTCCGCGATTTGATCGCGCGCACGGCTTTCACGCAACTCCGCTATTCGTCCCTCTTGCTCCTCGGCACCTTGGTCGGCCTGGCTCTCACGTATGTTGCTCCACTAATCCTTCTCTCGGCTCAGGATGCAACGGCGAAAATTCTCGGCGCCACGGCGTGGCTCTTGATGACCATTTCGTTTTTGCCGACGGTGCGCTTCTATCGGCTCTCGCCGCTCTGGGCGCCGCTCTTGCCGTTAACCGCCGTATTCTATGCGTATGCGACATTGCTCTCTGCTCTGCGATATTGGCTGGGCAAGGGCGGCCAGTGGAAAGGTCGCGCTCAAGCGCCAGGAAGCACCTAGTCCTTGCCGGTTCTGCGCTTCGCACACGATCTATCTTCAAATTAGTTTTCGAAACGCGAATCGTGCCGTTGCCTAAATAGGCGAGACAGAAATATTAGAGACGCACGTCCGAATTTCGTTCTGCTATGCTCCCCCAAGGCCTTCCATTCCCAGCAAAGGAGATCCCCAAATGAAAGCCTTGCTAGTCATCGCTGCTGTTTTGTTCGTGCCCGCGTGCAGTTACGCGCAAGCTCCAAAGCCTTGCGAGGATCTGAAATCGGAAATCGCCGCCAAACTGGATGCCAAGGGCGTCAAATCGTATTCGCTGGATATCGTGGCGAAGGACGCGGAAGTGACCGACGGCAAAGTGGTCGGCACTTGTGAAGGCGGAACGAAGAAGATCGTCTACAAAAAGACGACTTCAGCGCCCGCCGCCGAAAAGGATGCCACCAAGCCTTCTTGAGACTCGTGGCACCTAAGGCTTGTGCCAGCGCACATCCCAGCCTAGATAACGGGTAGTGGCTTCGTGGACTGCTGAGGCTACCGTGGAGAAATTCGCCGCGACGTGGTGCTCGAATCCGTTTTCGCAGATGTAGCGAAGCAATTTTTGCAGTTGCGGAATTTTCACCACGCCGGCTCCTCCAAACGTTTCAAGAGGATCGTCCGTGAAAGCGCCCTCCCCGACGTAGCCTGAGACTTTTCCTTCGCGGTCGTTGGTCGAAAAGCGCGCGAAACTCATCGGGCCGCTCTTGACGCGTCCTACGCACGTCCCGAAAGTATTGTCCTTGCCGACCGTGCCGGCGATAATCTCCTGAAAATCCATGCGCACGTCCCGAAAGAAGTGCTTCGGCAAATTGCTGCAGTGGAAGCACACGGCTTTGTCCGGATCATCCGCGTAATTGTTGTTCCAGTCCAGCAGTGCGCTGGGCGTCTGAGAGGCCAGCTGCAAAGCGTGCATGCCGATCACCCCCGCGACGTCCACCTCGCAAGCGCTCGAAAGACCCTGCTCGCTCATCATGCTCATGACCGTGCAGGGCACCACGCCGAAAAACTCTTCGAGAGAAGTCCAGCACTGGATCGCGCTGATAGTGACCTCGGTGTCCCGCATCCAGGTGTCGATGACCGTCCCGAGCTTGGCCATTTTGATCAGCGACGCTTCCGGAATGCTCTGCGTCGAAACGTACTGGCGGATCGCGCCAAGTCTTTGCGTAACCTTTGGATCGTCGTCCTTCAGCCGCGCGGTTCTCCCCATGACTTCCGAGAGGTCCAAAGTTTCGACAGAGATGCCGGAAGCCTCGAGAATCTTTTCGCTGTAGCGAACCGTATTAAAGGCCGCTGGACGCGCACCGATCGCTCCGATGCGCAGTCTCTTCAGGCCCTTTGCGACGCGGCAAACCGCCAAAAACCAATCCACATCTTTTTGGAATGCTTCGGAATCCGGGGCTTCCGTGTGAAGTGTGGTGAGCGAAAAAGGAATTCCATACTGCGCCAGGTTATTGCAAGCCGACATTTTTCCGCAAAAACTGTCGCGGCGATCCCGAATGGTCATTTTGGATGGCGTATCCGGTGTCGCTTGCATCAGCACGGGCACTCCCAGATTTGCCATACGCAGCGTATCCGCGATGGCGCGTTCGTCGCCGAAATTAGGCAGCGTGACCACGATGCCGTCGATTTGTTCGCGGTGCTTCTTGAACAGCTCGGCGCACCGCGACGCGTCCTGGCGGCTCTCGACAGCGCCCCATTTCGAATCGCTCTCTTCAAGCACAATCGGCTTAATGCCTCTCGCCGTAAGAGCGGCGATCATGTCCTGACGGCCGGAGCGTGCCAGATGATCAGGAAAAAATCCCCGATTGCCAACAATGATTCCGAGCGTCATCTGTGCGTTGGAAGACTGAGCCATGGTTCACCTTTGAATTTCATTCCCTGAAATGCATTCAAAAAGCACCTTAGTGCGCTTCTTGCAAAACGGTCAAGCACATGAACGCGCCAAGTCCCCGATCACCTGGCGGCCACGGTCAATGTCGTTTCAATAAGATCCACCGAATTTCCGCCAACCATAATCTTGAATGTTCCGGGCTCAACCACACGGTGCATATCCCGGTTCAAGAAGGAGAGACCGTCGAACCCGAGCGCAAACTCGACAGTCTTCGTTTGTCCCGGATCAAGCGTAATCCTGCCGAAGCCGCGCATCTCTTTGACCGGACGCGTAACGGAACTGATTTCATCGCGGATGTAGAGCTGTACGACTTCGTCTCCGCGGACCTTGCTTGTGTTCGTCACATCCACAGTGACGTGCGTCGTTCCCTCAGGCCCGACCGTGTCGGGTGTCAAGCGCAGATTGCCGTACTTAAATGTCGAATAGCTCAAACCCCAGCCGAAGGGAAAAAGCGGCTGCGTGCTGTCGTCGAGATACTCGCGCTTTGCCGAAGGCTTCTGGTAGTAGTAATCGGGAAGCTGCCCCACTGAACGAGGCACCGTGATCGGCAGTCTGCCGGCGGGATTGTAGTCGCCGAAGAGCACTTCCGCTGCCGCGGTCCCGCCCTCTTGCCCCAGATACCAGCCATCGAGAATCGCTGGGACATTCTCCGCGATGTAGTTGATTGAATTGGGCCGCCCATGTATCAGAAACACGGCCACGGGCTTATGAGTCGCAAGCATGGCCTTAACAAGATCGTCCTGATTGCCGAGCAAATCGAGGGAGTCCCGGTCGCCCTTGTGCTCCGGCGCCCAGGCTTCGCGTGACGTTTGCTCGTTGCCGCCCAGTACGAGAATAATCACGTCAGCCTTCTGTGCGATCTTGACTGCTTCTGTGATGCGCTTGGCATTCAGCGCTGGATCGCCAAGCACGACTTTGTCCGCGTCCCAGTCGGGCGGCGTCTCGGTAATCTTCACGCCTTCCGAATAAAGAACTTCCGTTCCAGCACCGACGCGATTCTTGATGCCCTGCAAAATGCTCACGCCGCGGCCCGGTTTGTTGCTGTATCCGCCGAGATGAACGTCCGCGGCGTTCGGGCCAATCACGGCGATGCGCTTGTACTTCGAGACATCCAGAGGCAAAAGATGATCTTGATTCTTTAGGAGCGTAATCGTTTCCCGCGCGGTTTGCAGTGCGAGTTTCTGGTGGTCTGCGTCGTTGGTGATTTTTTCCGCATAGTCGGGGTCCACGTAGGGATCATCGAAAAGTCCTGCACGAAATTTTTCGCGGAGGATATTCGCCACGGCACGATCGACCTCGGCCTCTGCTATTTTGCCTTCTTTCATTTGCTCGATTAGTATGCCGTAGGCATCCGGAAAAGGCAGCTCGATATCGACTCCCGATTCCAAAGCCAGTTTGGCCGCCGCTTCCTTCGTGCCAACTACGTGATGCACCCTTATGAGTTCCGCGATTCCGAAATAGTCCGAAACCACGACTCCGTCGAAGCCCCATTCGTGCCGAAGGACCCCGATCAACAGCTGCCAATTACCGTGCGAAGGAATTCCATCGATCTCGTTGTAAGAAGGCATGATGCTTGCCACGTGGGCTTCCTCTACCGCGGCTTTGAACGGCTTAAAAAAGTACTCTCGGATGACGCGCTCGGAATAGTTACCCGGCGCGACGTTGGTGCCGCCCTCAGGCTGGCTGTGGACGGCAAAATGCTTCGCCGTCGCCAGAACATGAGACTTGTCGATAAAGGGTCCGACTCCCTGAAGTCCTTCAATCGCTGCCACCCCCATGCGCGTGACGAGATAGGGATCTTCGCCATAGGTCTCTTCCGTTCGTCCCCAGCGCGGCTCACGTGCTAGACCCAAAACAGGCGCCAAACACTGCTGCGCCCCTTGAGCTCGAACCTCCGCTGCGACCGCAGTAAACACGTCGTGCACCAGCGCTGGGTCCCAGGTCGAAGCCATGCCAATCGCTGCTGGATACGACGTGCTTTTTGGCGCCACATGACCGTGGAGACATTCCTCATGAAACAGGACGGGAATTCCCAGCCTTGTGTTTTCTCTCACCCACTTCTGCATGGTGTTCGTGAACTCCGCCATTTCGCGCGGGCCGGCGGCGACTTCACCGGGCCGCGACATTTCTCCGATGCCATCTTTCAACAAAACCGCCGCCCGCTCCGGAAGAAACGCGCCTTTGTCATCCACAAATCGCGATTCAGGAGTCTTCATGAATTGCTTGTTCTCCCAAACCCCCTCGAGCTGCGCGACTTTTTCTTCCAGTGTCATCCTCGAAAGCAGATCGGCAAGCCGCTGCTCGATCGGCAGTTTCGGATTGCGGTACGGCAGAACCTCTTGCGCCTGGCCGGCGAGGAACATCGGGCCGCAAACGGCGAGCACCGCAGAAGCAACCAGAGCCAGTCGAGCGGGAGAAAAAACCCTCATCAAAACCTCCAAGAAAAAATACCCATACTTGCAATCCGAAAAACGGCTGGTACTATAGCACGGCCGTTAACGTACACGGCTATTCTTTTGCTGCACCTTTGAAGGCCTCAATCTCATGTCTCGTTTCCGGCCCCTGGCAATTTGTGGCGCGCTTCTGTTTCTGGCGTTTGCGGCAAAGTGCGCCTGCGCCGAAACTGGGGCTGATGCGTGGCTTCGCTACGCCCCGCTGGACGAGCGGGCCGCCCAAAAATACGCAAACTTACCCGCAAGCGTGGTTGTCCTCGGCGATTCCCCCGTCCTCGATTCCGCGAAAGCCGAACTGATTCGCGGCATTCACGGAATTTTGGGGAGAACTCTGCGCGACGACAAATCCTTGCCCCACGAGAACGCCATCATCCTGGGCACGTTTTCCGCTTTGCAATCAGTGGCGCCCCGGATCACCGGCGGCGCCGGCCTGCGCGAAGACGGCTTTGTACTGTCATCGGAAAAAGTGCGCGGCTTTGACTGCCTCGTCGCCACCGCAGCCAATGACCGCGGCGTTCTCTATGGCGTCTTCGCGTTGCTCAGCAAAATCGCCCGCAACGAAAATGTTTCCGGTTTGCACGAAACGCAGCAGCCCTCCGCCCCGATTCGCAGGGCGGACGAGTGGGATAACCTCGATGGCCGCATCGAGCGCGGATACGCCGGACCCTCCATCTTTTTTGAAAACGGAAGCGTTCGAACCGACTTGAAGCGCGCCGGCGAATACGCGCGTTTGCTCGCTTCCATCGGCATCAACGGCTGCGCCATCAACAACGTCAACGCCAATCCGCGCGTCCTGGAAGACAGCTTTCTCCCGCACCTCGCTCGCGTTGCGAATGAGTTTCGTCCCTGGGGAGTTCAGCTATCCATCTCCGTCGACCTCAGTAGCCCAAAGGTAATCGGCGGTCTGGACACCTTCGATCCCGCCGATCCTCGCGTCGCCGACTGGTGGGCAAAAAAAGTGGACGAAATTTATCGCCAGATTCCCGATTTCGCCGGCTTCGTCGTCAAGGCGGATTCCGAAGGCCGCCTCGGTCCCGCCACGTATGGCCGAACGCCCGCCGACGCCGCCAATGTGATTGCCCGCGCTCTTGCCCCGCATCACGGAATCGTTTTTTACCGCGCCTTTGTCTATAACCATCATCTCGATTGGCGCAATCCCAAGAATGATCGCGCGCGCGCCGCCTACGACATCTTTCATCCCCTCGACGGCAAGTTCGACGACAACGTAATCATCCAGATCAAATACGGGCCGATTGATTTCCAGGTGCGCGAGCCCGCTTCTCCGCTCTTCAGCGGCCTCGAAAAAACAAATGAAGCTATCGAACTGCAAGTCACGCAGGAATACACCGGCCAGCAGCGGCATCTATGTTTTCTTCCGCCGCTCTGGAAAACAATTCTCGATTTCGATATGCACGCCGGTGAAAATCCCACACCGGTGAAGGACATTGTTGCCGCCAAGACTTTCCATCGTTCCCTCGGCGGATACGTCGCTGTGGTGAACGTCGGCATGGACACCAACTGGCTTGCGCATCCGCTGGCGATGGCGAATCTCTATGGATATGGCCGGCTGGCGTGGAATCCGGATCTTTCTTCGAACGAAATTGCCGAGGAATGGACTCGCCTTAGCTTTGGAAACGATCCTCTCGTTGTGCAGACCATTTCAAAAATGCTGCTCACCTCCTGGCCCATCTATGAAAGTTACACCGGGCCATTGGGAGCGGGAACTCTCACCGACATTCTCGGCAGCCACTTCGGCCCCGGAGTCGAATCCTCCGAACGAAATGGCTGGGGACAATGGCATCACGCCGACCACGAAGGAATCGGCATGGATCGCACGGCGGCGACAGGCACGGGCTACGTCGATCAATATCGCCCGCCGGTTGCGAAAATGTACGAGTCCCTGATCGCGACGCCCGACGATCTGTTGCTCTTCTTTCATCATGTCCCGTACACCTACCTCTTGCACTCTGGAAAGACCGTCATCCAGCACATTTACGATTCGCACTACGCGGGCGCGCAGGCAGCCGCAAATCTCGTCGAGCAATGGAAATCTTTGCAAAGCCGCGTCGATGATGAACGTTACACCGACGTCTTAAAGCACCTCGAATATCAAGCCGGTCACGCCATCGTCTGGCGCGATGCCGTTTGCACTTGGTTTTTTAGAATTTCCGGGATTCCCGATCAGCATGGCCGCGTAGACCATTATCCCGGTCGCATCGAAGCCGAATCGATGCAGTTGCAAGGCTACGTGCCGTTTGACGTGGTTCCGCCAGAGGACGCTTCGGGCGGAAGGGCAATCGAGTGCGCCCCTCCAGAGCAAAAATGCTCAGCAGCATTTGGCTTCGATGGCGCCGCAGGCTGGTACGAACTGGATGTCGAGTACTTCGACCAAAACAACGGCAAGTCCAAGTTCCGCGTCTTGGTCAACGATCAGCCAGTCGATCAATGGGTCGCCGACGATAGTCTCCCCGCCACAAAACCGAACGCCGATTCTTCCACTCGCCGCCGGATCACCGGTCTAGCCTTTCGCCCTGGCGACACTATCCGCATCGAAGGCGCCCCAGATGGTGAAGAACGCGCCGCCGTGGACTACGTCGAAATCCACCCCTCGCCCGAATGAACTAGCGCGGACGAAACCAACTTTACCTAAGCGCATTTCACTTCTAGCGCCTCCATCCTGCGGAGGAATGACGATTACTAATCCGGGTCTAGTGTTTGCGGACTTTGATGTCGTCGTAGACGATGATGGAGAGGACCACAAGGACCCACGCGGGGAAGACGCCCATCCCAGGAATGGCTTCCGCAATCAAGCCCGGCAAAATCGCCCATCGACGTCCGAGGATTAGAAACAGGAGTAGCGCCGTTCCCAAGTCAATCAGCCATTGCATCGGTAAGACAAGCACCGTCCAGAAGGACAGAAAGTCGGAGACGGCAGCGATCAGGAAAGCAACGGCCTGCCGTTTGCGTGAGGGACGCTGCACGGGCGACAGCACCTCTACGGGTGTCAAAATAGCTGGTTGATCGGCCGGCGTTGTCATGCCCTCGGTTGCGGTCCTCAAACCTCTCCGAAATTATCGTGTCATGGGTGTCGGCGAACCGCAAGACATGACCGCAAGGGTTTGGTCTTTTGTATATCTTTAGGAGTAACGGCTGGGTGCGCGTCAGGAAGGAATGCGGGCGCCGAGTTTCCGCTTGTTTTACACTAAAGTTGTTGAGCAGACAGATGACGATTGAAAATCCAGCTCCCGCGAACGAACCGGTGCCACGAAGAAATCGAGGAAATTCGCGGAGCGCGTACTCCTGGGTTCTGGGAGCTTTGCTGGGCGCAGTTCTCACGGTGGTCTTGATTGGAGCGCTTGTCTGGTTGTCAACCGGGCTCGGACTATTCCACCTGATAAGTGATTTGCGCGGAGGGCGCACTCAGTTCAATGTGGATCAGCCGACCGTGGTTCATCAGATTCAACAACTTCAGCGGTTGGAAACCGTCAGCTATACCATGGATAAGATTATTTCCGGCGAGCACGACAATGCCTACCTGCCGAAATTTCTGGCGGGTGACCGCTTGCTCCTGGTGGTGCATGGAGAAGTGGTTGCAGGCATCAATCTCGCGAATCTGCAGCAGGCGGACGTCCTGATACAAGGGCAGAAAGTGTCGATTCACCTGCCGGCAGCGGAAGTCTTGAGCACTCGAATCGATAATGCGAGGACGAGAGTATATTCTCGCGATACCGGGCTATTCTCTTCCCCTGATCCCAACCTTGAAAGCGAAGTGCGCGAAGAAGCTGAGCGCCAGCTGCGGCAGGCCGCCCTCCAAGATGGCATCCTCAAGATCGCCGCCGACAATGCGCGAACCACGATCTCGGGCATGTTAAAAGGCTTTGGGTTCCTCGAAGTGGATACTCGTTAGCCTGGTTGCGAGAGCAATTTCGGCAAGCTTCCCATGGAGAGGAGCTTGGAACAGTGAAAAGTAACGAGATTCAGGATGCGCTCGAACGAGGATACCTTTTCGACAGCGCAATTGTTAGACACGGTTTTACGATTTATCTCCGCGACTCCGACATCATCGCGCACCCCGCGCGAGGCCCGGAATACCTTTACAGGTTTTCTCATTGCCCGCTAGTTGAAGTCACCACGGCTGTCCCGGACGACGTTTGGCAACGGTCCTGGGGAGATAATTTTATCGACTACTCAGAATGGCTAAAATCCGGGGAACCTGACGGATACGTCTGGGGTGTCTGTGAATCAACTGTATATCCTGGAGCAAAATACATTGTGGATTCGAGGCTTGCTCGGGAATGGACGTCCAGATTAGGAAAATCAATGCATGAAGTACTTATAACGACCAACGGACATAATTTCCACTTAGTGTTCCATGACCTCAGAGTGAAAGAGCTGAAGGAAACTGATCCAGAATGGGTCAAGATACAAACAAACTTGTAATAGAGCACGAATGAGGACCGCCAACTCCCCGTTAGTCGCAAAATCGGAAACGGATTCAATACCGGACGAATTCTCAGCCTTGCAAGACGCTGCGGCTTTTCAGAACGGGCTCGCTCGATTTCGACTCAATCTGCCGCATCTCGCGGAAGAGCTGCAGGTTCGTGGACATCACGACTCCCGGGCTGAGATGCGCTGCCGGCGGGAGGTGAACTTTGTTGGTGAGATTATCGGCTAGCAGCCGCACTGCGATTTGGCCCTGCCGGTAAGGATGCTGATAAATCGATGCCGTAATGATCCCTTTCTCGAAATAAGGAGCCATCTCTGGGAACAAGTCCGTGGTGATCAACTTCACTTTCCCCTCGAAACCTTGCTCCCCGAGTGCACGGCACACCGGCAAGCAGTTGACGGTGTTCACATAAAGTCCGTCAAGTTCAGGAAAACGCCGCAGCAAATCAGACGTTTTTTGAAAGCTCTCTTCCTCATCCTCATGTCCCTCGATCACGCTGGCGATTTTTCCGCCTGGGCAGTGCCGCAGGAATCCCTCGGAAAAACCATCTGTTTTCTTTTGATGATCCTCGGTTGATAGCATTCCGGCGACGACCGCAACTTTCGAGCCCCGAGGAAGAAACTTGCCCATCAATTCTCCCGCTAGGCTGCCGTTCAAGTGCGGGTCAACGCAGACGATGCTCGAACGTCGGCTTTCCGGAGCATCCGTCGAAACACAAACCACGCGCAAGCCTTTTTCCTCTGCTTCGTTGATCAAGGGTGTCAATTCCTTCGGGCTTCCGGCGGTGAGAACAATTCCATCGACGCCTCTTTCCACCAGTTCCTTGAAAACTTCTACGTCGCCTTCGCCCAGCGTCTGCACCGGCCGGTTCACGAACTCCACGCCGAGATGCTCCAGATGATGCGCTTCGTCAAAGACTCCGCCCCAAAGTTGGTCATAAAAGAAGTGGATTTCCTTGGGGATGCATACCCCGATGCGAACGCGCGCTTTCGCAACAGACAGAGCGCGAGCCGCGAGGTTCGGCGAATAACCGATCTGCTGCGCGATCTGCAGAATCCGCTTGCGCGTAGCTTCCTTGATGCCTCCGCGCCCGTGAAGCGCGCGATCCACGGTTCCTATGGACACGTTCGCCATTTCGGCAATCAAATGGATTCCGTGCTTCTCCTTGTTCATTTAACTCGCTCCGGGATCGCGTGCAATGCGCGCTGCTGTCGTGGTCCCGCGCTGCCACGCAAGATCAGACTTTGGGTTGGCGCCAAATCGCCGATTAGATTCAGCTGTTCTCGGCACCCTTCCCAAACCCCACCTCTCTCAATCGAATCTAGGATACGGGACGCACGGCCCGCGTACACTAGCACGATTCAATGACTCAAAAGTAGGGGACAACCTGACCGCGGGCGTTGCACCTTGAAGTGGCGAGCTTGCGCAGGTCGTTGACTAGGGGAGTACAATCACGTCCGGCCTCATCGCCAAGTTGAAGTTCGTGGACGGTTGGGCGCGTTTTCGGTTTTTGCAGCCGTAATCGAATATAATTCTCAAAAGTTCTATAAATACCAGGGAGCTCTTCCTATGCGTTCTGTCTCACGGCGGCATTTCCTGCAAGACGCGTCCAAAGCGGGCCTCGCCATCGGCGCGAATCTCGCGCTCGGCCCGCACCTGCTCGGCCAATCGTCCTCCTCGAATCCCGCTCAGCCCGTCCGCGTTTACGCCGACTCTCGCAGGACAATTGCTCCTCTCAACCGCGATTTATTTGGTTCCTTCCTTGAACACCTCGGCCGCGCCATCTATGAAGGCATCTACGACCCGCAGTCCAAACTCTCCGACTCCAACGGCTTTCGCAAAGATGTTCTAGACGAAATCCGCAAGCTCGGCGTTCCCATCATTCGCTATCCCGGCGGAAATTTTGTTTCCGGCTATAACTGGTTGGACGGCATCGGCCCTAAAGCCGATCGCCCGGTCGTTCTGGACAAAGCTTGGAATACCATCAATTCCAACCAGTTTGGAACCGATGACTTCCTCGCCTGGTGCCGCGTCGTCGGCACACAACCTCTGATGGGTCTGAATCTCGGCACCGGCACTCCGGAGCAAGCCGCCGCTCTCGTCGAGTATTGCAACGTCGAGAAAGGCACCCGCTGGAGCGATCTCCGCCACAAAAATGGAATCGCCGAGCCCTACAATGTCGCGCATTGGTGTCTCGGCAATGAGATGGACGGCCCCTGGCAAATCGGCCACATGACCGCCACTGAATATGGTTTGAAGGCCGAAGACACCGCCCGCCAGATGCGCTACGTCGATCCTTCCTTGAAGCTCATCGCCTGCGGCTCCAGCGGCCCCGGCATGCCCACCTATCTCGAATGGGACCGCGAAGTCCTCGAGCAATGCTACGACTACGTCGACGCCATCTCTTTGCATCGTTACTTCGGCAATACACCAGAGGAAACCGGCGGCGACAGCTCGAAGTTCTTGGCCATGAACCTCAGCATGGAGCGCCAAATCGACGAAGTAGCAGCGGTCTGCGATGTCGTTCAGGGACACAAACGCTCGCCGAAAAAATTGTGGCTGAGTTTCGATGAATGGAACGTCTGGTACCGCGCCAGGTCGGGCGACGATGTAAATGGCCACAGGAAAATCGCGCCCCATCTTTTGGAAGAAGTTTACAACCTCGAGGACGCGCTTGTTGTCGGCGGCCTCCTGAATGCCCTCATCCGCAAGTCAGAACGCGTGAAACTCGCCTGTCTCGCGCAGCTCGTCAACGTCATCGCTCCCATCATGACCAACGAAAACGGCCTGCTGCGCCAAACGATTTATTATCCCTACAGTTGGGCGCTCGAGTTCGCTCGCGGCTCAGCTCTCGATCTCCTCGTGGAATCTCCCACTTACGATGTTGCCGGCATGGGTGCAGTGAACTACGTGGACGTGGCCGGCACTTTGCAAGCCGACACCGGACAGATCGCGCTCTTCCTCTTAAATCGCGATCTCTCGAAGCCTCACGAAATTCAAATAATCTGGGAAGGCTCCTCGCCGCGCGCTGGCGATACTCTGGTCCTCACCGGAACTGACCTGAAAGCGACGAACACATTTGATGCTCCGGCGCGCGTGACTCCGCACAAAGGCGATCAGCCCTCGAATGCAGCAGGACGCACCATTTTCGAGCTTCCGCCGCGTTCCTACACGGTTGTCCAATGGAAGGCGTAGGCCGCCGCGTTCGTGTTCGAAAATAATTCCTTCCGCGATACCGTGGCATCGCTCCTCGCCTCCTGTTATCATCTCCGCTGGGAAGTGTCTAATGCCGCGGCGGTATTCACGGGTCTTCTGCACTCTATTGCTCCTGGCTCCAGCCTCATGTCTCGGCCAAGAACCTCTGAAGGTAGCTCTCTCGGGATCCATCCGTGAGGCCGGCACGGGACATGTCATTGGTGATGCACGCATCGAACTTCAGAACGCGATGGGCACTCCGATCGGGTTCGCGTACTCCGACCGCAACGGTACATACCAATTCGATGACATCCCCGGTGATTGCTATGTTTCTGTTCAACACGAAGGTTACGAGTCCGCCCGCGAGTTCGTCCGGCCAACCGGCGCCGGCCATGTGTATCGGGATATCCTGCTGCGAGCGACTGGCGGCGCGGCCGCGCCGAAGGTCGCACCGGCTGTTTCCGAGCACCAGCTACGCATCCCCCGCAAGGCCCGGGAAGAATTTGACAAGGGCATTCAGCTGATTGTAGATAAGTCTGACTATCGGGGCGCGGTCAAGCAATTTGCAAAGGCCATCGACAAATATCCTTCCTATTACGAAGCCTATGCGGCCATGGGCCTTGCGCAAAGCAAAATGGGCGATGCCGCGGCGGCGGAGTTGGCACTCCGAAAATCCATCTCCATGAGTTCGGAAAAGTATCCGCAGGCGATGCTTGATCTTGCCTCTATGTTCAACAGCCGGAAACAATTCTCGGAGGCCGAGCCGCTTCTCCGAAAAGCAATTGCTCTTGATGCTTCCTCCTGGCGCGCCCAGTTTGAACTGGCCGTTGCTGTCGCTGGTCAGAATCGCTTCAAAGATGCGGCAGCAAGCGCCGCCGTCGCTCGCGATTTGAAACCCGATAATCAGCAGATTTATCTCTTGCTTTACAACCTCCATATTCAAGCAAACGATTTTCCCGCCGCTCTTCGCGATACGCAGGGCTATCTCAAACTCGCACCCGATGGCCCCATGTCCGACCGCGTTCGCAGAATGCAGGAACAAGTTCAAAAAGCGCTACAAAAATCCGCAGCTGCCTCCGGCAATTCATCGCTTACTGCCCCTTCGGCTCCACCATCTGGCGGCGCAGCGGTGCCGGAGGGCATTTCCCTCAAAATCTTATTGCAACTTCCCGAAAATATTCCCTTCGATGGCTCCGCGACTCTCAAGCTCGTGACCGCCGCCGGTGCCACCGTCGCCGAAGACATCTCTGACGATTCCACAAGCGATGCCACTTTTCACAATCTTCTTCCGGGAAGTTATTTCATTGAGGCAAGCGCCCCCGGTTTTGACTTCATCAAGCAAAACATTGAAATCACGCCCGGTCTGGCTCCGAATCCGGTCACCTTAACCCTGACACCGCAGCCCGTAGACAGCACCTCTCAGGGTTCGAACGCCTCCTCTTCACCGTCGGAAAACGCCGTCGTACCGCCTCATCTTGATGATTCTGACCCTGACGTCGCCGTGAATATCCCTTGCGCGTTGCCCTCCATCCTGCAAGGCGCCGGCCGTCGCGCCGAACAGCTCCTCAACAGCATGCAAAAATTCGATGCCTCGGAGCGCGTCGAGCATTACAAGCTGAACACCGCCGGAATCCCTGGGTCCGCCGACGTTCGCTCCTTTGACTACGTGGTTTCCGTCTCCCATGATCCCCACGGCTCGTTCCACCTCCAGGAATACCGCAATGGCGTCATCGTCAGTCCTGCCCAATTCCCCTCGGGAATTGCCACGGCAAATCTCTCCCTTCATGCCCTCATCTTTCATCCCAGGCTCGCTTCCGGTTTCCATTTCGCTTGTGAGGGTCTCGGAGAGTGGAAAGCGCATTCTGCCTGGCTGGTTCGCTTCGAAGAGAAACCCGGCAATCTCAATCCTTTTCGCTCTTATGAAATCGACGGCGTCCACTATCCAGTCCTTTTGACCGGCCGCGCCTGGATCGACGCCAGCACTTTTCAAGTCGTCCATCTCGAATCAGACTTGCTCAACCCCGTCCCCAAAATCCGCCTCAGTCGCGAACATATTTCCATCGATTATGCCGCCGTTCAATTTCGCTCTCGTCATCAGCAGCTTTGGCTCCCCCAATCCGCCGATCTTTACGTCGAACTCAACGGCCATCGCTTTTACCGTCGCCACACGTTCAGCAATTTCAAAATTTTCTCCACCGACACCGCGCAACAAGTCCAAGGCCCCAAAGCTTCCTTCTGCTTTACCAACACTTCCGGCTCTCTGATCACCGGTGTCCTCAACGCTACTCCGGTCTCCGGCAAAGCTCTCAAGCCGGCTTCCCTTACTCTCGCCATTCCCGCAAAAAGCACCGTCTGCAAGACCGTTGGCGCCGGAAAAGAAGTAAATATCCCGGTCGAATTCTTGGCCACCTCGAGTTTTGCCTTCGATGGTCCTGCCGGCTCCGTCGAGACCGAGTCCTACTTGCCGAATGGCAGCGCTCCGCAGCTCATCTCCAACGGCAATCCCCCGCTCGCTCAGCATCCCTGAATCTTCGGCTCGGCGTATCTCAGGAACGCTTAGCTCCGGATCTCGACTCAGTGTTTCGCTGTTCCGGCTCTGTTCTTGCCTTCTTGGATTGTGAGGATGCGATCCATACCAGGCGCCGCTTTTTTTTCGATCGCTCCGCTTGGCCAATGAATTTCAATCGAATCCACTTTTGTCGCTTTCCCCAATCCGAAGTGAATCCGCTGGTCCGAACTCGATCCGTACGATCCGCCGCTGTACACATCTCCCCGCTGCCGCACTCCCCCTGCCGTCAGAAAAACTTTTGCTCCATTCGCATCGCGCGGACTCTTCGCCCCTCCAATCAGTTTCAGCTCCAGCCAGTGATTCCCCGTCTTCAACACATTTCGCAGCAATGTAGGCTTTGAATCGATGTTATTAATCACCACGTCGATCTCGCCATCGTTGAAGAGATCGCCAAACGCCGCGCCTCGTGCGGTAATCACGTCGGCCAGTCCGCTTCCAGTCGCGGGCGGCACTTCTTGGAATTTCTTTCCGTCAACATTCCGGAAAAGCTGCGGCCGTTCCGCCCAGGTTGTGCCCCAATCCTGTTTGTCCACCTCCGGATATACGTGTCCATTGGCGATAAATAGGTCGAGCCAGCCGTCATTATCGTAATCGAGGAACCCTGTCCCCCATGACAAGAACGGAGTTGTCGGACCAGCAAGACCGGCCGCGTAAGTCACATCCGAAAAGCTCCCGTGGCCGTCATTTCGGTAAAGCGTTTTGTAATCATCCGAAAATGTGGTCGTGAAAAGATCGATTCGCCCCGTCCGCTGGTAATCTCCTATCGCGATCCCCATCGACGCCTGCTCGCGTCCGTCGTCGCTCAATGCGAATCCTGAAGCGTAACTTTCATCTTCGAATGTGCCGTCGTGCTTGTTGCGGTAGAGATAATTAGGCGTGGAATCGTTCGCCACCAACAAATCCACCCATCCGTCATCATCCACATCCACGAAAGCCGAGGCCAGTCCGTAGTAACCATTGGGATCGGAGACGCCCGCCTTCACGCTCACGTCCGTGAACGTGCCATTGCCATTGTTATGAAACAAGTGGTCGCCTTCTCCCGGCAATCCCCGCGGTCCGCACATCACCGCGATTCCCCGAAACTGGCAAAAATTTGGCGGAATCCGCCCTTGCCCCGCGATCGGTGAATTGTCTACGTCGTACTTCACATAGCCCGGCACGAATAAATCCAGCAATCCGTCGTGATCGTAATCGCCCCAAGTAGGTCCGGCGGACCAGCCCCCTAAAGTTACGCCAGCCTTCTCGGCGACATCCGTAAACGTTCCGTCATGGTTGTTGTGGTAAAGACGATTCTTTCCAAAGTTCGCGACGTAAATGTCCGGCCATCCGTCGTTGTCGTAGTCCCCCACCGCCACGCCGACTCCCCATCGTTCGTTCGCGACTCCCGCTTTTTCCGTGACGTCCGTAAACGTGCCGTCATGATCGTTGCGGAAGAGCATCGCTCGCGGTGGAACTTCTTTCCCCTTCAGCGCATCCACTGTCGATCCATTTAAAAGATAAATGTCCAGCCAACCGTCGTTGTCGTAGTCGAGCAACGCCACGCCAGAGCCGATGGTTTCCAGAATGGTTTTTTTCTCTCGCGTTCCCGAGCGCTGCAAGAATTTATCGAGGCCGGCCTGTTTCGTGATGTCGCTGAACACGACGGTCGCGCCGTCCACAAATCCGCCCGCCGTGATCGGCCGCGACAAAGAATCCTTCACCGCGGGGTGCGCGCCTCCCGTCGCCACCCCCATCCCGGAACCACCCGATTGGCCTGCTGACCCGCCTTCGGATGCCCTGTTGTTCCTAGCGCCAGCAAAAACAGGCACACCGACACGCCGATCGCGCCCGTCCCGAAAGTCGGTTTTACCGGCGCATCTGCTTCCCTGCTTCGTACTCCGAATCCCCATTAGTAAATCCTTTTATCTGCGGCAATGCTAAAGTTTGATGCGCGATTTTTCCTTGCATCCTGACTCTTATAACCCACACTCTCCCGGTCCCTCAATTCCTACTTACAGTACCAAAACCCCGCCTCTGCTTCATCGGTATCGCCCTTCCTTCCAACTTGTTACAAAACTAAGCATTAGGCGCATCTCTTCGACAAATCAAAAAAAGTGCTTGACATTAACCGCCCTCCAATGAAAAGCTCCGTTTACGTTAACGGCGTTTCCAATCGCCGCGGGGTGTGGAGGCAAAATTATGCACGTTTCGTTTCCCTCTGTTAAGAATATCGTTTTTGCTGTCAAGCCGTCTCGGCTCCGTTTTCTGTTTGTTCTTTTCGTTTCTCTCATCGGTTTTTCGTTTTCAACCTACGCTCAGCAAGCCACCATCGTCGGCACCGTCACCGATCCCTCCGGTGCCGTTGTTCCGAATGTGGCCGTCACAATCACAAACACGGACACCGGCTTGAGTCGTGTGTATCCGTCGAACGATGCTGGGCAGTTCGTGGCGCCCGATCTTCAGATCGGCCACTATACGGTTAAGGCCGAAGCCAAAGGTTTCAAGGCTTCGGAACAGAAAAACATCGTGCTGAACGTCGGCGACCGCATCCGTGTCGACTTCCAGATGCAGTTGGGCGCTGCGCAAGAGACCGTCACGGTCGAAGCCAATACCGTCCAGGTCCAAACGGATTCCGGTGAGCGCAGCAACCTCATCACCGACCAGCAACTTTCGCAGATCGCCGTCAACGGCCGCAGCATTTATCAACTGGCAGCCCTCACTCCAGGCGCCGTCAGTCAAATTACGGGTTTCGTCAATACCCCTGTCGGCGGCAATGCCAGCGTCGAATTCAACGGCATGCGCCAGAATCACAACATCTATTTGCTCGACGGCGGTGAAGACGATGACCGCGGCGGAGCGGGCGGCATGAGCATCGCGCCATCCACAGATGCGATCGCTGAGTTCCGCGCCCTCACCTCGAACTACAGCGCGGACTACGGCCTCTCTTCCGCCGGCACCATGACCATGGTTCTCAAATCCGGAAGCAGCACTCTCCATGCTTCAGCCTGGGAATTCAATCGCAACGATTATTTCGATGCGCGCAACTTCTTCGTACCAAAACAGAAGCTGCGCCTCAACGTTTTCGGCTTCAACGTCGGTGGGCCGGTCACTTTTGGCCACCTCTACAATCCCGATAAGAAGAAAACTTTCTTCTTCTATAACATGGAGTGGCGCAGATTGATTCAGGGTGGCGCGACCAACCAGGCGGTCCCGGGTGCTGCAGTCTATCCCACCGCGGCTGGCGCTGACCTGAGTTCTCTCGGCACACCGATCAACGTCCCGACCACGGCACAAGTGGCCCCATCCGTCTTGTTTGCGAATTGCCCGGGTGGCGTCGCTCCTGCTGGTGTTGTGCAGGGCTCGACGTTCCCAGGCGCCATTATCCCCGCCTGCATGGTCAACCCGAACGCCGCAGCTTTGCTTAACGCACATATCTTCCCTGCCGCGAACGGTACCGACGTGACCGGCAAGATTCCTCAGTTCAAGGGCGGCGCCGATTCTGCCACGCCTCTAAAGGAAGAAATCGTCCGCATCGATCACAATTTCAGCGATAGATTCTCTGTCTTTGGCCACTTTATCGCCGAACAAGTCAGCCAGGGTTTTGCTATCAGCCAGTGGAGCGGCGACAACGTTCCTACCGTCGGCGACACGTTTGGCAATCCTTCGCGTAGCGGCGTTATTCACACGACCTATACGATCCGGCCGACCCTGATCAACGAAGTCGCCTTTAACTATAACGGAAACGTTATCAACATCGTTCCATACGCGGCCTCGGGCCTTGCTAGCTTGGCCCTTCCGACCGGATACGTTGGCACCAACAGCCGCCTTTTTACTGGGCCGAACAACCTGAACCGTATCCCCAATATTGACGTAAGCGGTGGCTCCATTAACCCGAACTTTGAAATCTCCAGTTGGCCCTGGCACAACAAGGCGGATGATTATCAAATTCGCGACGACGTTTCTTGGACCAAGGGCGCCCACCAGATCAAAATGGGTGGCAGTTGGGCTCTTTACAAGAAGGTCCAGGATCTCTTCGGTCAGACCCAGGGCGGGTATAGTTTCAATGGTACCTACACCGGTGTGGGCTACGGAGATATGTTGCTCGGCTTGGGGAATTACCAGGAGCTGGCTGTGCAAGACAAAGGCCTCTGGAATAACGTTTCCTGGGCCGCTTACGTCCAGGACAACTGGCGCGTAAACAACCGCCTGACCTTGAACCTCGGCGTGCGGTGGGACGGCGTTCCACACACTTACGAAGCCAACAACCGCATGGGCAATTTCTACCCCAGTCTCTATAAGGCGGCTGACGCAGCCGTGTTTGACTCCAGCGGCAACATCTGCAACGCAGCAGATGCCCTTTGCACCGGCGCCAGCCCCGGTCTTGGTACCAGCCCGAACTCAATTCTTGCTGGTATTCCTCTATATTTGAACGGCATAGGTATACCCGGCCAGAACGGCGTTCCCAAGGGTCTCGTGAACAACCACTGGGCCGCTTTTGGTCCTCGCCTGGGTTTTGCCTATGACCTTACCGGCTCTGGCAAAACCGTTGTACGCGGCGGCGTTGGCATCATGTACGAACGCATCCAGGGCAATGACATGTACAACGCCGGCCCGAACATTCCGTTCAGCCTGCAGGTCAACGTCAATGCCGTTGATTTGTCGAACCCCAGCCTCGGTCTCAAATCTGGCGTCGTAACTCCCGCATCCGCGCTCCCGACTCACGCTGCCAGCATTACGGGTCTGGATATTGCCAACTACAAATTGCCCTCAAGCTATCAATGGAGCATCGGCGTGCAGCATGCGTTGAGCTCAAGGTCCGTCTTGACTGTGAGTTACGTTGGCAACGTTGGTAGGCATCAGAATTTCTATACCAACATCAACCTGCCCACGGAGAGCGATCTCGGAGCCCTTCTTGCCTCTGGTGCCCAGTATCAGACGGCGCCTGGACTTGCATATCCTGGCTTTACCAGCATCAAACCATCCGAAAACGAAGCCAACACGCACTACAATGGCCTCCAGATGGACTTGAACGCGCAGCTCAGCCACGACTTGACGTTGCGTGCCCTCTATACCTATTCCAAAGCAGTTGATCCGACCACCGCTGGCTCTGGCGGGGGCGATCTGGGCACCGTCTCTAACCCCTATGCTGGATGGCTATATGATGTTGGTCCTAGCGGCTATGACATCAGGCATGTCGCTGTTGTGGACTTCATCTATGACATCCCTCTTTTCCGCCACGCAGAAAGCCGTCTCCTCAAGACTGGTCTTGGCGGTTGGCAAATCTCGGGCATCGTGACTATCGAGTCCGGTCTTCCCCTCAACATCGGACTCGGCAACAACCAGGGCGGTAACTTCGTCGGTGGTTCGAACCGCCCGGACCTGGTCAGCACCGTTGCTTATCCGCATACGGTAGGGGAGTGGTTCAACCCCGGATCCCAATCAAGTCCTCAATTCGCCTTCCCAGCACCCGGCGCTTGGGGAACTCTCGGCCACTACGCTCTGCGTGGGCCCGGCCGCGACAACTGGAACGTTTCCCTCTTCAAGGACTTCGTGATCAGCGAAGCTCGTGGCAGCCGTTTTGAACTGCGTTTGGAAACCTTTAACACCTGGAACCACACGCAATTCCAAAACATCGGCACTACCTTCAATGGATACAACACGGATGGCTCCATCAAGGGCAACTTTGGACAGGTGACATCCGCCTATGACCCGAGAATTCTTCAGCTCGGCGGCAAGATTTACTTCTAATCACCCCGGAAGCAGCACCCCCGCCCCGCTCGCACTGCACCGCGAGCGGGGCGTTTTCTTTTTAAAGCCTCCTTCCTATTAGTTAGTGGCGCTCTCCAGTCAGGAACCCTAGTCCAGCTTTGGGAACTCCCCTATTGCTTGTGCGAACTGGAAACCACTGCGCTATTATTGCGGCTTGAATTCATCATTCCAAGGCGCCGCTTCCTCGCCGGAAGGGCTTTGCTCCCCAGCTCCCCCGAGACGCCGAGCCTTGCATTTAACCTTATGGTTAAATATTTATTTAGCTACATGGCTAAATACGGCAGCATTTTTCACGCTCCTCTGCCCGGCTCTCACTCTTGCTCAATCCCCCGCCCCCACCCCTTCCGCAGCCATCGCCCTCGAGCAGCAAGGCAAGCTCGCGGAAGCGGCGCAAGTCTGGCAGGCCGTGGTAGCCAGTAACCCTAATGACGCTGCCGCTTTAGCCAGCTTGGGTGTCGTCCTCTCCAAACAGCAAAAGTATCCAGAAGCTGCCTCCGCTTACCGGAAAGCCCTCGCCCTGGATCCCAAACTCCCAGGAATCCAACTGAATCTGGGCCTGGCGGAATTTAAGCAAGGCCATTTCGCGGTGGCCGTGGCACCGCTCAGCGCCGCTTTGGCAGCCCAACCAGGCAGCATGCAGGCGCGCGCGCTTCTCGGCTTGACCTACTACGGCGCGAGCCGCTTTGCAGAAGCCTCAAAACAACTGGCGCTCGCAGCGAAGGCCGACCCAGACAATATCGAGTTGCGTAAAGTCCTGGCCCAAAGCTGCTTATGGGCGAAAAAGTTCGATTGCGCGCTCCATGAGTTTCACCAAATCGCGCAGCAAGATCCAAACTCACCCGCGGCTCATGTCCTTATGGGCGAGGCCCTCGATGGCCTGGGAAGGACCGCGGAAGCTATCGACGAATTCCAAGAAGCCGCAAAAGCCGCACCGCAAGAACCCAACGTGCATTTCGGTCTCGGCTATCTTCACTGGAAGCTGAAGCAGTACGATGAGGCAGAAACCGACTTCAAGGCCGAACTGGCTGTTGACCCGGATAACGCGCAAGCACTGGCGTATCTCGGCGACGTGGCCATGAGGAGAAATGATCCGGATACCGCTTTGGCGTTCCTCAGGAAATCTTTGCAGTCGCGCAAAGATTTGCGTATCGCCTATCTCGACCTGGGAGCCATTCTTGCCGGCCAAGGGCACGATCAAGACGCGATCGCCGCGCTGAAGCGTGCCGTCGAATTAGATCCGGAACAGCCGGATGCGCATTTCCGCCTTGGGCGCGTCTTTCAGGCCACCGGCAATGAGGCCGCGGCGCAAAAAGAGTTCGCCAAGGTCCGCGAACTTCACAACAAAGCAGAGGAAGACGTCGCGCGCAAAATGTCCGCTGCTCCGCCTTCCCTGAAGCCATAGTTTTTCCTGCATGGAACCGTTTGTGCTGATTCATTCCTATGCTAGAGTCTGCGTCACAATCAAAAGACTTTGTGCGCTGTTCATGGTGATTTGTTTTCTGTACTTTGGCAGCTTTGGATCAGACCGGGCGCGCGCAGTCCAAGCGCGGAGATGAGACATGATTAAGTCAATGAATACATGCCGATTTTCTGAGGGCGGCGTGATGCGCATACGCGTTTCGCCCAATGTTTATCGAGCTATTTCGTCCTTTAACGCTGCCTTGTTGGCGAGCTTGTTTGTGCTTTTGGTTCCCAGCCTGCACGCGCAAACCAATCTTAAATACCAGAAGCCGCCCAAAGCTATCGTCGACATTGTCGATGCTCTCCCAACTCCCGGCGTCGAGCTCTCTCCCGCAGCCGGCCCGGCGGAGAAGCGCTGGATATTGATTGAGCATTTCGCCGGCTTGCCGACCATTGCAGAGCTGGCCCAACCAGAGCTTCGATTGGCGGGCTTGCGATTCAACCCCAAGACCGATGGACCCAGCCGGGGACGCTATGCCACTGCGCTCGAGCTGCAAGCTCTTCCGAACGGGAAACCGCTGGCAGTTTCGGATTTGCCCGCGCACCCAAAGATCCGGTTTGCGGACTGGTCGCCCGACGGACGCAAGATCGCGTTCGTAAACATTAGCGATGAGAAGGAGGACGCAGGGCTGAGCCTTTGGATCATTGACGTCGCGACCGCTCAGGCGCGCCGGCTGCAGGGAATTGCGCTCAACGGGATTTTTGGCTCGCCCTGCGAGTGGGTGAGCGATAGTGAACGTTTGGTATGCAGAACGCTTCCCTCGGATCGAGGATCGGCTCCCACACGCAGCGAAGTGCCGACAGGGCCGGTCATCCAGGAAAATCTTGGCCGCGTCACACCCGGGGCCACTTTTGAAGATCTTTTGAAGAACCCAGAGGACGAACAATTTTTCGATTACTATGCGACATCGCATGTTGAAGTCATCCGCCTCGATGGGGCCGCCAAGCCCGTCGGTAAATCTGGCGTCATCGAGAAAGCCGTGCCTTCGCCCGACGGTGCTTACGTGCTTCTGTTTGAGCGCCACCATCCTTATTCTTACTTGCTTCCCTATGAGGCTTTTCCGGAGCGCGTCTCCGTTCTAAATCTCAAAACTGGATCTGCGAAGCAGTTGGTGGACAAGCCTCTCGAGGATAATGTTCCCAATATTCATGATGCTGTTCCTCCCGGCCCGCGTGGCTACGATTGGCGCAGCGACGCTCCTGCTTCTCTCTTTTGGGTTGAAGCAGGCGATGGCGGAGATCCGCGGAATGCCGTCGCCGTTCGCGATTCTCTGTTCCTTCTAGACTCACCTTTTGAAGCCGCGCCCCGCAAACTAGCCGATCTCCCCGTTCGCTACCGCCGCCTAATCTGGAGGGATGGCCGCCTTGCCCTCGTCGAGGAACGCCGCTGGAAAGATCGGAAGCGCATCATTCTGGCGCTTACTCCTTCGCTCCCAGCCACGCCGGTTAAATTGTTTGAAGGTTCGTTCGAGGACCGTTATCACGATCCTGGCGAACCGCTCGAGGAGATGAATGCCGCGGGGAAGCCGGCGCTCGTGACCACCCCGGACGGAAAGGGAATTTACTTTACGGGCCGGGGCGCTTCGCCGGAAGGAGACCAACCCTTCCTTTCGGTGATGGGCGTGGCGAATGGAGACGCCAAGCGGCTTTGGCAGTCGGCTGCTCCCTATTTTGAGATGGCGCAGGCTGTTCTGGATCCCGTCAAGGGCACAATTCTGCTTCGCAAGGAATCGCAAGAGCAGAGTCCGAACTACTACCTCCAGAAAATAGGGACTTCGTCTTCGGAACAGATCACCTTTTTCCCTAATCCCTATGGGGATGCTCCGCTTCCGAAAAAGCAGGTCCTCCATTACAAGCGCTCCGACGGTGTCGATTTAAGCGCGAATCTATATTTGCCGCCGGGCTACAAGCCCCAGGATGGTCCGCTGCCTACTCTGATGGAAGCGTACCCGACGGAGTACAAGACGAAGGCCGCCGCGGGGCAAGTGACCGGCTCACCTTACGCTTTTACTTTTTTGTCTTGGGGCTCACCGGTCCCTTTTGTGACGCAAGGCTATGCGGTGCTCGAAAGCGCCAGTATTCCGATCATAGGCGAGGGAAAAGCCGAGCCGAATGACACGTACGTGGAACAACTCGTGGCTAGCGCCAAAGCGGCTATCGATGAGGGTGTGAGGCTCGGAGTCGTCGATCGCAACCGCGTCGCGGTCATGGGGCACTCCTATGGAGCTTTCATGACCGCCAACTTGTTGGCGCATAGTGACTTGTTCAAGGCAGGCATCGCCCGGAGCGGCGCTTACAACCGCACGTTAACACCGTTTGGTTTCCAGAACGAGGAGCGCACCTATTGGCAAGCGCCGGAGGTGTACTACAAAATGTCGCCGTTCTCCTTTGCCGATAAAATCAAAACACCGATTTTATTGATTCACGGCGAAGCGGACAACAATAACGGTACCTTCCCCATACAGAGTGAACGGTTTTTCAGCGCGTTGAAAGGACACGGAGCCACGGTTCGATTCGTGCTCCTTCCTCTGGAATCACACGGTTATGCCGGGCGGGAATCCGTGCTCCACATGTTCTGGGAGATGAATAACTGGCTCAATACCTATGTGAAAAATCCGCCGCCGGCCGCAACGGCGGCGAAGCACTGATTCTTCGCGTGGGGTTCGTGCGACGATGCAAAGACTCTTATGTCCGGCTTTTCTCGCACTCGCATCCTTGTGCGCCGTGGCGCACGCGCAATCCCTTCCCAAATCCCTCGCCGAAAGACTGGGCTACGCGCGCGATGCAAAACTCGTGATCGTGCACGCCGATGACTTGGGCATGACGCATTCCGTGAACGCCGCTTCGATCAAGGGCCTCGAAACCGGTCTCGTTACTTCCGCCAGCATTATGGTGCCTTGTCCCTGGTTTCCGGAAATCGCGGACTACGCGAAGACTCATCCCAAAACCGATTTCGGACTCCACCTCACGCTGACGAGCGAACGTGTCTTCTATCGCTGGGGGCCCGTCGCTCCCAGAGACCAGATTCCGAGTCTCGTGGACTCGAATGGATACTTCCACCTGGATTGGACGAAAACAACGCACATCGACGCCAAGGAAGTGGAAGTCGAACTTCGCGCGCAAGTCGATCGAGCGATTGCCATGGGCGTCCGTCCTACGCACCTCGATTCTCATCAATATCGCCTATTCACGAATGGCAAAGATCTTTTCCAAAGCCTTCTCCGCGTCGGCCACGATTACAAATTGCCGGTATTCCTGGTTCGCGATTGGTTCGCGGACCGCCCCTACCTCGAAGCAGCCCTGAGCCCCGATGATCTGGTCGTCGACCACACCGTAACGATGGAGCCGGGAGTGCCGCCGGAAAAATGGGCTGATTTCTATATCCAGGCGCTGAAAAATCTTCAGCCCGGCGTGACTGTCTTTATCATCCATTTGGCTTTCGATGACGAAGAAATGCGCGCCGCCACTCGCGAGCGCGATACCTGGGGCGCGGCCTGGCGCCAACGGGATTTCAACTTCTTCACCAGCGCGGAGTTCCATGCGTTACTGCAGCAGCAGAACATTAAGCTTGTCACTTGGCGCGAGTTAGCCAATGCCATGAAGTGAACCGCTATCATCGTCAGCAGAATTCTTCCGGCTTGCGCAAACAAAACGCAATCTACCCTTCCCCGCAGGACACATTCGCGTTAATTTTGTTGCAGAAGCTACGGCCCTCGGGAGCGCACGCATGGCGTCTGGTCCGGTTCCTGAACAAAATTCTCTTCTTAAAAATCCGTTGCTGTACTCCTCGGCTATTCTCGTGGTTGCGCTTCTTGGCGTAGTGTTCGTCATGCTCTCCCGCTGGCAGGATGCTCGCAACATCGACCGCCAAGCCGCGCAGAAGCGAGCGGAAAAACAGCGCGAAGAAGATCGCATCGCCGTAGAGCAAATGGGGGGCAAGGAGTTCGCCATCCTGAGCTTTTACGCCAGCCCCAAGATCATCCGTCATGGCGAATCCGCCCAGCTATGCTACGGGGTATCCAACGCCAAGAGCGTTACACTCGAGCCACAGACGGCGGCGGTATGGCCGTCAGTGGCCCATTGCGTGGACGTATCTCCAACAAAAACAACCACTTATATGCTAACGATCGAGGACGGCAAGAGCGGTAAAAAGTCTGAGATCGTTGACGTCACTGTTCGCTGAGTTTCATGAAGGGCTCTTTGCCAGCCATTCGTCTCGCTTCGATCGCACTTCTTTTGCTCTGTGAGGTACTCACTCAAAACCAATTGCGACTGCCCCTTGTGGCGGCAATTGCCTCGCATCTATAATGTTTGCTAGCGCGGGGTCCGGCGAGCCATCCTGTAAAACCGGACTCCGCGAACATTTTTTGGAACCCAATTCCTGGTGATGGACGACCATGGCTGACCCGCTCGCAAAAATCAAGCAGCGCTTGCAAGGGGAAATCGACCAGCTCGAGCACGAGCTGAACATCGATCTTCCTAAGGAGATTGCCAAGGCGCGCGCGCACGGCGACCTTTCCGAAAACGCCGAATACAAATACGCCAAAGAGCGCCAGGGTTACGTCAATGCGCGCATCGGCCAGCTGAAAAAGCGCATGGGTGACCTGGGCATGCTCAATCTCAGCAATATTCCCAAAGATCGCTCCGGGTACGGTTCACGCATTCTGGTGCTCGATATCCACAGAGAAGTGAGAATCGAGTACAAGCTAGTGACGACCGAGGAGGCCGACGCGGAAAAGGGTTTAATATCAACCACTTCGCCCATCGGAAAGGCTTTGCTCAACCGCAAGGTAGGTGACGAAGTGCAAGTCGTCACGCCCGCGGGCCAGAAAGAATTTGAAATTATGCGGCTCGTTACGATTCACGAGGACGAGTAACTTTTCGGCTTTTTCTGGCGTCTTATCTGTGTTGGAAAGTTGTTTGCGAGGCGGAATGTATTGGGGATCTGGCCCGGCTCTCGGGCTTCTAACTTTTCTTGGTTACCTCATGTTCGCTGTCGGCGCGGCCCTCGTTTGGCGCAAGCGTGACGATTTTTCCGTGTGGGCCCAGGACGAATTCGGCGCCTTTCGCCGCAGCCTTTCCCGCTATACCGTCATCGGCCCGTTTTACGGTCTCCGCGAAGAGTCTCGCCTCAAGGCCGTTCCTTCCCAATTTCTTAGTTCGCTGGCCCGCTTCCCTCGCCGGCAGATTAATCCGGCTTTCATCTTGCTTTTTCTCGGCGTCTTTCTTTTCCTCCTCGATTTTTTCATCTAGCGGATGAACACATCTGCTCGTCCTCGTTCTGGACAATCTCTGCACGCTTTGCCATTCTCCTCGCGATGAAGCCTGCCCTTATTGTGCATGGCGGCGCTTGGGATATTCCCGATGAAGCCGTTGACGCGTGCAAATCCGGCTGCCGCGGCGCTCTTGACGCCGGATGGTCCATTCTTTCCCGCGGCGGTTCCGCCCTTGACGCCGTGGAAGCCGCCATCCTCGTCCTTGAAGACGACCCCGTGTTCGACGCTGGGTTCGGCTCTCACCTGAATCTTGACGGCCGCGTGGAATGTGATGCCATCGTTATGAATGGCGCGACGCTGCGTGCCGGCGCTGTGGCCGGCTTGCAGCGCATCCGCAATCCGATTCGTCTCGCCCGCGCCGTCCTCGAACACTGTCCGCACATGATGCTTGTCGGCGAGGGCGCCGAGCGCTTCGCCAAAGACAATGGCATTGTTCTGTGCGAACCAGCGGAGCTTATCAGCGACGCGGAACGCGAAGCTTGGCGGCGTTGCAGCCAGGACAAACACGCTGCTGCCAATCATCGCGGCCACGAGCAGGGCACCGTCGGGGCCGTGGCTCTTGATGCGCAGGGCAAGCTCTTTGCGGCCACCTCCACCGGGGGCACTTGCTGCAAACTTCCTGGCCGTGTCGGTGATTCGCCGCTCATCGGCTGCGGCTGCTACGCTGACTCCGTCGCTGGCGGAGTATCGTGTACCGGCTACGGCGAAGGCATCATGAAAATCGTCATGGCCAAGACCGCGTCGGACCTGCTTCGCACCGGCGGTACCGCTTTCTGCGTGTCCGATTCCTCGCGCGAACCTTCCGGCTCATCGGCTCCGTCCTGCGCTTCGGACGCCGCCATGCTGGCTGCGCGCGAAGCTGTCCACCTGCTCGCCCAACGCACCCACGCCACCGGCGGCCTCATCCTACTGGACCGTGAAGGCAACCCCGGCTTCGCCTTCAACACCCCGCGCATGGCGTATGCGTATGTCGCGGGAGACGGCTCGTTCTTCACTTCCGTCTAACTCCTTCGCCCAAGGCGCGCTTTGCGGATTGCGGGCGCCGACTATGGAGCGTATATTGACGTGCGACCGGGAACGCAAACCAATAAATCTCAAGCGAGATTGGGAGGAACCGTGACGAAGCTCTGTGCACTTTTGGCGGGATGTCTAATGTTGGCGGCGATGCCGTTGCCAGCGCAGGCTCCAGGACTTGCCGGGATATATGCGCAGATCCGCGCGGAAGAAACCGATCATTCGAAAATTATGTGGATCATCCATGAGATTGCCGACGTGCACGGGCCGCGCGTCACGGGCACGCCGAATCTGAAAGCGGCGGACGATTGGGCGGTCGAGACGATGACGTCGTGGGGATTGGCGAACGTGCATCTGGAGCCGTGGACGTTCCAGCCGCCGAGCGCGGCAACACCCGTGCCAGGCTGGGGAAATCTGGAGCTCTTGGCGGAAGCCGTTGCGCCGTTCCATGGTCCGTTGATGGTCGAGCCGCTGGCGTGGACGCCGAGCACGAATGGAGTGGTCACCGCGCAGGTGGTGAAGCTCGATCCTCCGGGATTGACGTTGCCGAGAGGCGGTGGATTTAACTTTTTCGGAGGAGCGCCGCCGCCACCGGAACCGAAATGGGCTGCGCCACCGATGCCGGTCACGAAGCCAGTGGAGCCGAAGCAGCCGACACAGGCGGAGCTGGATGCCTATTTGAATTCGATGAAGGAGAAGGTTCACGGAGCGATTGTGTTTGTGGGGAAGCATGTGGAGGTCGCAGAAGATATGAACCCGGCGCCCATGCGGCGTCCTGAGGACGAATGGAAGTCGCGATTCGATGTGAAGAATCCGCGTCCGTTCCGGTTTCCCGAGCAGCCAAAACTGCCGGAAGGGCAGTTGACGCGGCAGGAAGTCTCGCGACAAGTTGACCAATTTCTCGTGGATAACGGAGCGCTGGCGAGGATCAACGATGCGGGTCGAAGGCATGGCGTGATCGTGGCGCAGCAAAACGGGACTTACGATTGGACAAGGGCAGTGCCCACGCTGGTAATGCGGAACGAAGATTACGGGCGGATTTCGAGGATTATGGACGACGGAACGGCAGTGACGCTGCGCATCAACATTCAGAACAAGGAGTATCCCGAGGGCACGACGGCGTACAACGCCATCGGGGAAATTCCCGGCACGGACAAGAAAGACGAGATCGTAATGCTGGGCGGGCATTACGACTCATGGCATGACGCGACGGGCGCGACCGACAACGGAATCGGCTCCTCGATGATGCTCGAGGCGATACGGATATTGACCGCGCTGCACGTGAAGCCGCGGCGAACGATTCGAATTGCGCTGTGGAGCGGCGAGGAAGAAGGATTGCTCGGGTCGCTGGCGTATGTGAAGCAGCACTTCGGGAGTTTTGAAGACCAGAAACCGGAGTACGCGAAATTGGATACGTACTTCAACATCGATTCCGGAACGGGAAAGCCGCGAGGAGCGGGCGTGTTCGGTCCCGAGGGCGCGGCGGACATGGTTCGCGAAGCGATGATGCCATTCGCGGACTGGGGATTCATGGGAGTCCTCAAGAGCGACAGCCGCAGGACTGGCGGGACGGACAGCACTTCGTTTAACAATGCCGGATTGCCGGGAATTGGGTTAGCCCAGGATCCTTTCGATTACGGCTCTTTCACGCATCATACGAATCTCGACACGTACGAACGAATTTATGAAGAGGACGTGAGAGAAGGCGCGGTCGAAATTGCCTCGGCCGTGTACGCCTTTGCGATGGCCGACGAAATGGTGCCGCGCTTCAAGGATGCGGAGATGCCAAAGCCAGCGCCGGAGCCGGGTCCAGGGTCAGAAGCGACGCCTGTGCGGCACGTTCCTGCAAACTAGAACGAAAAACCAACTTACAAAACGAAGCGCGCGACCCTCGATGCGAGTGTCGCGCGCTTTTCCGTTTCCAATCTACGAGAGCGAGACGGCCTGAGAAGGCCGCACGCCAGCGGTTGCGCTATTCCGCGACGGTGAAACTCGATCGGAATGTCGTGGTGGAATCGCCCCCGACCCACACGTCGAACGTCGAGGGCTCTTCAACCCACGCTCTCTTCGCGGTACTCCAGTACGTCAGCTCATCCTTACCGATAGAAAAATGGAGAGTTTTCTTTTCCTGCGGTGCGAGAGTGATCCGCTGGAAGCCTTTGAGTTCGCGCACGGGTCGCGAAGTGCTGCCGTACCGTTGATGGATGTAGAGCTGAGCAACCTCATCCGCGGTCGAAGAACCGGTATTTTGAACGTCGACCTCGATGTCCAGAGTCTCGCCGGGCTTGAGCGTCGTTTTGCTGAGCCGCATGTCGTTGAAACTGAACGTTGAGTAGCTGAGGCCATAGCCGAAAGGATAAAGTGGCGTGCTCTCTTCATCCCAGTAGCGCTTGCCTTGATTTTCCGGATCTTGCGTGGTGTTGTGTGCGTAGTAGATGGGTAACTGGCCGACATCGCGCGGCCAAGTGAAAGGAAGTTTGCCGCCGGGAATGGCGTCGCCGAAGAGAAGATTGGCGACCGCGTTACCGCCCTGGGTGCCCGGATACCAGGCTTCGAGAATTGCGGGGACGTGCTCGGAGGCCCACTTGATATTAAGCGGGCGGCCGTTAAGAAGGACCAGAACGACGGGTTTGCCGGTGCCGACGACCGATTCGAGCAGTTGTTCTTGCTCGCCTGGAAGCTTGAGTGATTCGCGCGAGGCCGCCTCGCCGCTCATATTCTGTGCTTCACCGAGAACGAGAATGGCGAGGTCCGAGGAACTTGCGAGATGGATGGCCTTGGACATTTCGTCCTTCGCTTCGTCGGGAGTCCAAACCGGTTGCGTCTTCAGATGAAAAATGTTGTCGAAGAAAGACGGGAATTTGCGCGCGATCTGCACGCCTGGCGCGTAATCGATCTCGGCTTGCGAACCGAGTTTGTTCCGCAGGCCTGCAAGAACAGTGACGGTTTCCGGAAGATCCTCTTGAAACGTCCATGAGCCGATCGTATCCATTTGCGAATCGGCAAGCAGGCCGATCACGGCGATTCTCCTGCCGCCGGTTTTGCTCAAAGGAAGCAGCTTGCCTTCGTTGCGGAGCAGAACCGCGGTGCGCTCGGCGGTTTCGCGGGAGATGGTGCGGTGTTCTGGCGTGGCGAGCACCTGCTTCGAGCGCTCCACGTCTACAAAAGGGTGCTCGAAGAGGCCGAGACGAATTTTCATTTCGAGAATGGGGCGCACGGCGTCGTCGATTTGCTGTGGGGTGATTTCCTTTTGTTGCAGAGCGGCCGGAAGGCCCTTGGAGAACGCGGTAAAACCGATGGCCATTTCCATGTTGACGCCGGCGGTGAAAGCGTCGAGCGCGGCTTGGTTCACATCCTTGGCGTAGCCGTGGCGTTCGAGGCTCTTGACGGAGTTTGCGTCGCTGACCACGAAACCTTTGAATTTCCACTGCTCGCGAAGGACGTCGTGAAGGAGCCAGCGATTGCCAGTGGCGGGAACGTCGTTCAAATCGAGATAGGCGCTCATCGCGGAGCCGATGCCGGCTTTGACGGCGGCGTGAAAAGGCTTGAGGTAAACGTTGTAGAGCTGGGTTTCTGGAATGTAAGCTTCGTCGTAATCGCGTCCGCCGATCGCCGCTCCATAACCGGCAAAGTGTTTCATGCAGGCGAGCAGGTGACCGGGCGCGCCGATGTAATCGCCTTGGAAGCCTCTCACCTGCGCCGCGGCCATGGCTGACCCAAGATACGGATCTTCACCAGCGCCTTCGACAATGCGGCCCCAGCGCGGGTCGCGCGCGATATCCAGCATCGGCGCGAACGCCCAATCGATGCCGACGGAATGGGCTTCCATGGCGGCGATGGTCTGGGCTCGCGTGACGGCAGCGGGATCCCAGGAAGCAGCCATGGCGATAGGTACGGGGAAGATGGTGCGGAAGCCGTGGATGACATCGAAACCGAAGATCAGCGGAATGTGCAGGCGCGTGTGGTCCACGGCGAGATGCTGGAGCCGGTTGATTTCGGCGGGATCGGTAACAAAGAGCAGCGAGCCGACCTGTCCATTTGTCACCGCGTCGTCGATGGCCTTTTCAGGATGGAAATCGAAGAGCTGGCTGAGCTGACCGATTTTTTCGTCGAGAGTCATCTGTTTGAGGAGCGTATCGACGCGCTGATGAACTGCGGCGTCATCGGGACGCGTGCTGGGCGGAGCTTGAGAAAGGGCGTGCGGAACGATGGCCAGCGCGAGCAAAAAGACTGAAGTATTTTGGAGAGATTTTTTGTTAAGTGTGAGTTGCCAGCCCATCCCCACGATAACCTCCGATGATGAAAACGTGATGCTAATGGGCAGGCTTGAAAGATGCCAGAAGAAAATGCGGAAAAACGAGTTAATGGGCGGAGTTGTGCGAACATCGGTACCGCACGATTTGGGATTAATCGGCGGATAGAATAGTGGGCGGAGGCGACATGACGAAAACGCGGCGGGAATTTTTGACGGGTACATCGCTGGGTCTAGTTGGCGCGGCAGTCGCTGGAACGCAGCAGCAGAAACCGGGCGAGCCGCCAGCGGGCACGCCACCCGCGTTTGGGACGGGGCCTGCGGTGGGGCCGGAGGTGTCCCCGGGGACTTTCGCGGAAGCGGAGAAACTCGTGCAAGTGGAGATGGGCGGGGCGGAACGCGAAATGGCGGCGTCGAGTTGGCGTGGCAACATGGCGGCCCTGTACGAGCGGCGGGAGGGACCGCACAAAGTGATGATCGAGGCGGGGGTTGCGCCGTATTCGCATTGGGATCCCATTTTGCCGGGGATGAAGCGTGGGCCGGAGCGCGAACGATTCGTGCGCAGTTCGAACGATGCAGGGCCGTTGCCTACGCGAGACGAGGACATTGCATTTGCTCCGGTGACGCAACTTTCTAGGTGGATCGAGACGCGGAAAATTACTTCGGAGCGGTTGACGAATATTTATCTGGAAAGACTCGAGCGATTTAACGGAAAACTGCGGTGCGTGATTACGTTGACGCGCGAGCTGGCGCTGGCGCAGGCGAAGAAGGCCGACGCAGAGATTGTCGCGGGAAAATATCGCGGACCGCTGCACGGGATTCCGTGGGGTGCGAAGGACTTGTTGGACACGGCGGGAATTCCCACGACTTGGGGAGCGGAGCCATTCCGGGATCGCGTGCCTGCGAAGGATGCGGCGATCGTGAAAAGGCTGCAGGACGCCGGTGCGGTGCTCGTGGCGAAGCTGAGCCTGGGAGCTCTGGCGTTGAACGATATTTGGTTTGGCGGCCAGACGATGAACCCATGGTTGCTGGAAGAGGGATCGTCGGGCTCGAGCGCGGGACCAGGCGCAGCGACGGCAGCGGGATTGGTGGCGTTTGCAATTGGGAGCGAGACGGGCGGTAGCATTGTTGGGCCGAGCATGCGCTGCGGAATAACGGGACTGCGGCCGACGTACGGACGAGTAGCGCGAACGGGAGCGATGACGCTGTGCTGGTCGCTGGATAAGTTGGGGCCGATGACGCGAAGCGTCGAGGACGCGATGCTGGCGTTGCGTGCGATTTCCGGGCCGGATGCGGGCGACGTTTCGAGCGTGCACAGCCGGCTCGATTTTGACGCGGGCGCGAGCGTGCAGGGACTGCGGGTCGGGTATTTCCCCGCGTGGATGAAAGAAAATCCTGCGACGGAAGTGGATCGCGCGGCTCTGGAGACCGTTAAGAAAATTGGGATGGTTCCGGTCGAGGTCAGCATTCCGGATTGGCCGTACGATTCGTTGAACTTGATCTTGTTCGCGGAAGGCGCGGCGGCGTTCGAAGAGATTACGCTGAATCACGCCGTGGACCAGTTGAAGGTGCAGACGTACGATGCGTGGCCCAACGTTTTCCGGCAGTCGCGATTTTTGTCGGCGGTGGATTTTGTGCAGACGGACCGGCTGCGGCGAAAAGTGGCGACTGAAATGGCGCGCGTTTTTTCTCAAGTGGATTTGCTCCTGGTGCCTTCGCTGCGCGACGAAATGCTGACGATCACAAATTTTACAGGGCATCCTTCGCTGACGATGAGGGCGGGTTTCATCGAAGTGGCCGAGGCGCGCACGGATTGGGCGCCGGACCCCAGCCGGCCACTGCCCAAATTTTCACCGCCAAGGCGCGTGCCGCATGGCGTGACGCTGATCGGGCGTTTGTTTGAAGAAGGGACAGTGGCGCAGGCGGGGATCGCCCTGGAGAAAACGTTTGGCGTAGTGGGAGAGCGGCCGCCGGGATTTTGATTTGCTTGCCGGAGCTGTGGAGAACTGAGCAACGCTCAAATGACCGAACATGTGGTCATGCGCGGGAGAATTTGGTATTCTGCGCAAAGGTGAGGTACAGGGCTGTATCCCGCGGTTAGGGAACGGCACCGGAGGCCACCAATGAGCGTTATTCCTAATTCGGGCAATGGCAAGATCACCGTGCCCGAACTGCTGCAGCGGAAGTCTTCCGGTGCAGTATCCGCGTCCAATTCGCAGAAAATCGTTTGTTTGACGGCGTACGACTATCCGACGGCACGTCTTTTGGACGAAGCGGGCGTAGACGTGTTGCTCGTGGGCGATTCGCTTGGGATGGTGGTGCTTGGATATGAGAGCACGCTGCCGGTTTCGGTCGACGAGATGCTGCATCATACGCGGGCGGTGCGGCGAGGGACGCGGCGGGCGCTGGTGGTGGCGGACATGCCGTACGGCAGCTATCACACGGACACGGCGGAATCGCTGCGCAACGCGGTGCGCTTCGTGAAAGAAGCGGGCGCGGAAGCGGTGAAGGTGGAAGGCGGCGAACGGAGGCTGGAATTGATTGTGCGGCTGACGGAAGCGGAAATTCCGGTGATGGGACACGTGGGGTTGACGCCGCAATCGGTGAACGCGCTCGGCGGATATCGCGTGCAAGGTAAAACGACGGTTGCTGCGGAGCAACTGGTGCGCGATGCGCGAGCGGTGGAAGCGGCGGGGGCTTTTGCGGTGGTGCTCGAGGCGGTGCCGCGAGAGCTGGCGGCGCAGATCACGCGCGAGCTGCGGATTCCGACGATTGGAATCGGTGCGGGGCCGGATTGCGACGGGCAAGTCCTGGTAATTCACGATTTGCTGGGATTGACGTTTGGCGCGACTCCGAAGTTTGCGCGCCAGTACGCGAACGTTGGAAAGATGATTGCGAAAGCGGCGCGCGAGTATTGCGAGGATGTACGCGGAGGGACGTTCCCTTCGGACGCGGAGTCGTACCATTCGGCGCAGACGATGAAAGAAGAGAAAGAAGCTCCAGTGAATAGTGACGGCGATTGGTAGGAACGAGAAACGAAATTCGAAAAGCGGATTCCTTCCGACAGGGTCGGAATCTGCGATCGCTTCGCCCGGAAAGACAAATACGTGCAGGCTTTTATGATGGTGGAGGGAAAATGACGCCGGAAGAGATGCGCGCGCTTTATGACTACAATGCGTGGGCGAATCATCGGTCGCTCGATGCAGCAGCGAAATTGACGAGCGAGCAGTTTACAAAGGCCATGGGATCGAGCTTCGGATCGGTGCGCGATACGCTGGCGCACATTTGCGGAGCGGAATGGGTTTGGCTGGAGCGGTTTCAGGGGCGTTCGCCGGCTTCGATCCCGAATGCGGCGGAATGCGCGGATGTGGAAAGTTTGCGCGCGAGGTGGGCGGAACAAGAAGAGCGGCTGCTGACGTTTGTCGGGAAACTGACGCAAGAAGATTTGAACCGGGTGATGGAGTACAAGACTCTGAAATTTGGCGTATACAAGAATCCGCTGTGGCAATCGATGCAGCATGTAGTGAATCATGGGACTTACCATCGCGGGCAGATTACAACGTTGCTGCGGCAGCTTGGGGCGCAGCCGATTTTGACGGACCTGATGCATTATTATCGTGAGCGCGCAACGGCAGCGAGCGCGTAACCTGTGACTCTGTGAGACGCACACCCTCTCCGTGGAAATAATCCGAACGATAGCCTGGATGAAGGAATACGCGCGAGGCGCGCGCGGCGAAGGCCGAGTTATCGGACTGGTGCCGACGATGGGTGCGCTCCATGCCGGACACACGGCGCTGGCCGAGCGGGCGAAGCGGGAATGCTCGCGGGTGATTGCGTCGGTGTTCGTGAATCCAAAACAGTTTGGGCCGACAGAAGATTACAAGAGATATCCGCGCAGTCTCGAGAGGGATGCGGAAAAACTTGGGGCGGCAGGGGTCGATTGCCTATTTGCGCCCGAGGCCACGGATGTATATCCCGATGGATTTCGGACGTATGTGAATGTCGAAGGCATCAGCGAGCGACTCGAAGGCCGTTCGCGGCCGGGACATTTTCGCGGAGTGGCGACCGTCGTCTTGAAATTGTTTGAGATTGTGCAGCCACACTTCGCATATTTTGGGAGGAAAGATGCTCAGCAGGTGCGCATCATCGGTGAGATGGCGCGCGACTTGAATCTCGACACGGAAATTGTGGTTTGCCCCGTAGTGCGAGAAGCGGATGGACTGGCGCTTTCTTCGCGGAATGCTTATTTGAGTGTGGAGGAGCGGCGAGCGGCGACGGTGCTGCATCGGGCGCTTGTGGCCGCGCGAACCGAGTTATCGACTGGTGTGCGCGACGCGGTGCAGCTGCAAACTGTGATGCGGCGGACGATCGAGGCGGAGCCGCTGGCGATTGTTGATTACGCGGAAATTGTGAGCGCGGACACGTTTGAGCCCGTCGTGCGAGTTGGCCGGCCGTGTTACGCGGTGCTGGCGGTATTCATCGGCAAGACTCGGCTAATAGATAATCTTTTGATCGAGCCTTCGACAGCGGGGCCGGAAGAGTTTATGTTTCAGCTCTAATCCGATCCTATGCAAGTGAAGAGCGGTCCGCGCCGGAAGGCGGAGCCTACATCCGCGGCGCAACCGCCGGCAATTATTTTCTTGAAACTTCAGCGAGAACCTCGGCGGCGTGCCCCTTGGCTTGGACGTTGTCCCAGATGTGTTCGAGCTTGCCGTCCAGGCCAATGAGGAAGGTGCTGCGGATAATGCCGAGAAACGATCGGCCAAGGAATTTCTTCATGCGCCGCGAGCCATAGGCTTCGATCGTTTTCAGGTCCGAATCGCTGAGAAGATCGAAGTTGAGTTTCTGTTTGGCTTTGAAGGCGGCTTGCGCCTTGACGGAATCGCCGCTCATGCCAAGGATGACCACGCCAAGCTTATCGAATTGCTTCTTTGCGTCGCGAAACTCGGACGCTTCCGTCGTTCAACCGGGAGTGTTGGCTTTCGGATAGAAAAAGAGAACGACGCGTTTGCCGAGGAAGTCCGAGAGAGAGACCTCGTTGCCGGAGTCATTCTTCAAGCGAAATGCGGGAGCTTTGTCGCCTACTTTGAGCATGTTTACCTCGGTGGTTAGCTGCGCAAGCAAACTACACGCAGCTTCGATAAATTGAAATAAAGGTGCCGGGCTAAAGCCCGGCTCCTACAACTTGCTAACAAGCAGTCACGTAAGCAGCTTCCGCAAAATGTCGTTGACGGCCTGCGGGTTGGCTTGCCCACGCGTGGAGCGCATAACCTGGCCGACAAAAAACTTGAAGACGCCTTCGTTGCCGGATTTGAATTTGGCAACGTTGTCGGGATTTTTCTGGATGACTTCGCGGGCGGCTTGTTCGATGGCAGAGCTATCGCTGATTTGGGTAAGCCCTTCTGCGGCGACAATTTCGGAGGCGCCGCGGCCAGTTTCAAACATGGCGGCGAAGACTTTTTTGGCGACGGCGCCCGTGATTTGGCCGGATTCGACAAGTTTTAGGAGTTCGGCCAGGGACCCGGGCGTTACCGTGCTCGCGTCGATTTCTTTGCCGGAATCATTCAGACGGCGCAAGAGTTCCGTCTGAATCCAGTTGGCGGCTGTTTTGGCGGGTGCGCCGGCCTTGGTGACGGATTCAAAATAATCGGCGAGGGCCTGCGTGCCGGTAAGAACGCCGGCGTCGTACGGCGTCAGGCCATGAGCGGCGATAAAGCGGGCGCGCTTGGCTTCGGGAAGCTCGGGGAGGGAACGTAGAACTTCCTCGCGCCAGGCGGAGCTGACGTGAACGGGGAGCAAATCCGGCTCGGGGAAATAGCGGTAATCGTGGGCTTTTTCTTTCGAGCGCATCGAGACCGTGCGGGATTCGTCCTGGTGCCAGAGGCGCGTTTCCTGGAAAATGCGGCCGCCGGATTCGAGCACGCCGATGTGGCGCTCCATTTCGTATTCGAGGGCCTTCTGCAAATAACGGAATGAATTAAGATTTTTTACTTCGACTTTCGTGCCGAAGTCTTTTGCGCCGCGGAGGCGCACGCTGACGTTGGCGTCGCAACGGAGCGAGCCCTCTTCCATGTTGCAATCGCTGACGCTGGTGTAGAGCATGATCTGGCGAAGCGTCGTGAGGTAGGCGTAGGCCTCTTCGGGAGCGCGCATGTCCGGCTCGGAAACAATTTCGCTGAGCGGCGTGCCGCAACGGTTGTAGTCGATATAGGCCTTGGTGGCGGAGTGTGAGAAGCCTTCGTGCAAATTTTTAGCGGCGTCTTCTTCCAGATGGAGGCGCGTGATGCCGATACGCTTTTTCGCGCCATCGTGGTCGATCTCAAGCCAGCCATTGGTTGCTAGCGGCAGTTCGTATTGGGAGATTTGGTAGCCTTTGGGCAGATCAGGATAGAAATAATTTTTGCGGGCGAAGCGCGAATGTTCGTGAACAGTGCAGTTCAAGGCGAGCGAGGCGCGCATGGCCAGCTCGACGGCGCGCTTGTTCAAAACCGGCAGAGTGCCGGGCAGGCCGAGGCAGACGGGACAGACATTGGTATTCGGCGGATCACCGAAGTGAGTCGAGCAGCCACAGAAAATCTTGGAGTTCGTCAGAAGCTGGACGTGGACCTCGAGGCCGATGACGGTCTCGTATTTCGCCTGCAAATCGGGAGAGATGCCCATCGTCTCTGAAGAAGCCTTCATCATAAAAGAGCGAGAATTATAGCATTACGCCGCGCCGGGACGAGGCGACGCCGGGGGTGAGGGCTAGGCCTTTTCGAGAGCGGGTTCGCGAAGAGCGGGAAGGAGGCGCTCCGCTAGTGCGAAACCGCCAAAGAGAAGCGTGGCGTAGACGGCGTCGCCAGCGAGGGTGTTCCAAAAGAAGGGGACTCCGGCGGCGTAGCAGGCGAGCAAGCCTGCACCAGTGCGCGGATACGAGAGGCCCAGAGCCCAGACAGCAAAATTGGTGATGAGGAAAAACTGGATGGCGCCGAAAAGGGTAGCCGCACCGATGCGCGGGACGGAGCGGCGTTTACGCAGCCAGAAACCGATAGCGGCGCTAAGTAGGAAACTGGCGTAGACGACCGGCATGAGTTTATAGAAGCCGATGAAAACGTCGCCAGCGAAGAGCGCGAGGAGGGGAAAGAGAAACGCGAGACGGCGGCTTCGGACCATCGCGCCGGAAAACAGCGCCATGGCGCCGACAGGAGCGAAGTTCCAGGGATGCGGGGCGATGCGTAACGCGGCGGCAAGGGCAATTATGGCGAGAACGAGCAGAGTGCGATAAAGCAGATTTTCTTTTTGAGACAGTTGTGTGTTCATGGTGCCGCCTCCTTCATTGTAGACACTAAATCGCAAAAAACAAAGCCATCGCGGTTAACGATCTCTCCGGTGCGGACGGGAATAGGAGAGTTGAATATGGGGCCGTCGAAGACGAAGGTGTGGAACTCACCGTTTTCGCCGCAAGGGTCGGCCTGCTTGGGAAGATCGCGGAAGAAAGAATCGTCCAGTTCGCGGCCTGCGAAGCTGGGATCGAGGACTTTGCTGTCCACGCAGACAACGACGGCGCGAAAGCGATTGGCGTGGAAGGAGCGGATGAGTTCGCGGGTATCCCGCTTCCAAATGGGGAAGAGAGCCGTCATGCCGATACGCGCAAGGTTCTTTTCGCGGTAGGCGCGGAGGTCTTCGAGGAAAATATCGCCGAAGGCAACTTTGCGCACACCTTTCTCAAGGTGAACGCGCAAGGCTTCTTCCATGCGCGCTTCGTAGATGGGGTTGACGCACTGCGGCGGGATGCGGACCTCATGAAGCGGCAGGCCGATGGAGTGGGCCTGCCGCTCGAGAAGTTCGCGGCGGACGCCGTGCATGCTGATGCGCTCGTAGCCTTCGGTGACGGTGGTGAGGAGCGCGGCGATGTGAATGTCACTCCGCTGGAGCAGTGCGTGCAACGCCATGGCGCTGTCTTTGCCGCCACTCCAGCAGAACAGAATTGGTTCGCGGGCGGGCATCAGTTCCTGCCTTTGAAAGTGTAGCGCACGCCGGCGCGCACATCGCGGCCAAGGGCAGGATAGCCCAAAGCATCCTGGTATTGCTTGTCGAAGAGATTGTCCGCGCGCGCATAAAACGTAACGCCGCGGCCAACGTCGTAATGCGTGGCGATATCGAAGCGCGCGTAGCCGGGATTTCTGGTTAGGCCGAGTCCGAGAAAATCCGAGTCCGTGCGAACTCCGGTAAAATAGCCGCCAACCGTCACGCCGAAGCGGCGATAAGCGGCGTTCCAGGTGAGCGAACCGGAATTGACGGGACGCCGAGCCAAGTGGTTTCCGGGAAGCTCCGTGGGATCAAAAGCATTGGGAGACGCCAGCACACGGCTGTCGTCGTACGTGTAGTTACCGGACATGTTCAGCCAGCGGGTGATCCGGGTTTCGCCGGTGAGGTTGATTCCGCGGGCGCGGGCGAGGTCGGTGTTGAAGAAATAGCCAAAATCTGCCGTGGCCCCAGGAATTACGAAGTTGCAGAAATTGTTGAAAGCCGTGCAGAACTCGAAACTGACGATGTCATAGAAGCGGCTGGAAAAAAAATCGGCGGTCAGACGGATTCGGTCGTCGAGCAGTTTTTGGTCGAGGACGGCCGTCCATGTCTTGCTGGCTTCGGGTTTCAGCGACGGATTGCCAAAGTCGCCGAAGTTGTCGCCGATGATTTGGTCGAAGCGCGGCTCCTTGATGCCCTGACCATAGAAAACGCGAAAAAGCGTTTCGCCCCATAATCCGCCGCCATAACGAGCAACTAGAGACGCTCCGGCGCGCGGGACAACACGAGTGCCGAAGTAAGCGTTGTCTTCGGCGCGCCCGCCGAAATTGAGAGAAAGACGCCGCTGCGGCCGGTAGCGGAAATCCAGAAAGCCGGCTTGATTGTTGCGGCGGGCGTGCGGGACATCGATGGAGGTGAGGAAGGCGTTTTCGACTTCATATTGATACCCGCCAGTGACGCCAAAATTCGAAAGCAGGTAGCTGGATTGAGCGCTGACGTTCGCACGGTTGTACTGAAAGCGGCTGCTGCCGGTAAAGTCGCAGAATTCAGCGGTCGCGACGGCTGCGGGATTGGTTTGCGGACAAAATGCATTCGGGTCGGTGGCGTAAAAGCTTTGCAAAGGATTGTCGCTGAGCTGGCGGGTGTAAGATTCGCCGCCGCTGATCTCGTGATGCCAGTGCTTGCCGGTGGAGAAATCCCAGCGGGTGCTGGAACTGAAAACATGCTGATCATAGCGTTGATGGAGACTCGGCGGTTCGAAGATGGTTTGTCCGGGAATGCCGGCGTCGCTGTCGTTATTGCGGACCGTGAGGCGCAGCTGGTTGGTGTCACTGAAGCTGTAGCCGAAATTGCCGGAAAGCGTGCGATTCAGGAAAGCGTCGTTCGGTCCCTGGCCGTCCGTTTGCAAGTAGGATGCGGCGGCGGAATAGTCGAACTTGCCGAGCAATCCGCTGAACTGAGCGCCGCCGTGGCCGGTGGAGAAACTGCCGCCATCGCCAAAGATGCTGAATTCCGGAGTGCGCGTAGAGCCGCGATGGGTGAAAAGCTGGATGACGCCATCGACGGCATCGGTGCCATAAATGGCACTTTCCGCTCCGCGAACGATTTCCACTTTATCGATGTTGTCCAGCGTGAGACTCGAAAAATCCACGGCGCTGCCGGGGGGATTGATCGGCGCGCCGTCGACGAGGACTTTGGTGAAATTGGAATTGCCGCCGTTGAGAAAAACGGAAGCGGTTCCACCTTCCGGTCCGGTGCGGTCAATGGCAACGCCCGGCGTAAAAAGAAGAGCGTCGGTCAACGAGACGGACTGCCGGGCATCAATTTCATCCTTGGTAATGACAGAGACGGGAGCGGTGGTTTGGTCGACGAGAGTTGGCTCCGCTTGCGCAGTGACGATGACGCTGGAAGAGAGGCGCTCGAGGCGGAGGCTAAGATCCAGCTGGTGCAGTTGATGGGCGGCCAAATCAATCACAAAATCGCGGGAAACAAATGGAGCGTGCTCGAACCAAACATGATAGCGGCCAGGTGGAACCGTCAAACTGTAAGCTCCATCGCTGGATGAAATTGTCTTCCAGAGATGAGCGGTTGCGTCTCCTTGCGGTTGCGCGGTGACGCTTACGCCGGCGACGGCCGCGCCGCTGGCATCCAGTAGAGCGCCAAAGAGACGTGCATCCGAGGATTGGTTCTGTGCCGACGCGGAAGAACTGAAAGCGAAAACTGCCAGCAAAAGAAAAGCAGATTGGAGAAGAGTGGTTTTCATGTTTTCCTCCGCTCCCTCTCGCGCGGGAGTTGAAGGCTGGCCTGGCGCTTTGAAAAAATCGCTCAGGCTTGCGGACTTCGCCGGTCTCCTGGCTTGGCGGCAGTTCCGTCCCCGTTTGACGTTGATTCTTGGGGGCCGGTGCGAGGCCTTCCCGCAGCGTTGCCCGTCATTTCTCTCCGCGATCCTTTACCGACCGGATCGCGGACAGAGAGCGATGCGCCGCAGTGACCACAGCAGTACCTTATTCCGCCTTACAGTCGCGCGGCGGCGACGGCTTTTTCACGTATGACCCCAGCGTTGGCGAGGGCGAACGCACCGTCTTCCCGTGCACGAAGTCCGCGGTGGAGGTGGGGGGCGTTGGCCCGCTATGGGGTGATTCAAGTGCCGCAGCAAAATGCCGCGGCGTTGGGGTGAACAAGGGAATCGCCATTTATTTTGCAGACGGCATATTCACACGCGGACGGCCGGATGAGCCGAGCTCCACGGTGAGAGACGTCTGAAAAACCTGTTCGAGCAATTCGCGCTGGAAGACACTTGCGGGCGTTCCAACGCGCAGACATTTTCCTCTCTGAAAAAGAGCGACCTGGTCGGCATATTGGCCCGCAAGATTGAGTTCGTGCGTCACGACGACAACGGTGTAGCGGTTGGCGGACGCCAGACGCCGCAGCGTTTCGAGCAAATCGACCTGCGCACCGATATCGAGATGCAGGGTCGGCTCATCCAGAAGGAGAAGCAGAGGTTGCTGCGCCAGGGCGCGCGCCAAAATGACGCGCTGTTTTTCGCCACCGGAAATCTGATCCATCCAGCGATCGCTGAGATCTTCCGCGCCGACCTGTGCAAGAGCATTGCGCGCGATGAGGATGTCCTCCTCGGTTTCGAATCGCAGCGTGCGGCCGTAGGGATGCCTTCCCTGGAGAACAAATTCCCAAGCACGCGACGGGAAGAGCAAAGGGCTTTCCTGCTGGACCATGGCAATGCGCTGGCCGCGGGTGCGGTGGGGAAGCGAGTGAGTGACGAACCCATTGAGCAGCACGCGTCCGGAAAGGGGTGCTAGGGCGCCGGCAATCAGTTTTAATAACGTGGATTTGCCACAGGCGTTTGGACCAAGGATGGCGACAATTTCGCCGGGACGCGCCTGAAAGCTCGTCGCTTCGAGCGTGAAAAGAGGAGCCTGGGATGGATTCGCGGAATAGGCGTAGCTGACCTGTTCGACGCTCAAGCGGATGTCGGAGTTGAAATCCCCGGCGTCTCCGGCAGGGCGGGACGCGGCGAAAGCCGGAGAGCGGGCGTAGCTGCTCACGACAGCCTCCTGCGCATTAAATAGAGAAAAAGCGGCGCGCCCGCGATCGCCGTCATGGCGCCGACGGGAAGTTCCGAGGGAGAAACGACGGTGCGCGCGAGAGTATCTGCGACGACCAGGACGATCGCGCCGCCAAAGGCCGATGTCGGCAACAGGATGCGATGGTCGGAACCGAAGAGCAAGCGCATCACGTGAGGCACCAGGAGGCCGACGTAGCCGATGGCGCCGCTGACGGACACGGCCAAGCCTGTTAACAAGGATGCCGCGATGTAAACGACCAAGCGCACGCGGCGGACGTCCACGCCGAGATGCATCGCTTCTTTTTCGCCAGCGAGCAGCAAGTTCAGATCTGCCGCAGTGGTGTAAATGGCTCCCGCAGCGAGGAAGAAACCGAAACGGAGGATCAGGCTCACGAAGCGCTGTGGGGGTGTGGAGAGATCACCCATCATCCAGAAAGCCATGCCGCGATAATTGCCGCCGGTCAGTGTGGACATGAAAAACATGATGATGGCAGATAGAAATGATGCAGAAATAATTCCGGCGAGGAGCAAGGTGCTGCTGTCAATTTGCCCTTGGCGGAGACCGAGGAAGTAGACCGCAGTGACCGTGAGCGCAGCGCCGAGAAAAGCGCCGATGGGGGTCAAGAGGGCGGCAACGGCGGGCGCGAGCGCCAGATGAGGTTCGACAATCAGCGCGACGATGGCGCCGACTGCCGCGCCGCTGGAGACACCGAGAACGTAAGGATCCGCGAGAGGGTTACGAAGCAAGGCCTGAAAACTGGCTCCGGCAACGGAAAGCGAAGCACCGACAAAAACGCCCAGGAGAATTCGCGGCAAACGAATATCGAAAATAATGAGCTGATATTCGCTGGAAAGCTGACTGGTATTTCGAAAAAGAACGCGGAGGAGGTCGCGGCCCAAACCGTACAGAGAGACGGGCACAGCACCGAGTTTAAGAGCGATGACCACCACGACAAACAGAATGGCGGCGAGAATCGCGCATTGTGCGAGCAAACGGCTGAGCGTTAAAGGGCGCAAGCGCAGTCCTCCAAGAGAGCGGGAGCCCCTCTGGACGATCGTATTAGGCGAAAGGAAGCTTGTGGTTTAGCCGACGGTGGATTTTTCTGTTCTTTTTCGCCGTCCGGGTGCGCGGAAAAAGCTTCCGGATGCAACTGCCGCGCGAGATCTTCGATGGCAGAGACGATGCGGGGCGCGGGCCGATTCACGGCTTCGCTGATGACCGCAAATCGGCGATTGCGCACGGCGTCAAGACCGCGCCAGCCAGGCCGCTCGGCGAGCACGTCGAAATCGTTCTGTCCGCTATCGGCATGGGACGCGGCGAAAACGAGAAAGTCCGGCTGAAGTCTAACCACTTCCTCGAGACTCATTTGGGGCCAGTCCTGCGAAGAGTCCACGATGGAGGTGGCACCCGCGAGCCGCAGCGCGTCGGCGATGAAAGTTGCCTTGCCGACGGAGATCAGAGGATCCGGCCAAACAATGAAGAGAACGCGGCGGGGGGCCGAACCGCTCAGGCGTTGCCGCAGATCCGCAAGGTGGCGTTCGAGATCGGCACCAAGAGTGGCGCCTGCTTCCGGCACGCCGAGCACTTCCGCAAGCCGCTCGGTCGAGGAGACGATTTCCTGGACGGTGTGAGGGTCCGTAGCGTAGGAAGGGATGCGCAGATCATCGAGAGCCTGCACGGTCTCGAGGCGGTTCAAGCTTTTGGTGACGAGCACCAGATCAGGCCGAAGAGCCACGATTTGTTCAAGGCTGGGATTGATCGCGCCGCCCACTTTGGGTTTCTTTTGAGCTTCGGGAGGATAATCGCAGAAGTCCGTATCTCCAACGAGGCGGTCCTGCAAACCAAGAGCGTAAATTGCTTCCGTAAGACTGGGTGCAAGAGAGACGATGCGCTGCACGGGTTGCGGGACGCGAACGGCGCGGCCGGCTTCATCGACGAAATCCTTGTAGGCTGGAGCCGTGGCCGGGCTCGCCGGAGGCGTTTGCGCACGCACTACCGGACACCAGCAAGCGCCGCAGAGCAACAGCGAAACGACCACGCGTACCGCCGTAATATTAGTTCGTGTGTCTTTCCGTGTCGGCACAAATCCCCACTGAAAAATCGAAGTCTCTCACAAAATAAAAAAGCCCCACGAGACATCCTGGGGCTTTGCGGCATCGCTTTTTCTCGCGAAAAGCGGCGGCCTCTGCGGCGCGGGAGGGTAGTCTGGCTTGCGGCTCGTTCGGCCGCTAACAGTGGCGGGACCGCGGCCGATTCTCACGGCCTTCCCCACTTCCCTTGCCTGCAAATTGAAAATTCAGTGTATGCCGCGGGTCTCGGAGTGTCAATGCACCACATGAGAGCCGTGTCCGCGTGCGCTCAGCGGTTTTTCCAGTTGGGTTTGCGCTTTTCGACAAGTGCGCGGAGCCCCTCTTGAGAATCCTCGAGGCGATAGAGCTCGTTGAGGAAAATGTTCATGGAGTTCTTCATACCATCGCGCAACGAAAGGCCCATGCCGCCGAGAATGGCTTTCTTGGCCATGGTCAGTACCGGACCAGAATGCGCGGTGATTCGTTCCGTCAGATCGTTCACGGTCTGCTCGAGTTTGGCTTCGGGAACGAGTCGGTTTACCAGGCCTAGTTCCAGAGCACGCTCTGCCGTCACGGCCTCTCCGGTAAGGACAATTTCAAGCGCGCGCTTCGGTCCGACGAGGAAGGGAAGAATGGTTGACGCGAGCGGCGGGAAAACACCAATGGAAATCTCGGGCTGCGCGAAACGGGCCTTGGGCGTGGCAATTACCAAGTCGCCAAAAGCAGCAAGCTCCGCTCCGCCGCCGATGGCCGGGCCGTTGACCACACAAATGACGGGCTTGGCCACTTCCAACATCGCGGAAAAGGCTGCGTGAAAGGCGTCCAGCATCTGAAAAACGCGTTGCGATGTGTATTCACCGATGTCGATGCCGCCGCAGAAGACTTTGCACGCGGAATCGAGAACGATCAGCTTCACCGCCAGGGTGTCGCCCGCGATGGTGATTCCGTCCGTGAGCTCCCGCAGGAAGGCTTCATTGAGGAGATTGTGGTCGGGGCGGTTCAGCGTCATGCGCGCGACGCTGCCGTCGATGCGCAGCTTGATGTATTCGAATTGCTCTGGCGTGCGCTTCCCGGGTCGGGAGACATATTCTTCTGAGCCAACCGGTTCAATCATGCCGCGGCCTCCTTGGGAATTGCCGCTGGAAAGTATGCAGAGGCGGCTGTAAAGTACCAAAATTGATGCTAGCACGTCGGGGCTACCCGCCCCGGAAGAGTGAATGGGTGCGTGCGCAAAAGGTTTGCCTCTTGTGAACTTCGCCTTACGACCTGGTCTGCCACTTCTTGGCATTCTCCGCACATCGAGTCGTTTGCTTCTTCTTACATTTTTGATTGCAGGTATGCTGGGCTACGAGTTCGTTGTGTCGCGCGGGGTGCACTCCGTGTTAGCTGGAAAAGCATCATCGGCCGGAAAAATCGGGACGGTCACGGCAGCGCGGCTCACTCGCCGGCCCGATGCGGAAGGGTTTCCGCCTCGAGCGGCCTGGGAAACCGCGGGGGCGATTCAGTTCGATCAAGACTGGCGGGGTAAGAACTCCGATCCCCTGCGCAAGACAGAGGTGCGGCTGCTTTGGACGAAAGATGTCTTGTATTTGAGATTTCTCTCCCATTATCGGAGCATCACGGTTTTCGCAGATGCCGAGCCGAACGGACGGCGAGACCAACTATGGAACCGCGACGTTGCAGAAGTTTTTTTGCAGCCGGCTGAGTCGGATGCGCGGCATTATAAAGAGTTTGAAGTAAGTCCCAACGGTTTCTGGATTGATTTGGATATCGCGCCGGGAGGGAAACGCGATCTACAAAGCGAATTGCGGCGCCGGGTCAAGGTCGATGAGAAAAGCAAAACCTGGATTGCAGAGCTGGCCTTGCCTATGAAGTGTTTGACGGCGCGCTTCGATCCGGCGACGGCCTGGCGCGTCAACTTCTTTCGCGTCGAAGGGGCTAGCGAGCCGCGTTTCTACTCGGCATGGCAGCCCACGGGAACGCCAACGCCGAATTTTCACGTCCCCGAATGTTTCGGCAAACTCCGATTCGAGAACTAGATCGGCTCTCAAAGCCCGCATACTCAAGACTGGCGCCACACCACTTTTTTTTCTATGCTCCTCTGGTGAAGACTTCTGTTTCTCCACCCCGGCCAGCGATTGCCAAACGCATAATCCAATTTTTCTGGGCACTTATTGCCGTTTCCGTCTTTTGCTCTGGAACTTTACTCGCCCAAACCGAGCAATCTCAGAAGCCGGAGATCAATGCACCGGTGGTGACAAAAATCGAGCCTCCCTCCTGGTGGATTCACCTGGCGCCGGAAGTGATGTTGCTGATCTCCGGCCATAACCTGGAGGCCACGCGTGTTGCCTGCAATCTGCCGAGCATCTTGGTGGAGCGCACGCGAGCGAGCGCCGGCGGCGACTACCTGTTCGTTTGGATGGAGATCGGGCCGGACACAAAATCGGGCACTGTGGTATGCCGCATCACGACTCCGACGGGAAAAACATCCTTTGAGCTGCCGCTGGCCCCGCGCGCCATGAAGCTGGGCAAATTCCAGGGGCTCTCGCAAGAAGACGTGATTTATCTCATCATGCCGGACCGCTTCGCCGACGGGGATCCCACGAACGATGAGTCGGCGGGAGAGCGTGGCACGCACGATCGTTCGAATCCGCGCGCTTATCATGGCGGCGACTTGCGCGGGATCCGCGAGCACCTTCCTTATTTGAAAGATCTGGGAGTCACCACGCTCTGGCTAACGCCGATTCTAAAAAATGGGGCGGCCCAGGATTATCACGGTTATGGCGCGGTGGATTTGTATGCCGTGGATCCGCATCTTGGAACGGTTCAGGATTATCAGAACCTTGTCGCGGACGCCCACAAACAAGGGATGAAGATTTTTTTCGATTTTGTGGCGAACCACGTCGGGCCGCGACATCCATGGGTGTCTGATCCGCCTTTGCCGGACTGGTTTCACGGCACGCCGCAGCACCATCTCGATTCCTCCGCGGGGGGCAACGGCGAGTTTTACGGAAAAGGGGGCAAACAACCGATTGCCAACGATCCGTTCGAGGCGCTCGTCGATCCGCACGCGCCAGCGCGGCTTTCGCGAAATCTCACGGAAGGCTGGTTTTTCGGGGTGCTCCCGGACTTGAATACGGAGAATCCCGAGGTAGCCGAGTATCTTTTGCAAAACAGCATTTGGTGGGCAGAGACCTCGGGGCTGGACGGCTATCGCCTGGACACTTTCCCGTACGTTTCCCGCAAGTTTTGGTCGAGCTGGCACGCGGGCTTGCACCAAATCTATCCCTACCTGACGACGATCGGCGAAGTGTTTCACCCGGACCCGAGTGTCACTTCGTTTTTCGCAGGAGGCCAAAAAAGGTTCGATGGCATCGATTCCGGCGTGAACACTCTGTTCGATTATCCGCTGTTTTTTGCGTTGCGAGACGTTTTGTTGCGAAACGAGCCCGCGGGCCGCATCGCCAATATTTTACGAAGCGATTGGCTGTACGCGCATCCCGATACTCTGGTGACCTTCTTCGGGAATCACGATGTGCCGCGCTTTGCGAGCGCGGAGGGCGGCTCGCCGGCGAAGCTCGAGCTGGCGTTTGGACTTACGCTGACTTTGCGCGGGATCCCTGAGATGTACTACGGCGATGAAATCGGGATGCCCGGCGGCGGAGATCCGGATAATCGGCGCGATTTTCCAGGCGGCTGGCCCGGCGATCCGAAGAATGACTTCACGGCAGAGGGGCGCACGCCGCAGCAGCAAGAACTTTTCAATTACGTGAAAACGCTGTTGCGATTGCGGCGCGAGCATCCCGCATTGCAAAACGGAAAATTGTGGCATCTCTTTTCGGACGAATCGTCCTATGTTTTTCTGCGGGAGACGGAAGAAGAGCGCGTCATGGTGGCGTTTAACAATTCGGATAAGCCGCGCGAGATGAAAATTCCGCTTCGAGACACGCCAGCACAAGGAGCAGCCGGATTTACGTTGCTTCTTGGAGAGGCGAATGCAGAGGCGTTCGGCGGCGAAGCTCGGCTTGCCATGCCCGCGCAATCCATTTCTATTTTCCATGTGGATTGAGAAATCAGAAGTTTAAGTGAACGTTCCAATTCTTGAGCGCGTCGGGCACCGTAAGCGTGATGCAGTGCGCTTGTGCGTCGAACCGCCAATCGTGAATCGCTTGATCTCCGATGCGAACTTCTTTCGGCTCGGCTGCTGCGCCATAAATTTCCAGCTGCGTGCTGTTCCACCACGGCTTGTAGCCGTTTTTCTCGATGACACTCGAAACGGTCATGTCGTGCGGAGTTATGTCGCAGGTGAAATTCACGCGCAGGTAGTCTCCCTTTTGATAGGCAAACGTGAGTCCGTCATCTTCATAGAGCGTGCCGTGGCAGTCGTCGCCCATATAGACGCGCAATTCGAGCGGACCCTCGGGCTTCTCGTTGGTGCTTTGGACCACGGGCTGCATGGGGATGATCGCGCCTGCGCGGACATAAAGGGGAGTTTCCGCGAGAGATGGATGCAAGGAGATATGGTCCTTGCTCAAATGAACATCCGCCGTCCAAAAATCGTACCAATCGCCTGGCGGCAGATGGATATCCTCCGCGTCAACTTTTTCCGTGATGACCGGCGCGACGAAGAGATCCCTGCCGAATAGAAACTGTTGGTCTTCGGCGTAGGAATCCTCAGCCTCGGGGTACTCGAGGAAGATCGGCTCCATCAACGGCACACCTGTGCGCGTGGTCTCCTCCATTGACGTGTAGATATAGGGCAAGAGCCGGTAGCGGAGCTCGATGGAACGCTTGCGGATGGCCTCCTGCTTGGGACCGCTGGCCCAGGGTTCGTGAGGCTCCGTGCCTTTCGCAGCGTGATCGCGATAAATCGGATAGAAAGTGCCGAGCTCGTACCAGCGAGTCAGAAGGTCGGACGGTGGAGAACCGGCAAAGCCGCCGACGTCCGCGCCAACGAGCGCGTAACCGGAAACTCCGAGACTCATGATCTGAGGTACGCTCATTCCGATGTGATTCCAGGTGGCGCTGTTGTCGCCGGTCCACGTGGCTGCGTAGCGCTCGGTGCCCGCATAGGCCGCGCGTGTGAGCACGAAGGGGCGCTCGTCGGGGCGTAGTTTGAGCAGGCCGTCGTGCGTGGCGCGGGCGTTTTCCATCCCATATACATTGTGGATAGCGCGATGGTCGAGCGTGGTGCCGTCATCGAGGCGGTGGACAACATCAAGCGGCATGGTTTTTGTGGGAGTTTCAAACACAGAGGGTTCGTTCATATCGTTCCAGAAACCGGCGACGCCCATATCCACGAAAGTTCTTGTAGAGGCCGCCCCACCAATCGCGCACGCGGCGTCAGCGTAAAATCGGGGAAGACGCTGTCGCCAGGCCAGACTTTCCCAACGTACACGGAGCCGTCCGGGTTTTTCACAAAGACATCCTGCTTCATTCCGGAATCGTAAGGAACATAGCCGTGGTCCGGATCTTTCTTGATGTGAAGATCCGTGATGAGCACGGTGCGCATGCCCTGTGCCAGAAAATCCGCGATCATTTTTTCGAAGGTTGGAAAATATTCGCGGTTGACGGTAAAGGGGGCGTTGCCCTGTTGATAGTCAATGTCAAAATAAATGGCATCGGCGGGAATTTTTTTCTCGCGGAGCGTCTGGACGATTTTGCGAGCCTCCGCTTCGGGATAATAACTGTAGCGGCTTTGCTGGTAGCCGAGCGACCAGAGCGGGGGAAGCGGGGTCCGCCCAACAAGAGCGGTGTATTGCTCGACGACTTCTTTCGGTTCCGGGCCGGCGATGAAGTAATAGTTCAGTTCGCCACCATCCGCTCCAAAAGAGAAATAATCGCGCGACTCCTTTCCAAAGTCGAAGCTGCTGCGGTAGGTGTTGTCGAAGAAAACTCCGTAGGCCGTGCCTTTGCGAAGGCCGATGAAAAACGGAATTGTCTTATAGAGGGGATCATCCGATTCCTGCCAGCCGAAGAAATCGGTGTTCCACATCGTATACGCGTGATTGCGGCGGTTCATTGGGCCGGGTTTGTCGCCCAAACCGAAATAATTCTCGTCAGCTGGCATTCGCTTCCAGGCATGGATGTATGTGCCATCCCAAGCCATCGGCAAAGAAGGCTCATCGGCAAGCAGGACGTTGCCGGAGGAATCCGCGAAGGTAATCAGTAAGGGAGCTTTTATTGACGATAACCACAACCGGGCCCGCCGTCAGGTGCAACTCGTTTTTGCTATCTTCGATTTTAATTGCCGGAGGATCGGGAGTTTCGATCACTGCCCAGGAGAAATCCTTCGGAAAGGAACCTTGCGGCGCCAAGCGAACCCGAATCACGCCGTCGCGAAAAGCTGTGATGCGGAGCTTCGCGGAACCGGCCGTCAGTTCGACGCCGTCCTTCAGCTTCTCGACGCGCTGCACGTTTCCGATGTGCTGCCAACCTGTCGCCACTGCGCCATAGGGGCTCGCAGCGCAAAGCAGCAACCCGACTCCGCACCATTTTGCAAGACGTGACATGCTATTCCTCACTTTGTGGGGCTGGCGGAAGCATTATCCGTTGGAATGCCTCTTCACGCGCAGGGCAGCACGCGTTGCCGGTGTAGCTATGCTGCGAGCCACTGCTCAAAAAAGGATGACGCTTTAGCGCCCTCGATGCGCCGGCGGACGGCGTCCATCACACGGCATTTTGCCGAGCCATTGTTTCCGTAAAAAGCCAGCCAATAGGGCAGATGTACTTCGGCGGGCATGTGGGTGATTTCCACTTTCAGAGCGCGCATTTTGAAAAAGCCTTGCTGGAACAGTACGCGAAGAACTTTCAGCCTAAGAAGTTCCTCAGCGGCCTCCGGCTTCAGGCAGGGCATCAGCCGATTCCGTGTCTCGATGGTCAGTAGTTCATTTTCTCTCGGAACGTGAGGAAACTCGAAAAGATCAAGCGCTCCATGAACCGCGTCGAGCGCAAAAATTCGAGTGTTCATCGCGCCAATCACTTCGTAGCGCACTTGATAGACCCAGAACGGCACGTAAGCATCGGCAACACGCTGCAGGGGACCATTTCGAATCTTCCAATAGGCCGCGCTGAAGCCCCCAGAACGGAAGACGCGGATGGCCTCTTCCTGTGTGACGTTCGGTTTCAAGGCTCTGAATGGCGGACACTCTCATTTATTTCCCGTCCTTGGCAGCGTCTAGCGGAAGTAAATCCACAAGCTGATCACTGTCCCAAGCAAAAGGAGACTGAACACAATATTGATGACACGCTCGGTTTGCGTCTCGTGCGCGGGTTTGCGCTGGCGCGGATCCACCACGGTGGTTTCGATCTTTTCGTCGACGGTCGCAAACGTCAGCCCGGCAAGTTGCTTGCGGTCAGGCGGTTTGGTCATGAAGCTGACTACAACGAGAACCAGCGAACAGACCACGAACATGAAAATCGCGTAGTGCAGGAAGTTCATGTCCACAAGCCAGCGCACGGCGTGAGATTGGAAATGCCTCCCGCCGGCCTGGTCGGCGAGTTCGAGGACGAATCGCGTGGCGCCCAAGACGAAGCCGGACAGAAGCGAGCTGATGGCCCCGACTCCGTTCAAGCGCGGCCATAGGATTCCGAGGACGAAACATGCGGAAATGGGCGGGCTGATGTAGGCCTGCACGCTCTGCAAATAAATGTACAGCTGGCTGCTGATGTAGTGAATGAACGGTACCCAGAGCAGTCCGAGCAGCACCATGACACCGGTGGCTATGCGGCCGAAGTTTACGAGTTGTCCCTCGGAAGCCTGAGGCCGAATCTTCTTGTAGAAATCCAACGTCACCAGGGTGGATGCGGAGTTGAACACGGAACTCATCGCGCCCATCACGGCCGCGAGCAACGCAGCCATGACCAGGCCAACGAGGCCCGTGGGCAACAAATTCAGGATCAGGGTCGGGTAGGCATAATCGGGCTTTCTCACTTGCTCCGGGAAAAGCGCGAAAGCAATGATGCCGGGTAGCACCAGTATAAATACCGGCAGTATTTTCAGGAAGCCCGCGAAAATTGTTCCGAGCTTTGCGTGCCCCTCGTCGCGTGCGGAAAGCACGCGCTGCACGATGACCTGGTCGGTGCACCAATACCAGATGCCGAGGATAGGGGCTCCAAAAAATATTCCGGTCCACGGAAATTGCGAATCGGACGCTGGCTTAATCATGTGGAAGTAACTGGCGGGCACCATGGTCCGCAGGTGCTCAAATCCCCCCACTTTGTGGAGACCAATGAGCGTCAGAACAACCGCACCCGTGATGAGAATTAAGGTCTGGACAGTGTCCGTATAGATGACCGCCGCAAGCCCGCCCGCCACGGTGTATATCCCGACGGCGATGACCAGGACGACTGCCGTTTTCCACAACGACCATCCGGCTACCCTCTCCAAGACAACGCTCGCAGCATAAAGCTGCACGGAAATTTTTGTAAAAATGTAAGCGATGATCGAGATGGCAGCCAGGTACACGGCGCAATTGCGATTGAACCGGCGCTCCAGGAATTCTGGCATGGTGAACACATTCGAGCGTAAGTAAAAGGGCACGAACACCCAGCCCAGAACGAGCAAGATGAGGCAGGCAAGCCATTCAAAGTGGCCCACGGCCATGCCGGACGAAGCACCGGTGCCGGATAGACCGATAAAATGCTCAGTCGAAATATTCGATACGAACAACGATGCGCCGATGAAAAACCAGCCGACGTCGCGTCCGGCGAGGAAGTAGTCCTCTGAAGTTCGCTCTTTCTTCGAAAAATACAGCCCAATGCCAAACACAATGGCGAAGTAGATCCCGATGATCGCGAGATCCAAGGTGGCTAGGTTCTTGTGTGCAACCGCGGCCTCCGCTGCAAACAGCATCCGTTCCTCCTTGGCATCCGCCGGCAACTGCCACGCGGGATCAGCTGACCAATCGAGCCTGCTTTCGCGAGAGCGATTTGCACGCTCGCGCCCGTCTGCGCAAGCGCCCTTGAGGCGATGAGGTCGCCGCCGCCCCCAAACGGGAATTGCGCGTGCGAAGTCTATAACAGGGCACGGGAAGGCTCAATGGGCGTTTAGCTCCCCGGCGAAGGGGTGACCCCGTGGTTTGCACTGGTGGTTTCTGGCATATTGCCGCGCAAAAGCCTCATCATAATAAGTCATGGCAATCGTCGCGCTCCAAAAAGTAAGCAAGGACTATCTCACTGATGGCCAGCGGGTTCGGGCGCTGGAGGACGTTTCGTTGGAAGTAGACTGCGGAGAATTTGTTGCCCTGTCTGGCCGCAGCGGCTGCGGTAAATCGACCCTGCTCAATCTCGCCGGCGCGATGGATTTTCCAACAACCGGCCGAGTCCTGCTCGACGGTGTCGACACATCCAATCTAAAAGACGCCGGCTTGACCCTTTTGCGCCGCGAAAAAGTCGGCTTCATTTTCCAGTCATTCCAATTGCTTCATACCCTCACCGTTATTGAAAATGTCGAGCTGCCGCTGCTTCTTGCCGGAAAGCCGAATGCGCGTGCTGCCGCACGGGAGAAGCTCGCCTGGGTGGAACTCGATGGGCTAGGCGACCGCTATCCGCATCAACTCTCCGGAGGACAGATGCAGCGTGTGGGCATCGCCCGGGCGCTCGTTCAGTCGCCCGCAATTCTCCTGGCTGACGAGCCCACGGGCAATCTTGACACGATGACGGGCAACGTCATCCTCGAACTATTGAAGCGGCTCACGCGCGAACTGAACACGGCAACTCTCATGGCCACGCATAGCGCCGAAGCTGCGGCGCTCGCCGACGCCATCGTGCGCTTGCGCGACGGGAAAATAGAAGAGATCACGCGGCGCTGATATGGGACGTCTATTGCTCTTTTACCGCTTGATGCTTCGTCCGCTGCTTCAGGAGCCGGTGCGCGCCATGCTGACGATTCTTGCCGTAACGCTGGGTGTTGCAGTGGTCTTGGCAATCGACCTTGCTGGAGCTGCAGCAACCGGATCTTTCCGGGCTTCCATGGAGACTCTGACGGGCGACAACGATTTAGAAATTGTCGCGACCGGTGGCGTGCCAGAGACGGTTGTGGGAACGATTGCGGCGCTTCCTTATTCCATTCGCATTTCGCCGCGTATCGAAGATTCGGCGGTCGTCGTCGATACCAAGCAAACTCTTCCGCTCATCGGCCTCGATCTCGTTGCGGAAGGCAACTCCGAGCGGAGCAGCGCGGCCTCGGAATCCAGCTTGAGTGCAGCTTTTGCGCCGTCCGAAGAAGCCCTGCAGGCCTTCGAGAATCCGAACAGCATTTGGCTTGGCGCAAGTCTCGGGAAAAAGCCGGGCGACCGCCTTCGATTGCTGATCAATGATCAAGTCTGCGAATTCACCGTCCGCGGCGTTTATCCGGATTCGAATGGCAATGAGTCCGCCATCGTCATGGATCTCGCGGCCGCGCAACGAGCGCTGAACCGCTTTGGCCGCGTCGATCGCATCCTCTTGAAAGTTCCAGAAGCCCCGAGTCTCGACGAGTGGCAACAGCGTTTGCGTGCCGTGTTGCCCGCAGGCGTCGAACTTCGGCCGGAGGGAACAGGCACAAACGAAAATCGGAAAATGCTTGCGGCGTTCCGGTGGAATCTGCGGTTGCTAAGTTACATTGCGCTGATTGTTGGCGCGTTTCTCATTTACAACACCATCTCCGTCTCTGTCGTTCGCCGTCGCCCGGATATCGGAATTGTCCGCGCGCTGGGCGCCAACCGGGGAACAGTGCTCGTGGCTTTCATCGGCGAGGCGGCCTTTTTCGGATTGGCGGGAGCTGCGCTTGGTCTCCCCGTCGGGCGGGTGATGGCGTCGGGCGCCGTGAAACTGATGGCCGCGACGGTGGAATCGCTCTATGTGAGCAGCCGTCCCGGAGCCATCGAATTGAATGGGTGGTCCGTGGCGCTTGCATTCGTCATCGGCGTTGGCGTCGCGATTCTCTCCGCATACTCGCCCGCCCGCGAAGCGTCGCTCGTCTCGCCCGTCGAGGCCATGGCGCGCGGCCGGCGCGAATACTCCGCACGTGTACACAAATCACGCGATCTTTGGCTCGCGCTTGCCCTCGCTATCTCAGCAGCGGCGGCCTCGCGCGTTCCCGCGATTGAAGGCAAGCCTATATTCGGCTACCTCGCGGCAGTCTTGCTCGTGATTGCGTCCGCTCTGGCGATTCCTGCTTTTACGGATGCGATCATCTCTCGCTCCTCCCGCTGGCTCGGAAAGATTCTCGGCGTCGAAGCTCTCCTGGCGTCGCAAAGCCTTTCCGCTTCGCTACGCCGCACTTCTGTGCTCGTGGGCGCGCTATCCACCGCTATCGCGATGATGGTTTCCGTCGGAATTATGGTGGGCAGCTTCCGCGAAACGGTTAGCATCTGGATGAACGACCGCCTTCCCGCCGATCTGTATCTGCGCCCTGCCGGTGAACCCGCTCCAGATCGCCATCCAACCATTTCTCTGGAATTGGCGGACGAAATCAGCAAGCTGCCGGGAGTTGCGGGCGTGGACCGGCTGCGCGCCTACGAAATCAGCTACGATGGAATGCCCGCGACGTTGGCATCAGTGGATTTGAGTGTCTTCCGCTCGGAACATCGCTCAAATTTTCTCTCCGGCCGGCCCACCGAAGTCGTGCTTTCGAAGATTCGCGCGACGAATGCTGTCCTTGTCAGCGAACCGTTTACATACAAGCATCATGTACGCGCGGGCGATACCATCACACTCCCTCTCGGCGCTGCGCGCCCGTCCTTCCGGATCGTGGATGTCTACTACGATTACGGCAGCGAGAGCGGCACGATTTTGATGGACCGCCAAACGATGCTGCGTTATCTCCCGGACCCCGCTCCTTCGAACCTGGCCGTGTACGTTGCTCCTAACGCATCGGTGGAGACCGTGCGCAAGGAGATTATCCGGGCGTCCGCTGGCCACCGTGTCCTTCTCGCTTCGAACCGTGATTTGCGCACCGAGGCCATCCGTATTTTCGACCGCACGTTTGCCATCACCTACGCGCTCGAGGCCGTCGCCGTGATTGTTGCGGTGATGGGAATTGCCGGCGCGCTGCTTGCCCTGGTGATCGACCGCCGCCGCGAACTTGGATTGCTGCGTTTTCTCGGCGCTGCTACCGGGCAAGTGCGCATGCAGATTCTCGTCGAAGCAGGTTTGCTGGGTCTGCTTGCGAATTTCGCGGGTCTCGCTCTGGGATTCGCGCTTTCGCTCGTCCTCATCTACGTCATCAACAAGCAGTCCTTCGGCTGGACGATTCGATTTCATTGGCCGGTCGCCATTTTGTTGGGCGCGCTTAGCGTGGTTTATGTCGCCACCGTGCTGGCCGGGCTGTATCCCGCGGAAGTCGCCGTTCGCCTCAATCCGCTCGAGGCGGTCCATGAGGAGTAAGCTGGCTGCTCTGGCTGCGGCGCTTCTGGTCTTCAACCCTCTTGCGGCGCAATACCGCACGGCGGTGCCCGGCTATCGATTCGAATTCCCCCGAGATTATTTCAATCATCCTGACTTTCAGACGGAGTGGTGGTACTACACGGGCAATCTGAAATCCGCGAGTGGTCATCGTTATGGCTTCGAACTGACATTTTTCCGCCAAGCCGTCAGTCGCGATCCCGCTCAATCTGCAACTTGGGATGTGAAAGATCTCTACCTTGCGCATCTCGCCCTTAGCGATCTAGATGGCCAGCATTTCTACCACGCCGAAAGAATCAATCGGGCCGGGCCGGAAATCGCGGGCGTGAGCGTGTCACGCGGCCGCATCTGGAATGGCAACTGGCAGATCCAGTGGGAAGGCTCCGACCAAGAACTCCAGGCCATCGATGGCCGGTTTCAATTGCAGCTGAAGCTGCACGCGGAAAAGCCACCTGTCATTCACGGCGAAAACGGCGTCAGCCAAAAAGCGGAAGGCGCGGGCCACGCGTCCTACTACATCTCGCTGACGCGGCTGGTAGCGAGTGGAAAACTCGAACTAAACGGCGAAACGCTGGAAGTAGCAGGCCTTGCCTGGATGGATCATGAATTCTTTACTCACCAACTGGAATCCAACCAAATTGGCTGGGACTGGCTGAGCCTGCAACTGGAAGACAACACCGAACTCATGCTCTTTCACATTCGACGGAAAGATGGTTCGCTCGATCCATTCTCCGCGGGCACATACATCGATGCTCAAGGCAAACCCACGCATCTGCGGGTAAGCGATTTTATTTTCCAGCCGCTCGGCGAAAGCTGGACCAGCCCCGACACTCATGCGGTCTATCCCATTGCTTGGAGGATTGCGATACCGAAGCTAGGGATCGAGCTCGACGCACGCACGCTGTTGGTCAACCAGGAGCTCGCTGAAAACTCGAACTTTGTCCCATCCTATTGGGAGGGGGCCATCACGCTGGCAGGCCACCGCGGGAAAATGCCGCTAAAGGGCGTAGGTTATATTGAAATGACCGGGTACGATCGCCCCGTCAAACTGGCGCCTTAAGAATGGCGGAAGATAACGAAAGGCTCAGCCGAGTTCTCCAGACTTCGGAGCACGGGCCGTACTGGCACGCACAATTAATTCCGGCTCGACCACGATTTCTTTGGGATACGCGGTCTTCGCCGGCTCGGTAATGCGTACCAAGAGAGTCTCGGCGGCGATCTTCCCCATTTCCCGCAGTGGTTGTCGCACGGTAGTCAACGCGGGATTCTGAAACGCAGCGCTTTGGATATCGTCAAAGCCAACCACCGAAACATCCTCCGGCACGCGGCGCCCCGCCTCGCGCAGCGCTTGGATGGCGCCGATGGCGGAAGTGTCGTTGAACGTAAAGAGCGCCGTGAACGGTTTTCCTCCGGAAATCAGCTTTTGCGTCACCTCGTATCCCAGCAGTGGCGAGGACGATTCTCCTTCGAGCTGCCCGGTCAGTTGCTCCTCAACGTCGATGTTAAATTCCTTGGCCGCCGCGCGGACTGCTCCCCAGCGCACTTCGGTATCCGAACTGAACTCCTGCCCTTTGATGAACGCCACGCGCCGGTGCCCGAGTTTTGCAAGATGTTGCAAGGCCAGGCATGCCGCGCGATCGTGGTTGAGCACGATGTTCGTCACTCCCGGCACATCCCGATGACCGGATACGGCGACACCCGGTACATCCACCTCGTCCGAAAGAACTGTATCTACCGCGATCAATCCTTCCACCGCCCGCTGCTGCAATAGCAGAGGATATTCGGCAATAAGCTCTTTCCGATGATGGTGGCTGACTACAAAATAAAAATAACCCTCTCGCAGCAGGTGGTCCTCGATACCGGACATCACCAGCGCCGCATATCCCTCGCTAATCTCCGGGACAACCACTCCGATTGTGAAGCTCCGCTGCTGTCGGAGCGACCTGGCCAAATGATTTGGCCTGTAATTTAATTCCCGGGCGGCCGCGCGGATCAGCTCCTGGGTACGCTGGGGGATCGATTTTGCGGCAGGAGACCGATTGATCACGAAAGAGACTGCGGCCTGTGACAAGCCGAGGTGTTCGGCGAGGAATTTCAGGCTAACGCCTGTGCCTTGCCGCTTCCGCACGGCGGAGCTACCACTTGATTTTGGACGGCGCATAACGGGTCTTGGCCGGTAGTCTCCCACAAGGAGCACGGTAGAACAAGCTCCTTAGCAGGCCAAGCTCAGGCGCGCGCGGGATGTCCCGTTCGTTTGCTTGAGTATCTTACTAAATCGGTTTACTATGCTCGTTTAGGCGAGGCGGGGGGAGCTCCGAATCATTGGTCCGGCGCACCTTCGCAATAATTCCCAAAGAATAAGGATTTTCTGGTTCCTGGGCCAGAGTTGGAAATTTGAAATTATTTTCCCCTCTTCCCCCAAAGGGCCCGGAATCGAGTAAGGTGTTGATACTTTCAGTGCCGAAAAGGGGTGCCATTCCGCGCCCTTCGGCACAATCGGAGTCTTTGAAAACGTGCGCACCCCACTCGTTCGGATTGGCATTCTGATCTGCTTCTTGATAATTTCCGTCCCCGCCACGGCGCAGGCGCCTGTAGCTGCCACGGCGTCCGGCGCCTCGGCTTCACATCGGAGTCTGCTCGATCCCGTCGTCGAACATAAAATAGACGCCCTCCTTCGCAAGATGACGCTGGAAGAGAAAGTCGGACAATTGGTTCAGTATTCGGTCGGACAGCCTGCCGGGCCGGTCGCCGGCCCCACCGAGTACAAGGAAATGATCGAAAAAGGCGAGGTTGGTGCGCTATTTAACGTGACGGCTGCGCACGATTCGAATGCCTATCAACACCTGGCGGTCGAAAAATCCCGGCTGCACATCCCCATTGTTTTTGGTCAGGACGTGATACACGGATTTCGCACGGAGTTTCCGATCCCTCTGGGGCTGGCATCCACTTGGGACCCGGAGCTTGTCCAGCAGGTCGCTCGTGTAGCTGCGCGGGAAGCATCTGCAACCGGAATCCGCTGGGCGTTTTCTCCCATGGTGGATATCGCGCGGGACGCGCGTTGGGGAAGAATGGCCGAAGGCGCTGGGGAGGATCCCTATTTGGGTTCAGCGATGGCGCGAGCCTACGTGCACGGCTACCAGGGCGAACGGCTTTCCAATCTCGACAGTGTCGCCGCATGCGTAAAGCATTTTGTGGGGTACGGAGCTGCCGAAGCCGGCCGCGACTACAATTCCGTGGAGATTTCCGAGCATACCCTTCGAGAATTCTACCTGCCTCCCTTTCACGCGGCCGTCGATGCGGGTGCGGCCTCAATTATGACCGCGTTCGACTCCTTGAATGGAGTCCCTACTTCGGCAAACCCTTTCACCATCAAGCAGATTTTGCGTAAGGAATGGGGATTCCAGGGGCTGGTGGATAGTGACTGGACCTCCGTTGCCGAGCTCATTCCGCATGGCATCGCGAATGATCCTGCCACTGCCACGCGAAAGGCCTTTCTGGCCGGCGTGGAAATGGATATGGTCAGCAGTTTTTATCACGACAATCTGACGAATCTTGTGCGTTCCGGCCAGGTCCCTGAATCCGACCTGGATCAAGCGGTACGCGACGTTCTGCGCCTCAAGTTTAGGTTGGGATTGTTCGAACATCCCTACGCAGACGAATCGAAGGAAGCAGGGAGCATGCTTCAGCCGGCGAGCATGGCGCTGGCGCGCGAGGTTGCGGAGCGCTCGTTCGTGCTGCTGAATAATTCTCCCTCAAGCGACGGTTTGCCCTTGCTTCCGCTTTCCAGTGACTTGAAGCATGTCGCGCTCATCGGGCCGCTCGCCGATGACGCCGCGAACATGCTCGGTTCTTGGACCGCGAAGAGCAGCCCTGAAGACGTCGTCACGCTGCGAGCTGCGCTTGTCCAAAAGTTAGGTGCGGGGCGTGTGCAGTATGCCAAGGGGAGCGAAATCACCACAGGTTCGAGCGATCAGTTGGAGGAAGCCGTCAACGCTGCAAAGGAATCCGACCTCGTGATTCTTGCGCTTGGCGAAGATGGCCCGAACATGACCGGTGAAGCTGCTTCGCGCGCGCATCTCGGATTACCCGGCCGCCAGGAACAGCTTCTCGAAGCAATCGTCGCCACGGAAAAACCCGTCGTCCTCATATTGTTCAGCGGCCGGCCGCTTACGCTTCCCTGGGCGTTCGAACACGTCCCGGCAGTTCTTGCCGCCTGGTTTCCGGGCCTGCAGGCCGGTCCCGCTCTCGTTCGAACGCTCTTCGGCGATTCAAATCCAACGGGGAAACTCGTCGTGTCCTGGCCCCGCGCCGTCGGGCAGGAGCCTCTTTATTACGATGCCCTGAATACGGGACGCCCGCCGGGCAACGCTGACCTCACGAAGCCTCCCTGGGAAGGCACGCCTAAGTATGTTTCGCGGTACATCGACGAGCCGAACAGTCCGCAATTTCCGTTTGGCTACGGACTTAGTTACACCACCTTCCGCTTCGGGCCCCCGCAGATTAGCTCGGCGACCTTGAATGCTAGAGCGCTGAACAGCGAACTTCGAGACGCGACAAGTTCATCGAATGCCGATCTATCCGTGAGCGCCGACATCACTAACACTGGCACGCGAGCCGGCGAAGAAACCGTTCAGCTCTACGTTCGTCTCGAGGGCACGAGCACGGCGCAGCCGGTTCGCGCGCTCAAAGGATTCCAACACGTCAAGCTGGCCGCCGGCGAAACGCAGCGCGTCACTTTTCGTTTGGGCCCGGATGCTTTTGCGCTTTGGGACGATCACAATAGATATGCCGTCGAGCCCTCACGAGTTAATATTGTGGTCAGCCCGGATTCTGCGCACGGTTCCGAGGCGACTCTGGAGATTACAAAGTAGGATCGGTACGCGAAATGGCCGAATTTCCCTTGTACAACCGGCGAGAGCTCTTCCGGCTTTGCGGCCTTGGTCTTCTTTCCACTTCGTTTGCCCCACTTGCAAGCTGCGGAACAAATCCCCAAAAGCCGTTCGTTGAACCGGCTGGCGCGCCGTATCAAGGAACCGATGAAAAACTCCTCGATGAAATCCAGCGCACCTCGTTTGATTTTTTCTGGAACGAAGCCAGTTCCCGAACAGGCCAGGTAAAGGACCGCGCGCTGGCCAATGGCCTCGATACGCACACGATGTCCAGCATCGCTGCAACCGGCTTTGGCCTCACCAGCCTGTGCATTGGCGACCAGCGCGGCTTTGGAAAGCACGCGGATATTCTCGCGCGCGTCCGCAACACGCTTCGCTTTTTGTCCAACGAGCTCCCCAACGAACACGGCTTTTACTATCACTTCATCCATATGGAGACTGGCCAGCGCTGGGAAAAGTGCGAGCTGTCCTCGATCGACACCTCCCTGCTTCTTTGCGGAGTCCTGACCGCCCGGCAATATTTTGCAGACCAGGAAATCAATGACCTCGCCACGAAAATATACGAGCGTGTCGATTGGCCGTGGATGCTGAACCGCGGTTCCACGCTCTCGATGGGTTGGACACCCGAGTCGGGATTCCTGAACGCGCGCTGGGAACACTACTGCGAGCTGATGATGATTTATCTGCTGGGGATCGGTTCTCCTACTCATCCGTTGTCTGCGGATACGTGGAACGCCTGGACCCGCCCGGTCATCAAGTATCAAGGCATTGAATACATCTCCGGGAACGATCCGATTTTCACGCACCAATATTCGCAGGCGTGGTTTGATTTCCGGAAGAAACGCGATGCGTACGCCAACTATTTCGAGAACTCCATCAAGGCCACCAAGGCTCACAAACTGTTTTGTCTTTCGTTGCGCGACCGCTTTCCGGATTACAGCGACGACTTGTGGGGAATCAGCGCGTCGGACTACGTGAAAGGCTACACCGCGTGGGGCGGCCCGCCGCCGCAAGGCCCCATTGACGGCAGCATTGTGCCGTGCGCCACGGGCGGCTCCCTGGCATTCCTTTTCGACGATTGTATGCGCGTTCTTCGCAACATCCGCGGCCGCTACAAAGACAAGGCCTGGGCCAACTACGGTTTTGTCGATGCGTTCAATCCTCTCACCGGCTGGTACGACCAGGACGTTCTGGGAATTGACCTGGGCATCACCATGCTGATGGCGGAAAATCACCGCACGGGGTTTGTCTGGGACACTTTCATGAAAAATTCCGAAGCGCAAACCGCCATGCAAAAAGTGGGCTTCCACTCCACGTAACCGGGCGTATTAGGTTCAGGGTGAGAAACGCGTTCAGCGACAAGACCCTTTTTGTGCTTCCGGAAGGCAAAATATGTTCTGCGCATTCTGGAACAAATACGTGTGCAGCCAATCGCGTTCGAATCTCAGCTTCCTTTTTGCAACCCGCGCTCGCACTTCGTTGTGGCTAGACCGGACCTTGTTGCCCCTTGACACGGTTTAGCTCCCATTGTTAACTCCCCGCTGCGAGGAGGGTTCCACGCATGAGAGTTAGGCTTTCCGTCTGCGCATTATCCTTTGCAATCGCTCTTTCCTCGGCGCCTCCGCGCACCCTTCGGGCGCAGGAGCCGTCGCACAAGCTCGCCGCGATGGATGAGTTTCAGATCCAGCTCGCGACCGATCCCCAAATTTCTCCCGATGGCAAGAATATTGTCTACGTGCGCCGCTTCGCGGACCCCATGACCGACCGCCGTTACTCCAATCTCTGGATTGTCAAATTCGATGGCTCCGATCATCGCCCGCTCACTTCCGGCAACCACAACGACGCTTCCCCGCGCTGGTCTCCCGATGGCACGCGCCTCGCTTACCTCTCCGACGCCGACGGCAAGCAACAGATTTACGTTCGCTGGATGGACTCCGGCCAAACAGCCCGCCTCACCAATCTCGACGAGACTCCCGAATCCATCACCTGGTCTCCCGACGGGAAAATGCTCTCTTTCTCCGCTCTTGTGCTGGGAAAAGGCCCTCACCTCGCCGATCTGCCCACGCCGCCTGCCGGTGCCAAATGGGCCGATCCCGCCAAGGCCTACGATCGTCTGGTATATCGCTTCAACGGCGTTGGCTATTTGAAGCCTGGTTTTAGGCAAATTTTCGTAGTTTTCGCGGAAGGCGGCGCGCCTCGTCAGATTACCAACGGCGATTTTCCCAATGGCGGAAATGAATTTGGTCCGAATCGAGCCACTTGGACTCCGGACGGCAAAGATCTTCTCGTCTCCGTCAATCGGCACCCTGAATCAGACCTCGATGCTTTCGATACAGAAATCTACCAATTCAGCGTCGCGGACGGCTCTCTGCGCGCGCTCACCAATCGCAAAGGCCCAGACAACTCTCCCGCTGTTTCTCCCGACGGAAACTGGATCGCCTACACAGGTTTTGATGACCGCTATCAGGGCCATCAAACTACGAAGCTCTATCTGATGAAGCGCGACGGCACGGGCTCCCATTCCATCTCCGGCAAGCTCGACCGCGACATTCAGAATCCCGAGTGGGCTCCCGACAACAGCGGCGTCTACTTCCAATACAACGATCAGGGCGACACAAAAATCGGATTCCTCTCTTCCAGCGGCGCGTTCAAGAAAATCGCCGATCACGTTGCGGCTGCAACCAGCGCGTACGGCGGTGGTTCATTCTCCGTCGCCCGTTCGGGTAGCATCGCTTTCACTTACGGACGCGCGGATCTTCCAGGTGACGTTGCCATCAGCAACGCTGGCGAAAGCAAAGTGCTCACTTCTCTCAATCAGGAATTATTCGAACAGAAAAAACCCGGGCGCGTCGAAGAAATCTGGTACGAATCATCAAAGGACCACCGCAAAATCCAGGGCTGGATTGTCTACCCTCCCGATTTCGATCCCGCGAAGAAATACCCTCTCATACTCGAAATTCACGGCGGCCCGTTTGGCGATTACGGCGACCGCTTTGACTTTGAGAAACAGGTCTGGGCTTCCCTGGGCTATGTCGTCCTCTACGTCAATCCCCGCGGCAGCACCGGCTACGGCGAGGAATTTGCCAACCTCATCCACCACGCCTATCCCGGCGACGACTTCTACGATCTCAATAGCGGCGTCGACGCCGTCATTGCCAAAGGCTACATTGATACTAACAATCTCTATGTCACTGGTGGCAGCGGCGGCGGCGTTCTCACCGCCTGGACCATCGAGCACACCAATCGCTTTCGCGCTGCGGCTTGTCTCTACCCGGTCATCAATTGGTACAGCTTCGTCCTGACCACGGATATTCCTTGGACCGCAAAGTACTGGTTCCCCGGCAATCCGTGGGACAACACGGAGCAGTACATGCAGCGCTCCCTTACCAATCTCGTTGCCAAAGTCAAAACCCCCACCCTCATCATGACTGGCGAGGCCGACTATCGCACTCCCAGTTCTGAAGCCGAACAGTTTTACGCGGCTCTGAAGCTCCTCAATATCGAAGCCGTTCTCGTTCGCGTTCCCGAAGAACCCCACGGCATCAGCCGCCGCCCCAGCCATCACATCACCAAAATGCTCTACATCGCCGGCTGGTTCCAAGAACACAAAGCGAAAGACTAGCTGCGCACACCATGCTCCCGAAACGAAAAGGCGGCTTCCAAAGCCTGGACATTTATCCTGGGTTTAGGTTGCGCGCTGTATAGGTAGATGCGCTCCATCTCCTTGACGAGCGCTGCATTCTAGGAGAGAAACACCATGCGTAAAAGTTTTGTGGTCCCAACAATCCTCGGTTCCCTCTCCGTCGCGATGATTCTCTGCGCCGGCCTGCTATCGCGTGCCGCCGCGCCAACCCCCGGCTCTTCCGGTTATCACCTTCTCAAAACAGTTCCCGTTCCCGGCGACGAAGGCTGGGACTATCTCGCTGTCGACCCGCATGCGCGTCGCGTTTACATTTCTCATGGTTCGCATGTCGTCGTCATGAACGCTGACACCTACGCCATCGAAGGCGACATTCCCGATACTGCGGGCGTCCACGGTATCGCAATCGCTCGCGACCTCGACCGCGGCTTCGTCAGCGCCGGACGCACCAACATGGCGGTCATCTTCGATCTCAAATCCCTAAAGACCCTCGGCATCGTGAAGACCGACGCCAATCCCGACGCTATTGTCTACGACGAGGTCACAAAACGAGTCTTTACGCTCAATGGCCGCGGCCAAAACACCACCGCGATCAACGGGTCCGACGGCTCCGTGGCGGGAACCCTCGCGCTCGGCGGCAAGCCCGAATTCGCCGTCGCTGACGGCAAGGGCAGCATCTTCGTAAACATCGAAGACAAATCCGAACTCGTCCAATTCGACGCGCAGAAGCTCACCGAAACTCACCGTTGGCCGCTCGCTCCTTGCAAATCGCCTTCCGGCCTCGCCATGGACTTGAAACACCGCCGGCTCTTCTCTGTTTGTGATGAAAAAGTGATGGCCGTCACCGACGCGGACACCGGGAAAGTTGTTGCAACTCCGGAGATCTGCGATGGCCCGGATGCCGCTGGTTTCGACCCCGCCACCGATTACGCTTTCGCTTCCTGCGGCGATGGCCATCTCACTGTCGTCCACGAAGACTCCCCGGACAAGTTCACCGTGGTTGAAAACGTTTCCACCAAGCGCTCTGCCCGCACCATGGGCCTCGATTTGAAAACCCACAAAATCTTTCTCTCTTCCGCCGAGTTTGAACCTCCAGCTCCCGGAGAGCGCCGCGGCAAAATGAAGCCGGGAACCTTTGCAATCCTGGTCGTCGGCAAGTAGTCAGCAAGTAGTCGGCACGAATGCCAGTGCTTGCGAAGTTCCCGCATTCGCATTCACATTCGCCTCCGCGCAAAACAAAAGCGTCCCGACCTGGTCGGGACGCTTTTGATTTTCTTTATTTTTTCAGCGCGTCAGTTCTAGGGCACCACGCCAACGTTGTGTACTCCCGCGCCCAGCGACATTCCGGTCCCCGCCGACTGCGGCAGCCACCACATCCGCCGCAACAACGGGTGCTTGCTGGTCATCATCTTGCGCCCGATAATATCCAATACCAACGGGCTGACTTGCGTCGCCACGTAGAGCGCTCCGGAATGCGCAAAAGGCCGCAGCAACGGATTGGATTCCGTGCCGTACCCGCTTGAAATCGCCCGCCGCGTCGACCAGGCGTCAAACGCCGCCGCGCTCGAGGATGCAATCGTCAGCGCGTACCATATCTTCTTCTGCCGCTCATTGTCGTACTCGCGGTGAAATGCCGGCTTGACTGGCTGAATGGCCAGGGACGGGTTCCCCGGTGCGATCGGTGCAGCCGCCGTAGCCGGATTCAGAGGCGCGGGACTCGAGGAATCCGCAATTTCCACGTCGCTCTTGATCTTGGGTTCCGGCGTGGACGGCAGTGCCTTTGAAGGTGACGACTCGTTCGTTGTCTCCACGGATACGCCTGCGGGGCGCTCCGTTACTGCCTTTACTGTATCCCCAGCCTGCGGAAGGGGGCAAAGCAAAAGGATCGTGGCCAGCAGCATTTTCCACCTCAGTAGTTGAAAGCTCTGCACACCGGTCCCCACTCTCAACTATGGAGAATATACTGTCCCAAAGGGCAGGTGACACTGGCCCATTGGTCACATTCTAATTAGTACCCCTCTTTGGACCTTCCGTTTGTCTCTTTTAGGACACCAGTACCAGCCGCAAAGGTGAACATATTTTCACTTTTTCGGCACCGCATTGCCGCCCTTCGCTTGCATCTGGAGTGCGGGAGCCCAGCTCCCGCTTTTCTTCGTCATTTGAATTTGAAGCGGCGAAGCCCAGCTCCGGCTTTCTTCCGAAAGCTTGCGCCCCAGGTAAAGCCCCGTCTCCCGCCGCGTCCGTCGAGTACGACTCTGCTATAATCCCCTCCATCGACCGCGGCTCTGCCGTAGTCTTATTAGGGGTTCCTCCAAACAATGGCGGCCAACGAATCCACTGCGGCCAAGCGCGCTCCTCGTCCAGAGCGCGGTCCGCAGTCTCCCCGCTTCATCGTCATTGAAGGCCCGCTTCGCGTCGGCAAAACCACCCTCGCTAAAATCCTCGCCGAGCGGCTTCACGCTCGCCGCATCTACGACTGCGAAGACAATCCATTCCTCGCCGATTTCTACAAGGAAAAAGCCGGCGCAGCCTTCCGCGCCCAAATGTATTTCCTCATCGAACGCCAAAAGCGCATTCGCGAAGCTCTCGCCGTTGAAGCTCCTGGGTCCGTCCTCTCCGATTTCCTCCTCGAGAAAGACCGCATCTTCGCCAACCTCAATCTCGACGACGAAGAGCTCAAGCTTTACGACCGTTACTACGAATCGCTCACCGCCGGCATTCCTGCTCCCGATCTCGTCATCTACCTCCAAGCGAAGCCTGAGGTCCTCCGCGCGCGCATCGCCAAGAAAGCCTCCCGCGACGAATCCCAAATCTCCCCCGCGTACATCGAAGAAGTCGCCGCCGCCTACGAACACTTTTTCTTCCGCTATGCCGCCTCCGACCTCCTCGTCATCAACACCTCCGACATCGACTTCGTCGAGCGCAGCGAAGACCTCCAACAACTCCTCCGCCGCCTCCAAGACCCCGTAAAAGGTACCCAGTACTTTCTCCCCCTCGGCGCTTCAGAATAATCGTCGCGCCCCTGCAGCTGCTTTCTCCCTTCGTTGGGGCACAGCATGCTGCGCCTTTTGTCCTCGCGATTTTCCGCTGACCACGGAACTTTCTCTCGGAGCCGTCTAGAACTGAATACTTAACCGCCTGATAGCTCCCCCCTGGTACTGTCTCCTTTTGTACAGACGCCCTATTCAGGGGTTGGTATAGCTATGTCGGGATTTAAAGATTTCTTAATGGACGGTAACTGAAGCCTGTAGTTTCGTCCGTCTCTGGGGCGGTAGCCAGCCCTGTCGAACGCCTAGTAGTGGGGTGAAGAGGAGAAGCTAATGCGCATATCGAATCTTAGCAAAATTTGGATCTTGGCGTTCCTATTGGTCTTCGTAATAGCCGGTTGCGGCGACCCGGACAAGAATGCTGGAACGGGGAATCCCACCGCCCCCCTGACGCCCCCAACGGTGGTCTCCGTAGTTCCGGCGGGAGGCGCTACAGGCATTTGCCAAAACGCCATTGTCACCGCCACATTCAGTAAGGCGATGAACCCCTCCACCATCAACACAGGAACCTTCAAGTTAGCGGCCGGTGGGACTGCTGTAACCGGAGCGGTGACCCTGGATTCTACGGACACGATTGCGACTTTTACACCCTCAAGCCCTCTTGCAGTGAACACCGCCTATACCGCCACGATTACCACTGGCGCGAAAGACCAGTACGGCAATGCGCTGGCCGCCGATTTCGTGTGGATGTTCACAACAGCTGCAACGGCTTGTCCGGGGCCCGTAGCGTTGGGATCGGCCTGCGGTTTCGGAATACTTGCCGCCACCCCCTCCGTTACCAACACCGGCGCCACGCACGTCACGGGCGATGTGGGAATCTGGCCAGCAGCTTCGATTACTGGATTTCCTCCAGGAACACTAACGGGCACAGAACACACGGGTGATGCGGTTGCCCAGACAGCGCAGGGTGACCTGACCACGGCCTATAACGCCGCCGCGGGAGCACCAGGAGGTGCCGCCCTTACCGCGGATATAGGCGGGCAAACCCTACCCCCCGGTGTTTATAAAGCCACCACCACGCTGGGAATAACCGGAAATCTTACCCTCGACGGGAGCACCAATCCGAATGGTACTTGGATTTTCCAGATTGGCTCCGCACTGACCACGGCAGCCGGTGCCCCGGGCGTGCCAGCGAGCCAGGTCCTCCTGATCGGCGGCGCCCAAGCTCACAACGTTACCTGGGTGATGGGCAGTGCGGCGACCCTCGGAACTTACTCGCTATTTCAAGGAACCCTCATGGCTCAGACATCTATCACGCTTGGCACGGGCGCGACATTGAATGGCAGAGCTCTGGCACGGACGGGCGCAGTCACGTTGGACACCAATCCGGTTAATGTGCCTCCCTGTCCATGAGGCATTTGGTAGTGAACCAGCTTGAGGCTGGTCCACTGCCAGGCAGGATGGAAGCGCAGGATTTCACGTTATGAAAGTTCGGAGGAATATTCGCATGTCATCTCATTCTAAGGGCCGCCTTGCCCGCGTTTTAACAATGCTTTCGGTGACGATTGCCGCCCTATGCATATTTGCTACCCTCGCTTCAGCGCAGGACCAGCCTGCGCCCAAGTGGGAACTGTTCGGCGGTTACTCCGTTTTCTATCCCGGCGCGAACGTGTACGGCCAACTTCCAGGGGCAGTGCTTCCCATAAGCAGCCGCTTGGAATGGAATCCGCGCGGCGCGGGTGCCAGCGCCACTTACAATTTCAACAATTGGTTCGGTCTCACCCTCGACACCAGCACCCATTGGGGCAGCGGCGAAGCTGGGATCGTGAAAAGAATTGACGACGCCGCTTTCTCCACCCTCTCCGTCGGTCCGAAGCTTACTTACCGTCACGATCGTTTTTCGCCATTTTTTGAGGTCCTGGTGGGCGATCATCGCCTTATGCCGGATGCCTTCCATGATGTCGATAAAATGGGTGTCATGTTCGGCGGCGGTATCGATATCAACCTCTCCAGCCACGTTGCTCTTCGCCTGCTCCGCGCCGACTATGTCATGTCCAGTTTTCGTTACGGTCCTCGTGCAGCTGTGCAGTCCACGGATATCCGAGGGCTGAGAGCACAAACTGGCGTAGTCTTTATGTTCGGTGGCGGACCTCCTCCGTCGCCACCCACGGCGGCTTGTACTGTACAGCCCGACGAAGTCTTTGCTGGCGAGCCTGTGACCGCGACTGCCACTGGCTCCAATTTCAATCCCAAGCGCACCGTCACGTACTCCTGGAACGGAACCGGAGTGAAGGTTTCGGGCCGCGAATCTACTGTGCAGATTGACACCACTGGCTTGGAACCGCGCTCCTATGAAGTCACTGCCAATCTTAGTGATGGCAGAAAAAATGGTTCTGCATCTTGCAGTGCCAGGTTTACCGTGAAAGCGCCACGTCCTCCCGTAATTTCCTGTTCAGCGGACCCGGCCACCGTCCAAACCGGCGGGTCCTCAACCATCACTTCGACTGCCAGCAGCCCCGACGGCCGCAGACTTATCTATAGCTACTCCGCTACCGCGGGCGAAATCTCTGGCACCGGTGCTTCCACCACCTTGAATACACAAGGCGCGCAACCAGGCCATATCACCGTCACTTGCAACGTTAATGACGACCGCAGTCCGGCGCTCACGGCCTCTTCCACCACCACGGTGGACGTGGAAGCTCCGCCGCCACCGCCTCCTCCTGCTCCGGCTCCCGAGATCAAGCAGTTGGAAGCCAAGCTGGCTCTCCACAGCATTTATTTCCAAACCGCTCGGCCTACCGCCGAACATCCCGAGGGCGGCTTGCTCGAAAGCCAGGCGGACATCCTGAAAACCCTGGCCGAGGACTACCTGAACTATCTGAAGTACATGCCCGACGCTCACTTAATCCTCAGTGGCCATGCCGATCCGCGCGGCACACCGGAATATAACCAGCATCTTACCGAGCGCCGCGTCGAACGCACCAAATCCTTCCTGGTGGAACACGGCGTCCCTGCGGACCACTTTGAGCTGAAGCCGCTTGGTGAAGAGGACCAACTCACCGCCGACCAAATCAAGGAACAGGTGGCGGACAATCCCGACTTGACTCCCGCCGATCGCCAAAAAATGCTGCGCAATCTCCGCGTCCTCGTTCTGGCCAACAATCGCCGCGTGGACGTCACCTTGAGCACCACCGGACAACAGTCCGTTAGACGCTATCCATTCAACGCCAAGGATTTCTTGGCCCTGATCAGCATCAAGGGCGGCGAAAAGACGCCTCCCGCCAGGAAGAGGCCGCCCGCCAAGAAAAAGCCCTGAAGCTCGAATCTACAGGTTGTAATGCGAGCGCCCCCAGCCTTCGACGCAGTCGAAGGCTGGGGGCCTTTCTACTTCCTCTTCTTTGCTCCCTCCGTCTCTCCTCCTCCGAACAAATCCCGTTCTCCGCGTCTCTTTTTCCGTTGTAGGGGCACGGCATGCCGTGCCCGCTCTTCGAGTTTGAATTTGTATCGCTGACGCCGCGAATCCAGCCCTGGCCTTGCTCCCCGTCCCTGTCCCACTGCCCCCGACGCCGTCAAGTCCGGCTCCGAATCCTTGCATCTCATAGTCTGACCGCGATCCACGGCAATGCCGCCCTCGTCTTCCTCCCGAGTCCGTATTGGACAATCGCACCGGTAAATGCTACTCTTACTGCCTAGTCAGACTAGTCAGCAGTCAAGGAGATCGCTTGTCCAGAACGAATAAAAAACGCTCCCCCCGGACGGCCGCATCCACCTGGCAAGTCCAGACCGCCAAAGCCCGCTTCAGCGAACTCTTTCGCCGCGCTCGCACCGAGGGGCCACAACTCATCACCCGTCAGGGCAAAGAGGGCGTCGTAATGATCGCCGATGAGCAGTATGAGCGCCTTACCGCTAGGGCCAGGCAGCCCAAAAGCCTCCTGCAATTCTTCAGGCAGTCGCCCCTTGTAGGGCTGGAGCTCAACTTCGAACGCGAACGCGACGAAGGCCGCGATATCGAGCTATGAGCGGATTCCTGCTCGACACGAATTGCATCTCCGAAGTCGTCCGCATCAGCCCCGAGCCCCGCGTTATGGCTTGGATGGATGCTGCGGACGAGTCCCTTCTATACCTGAGCGTCCTGACCCTCGGAGAAATTCGCAAGGGTCTCGCTGCGCTGCCCCAGGGAAGGCGGCGCACTCAACTGGAAACTTGGCTCGACGTTGAATTGCGCGCCCGCTTCTCGGGCAAAATTCTGTCCGTCGATTCGCAGGTGGCCGATCGCTGGGGCTGGCTCGCTGCCACGGCAAAGCGTGCGGGAAAAGCGCTCTCCGTCATCGACGGTCTCCTCGCCGCCACCGCCCTCCACCACAACCTCACCCTCGTCTCCCGCAACATCTCCGACTTCGCCCACCTCCAAGTCCCCCTCCTCAACCCCTGGCAA
>CAVWDX010000006.1:0-20669 GCA_963753745.1 uncultured Acidobacteriota bacterium
GAAGGTCGTCAGTTCAAATCTGACCCCCGCAACCATTTGTCAGTTGATCAGAAACGGTTCAGAGGATGCTCCCTCTGAGCCGTTTCGCTTTTTACGTCCAATTGCGTCCAAAACACTCCAAACTGCGTTGCCAAGTTGTGCCGCGATTCGCTTTCCGTCTTCGACAATCACGGTCATCTTTTTACGTGTTCTGAGTCAACGGCGCGCGACGGTAGCTTCGTCGCCTTGATGCTGCGTCTTTTGCTGACGGGCCGCGCTTTTTAGCAACGCTATAACTTCCGCGTCAGGCACTTGCGAGAAATCTTCGTAGAATTGCCCCACTCCGTGGAATTTTTCGGGGGCTGCAACGCAGATCACATCATCCACTTCACGCTTGAGACGGTTTACGGTAGTGGAAGGGGCGACGGGGGCAGCGATCACGATGGCCGCCGGTTGCATTTGCCGCAGGGCGCGCACACCGGCTCGCAAACTTGATCCGGTGGCAATGCCGTCATCCACAAGAATCACCGTCTTCCCGCGCACATCCAGCTCTGGTCTCCCGCCACGGTAGATTTCTTCACGACGAGCAAGCTCCGCCCGCTCGACGCGAGTAACTAGATCAATGACCGCATCGGATAGACCCAGGGATTCAACGACCTGTTTGTCTAGAACCCTAACGCCACCGCTCCCGATGGCTCCGAATGCAAACTCTTCATGGCCGGGCACGCCCAGCTTCCGTAGGACAAATACATCCAACGGCAGGTTAAGGGTTGTGGCAACCTCGAATGCAATCGGAATGCCGCCCCGTGGAACTCCCAGCACAATCACGTCGTCTCGGTTCGCAAATTTGCCGAGTCGCAGCGCCAACCTCTGCCCCGCATCTTGTCGATTTCTGAAGATCATAGGACTACCTCTACTTCCTTGGGCAATTCTCGCCCCGATTCAACAACAATATTTCATCCTGCTCGTGGAACTGTCCGCAGAAGAAATAGCCTCTCTCCAAATGGACGTTTTCCTGTGGTTTCAAAGGTTTTGAAATCTCGCTCAGCAGCTTGCCGGCTTGTGCTGGGGGAGCATAGAGCGCAACGCCGGCTTGAGAAACCGCGGCTACGCACCGCCCTCGCTTGTCCACAACATGGATTCCGCACATGAGCTTGCTTATGAGCATCTTTATTCTCTTTGTTACAAATTTGGACGCCGCAGGACTTATGTTCAGTGAACTGGGTCACGCCCCGGCGTGAGCTCTGTCACAAAGAAACAGCTCGTGAAGTGCTTTTGAATGGCAGGCACTACGCGCATCTGCCGCGATAAAGCCCGCGCAATTCTTTCTTGAAAAGTCCTTACGAGCCCCAGCTCCGGCACGCCGCCCATCACATCGATGCGTGACGCGGCACACAGATTTGACCTGGCAAAGAAGGTACGAAAAGAGAGACGAAAGGCTGAACTCCCAAAGGAAGTTCGCTTATAGGAAACTGGCGCGATTACGGATGTGAGGGGGCGCCGCAAGAAGACAAGGAGTTCGGATGTAAGGAGGAAGAAGTTATGAGAATTGCCAAGATGTTGCTTGCTGTACTGGTACTCGCACTGCTGGTCGGAGTATTGGTCAGTCCAGCGCGAGCGGATACATGGAACAAAGAAACAGTTTTTACATTCAACCAGCCGATTGAGATACCTGGAGGCAAAACGTTGCCTGCCGGAACCTACGTTTTCAAACTGTTTGACTCACAGGGATGGCGGCACATTGTGCAGATTTGGAACGAGGACAAAACACAATTGCTGGCCACGATTCTCGCGGTCCCCAACTATCGGCTGGAACCAAAGGGCGAGACGGTGATTAATTTCAACGAAAGGCCAGGTATTTGCCCAGTTGCATTGCGTGCCTGGTTCTATCCTGGGGATAATTTCGGCCAGGAGTTCGTTTATCCTAAGGAGAGAGCCAGTGAATTGGCTGAGAAATGCCGGGAAATCGTGCCAGCGGAAATGACCGTGCCGACAGAGAGCAATTTGAAGGTGGTTCCGCTCGAAGCGATCACGCCAGAGAAAGAGGAACAGCCGGTAACCCAGGCGATTCAGGTGCAACCATCGGAAGCTCCCGAGCAGGCGGCCGCTGCGCCAGCACCGGCAGTGCAGCCCGAGAAGTTGCCTCAAACCGGAAGCACCATCCCGTTGCTGGGGCTGTTGGGGTTCGCAGCCATTGCAATTGGAATAGCACTCAAGATGTTAACAAAGCTGTTTTCTTAGAAATGTCGAGGCCTAAAGCGTCGCGGAACGGAGGGTATTTCCCTCCACCGCGACGCGAGGGGCTGCCATGAGGCTCCGCTATCAGTTGCACAAATTCAAGGCGCATACTGCTGAATTGATTTTCGTTCTTCTGTCGTTTGCCATCAGCTCAGTTTTCGGACCGGGATTCGTAACGGCTTCTCCAGCAAACGGAACAGGTGCGCAGGCCAAGATTACCCTCACGACTGCTCTCGTTGTCCTGCCTGTAAACGTCACAAACTCAAAAGGAACATTTGTTTCTGGGCTCAAAGCACAAGATTTTAAAGTCTTCGAGGATGGCCGGCAGCAAGATATTACGGTGTTCAAACAAGAAGACACGCCCGTAACCGTTGGCCTCATTGTGGACCATAGTCTTAGCATGGGTCCGAAGCTCCCCGCCGTCGTTCTGGCGGTAAATGCATTCGCCCATTCCAGCAATCCCGAAGACGAAATGTTTGTTGTGGACTTCAATGAGAATGTTTCTGTGGAGCTCATGCGCGGAAAGCCATTCACGCACGACGCGACCGAATTGCAGCAAGCGCTTACCGCTGTTTCCGCTCGAGGACAGACTGCCCTGTATGATGCGGTGGTCGAGGGACTAACGCACGTGGAGTTGGGACAGTGGGACAAGAAAGCCCTGATCATCGTTAGCGATGGCGGGGACAACGCCAGCCACGCCACATTTTCAGAGTTGCTGGCCCTCGCTGAGCATTCCCATGTGGTCATCTATTCGATCGGCTTGGTCGATGAGGCGGGAGAGGAAGAAAATCCGAAGGTCCTCAAGAAACTTTCGAATGTGACCGGTGGAATTACGTTCCTTACAAAGCGGAGCGATGAAGCCGCGAAGTTCACACGGCAAATCGCCCGGGATCTCCGCGAACAGTACACGCTGGGCTATGTGCCCCCAATGAAAAACGGCCGTGATTCGTTCCGGAAAATCGCAGTGCAGGTTTCTTCGCCAGACGGGCGAAAGCTTCGCGTTAGGACGCGACCCGGCTATTTCCCCAGCGGGACAAAATCGCAATCGACGCAGGCCCTCGGAGTCCCACGATGAACTCCGCAGCGCGTATCCTCAAAAAACGACAGCACCACGACATTTTCTTGCTTCGCTGGGCCTCGTTCGTATTTTTGCTCGCGGGAGTCGTCGCCGTTGCCTATGCGAGTTTTGTGGTCCTTTACGGCGAGGCCTATCAGGCGTTCGAATTGCACAAGTTTGAACACACAGTACCCACAACTGAACCACACCTTTTAAACATCGGTGATGTTATCGGAGAGATTCAAATCCCCAGGTTGGAAATCAAGAGTGCGGTCGTGCAGGGCGATGCCCCTGAACTACTGGACCGTGCGGTGGGGCACGTTCCACAGACACCTTTCCCCGGGGAGTGGGGCAATGTCGCTTTGGCTGGTCACCGTGACAGATTGTTTCGACCTCTTCGCGAGATACGTAAAGGCGATAAGATTATCATCGTGACTTCTCGCGGATCCTTTCAGTATGAGGTGCAATCTACCTTTGTAGTCCCGGCCACCGAAGTCGGGGTGCTGAATTCCTCGAATGCCAAGGAGTTGACGCTGATCACCTGCTTCCCATTCAACTATGTAGGCCACGCACCAAATCGATTCATCGTGCGCAGCCGCGAAGTTACGCCCCCTCCGCGATGATTTGGTTCCTGATGAAGATGGCCTGCTTCTGGAGTTTTGAAAAGCGGTGCAGTTCCGCGTGCCGTTATGTTTCAGCGCGAACGAAGACGGGAGTGCACCGAGGCCGTGGTGACAACGTCAACCACCGTTCGACTCTACTTCACACAATGGCGCTTTTCACGGCTCCTGTTTGGTAAGCGTTTAACCAGGAAAGCGGCTCTCTAGCCTCGCTTCTTTTGTGGCTGGTGAATTGTTTCGGAGGTCAAGGGAACACGTAAACTATTGGAAAGTGGCAGCGGAGTGAAATCCCTGCCGACGCGGCGGTCCGTGTAGTGAATTACGCGATCATACGCATCGCGGATCAGATCGTTCAATGGAAGAACGGTCCCCTTGATCCGTTGTTCTTCCAGAAGGTTCAAATCCACATCGGCAATGATCATCTGCTCCTGGTTCAAGGTGCCTTCGGCCGCGATACCGTCTCTGGCAAAAAAGTAATCGCAGGGCGTGAGAACGGCCGCCTGCCCGTAGTGCGTTGCCATGCATGGGACTTCCGGCAAGTTTCCGACAGTTCCGGCCATTGCGACATAGATTTGATTCTCACTGGCGCGCGCCTGCGCACAGTAACGCACGCGGAAATATCCCTGGCGTTCATCCGTACACGACGGAACAAAAATGATCTGTGCGCCGGCCTCCGCAAGCACCCTTGCCGCTTCAGGAAACTCCACGTCATAACAGACCAGGATCGCAATCCTGCCGAAGTCCGTATGGTACACGTAGAAACCGTGGCCGCGACTCATCTGGTAGGGGCCTTTTTCTGTCTGGGTCAAGTGAACTTTCTTTTGCCTGAAAATCTTACCGTTTGGCGTGAAAAGATGGGCGGCATTAAAGAGCTCTCCGCCCTGTATCACAGGGTGCGTCCCCGCAACAATGTATAGTCCGCTCTCTTTTGCCAGCCGCTTAAACAGTGTTTCGTACTCCGGCGTAAGCTGAGCGAGAAGCCTTACGGCACGCGCGGGCGCTGGTTCGCGAAGGTAACTCAAAAGCTGCATGGAGAAATACTCCGGGAAAAGAGCGAACTGGCAGCGGTATTCCTGAGCGCTGCGCACAAAGAACTCGACCTGAGTAGCAAAATCCTCGAAGCAGCGGATCGGGCGCAACAGGTACTGATACGCCGCGATTCTCACACGCGATGGTACGATGCGCTCCCGCATTGCCTCGTCGCCGAGCAAATCCATGGCTGCGGTTTGCTCGCTTTCCTCCAGGCTGACTGTCACTGCGTATTCTGGATTCAACCATTCAAGGAGCGTCGCATAGCTTCGCGATTCGGGATCTTCCAGATATTCCGGAACGACATCGAGAACGATCAATCCATTCGCGAGTTGAAAACTGAGTGCTGGATCTTTTTTTCGACCATGAACGACCTCCGTCACATATTCCTGCGGAGTCATGGTTTGCGCGACTTCCGCATATCCCGGAATTCGTCCTCCGGTCAACAGGCGCTTCAGCCCACGGTCCTTGACCATCCTTTTGCGAGCTTCATAAAAGAGCGAGCCCACCCCACGACGACGCGCTGAGGGGTCGACGCACATGTCCGCACCGTAGAGCGTTTTGCCCAGTGGATTGTGCGTAGCAAAGCTGCCGAAGCCTGTAATAGAAGACCACTTCGCGGATTCTGCATAATCGTCCCAATCGATGATCAGGGAGCTTGCGGTACCAATGATCTTGCCAGATTCATCCACAGCAACAAGTTGGCCTTCGGGGAAGACCGAGAGATGTTGCGCTAGCTCCTCAGTCGTCCAGGCGGGCATTTGCCGAAACACTCTTTCTTCGAGCTCTACCACGGCAGATATATCAGCCGCCGCCATCTGCCGGATCATCGTCTTGTGGGGTTCTTCACTCATGGTTAAAACCCGGTTCAAAAAGAAGCCGTCGTGTCATGCGGTGCCCGGCTGCCTGACTCAGGCCGCCGTTTCTTTGCGTGCGAGTACATACGAACTCAGAGTCCACATGTAATTGAGCCGCTCGAACGCTGCCGGATTCGGCGCAGAACGATAGCTCAGGCTTCCTTGCATCTGCCGGATAGATTCGTACTCGTGCTCTTCCATCCAACGCGCAAGATCGGCGAGAACCAGCGCAGCGTGTCGAATGCCCTTCTGCAAGAGCGCCGAAGTCATCATGGCAACTTTAGCCCCTGCCATCATGGATTTGATGGTGTCTTCTGCCGTATGTACTCCGCCGGTGATGGCAAGGTCCGACTGCACGCGGCCATAAATGATAGCGACCCAGTGCAGGCGCAGGAGGAGCTCTTGGGAATGACTGAGTGCAAGCCGGGGTGTAACTTCTAATTGTTCGATATCAAAATCGGGCTGGTAAAAGCGATTGAACAGCACGAGCGCATTCGCGCCCGCCGCATCGAGCTGACCTGCCAGATTCGCCGGAGCCGTCAAGAAATGCGAAAGCTTTACGGCTACAGGAATCCTGAGCGATTTCTTCAGTTCGCGAACGAGCTCGCAATAGTCGTTTTCAACTTGGGCTGCAGTCCGCTTCGGGTCGGTCACAAGGGAATAGAGATTCAACTCGATGGCGTCGCAGCCGGCTTGCTGCGCATCTAGCGCATAGCGGATCCACCCACCGCGCGAAGTGCCATTCAAGCTTGCGATGACAGGAATGGACACTGCCGATTTCGCCTTGCGAATTAATTCGAGGTAGCCTTCCGGGCCGAGATTGTAATCACGGAGTATCGGGAAATAGCTCAAAGCCTCGCCGAAACTTTCCGCACCCCGAGCTAGGTCTTGATCGAGGGATTCCCCTTCTATCTGCAGTTGCTCTTCGAAGATGGAAGGCAAAACTACGGCGGCGACGCCGCTGTCCTCGAGCTCGCGGATGTTGGAAACGGAATCCCACAACGGCGAAGAAGACGCAACGATAGGATTCTTGAGTGTGAATCCCAGATAAGCAGTGGTGAGGTCCATCATTTCTCTCCGTCTGACTGAACCGTTTCTGACCCGACTGGTTGCAACTCTCGCGATGGCGCTCCGAGTCCACGGTCGCCTACATGCATCGCAGCTCGACCTTCGTAGATTTCCCATCGTCGAGCGACGTCGTCCTCGGCCAAGCGCAAAAGCGCTCGCGCCGTCTTTGGATCGCTACGGACAAGCATCGAGTACCGTGCTTCCGCGTAGATGTAGTCTCGAAGGGGAACGGTCGGCGCCTTTGAATCGAGCTGGAAGGGGTTTTTCCCTTGCTGCCGCACGCGAGGATCGTAGCGCATGAGCGGCCAATAGCCTGAGAGTACTGCGGCTTTCTGCTGTTTCATGCCGAACGCCATATCGTAGCCGTGCGCGATGCAATGGCTGTACGCGATGATAAGTGAAGGACCATCGAAAGACTCCGCTTCCTGAAACGCTTTGATCGTGTGCGTGTCGTTGCCGCCCATGGCGACTCGTGCAACGTAAACGTCGCCATAGCTGATCGCTTCGAGCGCGAGGTCCTTCTTGGCGCTAGGCTTGCCGGCGGCGGCGAACTTAGCGACGGCTCCTCGCGGAGTCGCTTTGGACATCTGCCCACCAGTGTTCGAGTACACCTCGGTATCGAGGACCAGGATATTGACGTTGGCGCCGGAACTGAGCAAGTGATCCAGTCCGCCGAAACCGATGTCATAAGCCCATCCATCGCCGCCGACAATCCACAGACTTTTCTTGATGAGCGAATCGCAAACGGCAAGAAGATCTCGTGCTTCCAGCGAAGAAGCACCGCCCAGGATCCGCTTAAGAGCGGTGACTCGCTCCCGTTGAGCTGTGATTCCCGCTTCCGTCGATTGATCGGCGGACAGAATTTCGTGGCCTAAGGCAGCTCCGATTTGATCCAAGAGGCGTGATACGAGAGAGCGAGCGTAGTCGGCTTGTTTATCGAGAGCGAGACGCATGCCCAGGCCGAATTCTGCATTATCTTCAAAGAGAGAGTTCGACCAGGCGGGACCTCGCTCGGCCCTGTTTTTGGTATACGGCGTTGTTGGCAAATTGCCGCCATAGATTGACGAGCAACCAGTCGCATTGGCAATCATCGCCCGATCGCCAAAAAGCTGGGTGAGCAGCTTAATATACGGAGTCTCTCCACATCCTGCGCAGGCTCCGGAGAACTCGAAAAGCGGCTCGAGGAGTTGCACGTCCTTTACCTGCGTGTGCGAAAGAAGGCCACGATCCAGCTCCGGTAGGGACAGGAAGAACTCCCAATTTGCGCTTTCGTTTTCCCTGAGTGGCGGCTGGGGAGCCATGTTGATGGCTTTGTGCTTTGCCTCGCTCTTGCTTTTTGCGGGACAAACTTCGACGCATAGCTGGCATCCAGTGCAGTCCTCGGGAGCGACCTGGAGCGTGTACTTCAGAGCTTCAAATTCACGCCAGCGAGGCTTGGCTGATTTGAAAGTGGACGGAGCACCGGCAAGCAGCGAAGATTCATAGACCTTTGCGCGTATTACGGAATGCGGACATGCGAGAACACATTTGCCGCATTGAATGCAGAGCGGTTCGTCCCAGACAGGAATCTCCAGAGTAATGTTGCGTTTTTCCCATTTTGACGTACCGGTGGGAAAAGTGCCGTCCGGAGGCAGGGCGCTGACGGGAAGGCTGTCGCCTCGCCCGGCGATCATGGTGCCGAGAACATCGCGGACGAAAGATGGAGCGCGGGAAGAAACGGGAGGCTGGATGCTAAACGTGCTGGAAGCCCGGTCCGGGACGTGCACTTCGTGGAGATTTGCCAAGGTTGCTTCAACCGCGGCAAAATTCTTTTGCACGACTGCTTCGCCCAGCTTTCCGTAGGATTTTTGTATCGAAGACTTGATGGCGACGATCGCTTCTTCGCGCGGAAGGACGCCGCTGATCGCGAAGAAACAAGTTTGCATAATGGTGTTCATGCGCGACCCCATCCCCGTTTCGCGCGCGACGGCATAACCATCTACGACAAAGAATTTCAAGCGTTTGGAGATGATCTGATTTTGTGCCTGCAGTGGAAGGTGCTTCCAAACGGCTTCGGCGCCGTAGGGCGAGTTAAGCAGGAATACCGCTCCGGGTTCCGCGCCCTCGAGCACATCCATGCGCTCGAGAAAATTGAATTGATGACAAGCAACGAAGTTCGCCTTGTTGATCAGATAAGAGGAACGGATGGGTTGAGGGCCAAAACGTAGGTGTGAAACGGTGATGGAACCTGATTTCTTTGAATCGTAAACGAAATATCCCTGCACGAAGTGTGGCGTTTCTTCGCCAATAATCTTGATGGAATTCTTATTTGCTCCCACTGTTCCATCCGAGCCCAGTCCATAGAATATCGCCCGCGTGCCCTGCAAATTCTCGGCGGAAAAGCCCGGATCATAATCAAGGCTGGTAAAGGAAACGTCGTCTTTGATTCCGATTGTAAAGTGATTACGAGAATTTTCTTTCTTCAATTCGTCAAAAACAGCCTTGGTCATCGCGGGTGTGAATTCCTTTGACGAAAGACCGTAGCGACCACCGAGGATTCTTGGCCTGGAGAGGAACGGCACGTCCCCGCCAGATCCATTGCCCGATGCGTGATCCATGGACTCCGCAATAGCTGTGACAACGTCAGTGTAAAGAGGTTCACCGATGGCCCCGCACTCTTTGGTGCGGTCGAGCACAGCAATGGCGCGTGTGGTGGCGGGCAGAGCGGCAAGAAAAGCGTCGACGGCAAACGGGCGCAACAAGCGCACTTTGAGGAGGCCGACTTTTTTTCCCTTGCTCTGAAGAATGTCGATGGTCTCCTCAACTGCACTTGCCGCGGAGCCCATCAAGACAATGACCCGCTCGGCGTCGGGAGCGCCAGTGTATTCGAAGAGATGGTAGGAGCGGCCCGTCCGTTCCGCGAACCGGTCCATAACCTGTTGAACAATGGCCGGGCAAGCGAAATAGAATGGATTTGATGCCTCCCGCGCCTGAAAAAAAACATCCGGGTTTTGCGCCGTACCGCGCAACACGGGGCGGTCGGGAGTCAGTGCCCGGTCGCGGTGTTCGCGGATGCGAACATCATCTATCATCCACCGCAGGTCGGCGTCGGAAAGAGGCGTGATCTTTGCGATTTCGTGGGAAGTCCGGAAGCCATCAAAGAAGTGCAGAAACGGAATGCGTGATTCGAGCGTGGCGGCGTGGGAGATCAGAGCCATGTCCTGCGCTTCTTGCACGGAATTTGAGGAAAGCAGGGCAAAACCGGTTGAGCGCGTGGCCATGACGTCGCTGTGGTCACCGAAGATCGAGAGTGCATGTGTGGCAATGGAGCGCGACGCCACATGAATCACGGTTGGAGTCAGCTCGCCTGCTATCTTATACATGTTGGGGATCATCAAAAGCAGGCCCTGCGAAGCCGTAAAAGTTGTTCCCAGTGCTCCTGCCTGGATGGCGCCGTGCAGCGCGCCGGCCGCGCCCGCTTCGCTTTGCAACTCGACCACGCGAGGTATCACCCCAAAAATGTTTTTGCGCTCCTCATGGGACCACTGGTCCGCCCATTCACCCATGGGCGAGGCCGGCGTGATCGGATAGATGGCGATGACTTCGTTGAGACGATAGGCAACGGAGGCCACGGCTTCGTTTCCGTCAAGAATGGCTTGCGGGTGAACCAGGGAATTTGTCATTACCATGCGATCCTCTAGGCTCTGAAGGGCCTATGGGGCAATCTAACTTCAATGAATCTGGGTTGGACATGAGGCGCATCACTGGAGGATGTGACGTGGATCACATACCGCAATTAAAGAAGGAACGTTCGCAAAAAGCTCTTATCGAGCGAGAACTTCAGCCAGTTTCAGCAGCTCCAAATCGACCTCTTTTCGCTTGCCAACGATGTCGGCCAAAGGAGTGGCCACGATCTCGCCCTTGATAAGCCCCACGAGAACACCGAACGTCTCGCGGGCAACACACTCGGTCGCTGCGGCACCGAACCGAGTGGCCAACAACCTGTCAAACACGCCCGGCGTCCCGCCTCGTTGCACATGACCTAACTTTATGACGCGCAGGTCGAAACCGATTCGTTCGCGATGTTCCTTGAAATAATTTGAGAGTCCTTCCGCATTGTACTTCGCACCTTCCGCGACGACAACGGTGGCATGAGACTTACCGCGCTCATAAGCCTGGCGCAATTCGGAGGCTACAACTTCAGGATCCGTTTCAGCTTCCGGAAGGACAATACACTCCGCTCCGCCCGCAATACCGGAAATTAAGGCTAAGTAGCCGCAATTGCGGCCCATGACTTCGACAAGGAAGGCTCGCTCGTGGGAGGATGCCGTTACCTTGATCCGGTCGATGGATTCGAGCGCGACATTCAATGCGGTGTCGACTCCGAGAGTCATATCAGAACCGAAGAGGTCATTGTCAATCGTTGAGGCGACACCAACTACCGGAAACCCTCTCTGAGCAAGCGCGAACGCTCCTGCTTGAGAGCCATCGCCCCCGATAACAATCAGTGCAGCCATCTCCCGCTGCCGAAGGAACCGGATAGCCTTAACTTGCGCTTCCTCAGCCTTAAAGGCGGGGCAGCGCGTACTCCCGAGAATTGTTCCGCCCTTTTGAATGATTCCGCTGACATCGCGGGATCCTAGCTCCACGAATTCGTCATTCATCAGGCCCGCGTAACCGTGGCGGACGCCAAATACTTTCCATCCTTTATCGACGCCAGTGCGCACGATTGCTCGGATCGCAGCGTTGATCCCCGGGGCGTCGCCACCGCTCGTTACAACGGCAATCCGCTTCATCGAATGGCCACCGAATATGCTGCCCACAAACGCTACTCCGACCTTAGAGCTTCGATCGGATCCAAGTAAGCCGCGCGCCTCGCCGGATAATATCCAAAACTCACTCCCACGAGGGCAGAAAACAAGACGGCCAGCAGCACCGCGCTTAGACTGATAACCGTATTCCAGTTCGCGACCCGCGAGATCACCGCCGACGCCACTATCCCAAGCACAATCCCAACAATTCCGCCGACAATGGACAAAGCCACAGCCTCAACGAGAAACTGCGTGAGAATGTCGCGCGTCTTGGCACCGACGGCTTGGCGCAATCCAATCTCCCGCGTCCGCTCCCGGACAGACACCAGCATAATGTTCATGATACCGATTCCACCCACAACCAGCGAGACAGAGGCCACCGCGGCAAGCATCAACGACATGATCTGTGAAGATGCCTCTTGCGCGGCAAAGATCTCCTGCATGTTGCGAATTGAGAAATCGTCATCTTCCGATGCCTGCAAGTGATGGCGCTGCCGGAGCAGTGCCCTAGCCTCATCTTGGGCAGCTTGAAGCTGATCCCCGCTCGTTGCTGCCATCATGATGGAATCCACGGCGTCGGCGTTTGCTGACTTGCTGCCAATCACCTTGCGCTTCGCCGTGGAGATGGGAAGCAGAATGATGTCGTCTTGATCTTGTCCCGTGGGCGATTGGCCCTTCGGAGTCAGCACTCCAACCACGAGGAATGGCACGTTTTTAATGCGAATAGGCTGCCCGACAGGGTCCGCGTCTCCAAACAAATTATCCGCTACTGTTTTACCCAATAGCGCTACCTTATTGGCTCCGTCCACATCCTGCTGCGTGAAGACCGCCCCCTTGGCGACCGACAGTTCGCGTATCTCCAGATACCCCGGCGTCGTACCCGCGATGATCGTTGCCCAATTGCTGTTTCCAAAGACTACCTGCGCGCCCCCTCTTACGGTCGGAACCGCAACTGCGATATCTGGACACTGCGCAGAGAGTTCGCGCGCATCCGATTCGCTGAGTGTAACTGCGTTTCCAGTGCCCATACGAAGTCCGGAACTGGTCAGGCTTCCCGGCAGGATGATAATTACATTGCTGCCGATGCTGGCAATCTGCTCCTGAATCCGCTGTTTGGCACCCGAGCCGATGGCTGCGGTTGCAATCACAGCAGCCACGCCGATGACGATCCCCAACATCGTGAGCGCCGACCGGAGCTTGTTGGCTTTGAGCGCGCGGAAGGCGATGCGCATGGACCAGATGAGGCGTTTCATGGATGCACCTCGATCGGGGGTTCATGGCCGACCAAATCGAGGCTTCCCGGATGAGACTGTGAATTCTGTTCATCACTGACCACGAGTCCATCACGAAACGTGATGACTCGATGCGCGTACTTCGCGACCTCATCCGAATGTGTGACCACCACGATCGTGATGCCTTGATCTTGGTTCAGCCGCTGGAAGACAGTCATGATTTCTGCGCCGGTGCGCGAATCGAGCTGGCCTGTCGGCTCGTCCGCGAGGACGATTTCAGGCTTGTTGATGAGCGCCCGTGCGATCGCCACTCTCTGCTGCTGGCCACCGGAGAGCTGCGTCGGCAGGTTATTCTCTCGCCCCTGCAGACCAACCGAATCCAGGGCGCGTTTTGCCAGAACACTCATGTCTGATGCTGGGGAGCTGGTATAGAGTAGAGGCAACTCCACGTTCTCCAGGGCGCTCATGCGGGACAGTAGATTGAAGTTCTGGAAAACGAAGCCAATCTTCTGGTTTCGTATTTCGGCTAGTTGGTCGCGGTCCAGACCTTCGACGGAAATCTCATCGAGCAAATAGCGGCCGCGCGTCGGCGTGTCCAGACAACCGAGAAGATTCAAAAATGTCGATTTGCCGGAACCGGACTCCCCCATCACAGCCACAAACGACCCGCGTTCCATGGTCAGTGTCACGCCCCTCAGGGCATGCACTTTCAATTCACCGAGCTGATACACCTTTGTGAGATCTCGCACGTCGATGAGCGGAGCCATCGATTTCTCAAATTCTCGGGCCGCGGGGCATTGATCCGGTGGTCGGACTCGCGGCTGGGGTCGACCCGATAGTGGCCCTAACAACAATCTGAGCACCGGGCTGAAGTTGGCTCGTATAGACAGCTGTGTACCTGCCATCTGAGAGACCAACTTTGACGGGTACGGCGGTTAGCTTCCCCGCGGCGAGCACATAAACTTGTTGCTTGTCCGGTTGCCCTGCGGGGAGTGCGGCCTTCTGGAGCACGGCCGATGAGGGCCGGAAACGCAGGGCAGAGTTGGGCACTTTGAGGACGTCATCAAGTCTCGCCGTCGAGATCGTGACATTGGCGGTCATTCCCGGAAAGAGTTTCAGATCAGGATTGTCGACGGTAATCACCACGTCGTAAGTGACTACGTTTTGGGCCACGATGGGGGCCTTCCGGATGTCGGCAACGATCCCGTTAAAAGTCATATCTGGGTACGAATCTACGATGAAAGCAGCCTTTTGGCCGATCACAACATTACCGACGTCCGATTCGTCCACACTGGTATCCACTTGCATCTTGGTCAGGTCCTGTGCGATTTCAAAAATGATAGGCGGGTTGAGCGTCGCGGCCACGGTCTGTCCGACGTCCATTCGACGAGCCACGACGGTGCCATCGACCGGCGCCATAATGCGGGTGTGGTCAAGATTAATCTGTGCTTGCTGCAGAGCTGCCTGCGTCTGGTGTTCCTGTGCCTCTGCCGTCGCTAATTGACTCTGCGCCACCCGCACTGAAGCCTGTGCTGACCCGATGTTCTGCTTGGCAGCGTCGATTTGGGCTTGGTCGGCCGTCAGTTGCGCCAGCGAAGCATCGTAATTTGCCTTGGCAGTGTCGTAGTCCTGCTGTGCTATCACCTGCCCGCGGAGCAGCTCGTCTGCCCTCTGCCATTGCGCTTTTGCATTTGTTCCATTCGCAAGGTCTTTTGCCGCAATCGCCTCGGCGTTCTTTTCACTTGCGTTCGCTGCGCTCAAGTCCGCCTTTATCTTTTCGACTTGTGCCTGAGCGGTGAGGGTAGCTGCATGCGCGGAACGAAACGTCGCACTGGCTTGATCTACTTGTGATTGGAAGATTTGAGGGTCGATCAAGGCCACGAGTTGGCCTTTCTTGACCTTACTGTTCCAATCCGCATACAACGCCTTGATATTTCCGGAAACTTGACTGCTTACGAGCACATCGACAACAGCGTTGAGATTACCGGTGGCGGTCACTTTGGCCTGTACGGATCCGCGCTCAACAGGAACGGTTTCGTAGCGAATCGCGGTCTGTACCTGCGCTCGCCAGTAATATGCGCCTCCGGCCAAGAGAAGAGCCAGTCCCAGTGCAAACGCCCACTTAAGCCATTTCGGACGAACGGTTTTCTCAACGACCGGCAAAGGAACCAAAGTTGGTCTTGTTAAAACTTGTTCCGCAACGGCTTGCTTGGTGCTCGTTGGCATGTCCTTTCTCCCTACAATCGCTCACATCGCCGAAATCGAAAGACTTCTACAGACTTACGCGGCCGCTGCTTTAACTCTTTGCGCCGGTTCCGCTTTCGCTTCCGCTTTTCTCAAAAGAATCTCGAGGAAATGCCCACTAAACTTGGCAGTGACTTTCGAAGGATCAATTTCCATGGGGAGTGTAACTTCACGAAACATTATGTCTTTTTGCGGATGTGAACTGGTCGCGGCCGGTGTTGTGGGTTGCGGCTTAGCTCGTGGCTTGCCGCAAATCGTGAGTCGGTGGGGCGCAACCCAGATGTTGATCGTTCCTTCTTGGAAATGCGCGGCGTCCACGTTTAGCCAGAGACTGTCGTCCACCCTCATCCGCCCAAGGCAGAGTGGCCTCAACAGCGCCGATTCGGCCTGGCGCCAGTCTTCCTGTTCGTGCGCGCCACTACCGCGATTCTCAAAAATCTCGTAAGCGCGATGCGCGATAGCCTCGTGTATTCTTCGCCCTTGTTCGTCGGCATCGACAGCTACAATGTTTAGCTTTTCTCCGGCCCTCGTGTGTTTTTCTGCTCCTTGTAGCCTCATGCTGCACCTCCGGTGCGCCTGATCACTCTCGTAACTCTTTATAATAGTTTGCGGTGGCAGCCGCCCGATATGATTCCCGTCACTCGAATTTGTGACTCAGGTCACGCATTCTCCGACTCGAGTTGGAAAGAGCGCTCCATCGGCGTTAACATTCGTGTGCGGCCTTAGAGGCATTCGGCATCTGCGGTAGACGGGATGATGCGGCAAGGTGTGCGTCGCCCGTGTTTGGTGCATGAGAGGTGAAACCATGATGCAAACTCCGAGCGAACGGCTGACCACTCCCTTGATCCGCGAAAGTGGAACGCATCGTCCAGCCACATGGGAAGAAGCTCTCGATCGCGTTGCGCAGGGTATCCGGAGTGAAGTGGCCCAACATGGACCGCGCACCTTCGGCATGTTCAGCTGCTCCAAAACCACCAACGAACTCAACTACATCGCGCAAAAGTTTGTCCGCTCGGTGATCGGTTGCAACAACATCGATAGTTGCAATCGGACTTGACACGCCCCCAGCGTCGCCGGTCTGGCGGCGGTTTTCGGTGCGGGAGGCGGCACCAGTTCCTACCGCGAAGTCGAAGAAACCGACTTCATTCTTCTTTGGGGCTCCAACGCGCGGGAGACTCATCCCATTTTTTTCCATCACGTTCTGAAGGGTGTGCGTCGCGGCGCCAAACTTTTCGTTGTCGATCCACGGCGCACCAGCTCTGCACAATGGGCCGATGTGTGGCTGGGGCTGGACGTGGGCTCGGACATTTCGCTGGCCAACGCGATGGGCCGCGAAATCATCGCCGCCGGTCTCGCGAATAAAGAGTTCATCGAGAATGCGACCAGCGGTTTTGCGTCTTACAAAGCGTGCGTCGAGACCTATACTCTGGAACGCGCCGAGCGCGAAACAGGCGTTCCCGCCGAAGCAATACGCCGAGTGGCCCACGCGTACGCTAAAGCCCCGCGCGCGGAACTTTGCTGGACGCTGGGCATCACCGAGCATCACAACGCAGTGGACAATGTTCTTGCGCTAATAAATTTGGCGCTTCTGACGGGTCATGTTGGGCGCTATGGAAGCGGCATCAATCCTCTGCGCGGGCAGAACAACGTCCAGGGTGGCGGAGACATGGGGGCTATTCCCGACCGCTTGCCCGGTTTCCAGCACGTCGAGAACGACGACTTGCGCGGCAAGTTCGAGAAAGCCTGGGGCTGCAAAATTCCTCCCAAGCGCGGCTGGCACGTGAGCGATATGTTGCAGGCAATGGAACGCGGCGAATTGACCGCGCTATACGTTCTAGGAGAGAACCCCGCGGACTCGGAAGCCGATCGGCACCGAGCGCTCCAGCTTTTAAGCGGTCTGAAATTCTTGGTAGTCCAGGATCTTTTCTTCACCCATACGGCCGAGCTCGCGGATGTAGTCCTGCCGGGAGCGGCCGGATGGTGTGAGAGTGAAGGAACGGTCACGAGCAGCGAGCGCCGTGTCCAACGTGTTCGAAGAGCCGTGCCACTTCCTCCGGGCACGCGCGATGACACAGAGATTCTGTTCGAACTCGCCAGGCGGCTCGGTCACGATTGGGGCAAACCGGAACCCGAGCATATCTGGAACGAGCTTCGATCCTTAAGTCCCATGCACGCTGGTATGAGTTACTCGCGCCTCGAAAAACTCGGCGGAATTCAGTGGCCTTGCTATGACGAATTCCATCCGGGGGAAATCTATCTCCACGGCCGCTTGTGGCAACGACCGGTGCTCGGGCCCCGCGCGCCGTTCAACGCCGTGGAATTCGAACCGCCCGTGGATCAATTGGACGAGCAATTTCCGATCCGGCTCACTACAGGCCGCCGCCTCGATTCCTACAACACCGGAGTTCAAACTTCGCGCTATTCTTCCCCACTTCGCCGAGACGAAGCTCTCGATCTTTCGCCCGAAGATGGAACGCGCTATCACCTTCACGAAGGCGAGAAAGTGCGAGTCAGTTCGCGCCGCGGGTCGGTAGTGGCTCCGGTTCGATTTGACCCCGGCCTGCGTCCAGGACTTGCTTTTCTGACGCTTCATTTCCACAATCAAGTCGCGACGAACGACCTCACGATCGATGCCATCGATCCCAAATCCGGCACGGCCGAGTTCAAAGCAACGGCCATCCGGATTGATAAGTTCCGAGAGCTCTGAGTGGACCTTCATTTCACGGGAGACCAGGCAACGAGCGCGGAGAAAACGGCCGTCGATAGTGTGCTCGGCCATCCGGAATCAGGTTGGGAGGGTGGCCCGCGGCATGTGGAGGTAGACGGCCGCGCCGCGTTTGGCAACTCATCGCGCCGTGACCTGCTACTTCCCATATTGCACGCGATTCAGGCCCGCGCTGGATGGATCAGTCCCGGTGCTCTGAACTACGTGGCCTTGCGCTTGAATCTGCCTCCTGCGGAGATTTATGGCGTGGCATCGTTCTACGCCATGTTCTCTCTCGTCCCGCGCGCGCCCATTGTGGCACACGTCTGCGACGATATCGCTTGCCTGGCCCGCGGTGCGAAGGAGTTGTGCGCGGAATTGGAGAAAAACCTTGGCCCGGCAGGTTCATCCAGCGATCAGAATCGTGCGCTCTGGTTGCGAAGTCCATGCTTAGGATTGTGCGAGCGCGCCCCAGCCGCGCTCATCTCCGCAGCCGGGGAGGTTCCGCGAGAGTGCGTCGTCGCTCCAGCAACCTCCAACTCAATCCAATCCACACTGCACGATGCGGAGTTGGAACGACTACCGCCTCGCCGAGATACGATCGATCCAAAAATTTCCGTCCCTCAGTCGGAAAGCTCGCCGGTCCATCTGCTTAGCCGCATTGGGAAGACAGATCCTTCCAGCCTGAACGACTATCGCCGCCTGGGGGGATACCAGGCGCTGAGCCGCGCCATAGAGATGGGACCGGAAAAAATCGTCCGCGAAGTGATTGGCTCGCGCCTCCTTGGACGAGGAGGCGCTGCTTTCCCCACAGGGAAAAAATGGGAAGCGCTTTTGCTCCAGCGCGGCTCGGGACGTCCGCACTACGTCGTCTGCAATGCCGATGAATCCGAGCCAGGAACGTTCAAAGACCGCGTTCTGATGGAAGGCGATCCTTTTGCAATTCTCGAGGGCATGACGATTGCTGCGTTCGCGGTCGGTGCCGAGAAGGGCTTCATCTATATACGCGGAGAGTATCCCCTAGCTGCGGAGCGTTTGGAGCATGCAATCAAGGCCGCGCGAGAACAAGGTTTTCTCGGTCAAAGAATCCTTGGCTCTTCGATTTATTTCGACGTGGAACTTCGACGCGGAGCAGGGGCGTACATTTGCGGCGAGGAAACGGCGCTCTTCAATTCCATCGAAGGCTATCGCGGCGAGCCGCGTAATAAGCCGCCCTTCCCTACCCAAGCCGGCCTCTTCCATCAGCCCACCGTGGTCAATAACGTCGAGACTCTCGTTAATATTCCCGGCATTATTCTCGGTGGAGGTGCGGCCTTCGCCCGCATCGGCACGGAGCAATCTTCGGGATCGCGCCTATTTTGTCTCTCGGGACACATCGTGCGGCCCGGCGTTTACGAGGTTCCGTTTGGCGCTACGCTCCGCGAAGTCATCGATCTCGCTGGCGGAGTGGGAGGCACGGGTAGACTTCAAGCCATCTTGTTGGGCGGCGCTGCAGGAACTTTTGTATCGCTAAATGAACTGGACACGCCGCTCACTTTCGAGGGCACGCGCGCGATCGGTGCAACACTTGGTTCCGGCGTGATCATGCTTTTTGACGATGCCACCGACCTCAAACAGATCCTTCTGCGCATCGCGGAATTCTTCCGCAAAGAAACGTGCGGCCAGTGCGTTCCCTGCCGCGTCGGCGTCACTCGACAAAAGGAAGCTCTCGAGCGCCTCATACAAAATAGGCCTCTGGAGTCAACGGCGCAGGAACTGCAACTGATCCAGGAAATGGCGCAGGCCATGCGCGACGCCTCGATCTGCGGTCTGGGACAAACCGCATCGAGCGCGATTTTATCGGCCGTCAACCGCTGGGGCCTTTTCTCATGAGCGAACCGCTGAGTGCGCCCGCGCCGCTGATCCCTGTCCCGCAAGGCCCCGCGCCTGAAGTACCGCACGACCTGTTCCGCGGCGCGATAGTTCAAATCGACGGAATAGGATTTCCGTCCCTGAAGACGCAACAATCTTGGACGCCGCGCACCTGCTCGGAATCGAGACCCCGACACTTTGCTTCCTTGAAAATCTGACTCCCGTCAACGTCTGTCGCGTGTGCGTCGTAGAGCTCGAAGGCTCACGTGTGTTGGTTCCAGCGTGTTCCCGAAAAGTGCAACAGGGCATGCGAATCAGTACGGATTCCGAACGAGTGCGTTTAAGCCGCCGCCTCGTTCTCGAATTCCTAGCTTCTTCCGTGGATGTTTCCACAGCGCCTTCGCTGCAGAGATACATGCAACATTACGACGCCGATCCGCAGCGGTTTGGAGCTGCCGCGACGCACGCGGGAGAGCCGGCCAAAATTGACAACGAGCTCTACATACGTGACTACGCGAAATGCATTCTCTGCTACAAATGCGTCGAGGCCTGTGGAGTGGACGCGCAAAATACCTTTGCCATCAGCGTCGCGGGTCGCGCCTTCTCCGCTCATATTGCCGCTGAATTTGACGTTCCTCTTCCCGATTCCGCATGCGTCTACTGCGGAAATTGTATCGGCGTATGTCCCACGGGAGCGCTCATGTTCAAATCCGAGTACGATATGCGCAAAGATCGAACCTGGGAAGAGGCGAGCCAAATTCGCACGGATACGATCTGTCCGTATTGTGGCGTGGGGTGCACGCTAACTGTTCACGCGCAGGATGGGAAAATAGTCCGCGTCACTTCGCCGCTCGATCATTCGGTAACCAACGGCCATCTATGTATCAAGGGACGGTTCGGCTCGCAGTATGTCGAGATTCGCGAGAAAGGCCCGGATGCCATGGCTCCTCCCAGCTCCTCTTTTCCTGAAAAAAATAATCAATAGCCGCGGCTCATGCCC
>CAVWDX010000007.1:0-62152 GCA_963753745.1 uncultured Acidobacteriota bacterium
CGATGGCTCACAATCAGAACAGTGTTGGCCAAGCTGGACATGATTTTACCCAACTGCGGGAACAGGCTGAGGGTGGGAACGCGGCGGCACAGTTGAAATTGGCTCGTGCCTATGAGTCCGGAACAGATGCTCCCCAGGATGACCGCCTTGCTGTGATGTGGTATCGCAGAGCCGCGGAGCAGGGAAACTCTGAGGCCCAAGACGCCCTGGGCGAGAAGTGTTTAATTGGTCTGGGCGTGGAAAAAAGCGCGGTGGAAGCGGTGAGTTGGTTCCGAAAATCGGCTCGCCAAGGAAATTCAGGCGCGATGTACCATCTCGGAGCAGCTTACTACAACGGCGACGGTGTGCAGACCGATGACGCCCTCTCATACGCTTGGTTTCGATTGGCGAAGGAAGCCGGCGACAAGAGGGCCGCCGAAGCTGTAGAGAGAGCAGAATTAGCGTTAAAGCCGCAGACCGTTACGATTGGTATTGAGAAGATTGCCCAGATGTACGAAAAGGACGGAAGCCTACCAGAAAGCGAAGCCGAAGCGGCACGTTGGTGGTTGGTGGCTGCGGGTAGAGGCGACGAGGACGCCAAGGTCGGTTTGGCCTTCAATATATTGAGGGCGCAGGCAGCCCCGGAAGATCTTAAGAAAGCGCGCCATGCATGCAGTGAAGCTGCGAAGAAGCAAAACCACCGCGCAGAATATTGCATGGGCTATCTTTACGAGCACGGCCTTGGCGTTACTCCCGACGCGAAGAGAGCGAGGAACTGGTATGGACTTGCCGCCGCAAAGGGAGAAATGGAAGCTATGAGAACGCTGGCTTTGATGGAGATAAATGGTGAGGGAGGAAAAGTTGACCGCATGGATGCGTTCTTGCTCTACGCTAGGCTCCTCGAAATGCACAATAGAGATGCGCTTCGCAACTTAGTCAAGCTCAGGAGCGAGATTACGCCCAAAGAATGGGAACTGTTGCAGAAGCCCCTCGTTCATATGCGCATCGACCCGTCAAAGCTAGACCACGTTCTGCAAAATACCGCCACTCAGTAGTGTTCGTCTCGACTAGCCGAAACTCCTATCACGTGCCTGGTAAACGCGGTTACCGGAGAAGTGGTCACTTGGCACGGGTCTGTCGGTTGTGGTTCTACCGTGCCTTCATCACGAACCAAAACCACGCAAAGATCATTGCAAGACACACGACGCCCACTCCTAGCAGAAACCGGTTCCCTACTGGATTGCTGCGTCGAGAATTGCCTGGCCCCGAAGGAATGAGGCCGAGCAAACGAATTGCTATGGCGACGACTCCAAGAACGATTCCCAGAATGACCATCAGCAAACTTTTCATGTGGAGGTGAGCGAAATCTCCGCTAAACAGTATTAAACAATAACAGCTCCACTTATTGCGGATACAAAATGCAATGTCAACTCCTGATTAACGCTGCCCGATTCTCAATGTCCGGTTATCCGACTACGCAAGACTTGGCAGCGAGCCCTGCTTCGAAATTGGCCTATACTGCGGACTGGGCCGGTCTAGTGAACTGGGGAGGCCATATGAAACCGTTGTTCATCAGTGTAGCGTTGTGCTTCTTTGCCGCTTCCGTCAGCGCGTGTCCGAATCTATCCGGCAACTACCTGCTTCAAGGCGAGGACGGGACCGTTCGCTATACAGTTAGGCAGCATGGTTGCGAACGAGTGGAGATAGATAGGATCGATACGTATCTCGGCAAGGAGTCGGTGGTCGAGACTAAAGTATTTATTGTCGATGGAAAACCGCACGGGAAGACTAACACCATCAATCATTGGGTCGGCAACAGACTCCAAATAGGACCGACTGCGAAGCATGTCTACTACGGGACGGATTCATCGCGGAATCTCCATATGAGCGACGGAGGATCATACCCCCAATGCGACGGACCCTGTGATGAAGTCGCTGAAAGGACCAACTAGCGCCCGGAATTTCAGTTTCGGTTGCGGTCCGATTGCCTCTTTGCGGCTAATTCGGTCCTGGTAAACGCGGTAATCGGACGAGTGCCGATTCCCCCATCTGCCCGGACTGCGTGGGGGAAATTAGCTCATCGTAAGATTTGGTTGGAGCGCTGCCTTACAGAGGTATTCCACCCTGTGACAGCACCGGGAAACGGATGCGTTGGCGCGCCGGCTTATTTCTCGGCGAGTTTGCGGCCGGCGTTGAGATTGTCAAAATTCAGGATGGTGTTGAGCACCAGCGAATAGGTGCCACGCGTTTCGCCGCGATACACCGGGTTGATGGAAAAAAGTACGACGTGGCCGTTGCCCGTGGGGACGTCCACGACAGCGGGATGCTGCGCGATTTCATCACCGCCTTCGACGAGCCCCGAGATGAGCAGATCCTTGCTGTCCGCGTAGCGGAATATGACGCGCGCGCGATCCGCGGGAGGGATGACGCGGAAATTGTTGTGCATCTGCTCGTCGGTCACCGGCGGGGTTTCCCAGATTTCGGATTTCGGCTCCTCGGGAAGTTCGACACCCTGGCGGCCAACCGTGAAGTCCGGATCGTCCAGGGTGCCGCGACCGGTGGGACGCGTGTGCATCTGGTTGCCCAAGCGGCGGAAGCCGCGTCCACCGGAAATGCTGCTGAGCGAAAAAATCGGCCCGTTGTCGCAATAGGCGGCGAGCTTTTCGTTATAGCCGTAGGCGATGGGGCTTGCGCCGTCCACGAGCCGAGTGCCGACGACGGAGCCGACGATCTTCATTTTCTGGGCGTTGCCGGCGCTGACGCCATCGGCCAGCCCAATGGAAAGCGCAAACCGCGAGGTGTCGGTCGCGGTCAGGAGCACGCCGCCCTTTTGCACGAAGGATTGGAGATGTTCCACGCCGTCCCAGCCAAGGCCGGGGCGCATGTCATCGGTCGAATCATTCTTGCCGACGAGATTGGGCGTTTCCGGAGTGTTCTTCCACGGGAGGGGATTGCCCCAGGCGCTCGGCAGACCATTGATGATGAGGGTCGGGCCCGAAAAAAAACCGACGGGCGGAAACAGAATGACATCGTATTTGGCGTTGAGGTCGCTGATTTTGGCGACCGTCTGCGTGCTGATGTAGTCGTAAGGAATGCCAAGGTTATCGAGCCCGATGCGCCACCAGCCCTCCGCCTGCGTGCTCAGCCAGGTGTGAACCAGCGCGACGCGCGCTGCGCGCACCGGGTGGGTCTTGACGGAGGGCATTGCGGAGACAGAAACCGCCTGCAACCCAAGGCTGGAGATAGCGTCATTAAGCTGCTCGCGGGTAACGCCACGAATGAGAAAAGTGCCGCGGTCGAATTTTTTGCCCGCGCTTTCGAACGGCTCCTCGGCAGCCTCGATCGAAGCGTCGCGGAGTTTGTAGCGCAGCGTGGCTAAGGAGGGCTCGGCATTGTTGTTGATGGCAAAAATCGTGCCATCGCCACTCACTCCCGCGGGCGCGTGAATGTTTTTCACACGCTCCATGGGAGCATCGAGGACTTTCGGATCGGTGACGCGTGTTACTTGGACGTCGAAAAGCTCGCCGAATGTCCAGCCGGTATCGTCGTAGGGAGTTTTTTGCGGATCGTCTGGGCTCCAGTATTGGTGATCGAGAAGAGCGTCGGCGATGCGGGAGTAGGGCTGATCCATGCGAATGATGTAGCTGCCAGAGGGAAATTCGCGCGTCGTGGTGGCGGGCGCGGACTCCTTCTCTTTTGCGTCCTTTTCATTCTTGTCCTTAGTTGATTTCTTGGCCGGCAGCGTGACCGTGAAAGCCGCCGTCGCGCGCGAAATTTCCACTGCTTGCTTTTGCAGCACGCGCAAAAGCTCGGCTTGCGAATCCAATCGCGGGTCATCCGCGGACAGGACGTAGGCGGCAGGGCCTTCTTCTTGCGGCTTCATGACGGAGCGCTTTGCCTTGAGATAGAAATTCTTCAGGAAGAGCCGCTTGTTCTCGTTGAAATAGTGGAGCGAGGTGAGCAAACCGGTCTCTTCGTAATTGTTGTTGTCGCGCTGCGACCAAAGGACCTTCGGTAGCGGGGGATTTTGACGATACCAGGTGCGCGAGTATTCGTCCGGGTCGAGCGTACGCTCGAGGGTGTCTGCGCCGCCGTTGCCAAACGTTTCATACAAGCGGCTGATGCCATTGTGCATCGCGGCAATAAACATCAGATAGCCGGGCGACCAAGTATCGAAAACGCCGTGGGTGAAAACACCGGGCATGCCGAACTTGGTCATGTCCGCGACGTTGCGCCAGCCAATCATTTCCCATTCGTCGGTAAGAATCGGATCGACCCAGGCGTTGAACGGGCCGTCGCCGGCGGTGTTGTCGTAAAGATAGGGCACGGATTCGTGCAGGTCGTGCAGCACTTGGGCCTTCCAGCCGACGTAAGTGTTGAGCACGTTTTCCGTGAGGTTGAGGGTCATGCCCATGGCGTCGCGATTGTTGTCGTGCGCCACGTACTTGCCCCAATAAATCAGCGGAGGATAAAAATCCTTGGGATGAGAGAGATGCCAGTGGTAGATGTCCACCATGCGATCGCGGCCATCGACTTCGACGACCGGCGTGATGAGGGTGATCATGCCGTCGCGGATTTCGCGGATGTAAGGGCTTTCGTCGACGGCCAGGCGGTAGGCCAGCTCCATCAGGGCAGTGGGCGCGCCGGTTTCGGGCGAATGAATTGTTCCGGTGATGTAATAGACAGGAACGGCTTGCGCGACGATCTTGTCCGCTTCCGCGTCATCGAGTTTTATGCTGCGAGGATCGGCGAGCTTTGCCAAGCGTGCGCGATCTTCTTCCAGATTTTTTAGGTTTTCCGGGGAGGAGACGGCCACGGCAATCATTTCGCGGCCTTCTTCCGTCTTGCCGATGGAGAAGACCTTCACGCGCGGGCTGGCTTTTTCCAGCAGGCGCATGTATTTGTAAACGTCTTCGGCATACGGCAGGATTCCCGGCGCTCCGGCCACGTCGCCAAGAACAACCTCGGGCGTCGGAACGATTTTCGAGGCAGGAAGATAATCCACGAGCGGCGAGGTGAAAAACGGCTCGGTGGTGTACTTGTGGATTTTCGCCGTGTAGGCCTCATCCACGGGCTGCTTGGGATCGCGAGCGGGCGCGGTTTCACCGTCGCCCAGGGCCACGGACCCTGCCAAGGAAAGAAGGAGCAGCGGGGCGAGACACCGCAGAATGTTCACGCGCGCTTTTTCATTTCGAATCATTTGGTTCCCCCGAAGCTACAAAGTGGAAGGCGGATTGTAACGCAGGAACTACTCGGCGGCGACAAATGTTATGCACACCGGCGAAGGCACCTCGATGGTCTGGCCCGTGGGGGTCAAACCGCCGGTCGCGGGATCGATGTGGAAGACGACAACGTTGTTCGATTCCTGATTTTCGGCGAGCAGGTATGCACCCGTGGGATCGATGGCGAAATGACGAGGCGTTTTGCCGCCCGTCAAGACTTGCCCGAGGGACCGGAGCGTTCCTTTTTTTGGATCGATCGCGAAAACGGCAATGCTATCGTGGCCGCGGTTCGAAGCGTAAAGAAATTTTCCGGATGGATGCACGGCAATCTCGGCAGCTTCCTTCGAACCTGAATAATCCGACGGCAGCGTCGATATAGTTTGCATTGCCGAGAAAGTGCCGTTCTTCGCGTGATAGGAAAAAACGGTGACCGTGGAGGCCATTTCGCTTATCACGTAGGCGAACTTGCCGTTAGAAGAAAAAGCGAGATGGCGCGGGCCAGAGCCGGGCTTCACTTTTGCAAAGCCCGCCAGCGTCGGCGTGAAAACTCCAGTACCGGCGTCAAAGCCGTACACGATCACCTGATCGAGCCCTAAATCCACGGCGAGGGCGAAGCGATTGTCGGGGGATGTGCCGATCCAGTGGGCGTGTGGGCCTTCCTGGCGCTGCTTGTTCGGGCCAGTACCGGAGTGTTGAACGAAACCGCTGGCGGTGCCAATGCTGCCGTCGCCATGCACGGGAAACGAGGCGATATTGCCGCTGTCGTAATTCGCGACGAGAACGTACGCGCCGGTCTTGTCGAGCGAAACGTAGCAAGGACCCGCGCCGCGCGTGGGCACCTGATTCAGAAATTTAAGCGAACCGGTCTTCGCATCGATGGCAAAAGCGCTGACGGCGCCGCTCACTTCTCCATTGAAATTGCCGATTTCATTCACTGCATAAAGATATTTTCCATTGGGGTGCACAGCCAAAAATGAGGGATCCACCGCTTCCGCCGCAACCCCGATGGAGGTGAGCTGGCCCTTCGATGGGTCGAACCGGTAGGCGTAAATCCCTTTGCTAGTCGTTTTTGTGGTGTAGGTTCCAACGAAAGCGATGTATTGACCTTTGGCTGCAGATTTTCCTGGAATTTGCGGCTGGGAATAAAAAAGTAATGGCGCGCAAAGAAGAAGAGTGAATACGAACAAACGCCGAGTGATCTTCATAAGGGAGAGGATTCTAACACTAACTGTTGAGGTTGTAGGGGCGCAGCATGCTGCGCCCCTACAAAAGCGAAGGTCTGCCGGCTACTTCTTTTCTTCTTCCTGCTCTTCTTGCAGAACGGCGGCGGCCGCGACGGAGTCGCCATCCTCGAGACGCAGCAGGCGCACGCCTTGGGTCGAGCGGCCCGCCTCACGAATCTCGTTCGCATGAACGCGGATCACTTTTCCGTCGTGCGTGATGATCATTACGTCGGACTCCTCCGTTACTTGCAGCGTGGCCACGACGTAGCCGTTGCGGTCCGTGGTCTTCATGTTGGTGACGCCTTTGCCGCCGCGCGACGTGATGCGGTATTCGGCCAGCGGCGTGCGCTTGCCAAAGCCCTTTTCGGCAACGGTGAGCATCAGCGTCACCAGCGAGTCCTTGATCTGCTCGTTTTCTAGCTCTTCGAGATTTTGCGTGGTCGTCTTATGTTCCTTGGCGATGATCTCGAAATCGGGCTGGACAGCGTCCATGCTGACAACGTAGTCCTCCTTATCGAGATCCATCCCATTCACGCCGCCGGCATTGCGGCCCATTGGGCGCACTTCCGTCTCGCGGAACAGGATGGCCTGGCCCTCATGGCTGGCGAGGAAAATCATTTTCTTGCCGTCGGTAAGCTTGGCACCGATCAGTTCATCTTGGCCGTCGAGGTTGATGGCAATAATTCCCGTCGAGCGTGGATTGGAAAATTCCGTAAGAGTCGATTTCTTTACTGTGCCGCTCTTCGTGGCCATAAAGACAAAGCGGCCCTCTTCTTCGAGGTTCTGCGCCGCGACGAGCGCCGTCAACTTTTCGTCTTCCTGGAATTTCACGAGGCTGGAAATCGCTTTGCCCCGCGTGGCAGCGGCGGCTTCCGGCAGTTCGTATACTTTGAGCCAATAGACGCGCCCCTTCGAGGTGAAGAGGAGGATGTAACTGTGCGCGGAAGCGATGAAGAGATGCTCGACAAAATCTTCTTCCTTCGTGCGAGCGCCGATGCGGCCCTTGCCGCCGCGCGACTGATGCCGGTAGGTATCCGCCGCAGTGCGCTTGATGTAGCCGGCGTGGCTCACTGTGATGAGCATGTCGGTATCGGCGATCAGGTCTTCGAGTTTGATTTCATCGACCTTGTCCACAATCTGTGTACGCCGATCATCGCCGTAGGCCTTCTGAACTTCGCGCAGCTCCGCGGTGATCACCTGCTTCAGTTTCTTTTCGCTCGAAAGAATTTCCTTGAGCTCGGCAATTTGCTCGCGGATGGACTTCAATTCCTTGAGGATTTCGTCGACCGAGAGCTGTGTGAGGCGGTGGAGTTGCAGCTCGAGAATGGCGTCGACTTGAATCGGCGTCAGTCCGTCTGAGACGGACCGCGTGATTTCACCTTCGAGCGCGGCAACCCGGTACTTCCGGCCATCCAGCTTGACGCCTTCGAGCTTTCCTGGATTTCCCGTTCTCCGTGATGGTGACGTCTTGCTCGGAAAAATAGTTGAGCAAGTTTTGCTTTGGCTTCTGCGCGGCTCGAGGAACCGCGGATGATGCGGATGACGGCGTCCAAATGATCGAGAGCAACCTGATAACCGACGAGGATGTGCTCGCGCTCCTCGGCTTTGCGCAGTTCGTAACGCGTGCGGCGAATGACGACATCGCGCCGGTGCTCGAGAAACAGCTTGATCAGCGGAATCAGGCCCAGTTCGCGCGGCTGTCCGCCCACGATGGCAAGCAGGATCATGCCAAACGATTCCTGCATCTGCGTATGCTTGAAAAGATTGTTGAGGATGAGCTGCGATTCTTCGCCGCGCTTGATTTCGATGACGATGCGCATGCCTTCGCGGGAAGATTCGTCGCGGACGTCGGCGATGCCTTCGATCTTCTTCGTCTGCACCAGTTCGGCGATGCGCTCGATCATCTTCGATTTGTTGACCTGATACGGAATTTCCGTGACCACGATGTTTTCGCGGTCCTTGCCAACTTCCTCTATGGCGGCTTTGGCGCGCATCATGAAGCTGCCGCGCCCCGTCTTGTACGCAGCCTCGATGCCTTCGCGGCCGGCGATGTACGCGCCGGTTGGAAAATCCGGACCGGGCACGAGCTTCATGATCTCTTTCAGTGGTGTGTCTGGTTTGTCGAGCAGAACAATCGCCGCTTCCACGATTTCGCGCAGATTGTGCGGCGGAATGTTCGTGGCCATGCCAACGGCGATGCCGCTGGCACCATTCACTAAAAGATTCGGGATGCGCGAGGGCAGGACGAACGGCTCTTCGCGGGTCTGGTCAAAGTTCGGAACGAAATCGACGGTTTCTTTTTCGAGGTCGGCTAGAATGTCTTCGCTGATCTTCGCCAGGCGCGCTTCCGTGTACCGCATGGCCGCCGGCGGATCGCCGTCGACGGATCCGAAATTTCCCTGACCGTCAATCAACGGGTAGCGCATGTTGAAGTCCTGCGCCAGGCGCACCAGCGCGGGATAGATGACCGCTTCACCGTGCGGATGGTAATTGCCGGAAGTGTCGCCGCAGATTTTGGCGCATTTGCGGTAGCCGCGGTTCGAGGCCAGCCCGAGGTCGTTCATGGCCACGAGGATGCGCCGCTGCACGGGCTTCAGGCCGTCGCGCACGTCCGGCAGCGCGCGCGCGATGATCACGCTCATCGCGTAGTCGAGATAAGACTTCTTCATCTCGGCTTCAATATCGACCGGCAGCAGTATCGACTTGTTTGTCTCGTCCGCCATTTCCCCTCGCTGTATTGGCCCTTTCGGAGCCCGAAACTCTGTTCTTGCGAACCTTGCCGAGTTATCTTTATTCCGCTAGCATCTGCTTATGACTTACCGCTTTTCAGCGCTCATCACCAAAGAAGATGGCTGGTATGTCGCGCGCTGCCCCGAGTTAAACGTGACCACGCAGGGCAAAGATGTCGAAAGCGCTCGTGCCAGCCTTGGTGAGGCCATCGAGCTTTACCTCGAGACTTGGGGCCTTCCCGAAGAGACGTCGACTGAGGGCCCTTCATTCTGGACCACGGTCGAAGTTTCCCATTGAAATGCCCAAGCTCCCAAGCGTCTCCGGCGAGCGTGTAGTCAGGGTCTTGAAACGCGCCGGATTCATTGAGTTGCGCCAAAAAGGCAGCCATGTTTCCCTCGAAAAACGCGGTGGCGATCAAGTCTTTAAAACCGTCGTACCGATGCATTCCGAATTGGCCAAAGGCACGCTCTCGGACATCCTCAAGCAATGCGGCCTCAAGCTAGAGGAATTCCTCGAACTTTTGTAACTCTCATCGCTTGGCAACATGCTCCAACACGTAAGCCTTCACTGAATCGAAGGCGTCCGCCGCGTTCGTAAATCGCCGCTCCCTAAAGTGTTCTTCCAATTGCTTCAAAAAACCGTCGCGCTCAGTGTCGTTCGCAAGCTGGATTGCTACTCCGCGCTCGTTGTCCGGAGCTGCGGTTGGCGTCGCACGAAACCCGCTGCAGCTCAATCCACGCAGCCCCGGCAATGTCGCCCAACCCAGTTGGTAAAGCATGGGAGAAGAACTAAATATCCAGATTCACGACTTCGAGCGCGTTTTCCTCGATGAATTTGCGGCGCGCTTCGACATTTTCACCCATCAGCGTGGTAAAAATATCTTCGGCTGCGACGGCGTCTTCGAGCTTCACTTGCAGCAGCGTGCGCGTGTCCGCATTCATCGTGGTTTCCCACAACTGCTCGGCGTTCATTTCTCCCAGGCCCTTGAATCGCGTGATGGTGAAGTCTTTTTTGGCGTCTTCCACGACATAATTGAGCACATCGTGCACGTTTTCCTTGCTCACTTTGTCGCCGTTGCGCGCCACGGTGAAGGGCGGCTTATTGAACTCATCGATCTGCTTGGCCAGCCCGCGCAGACGTTTGTAATCCGCGGTTGAAGCGAGCGCCCAATTCACTTTTTGGTTATGCGGAGGCCCGAACTGGATTTCGTAGAGGCTGTGCTCTTCATCGAAAGCCACTTTGCCTTCGAGCTTGAGTTTGGCTTTCTCGATTTCCTTCAAGAGTTTTTCGAGCGCTTTCTTGTCCTCAAAATCCGTCTTCTTCTCGAGGCCGCTCTCCGCAAGCAATTCGACCAGGCCAGTTTCTCGTAAACGCCGGCCCAGTTTCGCCGCGGCAGCTTCGTACTCCTGCACATTGAGTAGAAATTTCGTCAGCCCTGCGCCCTCGAGCGATACGCCTTCTTTCGCCTTTACGACGTGGTCTTCCGTGGCGCGCTTCATCAACTCGTGCGCGAATTCGCGTTCGTCGCGAATGTATTTTTCGGTTTTGCCGCGCTTCACGCGGTACAGCGGCGGCTGCGCGATGTAAATGTGCCCGCGATCAATCAGCTCCTTCATATGGCGGAAGAAAAACGTCAGCAGCAGCGTGCGGATGTGCGAGCCGTCGACGTCCGCATCGGTCATGAGAATCACTTTGTGATAGCGCAGCTTGCCGGCGTCGAAGTCATCCTTGCCAATCCCTGTGCCAAGCGCGGTAATGATGGCGCGAATTTCTTCGTGCCCCAGCATTTTGTCGTAACGCGCTTTTTCGACGTTGAGGATTTTGCCCTTGAGCGGCAGGATCGCCTGGTATTTGCGGTCGCGGCCCATTTTCGCCGAGCCGCCGGCGGATTCGCCCTCGACCACGAACAGCTCGCAGCGCGCGGGATCGCGCTCCTGGCAATCGGCGAGTTTGCCGGGCAGTCCGCTGGAATCCATGGCGGACTTGCGCCGCGTCAGCTCACGGGCTTTGCGCGCCGCTTCCCGGGCGCGCGCCGCATCGATGCACTTGGAAATGATGCGCCGAGCCACGGTCGAATGCTTGTCGAACCATTCGCCAAGCTTCTCATTGACGAGTTGTTCGACGTCGCCTTTAATATCGCTGTTCAGCTTGCCTTTGGTCTGCCCTTCAAACTGCGGCTGCGGCAGGCGCACGGAAACGACCGCCACCAAGCCTTCGCGAACGTCGTCGCCAGTGATGGTCACTTCGTCTTTTTGCTCTTTCAGCATTCCCGCCGAGGACGCGAAATTATTAATCGTGCGCGTCAGCGCAGAACGAAAACCGGAAAGATGCGTCCCTCCATCCACGGTGTTGATGGTGTTCGCAAACGCAAAAACATTTTCGCCGTAGGTGTCGTTATATTGCAGCGCGATTTCTATCTCGACGGCGCCGCGCTTGCCTTCAATATAGATCGGAGAATCGTGCAGCATGGCTTTGCCGCGGTTCAGATGCTTGACGAACTCGCCGATGCCGCCCGTAAATCGGAATTCCGCGGTTTTCTCCGTGCGTTCATCCGTGAGCGTGATTTTCAGGCCCTTGTTCAGGAAGGCCAACTCGCGCAAGCGTTGCGAGAGCGTGTCGAAGCTGAAGGTCGTCTTATCAAAAATGGTCGGGTCGGGATGAAATGTAACGGTCGTGCCGGTCTTACGCGTTTTGCCGGTCTGCTTCAGCTTCGAGGTGGGCTTGCCTTTTTCGTAGGACTGTTCCCACACCGCGCCATCGCGCGAGATTTCCAATTCGAGCCGATCCGAAAGCGCATTGACAACGGACACGCCTACGCCGTGCAAACCGCCGGAAACTTTGTAGGTGTCGCTATCGAATTTTCCGCCGGCGTGCAGCACCGTGAGCACGACTTCCGCCGCGGGCCGCTTTTCCGTGGCATGCATGTCGACCGGAATGCCGCGGCCGTTGTCGACCACCGTGACCGAATCATCCGCGTGCACGGTGACGTTGATTTCGTCCGCATAGCCGGCCATCGCTTCGTCGACGGAATTGTCGACGACCTCCCACACCAGATGGTGTAGGCCCATTTCGCCGGTCGAACCGATGTACATCGCGGGGCGCAAACGCACCGCTTCGAGACCGCCGAGAACTTTGATCGACTTCGCGTCGTACTGATGACCCGGAGCTTTCCCGGTCACCGCTTCTTTATCGCCCATGTACGCTCCTGACAAAACTCTCGCGGCACTCTTACCGCGCAAAGACGGACCCCGAGCTATGCCGTGAGCTTCAGCGCTCAAAAACTTTGCTCAAACTTTTGTGAAGCGAGGAAAGGCGTGCTCGCGGAATGCTCCGTACGTCGCCTTACCCTTTGATTCTGGATTCGTCGAACAAACCCAAAACTCGTAGGGTTCCTGCTCCATCCCGTCTCGCGCAGCGAGACGTGGCGAAGACTTCTTAACTCCAAGCTTCCGGCTCCATAGCTCCTGGCGCAGAGCTAAATAGCGGGGCCGAATGTACTTGGCCGACGTGCCGATTGGGAGGAAATCGAACTGCGAATCGACAGCCAACAAATTGTACCTGAAGTGAGTGACATTCTCAAGGCCAGAAGAGGCCGCCAGCCTGCTGTAAGATATTTATTTTGTGCTAGTTAGACTTGCCTTGGAAGGCTTGACGGACTTCGCCGTGAGCTCTAGCCTAGCGTGAAATCCGATCGGCTTTTTCGCTGGAATGGGTGTTTCCAGCATCTGGCGAATAGTCTCAAAAACGGCCTGAAATCTAGCATCGTACCGCTTCTCCATTGCGTCAATTTTTCGGCGCAATTCTTCGTGCGTGGTGAGCATTTCGCGAAGCCGCACGAAGGTTCGCATGATCGCAACGTTTACCTGCACGGCTCGCGAACTGCGGAGCACACTGGAAAGCATCGCTACACCTTGCTCCGTGAACGCGTAAGGGGCATAGCGACGGCCTCCTTGAACAGGTTTTGAGGTTCCAGTCTGGAACCTCAAACTGTGGAGCTCCTTGAGCGAAAGTTGAAACATAAAATCGGAGGGAAAGCGGTTTGCGTTTCGCTTCACGGCCTTGTTTAGATTTTTTGTCGCAACACGGTAGAGTTGGGCGAGATCAGCATCCAGCATGACTCGAGTGCCGCGTACGAAGAAGATTTTCTGACTAATTAGGGCAGTTGGAACGATGGCGTTTTGCGAAGGCGTTGGCATGGAAGCACGGTTTTGAGGTTCCAGTGTGGAACCTCAAAAAACAGCACTTCACAACCTTACATTATTAACTAAGTTAAATCAATTAATAGCTAATTTATTGCAAAAAATGTCTTCGGAATGTGCGCGGCTTGTTCTCTCTGACTACCTCATTCAAATGCGCATAGGCATGATGATGTAGCGATAGCGGTAGGATTCGTCTGCGAGCGGACGCATCTGGCCGGCGGACTGTTCGTCCTTCAGCTCAATGCTTATAGGGCCATCGGCCGCGGCGGCAAGAAAATCGAGCATGTACGAAGAATTGAAACCGATGCTGATCGCGTCGCCCTTGTATTCCTTTTCGATGTTTTCTTTTGCTTCACCGTACTCCGGACTCGAAGCGGAGATTTCGACGCCTTCACTGGAAACGGCCAGCTTGACGGCATGAGAGCGCTGATCGGCGAGTTGCGAAACGCGGCGGACGGCATCGCTAAGTTCCACGCGCTCCAGCACGACGGTTTTGTTATTGTCGCGCGGCAGCACCGCTTCGTAATTCGGAAATTGCCCGGTGAGGATGCGCGAAATCAAAAGCCGGTGGCCAACCTGGAAAAATAGATGGCTTTCATCCTTCGCGAACTCGATCGATGCGTCGGAGCCCGCCGCGCTCGCCAGCTTTTCCACTTCGTCCATCGCTTTTTTCGGAATGAGAACTTTCACTTCGCCATTCAGACCCGCGAGCTTCTGATCCGTTTCCGCAAGCGCCAGGCGGTGGCCGTCAGTGGCCACCATCGCCAACGTATCCGGCTTCAAGATCAATAATCCGCCGTTCAATGTGTAACGCGATTCTTCCATGGAAATCGCGAATTTTGTTTTGGCAATCAGGCTTTCCATAATGACGGCAGGAATTTTGACGAGCGTGTGCGGCATCACGGGCAACGCAGGAAAGTTTTCCTTGGCCATCCCCACTAGCTTGTACTTTTTTCGATCGCTGGTGATTTCTACCCAGTGATTCTCAAGCAGTTTGACCTTGATCTCTCCCTCAGGAAGTAGGCGCACCAACTCCAATAGTTTTTTCGCGGGGATCGTCCCGGCACCATCTTTCTTGATCTTCGCTTCACAGGACGTGCGGACACTTAGCTCAAGGTCTGTGGCCGTGATGGTCAACTGGCTGCCCTTGGCCTCCACCAGCAAATTGGAAAGTATCGGGATCGTGGTCTTACGCTCAATAACACCTTGCGTCGTGCTAAGTTCATTCAACAGCGCTGATTTTGTAACACTGAATTCCATTGCTTGATGTTCCTCGCGTGCGGTTCCTGGTGCGCTCATAAGGGCTCCTCGCCGCTCTTCGACCGCTGTCGTACTGTACTCGCTTTTTCGCAAAGTATAAAGCCCACAAGACGCGTAAAACCTGTGGAAATAGGTGAGAATCAGAACTCTCTAACTTCGAACGGCTGTGCGAGAGCCAACGCTTTTTTCCCACAACGACAATCATTACAACAAGAAGGGTTACTAATTTTCGAGAACTATAAAGCTTGTTGTTGTGATGAGCGCTGTGGAACTGTGGAAAGCTCAACAACTGCTTTTATCCCAGTGGCCTGGCAATGCATTCTTCCAAGTGGCGAGTTGTGGGAAACGGTGAAAACAAGCCGTCCCCTCCTTGCCACACGCCACCATGCAAACTTTCTTCCACCACTCTTAACAGAATTTCCGCATCTTCTCCGCCATCTATTCACAAGGCGTTCACGCATAAAATTGTGCGTTGGTGTCCCACAAAAGTGATCGGGACGTCCCGGGACGGGATCCCAAGACGCAGACTCGTTGCGTGCGTCAAAAATTGCGATGTGGTATGGAGCAAGCCTACGGATTGCCGGCGAAGGGAAAACGCCAGCGCTATTGCAGGGTGTCCATCAAACGCGTGATGGTCCGGTTCAAATCCTTGTCCGAACGCCGCATCTCCTCGATCTTGTTGATCGAATGCAACACGGTGGTGTGGTGTTTGCCGCCAAATTGCCGGCCAATTTCGGGCAACGAGGCGGTAGTGAGCTGCTTCACGATATACATCGCCACCTGCCGCGGGAAAGCGATCGCGCGCGTATTGCTGCGCACCTTCAAATCCTGCTCGCGCATGTTGTAATGCTCACTTACGCGCTTCTGAATCAGGTCGATGGTGACGCGCTTCTCCTGCGACGCGATGATGTTGCGCAGCACCTGCTGCGCCGTGGCCAAGGAGATCGTGGCTCCGGTCAAAGACGCATAAGCCATCAGCCGCGTCAATGCGCCTTCCAATTCCCGAACATTCGATTTGATGGCTCGCGCAATGTACTCCGCCACTTCATCCGGCAGACTAAAGCGGTCGTTCTCCGCTTTTTTCTGCAAAATCGCAATCTTGGTTTCCAGGTCCGGCGGCTGGATGTCCGCGATCAGGCCCCATTCGAACCGCGAGCGCAGCCTCTCTTCGATCGAATTAATCTCTTTCGGCAGGCAGTCGGAAGAAATCACAATCTGTTTCTGCTGCTCGTACAGCGCATTGAACGTGTGAAAGAACTCTTCCTGGGTCCGTTCTTTCCCCGCGATGAACTGGATGTCGTCCACCAGCAGGACGTCCACGGTATGAAAGCGGTCGCGAAAACTGGTCATGCGGTCGAAGCGCAGCGAATTGATCACTTCGATGGTGAACTTCTCCGCGCTCACATAGCTCAGCCGCATAGCGGGATTGCGCTTCTTGATGGTATGCCCGATCGCATGCATCAAGTGCGTCTTGCCCATGCCCACGCCGCCGTAGAGAAACAGAGGATTGTAGGCTTTCGAGGGCTGCTCGGCCACGGCGCGCGCGGCCGCATGCGCGAACTCATTGGACTTGCCGACGACAAAGGAATCGAAACTATAGCGCAGATTCAGTTGGTGATCGCTGCTTTCAAAGTCGAGCTTCGCTTGTTTCACGCCGGAAGATGTGGAAACGGCTGGCACGGGCTCTTCCTCCGTACAAACGTATTGCACTTTTATGTTAGGAGTCCCAAGTTCGTGGAATACCGCTTTGACGATCTCGCCGTAAGTCCGCGTCAGGACCTGCCGGAAAACCGTGCTAGGGATTTGCACAAAGAGGTTTTCCCCCTCGGCTCGATGCAGCTTCGTGGGTTGAAACCAGGTAGTGTACGTGTTGATGCTGACCCGGGACTTCACCCGCTCTAGAAACCGGTCCCAGGAATTCGTGGCAGTAGTCATCGCAAGATAAAATCTCTCCCTAACATTTCCACAGATGTGAATAAGCTGTGGAAAGCAGGTCCCTTCGTTTCTATCTTCAGGCTTCGGGAATCATGCCCGAACCGGAGTGCCTTGCTTTCCCCTGACGCTCCGTCCGCGGCCCTTCTGGAAATGTCGGCCCCTCGTGCCGCCGCTATCAGACAGCGCGGGATTGTCGCCGATTGGACCGATTGGGGCAAGCGAAAAGTGTGCGAAGGGATTCACCGAGGTGCACACGCCATGCACAGCTTTTCCACAAGCACAATTATTGTGCAACTGCTCCGTGTTACCGGGATTTATGCGGGAATCTTCACATAATTTTCCCGCGGTCGGCCCGGTTTGCACAGGATCGCTCCAAATCACCCTGAGGATAATTCGTCTATTGTTGAGTTTTTTTATCGGGCCTGTCGAACTGGTAGATGCCGAGCGGGTCGCTTCCGATGATCAGGTGATCCTTGTCGACAAGAATCGTGTTTGCTTCCAGCCGCGCTCCTTCGGGTGTGTAGACCAGGTAGGTTGCACGGCGATTTCCATCTTTATCGAAATGCAGCAGCTTGTCGCCCAGCGCCATCCAGACTTCCCCGCTGGATCGCTCCACACCTACGGCTGTCAGGATGCGCCTGAATACCGGCGGTTCCCCGCGCCGCTCCTGCCTCGCAATTTCTTTGCGGGTGGCTTGTGCGGCCGGCCATGCGTCCACGCCCGTGTACTGAAAATCCTGTCCGCCGTAGCCATAGCGGTCGTACTGCCGCACGGTCGCCTCCGGCAGATAAGGAAATGCGTAGTAGAGATGTCCTCCACCGTCCGTCACCAGCATTCCGATATTCAGAAAGCGGTTCAACTCCGGTCGGTCGGAGATTGGCTCGGGATCGCCAAACTCGCGCACGTCGCGCCCCGTCTTGTCGAACACGATGACCAGGTGCTGTTCGCGCATGGTTGCCACGGCAACTTCCCCATCCGGCAGGGACGCGACGGATACTGGCGCATCGATCTTGAACATGCGCGCATTCCCTTTGGTGTCCCAGATCTTGATGGCATTGGCCCCGCGATCCGCCACGTAGACGGTTCCTTGCGCGTCCACATCCAAGTCTTCGCCGAAGGTGATGGCCGCCAGTTGGGATGACGGCGCACTGGGAACTTTACTGGCTTCATAGTCGGGAACTTTCTTCAGAAGTTTCCCCGTGACGTCGAACACCGAAGCCGATGATCCCGGGGCGGTTAAGACATAATAATTTCCATCCGCGCCGCGTTTAACAGCACGCAATCCCGGCCCAACTCCCGGCAATAGCCGTTTCGTGGCCGTGAGATCCCCGTCGTACTGCTGCGCAAACGCGTTCCCTGCAAAACACGACAGCAGACACAAACCCGCAAGAATTCTCACGTTAGCCCTAACCCCTTTGTCCTGCCCCCATTTATGCTGAGTCATCAGAGTACGACGGAAGGAGCAGGTTGCCCGTTTCAGAGGGTTCGGGGTGCGGATCAGTCAATCCTGAGGCGCAGGCGACCTCTGAGGGATCGAGTTCCTTCTGGAATCTGGCCAAACGCTGCTCTTGGCTCGGTGATCTCAGCCGAGCAGCTTTGGTTGGTCATCTACCTTGGAAAAATGTTGCTGGAGGATACCGCGAACTCGACGCCCGGATATGGTTCTTCACCGATTATTACGCGGTCAGTCCGGGGATGTTCTCAAAAATACCCGAGCAGGGGTGCAGCTCGAAGCTGAACTACATGCCCGCCAATCCGGTAATTCGCGGTTTGGTGCCGCACCCGAAGGATTGGCCGTGGAGCAGCTGGAGTTTCTACTTTCAGGAGCGGTGAAATCCAGAAAATCCGCTCGGAGGACGGAGCACCCTCCGCATAACTAAGAGTCCGGGCCCCTCGTGCTGCACGAAAAAGTCAATAATGGGCTAAACTTTACGACGGAGGGTTAGCGCGATGTCATCGAGCGTCATCATTCGCAATCCCGGAATTCTCAGCGGGGAGCCCGTTTTTCGCGGAACACGCGTGCCGTTCAAGTGTCTCACCGACTACCTCGAACACGAGCGAAGCCTGACGGAATTTCTCGAAGACTTTCCCCTCGTCACCCGCGAGGACGCCATCGCTGCACTTGAGGAGGCCAGGATCAGTCTTGCGGCAGCCTTAAAATGAAGTTGTTGCTCGACGAGTGCTTGCCACGGAAGATGAAGTTCCTCTTCTCGGGAAGCGGCCACCAATGCGAAACAGCGCGAGAGGCAGGCTTCGGCGGCAAAGAAAACGGTGAATTGCTCTCACTGGCGGAAGGGAAGTTTGGCGTCCTGATCACGGTAGACAAGAACCTCAAATACCAGCAAAACCTCACCAATCGCAAGATAGCGATTCTAGTCCTGCGCGCTGCTTCCAATGACATCGATGATATTCGGCCGCATTTGCCGGAAATCCTGGTTGGGCTTCAGTGGATCAAGCCGGGGCAGGTCGTCGAAGTTGGGCTGGCCCTTAACGGGCAGAATAAAAAATTACATGCGACAGGCAAGAATGAATGGCCGCGGCAGTCAGCCCCTCAATCTCCCCGAAGTCCACGGCAAACTCGTCACACGGGAATCTCAACCGGCTTAATCAGGATATCTTCCGTGGGAATGGGCAGCCCATCCTCCACCAGGCTCTCGAGGTAGAGCCCGATCGCTTCGCGAATATTCGCGACTCCTTCTTCGACGGTCTCGCTCTGCGTATGGCATCCCGGCAAGGTCGGGCAAAAAACGTGATAGCCGCCCTCCTCCTCTTTCTCGAAAATTACGGTGTACGAGTGCGCCATCGCGAGCCTCCGTTCCACCTATTCTAGCCGATTCCGGCTTGCTCAGTCTTCTCCGGTTCTGTCCTATCTACTCACCGCCCACTATTCACTGCTCACTACGCACTTGCTTCCCATGAATTTGCTGATCGACTAGAGAGAACCCAAACCCGAGACCCGCCCTCAAAAACCGAGGACGGGGCACCCTTCGCACAACTGAGAGTCCGGGCCACCCGGCCATCCTTGGGAGTATCTCATTGTATACCACATCTGTATTTCGTATTCACTTATACATATTTAGTAGATATATCTATTGTTAGAGCGTATTATGCAAAATAGCCCCGCGAGAAATGACACACCGAGAGTGAAAGAACAATCGCTTCTCCCACGCGGGGCATCTTCAAATCAATCTGGACATGGCGGGATTGTCGGAGATTCTCCGCTGATGCATCATCTCTATGAGTTGATTGAAAAGGTCAGTCAAAACAAATTTCCCATTCTCATCCTAGGCGAGACCGGGACGGGGAAAGAACTGGTCGCGCATTACATCCACTCTGCGGGGCAGCGCCGTGCAGACGCGTTTATCCCCGTTGATTGTTCTGCATTATCTCCCATGCTCATCGAGTCTGAGCTGTTTGGACATGTGAAAGGAGCCTTCACTGGTGCAGACCATGCAAAAGTCGGTCTGTTCCAATTCGCGAATGGAGGAACAGTCTTTCTCGATGAAATCGGTGAACTTCCTTTGTTATTGCAGGCAAAGTTGTTACGCGCTCTGCAAGAGAAAGAAATACGGCCTGTGGGATCGACGGGACGAATTCCAATTAATGTGCGGATCATCGCCGCCACGAATCGAAATCTCGAAGCGGAAATCAGCGCGGGGACGTTCCGTCAGGACCTGTATTTCCGATTGAATGTTGTCCAACTCAGGCTGCCCCCGCTGCGCGAGCACAAGGTCGATATCCCCCCGTTGGTCACCCATTTTCTAGAGAAATTCTCAGACCCGTCCCATCCGGTCCATGAGTTCTCGGATGACGCTATGCAGAAATTGTTGGCTTACAGTTGGCCCGGCAATGTCCGTGAATTGGAGAATATCATCGAATGTGCTGTCGCTCTGAGTTCAGCGCATGTTTTGACGATAGATGATTTAGCTTTTGTCCCGAGGGCCACAGCTTGTGATCTGAGCAGTGATGAACTTCTTCCACTCGCGGAGATTCAGCGGCGGGCCATCCTTCGCGCTCTACGGAAAGCAGGCAATGACCGAACTGAAGCCGCACGCATCTTAGGTATCGGCAAGACTACGCTTTACCGCAAACTAAAAACCTACTTAGCTGATTCGAGGACGGATGCTGAATCAGGGGAGATCACGCTAGTTCAATAGCTTCTATTGCCGCATCAGAGCTTCAACAATGCTCGGCTAGGTCACGATTAGTCGTAACCGGAAATATGGGGACGAAATATGGGGACAGATGGGAAGTTTTCTCATGTTTCTCTCCGCACGAATCAAAAATTACAGGAAACGTTCCGTCTGTCCCCAAGTTTCCCAAGTTTCCGCCCTCAAAAACCGAGGACGAGGCACCCTTCGCACAACTGAGAGTCCGGGCCACCCGTCCGACGCGTTTTCCTACCCTACCGCTGAAACGTAAAGTTATTGTAGACTGAGAACGGCGGCGATGCTCCCTCACGGGTAGAGGATAACGCGCTGTCAGGAAAACTCCATGCTACAAGAAAAGACGTTGAAATGTGCGGAGGGATTTCGCTCCGTCGTTGAAGACCTGTATTTTCACTTGTTTGGCATCTCCCCGATTACCTTCGACCGTTATGGCTGCCGAAGAATCACCCTGACACGCGAGGCTATGCTCGTCGGCTCCCAACTGAGTGAAGTTGAGTATACACTTCGAAGGTACCCAACGGAACTCGACCGACTCTTTTCAATTCTGCGAAGGATTGACGCGAGCATTCGGGAGACTATCGCCTGAACGCAGAACGGCCCGAGCCATCACTCGCTCGGGAACCTGGGGACAGACGGGACGTTTTCTTCCACTTCGAACACCCGGGGACAGACGGGAAGCTTTCTCATATCTCCCTTCGCACGAATCAAAAATTACAGGAAAGGTTCCGTGTGCTCCCAAGTTTCCGTCTCTTTGAGTTTATTATTCATAAGTGTATCATCAAGTTATGAGTTGCTTGCCTCAGTCGGGAGGATGCGAACGACCCTTTACGGACGCATTTGCCATGCACTTAAATCACGAGGAGGGTGCGGGGTATGTTCACCGCGCTTGCTTGGACATTGCCGACCGCCGCAACCCACAACCTGAGGCGTTATATGTTGATCCTTCTCGAAACGCTCAACTCGTAGTGGAGCGGAAATCACTCTCGTGGCCAATTGATTTTGCACAGAGACATAGCAACGACCATTTTGTTGGCGACGTGTTTAAAGAAAAGACAAAAGACATCCCGATGGAAGATGATCTGTATTGCCTGCGCCTTCCGATGCTCATGGAAGGAACCCAAAAGGAACTTCGACCATTTGCGGAAAGAATCGCCGAAAGGGTACGCTCACATTGGTCTAAGGTATCGGCGGGCTTGGTCCTGAAGGGACAGTTCAGTGACAGATTGTGGTGGAGGTTCGGTAAGGTTCCCGAATGGGATCGGGACGAGGAGACTCCACGTACAGGCCTCGGTTTCTATTACGAAGGGCCAGCAACAGCGTGGTTGGACTCGTTCGACCCTACGAATCCGCCCAGCGAACTTGTAACCGCGCTCACGAAAATTTACGCCGGATGTGCCAAGAAGTTTGCGGCGTATCCTGAAGCTAGACGGGTGTTGATTCTCGATCTCTACGAAGATTTGAGAAATTACGACCAAGCTTGGTGGAGCGAGGTGTTATCCATCTCCATTCCTCCGGCTTTGATCGGCGAAGTTTGGTCGGGGGTCTTCGACTGGACCGAACGCGGTGTGCTGGAATGGACATTTGAGCGGATTCGCTGATGTCCCCCCTCCCAGAATCCTAAACTGGCGATTCTTTTTTCCATTCCTTGTACCTTTTGTAACGTTGCAAAGCGTCTTCTCGAAAGGCCGCCAGGTCCTTTTCACGGTCCGCCTCTGTATCCCATGAGCCAAGCGGAAAGCCAGAATTGGAACAAACTGCTTCAAATTTTGTTTTCGGTTTAGAATCTCCCTCCGCCGAATACGGGTAGTCTATTTTGGATTTGCATTGCCCACATACGAATTCAACCTCGCCATCAACCACTCTTGCTTCGAGGTCTAGAGATTTGCCCATAAATTTTCCTCCCGCCGCAGCAAAAACCGTTCGTGACTCCTCCGCACGAATAGTGTACTCCTCAGGTACTCAGCCGGGAAATCGCTGCCCGGCGATCCCAGCGCCCGACGGGCGGGTGGGCGAGCCTTAACGCGCCGAGACGATTTTGACTTTGTCTTTCTCCGGGGGTGGCCCATCCTTTGCGGTTTTTGCAAAGGGTGGGCACCGCTGACGAGTGCCTAAGCCGCGGAGACGAGGATGCGGGAAGATTTTCTAGAGTGCGAGTTCGGATGTAGCCGGATCACGATTTCGATCTCGCAACCCAGGCGGCCCAGGAAGTGCATGAGGCGCTCGACGGAGAAGCCATCCAGCCGATAGCGTGAGAGTGCCGATATTTTAGGCTGGTTGATCCCCAGCTCGCGCGCGGCGCGCGCTTGAGAAAGATGGCGCTCCGCAAGGATGTGGTTGATGGCCACGGCGAGGCGCACCTTAGTCTGTTTCTCCTCGGCGTTTGCGAGGCCGAGATCGGCGAAAACATTGCCCGAGCTTTTAAAGACCGGAATTTTATTTTTTCTCTTTGCCATAGCGGGCCTCATAATCCGCGCGGGCGGCTTCCATCCTTTGCGAAATTAGGCGGATATCCTTTTGAGATGTGCGAATGCCGCTGGGCGATTTCTTCTGGAAGACGTGCAGCACATAAATAGCCTCCGCAAACCTGATTGTATAGACCGCCCGATAAGTGCCACCGCGATAGTCCTCCACAACCTCCAGAACACCCGGCCCTTCACCCTTCCACGGTTTTGCGGCGGGATGCTTGCCGCCAAATTGCGCCACGCTAAGCGCCACGCCAAGGCCGTCCTGCACGGCGTCAGATTGTACTTGACAAAGTCGTAAAATGTCGTACACTTAAAAATGTAGAGAATTGCGCCTTAGGCGTGATTCTCTTTTTTGTTTTAGACCCTCCTTGTGGTTTTCCCCTTATTGAAAATGCAGGGGTTAGTGTGTTCTCTGAGGTGACAGCGGACGGTTCACAGTCTGAAGCCAAAGATAAAGACGAATAGGCGGAAGAGAGGTTCCTCGACTCCGCTCGGAATGACAATTTTTGATGGCACGGCTAAAGCCGTGCGCCTACAGCGGCAGCGAGCTGCCGCACTACAAAGAGGCGCTGGTCAGCGCGCCTACAGGATCTCCGATCATGAAAAATGGTAAACGCAGCGGGATAGGTGTGTCTAAACGCTCTCTCGGTGGAAAGTTCAGAGTCAACAGTCGACAGTCCATGGGTAAGAGGCGACGGCGAAGAGAGACTGAGGAGAGGGGAGGACTCAGCACACAAAAAGGCCACAGCACGCAAAAAGGGCACGGGACGCGAAAAGAAATCGATGCGAAGTCGCTTTGGAAGCAGATCGAAGATGTGGTGGCGCCGCAACTGCGGCTGGGGGTGATCGACCACATCGTGTATATCCATCTGTTGAGACACAGCCACCTGGAAGGAAAGCGAAGGCTGCGGTTTTCGATTCCGTGACTGGCGCAGAATATCAACCTTTCCACATGCCCGACGCGCGAAGCGGTTCGCCGGCTGGCTGCGTGCGGTGTTCTGCGGCTGGTGGAACGGAGCAAGCAAGGTCACGTGGCGGAGGTGCGCTTGCCCGAAGAGGTTCGCGGCGTGCGCGCTAAAGCAGCGGCACGGGCCCGCGAGGCGTCCGGGAAGGCTGACCCCGCGGACATCGAGGAGGTGGATTTTCTGAGGACGTTGGAACTGCGCAGGACCATCCACGCGAGGGAGCGCGGCCGGTGCTTCTATTGCTTGCGGCGAGTCGCTCCGCGGTTGGAGTGCCTCGACCATGTCGTGCCACGGGCGCGAGTGGGGTGCAATTCGTACCGCAACCTGGTCTCGGCGTGCATGGAATGCAACGCGCAGAAAGGAGAGCGGCCAGCCGAGGAGTATCTGCGCTGGCTGTTTCGCGAGCACCGGTTGGGCGCGGCCGAACTCCGAGGCCGCTTCGAGGCGCTCGAATTGCTTGCCGCCGGAAAGCTGAAGCCGACGCTTCCGAGTCAGGAAGGACGGGGGGAGCCGGAGAGGTTAAGATCCAGTGTGAGAACTAGACCGAAGAGAGATTCCTTCCGACAGGGTCGGAACCTTCGGTCGCTCCGCTCGGAATGACAGTTCGTGTAAGGATTTAGTCGATGCGCAAGCGGAGGCGCTCAATCGACTGCGCCCGCAGGCGGCCCGCGGCGTTGCGCGGCGCGCCATCGTCCGTTTCGATTACCACGCAATTCATCTGGACATCGCCAGAGGCCACCTCGAACCGCGCCGGCAATCCATTGAGAAACTTCTTGATGATGCCTTCTCGATCCATCCCGATCACCCCGCCATGCGGCCCGCTCATGCCGACATCCGTGATATAGGCCGTCCCGCCGGGCAATACATGTTCATCCGCGGTCGTTACATGTGTGTGCGTTCCCACAACAGCGGTGACGCGCCCATCGAGATACCAGCCCATCGCTATTTTTTCGCTGGTGGTCTCCGCGTGCATGTCGACGAGAACAAAGGCCACGTCTTCCCCCAGCTTAGCCAACTCGCTGTCGGCCTTTCGAAATGGATCGTCGATCGGCGTCAAGAAAACGCGCCCCTGCAGATTCAGTACGGCGTACTTCACGCCATTTTTCGCCGTGCCAACGTAAAGACCGCTGCCCGCGTTTCCTTCCGGAAAGTTTGCAGGCCGCAGCAGCCGAGGCTGATGCGGCATATATTCGGTTATTTCCTTCCGGTCCCAACTATGGTTCCCGCCCGTCAGGACGTCGATCCCCATTTGCAACAGCTCGTCCGCCAGCCGCGGCGTGATCCCAAAGCCTGAAGCAGAATTTTCGCCGTTGGCGATGACCAAATCGATCTGCCGCTGCGCGACGATATCGGCCAGCCGATCGCGAACAATCTGCCGCCCCGGCGATCCAACAATGTCTCCGATGAAAAGTACGCGCATGCTTAGATGGACTCGTGGTTGCTGTTGGTCTAGGCGGCCTCTACTGCAGGAGACCCATCACTAGCCACCAATCACCAGTCACTTTCACCCCTGGCTTAATCTGAAAAGACGAGAGAGCAGCTTCTCAGTCACTGGACTCGTTGATGCAAAAACGGAGCGGGCTGCTTGGCCGTGGGGAGCTAGGCTGTGAACCTCTGAATTAGGTGGGCGCCACGAGCCAACCGTTAGGCTTTCCTGCCCCGCTCGCCCGTCTTTAGCCGCCCGTTTCCAGCGAAAAAGACGTTCCAGCGGGACAGGCCGTGCACACAGGCTGTCTATCCGCGGCTCCTCAGAGATTCGTCATTGGTTCAAACAGCTTTCGCTCCCTCACCTGCTTCGAAGGACCGCTCCAGCTCTTATTCTAGCAGGATGTCCGTTCAAAGCTATGCGGAGGAGCCAGTGGGCTGAGTTGAAGAATGTATCCCCCGGCGAAGTGAAGCCTTTCGGAATGACTCAGTCTATGAAATCAATGACCGCGCCGTCGCGCCGGTCCAAAAATCCCACAAACTGGCCGAAGTTTGGCGCCGTCACATTGTTGTATATGGCGTTGAAATTGCCGTGATTGGTGACGTTGAGCGAATAGAATCCCAGGCGCATGTGGTGAATCTTGCCGCTTTTCGCGCCAAGAAAAGGAACCTGGAAGACGCGATAGATCTTCACATCCAGGGAAAGATACGTGGCGAACCGCTGCCCGTTAGGTGTGCCCACATAGTTCTGAAGCACATCCACATTGGAATAGGGATAGCCGGAGTGCACATCGAGGATGGGACTGAACGTCAACTTCTTTGGTAAGGAAAAAACCCCCCAGGCAATGACTCTTTGTGGCACGTCGTAAGGCAGTATGCCGTAGATGTTCGGCCGGATTACCGGCTGCAAAAACGGAATCATTACATCGGAAAGGTTATTCAAATCTCCAAGCGTGCGGCTCCATATATACGACGCGTTCACCTCATTGTGTTCGTGGACGGAGAAGTGCACGGTGCTCTCCAGCTCCCGATAATGAGAGGAACCAGTATTCGTGAGACCGAGAAAAGAGTTCTCGCCCGCCGCACCCGTGAAGGGATTGACGACGAACAGGTACGTCGTATGGCTGTCGATGTAACCGACGCGCAATACCACGTTTCTAAGCAGCTCGCGATCCCCCTCGATATTCCACGTGAAATTCCGCGGAGTTGTGCCTGGCCCCCGCGACAAAATGCCGCTATTTAGAGGATTGGTCCCCCCTACGTAAGCGTTCGTGTAGGTTACCGGCGGCCCGACTAACTGCCCTGTAGGGTCAAACAAGCTCACGACGCGGGTCGGGTTCACGGCGAAGTCGGCGGCCAGCAGCGGCAACATGCTATAGAACAGGCCAGCCCCGGCTCGCATGACGGTCTTGCCATTGTCCCCGGGCGAGTAGGCGATTCCCGCGCGTGGAGCGAACGCTGCGGACCAGCCGGTGGTTTCGCTGGTCAAGCGCGCCCCCGCGTCCACCGTCCAGTGCGGGTCGATTATCCAATGATCCTGCACGAACTCGGCGACAGCCGTATCGGATGTATTCTGAGCTCCCGCTGGCTGAAAATTGATCTCCTCGTCCAACGTGCCGTCTTGCTGAAAGAGTTGCACCGGATTAGCCGTGCTCACACCGAAATAAGAACGATAGTTGAGGTCTGCGCCCACGTGGATCTCGTGCCGCCCCAGCCACTGTTTCTCCGCAAACTGATAACTAGGCAGCAGTTGGAACTGCTTGCCTCTCCTGGACCATTGGTTGAAGTAGTTTCCGCCCCAGCCCTCCGGCGAAATCAGCATGTCATTCAATCCCTGGCCATGCGCATTGCTGTCGAATCGCGTGTACTGTGCTATCACGCTGAATATCGCCCCGGAATCCAGCTGGTACTTATCAGACAAACTTCCGGCCATGCCCTTCTGATTCAAATCGTTCGAGGCGAGCTCCGGGACAAGGGCATTAATTCCCACGTGCTGCTGCCGAAGCGGGAAAGCATTGACCGTAAAAGTCAGGATTTGTTTGGGCGAAAGAATGAGCTCGACGGTCGAAAAGGAACTGAAGCCTTGTTTCTTGCTGATGTCGTCGGGCCACGGCAGTCCGCGAACCGTGGTCTTTTTCATGTCGTACTGGAAGACTTCCGAGAAAAACAGTTTGTCGCCGAGCAGCGGCCCCCCAAAGTCAACTCCGGGTGTTGCTTCCGCGATGCCAACCATCGAGCCGTTCTTGCCAAGAACGGAAGGCACAATATTCTTTACGTAGAAATTCCATTGCTCTTCTGGGGGCTTGGTTTCAATCGTTGTCAATCCGCCCGAGAAACTTCCGAGTCCCGCGTTATATGGCGTTTTATAGACGGCGAATGATTGCACCGCATCCGTGGGTACCGGAATGGAAAAACTTCCGGTCACTGGATCCGCGGTCTGCGCGGAGTTCACCAGAAACAGGCTCTGATTTTCGTCAGCGCCCTTGAACGTGAGCTGTCCGTTCTGCGTCTTTATCACTCCCGGTGTAATCGGCAGCACTTCGCGAATTTTTTCTTGCGGCGTAGGCAGGGCCACCAGTTCGCGGTGGGTTACCGTGGCGTCTGGATTCGAAACGCTCTCTGTTGAGATAACCTGATTTTGTTCGCGGACCTCGACCTTCTCCGTGACCGTCTCCAGTTCCAGGAGGATGTCTTGTACCGTGGCCTGGCCCGGAGCCACCGACACCGTTTTCGTTACTGCCCTGAACCCTTGCTGACCAATCGAAATCGTGTAGCTTCCGGGTTTGAGGTCTTTGAACTCGTAGTGCCCTGCTTCATCCGTATCCGCAGCCAGCACGTTTCCATCGGGCGGAACTGCGGCCACTTTTACACTGATCCCCGAAAGATCAGAGGAAGCGTTCTCCTGCGTGGTGGAAATAGTGCCGTGGATGGCCCCAGTCTGCGGCTTCTCGCTGTTCGTGTGGGTCTCTTGCCCGAACGCCGGCCAGGCCGCAGCCAAAATCACTAGGACCCAGGCCCTGCTTGGCCTCCTGCTTCTCGCAAGATGGTGCCTCGGACTCTCGCTCGAGACGAGGTTTGTTGCGAATCGGAACACTGCCTTTGCAAATAGATTCATTGTCTGGCCGATGGGCACGCCGTATAAGAGTGCGTTCTTTCTTTAAAGTAAACGGGTCAGTCGGATTGGCGAGCGTCATTTGCGCGTTTGGCCACCCGGACGACATCCCCTCTATTGTCAAATTGAACGGCAGAAACCGGAAGTCCGGCGAAGACCGGGTGTGCCTCACTGTCCAACTCCACACCTTTGTGCGCGTGAGGGTCGAAGTCTTCTTTAGCCGGGTCGTCTTGTACTCTGATATTCGGGGTGACCTCGTTGCTTTTGGATCAGCAACCGTGCACGACTTTATGGGCCTTCTCCTCGCAAAGTCGCTCTGCGTTCGCATGCAACTGTGAGAGCACTATCTCCAGCTTGTCGATGTCGATGTTCAATATCCCATGAAAGAATTGGCTGCGAACTTCCTCAAACCTAACCTTCAAGCGCGGCGCAACCCGCCGCCCCCTGTTCGTCGCCCTAATGATCAGTAGCCTGTGATCGCGTGGGTCGCTCTTGCGAGTAAGGAAACCACTTTCTTCGAGCCGGTCAACAAAGCGCGTGATCTTTCCTTTGTCTCTGGCCATGACTCTAGCTAGTTTGCCGGCCGAAATCTCCCCTTCCTCTACGCAATGCACCAGCACCGCGGCTTCCTGCGCTGTCATCCTAAACTGGCTGAAGCAGCGATCAAACGCTGTTTGCAGCCTTATGCTGGTTCGGAAGAGTCGCGATATAGAAAGCTCCGCCTGCCACTCCCGTACGCCGATGTACTTCCGGCCAGACCTCTCCGCTTTGTTGTGAGGATTACGCAGTAATCCTCCGCTCCCCGCGCTCCAGGTCGTCTCGGTCATGCGTTTGGCCGTCAAGCCTCGCCACGCTAAACGTGCAAGCCGCTCATTCCAAAGCCCCTAGAAATGAAACCCGAGGTCCACGGTTTCCGCCCGCGGCGTCACAAAATGCGTTCCGGTGAAGCTAGAGAGGAAGTTATACAGCGCTGCCTTGTTGGTTATATTGATCACCGTGAAACGCAGGCTCCACTTGTAGTGGTCCCCACGGAACAGGTTGTCGTCCCCGACCGAAATATCGAACAGATTGCGCGGCTTGACCCGATCGGGATTGTGGTCATCGTTTTCCTGGCTCGGGAAGGTGTCGTATCCTCCCTGGGGCAAGGTTATGAGCGTAGAGGTAACATGCCCTTGCGTTCCGCCGGGGCCTATGCAGTCAGTAATCGGCGCGGTTACGGTTGCAAACACTCCGTTGCAAGCCAAGCCAATAGTCACCTGCTGATTCGGGGTGAGGCCCAGCGCCGCGCCGGCATCCGGCACGCCGCTCACCACCAAGCCGCTGTCGTAGCGCCAGTTGAATCCTACCCATGGTGCTCGCTTCCAGGGCTGATACTGAAGGTGCGTCGTCTGGTTAAACTTTTCGTCATGATCGATTCGGAATACGCCTGTTCCGCCTGCCCCTCCAGGCGTCACACCAAGACCTGACTCTTGAGGTTGGAAGTACCGCGCCGCCACGCTCGACATCACCACCAGCGCGCTGAACCCATGGAAATCCGGCACGCTCGCTCGAAGCGCAAACCCGGGGATCTTCGAGTTGTGCCATTCCACCGGGAAGGTCACGGGAGTATTGCCGAGGATGCTGAAATCGAACCCGTAATGCGTGTACTTCCACAGATACTCGGCGTCCACCACGAAGTATTTTCCAAACGCCTGCTCAAACCCGGCGTGAAATTCATTCCGCCACCCCGGGTGCAGGGGCGCCGCCAGGCAGGGAGAGCCCCCCGAAGACGCGACGAAGATGCCGTTCACCACCGGGTCATTGCAACCCGTGCTGGATACCACCAGGTTTTCGTTGAACGGCGTCTCCATGATCCGCGCATAGGAAATGCGCAGTACCGTGTTGGTTGGCTTGATGTTGTATGCGACTCCCAAGCGCGGCTCGGGCATTGCATAACTCGAAATGCCGTTATATATATCGCCCCGGATTCCCAAGTCGAACGCCCAATTTCCCTCGGTCAAGTGATCCTGAAAATACAGAGCCAATTCCTTCACGTCCGTGTGCCCATGGTACAAATCGAAGGTGCTTGTGGTGTTCGTGCACGCGTCCGCGGTCGCGGGCGTCGGTCGCGTCAAATCGAAGCAGCCGAGCAGCGGTATAAATGCGGCAACCGCGGCGTTGGGACTCGTGCCATCGTTCGGCGTGAAGCCTGCGCCGGTGCATTGCGTGGGACTTGTGAATCCGGGTTCCGGATTGGTGCCGGTGGCGTCCAGGCAGGGAGAATTCAGCAGTGGATTAACAATCGCAAGGTTGTCGTTCTCTGTCAGAAATGTGTGCTCGTAGGTAGCGCCCGCCTTGATGTTGTTGGCTCCCTTTACATACGAAATATCCGTGCGCAGCCCCGCGTTCGTCAGCTTGCGGTTTTGCCCGATGCTCTCGGACTGAATGGGACTGAAATCCGCTAATGGATTTCCGCTGGGATAATAATTGAATTGGTCGTGGCGCACGAAACCGCCGAAGGTAAACACTGCCGAACTGCTGAGCAAGCGCGTCCACACGGGCGCAATGTTATACGTCCCGATCTTGGACCGCTGATCGGTGTTCCCAACATTGTTGCCGTTGACATCCAGCACATTCAAGTTGTCGTAGGCGTTTGGCGTCTGAAACCAGGAGCGTGTGTAATTCAAATTGGCATGCAGCGTGTCTTTGCCAGTGAACTGAAAATCCACCCGGTCAAATATGTTCTCCTCATTGCCCTTCGCGTGAAAAACTTGAAATTCCGGAGGGTCCAGAAATTTCCCGCTATTCAATCCGTTCGCCGCGATGAAGTTCCCCCACTTTTGGGTGCCGTAAGCCATGTCAAAACCCACGTTCGCCGTGCCAAAGCTCCCATACGAGCCGTACACGCTACCCGTAGGCCTGGCCACGCCCAACCCGGACTTTGTCGTCGCTTTGATCACTAAGCTGGTCTTATCGCCAAATTCGGCAGGCGGCGCCCCGGAGATGATTTCCATCGATTGAATCGCGTCCGAAGGAAGCTGGTTGGAGAAGACTTTGCTAAATTGGTCCGTGATCGGCTGTCCGTCCAACGAGATGGAGTTCTCGGCGTGATCTCCCAGTCCGTGCATCAGCCCGTTCGAGTCCGCGGCCACTCCCGGCGAAACCAGTGTGGCCATCGAGGTAAACGAGGACGACTGGCTCTCCAACGGAAGCCGGTCAATGATCCCTTGGTCCACATCCGTGTGAAACGTCGACTCGGTCTCGACCAGGTCTGCACCATTCGCCGACACCGTGACGCTCTGCTCCGCCGTGCCAATCTTCAAGCCGATCTCTACGCTCGTGGGCACTACCGACCGAACCTCCACATCCTGCGCCAGCGGCGCGAACCCATTTGCCGTCACCGTGATGTGATATCCATTGAATGGCACGTTGGTGAAGCGAAACGCCCCATCGCTTCCCGTGGTTGTCTGTCGGCTGTAGCCGCTAACGGGGTCGGAAATAGCAACCGTCGCTCCGGCAACCACTCCTCCCGACGGATCCTTCACCACGCCTGCAATCGACCCCGAATTGCCGATCTGAGCTCGGACCGTGGCCACCGAAAACAACAACACCATCGCCAAAATTGAGTAACTCCCCAAACGCTTAATCATTTTTTCTCCATCCCTTTGCGGGTTCTTGCTCTCTTGTGGATAGGGACCGCCTGGAATATGGCGGTGCCGCTGGCCCACATAGGGCTCAGCGCATGTTCGTGCGATTCACTGGCAGGAGATGGAAATTACGCGGCCGGAGGTGCTCGAGAAGCGCGATGCAGAGAAAACGAATTGCTGGGAGCAGCGTGTTGCGGAAGCGAAGAAAATCGGGCGATCAGTCCGGGAGCGGCGACGAGGTCGAGCGCCGCTGCCGCCAGCACGGGCACGTGCATGGACTGGCAGACGTGGCAAGGTGTTTCGGGACCAGTTGTGTGGTGGTGCAGGAGGCTGCCGCCTCCCGCGAAGTACAGCAGCACCGCGCACGCAAAGACTGCCAGAACGCGCCGCGCCGTGGTTTGCCCGAATATACCTCTACCCAGTCCCATAAATTCCTGTCCAGCGTAACACTAATGGTGCCGCGACCAATCTCTTTGTTGTCATCTTTCGGCTTCCCTTGCAATCCGTTCCTTGACCCCGCAACCATTCCAGCCTAAGCTTCGTCTTAGTACCATGGTGTTCGTAAACCCCAATAGGCTCCGGTTTTGCGCTGTGTTGCTGGGAGTGATCTTCCTTGCGGCGCAATTCCACTTTTGCGCCGACCTGAATGCCGGGCCCGCGGGTTCGCATCCTTGTCAGTTGTGCTCGGCGGCCGGCTCCGCTGTTACCACGCAGACCTTGCACTTGGCCATCGTTCCCGTCGTAAACCGGCTTGAAGCTTTCGTCGCGATTCTTTCTCCGTCTGTCGAACTGCCCCGCACAACTTCGCCTCGCGCGCCTCCGGCTCTGTAGTTCTCTCGGTTTTTCCCGATTTCGGCCCTTCCACCATAACTGCATCCATTTGTCCCTGTCTCGCGGGACTGTAGAGGAGTACTTACCATGAGGAAAGGAATGGCACGGGCCACGGCGCTTTTGGCCTTTCCTGTCTGTCTGTTCGCCCAGCAGAATCCTCCGGCTGTTCCGCCCGTCTCTTCCGGCCAGGCTGCGCCGGCTCCGCCGCGCGCGGACACCACCCAACCGCCTCTCACGCGTATCTCTCTCGAGGAAGCGATTCGCCTCGCTTTGCAGCACAATCACGCTCTGCTCGCCGCCCAATCGACTATTCTTCAAAATCAGGCCCAGGAAACCACCGCGAATCTCCGCCCCAATCCCGTCTTGTCCTGGGATTCGCAATTTTTTCCACTCTTCAATCCCAGCCAGTTCACCGCGAGCTACTTGGAGAATCAGGCGCAGTTCGACGTGGGCATCGGCTATCTTTTCGAACGCGGCAAAAAACGCCAGCATCGCTTGCAGGCTGCAAAAGATCAGACTGCCGTCACACGCGCCCAGGTGACGGATAACGAGCGCCAGCTCACCTTCAACCTGTCCCAGCAATTCATTAACGTCTTGCTCGCACAATCCACTCTCGATCTTGCCCAGCGAAACTATGACAGCTTTCAGAAAACCGTTGATATCAGTGAGTCCCGCTTCAAGGCCGGCGACATGAGCGAAGGGGACCTTCTCAAAATCAAATTGCAATTGCTGCAATTCCAGTCGGACGTTTTTGCCGCCAGACTATCCAAAGTCCAGGCGCTGGCCGCGCTTCGCCAGTATCTCGGGTTCGAATCTGTTCCCGATACTTTTGACGTCGAGGGAACTCTTGACTACAAGCCCGTTAACGCCGGTCTCGATGATTTGAAAGCGCTGGCTCTGCGCTCCCGCCCCGATTTGCAGGAGGCGCAGTTAAGCGTAACCGCCGCGCATAGCCAGGAGTCGCTGGCCCAGGCCAACGGCAAGCGCGACTTGGGCGCCAGTTTTAACTACACGCACACCGCGGGCATCAACAGCGGAGCATTCTTCTTCAATATCGAGCTCCCCATTTTCGACCGCAACCAGGGCGAAATCGCTCGCACCCGCTACGCCATCACGCAATCGCAAGAACTTGCCAGCGAGGCTGCCGAGCAAGTCATGTCCGACGTCGTCGACGCGTATGAAGCCCTGCGCACGAACGACCAAATCGTCCAGCTGTACCGCAGCGGTTACGTTGACGCCGCCAAGAAATCCCGCGACATCACCGAGTACGCCTACAAGAAAGGCGCCGCAAGTTTGCTTGATTTTTTAGATGCCGAGCGAACCTATCGTTTGAACCAACTCGCCTACCGTCAGGCGCTTGCCAGCTATATGACCGCGCTCGAACAGATGCGTGCAGCCGTCGGTACCAGGAGTCTGCCATGAATTTCAATACCATGAATTTCAATACCCTGAGTTTCAAAACCATGAGTTTCAAACCAAGCTCTCGCGCCTCGATTTTTTCAGCCGCCGCTCTAGCTTCTGCTTTTGTTTTTGTCGCGCTCGCCGGCTGCGGCCACGGCCCTGATGAACCCGAGTCCAAGATGACCTCCTACTCGGCCAGCGAGTCGAAAGCGGAAACCGCTTCGCTTTTCACCGTTCCCCAGGAACAAATGGTCCACGTCCAGGTTGTATCGGTCGAAAAATCAGCCCTCCCCCGCGTTCTGCGGCTCACCGGCGCTGTGGCCTACAACGCTTTCAAGACCACTCCCGTTTTCTCCGCCATCGGCGGGCCCGTCCATGAACTTCTCGCCACTCCAGGCGAAACCGTCCATGCCGGTCAGCCGCTCCTCACCGTCAACAGCCCCGACTACTCTGCGGCCCGCTCCTCCTACATCAAATCGCGCAGTGCGTTTCTGCTCGCGGATAAGTTCTTTACTCGCGCGCAGGACCTCTTCAGTCACGGCGCCATTGCCGAGGCCGACTTCCAGACGGCCGAATCGACCCGTAACCAGGCCCAGGCCGACCTGCAATCAAGCGAAGACGCTCTCCGTGCCCTCGGCGTCAGCGATCCCGAATCGCTCGCGAAGAACCCGCCTAAAGCCACTTCTCAAATTCCCGTTCTCGCTCCCGTGGGCGGAGAAATTGTCGAGCGCCTCGTCGGACCCGGCCAATTGCTCCAAGCCGGTGCTACTCAGGTCTACACCATTTCGGACATGAACACCGTCTGGGTCCTCGTCAATGTCTATCAAGGTGACGTCGCCTATGTGCACCCCGGCGACATCGTGGATATCACCACCGATGCTTATCCCGGCACGTTTCACGGTAAGATTTCTTACCTCGCCTCTGCGCTCGATCCCAACACTCGCACTCTCCAGGCGCGCATTGTCACCGAAAATCCCGGCAAGAAACTGAAGAAGGATATGTACGTCACCGCGGCCGTCAATGCCGGCTCCATCGCCCAGGCCCTTACGGTTCCGGACGCTTCCGTCCTGCGCGACGCCGAAAACCAGCCCTTCGTCTACGTTCAGGACTCCGCGAAACAAAATAAATTTGCGCGCCGTTCAGTTCAACTTGGCGACAGCCACGCGGGCCGCACGCAGATTACCAGCGGCCTGAAGGAAGGCGAGCACGTTGTCGGTGACGGCAGCCTGTTTTTGCAGTTCAAGAATTCATTGCAGCATTAAAGGGAGACTCGGCCGAAAGAATTCACGATGATCCATCACATTGTCCAGTTCGCCCTGCGCCAGCGCTTCCTCGTACTGATGATCACGCTCTTGATCGTCGTCGCCGGCGCGGAATCCTTCCGCCGCATGCCCGTCGACGCCTATCCGGATCTTTCTCCGCCCATGGTCGAGCTCATCACCCAGTGGCCTGGCCACGCCGCCGAAGAGGTCGAGCGCCTCACCACTCTTCCGCTCGAGCTCGCCATGAACGGCACGCCGAACCTTAAGGTCATGCGATCCATTTCTCTCTATGGTCTTTCGGACGTCAGGCTCACGTTTGAAGAAAGCACAGACCCGTACTTCGCTCGGAACGTCGTTTTTGAGCGCCTCAGCGACGCCACGCTGCCCGCGGGCGTCACGCCCAGCATGGCCCCGCTCTTTAGCCCCAGCGGCCTCGTCTATCGCTATGTCATCGAAAGCCCTGATCGCTCCCCAACGGAACTCCACACCATCGAAGCCTGGATCATCGAGCGTGCCTATCGCAGTGTTCCTGGCGTGGCGGATGACTCTGGCTTCGGCGGGCCCACCATGGAGTACCACGTCCTGCTCGACCCCGTTAAGCTCTTCAACTACCATCTGCCCGTCGTACAAGTCCTCAACGCTCTCACCGCCAACAACGCCAATACCGGCGGCGGCTTCTATTCCCAGGGCGGCCAGTTTTACTACGTCCGGGGCCTCGGCCTGATCAAAAACACCGACGATATCGGCGAAGTTGTTGTCGGCAGCTCCAATGGCGTTCCCGTTCGCGTCAAGGACATAGGCCGTGTGGTCATTGGCAACTCCCCGCGTCTCGGCATCTTCGGCTTCCAGGACAAATCGAAAATCAACAACGACGCCGTCGAAGGCGTCATCCTCATGCGCCGCGGCGAGCAGACGCAAAATGTCCTCAAGGGCGTCGAGAAAAAAACCGTCGAGCTCAATCGCGATATTCTCCCACCCGATGTCAAAGTCCGTCCCTTCTACGACCGCAGCGATCTTGTCCGCGTCACCACCGACACCGTCGAATGGAACCTTTTGCGCGGCATGGCGCTCGTTCTCATCGTCCTCATCTTTTTTCTGGTCAGCATCCGTGCCGCTGTAATCACCGCGCTCACCGTTCCGCTCGCGCTTCTCTTCGCCTTCATCTTTCTTCACGCCACGGGCGAAGCCGCCAACCTACTGTCCATCGGCGCCATCGACTTCGGCATCATCATTGACGGCACCATCGTGATGGTCGAAAACATCTACCGCGAGCTTAGCCTCCGGCATGGGCAGGAATACAAACTGAACGACGTTATTCTCGCCGCTGCTCGTGACGTCGATCGTCCCATCTTTTACTCTGTTGCCGTCATCATTGCCGGTTATCTCCCCATCTACGCCCTGACTGGTCCCGCCGGAAAACTTTTCCATCCCATGGCCGACACCATGGCTTTCGCCCTCGTCGGCGCCCTCGTCCTCACCCTTACTCTCGTCCCCGTCCTTGCCTCCTACTGGTTCAAGAACGGCGTAAAGGAAAAGCCCAATCGCATTTTCGAGCGTGTGCGCGTGGGCTACGGCAAACAACTCGAGTGGTGCCTCAATCATCCGGCGCTGACTCTTCTTGTCGTCACCCTCATCTTTGGCACAACCCTGCTCCTCGTCCCTTTCATCGGCGGCGAATTTTTGCCCCATCTCGACGAAGGCGCCCTTTGGGTCCGCGCCACCATGCCCTACACCATCTCGTTTGAAGAAGCCGCCAAATTCGCTCCGCAGATCCGCGACCTTCTCTCAAAATACTCACAGGTCACCGTCGTTGGCTCGGAGCTAGGCCGTCCCGATGACGGTACCGATCCCACTGGTTTTTTCAATTGTGAGTTTTATATCGGATTGAAGCCTTACGACGATGCCTCATGGAAATCCGGCTCCATTCACACCAAGGAAGAGCTTATCCGCGACATCGACAAGAAGCTCGAGGCTTACCCTGGCGTCATCTTCAACTTTACCCAGCCCGCGGAGGACGCTGTGGACGAAGCCCTCACCGGTCTTAAGTCCTCTCTCGCCGTCAAAATCTTTGGTCCGGATCTCGATATCCTCGAGAAGAAAGCCGTCGAAATCCGCAACGTTCTCGACAAAACCCCCGGCTTCAAGGAGCTCACCGTGGTCCGTGAACTCGGACAGCCCAGCCTCATCATCGACGCCGACCGGGCCAAAATCGCCCGCTACGGAATCAATGTCGCCGACGTCGAAGCCGTCGTGCAAACCGCCATCGGCGGCCAAGCCGCCACCCAGGTCATCCAGGGTGAAAAACTCTTCGACCTCGTCGTTCGCATGGAGCCCCAGTACCGCTCCAGCGCCCGCGACATTGGTGATCTCCTCGTCCCAGCTCCCGCTGGTCAACAGATTCCGCTTTCCGAGCTCGCCACTATCAAGGAAAACAGCGGCGCCTCCTTCATCTATCGCGAAAACAACTCGCGTTACATCGGCATTCAGTTTTCCGTGGAAGGGCGCAACCTCGAAGGCATCGTCAACGCCGGCCAGGCCGGGGTCCAAAAAGCCGTCACACTTCCGGAGGGCTATCATCTCGATTGGGGCGGTGAATATAGCGAACTTCTCGAAGCCAAAGCCCAATTCTTCGTCATTGGTCCGCTCGCGCTATTGCTTATCTTCATGATTCTCTTCGCGCTTTATGGCAACTTCAAATTCCCCATCACCATCGCCCTCGGCGTCATCTTGACGGAGCCTGTCGGCGCGCTCGTTGCCCTCAAGCTCACGCATACTCCCATCAGTGTCTCAAGTATCCTTGGTTTCCTCGCCCTTCTTGGCGTCTCCGTCGAAACCGCTGTCATCCTCGTCAGCTATATCAACAAACTTCGTCTGGAAGGTAAAAGCGTCCGTGTCGCCACCATGGAAGCTTCGCTTCTTCGCCTGCGCCCCATTATGATGACCGCGCTCGTCGCTTGCCTCGGCCTGCTCCCCGCCGCCATGTCCACCGGCGTGGGCAGCGACACTCAAAAACCATTCGCCATCGTCGTCGTCGCGGGCCTGGCCTCGCGCCTCGTCCTCGGTTTCTTCGTCAACCCAGTCCTCTACGAAGTCGTCGCCCGCGAAGGTGACGTCCTCCAGGTCTAATATTGAATTTTTGTTTTTCTTTGGCCCCGCGCAGCCGTTTTCACAACCAGCACGCGCCCTTCGCTACTTGGCCGGCCGCGCCGTCGGCGGCAGGATCCCATTCAGCCGCAAATACACCGCCTGCGCCCCATAATGGTCGTACCAATCGTCGCTCAACGCGATCAATGCCCCGGCGCGCGATGTCTGCCGGTTCCCAAACAATGTCAGCGAATCGCCCAGCTTCGAATCGTCCACGCCCGCCAGCGCCGTGCTGCAATACTCAAACGATGCCTTCAACGCCCCCACCAGTTTTTCTTTTGAATCCGTGTCCTTCAGCTCGACTTTCGGCGCCTCCTGCCCCGAAATCTTCGAACACAGAAAATTGTTCGACATCGCGATGTGCATCGTCAGGTGCGCGAACGTATTCATCTCGGCCGTCGGCTTGAAATTATATTTTTCCGCCGGCATCAAATCCGCCGCCTCCACCATATTCTTCTCGTACCGCGTCAATTGCCCTTTCACCGTCGTCGTTACCGGATTCGCCACTTGTCCGCCCGCCGCTTCTTGCGCCACGCATACGCCACCAGCCGCGAGCACCGCCGCCATCAGCAATCCGAATCGCCTCATGATCATTTCCCCCTTCGCTCAAATTCCGCATCTCGCGCCCCGCATCGTTCTAACGAAGCCGCCGCTCCGCAGCATACTCCCACGCGCGTCCAAGTCACAAGCAGCCCTCTGCCGCGTTCTGTCGCGGGCAACGCCATCTCCGCGCATTGCTCATTTAGGCGTATTCCCCTGCAAACTCCCATTTCCGATTTCGATTCTCTTTATTCAAATTTCATTTGCCTTCTTTGACCCGTTCGCTCTCATAATACTAACGACGCCTCTCGAAGCAGTGATGTCTGCCTCGAAGCGGATTTAACTTACGATTTGGCCGCCGACGGCCGGGATTTCTCGAAAAGCAGGAATCAAGGCCGCGGGTCACGGCCTGAACGAGGAGCTTATGGCAAGAACAAACGGAAATGGTTCACCGGCGAAGAGCAAATCTCCCTCCGCCAAAAAACTTTCCCCTCAGCAAAAAATCGCGCAACGCGCCTACGAAATCTATCTCGAGCGCAACGGCGCTCCCGGCAACCCCTTGGAAGACTGGGTCCGCGCCGAACGCGAAGTCCTGCAAAAAACCCGCAAATCAACTACGAAGAAAACCGCCGCCGCCGCAGCCTGATCGCTGTCGGCAGACATTCTCCGCGCTCTCGGCTACAATGACGCGGCTCTGGTAACACACTCCACCCTTCGCCGAGGAGTATTCTAATGCCGCGTCCGCCGCAAAATCTCCGCCGCAGCTCGCTTCATGCCGCATACAAATTCGCCTCTCTCTCAGGCCTCGCCGCGTTCTTCGTCTCTGTCTCCATTCTCTCCGCCTCGCCGCAACCCACGCGAGAAAAAACTTCAGCCGCGCAACCTCGCTTCGCCATCTCTTTCGGCGCCGAACTCAGCCCCACTCCCCTCGATGGCCGCGTCTACGTCGTCATTTCCACCACCAACGACCCCGAGCCTCGCGACCAAATCCTCGAAGTCGAAGTCCACTCCCAGCAAGTCTTCGGCGCCGATGTCGACGCCCTCGCCCCCGGCCAGCCCGCCTTCATTAACGACGACGCCCTCGGCTACCCCACCGCCAATTTCCGCGATCTCCCTGCCGGCGACTATTGGGTCCAGGCCGTCCTCAACAAATACACCACCTTCCATCGCGCTGACGGCCACACCGTCAAGCTCCCCATGGACGAAGGCGAAGGCCAGCATTGGAACTCCAAGCCCGGCAATTTCTACAGCGTCCCCGAAAAAATCTTCATCGATCCTGACTCCACGAACACAATCCAACTCCGTCTCACCAAAATCATCCCGCCCATCGACCCGCCCAAAGACACCGCCTGGGTCAAGCACCTAAAAATAAAAAGTGAAGTCCTTTCGAAATTCTGGGGTCAGCCGATGTATCTCGGCGCCATTGTCGTCATCCCCGAAGGCTGGGCCTCTCATTCCAACGCCCGCTATCCGCTCCTCGTCGATCAAGGCCATTTCCCCGACGATTTCCACGGCTTCCGCACCACTCCTCCCTCCGCCGATCTCTCCGGCTTTGCGCTCCAGCGCGCCCAAACGCAATTCCAGTTTTATCAAGATTGGACCACCGGCAAACTCCCCCACATGCTGCTCCTGCTCATCCAGCATGCCAATCCTTACTATGACGATTCCTACGCCGTCGATTCCGCCAATGTCGGCCCCTACGGCGAAGCCATCAATCGCGAACTCATCCCCGCAATCGAAAAACAATTTCGCGGCATCGGCCAGGGCTGGGCCCGCGCCGTCTATGGCGGTTCCACCGGCGGCTGGGAAACTCTAGCCACTCAAATTTTCTATCCCGATGACTTCAACGGCGCCTGGGGCGCCTGTCCCGATCCCGTCGATTTCCACGCCTATCAAATGGTCAACGTCTACGACGACAAAAACGCCTACTGGACTATCGGCCCCTTCGGCCGCATCGCCCAGTCCGAAATGCGCACTCCTCCGGGCCTAATCCTCGCCACCACCGAAGGCACCAATCGCTGGGAGCTCGTCCTCGGCACTCACGGCCGCTCTGGCGAGCAGTGGGACATCTGGCAAGCCGTCTTCAGCCCCGTCGGCTCCGATGGCTACCCCGCCGAAATCTGGAATCAGCGCACCGGCGTAATCAATCACGAAGTCGCCGCCTACTGGCGCGAGCACTACGACCTGACCGCCATCATGCAACGCGACTGGAAAACGCTCGGCCCCAAGCTCCAGGGCAAGCTTCACGTAACGGTAGGCACCGCCGACACCTACTATCTCGATGGCGCCGTCCACTTGATGCAGCACGCCCTCGAATCCACATCGAATCCCCACAGCGACGCCACCTTCGACTACGGCGTCGACCAACCCCACTGCTACACCGGCCCTCCCGGCAGCACCACCCGCGAAGGCTCCCTAACTTTCACCCAACGCGTCCTGAAAGCCGCCGCCGCCCACATGCTAGCCACCGCCCCCAAGGGCGCCGACACCACCTCCTGGCGCTATTGACTCGGGCATTGAAGATCTTCCTCTTCGGTTATCGCTGCACAGTTACGGTGAGTGGTCCTAGCGCCTTTTGATTATTGCTGTCGCTGAAGGTCGTCTGCGCTACCGCGAACAATCCTACGTTAACCATCTGATTGGAAGGCGGCGGTGGCGGTGGGGGGGATGGCGTCACAACTTGCGAAATTCCACCGCCTCCACAGGCAACAATACTCATCGAGAGGAGTACAAATCCCAGTATATATAATCGCCTCCGCCGGTCCCGCAACATGGATTCCACCACGGTGAAAAGAAACACCGCAGCCCAGCCGCAGATTAAACTCAGCGGATAGATCATATGGCTGGTCGGTGTACCGAGAGCGGAGCTGGTGCTGCTTGCCGTAATGATTATTGGAATTGTTACCGTTGCTCCGTCGGTCAGAGGCGTGGCAGCTGTCGGTGTCGTGCAGGTCACCACCGCGCTCGCTGGCTCACATCCAAAGCTGATGCTTGAACTGTAATGATTTATCGACTTCAGCGTGATATTGAATGTCGTCGACTGCCCTGGCGAAAGCGTCGCGCTGGTCTTGTCCAGCGTCGCTGTGAAATCGCCGACGCGCAGCACCGCGTTGATTGTTTGGACAGCGATATTTGCTTTTCCCGTAATTTGGAATGGGTAATCTGCTGCGCTGAGTGGACCTCCACTCACTTCCAGTCCAGCTGATCCGCCGGCCACGAAGACTCCCGTCAATCCGCACAGCGCATTCCCCGGCAATCCGTTGCAGGTCACAGCCAATTGTTCGTTCAGTCCGTTGATTGCCGTCGCTGTTATCTGGGGAATACTAGTTCCGTTTGGGCCGATTACAATCGTCGCAGGCGAGATACTTAGAGAGAAGTCTCCGATTCCCAATGGAAGCGTGGCCGACGGCCAAATATGACTATCCGTTGCCGTGATTTGGATGGGATACACCCCCAATGGGGTTCCGCTAGTGGTCGCAATTGTTAGACCCAAGATGACGGGTTTGCCGACAGGAACAAACGCCTCGTTGGTACTGAAGGTACAGGTGGCCCCGTTAGGCAGACCTCCGCAGGAGAACGAAGAAAACGTTCCCGTATATCCTCCCTCGCTAATCAATGTCACGCTCAACGGGTAGCTTTCACCTGCGGTTATGTTGATTGGAAAGAATTGATTTGTGAAAGACGCCGAGCCGATGATGACGCCGACGTTCGCGTTCGGATTTGGCCTGCTTCCGTATGCCACTGCGGTCTCAGCCCCCAGCGCTGCATACAACGCAAGTGCGTGCGTCGCGTTGAATCCCGGCCCCAATGTAAATTGAAAACCCTGGCTCTGCTGTCCCGCGGAGAAATTCAGCGTGGCAGGTAACTGGACGGCTGGGTCGCTTGCCGCCAGCGTCACTGTTTCCGTCGAGCCCGCCGGCGTATCCAGCGTCACTGTTGCGCTGCCGTTCGCACCAATAATCGGACTCGAATCCAGTTGTATATCCAGCGCAGGTCCGGCCGCCGCGGGTATCGTGTGGAATGTAGAAGTTGCCCCCACCAACTCAACTAGATCGGTCGCGCCATCTCCGTTAAAGTCCGCTCCAACGGATGGATCACTGTACCCGGGCAGTTGAAAAACGTGGCCGGTCACTATGAACGTGCCGTCACCAACCCCCTGCAATACTCGAAGGCGGGGCTCCTCCAGCGAAAATTCATCTTCCAAATATCGCACAGCAATGTCCGGTATCCCGTCTCCATTGAAATCGCCCACCAGAACTGGCTGAACAGACTGCACCACGCTGCCAGGCAGCACATAGGTCGGCTGCTGGACAAACGTCCCGTCCACTTTTCCCAAATATACGGTCACACCCGGTGTTCCGAACAACATCGCTCCGACATCTTCCGTGGGATCGCGCCCTTGGATCAAATCCGGCAGGCCATCGCCATTCACGTCGGCGACTGCCACCGCTCCGAAATGCTGAATCAGAATCTTTGGACCTTGAAACGTGCCATCGCCATTGCCGAGATACTCCAGCAGGTCATCGCCAGTATCTGTCCAGCCTCCATTGGTGTTGTTCCCCACAAGCAAATCCAGTTTCCCATCATGATTGAGATCTATTGCGAAAATTTGTTCCGGGCTGCCTTCGATCGCGGGAGGTACGAACGCCTGTGCCGGTAGCTCAGTAAATGTGCCGTCTCCGTGCCCAAGAAAAACGTCGATTTCAAGCAACGCGTTTCCATGCTGTCCGTAGACCGCAAAATCCAGTTTTCCATCGTTGTTGAAGTCGCCACTCACTAGAATCAATGGGTCAGGCAACGTGGCCAACTGTGTGGGAGTTCCAAAACTTCCATCGCCATTCCCAGGGAAGAAGGCCACGTAGTTCGATGCATTGAACGTCGAGATGTAAATCAAATCCTCTGTCTTCTGGCTTCGGAAGGCTCCAGTAATGAATCCGGGCATGCCGGCCACCGGGGTTAACGTAATGGGTGTGTACACGGGTGGCAGGAACTTACCCGTCCCGTCGTTCAACATTGCGGTGAACTGGAGAGGATCTTCGATCAGTATCAAATCTGGCTTGCCATCTCCATTCAGGTCCGCCGTCTGCATCGCCACTAACTGGTTCGGTGCATCTATCACGCCTGTGACGGTGCCTATCGATTCGCCTTGCGCCCCGCCATAATCTCCATTTCCGTCGTTCAAGTAGAAGCTCGCTGTATTCTCGAAGGAATCCGCCGTTATGATTTCCGGTCTTTGATCTCCAGTAAAATCCGCCACCACCAAAGAATACGCGTTCATCCCACCTCGGTAGATTTGGGCGGGGTTAAGATTCCCCTTGCCATCCCCTTTCAGTACGGTCACCAAATATCCCGCCTCCTCACCGTACCCTGGGTCCAGAGCGTAGAACGCAGCCGAGCCAACAACATCCAAGTGCCCGTCTCCGTTCACGTCGACTACTTCTATCGCTGGTTCTAAGTCTCCCGCTTCGCCGATGTATTCGTCTTGTGTGAAATTTCCGTCGCAAGTTCCCTTCGCAATGGTTACTCTTTGGGCGGTTCCAAACTCCACTGCGTCCGGGCATCCGTCTTCATCCATGTCCCCAATTCCCACCACCATCGGTCCGTCGTCCGGGCCGAATGGAGCGCCTTGCTTGAATGCAGTTCCACCCTGGTTCAGGTAGGTAATGGCGAACCCGCCGGTCACAGTTGTTACCAGATCCAGGTACCCGTCTTTGTTCAAGTCCCCGCTCGCCAGCCATCCCGTCGGAATTGGACCCTCGCCCTCTTGAATGGGTGGTGGTTTTATCGATGAGGAGAATCCTCCCGTCCCATCTCCAAGCAGCACCTCGAATTGCGGCTCCATCCCGCCGCCTGCGTCAACTATCAGGCCGACGACCATATCCTGCTTCCCGTCGTCGTTGAAATCTCCCGCAAGGACAAAGGTCGGCGTTTGTTGTAATTGAACTTGACCGCCCGTTTGAAATGTCCCGTCTCCATTTCCTAGAAAAATCTCAATGCTATTCGAATCCGCGTCCGCAACCACGAGGTCGAGATGCCCGTTGTTGCGCAAGCTCACCGTGGTTATCCAGTCAGGTGATTGACCTTGCGTGTACAGAATTTCTGGCACTTGAAACGTGCCGTCCCCATTACCCATCTCCACGTAGATAGTGTTGTCCCCTCCATTGCATATTGCCACGTCCAGCTTGCCATCCCCATTGAAGTCTCCTTCCACTATCGCTGTGGGGATGTAACCTGTCGGCAGGTGCTTCCGGCTGGAAAACCCAGGATCCGCGAACACGGGCGCGGCGGCATTCGCTATCGTGCCGGACCACCGTTCGGGTTGTCCGCTGTTCGCCGTCTTTTCTCTTCCGCCGGTCTCTCGCTGTCGTGCCGGAAATTCCTGGCCCACTCGGGCAGCATACTTCCACCCTAAAAACCTGGATTTTTTCTGGATTACTGGCCGCTCGGCCCCTAGGGACCGTTTGTTTTTTGGAAGGTGCGCACTATCGGTAACAGCGCGCGTTTGCCCGGATGCGCTCGTCACAGAGAACAGCAGGCAAAGCAACAAGATCTTGAGACGTCGGTTAAGCTCGCCCAAATTTGAAACTCCGCCTATATTTGAGCTTCCGACCCTACAGGTTGTTCACTTCCTAGTCAAGAGCCGGTTGGCCAAAGGATGCAGTCGAAACATTGGGCGCCATCCCCCTGCCGGAGTGGTCCGCGCCGTGCGGGCCTAGCGTCACATTGTCACTATCCGTGGAGCGTCCCAATTTCGCTCGCTGACTATCGCACCACCTTTCCATTCACCTGGTGACCCAGGTGAAGGTACTTGCACCCGAGCCTTTTTGCCTTTTCCACACATTTCCACAGTCTCACCAAACCGTTTCAATCCCGCCAACTCCCTTAAACCCCTCGACTTCCGCCACTCTCCTTCCAATCCGCGTCCCCGTCCGAATCGCCCACTCGGTAATCTCAGTTTTGCTCTGTATTACAAAATGTGTTACACTTGTACGATTAAGACGCTCTACTATGGCATCTCCACTCACTCTCCGCCTGGACCCCAAAACTCGCCAGCGCATCGCCCGCCTGGCTCGCCGCAAGAGCCTATCCACCTCGGAAGTGATTCGCCAGGCCATTGCCGCATGGGCCGATCGCCAGGAGCCCGTCGCTTCTCCTTATGAAGCCATCATGGACCTCATCGGAGTTGTCCACGGCGGAAATCCCAAGCGCTCCGAGCAGACCGGTCGCCGCTTCGCCGCACTTCTCAAGCGCCGCTGGAACCGCTCTTGATTCTCATCGACGCCGGCCCGCTCGTTGCCCTCGTCGATGCCGATGACCAGCACCACGCGAAGTGCGTCGCCGCTCTCAAACCTTTGCGCGAGCCTCTCGCCACCGTCTGGCCTCCGCTTGTAGAAGCCATGTACCTTTTATCCGATCAGCCCGTGGCGCAAGAGGCCCTCTGGGAAATGCTCGAGCGCGGCGCCGTCCTTCTGCTCCCTTTCGATTCCAGCGACATCCCCAGAACCCGCGAGCTCATGCGTAAATACGCCAACCGCCCCATGGATCTCGCCGACGCCGCGCTCATCCGCGTCGCCGAACGCGAGGGCATCCGCAAAATCTTCACCGTCGACCGCCGCGACTTCTCCGTCTACCGCCTTCACAACCGTATCCGACCGAGCCTCATCCCGTGAGGATTGCGCCTCAAGGCCCTCTCGCGTTTTTCCACACATTTCCACAGTCTCACCAACCCGTCTCAATCCCGCCCAACTCCCTCAGGCCTCTCGACTTCCGCCAAATCTCATTCGAATCGGCGCCTCCCCATTCGAATGAGCTACTGAGTAAACACGAAAACTATTGACAACTGGTAACTATCCCTGCTACCATATTCCATGCTTGCCCCGAGCAAATCCGAAGCGTTTCGCCCGCCAACCACACCATCACCCTCTCCTTCACCTGATTCCTCTCTTCTCTGGCTGACCTCCGCGAACTCTGGTCCCTCTGCGTTAAAATCCCCATTCAACAACCCCACCTCCCGCCCCTTGGCCGCCAGTCGTTCCCTGCCGCTCGGCGGCGTTCTTTGCAAGAGTCCACATCAAGATCATTCCATGGGACTTACGTTTCCTTTGTTTTCATACTCTTACGCACTCTTTTGCACTGTGAAATCTCTCAACCCTTTTGTCTTCATTGCTTTGCGCACTCTTTGCCCAAAACAACCGGGTGGGGGTATGCCCCCGCGCCCACGCGCAATCAACCATCCGACTTTCGAGTTTCCATTTTCGAGTTTCGTACTTTCCATCTCGCCACTCGTCACTCGCCACTTCCTTCGTATAATGTGCCCTCAACTCAAGGAGAGCACATCATGCACTACCGCCGCTTCGGCCGCACCGGATGGAACGTCAGCGAAATTGGTTATGGTATGTGGGGCATGGCCGGCTGGACCGGCTCGGACGACGCCGAATCGCTCGCCTCGCTCCAGCGTTCCGTCGATCTCGGCTGCAACTTTTTCGACACCGCCTGGGCCTATGGCGACGGCCACAGCGAACAGCTGCTCGGAAAAATTCTTCGCGCCAACAAAAACCCCGCCAACGCCGGCCCCGACAAAAAACTTTATGTCGCCACAAAAATCCCGCCGAAAAATCGCCGCTGGCCCAGCCGCCGCGAATTTTCTCTCGACGATTGTTTTCCGCCCGACTACATCGTCGAGTACGTCGAAAAAAGTCTCGCCAACATCGGTGTCGAAACCCTCGACCTCATCCAATTTCACACTTGGGAAGACCAGTGGCTCGACGACCAGCGCATGCCGCGTGCTATCGAAAACTTGCGCAGCAGCGGCAAAGTTCGCGCCCTCGGCATCAGCCTCAATCGATGGGAACCGTGGAACGGCATTCGCGCCGTGCGCGCCGGCCTCGTTGACTCCGTCCAGGTCATCTACAACGTCTTCGACCAGAATCCCGAGGACGAACTATTTCCCGCCTGCCGCGAAAAAGATGTCGCCGCCATCGCGCGCGTCCCATTCGATGAAGGCTCGCTCACCGGCACGCTCACGCTCGAAAGCACCTGGCCCAAGGGCGATTGGCGCAGTACTTATTTCGTCGCCGAAAATCTCACGTCCAGCGTGGCCCACGCCGACGCTCTCAAGCCGCTTCTCAAGGACGGCATGACCATGCCCGAAATGGCCCTCCGCTTCATCCTCAACAACAAAGACGTCGCCACCATCATTCCCGGCATGCGCAAAATCCGTAACGTCGAGTCCAACATCGCCGCCAGCGCCAAAGGCCCCCTCCCGCCAGCCCTGCACGCCGAACTCCGCCACCATCGCTGGATCCGCACCCCCACCACCTGGAGCCAATGAAATGAGTTTCCGAGTTCTGGATTGTCATTCTGAGCGAAGCGAAGAATCTGCTTTGAATCTCTTACGCGGTTTGTTTCAAGGCGCGCTCGACGAGCGTCAGGCAACGCTCGGCTTGCTCGCGCAACAATTCTTCGCGATCGCCGCGATCTTTCTGCGTGCTATGCAGCTCATCGGCAATCGCCAGCGCAGCCAGCACCGCTACTTTTTGCGTGTCCACCGTCGCCGTGGCTGCCGCAATGGCGTGCATTTTTTCGTCGACGTATTGCGCCAGTTCGTGAACGTACGCTTCGTCCAGCTCGCCGCGAATGGCGTACGTCTGCCCGAATATCTCGACTTTTACGGGACTGCTCATGCGCCGCTCCGTCTAGCCCATCGCCAACATATCACATTGTAGGGGCACGATATATCGTGCCCTTCTTGTGGCGAATGCGCATGGCGTTGAATGCCTTGGGGAGTTTCAGCTTGGACGTCCAGGGATTCCCCAGGATCGAAGGCTTGAACGATGTGGATAGTTCAACTGGCGCCCCTTCAACTCGCTCGAAGTTGCGCGCCGAGATTTTTTTCGAGCGCGGAAATAATTTTGGCGGAGAAATCGCTGATCTGCGCATCGGTCAGCGTCGCTTCGCGGCTCTGAAACGTCACGCGCACGAGCAGCGAATATTTTCCCGCCGGAACATTTTTCCCGCGGAAAAGATCCGCAGCTTCAATCGAAGTAATCTCGCTGATGCCGAGCGAACGAATCGTTTTCACAACCTCCGAAAACGGAGTGCCATCCGCAAGTAGCAAAGAAAAATCGCGCTCGACCGCGGGAAAACGCGGAAGCGCCTCGTAGCGCCGCGCCTCTTTCGCCGCCCGAATCGCGGCATACAGAGGCTCGAGCTGAATTTCCGCAAGGAAAATTTCCTGCCGCAATTTGAATTTTTCCGCCACGCGCCGTGCAAGTTGCCCTGCAACGCCGAGGGCCACGGAATTCGGCGGTGTGCATGTGGGGGCAATCAAGCCTGGATTCTTTCCGACAAGGTCGGAACCTTCGGTCGCTTGGCTCAGAATGACAGAGTTCAGATGGATGGTTCCACGGCGAGCGGCGTGCGTCCACGTTGCTCCGCCATCGCGCCATTCGAAGCCTGCGGCGAGCGTGCCAATGGCGTCGAGGTCGCCTTTCAGATCGGCGAATTCGTACACGCGAGGGGTTTCGTAGATGCCTTTTTCGCGCGCTTCGCCAGTCGCGCCGATGGTGAGAATCGGCGTTTCGACAGATGCGCTTTCTTCGAGGCGGTAGCTGCGGCCGATTTCGAATAACCGCACATTGCGCTGGCCGTGATTCAAATTCCATTCGAGAGCGGCGGCCATGGTGACGAGGCCGTTCGAACGGAGGACGCTGGCTTCTTCGGAGAGCGGATTCGAAAGGCGCGCGGAAGTGATGCCCTCGGGCCGGAAGAGCGCGTCGCGTTCTTCGGCGACGTGGGGAATCGTGAGGATTTCGCGATAGCCGAGACCGATTAGGCGTTCGCGGACACGCAGTTCGGCTTCGAACTTCGGCAGGCGCTGCGCGCCTTGGCGGGCGGCGGGCAGGCGCGGCGGAAATTTATCAAGTCCGTAGACCCGCGCGACTTCTTCGATCAAGTCGATTTCGCGCTCGACTTCCGCGCGCCAGGAAGGCTGAGTGCATTCCCACGCAGCGAGAAGCGATCCCGGCGCGCCACGATTCTGGTCGATTCGAACGGGAGAGAAGCCGAGCGCACTCAAAATGGATTCGACTTCTTTGTCCGGAACGTCCGCGCCCATGACGCGAAGAATTTCCGCTCGCGTTAAGTGGATTTTTTTCGATACGCGTTTGCCGGGATAGACATCGACGACACCTGAGAGCAATTCGCCGCCGGCGAGTTGGAGGATGAGTTCGGCGGCGCGGCGGGAAGCGAGCTCGGCCATTTCCGGATCGGCGCCGCGGCCAAAACGCGTGGAGGCTTCGGTGTGAAGTTTCAAGGAGCGGGCGGCTCTTCGAATGGCGATTGGTTCGAACCAGGCGCATTCGATGAGGACATTTTTTGTGGAAAACGAGATTTCGGTGTCGGCGCCGCCCATGATGCCGCCAATGCCGACGGGGCGGGAGCCGTCACCATCGCAGACCATGCAGACGGCTGAATCGAGAGCGCGCTCAAGGCCATCGAGGGTGCGAATTTTTTCGCCGGGCTTTGCGCGGCGGACGACGATGCGGTGATCGCGGACTTTGTCATAGTCGAAGGTGTGCAGAGGATGGCCGAGTTCGAGCATCACGTAGTTCGAGATGTCGACGACATTGCTGATGCTGGCGACGCTGCTGGCTTCGAGGCGGTCCTTGAGCCATTTGGGCGAGGGCTGGATTTTTGCGCCACGAATTACGCGAGCGGTGAAGCGGCCGCAAAGATCCGGAGACTGAATTTCGACTTTCACGGCTTCCGATGTTTTTGCGTGCCTTCAACGGGCTTCGGCAAGACAGGCTTGAGCGGAAGCTTGTAGACGGCGCTGAGTTCACGTGCGATTCCGAAATGGCCGAGGCAGTCGGGGCGGTTCGAACCGACTTCGGCGTCGATGACCGCGCCGTGAGGACCGTTTTCGACGCTGCCGATGTTGGTGCCGGAAAGAGCGAGGCGCGAGGCGATGTCACTCGGCGAGGCGGTGACGTCCACGAATTCTTTCAGCCAGTTGTAGACGACCTTCATTGGTTATTCGCGCTCCATTGTGGTCCGTCGTGTTCCGCGTCGCGTGATCCGTGATCCCAGGAGAAGCCGACAGCTAAGAAGGCTGCTGAAAGATGATACGTGCAGGCGAGAGAAGCGGGGCGGGCCCCGCCGCTACAAAGCCAGACCGCGCGACTGCGGATCCGAAGCGTCATTGGTTACCTGCCAGACGGCCGAAGTAGATGTAAGTGGTGTACTCGAGGCGGACGCGCCCATCTTGATTGTAGGCGTCGAAAATTCTTTGGAGTTCGGCCATCATCGGGGCGTAATTCGGATGGTCCTGTGTGGGGCTGAACGAACTGCTGCGCAGGCGACCGGCGAGTCCTTCGAAATCGAATTCCTGAAAATTTGGAAGCTCGTGCGAAGAGTAAGCACCTGGTCCAAAAAAGTCGCCCATGTGCTGTTCGCTGGGATAGCTTTCTTTCACTCGCGCATAGTCGGTGCCAAATTTTCGGAGCAGGGCTTCGTAATCGCGGAGAAAGGGAGTCGTGTCGGCGAGGCGCTCGTTCCAAATGACGACGACCCATCCGGCGGGCATGAGGATGCGCGAGAATTCGCGGCGTGCGGCGTCTTTTTCAAACCAATGGAAGGCCTGACCCGTGGTGACGAAGTCCACGCAGGCATCATCGAGCGTGGTGGCTTCCGCTGAGCCGTCCACGCTGGTGAAACCGTCGTAAGAGGCGAGATATTCTTCGCCGGCTTTGCGCATTTCTGCGTTAGGCTCGACGCCAAAGACGCGGTTGCCGTTTTTCAAAAAGAGTTCGCTCAAAAGGCCGGTGCCAGAGCCGATATCGGCAACAGAATGTCCGGATTTCAAGGAGCACTCGGCGCGGAGAATGTCGCGGACGCCCGAGGGGTAGTCGGGGCGGTAGCGGAGATAATCGGCTACGCGGGTGGAGAAGCGTTGTTTGGAATCAACAAAAGTCATGCGCGTTCCCGATCGAGGAGATTGAAGAGAGATTTCTCTCTCCGCAAGCCGACACGTTCGCAGGAGCGAACGTGAAAGAAAAAGCGTCGGCCCGCTCCGTTCGAAATGACAGCGATGTGAGTACGTGGCTGGTCATGGGAATTGGCGGAGGAAGCGGACGTCATTTTGGAAAAAGACCTGGATGTCGTCGATTTGGTATTTGAGCATGGCCAGGCGGTCGATGCCCATGCCAAAGGCGAAGCCGCTGACTTTTTTGGCGTCGTAGTTGACGAAGCCGTAGACGGCGGGATCGACCATGCCGGCACCGAAGAGTTCGATCCAGCCCGCGCCTTTGCACTTGGAGCAGACGCCACCGCCGGCGCTCGCGCCGCTGCCGCCGCAGAAGATGCAGGAGACGTCGAACTCGACGCTCGGCTCGGTGAACGGAAAATAGCTGGGGCGGAAGCGAGTCTTCACGCCGGGGCCGAAGAATTGCTTGACGAAATACTCGATGGTGCCGGTGAAATCGCAGAAGGTAATGTCCGAATCGACGGCCAGGCCTTCGACCTGATGGAAGATGAAGGAATGCGTGGCGTCGGGATTGTCGCGGCGATAGACCTTGCCGGGGACGATGACGCGCACGGGAGGCTTGCGCTTTTCCATGGTGCGAATTTGCATCGGGGAAGTGTGCGTGCGGAGAAGGAGCGGTGTGGGAGCGCCTTTCGGAAGGTCGAGATAGAAGGTGTCCATGTCGTCGCGGACGGGATGGAATTCGGGAATGTTGAGCGCCTCGAAATTGTAGTAAGGCGTTTCGATTTCGGGGCCTTCGACAACGGAGAAGCCGATGGAGACGAAGATGTCTTCGATTTCCTGGAAGACTTGGCGGACTAGGTGGTGAGAGCCAATGGGGCGAGCGACGCCGGGGAGGGAGAGGTCGACATGTTCGTGCGCGAGGGCGGATTGGTCAGCGCCGGATTCGATGGCCTGGCGGCGGGATTCGATTTGCGATTCGACGTGGGCGCGGAGTTCGTTGAGACCGGCACCAACGGCGCGCTTGAGGTCGGGTGTGAGCGGGTTTGAGCCAATTATCAGTGATGAGGGCGAGAACGCCAGACTTACGCCCTAGCCATGATCACTGAGATATGTTCCAGTCGATTCGTCGTGAGCAGTGCATGGAACTGCCCATCAAAGTGGGTATGCAGCACCGCAAAACGAACAGGCGAATTGCTCGGGTTGCGTAATGCCGAGAGCCGCGAGTGGTTTCGAGGCCGGGTGTCAGTAGGTTGCATGATCGCGAGATAGATTACACCCAGCGGGCACGGCGTGCCGTGCCCCTACGGGAAAAGTCAGGACAAAAAACGCAAAACACCGAACGCTGCGCCATTCGCTATATTACGAGCGTCATCAGAAATCGAAGAGAGATTTCTCTCTACGCAGGCCGAGCACTTCGCAGGAGTGAAGTGGAAAGAAAAAGCGTCGGCCTGCTCCGTTCGAAATGACGGTCCGCCAGGTGCGCCCAAAAAGCTACGACGCCTTTTTGACTTGGGGCGGCGCGGCGGTTTTGGCGCTGGCTACCAGGCTTGTGAAGGCGGCGGCATCTTTGACGGCGATATCCGCGAGGATTTTGCGATCGAGCGAGACGCCGGCGGCTTTTAGGCCGTGAATCAACTGGCCGTAGGTTAGACCGTTGTTGCGGGCGGCTGCGCCGATGCGCTGAATCCAGAGTTTGCGATATTCGCGTTTTTTTACGCGGCGGTCGCGCTTGGCGTAACGATCGGCGCGATTCGCCGCTTCCTGAGCGGATTGGTAGAGCTTGCTTTTTGTTAGAAAGAAGCCTTTTGTGCGTTTGAGATACTTTTTACGACGGGCGCGGCGTTTAGTGCCGCGTTTTACGCGTGCCATGGGTTTTTCTCCTTAAATTCGGGAGACAAACGCGGTGCGCTCACGCGTGAAAATACGCGTTAGGCAGCGGGTTTGTCTCTGATCGCGTTGCTGGCCGCGGTTTGTTTGCCTTGCGGCAAACAATTTTTGCGGCTTATCGGCCGGCAGGCACCCGTGAAGCGCTGCCTGGCACGATGCGCGGGACTTGCGTCCTGCGTTTTTCGGAAGGGCACGGGGTGCCATGCCCCTACGAAGAAAAACTTTGCGCGTTTCAAATGCGAATGCGCGCGGAAAATTTTTACGGCTTTAGCCGTACGGTAGCATTTGCCTGACGGCGGCGACGTCTCTGGGACTGACCAGCGTCAGTTTTTTTAGCTTGCGCATGCGGCCGGGGGCTTTGGTGCCCATCAAGTGGCGCTTGCCGGAGTGCATGCGTTTGATTTTGCCGTTCGCGGTGATCTTGAAACGCTTTTTGGCGCCGCGATGGGTTTTCAATTTCAGTTTTGGTTTCGTCGAATTCCTTGGCATGGCCTAAAAGACTCTCCTTCATGGGCAGGGCTTGCGCCGCCGCTTCAATTCTATTTTCCCGGGAACCGATTAGCGGGCACGGCATGCCGTGCCCCTACGAGATTCAAATTTGCGGTCCCAAACAAATTCGAGGCTACTGCGATTGCTGGGCGTTGGCGGTTGATTGCCCGCTGGGCTTTGCGATCGAGACGCCTTTTTTGGGCGCGAGCAGAGCGACCAGGACGTTGCCTTCCATCCGCGGCATCGTTTCAATCTGGCACTGGTCGGCGATCTCCACCAGCAAGCGGTTCAACTTGGCGCGACCAACTTCCTGATGCGCCATTTCGCGTCCGCGATGGAAAATCATGGCGCGAACTTTGTGACCTTCGCCGAGGAAGCGGATGATCTGATTCTTGCGAACCTGATAATCGTGCTCGGCGGTCGCCGGACGAAACTTTACTTCCTTGAGCTGCGAGCCACGGCTGCTCTTGCGTTGTTCGTGCGCTTTTTTGTTGGCCTGATAGAGATACTTGCCGTAGTCGGTGATCTTGCAAACCGGCGGGTCCGCCGTCGGCGAGATTTCCACCAGGTCCAGGCCACGCTCGCGCGCCAACTTCATGGCCTCGAATGGCTGCATGACGCCAAGCTGGCCGCCCTCTTCATCAATCACCCGGATCTCGCGAGCGCGAATCCGCTCATTGACGCGGATGCGATCGCTCTGCCGGAAGCTGCGTTCTGCGATATTCCCCCCTAAGTGCTGAAAGGCGCCTTGCTGCCCGCCTCGCCGGGCTGGGCCTCGAATCGGTATCCATCCATCACACGGCGGAAAAGCGGCGTGGGACGGGTTTCAAAGTATAGCATGCGGAATGGGCTGTACGGCAATAGTGAAGCTCCCGCCTTGGGTAGTGGCGATTAGCTGCGTGCTCGTTAGGCGAGCGCACGGGAGGCGACTTCTTCTTGCAATGCGGCGACGACTTCGGCGAGGGGCTTGGGGCCGAGGTCGCCTTTGCTGCGGTGGCGGACGGAGACGGTGCCGGCTTCGGCTTCTTTAGCACCGACGATGAGCATGTAAGGAATTTTTTGGAGCTGGGCGTCGCGGATTTTGGCCGGGAGCTTTTCGTTGCGGTCGTCGAGATGAACGCGGATATTGTGGCGCTTGAGAGTTTCGGTGACGTGCTTGGCGTAGTCAGCGACTTTTTCGCTGACGGGGCAAATTTGGACTTGCACGGGCGCGAGCCAGAGCGGGAAGGCGCCGGCGTAATGCTCGATCAGGATGCCGAAAAATCGTTCGACGGAGCCGAGCAGGGCGCGGTGGACCATGAGCGGCTGATGCTTGGCGCCGTCTTCGCCGACGTATTCGAGGCCGAAGCGCGCGGGGAGATTGAAATCGAACTGGACGGTGGTGAGCTGCCAGGGACGGCCGATGGCGTCGATGAGCTTGATGTCGATCTTGGGGCCGTAGAAGGCGGCTTCGCCGGTGATGGTTTTGTAGGGAATGTTGAGGCGCTTCATGGTTTCGGCGAGCGCGGCGGTGGCGCGGCGCCAGTCTTCAGGCTTGCCGGCGTAATTTTCCGGATGCGAAGCGTCCCAATCGGAAAGCTCGACTTCGAATTTGTCGAAACCGAAGTTTTTCATTACGGCGAAAGCAAAATCCACGCAGGCTTCGACTTCGGATTCGATTTGGGAAGGCATGCAGAAAATGTGGGCGTCGTCCTGGGTGAAGCCGCGGACGCGAAGCAGGCCGTGGAGGACGCCGCTGCGCTCGTAGCGATAGACGGTGCCAAGCTCGGCGAGGCGCACGGGAAGATCGCGGTAACTGTGCAGCTTGGATTTATAGATAAGGATGTGGCCCGGGCAATTCATGGGCTTTAGCTGGTAATCGGCTTTTTCGACTTCGACCGGGCCGAACATGCTGTCTTTGTAGAAGCCGGTGTGGCCGCTGGTTTTCCAGAGGTCGAGGCGCATGATGTGCGGAGTGTAGACGAGGTCGTAGCCGCGCTTGAGAAGTTCGTCGCGGAGCCAGTCCTCGACAATTTTACGGATGAGGCCGCCTTTGGGATGCCAGAAGATGAGGCCGGGGCCGGCTTCTTCCTGGATGCTGAAGAGTTCGAGTTCGACGCCGAGCTTGCGATGATCGCGGCGCTTGGCTTCTTCGAGGCGATGGAGATATTCATCGAGCTCTTTTTGCGTGAAGAAACAGGCCGCATAAATGCGCTGAAGCTGGGGGTTGCCCTCCTGGCCTTTCCAGTAAGCGCCGGCGACGCTCATAAGCTTGAACGCGGTGATGCGCTTGGTCGAGGGGATGTGCGGGCCGCGGCAGAAGTCGAGGAATTTGCCGGTGGTGTAAAAGGAGACCATGAGCTCGTTGGCTTTTTCTTCGACAAGCTCGCACTTGAAAATTTGATTGGACTTTTTGTACAGCTCGAGAGCTTCGGGCTTGGGGATTAGTTTGCGCTCGTTGGGCAAGTCTTGCGCGGCGAGCTGGTGCATTTTCTTTTCGATTTTCGCGAGATCCTCGGTGGTGAAAGGCTCGTCGCGGAGGAATTCGTAGAAGAAGCCGGTGTCGATGGGCGGGCCGATGCCGAGCTTGACGTTGGGATAAAGCTCCATGACCGCAGCGGCGAGAAGATGTGCGGCGGAATGACGAAAGACGAAAAGCGCGTCGGGATCTTTTTCGGTGAGGATTTGGAGCTTGACGTTTTCTTCGAGCGGGCGGCGCAGATCGATCAGCTCGCCCAGATCGGGAGCATTGGGCAGAGGAGCGCCGTTCGGTGGCGATGACGCGGGCGACAAGCGCGGCGTCGGCGAGGCGGGGGGAAATTTTGCGAGCGATATCCGCCGGAGTCGTGCCCTTGGGCACCTCTTGAACCTTGCCGTCGGGCAATGTGACCTGCAACTGCTCCATGATTTGTTCACCTGAAAGGAGAAACTCTAAGCTTATCGGCGCGGTCCATCTGGGTCAAGGAGGTGGCCGAAAGCGCGCCTGGTCTGTGGGGAAAGCTGAAGTCAGGATTTTTTTGTGCGGCTTGCTTCTAACGCTTCCCAGGCGGATTCCGGGAGCATGAGAAGGTCGTTGAATTCGCCCGCGCCGCGCAGCCATTGGCCGCCGTCGATGACCACGCACTCGCCATTAATGTATTCCGCCATGTCGCTCAAGAGAAACGCCGCGAGATTGCCGAGCTCGTCGTGGCGGCCGAAACGCTTCATGGGGTGCTTGTCCTTGGCGTGGTCTTCAAATTGTTTCGAGGGCATCAGGCGCGACCATGCGCCTTCGGTGGGGAACGGCCCCGGCGCGATGGCATTCAGCCGGATGTGATATTTGGCCCACTCAACGGCCAGCGACCTGGTCATGGCGAGCACGCCGGCTTTTGCACACGCCGAGGGAACGACGAAGCCGGAACCACTGTTGGCGGCGGCGTAGGTAGTGACGATGTTCAGGACGTTGCCGCCGAGTTTCTGCGCGATCCAGCGTTTGCCGAATGCCTGGGTGCAATGAAACGAGCCATTGAGCACGATGCTGACGACGGTGTTGAAGGCATTGGGAGAAAGTTTTTCGGTGCGCGCGATGAAATTACCGGCCGCGTTGTTGACGACGGTGTCGATGCGGTCAAACTGCTGCTCGGCCTTTTCTGCGGCGGCTTCGACGGCGCCGTAGTCGCGCACGTCGCAGGTGGTGAAGGCCGCCGAGCCGCCCGCGCGGTGAATTTCCGAGCAAACTTCCTTCAGCGGCTCTTCGCGGCGGCCGACGAGGAACATGCGAGCGCCAAGTTCGGCAAAGCGCAAGGCCATGGACCGGCCCAAGCCGGTACCTCCGCCCGTGAGGAAGATTGCCCGGCCTTTCAAAGTGTCTTTTTGAAACACACGCCACCGCCTTCTTAAAATTTTCGCCGGATGGAGCGGTCCGGAAAAGCGATTCTAGCGTATCAGCGTTCGAAAATCGCGAAGTGCGCACAAAGCCTGGACACAAATACGCCGAAAGTTTCTCGAACTGCGACTTAGAAAACGCCGGGAATGAATCTCGGCTTATCTCCCATCGTGGCGCGATACTCCGGATTCGCCAAGAGAACGCGCTCCTCGGTGGAAAGTCGCATGGAAAGCACACCGATGTGCGCGAGCGAGCCAACGGCGGCGGTAATCCAGGCCGTGTGGATCAATGGCAATGAAAGCATCTCCGCAAAGACCGCGGCATAGTTTGGATGGCGAACGTAACGGAACGGACCGGTGGAAATTACGCCGAGACTGGTCGAATCCATCACCTGAACGTTCCAATGATTTCCCAGCGTGCGGATCACCCACCAGCGCACGAAATTCGCGGCCAGAAAGATTGCAAACATAATTGCGGCAAGAATCGGAATGAAAGGACGCCGGAGGAACACAACCTCCAGCGCGGCGCCGATGAGCACCGCAGTATGAAGCAGGACCATCCAGCGAAATCGGGGTTCCTCTACTTTCGAGGCGCCGCGCGCGATCATCGCCTGCTGATGCCGGCGCGAAATCCGCAGCTCGAGAAGGCGAAGCAGAGCCACGGCCACGAGCAGGCCGAGAAACGCGATGACGCTTAGGTCCATTGCAGCAGGAGAAATTCGGCGCTGAATCCCGGGCCAAAGGCGGCCGCCAGCGCATATTCGCCCGATTTGAGGGGCCGCTTTTCCAGCCATTCCTGCAAAATGAAGAGAATAGTGGCGCTGGAGAGGTTACCGACATTTCCGAGAATGTCCCAGGAAGGTTGCGTGTCACATTTGCAGAGTCCCAATTCTTTTTCGACATTGCCTAGCAAGCGCGCGCCGCCAGGATGCAAAATCCATCCTTTTATGTCTTTCTGTTTCCGGCCGTGGCGATCAAGAAATCCATCCACGAGTTCGCGAATTTTTGCGCCGATCATTTCGGGCACATCTTTAGATAACAAAATGTGAAAACCCGAATCGCGCAAATCAAAGCCCATGGCACCCAGGGAGTCGGGGAACGTATAGGTTTCCGAAACGAGAATCTTGGGCCCCTTGTGTTCTCTTCCTGTCACCAAGACGGCGGCAGCGCCATCGCCGAAGAGAATCGAGGAGATCAAATTCGCCTGAGAGATGTCCTTGCGCTGAAAGGTGAGGGAAGGCAGTTCCACAGAGATGATCAGCACATTTCCGCCGGGGTGGGCCTTCAAGTAATCCGCCGCGCGGCCCAGGGCCATCGCTCCGGCGGCGCAACCAAGTTCCGTGAAGGGCATGCGGCGCACATTCGAGCGGAAGCCCATGAGATTGATGAGATGCGCGTCCAAGGAAGGGATCATGAACCCGGTGCAGGAGACGGTAATGATGAGATCCACTTCATCGGGGCGCAAGCCGGCTCGGCGCAGACATTCTTCCGCTGCCTCCCGGCCGAGTTTCACTGCGTGTTCGATGTATTCCTGGTTGGTCTTGGAAAGCGGACGGGGCTCGACGGTATATTCGATGGGGAAAATCGAGTAGCGTTTGTGTACCTGGGCGTTGTCCGCGATCGCCATCAGCGCTTCCAAGCGGCGGTCGGGAATGTCGAACACGCGCCCCATGTAATACTTCACCTCTTCGCGAGTCATCGTGTACGGCGGCAAAGCGGTGGCCGTCGCGGCGATCGTGCAGTGCGCGTTTGAGGCCCCGTTCGAGGGTCCAATATTCACGTATGCCACCTTTAACTCAGTGTGAAAACTCCGCCTGAGAGTGCTACCAGTTTGCGAAGCCATTTGTTGCAACGGTTCAGCAGCGGACGAAATATGAGCGCTAGACTTTACATCATTCCGGGCGCGCGGAACAGTTTCAATTAGGACACTGCCCACCCGCAAGGTCCAGCGCCGTTCACTTCCAATCTATCCTTGTGTCGCGCGTTTGTAAAATCCTCATCTCGATTTAAGGTATGCTTTTGCACATCATGAGCAATTCTGCAAATTTCCATTTTCTGCGACGGCAACGCATCATTTTTCTCTTTGGCTTCGTTCTCTTCTGCGGCGGTGCTGTTTTCTTGCTCAAGGCCAAGGCTCCGGCGCAGGGGGAAAATCCGCCACTGCTGGTGATGATTTCCGTGGACGGCATGCGTCCGGACTACATCACCGAAGCGGACGCGCACGGCGCGAAAGTGCCGAACCTGCGGCGCTTCATGAAAGAAGGAACCTACGCCGAAGGAGTGGTGGGAGTCGTGCCAACGGTGACCTATCCGAGCCATACAACGCTGGTGACGGGCGTGTGGCCAGCGAAGCACGGAATTTTTGCCAACACGACTTTTGATCCATTACAAAAAAATCAGGGCGGCTGGTATTGGTACACGGAGGACATTCGCGTGCCTACTCTATGGGATGTTGCCGCCGCGGCGGGGCGGACAACAGCTAGCATTCAGTGGCCGGTCACGGTTGGGGCGCACATCACCTGGGACATTCCGGAGTTCTGGCGCGCCAGCACGCCGGATGATGCCAAGCTGCTGCGTGCCGTTTCAACGCCGGGGTTGTTGCAGGAAGCGCGGGCGGACCTCGGCGAATACCGCGGAGGAATCGACACGTCGGCGGAAGGAGACGCTAATCGCGGGCAGTACACGGAATGGATCCTTGAAAAGAAGCATCCCGCGTTTTTGACGCTGCATCTCAGCGCGCTGGATCACATTGAACACGAGACCGGGCCGTTCAGTCCCGAGGACATCGCTGTACTTGAAAGTATCGACGCGACGATCGGGAAAATCCGCGCGACGGCGGAGAGGCTTGCGCCGGGCCGGGCGTACATCGCCGTCGTTTCGGACCACGGATTCGTTCGAACGGACATGCAACTGAATTTGTTTCGGCTGTTTCGCGAAGCCAAGCTGATCACCGTCAATGAAAAAGGAAAGATTGTGGATTGGAAAGCGATCCCGTGGGTAACGGGCGGGTCGGCCGCGATCGTGCTGAGAGATCCGAACGACACCGCGACGCTTTCGCAGGTGCGTGAACTGCTGGACAAAGTCGCGAGCGATCCCGCAAACGGGGTCGACCGCATCCTCGACGCGGAGGAACTTCACAAGCGCGGCGGCTATCCGCCAGCGTCCTTCTTTGTCGGCCTCAAGCCCGGGTGGAAAACAGGATCGAGTCTCGATGGTCCCGTTCTCTCCAAAATTAAAGTCGGCGGCACTCACGGAGCACTGCCGGATCTGCCCGATTTGCACGCATCGTTCTTCCTGGTTGGCCCAGGAGTTCCCGCAGGCAGGTCCCTGGGTTTGATCGATATGCGCGACATCGCGCCCACGCTGGCGCACGAAATGGGATTATCCCTGCCGTCGGCTGACGGAAAAAATCTTTTGCCCTAGTTGCGAGGTGCGTTGTGGGCAGCGCGAATGCACG
>CAVWDX010000008.1:0-26102 GCA_963753745.1 uncultured Acidobacteriota bacterium
CTTAGAAGGCAGACGCTCTATCCAACTGAGCTACGGGCGCAACTAAATTGATTCTAAAACATTTGCGGCTTGCAAACACAGAGTTTTAGATACGTGGACCGTCTGTATAAAGGACCGACGCTCAATCCAAAGGTGCAGCTGGCGGAACGCTCGATAGAACTTGAATAATCAGGAGCATTTGCATCAGAAACTCCTTTGGTCTCCCGAATGGCAGTTATCCGGCAGTGCTCACAACGTCGAGAAAAGGCGGCGAGGAGTGAGGAAATATACATAAATCCCCTTGAGACCTCAACTCCGACGCCGCTCCAGATGGAACGCAGACAACGTGGCGAACATAGGCAGCACAGCGCGCCCTCGATCAATTCATGTGTTGTAGCGCCCGTTCCTACGCGCTTACTCAATGCTGAGCGTGACGCTTCCCGAGTGCTGCGCGGTCCCACTCATTCCTGTCACCGTGATCGTGTAGGTGCCCGGTGGCGTCGCATTACTATTCCCGGTCCCGGGAACGCTTGCGCATCCGCCAAGTGAAACTGCTAACCCGCCGACCATGATAAGCCAAAGCGCGAGGGCGCCGGCGCGTGCCGGCAACAGTGGGCCCCAGGGCATGCGTCTCCGCACGGCTAGCAGCCCGGCCGCCAGGATCGCTGCGAGTAGTCCCATCGGGCCAGCGGGGAAATTCTTCCCCGTAGGAACAGGCGGCAGCGCGGCAGCGGCAGTCGCGGTAACAGTCAACGTTACCTTTGTAGTGGTCAACCCCGGCGTCACAGGGTCCTGACTGAACAGAGCAGTGGTCCCCCTGGGCAGCCCGGAGACTCCCAATTGGACTGCATCGGCAAACCCATCGATTGTTGGAGCGATGGAAATTGTGACCGGAGTCGCTTGGCCGGGTATTACATAGACTGTCGAACCGGGGCCAGCCACACCAAAGTCGTCGATGGTGAAGCTGCTTGCTGTCGAAGTGCTTCCGCCAGGCGCCGGATTGGTCACCGTCACGTTAACTGCGCCGCCGCTCGAAATGTCGGTCGCCGGGATGGCCGCCATGAGTTGCGTTCCGCTACTAAAGGTTGTCGCTTCCTGCTTGCCGTTGAAGCTGACTGTCGAAGTCGAAACGAAACCCGAACCCCTTACGGTTAGGGTGAAGGCTGTGCCAGCCGGAGAATGTAGCGGTGAGAGATTGCCGATCGACGGAGCAGGATTGTCTACAGTGAGCGTAACGGACGCACTTTTGACGCTGCCGAGTATCGCGGTGATTTGCGAGGTGCCTGCGCTCACTCCTATAGCAAGACCGGTGTTCGCGCCTATGGTAGCCACCGAAGGAGTGGCCGAGGCCCAGGTAACACTCGTGGTAATATTCTGCGTCGAGTTGTCGCTGTAAGTCCCCGTGGCAGTGAACTGCTGCGTCAATCCCAAAAGAATTGAAGGATTCGCCGGGGTCATCTGGATAGAGACCAACGTCGGAGCTGTGATCGTCAGCGTGCCTACGGCATCGCTGGCCTGGTAGTTGGAGTTGGTGAGAGAGGTGTCTACCGCATAGCTGCCCGCAGCCGTCGGTGCCGTAGTGGAGGGACCGTAAGCGGTTCCCCCAGTGCCAGTATAGGTGACCGAAACAGCCGTCAGCCCGTTCGGGTTGGTGGTCACGGTGACAGATTTCGCCGTGCCATCATAGGTCTGTGAAAGGTTCGAGAGCGTAAGCGTCGCCGACGCCTTGACCAGCGTCACTGGAAACGCTGCGCTGGTTGTGGCGCTGTAGTTGTTATCCGCGGCTTTCGTTGCTGTCAGCGAGCAGGTTCCGGCGGCGTTGCTCACACTCACCGTCGTCCCGGTCACCGAGCAGCCTGTCGATGCTCCGGCACTGAAACTCAGTGCACCCGTTCCGCTGCCGCCCGTGTCTGTCGCGGTTCCGGTCGTTCCATAGGTCACGCTGGCTGGCCCTGTTACCGTCAGCAGCGCCTGGCTCGCCGGCACCAGCGTCACTGGAAACGCTGCGCTGGTTGTGGCGCTGTGGTTGTTATCCGCGGCTTTCGTTGCTGTCAGCGAGCAGGTTCCGGCGGCGTTGCTCACACTCACCGTCGTCCCGGTCACCGAGCAGCCTGTCGATGCTCCGGCACTGAAACTCAGTGCACCCGTGCCGCTGCCGCCCGTGTCTGTCGCGGTTCCGGTCGTCCCATAGGTCACGCTGGCTGGCCCTGTTACCGTCAGCAGCGCCTGGCTCGCCGGCACCAGCGTCACTGGAAACGCTGCGCTGGTTGTGGCGCTGTGGTTGTTATCCGCGGCTTTCGTTGCTGTCAGCGAGCAGGTTCCGGCGGCGTTGCTCACACTCACCGTCGTCCCGGTCACCGAGCAGCCTGTCGATGCTCCGGCACTGAAACTCAGTGCACCCGTTCCGCTGCCGCCCGTGTCTGTCGCGGTTCCGGTCGTCCCATAGGTCACGCTGGCTGGCCCTGTTACCGTCAGCAACGCCTGGGCAGCCAGAGTCGCCGTTGCCGAAGTCTGCTGCTGCGTCGCTGCGCTGTAATTGGCGTTACCGGATTGGTTGGCGTCAATGGTGCAAATTCCGCTGGCGCTCAGCATTGTGACCGTTGCGCTGGTCACTCCGCCCGCCACGCTGGAAGTTCCCAATGAGCAGACGCCCGTGCTCACGGCATCCACTGAAAGCGAAACCGTCAGCCCGGAGGTGGATTGCGCGGCTACAGGGAACGTGCTGCTGTAGCTCGCAGTCGATGGCGCCGTCGTCGTGAACGAAATCGTTTGGCCTGCCAGCACTGCTGTCGCGGAGGTCTGCTGCTGCACCGCTGCACTGTAATTGCCGTTACCGGATTGGTTCGCGTCAATGGAGCAGATTCCACTGGCGCTCAGCATCGTGACCGTCGCGCTGGTCACACCGCTCGCCACGCTGGAAGTTCCCAATGAGCAGACACCCGAGCTCACGGCGTCCACTGAAAGCGTTACTGTCAGCCCGGATGTAGATTGTGCGGCTACAGGGAACGTGCTGTTGTAGGCTGCGTTTGCCGGCGCCGTGGTCGTGAACGAAATCGTCTGGCTAACCTGATTCACCGTCTGCGGCAGAGGGGTTGCCGTGCTGCCAGCATCCGCGCCGGTAGCGTTGAAGTTGCTGTCGCCGCTGTAAATCGCAGTGATCGGATCCACGCCCGTCCCCATCACCCAGACGGTATTGTCCCCGTGCAAAGACGACAAAAGATTGTTCGTCGAGTCAAGAACCACGCCATAAATGCCAGTGGTCGCGGGGCCGCCGCTCGGATTCAGGTTCGCCCATGCAGCCGGGCCTCCCAAGCCGTTGGCGTTGATGATCGCCCAAACGGTATTTGTCGGGGACTGAGCCTGCAGCAGGCCTCTGTTGTTTACGGCGTCGTAGACCCCGGTGGTCACGCCGCCAAAATTTGCAGGTGCACCGGCGGCTCCTTGTGGAATCAAGTTGGTCCATACAGGAGCGCCACCAAGGCCATTGGCGTTGCTCAATACCCAAACGGCATTCGTTGGACTACAGCTTCCGCCCACGATGCCGCTGCCGCCAGTGACGGTCATCCGGTTGTTGGTGGAGTCGTAGAAAGTGGTAGGCCCGTATTGGCCGGCAGGAGGTCCGCCGGTCGGAGAGAGCTGAATCCATGCCGGCGCTCCTCCGGTCCCATTGGCATTGGTCAAGACCCACGTGTCGCTATAAGTGCCGCACGCGCTGCCGCCACCGTTTTGGCCGGCAAAGATCATCAACCGGTTTGTTGCCGGGTCGTAGGCTGCGGAAGAATTAATACGAGGATTGGGAGCCGCTCCCGAAGGAGCGAGTTGCGTCCACGCGGGCGTCCCCCCCTTCCCGTTGGCGTGCGACAGGACCCAGACGTCATTGCCCGCAGGGGTGCAGCCGGACAAGCAACCGCCGAAAATGATCATGCTATTGGTCGTAGGGTCGTAAACTGACATGGCCGCATGTCTGCCCGGGGGCGTTCCTCCCGTCGGGGAAAGCTGCGTCCAAGTTGGCGTTCCTCCCAATCCATTCGCATTGCTCAGAACCCAAAGTTGATTGGCGCCGGAACAAGCAGGTTGTCCGTAAAAAATCAGATCTCCTTGCCCGTCTCCCAAGATTGGCAGATTGCAGAGGGATCCCGGCGCAGTTCCGCTGGTGGTGATCGAGTTCCAGCCTTGGGCCGAGCCCGGGAGTGAGGAGAGAGTAAGGGGCGAGCCCGTGCCCAGGACCGTAGCGCCATCCATAAATGTCAGGGTGCCTCCGCTCGGCGTCCCTGTCGCTGGCGGAACAGCGGTCACCGTGGCTGTTAATGTCACCGACTGGCCGTAGGAAGCGGCATTCAGCGAGGAAGTCACATAAGTGGAAGCGTCGGATTTAGTCGCGGTCGCCGAAGTCTGTTGCTGAGCCGCTACGCTGTAATTGCCGTCACCCGCTTGGTTGGCGTCAATCGTGCAAACTCCGTTGGCGCTCAACATCGTCGCTGCCGCGCTGGTGACTCCACCCGCCACGATTGAAGTTCCGAGCGAGCAAACGCCGGAACTTACAGCATCCACAGTCAGAGACACCGTCAGCCCGGAAGTGGATTGCGCGGCTACCAGGAACGTGCTGCCGTAACTGGCCGTCGACGGCGCCGCTGTGGTGAACGAAATCGACTGGCTAGCGAGAATCGCTGTTGCCGACGTCTGCTGCTGAGCGGCTGCGTTGTAATTGCTGTCACCAGCCTGGTTAGCGTCAATGGTGCAAGTTCCGGTGCCGCTCGAGATGGTCACCGTCGCGCTGGTCACTCCGCCCGCCACGCTAGTCGTTCCCAGCGAGCAAACGCCCGTGCTTATAGCATCCACGGTCAGAGAAACCGAAAGCCCGGAGGTGGATTGCACGGCCACCGGGAACGTGCTGCCGTAGCTGGCAGTCGACGGCGCCGTTGTGGTGAACGAAATCGTCTGGCTAGCGAGAATCGCTGTTGCCGACGTCTGCTGCTGAGCGGCTGCGTTGTAGTTGATGTCACCAGCCTGGTTAGCGTCAATGGTGCAGGTTCCGGTGCCGCTCGAGATGGTCACCGTCGCGCTGGTCACCCCGCTGGCCACGCTCGGCGTTCCCAGCGAGCAGACGCCCGTGCTGCTCCCATCCACCGACAGAGTTACGGTCAGCCCGGAGTCGGACTGCGCGCCTACAGTGAAAGTGCTGTTGTAGCTTGCATTGGCCGGTGCCGTCGCCGTGAACGAAATCGTCTGGTTCGCCATCGGCGGATTTCCCACGACACCCCTTGGCGCAGCGATGCTGTACGCGGGGCCACCCAGGTCGGGGCTAGTCCACACGAGCGAGCCGGTTGGGCTGTACGCGTACACAAAATGGCTCGAGTTGTTCGTTACATATACATTCCCACCGGACGGATTGACGGCGATGTTGTTCGGAGTGACGGCTGTGGTAAAGGTTCTCACCACAGTCTGAGTTGCCGGATCGACGACCACGATCTCGGAAGAACTGACGCTGGCCACGAAGATGTACCCACCACTCCACGGCTGAACGGCAAGTGCGTCAAAGCTGGCGATGTAGGTGGAAAGACTCATGCTCCAATTTGTCGCACCCAAACTGCCCTTATTCATTTGGGAAAGAGTGAGCCCGCAGCCGTTCGACGCCATGTTCCCGCCCCGATACAAGGTACCGTCTCCGGGATTCAGGTCCGTGTAGCCCTCACACGAACTGGCAGAAGTCAGGCTCCCCGCTGCGGAGGCGCGATACAGAGTGTTGTACGAGTAGCTGGGGCCGGCATTAGTGATGGCATAAATTTGGCCGGTAGAAGAATCTATTGACGCTCGGCCGATGTCGTTTGTAGAGGCAGCCCATTGCTGCGCGCCATTGGTGCGATTTGATTTGGCTATGGCTCCGTAACAACCGCCTTCCGTCCAAACGACGCCAGGAGCAGCACTGGTCGTATCCACCGCCGCATTATTTACGTAATAGAAGTTACAAACACCGGTAGAACTTATGGAGTTGGACCAAACCTGTGCGCCGCTGGAGTCGAGTTTGTAGACCGTTCCAGGGCTGGAGAGACTATGGCTGCCGTATCCGGTGTAAACGCCGAAGTCGAACTGGTCCACGGCGATCGCCCCTTCGTTGGTGACAGAAGTCGACCAGAGGACCGTTCCATCCGCGGCCTTTAATTTCGTGATCGTGCTGTTACCCACGTCGACGGCCACGTCACCGATGCTGAGGCTGAGTGTTGTTATCGCCGTCGAAGTTTGCAGCTGCGCGGCTGCGTTGTAGTTGCTGTTACCAGCCTGGTTGGCGTCAATGGTGCAGGTTCCGGTAGCGCTCAGGACGGTCACGATCGCGCTAGTCACGCCACTCGCCACGCTGGGAGTTCCCAGAGAGCAGACCGATGTGCTGCTCGCATCCACCGACAAGGTTACCGTGAGCCCGGAGGAGGATTGCGCGGCTACAGTAAACAGGCTGCGATAGCTCGCGTTCGATGGCGCCGCCTGCATGAACAAGATCGTCTGGCCGATCGCCTGAGCTGTGGCCGAAGTTTGCTGTAGGGCCGCTGCGTTGTAGGTGGCGTCACCTAATTGGATAGCAAAAACGGTGCAGGTTCCGGTGCCGCTCAGCATCGTCACCGTCGCGCTGGTCACTCCGCCTGCCACGCTGGGAGTTCCCAAGGAGCAGACTGATGTGCTGCCTGAATCCAGAGACAACGTTACCGTGAGCCCGGAAGTGGATTGCGCGGCGACTGGGAAGGTGCTGTTGTAAGTCGCGATTGCCGGTGCCGCCGTGGTGAACGAGATCGTCTGGGCAAGCGTGGATGTCTGTACGTGGGTAAGCTCAAAAGCGCCGATGTCGCAAGCAGAACCCTGGGACCGTGTCACCCCGCGCTGATCGGCCGTGACCGCGTTGCCGCTTGTATCTGTGCAGTAGTTGATGGGGCTCAATGGGATGGCATCGACGGCTGGGCTGGTGGAGAGCAGCGCAATTGTCTGGGTCGAACCGCCGTTAGTTTTCAGGCCGATGGGATCCAGCCCTGCGGGAGTGCTGTTCAAGTCCCCGGTGTGCGTGAAAGAGGCAGCGCAGGTCGCGTCGTCCGACAGGTTGTAGCCTTGCGAAATGATGGTCCCCGCGCAATTCCCCCCCGAAGGATTATTCGCCACGATGCTATTCTTCGCCGTCAACGTCCCACCGTTCGAGATGCCGGCCCCGGTGGTGCTGCCGAAAAAGTCGTTGGCGCTGATCGTGGAGTTGCCGGAGATGGTGCTGTTGCTGAGCCTGAGCGTTCCGGCGTTGTAGAGGCCGCCGCCAGTGACGGCACCGTAGTAGTCGTTACCGCCGCCATTCGCGATGTTGCCGGAGATAGTGCTGTTGCTGAGCGTCAGCGTTCCGGCATTGTAGATGCCCCCGCCGTAGACGCTAACGTAGTAGCCATTGCCGGTGGCGCTGACGGTATTGCCGGAGACGGTGCTGTTGCTGAGCTTCAGAGTTCCGGCGTTGTAGATGCCGCCGCCGGCGACGCTACCGTAGGTGCCGCCGCCGACATTGAGCCCATTCTCGATGGTCAAGCTGAAGAGATTTACTGTCACGCCTGGGCCAACGGAGAGAACCTGGACAGCGTTGTTGCCGCTAACCGCTACATTGGACGCGCCGGCACCGGTGATGGTAAGGCTGGTATTAATTGTAAGCGTGCTGGCCAGAGTGATCGTGCCCGCGGTGCTGAAATTGATGGTGTCGCCCGAGGCCGCGTTCGCAATCGCGTCCCGCAGCGAACCTAGTCCGCTGTCGTTGGTATTCGTCACCGTGAGGGTACTGGCGGAAACCGGAGCGGCGCTGAATGCTGCCAGCAAGATCAGTGCGGCGCACACAGCGGGGCCTCTCCGGCAGCGCAGACCGCCTGGATGCCCTTCCTCACGAACGCGAAAGAAAGTTCGGATTACTTTAACTGAGGATAGGTGCAGAAGATGCAGCAAGCGGCTTGCGGACATTTGTCAGGTGCTCCTGTGCTCTGAACTCAAGACTTAAAACATGAATTTCCGTTAGTGCAATATCGGCTAAAGGACGCTCCGAGGCCTGCAGGACTTGGCTTACGCCATGGACTAGGTGTTAACTGAGTCCAGCGCGCGAACCAGAGGTCTCCCTTGAAAACCGCATAACGCGGCTTCAGAGACAACTCGTGCAATTTCGGTGAGCGGGGCGATATTCGAAGAAATAGCTAAAGTGTGGCAAGAGTACTTCAGACCGAAAATGTTCAAACGACTAATACGCAGTGCGCGCGTGTCTTCAGGACACGCCGTCAGTGCTGTAGAAGAGGAGGCTTAGAGCAAACATGGACGACCGCTCTGCAGACAGCATGTCTGGCTCGGCCTAATTGGTCCAACGGAACTTCTCGCGGGCGGGAGCAGAAGTTACTGTCCACGCGCGCCGTCTCGCTTTGCTATGATGAGCGTAGTGAATCCCATCGAAACACTGGGGCTCGCGTTGGGCGCCGGATTTTCTTCCGGCTTGAACCTGTATGCGACTGTTGCAACACTGGGGCTTCTAGAGCGCTTCGGAGTGATTCATCTGCCGGGATCGCTCCACGCGCTGTCTCATCCCTGGGTTGTCGGTATTGCCGTACTTCTTTACGTGGTCGAATTTTTCGCGGACAAGATCCCTTACGTCGATACAGCTTGGGATGCGATCCACACTTTTATCCGCCCGCCCGCCGCCGCGTTGCTTGCGTATACTGCTGCGGGCGCCGCTCCCGCGGAGTGGCGCTGGGCTGCGGCGCTTCTCGCGGGTGGAGTCGCGCTAACCTCTCATGGCACGAAGGCCAGCGCGCGTGCAGCGGTCAACACGATACCGGAGCCGTTCAGCAATTGGGCATTAAGCTTCGGAGAAGACGTTTTGGCGGTTTGGCTGACGTGGATGGCCACGGTGCATCCCGTGGCAACAACTGTTATCGTCGTAGTTCTGCTGGCACTTTCTGCTTACTTACTGTTTCATCTCTTCCGGTTTGCGCGGCGCGCGCTGCAGCGGTTGTTTGCAGTTTAAGTTGGGGACTATTTCAAATAGGTCGCCAGCCAATCCAAAAACGTTTTGTACCAAAACCGGCTGTTTTGTGGTTTCAGAACCCAATGGCCTTCATCAGGAAAAATGACCAGCTTCGAGGGCACGCCTTGCCGCTGCAGCGTGTTGAAGAATTCCAGCGATTGCGTGTACGGCACTCGAAAGTCCAGTTCGCCGTCAATCACCAGCGTTGGCGTTTTGAACTTTCCCAACTCCGCCGCGTAGGTCGCCGGCGCCCATTTGCGATAACTCTCCGGATTCGTCCACGGCGTGCCCTGCATGTCGTGTTCTTCAAACCATAGCTCTTCCGTGGCGTACATCGAATTTAAATCGTAAACGCCGGCGTGGCTGATGATCGCTTTGAAGCGGCCTGTGTGGGTCGCAATCCAGTCCGCCAGGTAGCCGCCATACGATCCGCCCGCAGCCGCCATGCGCGAACCGTCCGTGTACGGATACTTTTTCAGCACGAAATCCACGCCGTCCAGCACGTCCACGTATGCCTGGCCGCCCCAGTCGCCGGTAATCTCATCGGTAAATTTTTGCCCGTATCCCGTCGAGCCGCGCCGGTTGATCATCAGCGTGACGTAGCCCGGAGCGGAAAATACTTGTGGATTCCAGCGGTAGCCCCACGCGTTTGACCACATCGTTTGCGGCCCGCCATGCAGCAGCACCAGCAGGGGATATTTCTTCGTCGCGTCAAAATCCGGCGGCTGGATCAGCATCGCCTGCACTCGCGTTCCGCCAGCTCCTTCAATCCAAAATGTTTCCGGCTCGTGCATTTTCAGCGAAGCCAAAATGGCGTCGTTCTGATGAGTAATCTGCCGCACGCCGCTTCCGTCGCCTTCGGTCGCAAAAATCTCGGCCGGCTTCGTGAGGCTCGTGCGCTCGAACACTAAAGTTTGTCCATCGTTACTCAGCGTAATTCCCGAGTTGTAGCTATTGGCGATCAGTTTTTTCGGCTCGGCTCCCGCGCGCGCGGCCAGCGCATAAATCGGCTGAAGCGTTTCATCTTCCGCGGTGAAATAGATGGTCTTGCTGTCCGCTGACCATTGCAGATCGTCTGCACTGCGGTCGAACCCTTCGGCAAGTTTCATGATTTTTCCCGTTGCGCGGTCGAACAACATTACGCGCCACCTGTCGGATTCGTATCCTGGCGTCAATTGTGCATGATACGCGATGTACTTCCCGTCGGGAGAATAGGCTGGTTCGCCGTCAAAGCCTTTCTGGGTGGTGATTCGTTTAGCCTCGCCACCCGCAACCGGGACCACGAACAAATCTCCATTCGTGCTGATGGCTTCCACGGGATCGGTGACGGCCGTGAAGCAGATTTCTTTCGAGTCCGGCGAGAAATTCAGATCGCCGGGACCGCCGCGTTCATCGGGTGGCACGTCGTAATTCGCTTCGGCCGTGAGATCGCGGGGAGTCGCACTTCCATCGGCGGGGACCACAAGCAAATGGCTGCGCTTGCCGTCGTTCCAGTGAGTCCAGTGGCGGTAAAGAAGATGCTCCGCGACGTGCGCCTTCACTTTGTTCTTTTCTTTTTCCGCGTCACGCGTGCTATTGCAAGCATCGTCTTTGCAGTCCGGGTATACGCCCGAAGTAAACGCGATGGTCTTCCCATCCGGCGACCATTTCACGATGTCCGCGCCTGTCGAAAGATGCGTGAACTGCTGCGCTTCCCCTCCGTCCATCGACAGCAGATACACCTGCGAATCCCCGCTTCGCGACGAGAGGAACGCGATCGTTTTTCCATCGGGAGACCACACCGGCGACGAGTCGTGTCCGCTCTGCGTTAGTTGCACCGAAGCTCCACCTGCCGTAGGCACAATCCAGATATTGCTCGCGTTGCGATTCGCCTCGAGATCCGGGGTCGCCACCGTATACGCTACCCATTTACCATCGGGCGATACCTGCGCTTCTCCCACGCGATGCATCTGTATAAGATCGTTAAACGTGATGGCGTGCCTTGCCGGTTGTTGCGCCTGCAGGCAGGACACACTAGCCAAGAGTATCGCAATGAAAAAACTGGATCGCAGTCTTGTCCGTTTCATCGAATTTCCTCTTCCTGTTACATGGCGGATTGTACTTTCCTCGTTTGGAACTTTGGATAATGTCACGGTTCGCGGGCGATTCCAAGCGCGCGTGGAAGTTCAGTATGCGCGTGCCCGTCCGCGGCGTTGACCTCGGGATGGACTGCGCGAGTCTGTTACAATCGCTCATCGAGCACGCATGTCAAAAGACGCTGCCCTCTTTCCGCGCAATTTTCACAGGGAATACCCCGTTGCCGTTCGCGGGGAAGGCTGCTGGCTTTTTTCCGCGGATGGACGCAAATTTCTTGATGGGGCAGGGCAGGCCGCCGTCGTCAATATCGGTCACGGCGTTCCAGAGATCGGCCGCGCGATGGCCGAGCAGTCTTCACAACTCGCTTTCGCGCACACTTCACAGTTCCATTCCGCACCAGCGGAAAAGCTCGCCGCCCGGCTGCTCGCGCTGGCTCCGCCAAATTTTCGAAAAGGCGGCCGCGTCTACTTCACCTCCGGTGGTTCCGAGGCTACGGAAACGGCGATCAAACTCGTACGCCAATACCACCTCGAAAAAGGGCAGCCTGCTCGATTTCGCATCCTTTCGCGTCGCCAGAGCTATCATGGGAGCACGCTTGGCGCCATGACTGTCAGCGGAAATGTTGCTCGCCGCGCGCCCTACCAGCCGTTACTTGCAGAGTGGGGCCACATCGCTCCTTGCTTTTGCTATCACTGTCCGTTTGAAAAAGCATTTCCAGAATGCCATCTCGCCTGCGCCGATGATTTGGACTCGTTTCTGTCCGGAAGCGACGCAGCTTCCGTGGCCGCTTTCATTTTTGAATCCGTTGTTGGAGCAACTCTGGGCGCTGCCGTGCCGCCAGTGGGCTATGCCGCTTGGATCGCCGAGATTTGCAGAAAGCGCGGAATTCTGCTCATCGCCGACGAAGTCATGAGTGGCATCGGCCGCACCGGCAAACCGTTTGCCGTGCAGCATTGGGGCGTTGAGCCCGACATCATTCTTACGGGGAAGGGAATTGCCAGCGGTTACGCTCCGCTCGGCGCTGTTCTGGTTGCGCCCAAGGTCGTCGAAGCCTTTGAAAGCGGTAGCGGCGCGTTTAAGCATGGCTTCACGTACCAGGCTCACCCTGTCGCGGCCGCTGCCGGCAACGCCGTTCTTGACTATATCCAATCGCACAATCTTTTCGCGCAAGTTGCTCCTGCAGCTCAGACTTTACGCGCCGCCCTCGGTCCACTTCAGTCTCATCGCCACGTCGGCGAGATTCGCGGGCTCGGTCTGCTCCTCGGCATCGAATTCGTCCGCGACAAATCAGCGCGGACGCCGTTCGATCCCTCTGAAGCTGTTGCCGAAAGAATTCGCTCAGCTGCGATGGAAGAGGGTGTTTTAACATATCCAACGCAAGGTTGTGTTGACGGTACGACCGGCGATCACATTCTTCTCGCGCCTCCTTTCATCATTAAGCCCGAGGAATCGGCGAGCATAGCAGGCGCGCTTGCATCAGCGCTCGCGAAAGTGTTTCCAGATTAATGTGCCGCCATATCTTAATTTTATCCAGGGACATTGGTTTATTTAACTGAGGAGACTCCTCTGCCATGCGCCATTCTTCTTCTAGGTTTGCAATCCTGTTTTGGGCGAGCCTCATCGTTGCATCCTTGCTTCCGGCGCAGGACAAAACTTCGGTAAAGCCTCGCGCTCGCGATCTAGGCGTTCCTTTCGACGGCGCTCCCGGCCCGCTGAATGCCATTACCGACGTCGCCGGCGTCGCCGTTGGCGACACCACGCTCATTTCCGGCGAAGGCAAGCTCCAAATCGGCAAAGGTCCCGTCCGCACGGGCGTCACCGCAGTTCTTCCTCGCGGAAAAGAATCGATGACCAATCCCGTCTTCGCCGGATGGTGGTCCCTCAACGGCAACGGCGAAATGACCGGCACGACTTGGGTCGAAGAATCCGGCTTTCTCGAAGGTCCCGTGATGATCACCAACACCCACAGCGTCGGCGTCGTTCGCGATGCCGTCATCCAATGGCGCGTCAATCACGGCCAGCCCGATCCTACCGGTTACTGGTGGTCGCTCCCCGTCGTCGCCGAAACCTGGGACGGCTGGCTGAACGATATCAATGGTTTTCACGTCAAGCCGGAAGATGCGTTTCACGCCATTGACTCCGCGCACGGGGGCCCCGTCGAAGAAGGCAACGTCGGCGGCGGCACGGGAATGATTTGCAACGAATTCAAAGGCGGCATCGGCAGCTCATCGCGCCGCGTCGAAATCAAGGGCGTCGACTACACGGTCGGCGTCCTAGTCCAGTGCAATTATGGCCGCCGCCAGAATCTGATCATCGCCGGAGTCCCCGTCGGTAAGGAAATCCCTGAAGATCCGGCCTACGCCTCCGCTTCCTTCGGCGAAGCCGAGCGCGGCTCAATCATCGTCGTAGTCGCCACTGACGCTCCGCTTCTGCCGCACCAACTCAAGCGCCTCGCCCGCCGCGTTTCTCTCGGCCTCGGCCGCGATGGCAGCACTTCCGGCAACGGCTCCGGCGACATCTTCATCGCCTTCTCCACCGCCAATCCCAACGGCGAAGCCACCGATCATGTCATTTCTCTCCAAATGCTCCCCAACGATTGGCTCGATCCCATGTTCACCGCCACCGTCCAAGCCACCGAGGAAGCCGTAATCAACGCCATGATCGCCGCTGAGACCATGACCGGCATTGAAAATCACAAGGCCATCGCGCTTCCGCACGATAAACTTCGCGCAGTCCTCAAAAAATATAACCGGCTCGTGGAATGATGTTCAGCCGCCAACTTTCCCGAATCAAGACACCAGCCGAAGCGCCGGTCCCACGCTTGGTCCACCGCCCTCCCGGGCACGCGCTCCTGTTTCTATTTGCCGCTATCAGTATCTGTTCGTGTTCTTCGACTCCGCCCCCATCGCTCGCAATCGTTCATGTCACCCTTATCGACGCCACAAGCGCAGCTCCCAGGCCCGACATGACAGTTTTCATCTCTGGCGAGAAAATCGCCGCTATCGGGCCGTCAGAATCTCTCTTCATCCCTCGCCGCACGAAGACTCTCGATGCTACGGGAAAATTTCTTATGCCCGGGCTTGTTGACATGCATGCCCATCTCACGGGCGCCGGCGAACCTACGGGGAGCCGCGAATTCATCCTTCCGCTCCTGCTCGCGAACGGCATCACCACGGTCCGCGATATGGGCGGCAATCTAGACTCGCTGATTGCTCTTCGGCACGAAATAGAGAAAGGCCAGCTTCAGGCTCCGCGAATTTTCTTTGCCGGGCCCTATCTCGACGGAAGCCCGCCGTTTTTTCAGCCCTCCTTGGTCGTCACCAATTCGGCGGAAGCCGCCGCGGATGTCCACTCGCTGATTTCGCGCGGCGCTGATTTCATCAAAGTGCAATCAAATCTAGGCCGCGAAGCCTACTTCGCCATCGCAAGCGTCTGCCGCCGCGAGCACATCACTTTTGTCGGCCACGTTCCTGATCGCGTAACTGCTTCCGAAGCCTCCGACGCGGGGCAGAAAAGCATCGAGCATCTCACTGGCGTGCTGCGCGCTTGTTCAAGCGATGAACCTCTCCTCATCCGCAAACAATTCGCCGCGGGTCCCAAGAAGGGAACCACCGGCCAATCCCGCGAACGCGAGCTTGCCTGGCAGCGTGAGCTGCTCGAAAGTTATTCGGATGAGCAGGCCGCTGGGCTTATTGCAAAATTCATCCGCAACCAAACCTGGCAAGTTCCGACGCTGATCCTGCTGCGCAACGACGCCTATCCCACGCCCGAGACCGATCCATCGCGCGATTTTCGACGCAAATATATTCCGTTGCAGACTCTCGCGAATTGGGAAAAGGGGGCACGCGAGCGAGACAAGGGAGCGACGCCCCAGGAGTTCGCGTTGCGAACCAGTCTCATGCAGGCATCCCTACGAATCGTCAGCAAAATGAATGCCGCCGGAGTTCCCATAATGGCTGGCACGGACACCACGGCTCCGTTTGTTTTTCCCGGCTCCAGCTTGCACGAAGAACTCGCGTTGCTGGTTCAGGCAGGACTTACTCCCATGCAGGCGCTCGAAGCTGCAACGAAACTGCCCGCGGAATTCTTAGGCAAGCAGCAAACCCAGGGTACAGTCGAGAATGGCAAGTTCGCCGATCTTCTGCTTCTCGATGCCAACCCCCTAGCCGACATATACAATACGCAGAAAATTCGCGCCGTAATCCTGCGCGGCAAACTCCTGGGCAGAACATTTTTGGACGGGCTATTAACAAAGGAAGAGATCTTCGCCAAGTCTCACTGAGCGGGCTAAATCACCGGAACGGATGTTTTCCTCGCCGGATTGAAAAATGGCAGCGCGACTACTTTTGCCGAAACGGTGTGGCGGACCGCTTCGACCGTCATTTCGATATTCAGTGTTGCTCCGACGGAGGTGTGGTCGCGGTTCACGCAGGCCAGCGCGATCATTTTTTTTAGCGTAGGAGACCAAGCCGTCGACGTTGCCTTACCCACTTGCTTCCCGTTGCGATAGACGGGCACTGCCGTGCGCGACGCAACACTCGGCACCTGAGGCGCCATACCCATTTTGTCGTAGAGCGCCTCGACCTCATTCCAATCGATTTCCAGGCCGACGAGCCGCCGCTCCGCGCCGCCCTTCTTCTTTTCCCGCGCAAGGGCCTCGCGGCCGACAAAATTGTCTTTCCTCAAGTCCACCAGCTTTCCGAGTCCGATCTCCGCCGGCGAATATTTCTGCGTTGCAATCAGCGCCTTCTTGCTCGAGGTATAATCCACTTCGATCAAAATCAACCCAGCTTCGATCCTCGCAATGTCCAGCGCGAGCATCCCCGCGGGATGAATGTCGAACGCTTTCCCTTTCTTGATCAGCTCATCCCACACTTTCCCTGCGTTCTTCCACGGCATCCAAATCTCAAATCCCAGATCGCCGGTATATCCCGTCCGCGAAATGTCCACGGGGACGCCGGCGATTTGTCCGCGCGTCACTCGAAAATATTTTAGGTTGGCCACGTTCGCGTCGGTCGCGGCATGCAGCAGTTTTGCCGAAGTTGGCCCTTGTAGCGCGAGCGCCGCGACCTGCTCGGAAATGTCCTCGATATTCACGTCGAGCGCGAGGGCATTTTGCTGAAACCATCGCAAGCTCGGGTCCGCGGCAGTCCAGCGATACTCGTTTTCCCCGAGTCGTGTGATTGTTCCGTCGTCGATCACTTTTCCTTCCGGATCGCACCAGCAGCAGTAGATCACCTGATCGATCGCGACCTTATTTATGTCTCGCGAAATCACGCGATTTACAAACCGCGTGGCGTCGCTTCCGGTGATGCGGTACTTGAAGAGGGGTGAAATGTCGATTAACGCAGCGGAATTTCGGATGGCATTGTACTCGTGCTCGTGGTGCATCTCGTACACGCTGACGGTGTAATAGCCCGACCATTCGCGGTAATTCAGGCTCTCGCAAAGCGCAAGCGTTCGCTCATGAAACGCAGTTCCGACGGGCACGATTCCTCCGAGCTTCTTCCGTTGCGCGGGCCGCAAGTACGAATTCGAATTATAGGTGTGAACTCCGCGCGCTCGCAAGCTGAAGCATACTCGTCCGCTGCCCGGAGTCGCACCTCAACCGCTCTGGCTTGTGCGGAATGACCCGGATAGAATGAGGTACGGACCTTCGAAAAGGTGGAGCGCCAATGTCGGGGAATGGCTCAACGCAAGAAAGGGTTCTGAGGATCGACGCGCGGGATAATGTCCTCGTGGCACTCGCAAATTTGCGCAAGGGCGAAACTATAAGTTTCCTGGGGAATGATTACACCTTGCTTTCCGATGTGCCGCCAAACATAAATTCCTCACGCAAGATGTGAGCGCGGACGGCGATATTATTATGTACGGCCTCCTGGTGGGCAAAGCGGTCGAGAATCTCCGCCGCGGCGATTTGCTATCAACGCTCAACATCCGGCACGCCGCCGCCTCTTTTCACGAACCGGAATCGGCCCGCGTGCACTGGGCTTATCCTGATGTCTCTTCTTGGTCGAGCAAAACTTTTCTTGGCTTCCACCGGGATGATGGTCAAGTCGGCACGCGTAATTACTGGCTCGTTCTTCCCCTCGTCTTCTGCGAAAACCGCAACCTCGCCGTCTTGAAGCAGGCGTTTGAAGAGGAATTGGGCTTCGCAGCTCCTCAAATTTACCGCAGCCAGGTCGCCGAACTGGCTCGTCTCTATCGCGAAGGAAAATCGGAAGAACTCAAGAAGGCCGCATTCGGCGAAATCCAGCGAGCGAGCGCCGCCCCCAAAGTCTTTCAAAACATCGACGGCATCAAGTTTCTGTTGCACGAGGCCGGCTGCGGCGGCACGCACGAAGACGCCAGAAACCTTTGCGGGCTGCTGGCGGGTTACATTCATCATCCGAATGTTGCCGGCGCCACCGTGTTGAGCCTCGGCTGCCAGCACGCCCAGGTTTCCGTGCTCCTCGAGGAAGTCAAGCGGCGCGACCCCAATATCAAAAAGCCCATTCTCATCTTTGAACAGCAGAAAAGCCCTTCGGAAGCCGCGATGCTAAGCCGCGCCATCCGCGAAACGTTGCTCGGCATGGTCGAGGCGGACAAAATTACGCGGCAATCCGCGCCGTTATCGAAACTCACCCTCGCTTTGCAATGCGGCGGCTCCGATGGTTTTTCTGGACTCTCCGCAAATCCCGCGATTGGCCGCGCAGCCGATATTGTCGCCGCACTCGGTGGCAAAGGCATTCTGTCGGAGTTTCCTGAGCTGTGTGGGGTGGAACAACAATTGATCGATCGATGTGTCCGCAAGGAAGTGGCGGACCGTTTCGCGAAGCTCATGAGAGATTACGCCGCCCGCGCCAAAGCCGTATTCGCGAGCTTCGAGATGAATCCTTCGCCGGGGAATATCAAAGATGGTTTGCTGACTGATGCAATGAAGTCCGCGGGCGCGGCGAAGAAGGGCGGCACGTCTCCTGTCACTGCCGCTCTGGACTATCCGGAATATGCGACGGAGCCGGGATTGAACCTGCATTGCACGCCGGGCAACGACGTGGAATCCGTTTCGGCGCAGGTAGGAGCGGGCGCAAATGTGGTGCTGTTCACCACAGGATTGGGCACGCCCACGGGAAATCCAATTGCCCCGGTTCTGAAAATCGCGACAAACTCGAATCTCGCGCAACGCATGTCAGACATCATCGACATCGACACCGGCGGCATCATCACCGGCGAGACCACCATCGATAAAATGGGCGAAGCGATTCTTGAACGCGTCATCGGTGTCGCGAGCGGGCAAGCGCGCACAAAAGCGGAGCTGCTCGGTCAGGATGATTTTATTCCGTGGAAGCGAGGAGTCTCGCTTTGAAAAAGGATCGTCGTCCCTCGTGAAAGCTCTTTTGCTTTCGGAGTACAAGCATTTAGAGATTGCCGAACTTCCCGATCCCGTGCCGGGGGACGGAGAAGTCCTGATCAGCGTGGCTGCCTGCGGAATCTGCGGCAGCGATGTACACGGTTACGACGGCTCCTCCGGCCGCCGCATTCCGCCAATTGTCATGGGACACGAGGCCGCCGGAACTATCGCCGCGCTGGGCCACGGAGTAACCGGCTTCGCAGAAGGCGACCGAGTCACATTCGACTCGACCATTTTCTGCGGCGCTTGCAATAACTGCCGCCACGGCGAAGTGAATCTCTGCGACCCCGCCAAGTTCTGGGTGTCTCCTGCGCCGAGTTTTGCCGCCCCGGCGCCTTTGCGGAATACGTTGCCGTTCCTTCCCGCATCCTTTATCGTTTGCCGGAAAATCTTTCGTTTGCGGAAGCAGCGATGCTTGAGGCCGTGTCCGTCGCCCTTCACGGCGTTTCCTTAGCGCCGGTCACAACCGGCAGCTCCGCACTGGTGCTCGGCGCGGGCATGATCGGGCTGCTCACTCTGCAAGCGTTGCGTTCCGCTGGATGTTTGCGAATTTTTGTCGCCGATGTGGACGGCGCTCGGCTCAAACTCGCTCAACAGGCCGGCGCAACAGCTGTTTTGTCGTCGAACACGGATATAGTCGAACAAGTGCTGCAGCTCACTGGAGGCGTCGGCGTTGATCTGGCGATCGAAGCCGTCGGCAGAAACGAAACCGTGAAAGCCTCCATTGACAGCCTTCGCAAGGGAGGCACAGTCGTTTTGGTCGGCAACATTTCGCCGGAGGTCACGCTGCCTTTGCAAAAAGTCGTCACGCGTCAAATCCGCCTTCAGGGCTCCTGCGCTTCCGCAGGCGAATATCCGCGCGCGATTGAACTTCTGGCCAGCGGCGTGATTCAGGTCAAGCCCTTGATCACGGCGATCGCTCCGCTCGAAGAAGGCCCGCGCTGGTTCGAACGGCTGTATGCCCGCGAGCCCAACATAATGAAAATTATTCTCACTCCGGAGAGCGCTCTGTGAGCGATGGTCTTTTTGATCTTGGCGGGCGCGTCGCGATCATTACGGGTACGAGCCGCGGGCTCGGCCAATACATGGCGCGCGCCCTCGCGAAAGCCGGCGCGGATCTCGTTCTCACGAGCCGCGACGTCAGCCGCTTGGCGCGGTTCGAAGCGGAAGTAAAAGCGCTCGGGCGCCGTGTCTTTCCTGCGAACTCGACGTCCGCCGGCACGATAGCATCGAAAAAATGGTAGTTGACGCTGAAGCAATGTTCGGCCATGTAGACATTCTCGTCAACAATGCCGGCTGCAACGTCCGCAAGCCCGCGCTCGACGTTACCTGGGAAGACTGGAACTTGATTCTCGATACGAATCTTCGCGGGAGCTTTTTTGTCGCGCAAGCCGTCGCGCGGGGCATGATCGTCCGCCGCTATGGACGCATCATCAACATCAGTTCCGTCACCAGCGTCGCAGGCTATGCGGGACTCGCACCTTATGGCGCCAGCAGAGGCGGCATTAAGCAATTGACGATGAGCCTCGCTGACGACTGGGGCAAATTCGGCGTCACTGTGAATTGTCTCGCGCCCGGGTGGTTCCGCACGGAACAAAACAAGGTTCTTTACGAAAACAAAGAATGGGTCGTTATCTTTGCGACCGGATTCCCGTGAAACGTCCCGGACAACCACAGGATTTGGATGCCGCGGTCGTGTTTCTTGCAGCGGAATCCAGCCGATACGTCGCGGGGCAGACACTGCTTGTGGATGGCGGAATCTCGACTGGCGCGACGCGAGCGCTATCAAGTCCGCAAAGGTCATGACGGGCAAGCCTCCAGAAGAAGACAAGGAGTAAGGAATATGCAAAGCAATTGCCTTCGGAGCTCGGCGCCGCGCCATTTCATGCGAGGTGGCTTTCTCATCGCGGCATTTTTTGGATTTATTGCCCTGACTCTAATTCCCGCGTCGGTCGCTACACCACCGGCCATGAGCGCCAAGCCACTGCAAATCTATTTTTTCGATGTCGAAGGCGGCCAAGCCACGCTCTTCGTCACACCCGCAGGGAAGTCACTGCTGATCGACACGGGCTGGCCCGGCAACAATGACCGGGATGCGGATCGCATCGTCGCTGCGGCAAAGTTAGCTGGGATTTCGAACTGACCGATTTCGTGCTTCTCACGCACTATCACGCGGATCATACCGGCGGAGTCCCACAGCTCGCCGCCAAAATCCCGATAGGAACTTTTATCGACCATGGAGTGAACCGCGAACCTACGGACGCGGCTACCGAGGAAGCTTGGAACGCCTATCAAGCTCTTTTGGTTAAAGAACATAACAAACGCATGATCGCCAAACCCGGAGAAGATTTGCCGATCCCGGGCATCGAGACGAAAGTCATAAGCGCAGACGGCGCCTTAATCGAAAAACCACTGCCCGGCGCGGGAGCTGAGAATCCGATTTGCAACACTTCCGCGCCAGGTCCCGCGGATCGCACGGAAAATGCCCGCTCTCTGGGCGTGCTTTTTACATTTGGCAAGCTGCGTATTCTGGATTTGGGCGATCTGACCAAGGACAAGGAAAGGGAACTGATGTGTCCCGTTAACAAGCTCGGTAAGATCGACATCTCATGGTTTCCCATCACGGATGGCTTCAGAGCGACAGTCCCGAGCTTGTGGATGGCATCGCGCCGCGCGTCGCCATCATGGACAACGGCGCTACAAAGGGCGGTTCTCCCTCTGTATGGGACACGATCGAGAAATCGCCTCGCCTCGAAGCACTTTGGCAGCTTCACTATTCAAACGAAGGCGGCGAAGCGCACAACGTGGCTGCCTCTTTCATTGCCAATATTCCAGGTCCGGACGCGGGCAACTACATCAAACTAAGTGCTTCGCCGGATGGCAGCTTCGAGGTTTACAACGCCAGAACGAAAGCCACAAAGGATTACCCTGCAGGCACCCGCCATTGAGCGCTTAGGGTTTTTCTCTTTCATGCTGGTTCCGGCACGGGCGTCATGGGCCCGAGCAGAAAAATATAAGCCATGATGCTGAGCACAAGAGTCACCGTGGCCGCGATGAACGCCCACTCAAAAGAATGCGTGATCTGCACGACGTAGCCCGTCACGATCGGCGCAGCAATCCCCGCAAGTTGATTGCTGAAATTCCGGATCCCGCCAACGGTGCCCACGCTCTCCTTTGGAGCAATCAGCGAAGGGATTGACCATCCTACAGGCGACGCGGCCGACAATCCTCCGATCGAAAGGCTGATCCAGAAGAGCGCAGCGGCTGCGCTCTCCGTACGCGCAGCGCCAAGGATTCCCAACCCAAGCGCGGTCCCTCCGATCAAAACCGCTTGGCGAACGCGAACCGCGTTCCACCCGCGCTGAATCAACGCGTCGACCATCCACCCGCCAATCACCAGGTCGGTCAGTGTCGCGAACAACCAGGGCACACTCGTGTAAACCACCCAATGAAACAAGTCGACGTGATGGACCGCCAGGAAATACGAAGGCAACCAGGTCAGCAGGAGATAGAACGTATAGTTATAACCGGCGAATCCTAACGCCAGTCCGCAGACGCGCCTTTGCCGCAGCGAAACCCAGAGCGGCGCTCCCTTGGCGGCTGTCGCTCGATCTTCCGGCTGCGCTCCGCCCTTTTGCGATGAATTCGCGCTCCGCATCCGAAAGCCCTTTGTCCTCGCTCGGGTTGTGGTAGTAGGCATAAAACAAACCAAAGAAGAGAAGGCTGAGGAATCCCGTCGCGGCGAAACTCCATCTCCAGCCAAAATGCAGAAGCAAAATGCCAATCAGGGGCGCGCCGATCGCGGACGAAAATTTGGCCATGGAATCAAAAATCGCGGTGGCTAGGCTTCGTTCCTGGTTTGGAAACCAGTAGCCGATGGCTTTTGAGTTCGCGGGAAACGTGGGAGCTTCGCCGATTCCCAAAAGCAACCGCGCCGAGAAAAAGCCCACAATCCCAGTGGAAAGCGCCGCGCCAAACATAGCCACCGACCAGATAAACGTGCTCATCCAGCCGACGCGCCGGACGCCAAACTTGTCCAGCAAAAGTCCAGAGGGAAGCTGGAGCGCCGCGTAGGTCCAGTTGTAGGCGCTCGATAAATAACCGAAGGCGACTGCGGAAATGCCAAAGGCCGCATTCAGCGCGTCTTTTGAAACGGAAAGATTTACGCGATCGAAGTAGTTAACGAGGATTCCGAAGCCGAGCAAACAGGCGATAAACCATCTTCGCCGGGGCACACGTTGCGCCTCAAATGCTGTTTCATCCTGTGTCGCGGACATGAAAGGTTTGCTGGATCAATCTCCTTTCGATTTTTCGCATAACGCGCCTGCCGCAACGCCGCGCAGAGTATCCCACAATCCTGCAGGGGTTGTGGCTCATTTTACAGTGAAGAGATTAAAAGCAAATTCCTGGCTCGGCTTTGTGTCAGGCGCTCTCTGCCCGCGCTCCCGCTTGCCCGCTTCTCCAGCTAGCAGTACACTACGCCGTCTTCCATACGAATTCGTTCAACAGCGAAGGCTCGAATCCTCGCATCACTAAGGACAAAGAAAATGAATTTACTTTCCACTCGACGTGATTTTCTTCGCACAACGGCCGGTGCCAGCGCTGCGCTTCTCCTTCCGAACCTGGCTCGCGCCGCAAAGCCCAAATCGGTCCTCCTCTTCACGAAATCCTCCGGCTTCGAGCACGCCGTCATCAAAGTCGCGGAGGGTAAACCCAGCATCGTCGAAAACGCTGTGCGCGATATCGCGGCCAAATACAGTTTTGAACTCACCGCTTCCAAAGACGGCCGCATTTTTGATTCAAAGGAATTTCATGATTACGCCGCCGTCGTCTTTTTCACCACGGGCGTTCTAACAGAGGAAGGTACAGACAAAAATCCGCCGATGTCCCTGCAAGGCAAGCGGTCTTTTCTAGATGCTGTACGCAACGGCCTCGGCTTTGTCGGAATCCACGCCGCCGCCGACACCTTCCACACCCAGCCCGACCCGCCGGATCTCTCAAACCGCTACATCGCCCACGGCGAGCAGTCCGACTCGTATATTCGGATGCTCGGCGGCGAGTTCATCATCCACGGTCAAAGCAAAGACCCGCGCTTGCAAACTGCAAACGTGATCATCGACGATCCGAAATTTCCCGGCCTCGAAGGTGTTCATTCTCCGGTGAGCTTGATGGATGAATGGTATTCGCTGAAGGATTTTGCTCCCGACCTTCACGTGATCTGTACGCTGGATACGTCCACGATGAATGGCTACGCCTACAAGCGCGCGCCGTATCCAGTCGTCTGGGCACGCATGGACGGCCGCGGCAAAGTATTCTACACCGCCATCGGCGATCGCCCCGAGAACTGGCAGAATGCCTTTCACCTGAATTTGCTCGCGGGAGGAATTCGCTGGGCCATCGCCGACGCCAACGCCTCTGTGGCACCGAACCTTAAAACCGCAGCGCCAGGTTACGCGGAAATCCCCCCGAGATATCCGCCTGCCGAGAAATAACGCGTCACTCCGTACAGGCCATCAATCACGGCCCGCCGCGCCGGCGTCACGAATGGTTGCCCTCGACACGATGGAATGTTCCACGTTTTCGGAGGACTCCACGTATCGCGTCAAGTACAAGTCGATCGGAGTCACTTCGAATGGAATTTTCTCCCGCGGCGGAATCGGACCCATCTGCTGCGTCTTCATCAAAGCGATTGTATCGTTCCACGGATTTATTTTGATTCTCGAACCCATCGGCAGAGCGCCCATCTGCTGCAGGTTGGCCGGTTGAAGCGCCGGAGCCGACTGCAGCAGTTGCGACGTGAAGTACACCTGATTTCCCAATCGCGCACTGATTAATTGCTTCAGTGCAGGCCTCCTGGATTGTAGTTCCGCCAGGAACAGCGCCACGTTGGCTGGCTTGTCCGCGTAGGGAGATTTCTTTAGCCACTCGATGGCCTTCTCGCTATTTTTCTGAGCTTCTTCCGGGCTGTCCACGAACGATAGCTTTTTTAGAACCTCTGTCGGCGTCAATCGCAAGATATCGCTGAACCCATACTGATCTTGGGCCGGTTTGGGCTCCATCGCGTCCGCCATTTCAAATGCAAGCAAAGCCGCCATCGTTTCCTCGTTCGGTACCACGTCGATCAATCCCCGGCTAAGTACGATCGTCTTCGGCATCGAAAACATTTCGAAATCGCTGGTCATCATCACGCGGCAATGCATCACAATTCCACTGTCAAAGTTATTGGTCGCCATGATGTTGTTCACGATCGTCTCTAGCACCTTCTCTACGTCGCCTTTGGGCGCGACCAGCCCAACCCGCTGCAAGACCTCAAAAACATTGTCCACAGACAGATCTCTCCACCCGCGCTGTTGCTCGAGGGGCGAACGGTCATGTCCAGCTGACTCGTCCTTCACGATGTTCTGAGACTCAACGAGCAAACGCCCCAACTCCTCCTGGCGGTTTTGGGTGGCAAGTCCGTAGCCCCACAAATGCGTGCGCGCCTTAAACCTCGGTCCTCCCGTGGGCGGAACCTTCCGCAAATCTTGAGAGTAGATATCACTCGGCAACCACTCTCCGGATATTACGTTGGTGCGCCAGGAATCGAAGTGCAGGTAGAATTCGTCCTCGAATTTCCGCAAAGAAAACCTTATCTCGGGAGAATATTCGCCATTCATTCGAACGATCGTGAAGTCCTGATCCTCCACCCAGATTCGCCCGCCAAATCGCGGACCTTTCGCCTTCGGCGTTCGCTCGACATCAAATATGTAGCAGCGCACTTCTCCCAGGAATGCGCGTCCCCAATAGGTAAGTTCGTAATGTTCTTTGTCGAATTCGCCGAAATCCAGGAAAGCCATCTGCAGGAATCCGGAGGGATTAACGGCCCACAAGATATTTCCCTAGTGTGTTCTCGCCGTCATCGAGTGAACCTTCATCTCCTTTCCCCGAAAGTCAGCGATGCCAAGAAAATAGAAATCGCTCTTCGGAACCGTCCCCATCACAGGGTCCGTTTTCTCTGTTTGGATGTAGGTCTCGACAATAGGAGAGTAGCCCGCGATGATTTCGTCCTGTTCCTTTTCTCGCTTAAACACGCGCTCGATGATTTCGTTACTGCTCAGCCCAGTTTGCCCCAGCTGAGGGGTTGCGATGTCACGTCGGGAATTTGACGGATTCGACGAAGCCGTTGAGGCGTCCGATTGTGAAGGGGATGTCGCCGGACTTTGGCCAGCCGCACTCTCTGGAACAAACAACGGCCACACTAATAGGACTGGAAGTAAAAATCTCGCGCGCATCTTTCCCCCTAACGAAATGCAACGCACCTTCGAGAAGTACGCCGCATCTTCGCTCGGTCAAAATGCACGCCATGTACCATGACCTGAGCCCGACAATCAGATTTTCGATTTCCTGCTTATTCTTCGAAGAATCTAATGTTTGCGCGTTTCAAATTCGGCATTTCGCGTTTCGCCTCCAAGGTTTTCCTTCTCTTTCTTTTCCTCCTTCCCAGCTCGGGAGAGAATTAGCTCAGAAGTGAAACTTTCCTCCATCCTGTTTAGTAAGCCCACCTCACTCCTAAGCCCCGTTCGACAAAAATCCACCTCCTGTGTAAAATTCCAAAGTAACGGTGGGCCGGTAGCTCAATGGTAGAGCAGTTGACTCTTAATCAAC
>CAVWDX010000009.1:0-6929 GCA_963753745.1 uncultured Acidobacteriota bacterium
TGACATATATATCATAGATTTATATTTAGGCTCAACAAATGACCACTGCTGGATCATTCGACGCACCCATCGAAATCTTCGGCGGGCTGGTGACAGATATGTCTCCCGCCGATCTGCCGCACGGAGTCTCGCCCGACTGCCAGGATGTCGTCTTCGGCAACGGCGGCGTGCTCACCCGGCCCGGCTTGCTTGCCCTTTTCGGCCCGCTTGCAGGCAATCCCACCATCAACTACATCAAAACCTACGAAACGCTGAACGCCACGCTCCGCACCATGGTTCTCGACTCCAACGGCGTCCTGTACAAAGAAAGCACTCCCGGCACCCTCACCAGCGTTGCCAGCGGCCTCACTCCCAACTCTTACGGAAATTCCACCACCATCTTCGGCCGCGAGTATCTTGCCCTCAGCGACGGAAAAATCGGCAACGACCTGCCGCGTCAGTATGACGACACGAATTTCGATCGCGTCAGCCAAAGCGGACCCGGAGCCGGCCCAGCGGTCGTCGACGAAAATGTAATTGCCACTATCGCGGGCAGTCCGAGCGGCGCAACGCAACCCGCCGCGGTAACCATCGCCGCCAGCCCGGCCGGCGCCACTGAAAACGGGTTTCTTGTGACCGTCACAACCACCGCCGCCCACGGCCTTTCCGCCGGTCAATCGGTAACCATCGCCGGCGTTGGCGTCGCCTCTTACAACGGCACATTTCCAGTTGTCGCCGCGCCGAGCAGCACGCAATTCACATACATCGCCGGCGCGAGCGGTCTTGCGGCTTCTGGCGGCGGCACGGCGTCTTCCGCGACGGCCACAATCCAGACCACAGCCGCGCATGGCCTGGTCGTCGGTCAACTCGTGACAACCAGCGGCATCGGTGTAGCCGGCTACAACGGAACATTTCCCATCACCACTGTCCCCGACGCCACCCACTTTACGTTCACCGCGAGCAGCGGTGGCTTGGCTGCGTCCGGTGGAGGAACCGCCGCCGCCGCAGGCAGCGTCGATGCGGGCGCGCACCAGGTCTGCGTGATTTTCCAGACGCGTCAGGGCTACCTCACCAAGCCAAGTCCTGCAACCACTTGGACGGCGAGTGGCGGCTTGCGCGCCGTGGTCACTAACATTCCCACCGGCCCATCGAATATCGTCGCACGCATCCTGTGCTTCACCGGCGCTGGCGGCGCCAGCTTTTTCTATACCGCCAGCGGCTCGACACTTTTCACTGGAAACATGGTGATCAGCGACAACACCACCACCTCCGTGACCGTCGATTTTTCCGACGCCATTCTTCTCGCCGGCACAAATGTCGACGATCTCTTCCGCCTTGTCGAGCTTGGCGATTGCGCCGGCGTCGCCGAATACTCCGAGCGTCTCTTCTGGTGGGGCGAGCGCAATAAGATGAATAATTGGCTGAACCTCGGCTTCGATGGCGGGTTCACCGGTCCCTCGCTCCCGCATTATCCGCTCGGCTGGACGCCCGATGCCGTTTTTGCGCCCGGCGGCACGGATGAAGAAAGCTTCGTCGTCTGGGGCGCGGCGTACTCCATCGTTGGCAATGGCTCAACGCCGACGCGCGGCCTAATGACGCAAGGCGCCGTCCAGGATTCTCTGGGCGCTTCGCTGATCCAGACCAACACGGACTACACCATACGCGCGCACTGCGCTCGCAACACCACGCTTTCGCAAGGCACACTACACCTGCATCTTTTCAGTCAGAGCGCCGGAATCAACACCACCGGCCTGCAACTCACCGCCGCGCAGCTCACCTCCGGCTATGTGGAGTACTCCGCGCAGTTGACCGCGCCACTCTCGGCCATTCCCAGCGATCTCGTCCTGCGCGTTTACGCGGACGGCACTCCAAACACCGGCGGCCAGTTCTACATCGATAGCGTCGAAATTTTTCCCACTTCAACTCCCGTGAATTCTTCTATCGTGCGCGCTAGCCGCGTCGAAGATCCAGAAAGCTACGACGGCGTCAGCGGCTTCATGAGCGTCGCGGAAAATAACGGCCAGGCCATCCGCGCCGCTTTCAAATTGCGCGAGCGGCTCTACTTTGTGAAGGAACATTCTCTCCATGTCACCCAGGACGATGGCACGAACGAGCCATCGCTTTGGTCGATTGCGGAGGTATCCCGGCGTCTCGGCACGCCCTCCGTCCGAGGCGTGGGCATCGGCGAAGATTGGGTGGTCATCGCCCACCGCACCGGCTTGTACATTTTCAGCGGTGGCGAACCCATCAAAATCTCGCAGGAAATCCAGCCCACCTGGAACCAAATTAACTGGCAGTACGGCCACACGCTGTGGGTCACTGTCGATACCAAAGAGCGCCGCATCATGGTCGGCGCTCCGCTGGGCACCGCCACCACACCCAGCGCCATTCTGATGCTCGACTATCACGACCTCGACGACGCTAGCGATATCGCCACTCGCCCGCCGGTCAACGTCACCTTCACCGGCCGCAAAGCCGCCACGGACATGGCTCGCAAATGGTCGCCCTGGAGCATTGCTGCCAATTCCTGCGCATTGATCGAGCGCACCGATGGCACCGCCATTGTCGCCATCGGCGGGGGATTGCCTGGCGTGGGCGGCGGTGGCGCAACTGGCAAAGTCTATCAGCTCAGCGACTCGCAACTTTCCGACGACGGCAGCGCCATTCATAGCTACTACACCACACACTATTTTCCCGAGCGCGCCGTCGAGCAATCGCTCAATCTCGGCGCGCACCGCAAACTTTTCAGCTATCTAACAATGTTTGTCGAGGGGGCAGGGAACTTGTCGCTCACGAGTTTCACCGATTCCCAGAGCGCCTCGCAAGCCCAGCAACCGTTGCCGCTCAGCTCGCCATCCCTCAAAGATCTCGAGCTGCCCATCAACATCCTGGGCGAGCGCGTGGCATTTCAAGTGAGCACCAATCAACCCGGCGCATGGTTCAAGCTCCAAAAATTCACCCCGTCGCTCCGGATCGATCCCTGGTCCCCCGTCCGCGGTGTGAATTAGTGAGGAACTGCCTGAATGATTTGCGTAGTTTTGTGGCCAGGCACCGCTGGCGCTTGCCAGCGAATCGTGCCGACCGGCAGTCTATCGCCCGGATGTACGGTCACCGAAGCTTCCGAGGAAAGCGCCCCAACGCGCGCACGCACGGTCACCGTTCCTGTACTTTTTGCGGTGATCGTGGGCACGCCATCCGTCGTCAGATCGGCGACATAGGAATTGCTGAGGGTCCACGCGGCCTTGGCGGTCAGGTTATGCCCGTCCACGTCGAAAAGGCTAAATCTTTGTGTGTCGTGGACCAGCATGTTCACGAGAATCGGAGAAAGCAAAAGCGTTTGCTGCGGATCGTCTGGTGCAGGTGTGTGCTGGCCTTCGCTATTTTCAAGACGCTTTTTATCTTCCTCGAACTTCTTTTTTCTAGCAGCAGCCTTTCCCGCTTCGTCCGAGTTCGGGCCCCCGGATTGTGCCGATGAGGTGTTTGCCGATTGACTCCGGATCGCCGATGGATACACGGTTGAGAAAAACAGGCACCCAGCAAGCGGCCAGAGAGTTCGGCGTAGTACGCGACTTTGCAAAAAGGTGCGCGCCATCAGATTTCGCCTCTGTTAACTAGCGTACAAGTTATAGGAGCAATCGGAATCGATTTCATGCTGACTGTTGCACAACTCGCACCCATCAAGGATCGCGATCCGTATCTCTACGAGACGCTCACGAAAATTGTCGCGTCCGTGAACGCCACAAGCCAGCGCGCCGGCGTCGATCCCAGCACGCCGGCTCCTGCGCCAACCGCCGTCGCCTCGATCAACGTGCAAGCATCCAGCGGCTGGTTCGACATCTCCATCACCGATCCGTCGAATGCGCGCCCGGGTCTTTTTTATTTTGCCGAGTCGGATACCTCGCCTGCTTTCAATTCGCCACGCGTTTATTTCATGGGCGCGTCGCGCAATTTGTATCTACAACTGGGCAATCAAACGCTCTACTGGCGCGCCTATTCGCAATATGTCGGCTCGCTGCCGTCCGCACCGATCACCTTTGGCTCGCCTCCGACGGCGGTCGCGGGCGGCGGCTCTTCGGGCCCCGCTCCGCTGCCTTCCAGTGGAAGCGGCGTGCTTCCAAACGGCCAAGTTCGCGGCGGAAACGGTTTCGGCATCAACCCCGGCTCGCGCATCACGCGCCAAATGTCTTGCTCTGAGTGGAACAGGCTTCAGCCTGTTTGTTTTTTATTTTCAGTGATCACAAACAATTCCCAGCACGGGCTGAAGCCTGTGCCACCAAGATGCAAGTCCGTGAATATAGGGAATCGGATCTCAACGCTTTACGCGCAATCCACGCGGCACAAGGTTTTCAGTACCCGCTCCCGGATTTGAGCAACCCGCTCTTCGTAACAAAACTGATTCTCTCTGACGCGGACAAAGAAAGCGAAGGCGAAAAAAACGCAGTCCCGCAAGAAAAAATCATCGGCGCCGCGCTTCTGCGTCTGACGGCCGAAGCCTACCTGTTGCTCGACCCGAAAGCAGGTACGCCGCGCGAACGCTGGCAATGGCTGCTCCATCTTCACGCCGCCACCGAACGCGACGCCTGGCGGCGAGGTCTCGAAGACGTCCACGCCTGGCTGCCACCGCCCATCTCGCGGAACTTCGGCGAGCGCATCGAGCGCCTCGGCTGGCGGCGCGACGACTCGTGGACGCCGTACTGCAAAAGATTGGCCTGCGCGAACGAAAGGAAGTAAACGACGTAAAGGAAGCAGAGGAAGTAAAGGAAGCAGAGACAAGACAGTCTCGATCCACGGTGGTCACGTAAACAAGTTCCGGCCCGAAATCTTTTCCTTTACCTCCTTTACGTCCTGAACCTCATTCAACTGCAACCATTCATTTCCGGGGAGACACCTATGAGCCGTGCACAAACGCAAACCATGCAGTTGACCGATCAGCAGCTCGCCAACATCAACGCCCAGAACCAGCAATTCCTCAATCAGCAGCAGCAGACCGGCAATCAACTCAATTCGCAGTACCAAAGCATTCTGAACAATCCCGGCCTCAGCTCCGCCGACAAAGCTGCCGTCACGGGGCAATCCCAGGGCGCGATCGCCAGCGCCTTCGATTCGCTGCAACAATCCGCCGCAAACCGCGTCGCGCGCACCGGCAACTCCGCTGGCTTCAGCGATCTAACTGACGAACTCGCTCGCCAAAAGGGAATCGCGGAAGGGAATCAGGCCCAGCAAAATCAGCTCGCCTTCACCAACACGGCGTTCCAGCGGCAGATGTCGGCTCTGCAAGGCCTTTCCGGCCTCTATGGCGTGGACTCCAACCTCCTCGGCCGCACTCTCGGCATCCCGTCTCAATTGCTTAACGTCCGCGCCAACGCCTCGCGCCCCAGCCCCGGATTCTTCACCTCTCTCGGCTCCGGGCTCGGCTCCACGCTCGGCGCTCTGCCCAGCGCGCTGTTCTGAGTCTCACCGTTAAGAGAAGAATTCCCGGGTACCCAGTCTCAATTTGAGCATAGGGCTTCAGACAGTATCTCGGCGTCCCCACACAGTGTTGTATATACTTGTGTTGTTGTATCCTGGTGCGCCTGATGCCAGCCACTCTCGATCTCCGCCACGAAAGCCTAGGGTATACGGGTAATTTTGCGCGTCCGACTTTTGAACTCTGGGGCGCGGGAGGGATAATTGTCAGTCAGCTTTATGATGCACTGTCCCCTTATAGAGTGAACCTACAGAACTTTAAGCTGGCTGGCGCCCTGCCGAGTGCGGCGGATACGGTATTGACAGTCCAAGTTGGAAGCACCGTACTAAAGTTCTCGTTCGAGAAAATCGAAGTTACTTTTACCGGCTTCAGTGAGGAGGAATTTCAGGCAATACCCAAGTTCTTGGAGGCTTCAACGATTTGGTTGGGTAAGGCCGTGCCCGGTTTTCTGTTCAGCTCGCACCAGATTCAGTACTTCTCCCACTCGTTTCTGAAGGAGGGCTCTGTTGACGAGTTCCTAAAAGCCACAAATCCGAAGCCACTGAGATCGGCTGGCTTCGACTTAGGCACCGGTGCTATATTCCATCACTCAGTCCCGGAGAAGAAATGGGTCACGCAGCTGACGCTAGATAGGTCCCAATACATTCCAGGGTCCTTGTTCATCGGGTTGTCAATTGGAATTGAAACGGGGCCAGTGAATTACGATTCACTGCTGGGAGAAGGACGGGCCTATTTCGCAAATGCTCTGGGGGAATTGGGGTTGAGCCTCCCAAATTCATCACGTTAGGAGTTTAAGGGTTATGGCAGCACAACCCCTCTCACTTGAATACTATGGAGAAGCTGAGACGGCTATTAGCCGTCGCCCTTCTCGTCCGCATGCTCGAAGCCAGCAGTCCCTGGAACAGCCGAGCGCCGCCATGTCCATGGCCCGCACGACGATAGGACCTCTGCCGCGGCTCGCAGCCCCACAATCCATATCTGAAGCTATGACACAACTAGGAGCCAATGCCCTTACATCCTTTGTCAGAAATTCGTCCATGGTTGTTGCAGAAATTGATGGACTAATTGCGGGTCACGAGGATGAGATTAAACCTAGTGAGTATGCATACAGTGCCGCTCGCTCACTCGTGGAGTCCGCCTACGGACAAATTAAGCTGCGCGAAAGCGTACCTGAAATTGTTCCGGAAGCGTCAGTCACGACTGATGATGTAGGGGGGATCAGGCTTGCCTGGCGCCTTGGACCAAAACAAGTGCGCGCGAATTTCGGGGCCAATGCTCAATTGCGAAGCTATATTTACTTTGAGTCCGACATACAACACGCGGTCGAGCAACTAGACGTGCAGCACCTCGCAGGAAGGCTCGCTTGGCTGACGGAGAAGTAGGCAACCACCCACCACCTGTAGCAATCCGGCAGTTCACACCTGACGACTTGCTGTTGCGTGTTCTCGTTAAGCAAAAATGGCTAGCCGACATGCATGAGGCT
>CAVWDX010000010.1:0-504405 GCA_963753745.1 uncultured Acidobacteriota bacterium
GGACGGTGGAGGCGAGTTGATCGAGCTGCCGGAGCTGCCGGCGGCGATGAACGGAATCCGGCGGGTTGGAAAATTGACACTCACGCCGGCGGGCACGCTTACGGGAGAGGTGACGGAGATCCGGATGGGAGATCGCGGGGCCGCTCAAAGGTACGCGATGCGCTCCGCGCCCACAAGCAAGGATAAGATCAAACCCATTGAGAGCCTGTTGTCTGGGTCGCTGGCAAATTACCAGATCACCAAAGCAACGGTGTCGAATCTGCAGCTTAACGACCAACCGTTCGTGTACGACTATTCGTTGGTCGCACAGGATTACGCCAAGCTGGCGGGGAACCTGCTGTTAGTAAGGCCGCGTGTGGTAGGAATCAAGTCCAGCGGATTGCTGGAAACGAAGGAACCGAGAAAGTTTCCCGTGGAGTTCGAGGGGCCGTCGCTCGATTCGGATACTTTCGAAATTACACTGCCCGCGGGCTACCAAGTCGACGATCTGCCGCCGCCCGTCGAAGTGGATTACGGATTCGCAAGCTACCACAGCGAATCGGAAATTAAGGGAAACGTTTTGCGATACACCCGGAAGTTTGAAGTAAAAGACCCCAGCGTGCCTCTTGCCAAGGTGAAGAACTGAAGAAACTCTACCGAATTATCGCCAGCGACGAGCGGAACACGGCTGTTCTAACGCCAGCTTCCCACTAGATTGAATGCCGAAGCTCAGGAAGTGAAGTGGCGAGTGAATGGTGACTCGTGACTGGTGCAAACCAGGCCAAGCGGGCAATCATCGTGCCTGCGCCTCCTATCTGGCGAAAAAACCAAGACACAGGACAAACATGGGATGGCTGAGGCTATGCCGAAGCATGGCCGAAAACGCTTGTGGGTTCGCGCGGAGTGTAGAAACACTTGAGTGCTTCGGGATAATTGACGATGGAGAACGCAGGGTCAGGAGAGGCGGGCGCGGACACGGTCGCTGAGCGCTTTTCCGTCGACGGCTTTGCCGGAGAGTAAATTTTTGCAGCTTTTACGACGGCGCCCATTTGTTTCAGGGAAGTGGCGCCAGTGTAGGCGATGGCTTTGTCGATGGCGTCGTCCATGTCGGCATCGAGGCGCCGGCGGGAAGATAAGCCTCGAGGAAAGGGAGTTCCTTGGTTTCCTTGTCGACGAGATCTTGGCGACCACCTTTGGCGAACTGGTCGATGGATTCTTTGCGCTGCTTGACGAGGGTTTGCAGGAATTGGATCGATTCGGGCTCGTCGAGCGGGCGGATTTTCTCCATTTCCTTCAATTGGATGGCGGATTTACACCTGCGCAAGACGCTGAGCCGAAGCTCTTCCTTGGCGCGCATGGCGACGATGTCTTTCTGAATCTCTCGGAAAGAGTCATCTCCTTTTTGAATATAACAGAAGAAAGAGGAAGGAATAAGCCCGAGCCGGTCGGGGCAGGCGCGTTCGCGGAGGACACGGGATCGCAGAGAAGAGAGGCAAGCACGGATTGACAGGTCCGGGTGGCTCGCACAGTAATGTTTAGTTTCGGCGGAGTTTAGCCCACCAGGGCGCGGGGAAAATAACCCAAAATGAGGAGCCATGAAAGTTATCGTTGCAGACAAGATCAGCGAACGCGGCGTAGAACTGTTGAAAAAGACGGGCTGGAACATCGTGCAGACGACGAAGGAGTCGCTGAAGGCGAAATGGCGGACGCGGAAGCCTTGATCGTGAGGAGCGCCACGAGAGTTACGGCGGAATTGATGGACAAGGCGCCGCATTTCGCGCCGTGGGTCGCGCAGGCGTGGGCGTGGACAATATCGATCTGGACGAGGCCACGAAACGCGGCATGCTGGTGATGAGCACGCCGGGAGGGAACGCGGTGAGCGTGGCCGAACAACGATTGCGCTGCTGCTGTCGCTGGTGCGGCAGATTCCGCGGTTTGACGCCGCGATGCGGGAAGGAAAGTGGGAGAAGTCGTCGTCGGGCGCCGAAGTGCGTGGGAAAACTCTGGGATTGATGGGACTGGGCAGGATCGGGAGCGAGGTGGCGATCCGCGCAGATGCGTTTGACATGCGCGTGCTGGGGTATGACCCATACATCAGCGAAGCGGCCGCAAAGGAGGTGCAGGTGGAGCTTGTGCCGCTAGAAAAATTGTTGGCGGAAAGCGATTTCGTCTCGCTGCATACGGCGCTGGGCCCGGCGACCCAAAATCTGATCAACGCGGAGACAATTCGGAAGATGAAAAAAGGCGCGCGCTTCATCAATGCGGCGCGCGGCGAACTGATCAATGAGGGTGCGCTGGCGGAGGCGTTGAAAAGCGGGAAGCTGGCTGGAGCGGCGCTGGACGTTTTCGTGCACGAGCCGCCAAAGGATTCGCCGTTGCTGGCGATGCAAAACGTGATTGCGACGCCGCACGTCGCAGGCTCTACGACCGAGGCGCAGGAAGAAGTGGGCACGCAGGTGGCCGTGCAAATCAAGGATTATCTGGCGGATGGGTTGATTCGAAACGCGGTGAATTTGCCGGCGCTTTCGGCCGATCAATACCGGCGAGTACGGCCGTATTTGGCGCTGGCCGAGCGTTTGGGTTCGCTGGTATCGCAGGCGGTGGCTGTGAGGCCGGCGCGCATACGGATTCGCTATGCTGGCGAAGTGGCGGAGGTGGGGACGCACCTTTTGCGGAGCGCGGTGCTGGCTGGAATGCTGAACGCGGTGCTGGACGAAAAAGTGAACGTGGTGAATGCCCCCGCCGTAGCCGCGGCGCGAGGGCTTTCGGTCGAGGAAGAGACGCGGCGGCGGGAGCGCGGATTTCCTAACACGCTGGAAGTGGCTGCCTTGCCGGAAAAAGAGGGCCAGGTGCGCGGCTTTTCCGCCGAAGGCACAGTTTTGCATGATGGGTCGCCGCGCGTGCTGCTGATTGATGGCATCCCGGTAGAAGCCGAGCTTGCCGGGACCATGCTCTATCTGCGGAACCGCGACGAGCCCGGCGTGATTGGGCAAGTGGGCTCGACGCTGGGCAATATGGGCGTGAATATCGCGACGTTTGCGCTGGGGCGGCGCGAGGCTGCCAAGGGTGCGGAGGCGGTGTCGCTGGTGCGGCTGGATGGGGAGGTTTCGGACTCGATCCTGGGAGCCATTCGCGGGATTCCGGCTGTTACGGTAGCCAGGCTGCTGAAACTTGGATAAAACCGTTTGTGCATGGCGGGGTGTGAGTTTTGTTTGTTGCAAGGGCAGAGCGGTTCCCACCTGAGTGCTATTTTCAAGAATCCAAAAATTGTATAAGTCAGAGTTGATAAAGAAATTAGAAGATCTTTCCTTGACAGGGACCGTCGAATTGGCCTAAAAGCTAGGTCAAAGTTTGGCTCGTTTGATAGTGGGGAAAGCTGTCCAGGGTCTAGCGTAGTTTTTTCCAGGTGAGGACCCGGCAAAGCGCTGCTTTGTACTTATGTGGGCTGGTGCTGCCTACCAGCGTTCAACGCAAATCTTGGTTATGGTGCGCGAAAGGAGCAGTCCATGAGGTGGGATTTAGTTAAGCGCAATGTTTTGATCGCTTGTGTAGGATTTCTTTTTGCCGTTACGTGTGGCTGGGCGCAAACCGGAACCACGTCATTGCGTGGTGTGGTAAGCGATAGGAGTGGCGCGATAGTTGCGAATGCCGCTGTGACGCTTACAAACATCAGTCAGGGGTTGAAGCGCGAGACGGCAACGAATAACGCGGGCGAGTACCAGTTTCTTGCGCTGCCACCTGGCACCTATGCGCTCACCGTGGAACTCGCTGGCTTTCGCAAGTTTGAGCAGAAGAATTTGCAACTGCTGGTAAATCTGCCATCCACGCAGAACGTCACGCTGGATGTGGGGGCCGCGACGGAAACCGTGGAGGTCTCAGCGGAAGCAGCCACGCTCAACACGACGGACGCTTCGCTTGGAAATGCCTTCAACGAGAACCAGGTGAAAGAATTGCCCCTGGAAGGACGCAACGTGCCCGACCTTCTTAGCTTACAGCCTGGTGTGGCTTTCCCGAACAACCGCGATGACGATCCCAGCTTCGATACCCGAAAAGGGGCGGTGAATGGCGCGCGAAGCGACCAGAGCAACGTAACGGTTGACGGCGTACAGGTGAATGATGAAGGCGGGCACGCTTTCACGTCTGTACTTCCCGTGACTTTGGATTCGGTTCAAGAGTTTCGAGTCACTACTTCGAATTACAACGCCGATCAGGGGAGTACATCCGGCGGGCAGGTAGCGATGGTGACCAAGAGCGGCACCAACAAACTTCATGGCTCCGCGTACGAATACAATCGGAATACTTATACGAGCGCCAATGACTTTTTTGTGAAGAACGGCGAAATCCAGAATTGCCTGAACAACGGCACTCCTCTGACCGATCCCTCCTGCAACAAGGCCCCGAAGCTAATCCGCAACATATTCGGTGGATCGCTGGGAGGGCCAATCAAGAAGGACCGGATGTATTTCTTTGCGAACTACGAGGGAACTCGCAGGGCGGAGGCGACGAGCGAGACGAACGCCGTTCCCTCCTTGGCTATGAGGGATGGGGTGATCTTTTATCAGTGCGACCACACTAGCTCGACGGTCGCGACCGACTGCCCCGGTGGCTCGGTGGCTGGCTTGAGCGGGAAGTCATATACGATTCCCACGCCTGTCACACTTTCCGATGGAACGATCCTCGCTTATTCTGCGGTTTCGCCGCAGCAGATCAAGCAAATGGATCCCTTACATGTTGGTCCAAGCACGGTGATGTTGAATTATCTCAACACCTTTCCATCTCCCAATTGCAACAACGCGGGAGACGGCTTTAACTACAGCTGCTTCAACTTCAGCGCTCCAATTTCCCTCACAGAGAACGTATACATTTCCAAGCTGGACTACAATATCACTCGGGATGCCAGGCATCGATTGTCGTTGACTGGAGCTTTGGAGAACCTGAGCAGCGCCGGCACGCCGTTCCTGCCCGGCGAGACGCCCTCGGAAACAACGGTAAGTTACAACAAGGGCCTGATCGTCAACTATAGCGGGGTCCTGACCAGCACGCTGGTGAACAATTTCCGGTACGGGTTCATTAGGGAAAGTGTCGGAATCATCGGCAACTCAAACCAAGACTGGAATTACTTCCGCGGTCTCAATGACCAGACGGGCGCGGTGACGCGTACCCATAGCTTCCAGCGGCCCATCCACAGCTTCTCGGATGACGTCTCATGGATTCACGGCAAACATACCTGGCAGTTTGGAACGCAGATCGCGATTATCAGGACGCCGAGCGTGAGCTACCAAGCGTCATTCAGCGACGGCAGCGCCAACGCCTCGTGGACAACACTTTCCGGGTATGCCCAGAAGAAGTCGCCGCTGAATCCCGCGTATACCTGTGCGAATTCGAGCCCGAGCTCTTGCACACCCAATGGAGCCCCGTTTGCGGATGCCAACTTTGCTAATTCTTATGATTTCCCGTTGCAGGCGCTCATGGGAATGATCACGGAGGTGGACGCACAATATAATTTCAATCGCGACGGAAGCGCGCTTCCCGAGGGGGCGGCGCTTCGCCGGGACTACGGGATCGACGGCTATGAATTCTATGGCCAGGACACCTGGAAGGTAACTCCGACGTTCACGGCGACTGTGGGACTGAGGTGGTCGCTGTTCTCTCCGCCTTGGGAGGTTAACAAGCTCCAAGTATCCCCCACAACCAGTCTTGACGCCTGGTACCATCTTCGGGCGAATGAGGCAAACAATGGGATACCCTCCAACAATGATCCGCCCATAGCGTTTGACTGGTCGGGTCCGGCGAACGGGAAGCCCGGCTACTACAATTGGGATAAGAAAGACTTTGGTCCGCGCGTCGCGTTGGCGTGGTCGCCAAGGCCAACCAGCGGATTGTTCCACAGCGTCCTCGGAGAAGGCAACACCGCAATCCGCGCCGGATTCGGAATGGTTTACGATCGGTTTGGACAGGGCATAGCAGATGACTTCAGCCAGAACGGTTCGTTCGGGCTTTCCACCCAGCTATCGAATCCAGCTGGATTCTTGTCGCCGTATAACTCCCCCCGCCTTACGAGTGTCAATACAATTCCCACAACGGATCTCAACGGCAACCAGATCTTTCTGCAGGCTCCGCCGGCGGTTTTCCCGCAGACATACCCCGCAGGAAATTTTGCGATTGCCCACAGTATCGACTCCAATCTCAAGACGCCTTATGCCTACACAATTGATCTCTCAGTCGCTCGCGAACTAAGTGGCGGATTCAGCCTGGAAGTTGCTTATGTAGGCAGGCTGGCCCACCGCCTCTTGACACAGTTAGACCCAGCTACTCCGCTAGATTTTAAAGACCCGAAGACCGGAGTGGATTACTTTACCGCCGTGACCGCGCTAGCAAAAATATACAGAACTGGGCTCTCGACCGACAACTTCAACGCATCGATGGTTCCGGCCAACGTGGCCAAGTATTGGGCGGATGTCATATCTCCTTTGGCAAGCGGGGACTCTTACGCAACGGGCAGCTGCGGAAATGTTGCTACGACCAGCGCGGTCGTGGCCGCCTATGACCTCTTCTGCGGAAACAACCTGAATGAGACGACAGGGTTGCTTGTCCTCGACTATTACGGACTCACTGGGACTTCCGGCAATTCCTACCTCCCAGTGGGTGGGCAATATACTTTTTACAACCCGCAATACGCAACGTTGTATGTTTGGAGGACGATGGGCACATCGAATTACAACGCCCTGCAGGCGGACCTGAAGCACAAGATGTCTCATGGCGTGCAATTCGACTTCAACTACACGTTTTCCAAATCGATTGACCTTTCTTCGGACGCGGAGCGAGTGGGCACGATTGGCGGAACGGGATCCCAGATACAAAACGCTTGGAGCCCGTACCAGTTCCGCGGAGTGTCCGACTTCGACGCCACCCATCAGATCACGGCAAACTGGATCGTGGATCTGCCGTTCGGGCGGAACCGGTTCGTCGGGCGAAATGCGAATAGGGCTCTGGACGCCGTCATTGGCGGCTGGCAGCTTTCGGGGCTTGGCCGCTGGACAAGCGGCTTCCCGTTCAGCGTGGGCAATGGATACCAGTGGCCCACGAATTGGGACCTGTCGGGCAACGGGATCAAGACCGGCGCAGTTAGAACCGGCACGTTCTACGACCCGAACAATGAAGGTGCCGTCAACATCTTTTCAAGCCTTGCCGCCGCAGCGAATTCGTTCCGCGAACCGTTGCCGGGAGAAGCAGGACAGCGCAACAATTTGCGCGGCCCAGGTTTCTTCACCGTGGACATGGATCTTGCGAAACGCTGGAAGATGCCGTGGTCTGAGGGGCAGAGCCTCCAGTTGCGTTGGGGCGTTTACAACGTGACGAATTCCAAGCGCTTCGATCCTCTGAGCATCAACGGTTCGCTCGACGTGTATGGCTCGACGTTTGGCGATTTCACGCGGCTCTCAACGAAGCCTCGCGTGATGGAGTTCGCATTGCGCTACGAGTTCTAAGGCCGCTCAGCCGCATTCAAGAAGCCGCCGGAGAGCGCACGCTTTCCGGCGGTTTTGTTTTTGGTGGAGGGAAAGCGTTCGCGGGGTAGCGGTTGCAGATGCTGCGAATCCCGCGTAAACTGTTGTTTAGCTTGCAACAAGATTCGGGGCGTAGCGCAGCCTGGCTAGCGCGCCTGGTTCGGGACCAGGAGGTCGAAGGTTCAAATCCTTTCGCCCCGACCACTTTAATCTGGTCGTTCACCTTAGTTAACCACCCTGTAGCTAACCACACGCTTCTCCCGCACGTTTTCTTTTTCCGCACCGATCGCCACAGCTATAGCAAAAGCGATGCCTGCGGGACCAACTTCCCCGTGGCAGAGACTGCTTGCCTTTTCTGGGGGATACTCCTTATTCTGCGTGTTCACGCTGCGCCTGATTTGCGTTCAAAGTGCGAATTCACGGCAGCATCGGTTCCGCGCGGCGCGTAAGCAGTCCGCAAACCGCTCGATGTTTGGAAGGGCTCGATGGCGATTGTTGCAGGCGTAGATTTCGGCACGCTCAGTGTGCGCGTCACCATTGTGGACACCGATCGCGGACGATTAGGCTCCGGCGTGGCCGAGTTTCCTCTGCATCGCAAGAAGGACGATCCAGACTATGCCACGCAGAGCCACGCCGATCACATGCGCGCGCTGGCGGACGCCATGCAAAAGGCCGTCTCTTCAGCGAATGTCCGTGGCGACCAGATCGCTGCTTTGGCCATTGATACGACGGGCTCGAGCGTAATTCCTGTCAGCGAAAACCTCGAGCCGCTCAACGACTACTACTTGTGGTGCGACCATCGCGCGTGGCGGGAAGCCGCGCTGATTACGGAGACGGCGCACCGCCAGAAACTCGAAGTGATCGAATGGTGCGGCGGAGTCTATTCTTCGGAATGGGGCTTTTCGAAATTACTTCACTGGCTACGCCACAATCCGGAAAAGCGAGAGCGCTTTGTCACGGCGTTCGAACACTGCGACATGGCCGCGGCAGTACTTTGCGGCATCACCGATCCGGCGCAGGCGCCGCGCTCAGTCTGCGCCATGGGCCACAAATGGATGTGGAACGAAGCGCTTGGCGGATTGCCGCCGGAAGATTTTCTTGTGGCTGTCGATCCACTGCTAAAGGGAGTGCGTGCCAAACTTGGCGGCCGTTACGCGACGAGCGATCACATCGCAGGCGGGCTGGCACCGGAGTGGGCTGCGAAGCTAGGCCTCCGCGCGGGGATTCCGATCCCCGTTGGCGCGTTCGATGCGCACTGGGATGCCGTGGGCGGGGGCGCTCGCACGGGCGACGTCGTGAACGTCGTCGGAACGTCGACGTGCATCATTGCCATGAGCGACGACGCACGGCTGATTCCCGGGGTTTGCGGAGTGGTTCCCGGCTCGGTGCATCCGAAAAAAACCGGCGTGGAGGCGGGACTCTCGGCCACCGGAGATATTTTTGAGGCCATCGCGCGGCGCGCCGGATCAACCGTAGCTGCGCTTTCAGCGGGATTGGAGACTTACAAAGCCGGACAAACAGGCTTACTGCGGATGACTTGGGATAATGGCGACCGCACCGTGCTCGTGAATCCAGAGCTTGGCGGAATCACCCTGGGATGGAATCTCACGCACGCTCCGCAGGATGAACTCTTCGCCGCGATCGAGGGCACGGCATTTCACACTCGCGTCATTTTTGAGCGCATGGAAAAGTATGGAGTGCCCATCGACCGCGTGATCAACGGCGGCGGCATTCCGCAGAAAAACAACGTGCTCAATCAGATTTACGCCAACGTCTTGAACAAGCCTGTGCTCATTCCGAAGTCGGACGTGACGAGCCTGGGATCGGCCATTTTTGCTTCGTTGGCGGCCGGCGCACACGGTTCCATCGAGGAAGCCCAGCGCGCGCTGTGCCCGGCGCATCGTATCGTCGAGCCCGATCCTGAATCTACGCGCGTGTATGAAGAGTTGTACGGGTTCTATCGCGAATTGTATTTTGGATTTGGCAAGCCGGACTCGCCTGCGATTCCCGTCGGGCGCATACTTCCAACACTGCGGCGAATTGCCGCCGCATCGCGAGGCAACGGATGATCCTGAAAGAATTGCGCGAGGAAGTGCTGGACGCAAATTTGGAGCTCGTGCGGCGCGGGCTGGTTCTGTACACGTTTGGAAACGCCAGTGGTATTTCGCGCGAGGAAGGGCTGGTGGCGATCAAGCCCAGCGGCGTGCCGTACGAAACGATGAAGCCCGCGGACTTAGTCATCGTCGACTTGGAGGGGAAAATCGTGGAAGGATCGTTGCACCCTTCTTCCGATCTTCCCACGCACTTGATTCTTTACCGGGCATTCAAAGGCATTGGTGGCATCGCGCACACGCATTCTTCGGCCGCAACGGCGTGGGCGCAGGCGCAAAAAGAAATTCCCTGTTTCGGGACGACTCATGCCGACTACTTCCGCGGCCCAGTTCCGGTGACGAAGCCGCTGACCCCCGCTGAAATTCGGTCGGACTATGAAGAAAACACCGGCCACGCCATCGTGAGGCGTTTCAAAAAGCTCGATCCGCTGCAGGTGCCGGCGGTGCTCGTTGCCGGGCATGCGCCGTTCTGCTGGGGAAAATCGCCTTCGGAAGCGGCGCACATCGCCGTCATTTTGGAAGAAATTGCGGCGATGGCCTTTCAGACGATCAACACAAATCCTAGGGTCCGCCCGATCTCAAAGCATCTTCACGAAAAGCACTTCCTGCGCAAGCATGGCAGCGGCGCGTATTACGGCCAAAAAAAGTAATGTGTGGAAATGCCGAGCGCAGGCCGCAAACAAAACTTCAGACAATTCAGCGGGGCGGAAATGACGGAAGTCAGAGTCGTGAGTAGTTGGATGTGATCTTAGATGGCTGCTTATTTTTTCGCAGCCAGGGAGGAAACCTGCAAGCTCAGAGTCTCTGTAACGATTGGATCCAAGTTGCGCCGGACAGCGGCAGCTTCCGGTCCCAGGCGAGCTTCGCTTTCCTTGCGCGCCTGAGATACAACATCGAGTTCCTTTCCGGTTGTCTTCCGCAAAACATCTTCAGCGTGCAATAAGCAGGCGAATACATAGCGTTCGGGCTGTTTTTGCTTGCGCAGGAACTGGGCGTAGTTGAACCAGTCGGACGCCGTGCTGCGCGCATCAGAAAGCCCCGCGTCAAGGTGCAGCGCGTTCTGATAGGATTGCGCCGCGCTGCCGATGTCCGCTTGCTTCTCCTGCAAGTCGGCGAGATGAACTAAAGCCAGGCTTTCGAGTGCTCTCTCGTCGGCCTTCTGCGCAAAACCTGCGGCCGCTGCGTAGCCTTTCGAAGCGTCCCCTGTGTGATTGATTGCAGCATCGGCGTCGGCAACTTTTATAAGCGCGGCAAGCACCGGCGCAGTGTCGGCGGGATTTTTTTCGTGGCGCGCCGCAATGATTTCCAGGTAGACGCGATAGTGCCGCGCCGCCGCCTGCGATTCTCCCTGCTGATCGAGAGCTTGCGCGAGATAGAGTTGCGCGTTCAATTGCCCGGGGTCGGCATCGACCGCGCGTTGCCAGTCGTCGGCCGCTTCTTCGTCTTGTCCAAGAAGATGAGCCAGCATTCCCGAATCGACCAGAGCGTCCGCGTTGCGCGGCCAGCGCGCAAGAATTTTATGGAACTGCGTATTGGCATCCGCGTATCTCGCGGCCTCAATCAGGCTCCGGCCATAGGATTCCTGCAGCGCAAGGCTTGCGGGATTGACGGCGGCGGCCCGTTGCATAGCGGCGAGCGCGGCATTGTGTTGGCCCGCGATCTGTTCGGCGTGAGCGAGCCGCACTTGGACTGCGCTGTCGTCTGGATTCAATTCCGCGGCCCGCTGCAGCGCCGGAAGACTATTTGCTTCGCCGGACCACCAAAAGCGAAGCTGGTCCACTCCCGCCCAGGCAAAGAGCACCACCACCACTGTAATCCGCAATGCGCGCGCAGAAGGTGTTCGTCCCGTCACCCATCCGGCGGCTGTCGCAAATGTTTTGTGCTTTACAGTACCGGCAGCAGCAGCTTTTTGTTGCGTATCCAGAAGCATCGAAGAGATCCGCGGATCGCGTAATTTCCAGATCGCTCCATCCAAAATAAAATGATGAATGTTGACGAGCGCCGTGAAGGTCAAGAAGCTTGCTGCAAAATCAGCATGGAAAATGCGGCTAACGATCCACGGCCCAGGAATGAAAAGCGCGATCCCGCCTGCTATCAGCGTCAACAGATAGCCGGAGAACGACCAGTGGGAATCCCCAGCCGCGCGGGCTTCTTTTTTCTGGTAGTAGCTAGTAATCCACAAATACTGCGTGGAGTGCAATACCGCGAGAAGGCCGCTGCTGTAGCGAGTCTGCGGAATTTCGCGGCCACTGAGCAGTTCGATCACCGCAGGCAGGAGAAACCAGAGGAACTGCGTGGCGGTCAGAGTAAGCACAGGAAGAATCGTGCGGAAATGGCTCCGCCTTGCCAGTGAAACAAGCGCCCATCCGCTGGCTCCGACAAAAAACAGCACCAGAGCCCCTCGCGCGGGGAGCGTGAATTTAGCTGGGAGCCCCAGCGAAAGAATCAGCGCATCGCCGGACGCGCCCGTGTTGAAACTCAGCATCAATAAAATGTAGGAGGCGATAAACGAAAGGCGGAGCGCCCTGCGTTCCTTTTCCGTGGGTGAGACTCCCGCGCGCCGAGCGAACATCATCATCAGGCCGAAGTTTTGTCCGGTGTAGTGCCACGGACTCCAGCAGATGTACAGCGTGAAAACCCAGGGAAGCACTGCATACCACAGATGTGTGACGACTCCGGCCAGCACGAGAAATAGCGCGACATGAACCGTATAAATCCGGTATTTTTCAAACTCGTCCCGCGTGTGATACGCGCGATAGACCGTGGCCATGAAGTGCGGATAGTTCGAGAGCAACGCAAGAAAATAAAACGCTATGCTCCAGCCGCGCTCGTACGAATTGGCAAAATACACCCCCGCAAGCAAAAGCGGAGCGGACCACGCGCCGCAGCCGACGGTCAAATCAATCCATGGCCGATAGATCCATGGACTGCGGGATGGCGAAGGCGGCGCCGGGGCCGGCGCGCTCTGCTGCGACGGAGCTAGCGTTATGGTTCCCATTCCATTCCAGATTAACGCAGGCGTGGCACCCGTGCGGGCGAGGCCCGAGACCGCCATGCGGAATCGGTTACTTGTACTTGCGAGTGGGCTTCAGGAAACGGCGAGTATGCGGAGGAGCAATCCCGCCAGCGCCCCGCCGATCAGCGGACCGACGATCGGGATGGGGGCGTAGCCCCAATCAGAGCCGCCTTTTCCGGCGATCGGCAGGATGGCGTGCGCGACGCGCGGGCCTAAATCGCGCGCGGGATTGATGGCATACCCCGTCGTGCCGCCGAGCGAAAGTCCGATGCCCCACACCAAGCTCCCTACAAGATAGGCGCCTAACCCGGGGGCAGGACCCGTGGCGGCCACTCTCTTGGAAAAAATCGCGCCAACCACAAAAACAAGGACAAACGTGCCGACAATTTCGCTCAGCAAATTAGCAGCAAAGCTGCGGATGGCAGGCGCGGTGCAAAAGCATGCGAGCTTGCCGGCGGTATCCGGCGTTTCTTTCCAGTGCGGCAAATAATGCAGCCAAACCAACGTGGCGCCCGCGAGGGCGCCCAGGAGCTGCGCGGCCATATAAGGCGCGAGCTTCACAAAGCTAGTGTCGCGCACCGCGAAGCCCAGCGTGACCGCCGGATTCAAGTGTGCATCGCTGCTTCCGCAAGCAATCGAGACGAAGACGCCAGCCATCACCGCCAGCGCCCAGCCCGCGGTAATGACTATCCATCCGCTGTCTTCCGCTTTCGAGCGTTTCAACACCACTCCGGCGACGACTCCATCGCCGAGCAGCACCAGTATCATCGTGCCTAAAAACTCGCCCAAGAATGGGGACGTCATTCAGCAATCTCCTCCGTTGGCAAAAAGGCCGGCGTCATTTTCAGAGTCGCACTTCAAGAATCAATCCACTCGAACGACCGTGTGACCGCTTTTTTCCACTGCTTGTACAGTTCTTCGCGTTCTACTTCCTCAAAATGCGGGGTCCACGTTTGGTCCACGGCCCAATTGGCGCGCAGCTCGTCGAGCCCCGAGAAAAACTTGGTTGCCAAGCCCGCGGCATAAGCCGCGCCAAGCGCGGTTGTCTCCTGAATAACAGGGCGCACGACTTCGCGATTCAAAATGTCCGCTTGAAACTGCATCAATAATTCATTCAGAACCATTCCGCCGTCCACGCGCAGCGAAGACAGCGCGATCCCCGAATCTTTCTCCATCGCTTCTACCACTTCGCGGGTCTGAAACGCCGTGGCTTCCAGGACCGCCCTCGCCAAATGCCCTTTATTCGCATACCGCGTCAAACCGGCGATAACGCCTCGCGCATTTTCCTTCCAGTAAGGCGCATACAGCCCGGAAAACGCCGGGACGAAGTAAATGCCACCGTTATCTTTCACCGTGCGCGCCAGCGTTTCGATGTCCGCGCTTTTTTCAATCATTCCGAGATTGTCGCGGAGCCATTGCACCAGCGCCCCCGCGATCGCTACGCCGCCCTCCAACGCGTAGCACGCCGGCGCACCGCCAAATTTATATGCGACTGTCGTCAGCAAGCCGAAGTTCGATGGAACGGCGCGCTCGCCAGTATTCATCAAGAGAAAACAACCTGTCCCGTAAGTATTTTTCACCTCGCCCGGACGGAAACATGCCTGCCCGACCAGTGCAGCCTGTTGATCGCCGAGAATGCCCGCGACCTCAACGCCAGCAATGGCCGGAAGTGTTGCCGCGCCGTACGTTTCGCTGCTTGACCGCACTTGCGGCAGCATCGTCCGGGGTATCTCGAACGCCGCGAGCAACTCATCGTCCCAATCGAGAGTTTTCAGATTCAGCAGTTGCGTCCGGCTTGCGTTGGTCACATCGGTGACGTGGACGCCCCCGTTTGGCCCGCCCGTCAAATTCCACACCAGAAAGGTATCGATATTTCCGAACAGCAGATCCCCGGCTGGCCGCCTTCGCGCTCGCCTCCGGAATATTTTTCAGGAGCCAGCGCAGCTTCAGGCTGCTGAAGTACGTGCTCAGCGGTAAACCAGTTTGCGCACGAAAGCGGTTTTGTCCGCCGTTGCTCGCAAATAGGCCCACATCATCCGACACCCGCGTGTCTTGCCAAACGATGGCGTTTGCGATGGGCTGGCCAGTTCGGCGTTCCCACACGACCGCAGTCTCGCGCTGGTTGGTTATCCCGATGGCGGCCAAGTCCGAAGGGCGCAATCCTCTTTGATCGAGCGCCTCGACGATCACTTCCTCCGTCCGCCGCATGATTTCCAGTGCGTCGTGCTCCACCCATCCCGGCCTCGGGAATATCTGCTCGTGCTCTTTCTGCGCCGACCGCAACGACCCGTGCCGCCTTATCAAACACCATGAAGCGCGTACTCGTTGTGCCCTGGTCGATCGCCCCGATATAGCTTTTCACGAGTTCGGCCCTCTCCAGCCGCGTTGCATTCTACGACGGAAACCAACTGTTTCGCGGGCACCGTATACACTTTTATCGTGGAGCGCATCTAATTCATTGGGATGAGAAAGCACTGAGAGGATTACCTTCATGAACAGAAACCTACAATGGAAAGGGAGCCTGTTGTTGGCCGCCATGGCTCTAGCCACCGTCATGCCGCTCGCTGCGAAGGCAGCGGAAGCGGGCTCCACCGCGGTTACGATGACCGTTACGGCGGTGGACAACAAAGATACACAGCCGCCCGCAATCAAAAAGGATGATGTGCAGCTCTATCGAGGCAAAGAGCGCGTGCAAGTGGCGGATTGGAAGCGCGGAGAAACGCTTTATCTCGCGCTGCTGATCGACGATTCGCTCGAGAGCTCCGTCGCTAACCAATGGAGTGATTTACGGGCCTTCATCATGGCCCAGCCGGAGAGCACCTACATCGCCGTGGCCTACGCAAGGAACGGTTCCGCCATGGTGGCGCAGGATTTCACCAAGGATCACGCTCTTGCAGCCAAGACACTGCGCTTGCCGTTGGGCAACGCCGGCGCATTCACCAGTCCATATCTCGCGCTTCAGGATTGGATCAAGCGTTGGCCGGATTCAATGGAGCGCAAGTCCATCATGTTGTTCTCTTCGGGCATTGATTATTTCCGCGGTGGGTTTGATCCCATCGATCCGGATCTCGATACAACTGTCGAGCAGGCCCAAAAGAAGAACATCAATATTTGGTCGATCTACGTTCCGGATGCGGGACACATTGGCCGACGGCCGTTCCGCGCTTTCAACGCGCAATCGAACCTAAGCCGGCTTTCGGAAGAAACCGGTGCCGAAGCCTATTATCTTGGCCTCGACATGCCGGTTACCTTGAAGCCCTATTTCGACGAAATCCAGAGGCATCTCGACAACCAGTATCTGCTCACCTTTGTCGGCGACGGGGGAAAAAAGGGAAAGTTCGAGACTGTGCGCACGGTTACCGAGGTTCCCAATGTGCAGATCATGACGCCCTCGGCAGTATACTTGCCGCCAGGGCAATAATTTAACGCAGGCCCGGCAATCTAGATTGAATCAGGCGCGTGCCGCAAGGTTCGCGCCTTTTCTTTTTTGGATCGCACTTGTCTCTTTTCTCCCGCTCAGGCTAAACTAGCGGTCGGCTGCGCCGCCCCGCTGGGCAGAGACTATTTGCAATATTGAATCGGTTTAAATGCGACAGCGGCCAGCGTTGCCACGGGGAGCTCATCATGAATGCGTATGGCAAGAAAGCGAATTTCCTTTTGCGATCGGCTTCGTTGGCCGCTGGGCAGGTCAGGAACCTCCTGGTTGCTATGAGCTTCGCCGCGGCGCTCCTTGCCGCCGCATCGATCGCTTCGCCAGTCGCACTCGCGGACGGCGATATCACTCTCCGTGAAGGCTGGCGCGTGCAATCCTCCGCCAAGGTGAGCGCTGGCGCGGAAGCCGTTTCCGTGGTCGGCTTCGATGCCTCGGGTTGGTACAAAACTTCAGCTCCGAACACAGTCTTCGCCGTCCTTGTAGAGAACGGCGTGTACAAGAATCCCTACTTCGGCATGAACTTGCGCTCCGTCCCTGGCGTTTCCTATCCGATCGGATCGGAGTTCGCCAACCAGGAAATGCCAGCGGATAGTCCTTTCGCAGTCCCCTGGTGGTACCGCAAAGAGTTCGAAGTCCCCGCCCAATTCCGCGGGAAAACGGTTTGGCTCGCGTTTCGAGGCATCAATTACCGCGCGGACATCTGGATCAACGGGAAGAGGGTTGCCGGCTCGGACCAGGTCGTCGGCGCATTTCGCCGCTACGAGTTTGATGTGACGCACTTCGTCAAAGCGGGTGCAAAAAATGTGGTGGCCATAGAAGTCTCCGCTCCTCATGCGAATGAGCTGGGTATTACCTGGGTCGATTGGAATCCGACGCCTCCCGATAAAGACATGGGCCTCTGGCAGGAAGTGGTGCTCTCCGCGAGCGGCCCAGTTGCCGTGCGGCATCCCGAAGTGGAAACGAAATTGGATCTGCCGGCAAAAGACAAAGCCCATCTGACGGTACGCGCCGAACTCGAGAACGCCTCGACTGAACCTGTGAAAGGAACGTTGCGCGGGACAATTCTCGGCGCCGCCACGCCGATTGAATTCTCGCAGAACATCGAGTTGAACGCAGGTGAAGACCGCGCCATTGCGATTACTCCGGAAGAGTCCGCCTCGCTCAACGTGAAGAATCCCCGCCTCTGGTGGCCCTATCAGATGGGCGAACCTTATCTCCACAAGCTAATTCTCGAATTTGTTCCGGAGAAAGGCCCCGCAAGCGATAAACAAACAATTGAATTCGGCATCGTGCAAACCGATTCCGAACTCACTCCGGAAGGCTACCGCCTGTTCAAAGTCAACGGTAAACCCGTGCTCGTGCGTGGCGGCGGCTGGGCGCCGGACATGATGCTACGCATCAATCAGTCGCGCCGCGAAGCGGAATTCCGCTACGTGAAAGAGATGGGCCTCAATACCATCCGCCTCGAAGGCAAGCTCGAAGACGAAACGTTTATGGAGCGCGCCGATCGCGACGGAATTCTCATCATGGCCGGATGGTGCTGCTGCGATGCCTGGGAAAAGTGGGGCAAGTGGGGCGACGAGAATAAGCGCGTGTCCGTCGATTCTCTCCGCGATCAAATTCTTCGCCTGCGCAGCCACCCCAGCGTTCTCGTCTGGCTGAACGGCAGCGACAATCCGCCGCCTCCCGATCGCGAGCAAGCTTATCTCGAAGTCGAAAAAGAGGACCATTGGGCCAAAGCCAGTCATCTCCTCCGCGACCGAGAAAAAGACTGAGCCCACGGGAAATACCGGCGTAAAAATGTCCGGCCCGTACGAATACGTTTCCCCGAATTATTGGCTCCTTGACACACAAGTACGGCGGCGCTTACGGCTTTAACTACCGAAATCAGCCCTGGCCCTGCCGTTCCTCCGCTCGAAGAATTGAAGTCCATGTTTCCATCGGACAAGCTCTGGCCCATCAACGAATTCTGGGATTACCACGCGGGTGGCGGCGAATTCAAAAATATCCACGTCTTCACCGACGCTCTGGAAAAGCGCTATGGCACGGTAAAGGATGTCTCCGACATGGCCTGGAAGTCTCAGGCCATGACCTACGAAGGCGAGCGCGCCATGTTCGAAGCCTATGGCCGCAACAAGTTCAAATCCACCGGCATCATTCAGTGGATGTTAAACAACGCTTGGCCGGGATTGATCTGGCATCTCTACGATTACAGTCTCCGTCCCGCGGGCGGCTATTTCGGCTCGAAAAAAGCCCTCGAACTTGTCCACGTCCAGTTTTCTTACGACGACCGTAGCGTCGCCATCGTCAATGGCGAACAAAAACCTCTCAAGGAATTGAAAGTCGTCGCCAAAGTGTACGACACCTCCATGAAAGAGCGTTTCTCCCAGGAAGCTCTCGCGGATGTCGACGCCGACGGCGTCGTCAGGACCTTCAAAGTCCCCGAGCCCGAAGGCATCACTTCCACCTACTTTCTGAATCTTCAACTTTTTTCTCCGTCCGGCAAATTGATCAGCCGCAATTTCTATTGGCTTTCCACAAAGCCCGATGTCCCTAATTTCCCCAAGTCCGAGTGGTATTACACTCCGCTTTCCCAATTCGCCGATTTTGACGCCCTGCAGCATCTTCCGAAAGCAAAAGTTAAAGCCTCCATGGAATACTCCGATGCCGGCCCCGAACCCACAGCTCACGTCACCATAGAAAACACCGGCTCCGGCCTCGCTTTCCTCGTGCGCCTGCGCCTTCTCAAAGGCAAAGATGGCGCCGAAATTCTGCCCGTCTTCTGGAATGACAACTATATTTCGCTGCTTCCCGGCGAAAAACGCGAAGTCACCGTTAATGTGAGGAAGCGCGACCTCGGCGTGTCGAAGCCCGTCCTGGCTGTCGACGGGTTTAATGTCGCGCCAGTGCAGGTCCAATGAAGCTGCCCTTGTCTGTCTTGAGAGACGGAAACGCGAACTGATCCGGCACTCGCCGGGAAGCGCACCAACCTCGCGGCCGGGAACGACTCGTCAATCGTTCGAACTTCCGTGAGAAACGGCGCGTGTCGAATCCCGAATCACGAGTTCCGGATTCATCTTCTGTTGCACGGTATTCCACTCGCGCTTTTCGAGCCCGGCTTTAATTCCTTCCATCACGACGTTGACGGCATACGTTCCCATTGCTTCCAGCGGCTGGCGCACGGTTGTCAGCGACGGCGCGCTCAGCGCCGACAGTGCCACATCATCAAAACCCGTCACGGAACAGTGCTCCGGCACTTTGACTCCTGCTTTCGTCAGCGCGCGAATCGCTCCTAGTGCCGTCAAATCGTCAAAAGCCATCAACGCCGTAAACTTTTTCTTTTTTTGCAGCAATTCCTCGGTCAGCCGGTGGCCGCCTTCGAACCCGGAATTGGGATCAAACGAATCGGGCAGTTGCAGCACCAGCGCCGGATCGATCTCGATGCCCGCGGCGTGTGCAAACTTTTGCACGCCCCGCCAGCGCGGCGCGCTGTCGATAATCATCTTTGGCCCGCGGAGGAACGCGATCTTGCGATGGCCGAGTTGGTGCAGATGTTCGAGCGCTATCCGCCCGCCAATTTCATTGTCCACCATCACGGAGCTTACCGTGTCGCCCGGCAGCTCCCAGCCGATCGTGGCCGCCGGAATATTGCGTTTGCTCAAGTCCGCAAGCAGATGAATGTCCACCACCAGCCAATTCGCCACCACGATCAACCCTTCCACGTGGTGTTCCATGAGCATTTCCAAATAGCGCTCAAAACGATTGCGTTGATTGTGCGCGTCGGCAAAAATCGGCACGTACGAAGATTGATACAACGCATTCTCAATGCCGCGAAGTACCGGTGTGCAAAACGGATCGGTGACGTCGAAGAACATCAGGCCCACGGTATGGCTGCGCTTGCTCCGTAGAAACCGCGCCATGGCATTGGGACGGTAGCCAAGCTTCTTGGCGGCGTCTTCAATTCGCTTCTTCGTGGCGGGTGCGATGTAGCGGGCCAATGGCGCGTTGTTCAAGACGATCGAGACGGTTGCCGGAGAGAAGCCGCTGTCTTCCGCGACGTCCCGCATCGTCACCGTCTGATTCTTGCCGCTTGCGCGCTTCACCTGCATGCCTCCAGGTCCCATCATTCTGCCAGACTCCCCCGATTTGCACTAAGTCGCGATGGGCTGAATAGGCCTACTCGACGGGCGCGTCAAACGACAGCGGCTCGCGGAATCCCCTCGTTTTCCAAACGCCAAAAGCGATTCCCGCGACCATCCACGCCGTTCCGAGATATTTCGCCGGCGTACTCAAGGTCCACCACAGGCGCGCGCAGACAAAGAAGCCGACCACCGGGACCATAAAGCTCAAGACCGTCTTTTCTGCACCCTTCCAATAGTAATGCACGAACGATGAGGCGTTGACTCCCATGAACGCGAGCAATGCGCCGTAATTCAGCAACTCGATGCCGCGCCCGAAGGTCAGGAAAAAAGATCCGATTAGCACAATCGCGCCTATGAAGAGAACGTTGTTCCGCGGAATCCCATGCTTTGCATCAATCTGCCCAAAAAACGATTTCGGCAGTGCGTTGCTCTTGCCCATCCCATACAGCAATCGCGCGGCCCCGATCTGCGCCCCCATCCCGGAGCCAAAGTTCGCCACCAGCAGCGTCGCTCCAACAATGGTGAACATCGGCGCCCAGGCCCGTGCTGCTGCGAACACGTACGCCTGGTCCTGATTGGGAAAAGGCTGCGAAGCCGGCCATACCAGCTGTGCGACGTAGACTTCCGCAGCCGAAAGAATTCCCACGGCGAGGCAAGTCATCACCGTCGCCAGCATGATATTTCGGCGCGGATTTTCCGCCTCTTCCGAAAGCGTCGAAATCCCATCGAAGCCGATATACGTTAGCACCGCGATGGATGTGCATCCAGATAAATTGTCAAATGTGAACGTCTGCGGATCGTAGAACGGCCGCGTAAAAAATCCCGGATCGCTGTGCGGATGCCCGAAAATGTAGCGAATCGTCGTCACAAAAACGACCACCACCACCGCGCTCATCCCCGCGGCAAGCCCGGCATTCACCCGCGCCGAAGTCTTGATGCCTTGCAGATTCAAGAGCGTGAACACCACCGCAAAAAATATCTTCCAGCTCCACACCGGCAAACCCGGCGCGAATTCGTGCGCTTGTCCCGCGCACCAGATTGTGCAAATCAAAGGATTCACGATGTAATCCATCACCATGCTCCATCCGGTGATGTATCCGGCGGCAGGATGAATTTCTCGCGCCACGTAGGTGAATGCGGAGCCCGCGCTGGGATAAACGCGAGCCATTTTTCCGTAGCTCACCGCGGTGGCCAGCATCGCCACCATGGCGATAAGGATCGCCGTGACTACATGGCCCCGGCCGCGGTCGCTCAGCGCCCCAAATGCCGACATCGGCGCCACCGGCTGCAGCACGATGATGCCGTAGAGCAACAGATCCCACAGCGTGAGCGTGCGCCGCAGGTGCGGCCCGCTGTTCGCGCCCGCTTCGTTGCTCAAGCGTTTCTCCGTTTCGCCGGCGCAGCCTTCTTCGCATCGAGCACCACCGCGCGTGTCAGATTTTTCGGCTCATCGGGATTCAGCCCTTTGCGCAAACCCACCGCCAGCCCCAGCAACTGCGCTGGTATAGCCGTAATCGCCGTTCGTGCAAGCTCCGGCTCCTCCAAGCCCAGCTCAATCACCAAATCACTCTCGCGCTTCAGAGCAGACGTCGCCCGGTTCGCAACGATCATCGTCGCTGCTCCCAATTTCTTCAGTTCGCTCGCGAGCAGTGCTTCTTCGTCCGCTGCCGCCTCCGACAACAAAAACGTAATCAGCGTCTCGCGGCTCGCAATCGACTTGGGCCCATGACGAAACTCCAGCGTGTGATACGCCTGCGCATAGGACGACGACATTTCCGTCATTTTCAGCGCCGCCTCCTGCGCCAGCCAGTAATGCGCGCCCTGTCCGAGAAAAACGAAATCCTCGAAAACCCGCTTCGTCCCAAGCGCTCGAATCTTAGCAGCATTATCCGCCAGCCACCGTGTTGTCTTTTCTGGCAAGCCGCCCAGGGCCGCTTCCAGCCCGTCATCACCTGTGAATTTTGCTCCTAGCCTCTCGAAGAGCAGCAAGTATGGAGGTAAACGATCTCGTCATCACCATGCTCTTCTCATCGGCCCATGGCATCCTCACCATTTGCGTGCACAACTCTTCAAGAACGCTGCTTTCGCTGCACGTCACTCCCAAAGTGCGTACAGCAGCTCTCCCCTTTAGCATTTCCGCCGCTCGCAAGACCTCCGTGGTTTTTCCCGATCGCGACACCAGCACAACCTGCCGCGCGCCTGTCCGCTTCAACGCCTCGTCCGGCGCGAAAAGCAGTTCCGATGCCGGCATTGCCGTGCATGACGCCTCAAGAAGTGTTGTCCACTGCGCCGCGATCGTTTGCGAAAGGTAATAACTGGACCCGCAAGCGACAAACAAGCATGGCTCTTTAGGAGAAAAGAATTGAAAAGCCTCCAGCATCTCGGTGTTCTGCTCGAATTGCCGCGCCGTTTCGAGCCAGCTTGCCGGCTGCGTCAGGATTTCCTGTAGCGTTTGTTGACCCGCCGCTCGCGATGCCGGTCGTCCGCCACGCGAAACCGGCAAGCTTTTTTTCAACACTCTTCGTATGCGTTTTTTCACGCGCGCCTCGAGTTCCTTTCGCTCGCCCGGCGTTCGCTTGCCGGCGGCCTGCTATTGTAAGGGGAAGAGCGAGCCCATCTCCCGCTTCTCGCTTCGCTCATTGAACCGTTTCAATAAAGGAATTTTCCAAGAAAGCGGCTCCTCGCGCAAGCCAAAACTTTCCGCCGTCTCGCACTCCCCCGTGCAAAGTGCTCCTCGTCCCTATTCGGTCTGCGCACTTCACCTGTCCTTCCGTACAGTGGAAGAAAATTCCACAGGCCGTATCTCTTCGTTAAATTTCCCTTATTTTGGCGGCAACGCCCCTCGCCCCCGCATAGTCTAATTAAATAGAGCCTCGTCCCGGTCGAGGGACATCTGTATGGGCGGGGAAACCCTGATGAATGGTCGCAGTCCCACTAAGGTCGTCTTATGGCACATCCTCGGATTCTGCCTGACCTTCCTTGTCGCGTACGGGCTGCGTCCCGTTTCTCTCCAACCTGATCCCGTTCTTCAAGGCTACCTTCAAGTCATCAGCGCCTTGCTGGCTTTCGTTTTTGCCGCTCTCACTCTCGTCCGTTTCCAGGGCACCCAGGACCGCATCTCCCTGATTCTCGGCGGCGGTTTTCTTCTTTCTGGGGCTGTGCTGTCGGCCTCCAGCGTTCTCTTCTTTCAGTTCCTGCAAGATCCTCTCATGCGCTTCACGTTGGCTCCCATCGCTTGGTGGCTCAGCCGGATGGTCTTGGCGCTCTTGCTTCTGGTCGCTCTGCTCGTGGACCGTTTTATTCCTCGTTCGCGGCACACGAAAGGAGAAATCGCCGGCGCCCTCTTGGCCGTCGTCGGCCTCACGTACTTCATCGCCATCACCCTTCGCCGCCTTCCCCCGGAAGTCTCCCGTCATCCGGTCGCTTTGATCCCCAGTCCTGATCAACTCTGGCCCGGCGTTATTTTTCTCGCTGCTGTGATTTGGTATCGACGGCGTCTCGGATCCGAAGATACGGCTTTCGACCGCACCATCTACGCTGCTGCCTGGATGAACTTCGCCGCCCAGCTTGCCGCGTGCCAGTCAGAGCGCCTTCTCGACGCGCCCTTTGTGTTCGCCCAGGTTCTCACCGTCGGCAGTTACGCCCTCGCTCTCGGCGGCGCCCTCTTCGATAACGCGCGGCTTTTCGAACAGGTCCGCCATCTCGCCGTCAGCGATCCGCTCACTGGCCTCGCCAACTACCGTCATCTGCTCGACGTCCTCGAGAACGAAACCGAGCGCACCAACCGCACCGGCCGGCCCTTCGCCGTTCTGCTCCTCGATCTGGACGGCTTGAAGAAAATCAACGACCGCTTCGGCCATCTGGTTGGCAGCCGCGCCCTGTGTCGCCTGGCCGCCATCCTGCGGATTCATTGCCGCGCTATCGACACTGCCGCGCGTTATGGCGGCGATGAGTTTGCTCTCGTTCTGCCGGAATCGCAGGACTCGGAAGCCCAGCAAGTTGCAAATCGCATTCGCGTGGTCATGGCCGAGGATGAGGAAAATCCCCCGCTCTCCGCAAGCATCGGTATCTCGATTTATCGCGGGGGAGGCGAGCGAATCGAAAAGCTTCTTTCCGAGGCAGACCGGGATCTGTACTCGGAAAAAGCCCGGCGGGTGAAGCGCGGCATCGCTGCCTTCCATGCCCGCCGGCGCACTCCAAAAACCTGATTCGTGCCAAGCGGTAACTATGCACGCGTTCGCCTAATATACCGCCCGCCGCTGCACGGTTGCCTTCGTCGCCAGTGAAAATCGAGGCTCCGGCGCTGCCCTATCCAGAATCTGCCTCGCAACATATTCGCCTACCGCTGGCCCATGCTTGAAACCGTGTCCCGATCCGCCACCTGCAAACCAGACGTTTTCCATTTCTGGATGCCGGTCGATCAGAAAATCGCCGTTCGACGTGTTTTCATACTGGCACACGCGCGTCTCGAGCACCGGCGCATTTCGCAGCGCTGGAAATCGGCTAGCCACGTATTTCTGTACCGTTTCCGCTTCCGCGGCCGTCGGCAAGCGTGATTGCGTATCGGGATCGACGCGCTCTCCATGGTGGTCCAGCGCAATCTTCAACCCGCGTCCCTCCACGTCCGGCATCCCGTAATACTCATCCTCCTGAAAAAGCCACGTCGGCAAAGCCGGCGCCGCGAATCGCTCGTCACCCGGCGGCACGCCGAAAAAGAAAACCTCTTGCCGGCTGGGAAAAATTCTTTGCCCAAGAATTTCGGGAAATACTTTTCCGAGCCAGGCTCCGCAAGCAAAAATGAACTGCCCCGCGGTAATCGATTCGCCGTTGCTGCATTTTACGCTGTTCAGGCGCCCACCTCCGCGCGGCGTCTCGATCAGCGCAATCCGGAACTCCACACCCTGCTTCACGGCGTCTTCAACCACCGCTGCAACTGCCCGCCGCGCAAGTAGCACTCCGCTTTTCGGCTCTAAAAATCCCCGTGTCACGCGTTCGAACGAAATTTGCGGATAACGTCTCTCGAGCGCCTTACGCTCCATCTCTTCAAACGGCACTTCGCAGCGCTTCAGCGTCGCCATTGTCTGCCGCACTCGAGAATCATCTTCCCCCGCGAGCCACAGCACACCTGTTTCGTGAAACAGCCGTTGCCCCGTCGCAACACAAAAACTCTTCCATTGCGCCAGCGATCGCTGTGACGACCGCGTGTATATTTCGTCCCCGCCATACCCCATTCGAATGATGCGCGTCTCTCCGCCCGAGCTAGCCCGCGCGTTGGACGGTCCATACGCGTCCAGTAGCACGACGCGCTGCCCGCGCCGCGCCAGATGCCACGCCGTCCACGCGCCAAACACGCCCGCCCCGATGATTGCTACGTCATAGGTTTTCGTCATGTCCATCGCCGTTGCATCCTATCGCATCTTCGCGCTGCTCGGTATCTCCCTCTACTTTGCAAGAGCCGCTCCCCGCAGTCACCAATCCTATTAGCGTCTATAGTTTTGAGCGTCACCAGTGTTACCATGCACGTTCTGTTTACACATCCTCGGAGGTCTGTGTGAAATCGTTTCGCCATCTACTCTCGTGCCTTCTTACTGCCTGCGCTCTCCAGTTTGCCGCCTCTGGCCTTGCACAGGCACAGCAAGTTGATCCCAAGACTTACGACGGCATGAAATGGCGCCTCATCGGCCCGTTCCGTGGCGGCCGCGTGCTCACCGTTGCGGGTGTGCCTAGCCAGCCCAATACTTATTATTTTGGCGCGGTTGGCGGCGGCGTCTGGAAAACGACGGATGGCGGCAACTCCTGGGATCCGCTCTTCGATAAACAACCCATTTCCTCGATCGGCGCCATCGCCATCGCCGATTCTGATCCCAACGTTATTTATGCCGGTTCCGGCGAAGCCTGCATCCGCGGCAATATCTCTTTCGGCGACGGCGTTTATAAATCCACGGATGCCGGTAAGACCTGGAACAACGTCGGCCTCAAAGACACGCGCCACATCGGCGCCGTAATCATCCATCCCACGAATCCCGATATCGTCTACGTTGCCGCACTCGGTCACGCTTATGGGCCCAACACCGACCGCGGAATCTTTCGAACGCGCGATGGCGGCAAAACCTGGGAAAAAGTTCTTTACCTCGATGATCGCACCGGAGGCATCGAAGTTGTTTTCGATCCTCACAATCCTCACGTCCTCTTTGCCGCGATGTGGGAAGGCTGGCGCACGCCCTGGACTCTCAACAGCGGTGGCGCGAAGGACGGCCTTTATCGTTCGAACGATGACGGCACAACTTGGAAGCGGATCGAAGGCCATGGTATGCCGGAAGGCCCGCTCGGCCGCATCAGCGTCGCGGTTTCCGGCGCGGATTCGAACGTTGTCTATGCCCTCATCGAAGCCAAAAAAGGAGGCCTCTACCGCAGCGAGGACGGCGGCGAGAACTGGTCCCTCATCACCGACGATCACCGCTTCACCCAACGCGCCTGGTATTTCACGCATCTCTGGGCCGACCCCAAAAATGTCGGTGGCGTTTACATCGCCAATACCGGCCTCTACGAATCAACTGATGGCGGCAAATCCTTCGAACGCCTCAACGCCCCTCACGGTGATCATCACGCCCTGTGGATTGATCCCAACAATCCCAATCGCATGATCAACGGCAACGACGGCGGCGCCACCATCAGCGTGGATGGCGGCAAAAACTGGACCACGCAAGACAATCAGCCCACCGCGCAGTTTTATCACGTCGCCGCCGACAACGATTTTCAGTATCGCGTCTACGGCTCGCAACAGGACAACTCTTCCATCGGCATCCGCACTCGCAGCGATCACGGAGCGATCCTTCAAGGCGACTGGGACGCCGTCGGCGGCGGCGAAAGCGGCTACATTGTGCCGGATCCGCGCGATTCGAACATCGTTTACGCCGATGACGAAGGCCCGATCCTCACGCGCTTCGATCGCCGCACCAATCAAGCCCAAAGCATTGAAGAATGGCCGGAGGATCCCAATGGCTATCCCGCCGCTGTGCAAAAATACCGCTACACCTGGACCATGCCCATCGTAATTTCCTCTCACAATCCCGACGTGATCTACCACGCCGCTCAATACGTCTTCCGCTCGACCGATGCAGGCCGCACCTGGTCCACGATAAGTCCCGACCTAACTCGCAACGACAAATCCAAGCAGCAGGATTCCGGCGGCCCGCTCACGAAAGACCAGTACACCGTCGAATACTACGACGTCATTTTTAGCCTCGCGGAATCTCCGAAGCAGGAAGGCGAACTTTGGGCGGGTACCGATGACGCCCTCGTCCAACTGACCCGCGATGGCGGCAAAACCTGGGCCAACGTGACTCCAAAGGAGATGCCCGAGTGGGCCATGGTCAGCCTGATCGAAGCTTCGCCCTTCGATCCCGGCACCGCGTATATCGCGGTCGACGGCCACAAACTCGACAACTTCAAACCTTACGTTTTCAAGACCACCGACTTCGGCAAATCGTGGACAAAAATTACCACGGGTTTACCCGGCGACTCCTACGTTCACGCCGTTCGCGAAGATCCCAAGCGCAAAGGCCTGCTCTACGCTGGCACCGAAACCGGCATCTACGTTTCTTTCAACGACGGTGCAAACTGGCTGCCTCTCCAGCTCAATCTTCCGCCCACGCCCATTCACGACCTGATCATTCACGATGACGCCCTCATTGTCGCCACTCACGGCCGCTCTTTCTGGGCTCTCGATGGCCTCGGCCCTCTTCGCCAAGCAAGCGCTTCCATCGCTGCGGAAGACGCGCATCTCTTTACGCCGGATACCGCCTTTCGCACTCGCGAAGGCCACGTCAATCCGCGCCGCTATCCTGTTGGCGAAAATCCGCCCTCCGGCGCCATCTTGTACTACTACTTAAAAGATGCGCCGAAAGATCCCGCCAAGCTCGAGTTGCTCGATGCCGATGGCAAAGTCATCCGCTCGTACTCGAGCCTGGAAAAGAAAACCGACAACGGTCCCGACGAAGGCGAGCGAGATATTCCTCCCGAAAGTATTCCTGCGAAAGCAGGGCTGAATCTTTTTGTTTGGGATTTGCGTTACGAATTGCCGAAGAAAGTTCCGGGATTAATTTATGATGCCGGCGAACCGGTCGGCCCGCTCGCGCTTCCTGGCAAATATCAAGTGCGCCTCACCGTCGCTGGAAAATCCCAAACCGCTGCATTCGAAGTGAAGATGGATCCTCGCGTCCAAACCTCGCCCGAGGATCTCCGCAAGCAATTCGATCTCATGCTCAAACTGAGCCAGCGCCAGGACTTAATGAACAAGACCGTCATTGCCATTCGCGATCTGCGCAGCCAGCTTCAGGCTTTCGAGAAGCGCATCGGCTCCGGCGCCGAGGCAAAATCTCTCGTCACCGAGTCCGTCGATCTGCGCAAAAAGATCAGCGCCATCGAAGAGGAACTAGTCCAGGTGAATTCCAAGTCCAGCGAAGATCAAGCAAACTACCCGACGAAGCTCAACAGCAAGCTTGGCCATCTGCAAAGCCTCGTCGATAGCGCCGACACCGCGCCCACGCCTGCGGAAGATGCCGTTTTCGCCGAGCTAGATCAGCGCCTCGAGACTCAGCTAACAAAATGGCGCGATGTCCTCGCCAAGGATCTTCCCGCCCTCAACGACTCCATGCGCAAAGACAAAATTCCAGCCATCGCCCCGGCCGCAACCTCTAGCCGTTGAAGGCTCTTCTCGGGGCACGAACCATCGTGCCCCGTCCTGGAACGGCGCCAACGCTCTGCCAACGATTTCTCTTACTTGGAATTTCCGCTGAAGAACGAATCAGCGGCCAAACGCATTCCCGATCGTCTTTCCCCAATGCGAAAGGTGATTCAACGACGCCGTATCCGTAGCATCGAGGTGCAAAGGCGTCACCGACACCGCCCCTGCAAATATCGCCGCATAATCCGTATCCGGCTCGACATCCTTGTCAATCCTCTGCTCGTACAGCCAAAAATAAATTCGTCCGCGCGGGTCTTTGCCTTCCGTCAGCTGATTCCGCGTAATCTTCTTCGATTGCCGTGTAAACTTCACGCTGCCTTCCCACGGATCCGGCACATTCACGTTCAGCAAAACCTGGTCCGGCAATCCCTCTTTCAAAATTAATTCCGCCACCGACCGCGCCACCCGCGCCGCTGCTTCAAAGCTCACCTTTGGCGCCTTCGAGCACAAAGACATCGCCAGCGCCGGCATGTGGTGCAGCGCCGCTTCCCGCGCCGCTCCCACCGTCCCCGAGTAATACGCGTTCTCCCCCAAATTCGCGCCGTGATTGATCCCCGAAATCACCAGATCCACCTTCTCCGTCAAAAGTTTGTGCAGCGCCACAATCACGCAATCCGCCGGCGTGCCATCCACCGCCCATTCCCGTTCTCCAACCTCATGGCAAACGATCGGCTGCCGCAGCGTCAACGATTGCGCCGTCCCGCTCTGCTCCCGGCTCGGCGCCACAATACTCACGTCCGCAAATCCCGCGAACGCCCCCGCCAGCACGCGCAATCCTTCCGCGTGAATCCCGTCATCGTTGGTCAAAAGTATGTGCGGCATTTATCTCTTTTGGCGGGGGAACGTAAAATGGTCGGGACGACTGGATTTGAACCAGCGACCTCACCCACCCCAAGGGTGCGCGATACCAGGCTTCGCTACGTCCCGACCGATGCAAATGCGAAGTGGGCTTGACAGCTTTATCAGGCTATCACTTGCGTTCGAGAAGCGTCAAGAAAGCACGCAGCGTATCCCTCAGGTCCAGCAACATCTTTCGGCTCAAAAGTTGCGCCGTTCCCTCGCTCGCAGTGCCGCCCGGCAATCCGCTACCCGCGCCGCTTTCATTATCCCCGGCGCCATTCTGTTCGCGCAAATGCCTCCGCGCGCCCGCAATCGTATACCCCTCGTCATACAGCAGCCGCTTAATCCGCAGCACCATCTCCACGTCTTCCTGACGATACAGCCGGTGCCCGCTCGAACTCTTCACCGGCTCAAGCATCGGGAATTCCGTCTCCCAGTAGCGCAAAACAAACGGCTTTAGACTAGTCAGCCGGCTAACTTCGCCGATGCGATAGAAATCCTTTTCAATTGTCGTCTGTGTCGCGGTAGCGGTGCTCGGCATATCGCATTCCAATCAGAGGGGTACGCCGCTATCCTAGCAGTTTCCGATGCTTTCCTGTAGGGGCACGGCACGCCGTGCCCGTCTTCGGTACTGCAGCGGGACACCGTGATGTGTTCTATATCGGCCCATTCTTCGCCATCGGCGCGCCTGCTTCATTCCTCATCTTTTCCTTTGCGTGGTCGCGGCTCGCGCTTCCGCAATCGCTGCACAAATCTCACCGGCGCTCCGAGAAACTCATACTTCGCCCGCAGCTGATTCTCCAGAAATCGCTCGTAGCTAAAGTGCATCGGCTCTTTTTGGTTGCTGAACAGCAAAAACGTGGGCGGCGCGGTCTTCGCCTGCGTAATGTAATAAATGCGCACCGGCCGCGCCTTAGGCGTAGTTCCGCGCTGTAAATCCACGTCTTCTTTCAGCCAGCGATTCAATTCCGGCGTAGGAATATGCCGCCGTCGCGCCTCGGCCACTTGATCGATCAACGGAAACAGTTTCCCTGCGCGTTCCCCGGTCTTAGCCGAAAGAAACACAATCGGCGCGTAACTCAAAAATTTCAACTTTCCGCGAATCATTTTTTCGTAATCGAATGCCAGTCTCTCCGGATTGAAATCTTCCGACCGGTATCTTTCCCCGGCAGGCCGCCGAGATTTTCCCTTCGCGCTGTCCGCGTCGCGCGAAGCCGCATTGCGCGCCGCCACAACGGCCAAATCCCACTTGTTAATCACAATAATGACGGATCGCCCGGACTCCTCCGCATAGCTCGCAATCTGCGCGTCGCCCTGCGTCACTCCTTGCTCCCCGTCCACCACCAGCAGCGCCACATCGCATCGCTCCAACCCGCGCCGCGCCATCACCACACTCAATTTTTCCGCCACCAGATTCGTCTTGGCTTTACGCCGTATCCCCGCGGTATCCACAAATCGGTAAGTATGTCCCTCGCGCGTCACTTCGGTATCCACGTTATCCATGGTAGTTCCCGGAATTGGCGAGACAATCGAGCGCTCCTCGCCCGCCATACGATTCAGCAGCGTGGACTTGCCAACGTTGGGCCGGCCGATGATGGCCACCTCGACGGCATCCTCCTTCGCCACTTCCTCTTCTGATTCAACGGCATCAACTTCCGCTAGCGCCGCGTCCAACAGATCGTCCACTCCCGTCCCATGTTCCGCCGCAATTGGAAACACCGGCACACCCAGCGAATGAAACACCGCCGCATTCACTTCCTGCGAAACCGCATCCACTTTGTTCACTGCCACCACAAACGGTTTGCCGGTAGTCCGCAGAAGCCGTGCCAGCTCCTGATCCAGGGGCGTCACACCTGCCTGGCTATCCACCACCAAAACCAGAAGCGCCGCCTTCTTGATGGCTACATGCGCTTGCCGCAAAATCTCCGTCGGAATCAATGCCTTGTCGTCCGGCACAATTCCGCCGGTATCCACAATCTCCAGCGCCTTCCCGCGCCATTCCGCCTTGCCATAAATCCGGTCGCGCGTAATTCCCGGTTCGTTCGTCACAATCGAACGCCGCGTCCCCGTCAGCCTGTTAAAAAGCGTGGACTTGCCCACATTGGGCCGTCCCAAAATCACCAAGGATGGAAGTATTTGCGTCATGGTTTCAAGCGGCGGGCGGACAATCGAGAACCGCAACAGCGCTGCAACCTTCCACTGTACCGCATCAGGGCCCAGCCCCATAGCGCCGATTGGCACATCAAGGGCGCAGCAATTCCGAATTCGCAGCGCAAAAACAGCCCAGCCGCCGAATATATGGGTACGCCGTCAAACTCGCCCAGCCAAAACACTCGTATGTGTCGCCCCAAAAGCGGAAGCGCTCCGACACTAGGCGTCGGAGCGCTTCCGGAAAGCAGTTCAACAGCAGTTAGAAGATGATCTTCGCGACAAGCTGCGCGTTGCGTGGCTCGCCCGGGCCGAGGCCAGGCGCGCCGTTGAAGTCGCCGATGGTGTCGGAGACCATACCATTCCCACCGACGGATCCGGCACCCGAAGCGAGATTGATTCGGTTGAACAGGTTATAGATTTCACCGCGGAGTTGGAGATTCACCCGCTCGGTAAGGTGGAAATTCTTGAAGATGGACAGGTCGATGTCCCGGAAGCTCGGGCCGTAAAACTTGTTGCGGGAGAGGTTGCCGAGTGGATCACTCCCCACTCCGGCCGGACATGTTCCTGACGTGCAGGGTGCAAAAAACACGGCGGGGTTAACCCACTGTTCTCCGCCATTCGCTTGGGAGAACGTGTGGCTCACGCCGGAGAACGGATTACCCACGACGTACAGACCTGGGCGATTCGTGCTGCCGGTGATATTGAAAGGCTGTCCTCCGTGAAGCACCCACAAGCTGCTCACTTGCCAGTCGTTGAGAATGTAGTTTTTCCATCCTGTGGCAGATGCCAGTCTCGGCACGGAATACACGAAGCTAGCCGTGAAGCTGTTTCGCGTATCGTAGTCGCCGTTTCCGTACTCCGCGTGCAAGTTAGTGCTGTCAAGCGGCAGAACTCCGCGGTATTCGCTGACGGTGTCCAGTTCGTGGCCCCACGTGTAGGAGAACGCCGATTCGAGCCCGTGCCACTGGTGAATTTTGAAGGTGCTCTGCAACGAATTGTAGTTCGAGTTTCCGATGCTGTTCAGCTGGTTGATATCCCCGAAGTTTGGATACTGCGAGGAGTATTGTCCGAACTGGTTGATGTTCAGCATAACCGACAGCTTGTGGGCCGAGCTACCGACATAGCCGATCTGAAATTCGGCTGCGCTTCCAAGGGCTTTTTCCACCTGCAGGTTATAGCTGTAAATGTAGGGTGCACGGAAATTCTGGTTCACGGAGTAGATGCCATAAATGCTGCTTCCGCACCCCGTGCCCGTCGGGCAGGTTGTCACCCCGTTGAAGAGATAAGTGTTCGGCTGCCACGTGTAAGAAGTTTGGCCCAGCGTGTTCACGCTGTACAAGGACACGGGCTTGGGACCTGCTGGGTTGTCTTCTAAACCGTTAGCTGCGCTATTCGGCGGACGGTAATCCAGAAAAGGATTCATGTTGATCTGATCATAGAACACGCCAAATCCGCCGCGTACCACCAGGTCGTTCTTCGAAGTCGGCTGATAAGCAAAACCGAATCGAGGCGCGAAGTTGTTCTTGTCCGGCGGGAAAATGGAGTCAATCCCATTTCCTTGAATCACCAGGCCTTTTCCAGGAACAAACACGGCTAGATCCTTGCTGCCGTTGTGGAGCGGCCCGAAATATTCCCAGCGAAGGCCGAGGTTGATGTTCAGCTTGCGGGTGACTTGCCACTGGTCTGACCCAAAAAAACTGAGACCATTCACGGTCACCGTGCGTTCCGCATCTCCCACGGTCAGGCTCGAAGAGGACACCCTTCCTGCGAGAAAGTCCGCCAGGGCATTCGTGTCCTGGCAAACAAAGTCCGTTGCGCTGCATGTCGGCCAGGGCCCCTGCGTGCCGTCGAACACGAAGTGACCGAGGGAACTGCGGTAATAAAACTCGTTCACGTGTCCCTGCCGCAACTCGCCTCCGAACCGGAATTGATGCTTGCCTCGGTTGTAGGACACGATGTCCGCCAGCATGCCGGTGATATCATTGCGTCCTTCCGGAGGAGTGATGCCCACCTGCTCAAACCCGCCGGTTCCGGATGCCGGAACGATCGCAATATTGGGCGCTCCAAGGATCGGTTTGCCGTTGATCAGTGCGTCGGGACTTTGATAGAGACCCATCGCCTTGGTATCAAAACTGGCGTTTGCATCGCGGAACGTCTGGTTAAAGTAGTTCACGCCGAACAGGATCTGGTTGGTCAGCGTTGGCGTGTACGCGGAGTTGAGAACGATGGTGTAGTTCTGCACGTGAAGTGGAGCACGCTCAAAATAATACGGCAGATTCGAGCTGGCGACCGCCAACGCTGTGCTCGTCCCTAGTGGGGCCGTCTGGCTGCCCTGCCCGTTGAACATGCGGGCCGAGAGGTGATGCTTCTCGTTGAAGTTGTAATCGAGCTTCACGACGCCGTTGTAGCTATAGCCCGTTGACGGCGAGGAACTAAAAAAATTACTGGTCGTCGCCGGTAGACTCAGGATGGACGATGGACCGGAAGTGGGCCATAACCCTGGCGCGGTCCCTGGGTTGGGACATGATGCGCAGAGCGCGCCCAGCATATTTTCCGAAATCGTGCTCGGAGCAATGCCCTTGGTGTTCAGCAGCGCCAAGGCATTGTTCACCCATGCTTGGGAAGGCTCCGTGGCGACGCCGGATAGACCGATGATGTATTGCTGCTTTTCAAAGGCCACAAAATAGAAGAATTTGTTTTTGCGGATCGGCCCGCCCACAGAGAATCCATAGTTCTCGTTGCGAAGTCGGGGAGGTTTTGTCACGCCCAGCGAGGGATTCGGAGCATAGAAAGGCGACGGGTCGGAAAAATACTCATTCCGCCAATAGAAATATGCGGAGCCGTGAATGTCGTTGCCGCCAGATTTGAGAACCAGATTTACCGTGCCCCCGGCGCTGCGGCCGGCCTCCGCTCCCGATTGCGTTTGTGCGGAAAATTCGTCCACGGCATCAATGGGCATCACCGTGCCCGCGATTCCCGAAACACCTCCTTGGTTGACCGCCGGAATGTTGTGCCAGAAGTCGTTGTTGTCCACTCCGTCGATCTGCCAGTTCATCTGGTTCGGCCGTGTCCCATTGAGCGAGCCATACCCACCCACGGAGTATCCCGAGTAGCCCGGCGCAGTCGCGATCAATTGCGTGAAGTCCCGGCCGTTGAGTGGAACATCTTGCACAATCTGCTCTGAAATAGTCGTGGTCTGCGTCTGCGTCGTGGTATCAAGCGCGAGCGCTGCGGCGGAGACTTCTACGGTGGTTGCTTGCTGCTGCAGCGTAAGTTTCACTTGTAATGTATAAATCGTTCCGGCAACGACCTCGACTTTGTCCACGGCATACGGCGGGAAACCCGATGCTGTAACCGCTACTTTGTACGAGCCCAGCGGCAGATCCTGAAAGGAAAATTGCCCGTCGGTGGTGGTTACCGTGTTGTGGTCGATTCCTGTTGATGTTTCAGTTGCTTTGACTTGCGCGTTCGGGACCACCGCGCCGGATGGATCTGTAACCGTGCCGTTGATCGCGCCGCGGAACGTCTGGCCATGACTCGTCAACACCATGAGCGCGAGCACGATGGCTGTCGCTCCTGCGCGCAAGAATGCGTATCTAAGTCCCCCGGATGCCGCCTGATCTTGCCATTGCATAGATACACCCCTCCTCAGCTTTCTAGTATTCCTCGGCATTTTTTAGTAGACCACTACCCCGATTGTTCATTAACTAACACCTTTCCGCGCTTGTCTGTCAATCCAAAATTTTCGATTTGACGGGGCAAAAGAATGAATGCTCCGTTTTTCCGGACCGACATACGATGGCCGGCATGGGACCTATTACCCGTGCCCAGTTCCGTATAAGCCTGCCCTCGCTCCCGGCCATGCCGCAAACCGCGGGTGGCAGACGCGTAGGGGGGCAAAACGCCTCACTTTGATGTCGTGCAGGTTAGGATTCTTCCTGCCCCAAAGCTGGCTGAAGCCGGTTCGCCGTATTGCTGCAAGGCGTGGTGCAAAACGCCATTTCTGATAGAGTGCTGAGCCAGGATAGAGATAGCCCCGTTCCCCGATATTGCTATTTGTTAAGATCGTGTAAGTTTTAGGGGCTCCCCTGCGTACTAGTATATGGAACCGCTGAGACCAGGCCGGATGAGCGTGCCGGGAATGCCAGAGACTGCGGAGGCTGTTGCCCGGGCTCGTGCAGGGGATGCCGAAGCCTGGGGCGAGCTTTATCGAGTTTTTGCCCCGGCCATTTTCCGGTTTTGCAGGAGAGCGCTGCCGACCCGGGAAGACGCCGAAGATGCCACCATGGAGATATTCATGAAGTTGCGGGACAAGTTGAGCCAGTACGATGAGACGCGCTCCTTTTCCGCGTGGCTTTACCGGGTAGCCGCAAACCATTGCTGGGATATCCTGCGGCGGAGAAAAATTCGGCAAGACAAAGAGACAGAAGATGTGGAGAATGTGCCGCTGGAACATCCGGACCCGAACCAATTGGACAAGCTGATCGAGCAGAAGACAAGCGAAGAAGTACGCCACGCGCTAGATAAGCTCGGAGCGCGGGCGCGCATGGCGCTCGTCTTGCGCTATTACTCGGACATGAGTTATGACGAAATCGCCGATGCGCTCGGCGTGCGGCGCGCCTTTGTGGGCGTCGTGCTGCTGCGCGCACGGCACGAACTTCGGCAGGCGCTGGAGGGAAAGAGTGCGCTGGCTGCGGGAGGGACCTCGTGAGCGAACCTGCAAACCCGGTGGCGCCAGAAGGACCGGGCGGATCGATGGAACATTTGGATGAGATGACTTGCCTGCTCTACGCGGAGCGCCAACTCGATCGCGCCCGCGCACAGGAGGTCTCCGCGCATGCGCAGGACTGCGCGGACTGCCGCACTTTGCTGAAGGCTCTTGACCGCGAATCCCGCTTGCTCACGCGCGCCATGCTGGAGGAAGACGAACCGTTGCCCTCGCGGCTGGCGGAATTTCAGCAGCGCGTGCAGAGGTCGTTTGGCTGGATTTGGGGAGTGGTTTTAGGCTTGGCGGCAACGGGCGTCTACGCACTCTACACGACCTTCGTCGAGCCCGCGCAGCTGCGGTTGGAACAGGCTGGTTTCGGCGGCACGAGCCTGTTGAGCTTGCTGGTTTTTCAGGGCGCCTTCTGGAAAGGATGGCAATCCATGATGACACTTTTCGAGGTGCTGGCAATGGTTACAGTGGCGGGATTCGGCGCGGTGGTATTCCGGCGGCGGCTGCGGCGCGGGTCGGTATTGGCGCTGGTGCTCGCGGGGTTGTGCGCTGCGCTGGCCCTTCCCGCGCCGGCGAGCGCGACGGTATTTCACAAGGGCGAGCTTTACGAGCTCGCTAAAGATCAGACCGTGAAAAGCGACATTTTCATTACTGGCGCGCGGGCGCGGGTCGACGGCACGGTCGAGGGAGACGTCTATTTCTTTGGTCAAAGCATCGAGATCGGCGGGCATATCAAGGGCGACGCCATCATTTTCGCGCAGTCCGTGCGCATCAGCGGCCAAATCGACGGCAACATCCGCTCCTTCGCGAATAACCTGACCATCACGGGAACGGTATCGAGAAACGTTCTGACCTTCAATGAGGTGGTGAATATCGATTCCGCGGGAAAAGTCGACGGCAGCATGACGACGTTTGCACAGACCGTGAGCGTGGACGGCCATCTGGGGCGCGACCTGCTGGCCATGGATAACGAAACCATCATTTCCGGGAACGTCGACGGAGAGATCCGTGCGAAGGGGCATTCCATGTCCATCGCCTCCTCGGCACAAGTTGCAGGGCCGATCCATTTTGAGGGTGATCATCAGGCGACGGTCGATTCCGGGGCGAAGCTGGCCTCGCCGGTGCAATTTACCCAGTTGAAGCGCGAGTCCCAGTATAGAGAAGGGCATTACTACGTTTGGCGGATTATTTGGACGGCTGCTTTCGTGCTGTTTGGACTGGTCCTGTTCCTGCTTCTCCCGAAGTTTGCCGAAGAGACGGTAAGAGCCGGTGAACGATTCGGAGCGCCCGTTGGACTTGGCGTCCTGGTGTTTTTCGGGGTGCCGATTGCGGCCATCATCGCTTGCGTAACGGTTGTAGGAATACCATTGGGACTTCTCACTCTGGGTCTCTGGTTCCTGGCCCTATTTTGCGCGGAGATCGTGGTGGGCACGGTGGTCGGGCAATTGGATCCTCGGAAAGCCAGCAGATACCTGGGCTCTGATTGGCAGAATGGCGCTGGGTTTCGTGATCGTGCGCATCGTGTACACGCCGCTGGCACATGTACATGTTATCGGGGCGCTTGTCGGGTTAGGAATTTGGATATGGGGCATGGGTGCAATCGCGCTGGCGCTCTACAACCGGTTGCAACCGACGACTTCACAGGCCGCAATGCCGGGACCCCTGCCGCCGGTATCTTTGCCGCCGCATACCACGGTCGGCGGAATCCAGCCAGCCTAGTCGAACTGCTACAGGCTTGCCTGCAAAATTTGGATGGCGCTATACCAGCCTTTCTGCCGCTCGGCGGATGAGTTTCGGTTGCCCCCTCCCCGGTTTTTTCGTAAGTGCACATTCTAAAGGGTTTCAAGTCCCGTGTTTCGCAAGTGAGGAATCTAAAAGGGTTACCGGTGTCCTTTTCGTAAGTGCGGATTCCAAAGGGGTTAGCCTTCCGTACCCCGAGCGGCCCGGGTTCCCGATGCCCCCGCGTCCCATCCCGGTCTTTTTCCCAAGGAGTGCGCAACGCATTGATTGCAGGGCAGTTGGCGAAATATTCATTTACATGAAGTGCGCAAGAGCATGATTCTAAATGGCCGAAATTTTGCAAGAGGAAGGTACAAAGAGGAAAGAGTGCGCAAGCTATTCCAGGTAAAGCAGTTAAGGGTTTCGAGGCAGCCCGGAATCTTGCTCTTTCAGAAGGGGAACGGCGCAAAGTTACTCGGTTGATAGTATAGCAAAAAGTATCGAATTGTCAATGCCAGCATTTTCCGACAGTGGACACCCCGTTGGGGAAAAAGAACGGGCCAGAGCATTTGAAATGCTCCGGCCCGTTGCCTTTGCGGAGGCGGGAAAAGACTTAGTGCCTGTTAGTGCTGCCGAACCTTGGCAGCAAAGAAGGCCGGGGCTTGTGTGTTCGTACTATTTTCCAGAAAGAGGGCGCGAACGCCAACCGGCGAATTCGCCGTGAGGCCGTTCGTAGGGTAATCCAGATTGGTAACGCCATCGGCTCCCGCGGCACCTTGGTAGGTCTGCACATCGAAGATGAAAGTCTGCGAGAGGTTAAAGTATCCGGGGAGCGCGGAGATGTTGAAGTCCAGCGGGTTTGTGTTGTTCCCCAGCGTGGCGATGAAGCGCGACCAGCGAAGGGTGACAATGTCCACGCTGTTGGCAATCGCCGCTGTGGTTCCGTTGGCGGCGGTGAACGTTTTGACGTGGATGGCGACAGACTGGCCCAGGTGGATCGAAGTCGTATCAGTTCCGCCTTGGAAGTTCGTTATGGCACCGCTGCCGCTAACGGGCAGGCCTTTGGTGTCGACCCAGAAACGCGGGCTAGTTCCTAGATTGACGGTCAGAGGGGAGCCGATGCCCAGGCTGCTGATCAGGGAACCTGAAGCCGCTGGAATGATGTCTGTGACAATCATGGAAAACTGGATTCCGTTATTGGGATTGGATACGACTGTACCTTCGACGGTGTCCACGACGGGGCTGGCCAAGAGCGGTTCGATTTCCTGAGCCGAAAAAGTTCCGTCGGAATTGAGAATTGCATCCATGCTTACGGCTTGATTATTGGAGATACAGCCCGATAGCGTTGTTTGTGTGACGCAGAGGGCGCCGGTGGGGTCAGGATCGTAATTGGTGCTTGAAGTGGTTGCCGAAATCGCGGGGCGGTTCACGGCGCCGGCCGGAGTGATTTTGACTGTCGAACCGGTAACTGTGGCGATGCCGGTAAAGTCCTCGATGAGGTCCAGTTGGCCGGAGGCCAGATTGGGATCCCGGGGAAGCGTGAAAACGCTAGCGAGGTTGGCATTGGTAAAGTTAAGGCTCAGCGTGCCGCCGGTGACGGAGATGGCTTTCGCGAGATTGACATCGATGCCCAATCCCGCGTTGCCGCTAATGGCCTGCGAGGTGGTGATCGTGGAGGTAAAGGGTCCGGAAAAGGACGCGTAGCAGACGGCGCCAGCGGCGCATGGCTGGCTCAGACCGGTAATGGCTGTGCCAGTGCCATTATAAAAGGCGAGTTGAGCACTCAAGAAGCTGACCGCGATGGTGGTATAGGTGTCTGCCGCGATTTTGGGCACGGTGCCCAGATAAGCAGAATCGGATTGGAGGCGAACCAAGTCAAAGGAGTAACCGTTGCCGCTATTGATGCTGAACGTCGTCGCGGTCCCCGATGTGGGGGTCAGTGTGATTGCAGTAGGGACCACTTTAAAACTTATGAGCCCGAGGTTCGCAGGGGGAGTGTCGGCGACCATGACAAAGCTGACATTGGCCGTGCCTCCGCCGCCCCCGCCGCCAGCGCCTTTGGGCACGCCGCTGCATGAGCCCAATGAGAGGCACGCTACCAGAACCGGGAACAGAAAGGCTTTATAGGACTTCATCAGGCACCCCACGACGGATTGAACCGCGTTTTCCGATCCAAAACAGACAGGCTCAGAATCCACAGTTTGACTCTATCTCCAGCGGGCAGATAGCGGGTTTTGAAAACGCGCTTCGTTGTTCAAATGCTAAATCCCAAGCCTTTGGGCCAAGTGAGAGAGGCGGCGCAGCTCCAGTTGAATTTCGCGGACGGAGAGAAGATCGAAGATGAATTCGGCGTGGCGGCCATCGGGCGTGGCAAAGCAGATGGTGAGGGTTGAAGAGGTGATCCGCGCGGGTGTGTCGAGGAGGGGCGGGAAGCGAGTGTGCTATCGTTACGGAATCGAAAGAGAGTGCGGGGATGCGAAGAGCGGTCATCTTCGGAAGGATGACCCTAGGAGCGGTGGGCTTGGCGAAGAGGGCTGCCAAAACGGGTTACGCGCGCGTGAACGGTGGGGTTGAGGAAGCAACGGCGCGCGCGGAGCGGGAGGATGCCGCGTTCAGCGCAGATGCCGTGTTTGGCGAGGGTGTGCCTGCTGAACGGCTGACGATTGCGCGAGAGTCCGAGGAATCTTCGGAAGCAGCGGCAAAGCCATCGATGCGGGAGGTGTTTGGGCCGGGGGGATTTCTGGAACGGTGCATGATTGGAGGGTATGAGCACCGCCGCGGGCAGCTGGAGATGGCGGAAATGGTGCACGATGCCTTTGAAACGCATCACCACGCGATTTTGGAGGCAGGAACGGGAACGGGGAAGACGCTCGCATATCTGGTGCCGGCAATTTGCAGCGGGCGGCGGGTGGTGATTTCGACGGCGACGAAATCGCTGCAGGAGCAGCTGTATCAGAAGGATATTCCGTTCTTGCAGAAGCATTTTGCACCGAATTTGAGGGTTGCGGTGATGAAGGGGCGCTCGAATTTTTTGTGCGTGGCGAAGATGAACCAGATGGCGGACCAGGCGCTGCTGAAGGGCATGGAAGAATTGGATGCGTTCCAACAGATCAAGCAGTGGGCGAAGCTGACGGAGACGGGAGACCGCGCGGAATTGACATTCTTGCCGGACGATTCGGATTTGTGGACGCGTCTGGATGCGCGGCGGGACACGTGCAGCGGGCAAAAATGCCCGTCGTTCAACCCGTGCTTTGTGACGGGAATGCACCAGCGGGCGAAGGACGCGGACCTGATTATCGTGAACCACCATTTGTTTTTCGCGGATTTGGCGCTAAAACAGGATGATTTTGGAAGCATCTTGCCGGAATATTCGGCGGTTGTGTTTGATGAAGCGCACGAGATGGAGGACGTAGCCAGCGATTATTTTGGGCGGCAGATTTCGAATTTCCGATTCGAAGAATTGGCGCGCGATGCTGACCAGACTTTGCGGCTGCTGCATCAGGCGACGCCCGGGCTTTTACGGAGGACGCAGCGGATTCGCGAGCGGAGCCGGGCGTTTTTCGAGACGTTTCCACCGCGCGATGGGAAATTTCCATTTTCGCGGAACGAGCGAGAAGCGTTTCTGGAGCAAAACCGCGAGGCGTACGACGCGCTGGCGACGGCGCTGAAGGGATTTGAAACGGAGTGCGCGGCGTTGACGCAGAAGCCCGAAGAGATCCTGCGGATTGCACGGCGAAGTTTCGAACTGCGGCAGGAGCTGTCTTTTTTGTTCGAATCGAACGAGCGGAATTTTGTGTATTGGTACGAGCGGCGGAACAAGGGTGTATTTTTGGCGGCCACGCCGATCGACGTGAGCCAGATTTTGCGCGAAAAGCTGTTCGAGCAGTTTGATTCGGTGGTGCTGACTTCGGCGACGCTTACCGTGGGAAACCGGTTCGAGTTTATTCGGCAGCGACTGGGGCTCGATCACGCCAAGGAACGCGGTTTGCCGCCGGAGTTTGATTACGAGAAACAGGCAATGTTGTATTTGCCGCAGAGCATCCCGGATGTGCGGAATCCGGCGTTTACGGCGAAGGCTGCGGACGAGATCGTGAATTTGCTGGAGACGAGCCAGGGGCGGGCGTTTTGTTTGTTTACGAGCTACTCGCAGATGAACGAACTGTTCGAACGAGTGCGGACGAGAGTGCCGTTTCCGCTACTGCTGCAGGGGACGGCGCCACGGTCGGCGCTTTTGGAGAGATTCAAGAACACGCCTGGGGCTGTTTTGTTTGCGACGGCGAGCTTTTGGCAAGGAGTGGATGTTCCGGGGGAGCAGCTATCCTGCGTGATTGTGGACCGCCTGCCGTTTGCGGTGCCGAGTGATCCGATCGTTGCGGCGCGGGTTGCGGCTTTGCAGGAGGATGGGCGAAATCCGTTTGCGGAATTTCAGGTACCGCAGGCGGTTTTGGCGCTAAAGCAAGGATTTGGTCGGCTGATTCGAAGCAAGACGGATCGTGGGGTGCTGGCGCTTTTGGATAACCGCATACAGCGGATGGCGTATGGTAAAATTTTTCTGGAGTCTTTGCCGAAGTACAGGATGGCTAAGGACTTGGCGGAGGTTTCGAGGTTTCTGGGGAAGAAGAGGAATTAGAGAAATATATTTATACAGAGAACGCAGAAAACGCAGCGGACATAGAGAAGAGAAGACTGGGGAATATGTTTCAAGTCAGCGTGGAAGAGACATTTTCGGCGGGGCATGCTTTGCGGGGGTACAAGGGCAAATGCGAGAACGTGCATGGGCATAATTATCGCGTGCGCGTGACGCTGGAGGGCCCCCAACTGGATTCGATCGGGTTGCTGGTGGATTTCACGCGTCTGAAGCAGATCGTTCGGGAAATTATGGGGCGGCTGGATCATCAGTTTGTGAACGATCTCGAGCCCTTCAAGACGGTAAATCCTTCAGCGGAAAATATGGCGAAGTATTTTTATGATGAGGTGGCGCGCGGGTTAAAGGAATTGCCGCCAGGAGCGCGGATTACGGATGTGGTTTTGTGGGAGACGGATACGAGCCGGGCGCAGTACCGGCCAGGCAATTGAGGAGTTCCGCGAGGGGGAGACGATGAATCGCGCGTTCCTCATTATTTTGATTCCGGCACTGTTGGTCGCGATTGGATACATCGTGGTGTTCCGCGCGGTGGGAGTTTCGCCCGTTTATTGGCCGTTGATTCTGCCATTGGCGCTTTTAGGCGGCGCGATGTGGTGGCTAGGGCGGAGGACGGCGCGCAAGGCGAGGTCGAGCGCGCGGTAAGAGGCGGGGGGAGATCGGCGCGGTTGAAAAAGCGACAGCTGGGCTGCCGCACTCCAAAGTCATGTTCATTACAGAGATATTCAAATCGATTCAGGGAGAAGGGACTCGGGCGGGGCTGCCTTGCATTTTTGTGCGGTTGACCGGATGCAACCTGCGATGCACGTGGTGCGACACGGCGTACGCATTTCACGGCGGGACGAAGATGAGCGTCGAGGATGTACTTGCGCGAGTCGGTGAGCTTTCGGGAAGAAACGCAGGAGTGTCCGGTGCGCAGGCGAGCGTGCCGTTGGTGGAACTGACGGGCGGAGAGCCGCTGTTACAGGAAGAGGTTTATCCGCTTGCGGAGAAATTGATCGCCGCGGGATATACAGTGATGATCGAGACGAGCGGCGAACGGTATGCGGGACGGCTGCCGGACGAAGTGATCAAAATTGTGGATGTGAAGTGCCCGGACTCTGGCGAAGCGGATACGTTTGAGATGCGGAATCTGGAAGTGCTCGGCGCGGAGGATGAAGTGAAGTTTGTGCTTTCGACGCGGCGAGACTATGAATTTGCGCGGGAGTTTACGGCGCAGCACCGGCTGGCGGAGCGCGTGCGGCAAGTTTTGTTTTCGCCGGTGTTTGACGATCCGGCGGGGAAGTGGCAAGGGTTGGAGCCGCGTAAGCTGGTGGAGTGGATCCTCGAGGACGGTTTGCCAGTGCGGCTGGGGCTGCAACTGCACAAGTTCGTGTGGGACCCGGCGACAAAGGGAGTGTGAGGTGAAGGAAGTTGAGGAAGTAGAGGAGATAAAGGATTGAGGCGCGCCTGAGCGGGGCTCTGCTGGCGGAGGGTTTTTTGGGAGAACATGAATATAAGAATGAAAAAGACGGATGCGCGAAAGGCAGTTGTGCTGCTGAGCGGAGGGATGGATTCGTGCGTGTGCGCGGCGATTGCGCGGGAGAGGCACGGGGCGGGGAACATTGCGCTTTTGCACGCGGGCTATGGGCAGCGCACGCAGGAACGCGAGCGGCGAGCGTTTGAGGCGATTGGCGATTTCTATGGGATGAGCCAGCGATTGGTGGTGCAGCTCGACCATTTCCGGGCGATTGGCGGGTCGGCGCTTACGGACATGAAAATTGCGGTGCCGGAAAATGAACTGGGAGAGGCGGGATCGCACGGAAGCTCGATCCCGGTGACGTACGTGCCGTTTCGCAACGCGCACTTTCTTTCCGTGGCGGTGAGCTGGGCGGAAGCGATTGGCGCGGGTGCGGTTTACATCGGGGCCGTGGCGGAGGATAGTTCAGGGTATCCCGATTGCCGCGCGGAGTATTACCAGGTTTTTCAGGAGTTGGTGCGGGTAGGAACGAGGCCGGAGACAGAGATTGAGATCGCGACGCCGGTGATCAGGATGAAGAAGAGCGAGATCATCCGGCGGGGGATTGAATTGGGCGCGCCGTTGCATCTAACGTGGTCTTGCTACCAGAATGAGGACAGGGCTTGCGGAGTGTGCGACAGTTGCTCGCTGCGGTTGAAGGCGTTCGCAGAGGCGGGGGTGGCAGATCCCATACCGTACCGGGAGGCGGTCAGAGCGCACTCGTAGAACCCGGAAAAGAGTTAGGGGCGAAAGACAGGAATGTCTGTCCCACTTGGAAAAAAGCTAAGATTAAGGATAATAGGGCCATCCCGCCAGCCAGGCCGGGCAGGGTTCGCCTCGGCAAAAGGAGAATGGAGCATGAAGAGATTTGCGAAGTCATGGACGTTGGCTGCGGTGTTTGCGGCCGCGCTGGTCTGCATGAGCGCGCCGGGCGCGAAGGCGCAAGGCGGCGGATCGATCTCGGGAACGATTCTGGATGTCGTCGGAAAACCTTGGTACAACATCCCCATGCAAGCGGTGAGTGACCAGGGCGTGAAACAGGAAACCAAGACAGACGAAGCAGGAAAGTATTCGTTCCACAACTTGCGTCCCGGCATCTATCACGTCTTTATCATTTTGCCGGCACCAAACAAACCGTACGACATGCAAGTGCAGGTGCAGAGTGACAACGAAAGCAAGGCGGACCTGAACTTCAAGGACGTTGTCTCCAAGCAAGGCGCGGCTGCAGAAGAGCAGGTCAAGAAACAAGCGGAGGAGAAGCAAAAGTTCGAAAGCATGAAGGCGCACTTCACCGCGGGCACTGCGTTCCTCGTGCAGGAGCGCAAGGCTAAAGAGGATTTGGCGAAGGCGACACCCGACCAGCGGGACGCGTTGAAACAAAACCTAAAGGATCTTTCCGACAAGGCGTCGACGGAATTCCAGGCGGCACAAAAGGCGGCGCCGGAAAAGGACACCAACCAGCACTTGCTGTGGGCCACGCTGGGCGAATCGTATGACCTCGCGGGCCGTAACGACGAAGCAGCGGAAGCGTACCAGCAAGCCATCAAAGCCAAGCCCGACGATCCCGGCTACTACAATAATCTCGGCAACGTGCTGGCGCGAGAAGGCAAGATCGACGAAGCGCGGGCGGCGTACACGAAGAGCGCGGAACTGGATCCTACCAAGGCGGCGACGGCCTGGCGCAACTTCGGAATCAGCTTGTACAACGCCAACCGGCTGGGCGACGCGGTTGAGCCCTTGCAGAAATCCGCGGAGCTCGATCCGAAAAACCCGCAGACGTGGTACCTGCTTGGCGCTTCGCTGGTGTACAAAATGACGGTGAAGAAAGTCGGAGACAAGGATGTGCCCGTGTTTGCGCCCGGGACGATCGAGGCTTATCAGAAAGCGATCGAGCTCGACCCCAACGGGCCCTATGGACAGGACGCCAAGAAGGGGCTCGAACAACTGCAATTGATGGCTCCGGGCATCGACATCAAAGTGAACACGAAGAAAAAGAAGTCCTGAGCGAGTTTCGCAGGGGCGTTTATGGGGCCGGTCCCGCGTTGCGAGGCCGGCCTTTTTTATTGAAATGACGGTAGCTTCGTTGAGGTGTGCGCGTGCGGATCACGACCGCACAAAATATGGCCGCGCGGCTATCGGTGCATCAAAGTGCCGGTTGTTTTGGTGCGGCGAAGCGCCCACGCAAAGACAGCCATCGACAATGGCAGTAGGACTGCGCTTAAAAGGAGCAAGACCAAGAGCGGCCGCCAGACGGCGTGAAATCCCGCACCACTGAGCAGAGCGGCGCGCATGGCATTAAGCGCGTACGTGACGGGATTCAGACGGGCCACGAGTTGCAGCCAATCCGGAAGGATACTAATGGGGAAAAGCATGCCGCCCGTGACGCTGGAAATCCCGAGGAAAAGCCACTTCGCGGGATTGCCGCGCTTGAAAAGGACAAGATAACTTGCCGAGAGAATTCCGAGCCCGGAGAAAGCAAGCAGTGTGGCGATAAGGACCGCGGCGACGGCCAGCCAGTTCGCTTCGCGAAGCGGGAAACCGAATAGCACCGCGCCCCACGCGACGTAGACCGCGATGCGCAGCGTTGAAGCGACGAAGGGATAGATCGCCGAGCCGGCCAGGATGACGGGAAGCGAAGTCTGCGTGACCAGGAGATGCTCGAGCGTGCCGGTGTCTCGCGCTTCCATCAGACTGCGATCGAAAGAATCCATCGCCGCGTTGAGATAATCGAGAAAGACGAAGCCGATCAAAGAAAAAGCGAAGTAACTTTCGCTTTGCGGTAGCGCGTTTCGAAGCTGCGGGCTATCGACGAAGCGCGCGACGTAATAGAACATGGCCACGCCGAAGAGGGCCTCGACGGCCTCGAACAAAAAAGCGATCCGGTAGGTGCGGGCGATCGAGAGGTCGCGGCGGAAGAAGAGCCATAGCTCGCGAAGCGTGCCGGTCATTCCGTGGCACCCTCGCGGGCTAAATCGGGGGCATGACCCGTCAGGCGCAGAAAAGCGTCCTCGAGGGAGGCCGTTGCCGTGCGGTGCTTCAATTCAGTGAGCGAACCGCAGGCTAGCAGGCGTCCCGCGTCGATGACGGCAATCCGATCGGCGAGGAGTTCGATTTCCGACAGCGCGTGAGATGCGAAGAGGAGGGTGGTCTCGCCGCGGCGGAGAATTTCGGACTTCAAGAAGCGGCGAAACTCCGCGGCCCCGATGGCGTCCAAGCTGCGCGTCGGTTCATCGAGCAAAAGAACGCGAGGCTGGTGGAGGAGAGCGCGAGCGAGGCTCAAACGTTGCAACGTGCCGGAAGAGAGCGTGCGCACCTGCCGGTCGAGGACTTCCCGGAGATGAAATTGTTCCGCGAGCTGCGTGATGCGCTGCACGGCAGCGGCATTCGATAGCTGGTTGAGGCTGCCGAAAAATCGCAGGTTCTCGCGGCAGGTGAGCCGCGAATAGAAACCCACGTCGCTGCCGGCGTGGTAGCCGAGCTGGCGGCGCACTGCGCGGGAATCGCGAACGGCGTCGTGTCCGGCGATCAGGGCGCGGCCGTTCGTAGGAAGAATCAGCGTGGCGAGAATGCGGAGCAGCGTGGATTTGCCGGCGCCATTCGCGCCTAGCAGGGCCAGCGCCTCGCCCGTGCGCACTTCGAACGAAATCCCAGCGAGAGCGAGGACCGTGGGCTTTTCGAATGGCTGCAGAAGGGCGCGCCAGCCGCTGCGCGCGGGAGGAAACGATTTCTGGAGGGCTTCAACGCAAATCGCGGCTTCAGGCACGAAGGAACTTATAGCGTTTCTGGCGCGGGAAGACAATCGGTCCGCTCGCAGGATTCAGGGCGCGGATTCGGAGGATTCTCAGTTTGCATAGCAAAGAGGGCGATTCTCCGGTAGAATGGACGGACTCGGAATCATGACCCAGCCACCAGACGGAAGGCGACTTTAGGACGGAGAAAAAAGGAGCCGGGCTAATGGTGTCATTTTCAGACCTCGTGGAACCGCCCGCACGCGTACTGGTGCAGTTTCTGGATGGAGAGTCGATGCTTCTCAGCTTCTCAATTGCGGCAGGAGCGGCAGCCGTTTAGCGCTCCGTAGCGCACAGCACGCGCACTTTCTTCCTGGGCGTGGCTGTTTTGTTTATGCAGCGAGCAAGAACGTTCCGGATTTAAGGTACGTTGGATGAGACGTTGGTTAGCATGATGTTCACTTTGGAACAAAACCGTGCTAGCGTTCAAAGCGGGTTCATTCATCCGGTGTCATTCCTGTGGGGGTGAGGCATACCATGAAACTGCTTACTCGAGGCAGAGTGATCGCGGCTATTGGAATTATCGGGCTCGGAGTCGTGCTGGTTGCGCGCGGAAAAAGTAGCCCACAACCCGCCCGGATCGGGGTTCCCCACGATTGGAGCCACAGGCAAGTAGTCTTTTCCCGGCCGGCGAATATTTCGCAGGCTATTCAGATTCAGAGAGAGCCTCGTTATTGGCAGCAAATAGCGCGCCGCAGTGCGGCGGCTCAATGGCGGGCTACGGCACCCGAAGCACAAGAAAACCTGGACAGGATTTTAGCGAGGCTCCGGAGGAGGACACGGCGTTCGCCATTTCAGCGGGATTGGGCTGTGTCGTTGGGCCCAGGAGCTACAACTGGAACGGCTACCTATCCGCAGTATCCGGCAAAATATTCGTATAGCATCGATCCCAACACTGAAACTATGCACCGACTACGCCGCCTTTCCCACGAATGTGCCAGGCGTGACCGGAACCAGCGTCGGGTCGCCGGGGCAGCCCAGCATCATCGCCTACCAGAACCTTTACACGGCGGCGGATGGTAGCGGAGCCTGCGCCCCCTTCCTCGCCCCCACGGTCGCATGGGCTTATAACACGAACGCTGCCGGCGACACGACAGGCGTGGTCAGCGGGTCACCAGTGCTTTCCGGAGACGGGACAAAATTGGCATTCGTCGAAAGTAACTCGGGCGGCTCGATTCTCCATCTATTGCTATATGCAGTGGGTGACGGTACTGACCCTGGCAGCGGAGCGGTGGTGACGGCTGCTCCAACCAATCTGCTTGCCAGCGGGAGTGGGTGGAATGCCTGCCCCACTAACGGAACGTCGTGCATGATTAGCCTGACGTTTAGCACCTCGACTGCCGTCAATTCCTCCCCTTTTTACGATTTCGCCTATGACACACTATACCTCGGTGACGACGCTGGCGTGCTCCACAAGTTCACGGGGGTGTTCGGCGGAACGCCGACGGAAGTGACAACCGGATGGCCAATTACGGTGCACACTGGGGTAGCCTCTCACCCCTCCCGTCTTTGATTCGGTCACTAGAAACATATTGGTTGGCGACGCCGACTGGCGTTCTGAGTTACGTAAGGGATACTGGCAGTACAATTGGAGGGTGTGCAATCGGCGTCCCTCCCTGCCTTGGCTCGACCACCGTGCTTGCCACAGACGGCAGCGCGCCGATCATCGATTCTCCTATGTTGGATCCAACCACCGGTAAAGTTTTTGTGTTCGTAGGTGACAGTGGCAGTAACAGCCCTCGGTCCTTAGCGTTTCAAGGGGTGCGTACGTCGTACAGGCGAACATGGACTTATCCGGGTTGGTACGCCTGACTATGGGGGCGTTCGGCGGACCGCTTCATTCAGGGGCCTTTGATAACACGTATCTCAATAGCTCGCCAGGAAGCATCGCGGGCATCATGTGGGTTTGTGCCAAGGGGACAATAGATCGCCCGACTTTGCGTCGAGTTAGCTTCCTTGGCGGACGGCACTATAACGAGCGGGGGCTTGGGGACTCTTCAAGTTGGCCAGAACACGGGCTCTGCGGGCCAATGTTCTCCCGTGACAGAGATTTTCAACCCTAATGTCGGCAGTTCTGGCACCGATTTCATATTTTTCAGCGTTCAGTCAGGGGATCTTGCGAGAATTGGAACTGCACTGACTAACTGCGTCGGCACCGGCTGCGTAATGTCCGCAGTTATCCCTACTACTGGGTTCTTGCCTGCCAGCCTTAACAATTCAGCCCCAGAATTCGGTGGAACCAGCGGAATCATCATCGATAACGTGGGAACTTTCGGACAGGATTCCAGCCTCTATTTTTCGAGACTAGCCCAAACCCCACTGAGTAGCTGTGGTGGTGGTGCTGGCGATTCCACAATGGTAGGATGTGCAGTGAAACTTACACAATCGGGGTTGAACTAGCCCATTCCCTGGGGGAGATCCCTTGAACCAAAAGAGCAGTGAAACGCCCGAACGGGACGCGAAAAAACCTTACAAAAAGCCGGAATTCCGTTTCGAGCGGGTGTTTGCGGTGGCGGCAGTCCAATGCGGCAAGAACAACTCGACCGTGGCACAGTGCCGCAGCGTGCCGAAGGCCTCCTGATACCAGGGCGATTGGCAATGAACGGACTGCGTCAAGTATCGAGTGTGGCCGTTTGCCGGCTTGTGGCCGAGTCAGTCCGTATGTGCGGGGACATTCGATTGCCCGCCGTGGGCACCAGCATGGTGCCTGCCATTCAGCCCGGCGATGTGCTTACCATCCAGCCAGTTGATCCAAAGGAAGTTTCACGTGGAGACATCGTGGTGTACGCCCGCGAGGAAATGCTGGTTGTCCATCGAATCGTTCGGACCTCCCCGTACTCGAGCGGCCACAACCTGGTCACGCGAGGCGACCGGTTGATGCGCGACGACAACGCAATTCTTCCGGACGAATTGATCGGCCGGGTTGCTTGCATTGAACGGCAGCACCGGCACGTGAGTCTCCAAGCGTTCTCGAACCGGGTAGGGCAAGCGCTTTGCCTGGTGTTGCGGCACTCAGACCGTGCGACGTATCTATTCCTGCGAGCGAATCAGCTGTGGAGCGGACTTTTTTATAAAGGAAGTACGTGACGAACCTGATCGGTGAGAGCACTCACTCTGGCGTGGTCATCGACATAGGAGGGTTGCCCATTCGACTCTCCACCGATGATCCCTCATTTATTGAGATGTTGAGGGAGCGCTATGTGGGCTTTGTGACTTCCGGGACACATGCCCAGATTGAGTTCGACGTCGTGCTGGCACCCGCCGACGCCATGTTGGGTCATGGGGAGGTGCTGGTCGAGCAGCATTCCGGGACATGGTCGATGGGCCGGGGCGACTTTCAAGCGGATTGGAATCCAAGCGCGGCGAAGGGAATCATCCGCCAAAGCGCCAACCCGTACTCGCTCAATTCCGTGCTGCGTATCGTCCACACATTGTTGCTCGCGGAGCAAGGCGGCTTCCTCGTACATTCGGCCAGCGCGGTGCGGAACGGCCGCGCATTTCTGTTCGCTGGCGTCTCCGGCGCCGGCAAGACCACGATCGCCGGACTGGCGCCGCCCGATGTTACCTTGCTTACCGACGAGATTTCCTATGTCAGCCGGCAAGAACACGGCTATTATGCTTATGGAACGCCGTTCGCGGGCGACATTGGACGTCTTGGGGAAAACATGCGCGCACCGCTCGCCGTGCTCTACCTGCTGTCAAAAGGAACTGAGAACAAGATAGAAGAAGTGAGTCCGGCCGAGGCAGGCCGTGCTCTCCTCGAAAATGTGCTTTTCTTCGCCCAGGATTCCGAGATGGTACGGTCCGTTTTCGAAGCAGTGTGCGACTTTGTTTGCCGCGTGCCTGTGCGTCGGCTGACCTTCGTACCCCATGCCCGGGTTTGGGAGATGATCTCATGAGCGAAAAATGCTATGTGGCGCGGGCTTCGAAGACCGCGGCTCGCATGATGGGCGACGAACTGATGATCATGTTGGCGCCGGATTCAACTTTATTCACGCTGAACGAAGTGGCCGCCGTAATCTTCAAGGCCGCGGATGGCGCGACGCCTCTCGATGAAATTGTTGCGGAGCGGGTGTGCTCGGAGTTTGACGTTGAACTCGAAGTGGCGTTGAAAGATGCGGAATCCGTGGTGAAGGAACTAGCCAGCCACGGGGTTCTCCTTGTGTCCGATAAGCCGATCACTCAGACGTGTTCTTTCGCGCAGGGCGCCCGATGAGCCATTTAGTGGAAGAGATGGGCGCGAAAGCGCTCAAGCTGGGAATTCCACTCAGCGTCCAACTGGACCTGACCTATCGCTGCAACGAGCGGTGCGTCCATTGTTATCTCGACCATGAGGATCATGGCGAGATGACGACCTCCGAAATCAAGAATCTGCTCGATCAGCTTGCGGAGGCTGGCGTCTTTTTTCTCTCATTGAGCGGCGGCGAGATCCTGATGCGCAGAGATTTTTTCGAGATCCTGGAATACGCGCGTCTCCGGGATTTCTGCGTCAAACTGAAAACGAATGCTGTCTTGATTCGCGAAAAAGAAGCGGAGCGAATCCGCGTATTGGGAGTGGAATCTATTCAGATTAGCATCTATTCGCACCGCGCCGAAGTGCATGACGCGATTACGAAGATGCCCGGCTCGTTGAAGCGCTCGATTAATGCAATTCGCTTCCTGCGGTCCAAAGGTTTGCGCGTAACCATCGCGAATGTGCTCATGCTGCAAAATATCCAGGATTATCCGGGCGTGAGAGCGTTAGCTGCTGAACTTGGCGTGGAGATAACGATCGACCCCACCATCACGCCGAAGATGGACGGCGACCGGGCACTCCTGGACCTGAACATTGACCAGGCGGCGCTGGAGCGTGTGTTCCGCGAAGAAGGCTTGATAGAAAACGCCGGTGAATCTTGCGCGCCTCCGGTTGGCCCGGATGACGAGGTGCTGGACTCTCTGCCCTGCAGCGCGGGCCACACGGCGTGCTATGTATCTCCTTATGGCGACGTTTATCCTTGTGTGCAGTTCCCCTTGCCGAGCGGGAATGTCAGGCGCAACAAATTCCTGGACATCTGGCGGCATTCTCCTCAGCTAAACGAGGTCCGATCTATTACCGCTCGCGACCTGAGCGGCTGTTCTCATTGCTCCAATCTCAAGGGCTGCACGCGATGCCCGGGTTTGGCATATATGGAAGGGAACATGCGGGGACCTTCCATTCAGGACTGCGAGAAATCTTTCGTCAGGACCGGGATTCCTTCCGTCAATCTACTGTCCAAGAGATCCGGAGCGGCGGGATTGGTGCAGATTCAAGGTATGCCCGCAATGGCGACGGCGGCGTCCGCCTGATTCGCGTGCATTATTTCTCCGAGATTGCGTGCGATGGATATATCCCGGAGCGACAAGGGGCCATCCCGCTGAACTTCCCCGCCAAAGTGGCAAACACTTGCTGACATATCTGGGCGCAGATTAGCCCAGGAGGACCGCCTGACGGAGAAACCACCCATCGGCACAGGGGCTTTCAGCGCGGCATGGGCGTTGCTCGTCGAATGCGCGCGAGCGAAACCGGATAAGCAGCGGTTGAGCGAACTGCTCCGCGCGCGGCTGGACTGGGCTGTGTTGTTCAAGCTGGCCGAAGAGCATGGCGTGCTCGGGCTCGCGGCGGTGCGGCTGCGAGAATGTGGAGAAGCAGACGTGCGGCCAGAGATTTTGCAAGAACTGCGGGAGCGACATCGCGCGCAAGTGCTTTTCACGCTGCGCTTGACGGCGGAATTGTTCCGGCTCTTCGAGTGCTTCCGCGCAGCTGGCCTTGCGGCGTTGGTGATCAAAGGGCCTGTGCTTGCGCTGCGCGGCTATGGCGACCCAGGCTTGCGTCAATACGGCGATCTCGATTTGATCGTGCGAGACAAGGACATTCTGCCCGCTACCCAGTTGATGACCGCTCTCGGATACGAACCGCGCGTCTCACCGGCGGCGATCCAGGCGAAGAAGGCTCCTGGCGAATATGCTTTCCGGCAGGCGAACACGAAATTACTGGTGGAGTTCCACACGGAGCGTACCTTTCGTTACCATCCGCGGCCGCTCCCTTTGGAAAAACTTTTTGAGCGGCAGGCCCTCGTAACGATCGATACGCGCGAGATTGCTGCGCTCTCGCCTGAAGATGAACTCATCCTGATTTGCATTCACGGCGCAAAACATTTTTGGGAGCGATTGAGCTACATCGCGGACGTGGCGGCTTTCGTGTCCAGGCAGAAACTCGATTGGGGGCGCGTCAAGTCTGCTGCGGAAGAAGTTGGTGGAGAACGCATGTTGTACGTGGGCCTGCGATTGGCGCTGGATGTGCTCGGAGCATCCTTGCCAGAAAATATCGCAGGGTCTGTTCGATCCGACCCTGCGGTTGAGCGGCTCGCCCGGCAGGTCTTGCAATGGCTTCCCGCGGCGGGTTCCGCGCCGCCAGGAATTTTTGAGCGTGCGATGTTTCGAATCCGGATGCGCGGCGGGATTGTTTCTGGCACAGCATATTTACTTCGACTCTCTTTTTCAACCACCGAGGAAGATTGGATCGAAGGCACTGAAAATAAACGTCACCGGTTTTTGGATGCTCTTGGTCGGCCATTTCGTCTCGCGCGCAAGTATGGCCGCGCCGGCAAGTCGTAAGTCGGCGGTTGCCGCAGGAAACGCCGAACCTGGAATCTCAGCTCGGGGAAAAACGACGGCCCGGAACGCTCGTCCGCGCCGTTCTCGCAGAGTCCGAATTAGATATTCGTGCGGCGCGAAATTATGCGCGGAGTTTTTGACGGCAGCGGAGGCATTTCCACGGTAATCGACATCTCGCTCTTGTTGCGGAGGACGCCGAGCTTTACGGTTTTCTCTTCTCGCTTGGAGGCAAGTTTTTCGCGCAGGTCGCCGAGCGAGCGAATCCGATCTCCATTCAGCGAAGTAATGACGTCGCCGCTCTTCACGCCTGCCTTTTCCGCCGCGGAACCGGCATTCACTTCGCGGACGAGCACGCCTTCGCCGTCCGGCGCGCCAAAATAAGCGCCGAGTTGTCCGCTCAGATCTTCCGCATCGATTCCCAAACGAGGCCGCGCGCCTGCAAGCACGCCATAACTCCAGTCCATGCCCGGCGTTTCAGGCACAACAGGCATTTCCGGAATTTCAACTCGAGGAAGCTCGAAGGAAAACGCGCGCGGAGCTCTCTTGAACCACATATTGTCACGCTGTTCCGATTTGCCAAGCGTCACGTTGATCGTCTGCGCGCGGCCGTCGCGCCACACCGTGAACTGCGCGGCGCGGCGCGCCGGAATTTCGTGGATCATGCGTCGGAACTGCGCTTCGCCTTCCACGCGCTGTCCATTAATCTCCGTGATGACATCGTTGTCTTTCAGGCCGGCCTTGGCGGCCGGACTATCGGGCACGATGCGGCCAAGCAAGACGCCGCGCTCGGCGGGCAGTTTGAGCTGCTTGACGTTGTCCGGGGTGACTTCTTCGGATTCGACGCCCAACCAGCTTGCGCCCTCATCTCCGAAGAACATCATCGTGTCTGGGCCATCCGCCTCCGGCGTTCTTTTCATCTCTCGCTGCTGTTCCTGCGCTTCTTGATCCGCGGCCATCATGGACGCCTGCAGCGCGCGATCCTGAATCCGCTCGGCCATTCTTTCCTGCTGGCCCGCAATCCGATCCGCTAAGCGCGCCTGGAGTTCTTCGATCTTTTGCTCCATCTGCGCTAATTTTGCATCAGACGAATCCTGCGGAGTAGCAGAAGTGCCAGGCAGCGCAACCAGCGCGAGCCCTAGCGCCACGGCAGCACCACCTATGAATAAATCTCGATTCCTCATGATTTTTCCGTCCTCCTGTTTCCTTTAGACGCGGCTCGGCTCAAACCGTCGACCGCAAAATTACGATTTGGATTCCACCGTTGATGGTATTCAGCCGGATCGGTGCTCCGCCTTTGCCGAATTTCCCTCGCATCTCGCGAGGAAGCATCGTGGCCTCCTGCGAAAACGGCAGCTCCGAGTAAAAATTGCCGTTCAGAGAGCGCGCTTCCAGATTCGCCTGCGTATTCTGCGGCACGGCCAGAAGCACGGAGCCGTTCGTCGTCTCCGCGACCATGCCCTTCTCGTTCAGAGAATGCGAGAGCTCGAGATGCACGTTGCCGTTGGTGGTGTGCGCATGGACGCTTCCGCCGCCTTCGTAGACTTCGATATTACCGTTCACCGTGCGGAGTTCTTCCACCGACTCGACGCCTGCGACCTTCAGCGTGCCATTGACGGTGCCGAGGTGTTGGACGCGCGCGCCATGCGGGACGCGCACCGTATATTCCACGGCGACTTCCACGCCCTCGTTTTGCGGATAGCGCGTGATGACAGACACATCATTCGGTTTCGCGTCGACTTCGATCGAGACGCGATCGAGGTCCGATTCTTTTTCTCTGGTGATTTTTACGGCATCGATTTCAACGACATCGCGGTCCCACCCTTGCACTTCCACAGGGCCATTCACGTTTTGCAGCTCAAAAGAACCGCCAGGCTGCAGCGGATACGCTTGATGGAAGTCTTTGCTTCCCGCAAAGCACGGCGCCGCCGAGGCCGCCGTCATCAGAATAAGAATCAGTTCGAACCTCACCGCCGAGCGCGAACCAGGACGCAGCATCATGTTCCACCCCCTTCGAGCACATCGCACGAGCGTTTGCTCGTTGCTTTGAAGCAGCCGAGAAACCAGGGCCCTTTCCAAAATTCGTGCATCCTTCCGCGCCGGCAGAACTCGCCGTCAGCGGTGCAACTCAAAATTGAAGGTGACCGTCGAAATGGTCTCGACGCGAGCCCCATTGATCGATGCCGGGTTCGCGCGCCACTTCTTCACTGCATCCATCGCCGCGTCCGCCAGAACCGGCTCGCCTTCCAAAACCTTTTGTACTTCGATGCTTCCGTCCGTCTTCACCTTCACTTGCAGCTTCACAATCCCTTCAATGCCCGCGTGCCTGGCAAGGTCCGGGTAGACTGGGCGCGGTGAGGCCGTGAGCCGCTTGAAGAAATCGTTGGAGTCCTCTCGCAATCCGCCGAGAAGCGCAATCTCGAGCTTGTCCATCCAGCTTTCGAGCCAGTCGCTTTTTTCGTCGAATAGAGGAGGCGCCGCTGGGGGCGGTGCGGATTCTATTGACTTGACCGGCAAAAAATCAGGATCGTGCCAGCGATTAATCCGTTCGCGCTGTTCGCGGATGAGCGAATCGCGCAGCCCCGTGTCTGCATCGAGAAACTGCAGTCGAATCTTTCCTACGGTCGTCCGCAGCTTAAGTATTTCGCCTCCCCCGTTCAGGACTCCGATTGCGTGCACCGAGCCGGAGTTGTGATTGCCCAATGGCTGGATTTTCAAGAGTAGCGACGGGTCGGCATCAATCCGGCCCAAGCTGCTGTTTTCGACCAGCGCGTCGATGTTTGCCGCGAGATTCCTCGGCAAGAAAACGACGATGTCTCCGGCTCCGGAAGAAAGCTGCGAGGCCCCCGGAAGACTCACTTTGCCTCCGGAAGAGTTTGCATCCGGATTGATCCACGCCTGGATGTTGCCTCCCGCGGTGGCCGCTTGAACTGCGCCGGCCACGCGCGTCAGGCAAATGCTTCCGCCGTTCGATTCCACTTCCATTGGTCCGGACACCGTAATGATTCGGATGCCGCCGCCGCCCGTCTGCGCCCGAACCGAGCCGCGCACTTCGCCGAAGTCAATCTGGCCGCCGCCCGTACGCACGCTCACAAAACTTCCTGCTTGCTTCAAAGTAATGTTGCCGCCGTCGGTTTCCAGCCGCGCGCGTCCTCCGATCTGCCCGGCACGGATGTGTCCGCCGCCGCTGCGCAACACCGCGTCTCCTGTAATGTTTCCCGCCACGATGTGTCCGCCGGCGGTAAACGCATCTAAATCGCCCGCAACGTCCTGCACTTGAATGTGCCCGCCTTCCGTCGAAAGTTTGGCGGTCGGATGGCTCTGCGGCGCATTGCGCCAGCCGATATAGCCGATGCGTCCCGTTCGAATGTTGCCGCCCTGCGTGATCAAGCTGGCGGTACCGCCTACATCTTGCGTTTCGATGTCGCCCACGCCGGTATTGACGTCCAGGCTGTACACGGCCGGAACGGCTACTTCAAACTGCACATAGAATTGCGCGTTCGCCCCATTTCGCCCGGACTGCGCAGGCGATGTCCCTACAATTTCCACGCCGGAACCGGTTGCTCTTGCCGTCAGCGAATAGCGATCCAGAAGACTTTGCGCTAGCGGCGCGCGAGCATCGGTCTCAATATGCACGGCGTAACGAACCACTGGCGGAGCTCCCGGTTCGAGAGGGACGATGCGCACCGAGCCAAGGTCCGTCGTCAGATGCAGAGTCAGGCCGTCTCGCGTCTGCAGCACGCCCGAACGGTCCACGGCCACGCGCGGGCCCGGATCGCTGGGGACGGGAGGATTGATGGGAGGCGGCTCGATGGCGCCGGCGCCAAAAACCAAGCTCGGCAAGAGCGCGGCGGAGAAAAAAAGCGAGAGGGTGATGCGGGAAGCTCTATCCAATAGGCCGCTGGCCGTTTTGCAAGCTGTAATCGTGCTCATCACTCGCCGGAGTCTCTCTTCAATCCAAGAAATCTCTCACTGAACTCTTGACGGAACTTTTCACTGAACTTCACGCGGACCGATCTGGCGCAACGCCGCGGCGCTCCGCAAACGAACATAGCGATTGGGATCGTTTCGTTGCAGTTCCTCGAGAGTGCGAACTACGTGTTCCATGGCGGGATCGAGGGGGCGCTCCATGCCTTCCGGACCTACTGGGGCAAGAACAGGAGCAGAAGGCCCAGAAGGCATGGAAGGCGCTTCCGGCGCGTTCTGCTCCAGCGACCGAACCAGTAAGTTGACGGCTTCCACGCGCACCCCCGGATTCACGTCGTGCTCCAGCGCGTCAACTAGCATTTCGCGCACCGCCTTATCCGAGACGGAGCCGCTCAGGGATTCCAGCGCCTTCATGCGCACCGCGGGATTCTGATCTTTACGTGCCGCGAAAAGCAGCGCGCGCCGCACGTCCAGATCGCTCGCGCGAGCGCGCAGTGCTTCCAGGCAATCCAGCCGCACGCCAGGATCGGTTTGTTCGCCGTTCTCCACCACATAGGTCAATACACGCCGAAGATCAGGATCATCCACGCTGCCGGAAAGCACCAGGGGCTCTTCCGTGCGCACGCTCACCTGCACGTTTCCTGGTGCGCCACCCGGCATTGGCGCCAAATTGATTCCCGCTACAGCCATCTTGGCGAGCTGCTCGTCCGTGAATTTTGCGGCGGGCGAAACGTTCACGGTCTGCCCGTTAGAAGTGGGTTCGAGGCGTGCGGAAATCCAGGGCAGCAGTTGCGTCCCAAGAACTGTGCCCAACAGCACAAGAAGCGCTCCGCTCAAGACCGGGCGCAAGGCCATCCAACGCCGCCACCACCCGAGCGGCCGCCAGCGTTCTTGCAATGGCGGGGCGGCCAGATCATCGAGCGCTTCGGCAAGTTCGCTACGGCACTGCGATAGCAGGATGCCGCCGGTGTCAAGCTGCTCGGAAGCTTGCAGCGCTTCCATCAAGGATTCGTGGAGCCCGCGCTCTTCGGCAAGCTGCGCGGCGCACGTTGCGCACGCGGCCAGGTGCGTTTCGATCAGCGCGGTCTCTCGCTCGCTGGTCTCGCCGCAGGTGTAGAAGACCAGCAGGCTCGCAACTTCTTTGCACTGGAGCTCTCGAGGCGCGCTCATCGCAGGCCACCTAGTTGGCTCCGCAATTTGCGCGTCGCACGAAATAGCGAATTCTTCACCGTTTCTTCCGTCGTGCCCAACGCATCCCCGATGGCGCGCAATTTCAATCCTTGATAGTGCTTCAGTTCGAAAACGATGCGTTCGCGCGCCGAGAGCCGCTCCATCGCCGTGGCGATGCGCGCTTGAATTTCTTTGCCAAAAAGTTGCCGTTCGGGATCGAGTGTCGGGCGGTGTTCGCGCTGGCGTTCAAAGAAATCGGTGATGCCTTCCTCGTGGTTGCCGGAATTGGACTCCGGCGCTTGATCCTCGGGCCGCGCCTGGCGCCGCCGCAGATGATCCAGGCAAACATTGGTGACGATGCGGTACAGCCAGGTGTAAAAGCTGCATTCGAACCGAAAGCGGTGCAGGTTTCGGTAAACCTTGAGGAAAGCCTCCTGATAAACGTCCCGCGCGTCTTCCGGACGCTTCATCAGGTTTAGCGCCAGCCGCAGCACGTCCCGGTCAAAGCGGTGAACGAGCTCTTCAAAAGCAGCCCGGTTGCCGGCTTGGGCTTCCGCCACAAGGGTGCGCTCGTTTAGGTTGGGCAAAGAGTCCACCGTGGCCAGGGAGGCTCCGGTGCCACCCGCCAGGCCTGCATCATTAGCCAATGCTAGAGCCCATCTAGGAAGCGGCATATTTCGCTTTCTCTTCTCGTGCGTCGGCGTTGCTGCTTGTTATCCAACACTTTAGGCTGAAACCCGCCACCCCGCCACACACGGAACAACATGCGACCACCCAATTTGGACGTGCAAAAGCACCATTGGGTGAGCATCCGCTTCCCACTTACAGAACGAACCTCGAGGCCTATTTGTTTCGGATTTCGGCAGCTCGGCGGGGCTTGCCCGCTCCTGCGCCTGCATGGCGCGTTGATCGTCGCTAACCCACCTAACCGCCGGTGGACGCTCGCATACGCCAGACGGATAGGGGCCAGGCAAGCAGCAGAATCATCAGCAGAACTACCACGTAGCCGTTTGTGCGATAGAACGCGTCCGGTTGTCTTAGCAATTGAGCCGCGGCTCCCAGAAGACTCATGCAGGCCACCACCAGGAGACAGCCCAGCACATTAAATCGCATGACTCGCCTAACGCCGAAGACGAGCACTCCCAGCAGAATCGCCCCTTCAAGGAATTGCTTCGCGAAGTCAGCCCCGTTCCCCCAACCGCTCCCTGCGAGATATAGCGCGCCCAGCAAGAACAGCAAAAACCGCAGCCAGCGCGCCTGGAGCACCGACGCGACAAACGCCGCAACGAAAGCAATGAACCCAGTATAGAAGAGGCTCCTGATCAGCGCGCTGCCAAGAGCGGCGCCGGACGGGAGGACGGCGTCAAAATACTGGCCAACGGAGAACGGCAAGCTGCGATGCAGCGACTGTAAGTGCAATGAGATAAATTCAAGTAGGTGGCTAAGTCCCAGAAGTCCGGCCGTCCCGCACACGCCGATCCACAGCGCATCCCGGTAATAGACTCCAGGCAAACGTATTCCGACGGGAAGACGGTCCTCCCCAAACGCGCGATTACTGAAGTACGAAGCGATGCCGAAGAGCAGCGCGAGTCCACCCGCATAGAACACTGCCCCGAGAAGCAGGCCGATGACAATGCCGCCGAGCATCGTCTTAAATGGAATTGCCGTCTGATAGGAATTCAGAAAATATTGCAAGCGGTTGCCTAGGCCGACGATCAGACCGTAGGCAAGCAATCCCCAGAGCGCCCACAGCGCCAATCGCCGCCAGGGAATCGCCCGCGCTGCTTCCGAACGCAGATTCTTGAAGAACAGCACAATCGCCGTAATCCCCAATCCGCCGAATAACAAAATCGGTACCGCGAAACCATAAATGGTGCGGAAGAGCGTCTGTGCTTCCTGTGTGCGGCGCCACTCGTCGGGAATCTTGATGAACATCCACGTGGTCCCGCCCTCCTTGTTTTCCAGCTCCTCTCGCGCCTTCCGATTTCGAGTAGTAGGAGCCGCGGTAATCGACGACTTCATCGCCGAGAACCGCGACTTTGATGCGCACAAACGCGTGACTCACCACGTCATTCGAGGAAGTCGAACCGGAGTCGATTGGCGTGCGTTGCTGCCAGGCCAGTTCGTGGTCCGTTCGGTGGCCACGCTTGTCGGAGTAGGTTTCGACGAGACTCCACTGGCTCAAATCGAGCTTTTTTACTTCGCGCAGATACCTTTCGGCCTTGGCAACAGCCTCTTCCTTACTCAGCGAAGCTCCCGGGGCATCCTCCGCAAGCTTATGGTTGAAGGCTAGAAATGAGCCGTCGGGATTAAGCTTGATCGAATACTCTTCCGGCTGGCTATCCTTGAAGTAGCGCACCTGCCAGATCGCCCCGGGTACTTCGGTGGCATAAATCTCGTTCAATCGAGCGATGCCCACACGCTGCCGCAGGAATTCGTTGGTCACCGGATCCGTGACGTCCGCGAAAATCGTGGCATGGCGGTAGGAATTCGGATCGCGGCCGTGTTGGCGAAGAATTTCATCGGCGCGCGCCCGCGCGGTCTTTGCATCCACGGATAGTTTTAAATAATCGCCGACCGCTGGAGTTTTTAGCCGCCACGCGGCCAGGCCGCCGAGAATCAGGCAAACCGCCAGGAAAATCATCGTCGCGGGCGAGAGCGCGTCATAACGCCTGGTAGCCGCCGGCGCGCCTGGCTCCTCCGGAGCAGTGGCAAAGCTGACCTCCCCCATGGGTTCGGCGCTGTTCAGTAAATCTTCATCCGGTTCGAATCGTCCGCGCGACAAATAGGAAACGCCGGCAAAAATCAGCGGCGCCAGCGCCGCCGCGCCCACCACCACGCCGGAAATCTTGAAATACATACTGTTCGAACGAATCAGCAGCAATCCCACAAGAGAAGCATCTACCGTGTAATGCCAGATCAGCGTCGCCATGATGCCCCAGCGCAGCATCACGATGCCCGCGACGATCCCGATCAACCCGACCTCGAGGCCGCGAATGTACGGCGGCTCGTTGGGATACGCGGAGTGCAGGAAGCTCCAGCAAAACGCGGGAACAATCACCGCTACGATGCTCGATCCCGTCAGCCGCTTTAGAAAGGGAATGGCAAACAACCGAAAGAGAAATTCCTCGCTCGTCGCCGCCAGCAAGCCGATGGCTACGCCGGAAATCCACGGGAACATGGTGTTCACGGAATTTTCGTAGTTCAAATCCTGCGGCGCCCACGCTCCGAAGTGTCCTGCCACGATATAAAACGCCACGATAAATCCGATGTGTGCCGCCGCCAGCGACAATCCCACCGTCGCTGCCGAAAAGAATTCCTTCGAGCGCAAACCGCGCAGCGTGAGCAATTTCCCGAGCCGCAATTTTCTCGGCTGCGACGCGCGGTACAGCGGCTCCGCGCCCGGAAGGACCAGCACGATCATTAGCGCGGAAAGAACTCCAAAAAGTACGGCCTTCGCAATTTCCTCGAATACAAAACTGCCGTAAGAAGAGTTTGTGTCGTAACCCATGCGGTCCAGCGGCCAATTGTTAAGCTGCATGAAAAACAGCAGGATGGCCACGATGATCCCCAGCTTGATGGCTGCGCCCCAGCTCGTCTCTCCGCGTTTCGTCAGCAAAATCCCCAGCCACAGCGCTGATCCCATCAGCAGCAAATAGGGAATGATGGCCACCTGGTTGTAAAAAATATTCGTCGAGCGCAAATGCTCGTAGCCGCGCTGCCAGTTTTCCGGCACGTGCAAAAATTCCTCCGAGCCGCCGGGACGAGCGCCCTGCAGACTGACGCGCAGCCGGTACGGCGCATCCTTGGCCTTGAATCCGTGCTTCTCCCACGTAAACGACCAGTCCAGCCGGTTCGGTTTTTTGCTCGAGTTGGCTTCTTCGGAGAGAAAGTCCCACTTGCCCAGATCCACGCCCATTTTGCCGCGCAGGAAATTCTGCGCCGCCGTTTCTGCCGCAGCTCGCTCCAGCGTCGCTCCCGCCTGTGCTTCGGGAATCTTGTGGTCGTACCCGGCAATTTCCCCGCCCGGACTGACCCGCACAAGAAATTCTTCTTCTTGCCCCGGCCGGAAGAAACGTACATCCCAATACCAGATGTTCAGTTCGCTGGACATCAGCCGGTTCGCCTGCTGCAGCCCCACTTCCCGCTCCAGATACGTTTTCGCGTTATCATCCACGTCGAAAACGATCGCCGATTGGTAGCCGCTAATGTTTTCGCCGAGACTGCCGACAAATGTTCGCGCCCGCGCCAAAGCCTCGCTCCGCGAAACCTTGAAATCCACCGACGCTTCCGGGAACGCCCGGAAGAAATATTTGTGCGCAAATACCGCGCCCACGATTCCCAGCAGCACCCACAGCACCAGCGCGCGCTTATCCGAACTCGTTAGCCGGTCTTCCGCCACAAAGCCTCCCGAACCTCGTCATCGCAAGACACTTACAGCTATCGCAAGACACCCACACTTATACTACGTCGTGAATTCGCGCAACTGTCGCCCGCTCTGCGCCACGCTCCACCATCGTCTCAAATCGAGATGCTCTATCCCCGCCCCGCCCCTAAAGGCCTCCGCCCCCCAAATCCTCATTTTCCCCTTGCAAAAAAGTAATCTTAGTGTATACTGTCACTTGGTTAACATTGTGCCCGGAATGTCGTACCGCCAGCTTCCAGCTGGCGTTTTTGTTTTCCGCCAAACCCTTAACTTCTTTAGAATCAGCGTGTACCGACCGTCCGTAACCGCTGATTCTAAAGCACTTACGGAAACGCTAACTCCTTTAGATGCAACACTTGCAAAAAACCGGGGGGAGGGGTCAGCGTAAGAAGCTGCCTTGTGCCTCGCCTCTTCCCGGCACCGCCATTCCAACGGCCTGATGCAAGCAACGGATGATATAAAGAACCACGCATGACTCTAGCCCTTTCCACCCAAGTCCGCATGATCAAAGGCGTTGGCCCGCAACGCGCCGAGCTTCTCGCCAAGCGCGGTATCTACACCTTCGAGGACCTGCTCGGCTACCTCCCCTTCCGCTACGAAGACCGCATCCACTTCTCCAATATCAAGGACATCCAGCCTGCCGGCACTTACACCATTCGCGCGCGCGTCATGAGCGGCCAAGCCATCCCCAATAAATTCGCCTACAACGCCATCTATCATCTCCTCGTTCAAGATGCCGCCGGTGGCCTTCTCCCCTGCAAATTTTTTCACGGCGGCTATCTCGAAGGCCGCCTCAAACCCGGCCAGCAGCTCATTCTTCACGGCAAAGTCGAAATCGATAAGCTCTCGCCCCGCGCGCCTCGAAATGATCAATCCGCAGCTCGAGATGCTCGGAGACGGCGAGCCAGACTCCACCGAAGTCGGCCGCATCGTGCCCATCTACGAAGCCATCGGCACCTTCGGCTCGCGCGCCATTCGCCGCGCCATGTATGCCGCCGTCCAGCAACTTGCCGAAGGCACCGTGGCCGATATTCTTCCCGAGGCGTTGCGCGCGCGCCTCGGCTATCCCTCGCGCCGCGAAGCCTTGATCCACGTCCACTTTCCTGCGCCCGATGAGTCCCTCGAAGCCCTCAATATTTTTCGCACGCCCTCGCAGCAGCGCCTGATCTTCGAGGAATTTTTCCTCTATCAGCTCAGCCTCGCGCTCGATCGCAATGCTACCCGCAAGGAAAATGCCATCGCTTTCCGCGTCCGCGAAGAAAAAGTCCGCGAAGCCCTCAAGCGAATCCTCCCCTTCAAGCCTACTGCCGCGCAATAAACGCGTTCTCGAGGAAATCGCCTCCGATCTCGAAAAGCCCGCCCCCATGAACCGCCTCCTCCAGGGCGACGTCGGCAGCGGCAAAACCATCGTCGCCCTCCAAGCCGCGGTCATCGCCATCGAAAACGGCACTCAGGCCGCGCTCATGGCGCCCACGGAAATTCTCGCCGTCCAGCATTATCTTTCCGCGCGCCGCATCCTCGCTCCCGGCAATTACAAAGTCGAGCTGCTCATCAGCGGCCTCAAGCACGCCGAAAAATCCGCGGCCCTCGAACGCATCCGCAGCGGCGAAGCTCAGCTCGTCGTCGGCACCCACGCCCTCATCGAAGATCAAGTCCAATTCGCGCGCCTCGGCTTCGTCGCCATCGACGAGCAGCACCGCTTCGGCGTCCTCCAGCGCAAACGCCTAATGGACAAAGCCGCCGCCCACGGCCACGCGCCCCACGTCCTCGTCCTCACCGCCACGCCCATTCCGCGCACGCTCTCGCTCACCCTCTACGGCGACCTCGACGTCTCCGTCCTCGACGAGCTCCCTCCCGGCCGCACACCCATCCAGACGCGCCTCACCTCCGAGCCGCATCTCCCCGGCGTCTGGGAATTTCTTCGCAAGGAAGTCGCCGCCGGCCATCAGGCCTACATCGTTTATCCGGTCATCGAAGAATCGAAACTCGAGCTCAAAGCCGCCATCGACGAGTACAAGCGCCTCTCCAAAGAAGTCTTTCCAAAACTGAAGCTCGGCCTCCTCCATGGCCGCCTCCCGAGCGAAGAAAAAGACGCCGTCATGGAAAGCTTCCGCAAAAACGAAACGCAAATCCTCGTCTCGACCACCGTCATCGAAGTCGGCGTCGACGTCCCCAACGCCACCGCCATGGTCATCGAGCACGCCGAACGCTTCGGCCTAGCCCAGCTTCACCAGCTCCGCGGACGCATCGGCCGCGGCGCCGCCAAATCCCACTGCATCTTATCGGTCCCGTTCGCCTCACGGATGTCGTGCGAGCACGTCTCGAAACCATGGTCGAAACCAGCGACGGTTTCAAAATCGCCGAAACCGATCTCCAACTCCGCGGCCCCGGCGAATTTTTCGGCACCCGCCAATCCGGCGACCTCGGCTTCCACATCGCCAACCCGTTGCGCGACAAAGACCTCCTCGAAGGCGCCCGCCGCGAAGTCTTCGCCCTAGCCGACGACGCGCAGCACTCCGCGACGCTCCAGCGCCTCCTCCGCCAACTCCCCGGCGAATGGCAGCGCCGCTACCACCTAGCCGCATCGGCTGACGAATTGGGCGTCCGAAAGGTTCTGAGCCATGACACGACTGCTGACACCGATATCGTTAGGTTGGAAACGATTAACCAAATAGACCGATGACGGAATTTCGCTGCGAGAGCACTTCAAGCGCTTCGACGAAGAGAAATCGTCGACCATCCACGTCGATGTGAGCACGTTGTCCTGCGCAATCGGGAGCTTCCCTAGAATCCCTACGGGTTAGCACACTCCTCACGGTCAATGGCAGTGAGAACGAGCCTGGATTTGCGAACAGCCCGAAGGGCTAAGAGGGATTTAGCGCTGGCCGAGCTGTGCTTGTGTCTGCCCAAACACTGGCCGCTGAGCATGACTGATTTCTGGGTGGCGAGAACCGCAATACTCATGGCCAATCGCAGTACTGCAGCAAACCGCAAGATATGTTCAACAGTGCCGAAGACATGGTTTTCTTGGCGGCCACACGGTCGGTTCAAGTGGTCGCGAACATCCGAGCGCGCCATCGATGCCGAAGGACGTTTCACAAGGGCGTCTACTCCCGGCTGTTCGTTTGAATCCTTAAACATTCCGCCGGAGGCGCGGACAAGCTGACGACAGAGGACCGGATGGTCGCACCATCAACTTCCTCGCGGTTATCCCGCTAACCTGCCATCCGGAAATGGAATATTGCGGTCGAAAACACGGACACCTCAGATCGCACTCTGAAGGAAATGATCACTATGGAAGGCTGGCGTGACAGACAAATCTACGCGACTGACGGCGACACGCAGAGACCGAACGATTGTCTAGATCAGATTGGCAGGTCGAATGACAAATTCTGCCAATAGAAGTCTCGGCTGAAACAACACATGCGCATTATCGCCGGCAAATATCGCAGCCGCATCCTGAAGAGCCTGAAAGGCCTCGCCCTACGTCCCACCAGAGACCGCCTCCGCGAAACGCTCTTCAACGTCCTCGGCCCCGCCGTAGCAGGCTCGCGCTTCCTCGACGTCTTCTCCGGCACCGGCGCCGTCGGCATCGAAGCCCTCAGCCGCGGCGCCGCCGAAGCCATCTTCATCGAAAATCACGCCCCCGCCGCAAAACTAATCCGCCAAAATCTCGACTCCCTCAAAATCACTTCCGGCTACACCATCCTCGCCGCCGACGCCCTCACCGCCCTCCAAAAACTCGCCGTCCGCCACACTCCATCCTCTCCGCCCATCGACTTCGTCTTCGTCGATCCTCCCTACGCCGCGCACGTCGACTACGCCCGCACCCTCGAATTCCTCTCCTCCAATTCCGCCACCTTCCTCGCCCCCAACGCCGTAGTCATCTTCGAGCACCACCACAAATTCCACCTCCCCGACCAATCCGGTCGCCTCACGCGCACGCGCCTCCTGAAACAAGGCGACGCCTCTCTCTCCTTCTTCCGCTTGTTTGCCGGCTCTTGAGCGGTTCCAGTAGCACAGCCACTCCTGGCTGTGCTCTTCGCTGCGCTGGTGCGGTGAAAACTGCCACAGGCAAGAGTGCCTGTGCTACCGGCGTTGGAAATCGTGCAGCAAATTGCGCTTGACACTATTCTCTATATATGTAGACTTTAGCTGTGAACATGAAAACTCCGCGCCTATCGCCACAAACTCTCCGCGTCCTCGAACGCTTCATTGACCGCCCGACCGCCTGGCGCTACGGCTACGAACTCAGCCGCGAAACCGACCTCAAATCCGGCACGCTCTATCCGATTCTCATGCGCCTAGCCAAATTCTCCCTGCTCGAAACCAAGTGGGTCACCACCGAAGACGGCGTCCCGCCGCGCCACACCTACCGCCTCACTCCCAAGGGGGCCGCACTGGCCCGCGCCCAGCAGGCAACTTCGCCCGCTGCAGCGCGCGCAGCCGTACGCGCCCATCGCCCCGCACTAAGCGGAGGTAAAGCATGAGCTCATGCACTCCTTCTCGCAGCCGCGTGGCTCAGAGCCGAGGCAAATCATGATCCCCGCCGACTTTCCCCGCAGCCTCGCCGTTCTGCTTCTGCGCTTCGCGATTTGGATTGCGCCTCACGATACGCTCGACTGGGGCCACGGCATGCTCAGCGAGCTCCATCATGTGGAAGGGAATTGGTCGGCGCTCTTCTGGGCCGTCGGCGGCGCCGGCGTCCTCGCAAAACACGCCATGCTCGCGCTGATTCTTCCCGGCAGCCATCGCCGCACCGTTTCTTCCGCCAGCGAAATCTTCGCCAAGGAGCTTCCCATGCGCAAAGCCACTTTAACCGCCATCGGCGCGTGCATCGCCGCCTCTCTGCTCTTTTTCCTCGCGCCCGTTTTCCGCCAAGCCTTCCAAGTCTCACTCCCGCAATGGCGACGTCGTTGCATGTTGATCAGCGCTGGCTTGGGCGCAAAAGATTCTCGGGTTGCAAGAGATCGCCAGCGGCGCGCGGAACAAAATCATGATGCCGAGGGGCTTGCCTTCGTAGCCGTCCGCCATGGAACGCGTCCGAGAGCACACGGCTAGCCGACGAGGCCGTGCGGCTCGATCCGAAGATCGACGTGGATCTATGGTCCGGTCGCATCAACATGCCCGTCGCTCCCTCAGATTGATTCACTGGGTGGCTGAACTGAAGCAAGTTGGACCCCGAAAACGCGCTTGCCGCATCTCATCGCCGCGGAGAAAATTGACGTCGCCATGGCAGAGACCGGAATGCAGATTCCTCATAACAGTGAGACAAAATCCATCCCATGGCAAAACAGCTATGGCCGCAGCATTTCAATCCCGAAAACTCGACGACTACGGTGACCGCATGGCGGCGCTTGACCGCACCGTGTCTTTCAGCGCTACCACATCGTGAATCCCTCGAATGCTCTCCAGTTAGCCTGGCCGCGCCTGCCAAGCTACACAGCCTGCAGATTCAGGCGACTATGCGCAGGCGCTATCGCGGACGGCTCAGTCACTCGAAGCGAAAGGCGACCTGCAGGGCGCAACAGCGAAATATTTCGTGGTCGTTCGTTTTGGTGATGCCTCGATCGGCAGATAAATTGGTGGCTTCGCGGAGGACGTGGGGAAAGCCTACGCCGGAGCTTGGCGGCCTCGCGGAAAAGGAGGCACGCCCAGAGGAAACCCGACTCTATATCTCCCTGGCGGCGCAGAAGCGGCAGCCGTGGCCGGACAGACGTGCTTTGCGTCGTTGGAGATTTTTTGACGACCCTGCCATTGCCTGGAGTGCCCACGTGACGACCAACTCTGGATTGGCGCTGCTTTTTTCCATCGGCCTCCTTCTGACATGCATCCTCGCCGTGGTTGTTCGCAATCGTAGCGTGCGTTTTTTTTCGTTGCGCCCCAGCCAGTGGACACTCGCCCTCGGACTAGCGTCCTCCTTGATTCTGGTGTTTTCGAGCGTACTGCTGTACTTGAGCTACCGGCCTTACGCGCAGATTTTTCGCCGGTTCGTCGACCACGGCGACGACAGGGGCCTTGCCGATCTAGTGACATTTGTGGATGAGGCACACGTGCCATTCGGTTTCGGTGGATGGCTTTCCATGTCGCGGGCGGCGTTTGATTTTTGGTTTGTGGTGCTGCCGGTTGCCTGTTCGCGCTTTTTCTTCATCGCGGTCTTCCGCCACTTCCAAACGCGTCCCCGCAACGCCCACGCGCCGACCTGAACCGGGCCGCACTCAGCACTCGCCTCCCCACCTACTTGCTCCTTCCCAGGCATCCCCGGCGCGCCAACCTCGAATCCATTCTTCCTGGTCCCAGCCACGCTATACTACGAAACTCATGTCTCTGGGCCAGATCAACGGTGGGTACAACCTCTTGGGACAAGGCGGCGCGGCCACGGCTGCGCGCATGGCGCCTATCCCCGAACCTCCGCCCACGCCGGAGGCGATCGCCGTCGAGCCCAAGCTCGACATTGCGTGGGGCGACTTCCATCAAGGCCTCGCGAGCAACATCCGCTCTCTCTTTTCCCGGCCCCTCGTCCCAAAGAATCTCCTCGGCGCCGATTATTTCAAGGAGTGCTGGATCGATCGCCGCGTGCCCTGGCGCGCCGTCTTTGCAGCCGGCCTCTGGCACGTCGTCTTTTTTCTTTCCCCGTTTTCGCTGTTCAACACCGCTCTGCCGCACAACTCGGCATTCGACAATACACAACTCACTTGGTCCGGCCCTATCGAAGACTTCCCAACGCTCGAAATTCCCGTTGCGAAACCCAAACTGATTCTGCGTGCCGAGCTAAATAAATCCCTCGCTCCCAAACTTGCCGACGCTTTCCATCCCCGCCAGCGCATCATCACCGATCCCGTCCGTCCAAATAATCCGCACCAAACGCTCATCAATCCCGCAGCGCCGCAGATTGCGCCGAAAATTCTTCCCAATCTGCCGAATATCGTTCAGTTGCAAGCTTCCGCCGCGCCTCTGCGCCCGCGCATCGAGATCAGTGCGCGAAGATCTCGCCAAACTTCATCCGCGCGAACATCGCGTCGCCACTGTAAAAGCCACTCCGCTGCCGGACGTGCCCGCCTTCGAGCAAAAGCCAGCGGACATCACTCTGGCGCCAACGGAAAGCGGCCCGGCTCGCCCGAAACTCGATTTGAACGCCGGCGCCGCGCCGCGCGTAGCAGAGCATCAGCAAACCGGCGACTCCATTCGCGCGCCGGAACTCTCTGCAGCTCAGCCATCCGGTGCCAGCTCCTCGACCCTGATCGCTCTCTCAGCGGAGCCCGCGCCTCCCAAGCCCGATGTGCAGCCGCCTGCGGGAAATCTCGCTGCGCGCATTTCCATGTCGCCCGAAGGCAAAAAATCTGGCGTGTCTGGCGGTTCACCGAACGAATCCGCAAGCGCTGGAGGCGGGAAAAGCCCTGTCGGAATCAGCATCAGCGGCGTAAATCCCAAGCCGAACGCCGTTGTCTCTGGTTTCGGCGGCTACTCACTCAAAATTAATTCTGCCGTCTTCGCGCGATCTGACTGCCCGCGCCGAAGCCGACGGCAATCCGGTACATGCACCGCTGAAGGAACCGGCCCTCCCAATTTCGCTATCCTGCCTCCGGGCGCCAAGCCCGAACAGATTTTCGCCGACAAGCGCATCTTTACCCTCAACGTCCAGATGGCCAATCTGAACAGCGCCAGCGGAAGTTGGATATTGCATTTTTCGGAGTTTGGTTCTGGCGCAGATGGCCCGCGAGACGTTTCCTCGGACTTGACCGGCCTCGCTCCTATCCGCAAAGTCGATCCAAAATACCCGCCCGATCTGATCGATCAAAATGTCGAAGGCGAAGTCGTGCTCTACGCCGTCATTCGCGCCGACGGCTCCGTCGATAGCATTCAGCTCGTCCACAGCGTTGACCCGGTGCTCGATGCCAACGCCAAAAACGCCTTTGCCCAATGGAAATTCCGCCCTGCCATGAAAAACGGCGTCCCCGTAGCCCTCGAAGCCATCGTCCACGTCCCCTTCCGCCTCGCCGATAACCGCTAGCCCCGTCCCTCCGCCAGCTTCACCAGCGTGTACAGCGCGTGATTGACTGGCGCCGGAACGCCAAGCTCCGCGCCGCGCCGCGCGATATAGCCATTCAACGAATCAATCTCCGTGCGTTTCCCGCGCATCATGTCCTGCGCCGTCGAGGAATAAGCATCTGCCAGCTGCGTGGCAATCTTGAACGCTCCCGCCAGCGCCACTTGCCGATCTTCGAATCCCGGTGGATGGACACCCGCCGCGCGCGCAACGGCCAGAATTTCATAAACGGCGGTTTCGACCAGTTTTCGCGCCTCTGCACTCGCGGCGATTTGCCCATATTGCGCGTGGCCAAGCGCTGATACGGCGTTCAGCGCGCAGTTCCACGTCAGCTTGGTCCAGAGTTCGCCTTCGATATTGTCCGAAATGCGGCAGCCTACTCCGGCACGTTCAAACAGGCTGGCAATTCGCTCGCTCGACGAACTGCGCGGGCCGACGACCAGATCGCCTCGGCCAGCGTGCTTCACTCGTCCCGGCTCAGGAACCGACGCCGCAACATAGACCACCGCGGAGAGCGCATCCATACCTGAAGCCGCGCGAATCTGCTCGGCATTGTCCACCCCGTTTTGCATGCTGACGACTATCGCGCCCGGCGCCAGAACCGACGCAAGTTCTTTCGCCGTCGCCGCATTATCGATGGTCTTCACGCAAAAAAGAACGATCTCCGCGCCACGAACATCTTTCAATTCGGTCGAAGCCTCGACTCGAACGCTCTCTTTGAATTGCAATGTGTCGAGAAAAAGCCCGTTCTTCTCGACCGCTTCGACAAATGCCGCGCGGCCAATCATGATCACCGGAGCGCCTGCGCGCGCCAGCATCCCGCCAAAATAACCGCCGACGGCGCCCGCTCCAACAACGGCCACTCGCGGCCAAGTCTGCCCAGCTGTCATGTGGTGATCACCGAAATCAGCAGGTCGATGTCGCGCTCCGTATTGTAAAGATGCGGCGACACGCGAATATTGCCCTCACGCAGGCTCACGATAATATTTTCGTTGCGCAGTTTCTGATAAAGCTCAGCCGTTTTCTCCGGGGTTCGCGCCGCGAAACATCCATACGCGCCGCGTCGCGAAGGATCCAGCGGACTCGCCGGAATGCAGCGGTCCTTCGGCAGCCGCTGGTACATCAGTTCGATCAAGGCGCGAGCATGTTCCGCGACGGTTTCAGCTCCCATGCGAACCACAAATTCCGTGGAGACGTCCATGGCCACGAGGTTGAAATTGAAATAGCTGGCCGATTCTGCCGTGTCCCAGCGCTTTGCCCCCGGTACGGGTTTTGGATTATCAAAATTGAGCGCAGCGAAATTGCCGGAGCCGGCCACTGCCATCCAGTAAAACGGCCCCGGCCGCATGCTCTCGATATGCTCTCTCCTGGCCCAGAAAAAACCTGTGCCGAAAGGACTGAGCAGCCCCTTGTATCCGGCGCTCACGACAAAATCCGCGCCCAGCTTTTCGACATCCATCGGCACGGTTCCGCAGGCCTGGCTGGCATCCAGCAGGAGCAGCGCGCCTTGCGCATGGCACGCTTCCGCCACTTTTGCCGCATCGAGCATCGAAGCATCATTGAATCGGATGAGGCTCACCGACACGACGCGCGTGCGAGGCGTCATCGCGGCAATCAAATCCTCCGCAGTGATGAACCTTTCGCGCGGCGCGACAATTTTCAAATTGATGCCTTCGCGCTCTTCCATCGGCTTCCATGCCGTGTACTGCAGCGGAAACTCTCCCTTGGCCGTAATCACTTCGTCGCCCGGCTTCCACGAAAGTCCGTATGCCACCGCAGCAACGCCGGTGCTCGCCCCCGTTGTTATCGCGATTTCTTCGGGCTGGCCTCCGATCAATTTTGCCAGCGAGGTGCGAATTCTATTCGGAACTTCGAAGAATGTGGAGTCCGGTTTGTGATGCGGGAACTTCTTCCATTCCTGCGCGGCCTGCAGGGCCCGCAGCGAAACCTTCGGCATCGGCGATTCCCCGGCGAGATTCAGGTACGTGGCATCCTCGAACTCAAACCATTCTTGCCGCCAGTCGGTGCGAAGGGAAGTGCTTGGTGTGGCCATACGAATCTCCTTTACGCGGCTGCGCGAAGAATAGCCTCGCGCAAGGCTCCACGGTTTCCAACATCCAAATTGGAATCGATCGAGCCCGCTAGAAGTGGCCGCGCAGCTCGCGGAAAGCCGGAACGATGACCAGCTTTCCGGCGCCCGCCATGACCGGCTCGTGCTCGAGCTGCCAGGTATGCTGGTGCGGAATGTAGACGGCGTTGAGCCCGATCTTCATGGCGGGGTTAATGTCGCTGCGCGGGCTATTGCCAATCATCCAGCCTTGCGATTTTACGATTTTGTATTTGCGCACCAGACTGCCGTAGGTCTCCAGGTCTTTCTCGCTCACGATTTCAATGAACTCGAAAAAGCCCTGCAAGCCGGAACGCTCGACCTTTGCGGCTTGCTCGGCCGGCTCACCTTTGGTGAACAAAATCAGGCGATGCCGCTCGGTCAGATAGGCGAGCGTTTCGGGAACGCCATCAAGAATTTTTGGCGGCGTGCGCTCGAGTTCCACCACGCGGCCGTGAATTTGCGCGAGCGTTTCGCGGCGGACCATGTGTTCGGCAAGTTTCAGGTAAGTTTCTTCGAGCGACCGGCCGAAACTTCGCACCCCGTAGCCGTACTGGCGGATGTTTTTCCGCTCCGTTTCATTCAAGATGTGCCGTATGTAGGCGCGCGTATAGCCGCAGGACTCCGTGAGGGTGATGAAATCCTCGATCAATTTCTCGAAGAACACGTTGTTCTCCCACAACGTGTCGTCCGCATCGATCAATAGTGTGTTGCGTCGCATGGAAATTCGTTTCTAGTCGCGCGCGAAATGCGAACCGTGAATTATGCGCTCGCGCGCGGCCAAATCAGTCTACCAGCCTCAGCGCTTCTTCGGCGAAGGCTGCCGCTGCGCCGAAAAGTGCGTAAAGGAAAAAAGCACGCGATTTCGATTTCATCCTCGGCCTACCCCGGGTTCGGTGGCAGGCATCATGAAGCCTTGCGTCGGCCGGCCGCAATCTTTTCGAGGATTCCGCGCGCCACGCTTTGCAACTCTCCGAAGCGCGTCAGGTAATCCTGGAATTCGTGGTTGAGCGCTTTCGCCTCTTCCGGGCCAAGCTGCGTGCGCAGAATCATGTCGCGCAGCTTGACGGGATGCGGCAAAAGCGCTTCTTCTTGCAATTCTTCGAGCGCCAGGCTCGCGTCGTAGTGATACATGATTTCCCTCGCGGAGAAACGGGCCGCTTTCATTTAGATGCGGGATGGAGGGCCCCAACCATTCTACCTGCCGATGGAGGCCGCGCGCGAGCGTCTTGGAATGTTCTGAACGGGCATCTTGTACGAGCAGAGCGCCCGCGGATGAACGTAAACCATGCGTGTTTATGCTGCGTTCGCGGCGGCGGGCATGAATTCGTAACGTTCTATTTTCGCCGCGATGCCCATGCGCCCGTTGGAGGTGTGCTCGACGCGCACGATTTGGCCCAGGCAGCGGATGTTCACGTCATTCGATTGCGTTACATGCTCAGGCAGAGTGATGACGAATTCAATCTCGCTGCCAATATCGAAATTGGATTCCGCAAGGAAGTAGAGTCCGCGGTAGCTGACGTCCCGCGTTTGTGCTGTGAGTGCGTGCCCCTGAGGTTCGTGCGAAAGCACGCGGAGCGGCAACGTCATGTTGAAACGCCGAGCTTCGCGGCGGTCGGCTCCGTCGCTCATTGCTCCTCCCACTAGGGCTGGAATTTCAAGGAAAGCTAACATCGGCAGAAGTAAACTGCAACGCGAAACTCAGGAAATTATGTCCTAGTACGAGAGTTTGGGACCCATACGATACATTTTCAATGCGTCGTGCATTTCGGGTAGTACTGTTACTCCCTCGGACCGGAGCATGCGTTTGGAACAGCTTCCCAACAAAAACGCCTTTCAATCTGAAACATGCGGCACAACACGGGCCCGTGATTCGGATGGACTTAATCGATAAAGCGCCCTCCGCGCGCGGGACGAGCGCGTACGGGGGAATTCGGTCTTTTCGAGGCGGTGCGGTAAACTCGCAGTTCCTTTGAAGGAATCCATGAGCGCAAGGCACGAATCCCGAAATCTTTTTCTAGCTGGGCCGGCTGGGGGCTTGGAAGCCATTTTGTGGAGCCCCAGCGCGAGTACGCCGCCGATGGCCGCGGTTGTTTGCCATCCGCATCCGCTGTTTGGCGGCACGATGCACAACAAAGTCGTTTATCAAGCGGCGAAGTCGCTGGATGCGCTGGGACTTTCCGTTTTGCGTTTCAATTTTCGCGGTACGGGAATGAGCGAAGGAAAACACGATCGCGGCGAAGGAGAACGCGGCGATGTTCGCGCCGCTTTGGATTTTCTCGCCGCGGAATATCCAGACATTCCGCTGCTTGTGGCGGGATTCAGTTTTGGCTGCTGGGTGGGACTTCGTGTCGGCTGCGAAGATGCGCGAGTGAAGTTGCTGATCGGGCTTGGAGCGCCGGTGAACAACGCGGACTTTTCTTATCTGTCCCAGTGCGAGAAGCCGAAGCTGTTTGTGCAGGGAGGAAACGATCAATTTGGAGATGCGGGAAAATTGAGAGAGATTGTGGTCACGCTGCCGGGAGAAAATAAGCTCGTGGTCGTGGAGAATGCGAATCATTTTTTTGTGGGGAAACTGGATCAGCTCGATGCCGCGATAACGGATTGGATGAAGGAGCAAAGTTCCGGGATAATTGCGGGAGCTCAGTAACAGAAAGCGAAGAGAGATTCCTCTCTCCGCAGGCCGACACGTCCGCAGGAGCGAACGTGAAAGTAAAAACGTCGGCCTGTTTCGCTCGGAATGACAGCTCATCGTTTGTCAACTCAGGCCCCATCGCCGTGCGTGAAGAGCTGGGTGAATTGATCCACCGTAGCCGGCGCGATGCCTACAAGCTTTGCGTTCGCGTGGACGTGCTCGACGCGTGACATTCCAACCAGAGCAGTCGTGATTCCCGGCGATGAGCGTACAAATTGCAAAGCGCGCGCCGCATCATTTTCGAGGCCGAGAGCCTGGGCGACAAATGCCGGTAAGTTGCGCGCGACCTGGCCTTGCAGCAGCGACGCGCTGGCAATCAGCGTGATTCCTAGTTCGCTCGCGGCTTCCATGACGGTGCGGTCCTTGCCGCCCATGGATTGATTGCCAAGCGTCAGGGCTTCGGTCATCCCCAGATTGAAAGGGAGCTGCACGAAGCGGAAGCGGTGCTTTTCTCCGGCAATGTCCGCGGCAATTTGCGCGAGCTCGGGAAGTTGCATGGCGTCGTGCGCTTTGGCTTCCTGGCGGAAGCCGTTCCAGGTGGCCATGCCGTAGAACTGAATTTTGCCTTCCGCAGCGGCGGACTCGAGATAGATGAACGCATCGCGCACGCGCTCGAGAAAATCCGGGCGCGAGACTTCGCTGAGCTGCGTTTCGGGATTGTGAAGGTAGTAGACGTCGATGCAGTCGAGCTCAAGATTGTGGAGGCTGCGGCCGAGCTGATTTTCGAGAAAGCGCGGCGTCATGCAATGGCTGCCGGCGACGATGTCTTTCGCGGTGAAGATGCCGGGCTGAAGGTACTCGCGAAAAAAATATTCATTGGGATCTTCGGGCATGGAGCCATCGGGAGTGAGATAGCCGCCCTTGGTGCAAACCACAAGCTCGTCGCGGGAAAAGCCATTGGCCGCAAGCTGTTTGATGGCTGCGCCGATGTTGCGCTCGCTTCGCTGGAAACGGTAGTTAATGGCTGCATCGATGAAATTGATGCCGCTTTCGGCGGCGGCGACGATCGCGGCGGTATAGCTTGCATCTACTTTCAGATCGGATTGGCCGAGATACGTGCCGATGCCGATCGACGACATCACGAGGCCATGGGCTTCGCGGAAGTGGCCGTCGGCAGCGCGGCCGGCAAATCGATTGGCGTAGCGCTTTGTGGCCTCGAGGGTGGCGGATTTGGTCATCGTTTTCCTTGCGCTGCTTCCTTACGCTGCGGTTGCGTTCAGACGGGCACGGCATGCCGTGCCCCTACGGCGGCGAACTGTTGCCAGCGGCGGGTTCCGCGGCCTTCGGATTCAGAAGGCGGGAACATGCCCGTAGAATCTTACGGTAGGGCCAGTCCTTTTCGCGAAAGAAAATCTCGCCATCGCGAGGATTGCTGTAGAACCAGCGAGAGATGAGGGCGAGATGCTCGCCGAGTTCTTCGCGCGCGGCGGAGGAGGAGAGAGGGACATTTGTCGTGAATGAGCCTCCTTCGAGATAGTCCTTGAAAATGTGCTCGGCAGAGCGGGGCTGGCTGGCGATTTCTGCGAAGCGGAGAAAGTACGGCACGGCGAGCCGTCCGGCGCGGACAGCAAAAACGCCGATGGTTTGATCTTCGGCGGCGCGTTGAAGGATTACGGCGTTGAGATCGGCGATGCGACGAGCAAGCTCGGGGCGGAAACGCAGCGCGTCGTCGAGTTTTTCGAGGCGTTTGTGGAGTTGCGCGGCGCGCTCGAAATCGAGATCGGCGCTGGCGCGTTCGCGGTCGACTTCGATGGCCGCGCGAAGAGAGTTGCCGTTGGTGTCCAGGAACTGCACCAGGCGCTGAACTTCGGCGTCGTATTCCTCTTTGGTGCATCCGGCAAAGCACGGAGCGAGGCACATTTTCATTTCGGAGTAGATGCAGCCGGGGAAAGTTGGGTCGCGGCGGATTTTGATCTGGCAGCGGCGGACTTTGAACATGTCGAGCGCCTGCTCGGAAAAGGCCAGCGCGGATTTTCGGGAAGGGAAGGGGCCGTAGTAAGCGCCTGCGGTGGGCGCGCCGGTATCGTCCACGGCGATGCGGCGCGTGACGTAGCAGCGCGGGTAGGCGTTGCGCAAGCTGATTTTCAGGACGGCGGGTGGGCGCAGGCGCGTGAGTTTGCGATAGCGCTGCGGAAAAAGATGTTTGGCGTGTTGATAGTAGGTGAGAATTTGCTCGAGCGCGGAGCCGGTGAGGCGATAACGAATGCCGCGCGCGAGTTCGCGGAGATTGAGGCGTTTGCTTGTGGGATCGGGAGGGCCGAGGAGGCGTTGAAGTCGGCGGCGCAAATCCTGCGTGCGAATGAGGAAAGGCTCGGCGTTTTCGGCGCGGGTTTCGATAAGGCAGACAGCGGGTTTGGGCGGCAGGGCGGGGAAGAAATCTTCGTCCGCGCGGGCGGGATCGAATTCGAGGCCGCAGTCGAGTTCCAGCACGGTGACAGGATATAACGGAAGTGGGGCGAGGGTTCGTGTTGGAAGAGGGGATACCCCACCCCCGGTGTTTTTTGTAAGAGTGGCAAACACAGGACTTATGCTTGACGCGGCGTCAAGAATCGTGATGAAGGGAGATAGAGGGATAGGGGCCCTTAGCGGCTCAGGGCAAACGAGGGGACTGTCGTCGAACGGGTCGGGCGGCGCGGAGGCGGGGGTGGATTTTGGCTGAGGCGATGAAAGAGCACAGGCTGAAGCCTGTGCCACTGACCCCCACCCCTGGTATACAGAGAACCGTGAAGTAAGCGCATGAGAGGAAAGGGGTTGCGGGGTTTGCTCTGCGTGCACAGAGTACACTGAAGTTGAGGAGGTTAAGGAGGAAGAGATTCCGAGCGGAGGGAATGCTTCACAGGACTTTTGCTGGACAAACATGAAAAACGATAGCATGGATTTAGATTACTGTAAAGGTATCAGTACCAAAGATTTATCATTCGAACGTGAGACGGGGAAGTGGGGCGGATGGAATGAGTTGGCGGGAATTTTGTAGTTTGGTGAGACGGGAAAGAGCATAAGGCAAGGCGGGTTGACACGGCCCAATTCAAAACCCGCACCCGCAAAACCGGCGAGTGCGGCACCCCATCGGCACGCTACGCCACCCGCCGTGAGCGCGAGGACTCCCAGCCCTTGCGGGCTGGGTTAACGTGTGACGCGCCTACGGTCCTTGCGTTGTGAGTGATTTGGAGCGACGGCTAGCGGGCGGTCCAGCCGCCGTCGATGAGGATGGTGTGGCCGGTGATGAGGGAGGCGGCGGGCGAGGCGAGGAAGACGACGGCGCCGGCAACTTCGACGGGTTCACCGATGCGGTGGAGGGCGGCAATGCGCTCGATGACGTCGGCGCGAAAAGCGGGGTCGGAGAGCGCTTCGTCGGTGCCCGGAGTGGTGATGAACGTGGGAGCGACGGCGTTCACGGTGATGTTGTGCGAGCCCCACTCGACGGCGAGACATTTTGTCAGGTGCGAGACCGCGGCTTTGCTGGCGCAGTAGACGGATTCGGTGGGCAAGGCGGCGAATGCGGCTTGCGAACTCATATTGATGATGCGTCCACCCTTTTGGCGCATCATGAGTTTTGCGGCGGCCTGACTGGCGAAGAAAGTTGACTTCAAATTTAGAGCGAGGGTGAGATCGAAGTCGTGTTCGTTGACGCCGAGCGCGAGGCCACTGACGCCGTTGCCGGCGTTGTTGACGAGAATGTCCAGCTTTCCGAAATGATCAGCAGCTTTTTGAATGGCGCCGGAGATTTGCGCGAGATCGGTGACGTCCATTTGAAGAGGCAAAGCTTTGCGGCCCATGGATTGAATCTCGCGGACGAGGCCAGACGCGTCGCCCACGTCGCGTAAGCCGAGGGCGATGTCGGAGCCGGCGTTGGCCAAGGCGAGAGAGATGGCGCGGCCGAGTCCGCGGGCAGCCCCGGTGACGAGGGAGACTTGGCCGGAGAGATCGAAGCTGGGAAATTGAGACATGTTGGTTTCATCTTCGCCACGCGGCGGAAAAAAAGAGAGAGGCGCTTGGTAAACTCACAAGCGCCCCCTCAACTACTTCAACGTAAACCGTACCTCACTGGATCACCTCCTTCTCGGCGAGGACGCCGATGTCGACAAGTGTGTCGAGTGATCGGATTATAGCGCTGGAAACGGGAAAATGTCAGCGGGGGCCCTCCTATAAAGCTTGGGTTTGGGATTACGAAAAACAACTACTCGTGTTAGGTGGCCGCGGATTTTGGTTCGAAGATGCCGCCGTGAAGGGCGGCGCTACGGTTACGAGCGGAGGACCCAGGAGGCGATGACGAGGCGCTGGATTTCGCTGGTGCCTTCGTAGATTTCGGTGATGCGGGCGTCGCGGTAGTGGCGCTCGACGGGATATTCGCGGGAGTAACCGTTGCCGCCGTGGATTTGGATGGCTTTGTGGGTGACGCGGGTGGCCATTTCGCTGGAGAAAAGTTTGGCAATGGCGGCGTCCATGGTGAAGCGGGCGCCGGTGTCTTGCTTCCAGGCGGCTTTGCGGACGAGAAGGCGGGCGGCGTCGAGGTCGGTGGCCATATCGGCGAGCATGAATTGAATGGCCTGAAATTGCGAGATGGGATGGCCGAAGGCGAGGCGCTCCTGGGCGTAGGCGCGGGCGGCTTCGAAAGCGCCTTGGGCGATGCCGACGGCTTGCGCGGCGATGCCGATGCGGCCGCCGTCGAGCGTGGAGAGCGCGACTTTGTAGCCTTCGCCTTCGTTGCCGATGCGATTGGCGGCGGGAACTTCGCAGTCGGTGAAGATCAGTTCGCAGCAGGCAGTGGCGCTAATGCCGAGTTTTTTTTCTTCCTTGCCAGTTTTGAAACCGGGCGTGCCTTTTTCGACGACGAGCGCGGTGATGCCTTTTTCGCCTTTTTCGGGATAGGTGTTGACGTAGACGATGGCGGCATCGGCGGCGCCGCCATTGGTGATCCAGGCTTTGGTGCCGTTGATGATGTACTTGTCGTCGCGAAGGACGGCTTTAGTTTGGAGGGCGGCGGCATTGGAGCCGGCTTGAGGTTCGGTGAGGGCGTAGCAGCCGATTTTTTCGCCGCGCGCAAAGGGCTCGAGAAATTTCCGTTTTTGCTCGGCGGTGCCGTAGCGATGGATGGGATCGCAGAAGAGCGAATTTTGGACGGAGAGAATCACGCCAGTGGAAGCACAGCAGCGGGAAATTTCTTCGATGACGATGCTGTAGGCGACGTGGTCGAAGCCGGCGCCGCCTTCGGATTCGGGGAGGGAGATGCCGGTGAGGCCGAGCTCGGCGGCTTTGGCGAAAAGGGCGCGAGGGAAATGGCCAGATTCGTCGAGTTCCTTGGCGAGGGGACGGACCTCGGATTCGGCGAACTCGCGCACGGTCTTCTGCAGCAGCGCTTGCTCTTCGGTGAGATCGAGGTTCAACGTAGCTCTCCTCTGTCGCCCACATCGTGCGTTTGAATTACCGATTCTAGCCCGATTTGCTTGCGAGTCGTAGCCAAAGCAATCTTCAACGCGAGTTCCGGTTGCTCTTGCGTGTTTTCGAAGCGAAGCTCATACTGCCGCGTGTCCATCGATTATAAATCACGGTTCGCCAGGAGATACTTATGGCAGGAGCAAAGATTATGGTTCTCTATCCCCAGCCGAAAGACGTCGCGGCTTTTGAAAAAGTTTATCTCGAAGAGCACGTTCCAATGGCGGTCGAGAAGCTGACGGGAAAAACCCGGCTCGTGGCCTCAAAAACACTTTCTTCGGCGATGGGGAGCGCGCCTTTTTATCGAATCGCTGAGATTCATTTTCCTTCCCTGGAAGCGCTGCAAGCCTGTCTGGCGTCGCCCGGGGGACAGCAGACCGCCGCCCATGCGGTTTCCATCTCTACGGGGGGCGCGCCCATCTTCATGATTGCCGAAGAAGAGAGCTACTCGTTTACCCAGCAGGCAGGCGCCTGAGGGTCTTCTTTTAGGAAAGGGCTTTGCGCAGGCGTTCGTACGTGACCTTCAATTCCTCCGGGTGGACGCGGGTCTCGCCCGTTACAGTCATAAAATTGGAATCGCCGAACCAGCGCGGAAGCACGTGAAGGTGCAAATGTCCGGCGACGCCGGCTCCGGCGGCGCGGCCGAGGTTCATACCGAGATTCATGCCGTCGGGCTTGTAATTTGTTTGGAAGGCTTTTTCGACGCGCTGGGCTAGCTGCATCATTTCATCGAGAGCGCCGGAATCGCACAAGTGCAGTTCGGCGACGTGGGCGTACGGGACGATCATGACGTGGCCGGAAGTGTACGGGAAGCGATTGAGGATGACGAAGGTTTTCGCGCCGCGATAAGCGATGAGCGTTTCGGCGTCCTTGTTGAGGGCGACGGCGTCGCAAAAAACGCAATCGGGCTGCTTGCCAGCGGCTGCTTGGGCCATGTACTGGTAGCGCCAGGGAGTCCAGAGATAATCCATCGCGAGACGTCCTCAGATGCAAAAGATGCGCGGACAGCATAACGCAAAACGACAGGCGAGTCGCGCAAGCTTCGGCCGGCGCGCAAGACGAGAATCAGTCGATGGAAGTAAATTTGCGAGGATGACCAGAAGGCTTAGGAATGTTTTGCGTCGCCGGAAGCGGGCGCGCCAGCGGGCGTTGCGCCCGCCGATGCGGCTGCTTCCGAACTGTTCACAAAATCCTTGAGCTCTTTGCTGGGTTTGAAGAAAGGAATTTTTTTCGGCGGAACTTCTACCTTCGCGCCGGTCTTGGGGTTGCGCCCGATGCGGCCGCGGCGCTGACGCGTGCGGAAGCTGCCGAAGCCGCGAATCTCGATTTTGTCGCCCTTCTGGAGAGATTCGATGATGCTGTCGAAGATCGTCTCGACGATGGTCTCGGAGTCGGAGCGCTTGAGCTCCGTGATGCGTTCGACCTCTTGGATGAGGTCGGCCTTCGTCAGCGTGAGTGGCTTGGTCATCGTGCCTATGCCTCGTTGCAGAGCCAGAGTATCAGCGGCCGCAGGTTCATGTTGCGAAACGGCTTAGAAGGGCGAAACCCGCCCGGTTGCCCTTCTTCCTATCACTAAATTGACCCGCAGGTAAATGAAATTGTGTTGCCTACTGCCTTGCCGCCGGGCCCGCTGGGACGTACAGCCCGGTTTAATGCTAGAAAGTCTGCCGCCTACCGTCCATCGAGCTTACCTGGCGGACAACTTGGATTTTAGCGCGTCGCCAATCGTGGCCGTCGAGGAGGACTTCGACGTGGAGCGATATTGCTCGATTTCCTTGCGCTCGATTTGCTTGGCGGCGGCGCGATAGCTCAAACCGATGCGGCGCGTCTCCGGGCTGATCTTGATGATCTTGAAATCATACTCCTTGCCCGGCTCGAGGGGACCGGCGCTCTTCAGCGGACCGGTGCTGGTGCGATGCATGGATGAGTGGCCATCGTCGCGGCGCTTGCGGTCTTCGATCTCCGTGTTGTGGCAGAGAGCTTCGATGTTGTCGCCGAGTTCGACGAAGGCGCCGAAAGTGGCGATACGCGAGACTTTACCCTTCACGATCTGGCCGACTTTGTGCTGTTTGAACCACTCGCCCCAGATGTCGTTCACCTGCTTGATGCCCAAGGAGACGCGGCGATTTTCCGGATCGATTTTCAAGACTTTAGCCGTGACCGGCTCGCCCTTCTTGAAAACTTCATGAGGATTCTTGATGCGCTCGGTCCAGCTTACGTCGCCGACGTGGACGAGGCCGTCAAACCCTTCCTCGATTTCCACGAAGGCGCCGAATTCCGCGATGTTGCGAACTTTGCCGGTGACGATGGTGCCGACCGGATACTTTTCGGCGATGAGCAGCCAGGGATCGGGAAGTGCTTGCTTGATGCCGAGAGAGACGCGGCGGTCGCTGGGCTTGATGTCCAGGACGACGACGTCGACTTCGTCACCGACTTTCGCGACTTTCGAAGGATGCTGAACTTTTTTCGACCAGCTTAATTCCGTGACGTGGACGAGGCCCTCGATGCCCTGCTCGAGCTCGACGAACACGCCGTAGTCGACGACGCCGACTACCTTGCCCTTCACTTTGCCGCCGGCGGGGTATTTTTCCGCGGCATTTACCCAGGGATCGGGCATCAACTGTTTTAGGCCGAGCGAGACACGCTGCTTTTCCTTGTCGAATTTTAGAATGATGACGTCGAGCTCTTGCTCCGGCTTTACAAGGTCGGAGGGATGCTTGACGCGGCCCCAGCTGAGGTCGGTGAGATGGAGCAGGCCGTCGATGCCGCCGAGGTCGACGAAGGCGCCGTATTCGGTGACGTTCTTGACGTGGCCATGGACGACCTGGCCTTCGGTGAGCGTGTCCATCAACTGGGCGCGCTTGGCGTGCAGCTCTTCCTCGAGGATGGCGCGACGGCTGACGACCACGTTGCCGCGGCGGCGGTTGAGCTTGGTGACGCGCACTTGGACTTCGGTGCCGATCAGGTCGTCGAGATTCTGCGTGGGGCGAAGGTCAAATTGCGAGCCGGGCAGAAAAGCGCGGACGCCGATGTCCACGACGAGGCCACCCTTGATGCGGTCCACCACTTTGCCGGTGATGTTTTCCTTGGCTTTGTAGGCGGCTTCGATTTTTTCCCAAGTGCGGCGGCGAAGAACTTTTTGATAAGAGAGAATGGTGAAGCCGTCTTTGTGCTCGCCGGTGCGCTGTACTTCGATGGTGGCGTTGGGTTCGGGGCGGGGAATATCCGTCTCCGAGAATTCCACCGCGGGGATCAGGCCCTCGGTTTTTCCGCCGAGGTCCACGACCACGCCGTGTTCCGTGTAGGCGACGACTTTTACTTCGATAATTTCGTTTTGCGAGGCAGCTTCGTGCTGCTCGTCGTACTGCTCCATCAGCTTGCTCATCTCTTCCGAGCCGGCGGCTTCTTCGGCGGCAGCCGTGGCTTCGGCATCGGCGGGAGATGGGGAAGTCACCGCTTGCTTTTCCGCGGTGGCTGCAGAGTCCGCAACACTGGCAGGTTCCTGGGCCGACTCGGCAGATTCCGCCGGCTTAGCCTGAGACGCCGCGCCAGCGTTGCTGGCGTTTGCTGCGGCATCCGGCACTGATGCGCCTTCCTGCGCAACAGGCGGCTCGGCCGCGGTGGCCTTCGCAGTATTCACTTCATCTGGAGTGCTGCTCTGAGTTTGTTCTGAATCAGGTGCGGGTGCAGCGGCGGCTGCTGAAGATTGGTTGTCTTGGTCAGAAAACATGGTTGTTGGCCTCCGGCAGATAACTGCCATTCTGTCCACCCCGGCAAAGCCGGGGTCCTGCAAAACGTCAATAAAATTCCTTGCCGATTCCCTGACAGGGTTCCTACAAGGAGGTTAACCGTCGAGCGGTCATTCGGGACAATGCTGCGGGCGTTTCGAGGCGCGCTGCAACCTCAAAAGGATACTCGCCGCGTTGCGCTTGTGTCAATGAAACCAGCCTGCGAAGATTTAGGCGCGGGCGCGGCCGGCTTGCCGTACTGCGCGCCGAAAGTCGGGCGCGGACATTTCCACTGTGTGGCACATCTCGTATAAGCGCGAGCGCATCCGTTCGCCAATTCGCTGCGCTAAAGATTCCTCCCGGACAGGGGCGACATACCTACCGGTTGCCTGTTTGGTTGGTTCTCCCTCAGTTTTTGGATCATCCAAATAATTGGTGGTGAGAATTGTGCATCGCGGCTGGCTCAGGTCACGTGAAGCTTCGACATAGCGAGTATTGAGGATGTACCCGATCGTATCGCGCACCCAGTCGGAGGGTTTTATGCATCCGATATCGTCGATGACCAGCACTTCCACGGAAAGGACTGGATCCAGGAGGCGCATCTCTGTTACTTCACTGTCGGCGCGGTAGCTGTTCTGAATCTCTCTCAGCAAGCTGCCGTATTCGCAGAAGTAGCCGGTGTGTCCGCGTCTTATCAGTTCTTTGAGGGCGGCGATTGCCAGGTGTGTCTTCCCCGCACCGGAATTTCCCATAAAGAGCAAGCCTGCTTGATCGCTTCCTGGATAGTCGCGAACAAAGGCCTGGGCAATCATCTTGGCGCGTTTTAGCGAGTCCGCATGCTGAGGCGCGTAGTTCTTTCCATCGGCTAAATCTGTTTCATAGCTCTCAAAGTCGCAATTCTCGTAGCGTTTGGGGATGTGTGCGCGCTCGATGACGCGCTCGGAACGTTCTTCCATGCCGCAATCGCAGGCGACTGCAACCTTGCCTGCGGCTCCGTCGGGGCGAGGGAGGAGTTTCCAGCCTGTTCCTCTGCAAAGGGGGCAATTCTCAAGAGCCATGCGGACAGCATACGTTTACGGAAGGTCTACAGCAAGTTGTCCGCTTTTCGGCTTGTGCGTAAGTTTGGTCGGCGCCCATCGCACAAGCTCGGAACACATGGCATGATTGCAAAATAAGGGAGCGAATACTGAAACGTTGCTAATCATCACGGGTACGATGGGGGCAGGCAAGTCAAGCGTCCTTGGCGAAGCGTCGGACATCCTTACGCTGCACCAGATTACGCATGCCGCGATTGACTTGGACGCGCTGGGGCTTGCTTACCTTCCGTCCGCAACTGCCAACGATGGCGTAATGTATCGCAATCTCAAATCCGTCTGCGAAAACTATGCCCCTCTCGGCGTGAACCGGCTGCTGCTGGCGCGTGCGGTCGAAGATCGCTCCGAACTAGAACGATGCCGTGGTGCTGTTTCAGCCACAAACACGATGGTGTGCCGTCTTGTCGCGAGTATCGAAGCGATGGAGGAGCGCGTGAAGAGGCGCGAATCGGGTGTATCGCACCAGGAATACGTTGTGCGCATCGCGAAATTGAGCGCCATCCTTGATCGAGCGCGACTTGAAGATTTCAGCGTCACTAACGAGGATCGTTCGTTGACCGAGGTCGCCCGCGATATGTTGGTCAAGGCTGGATGGATTGCAGGCTGACAGACAAGAATGTGTGTCTTCCTAGGACGGGCGTAGCGCGCGGGGCGTGGCGCGCACGATGGCGTGGCGCGGTTCTTTATTTTGCGACTGTGTTGACGCCACGCGCGACAACTCCTGCTGCACGACGGAGGCGAATTCCGTCATTTGCTTTTCCATCTCGACCATCTTTTCGCGCATATTGAGAATGATTTCGATGCCGGCGAGGTTGACGCCCATGTCGCGGGCCAACGTCAGGATTACGTCCAGGCGCTCGAGATCGGAATCGGTGTAGAGGCGAGTATTTCCCTGCGAACGCGACGGCTTGAGCAAGCCCACGCGTTCATAAAGGCGCAACGTTTGCGGATGGAGCTTGTAGAGCTCCGCTACGGCACTGATCATGTAGCCGGCTTTGGCGCGTTTTCTCGCTCGCTGTGGCATCTATTGCTCTCTCTACCAGAGGGCACGTTGTATCTTGCCCCTACGTTCTCCAGGACGGGCACGGCATGCCGTGCCCCTACACTCCTGCTTTCGTGAACAAATCTTTGCGCGGGTCTTCGGGCGCGATGGTCTCAAGTTCTTTCATTAGATTGCGCACGCGCTCGTCCGTCGGCTGCGGCACGACAACTTGAATCTCGACGTATTGATCGCCGCGCGAGCCACTGCGTGCGCTGGGCACACCTTTTTCCTTGAGACGCAGCGTTTTGCCGCTGTTCGTTGCCGGGGGAATGCGCACGAGCGAGCGACCGTCGATGGTGGGCACTTCGACCTTTGCGCCGAGCGTGGCTTCCGTCACCGTGACGGGAACTTTGGTATACAAATCATCGCCGCGCCGCTCGAAAAACGCGTGCGGCTTCACGTCCACGCGCAAATACAAATCGCCTGGAGCTGCGCCCATGGTTCCGGCGTTGCCTTTGCCGGGCACGCGTACGCGCGAGCCGCTGGCCACGCCTGCGGGAATGCGCACGTCGATGGTTTCCGTGCGGCGCAGGCGGCCCTCGCCGCCGCACGTCGGGCAGACCTTGTGAATTTTGCCAGTGCCCCCGCACCGCGTGCAGGGCACGTTGAATTTCATTTTGCCAGCCGCTTGCTGGATGGTTCCGGAACCGTGGCAGGTCGGGCAGGTTTGCGCGGAGCCAACTGCTCCGGTGCCGTGGCAGGTGTCGCACGTATCGAGGCGCGTGATGGTTAGCTTCTTGACGGCGCCGCGGACGGCGTCCCAAAAATCGATTTCGATCTGATATTCGAGGTCGCCGCCGGGCTCGTGCTCGGGTTCGGCGCTTACACCCCGCCCGCCACGGAAAAACTGGCTGAAGAGATCCCGGAAGCTTGCGTTGCCGCCCTGCGCACCCGAGCCGCCGCCAAAATCAAAGCCGCCAAAATCGAAATTGACGCCTTCTCCGTCCTGCTGCGGTCCGGCGCCCGGCCCTCCCGCAGGGATGTTATCGCTGTAAAAGCCGTACTGGTCGTACATCTGGCGCTTTTTCGAATCGGAGAGAACGTCGTAGGCTTCCTGCAATTGCTTGAATTTTTCTTCGGAGGATTTGTCGCCGGGATTCAGGTCCGGGTGGTATTTGCGCGCGAGTTTGCGGAAAGCAGTTCGAATGTCCTTGGCGTTCGCCTTGCGCGAAACGCCGAGGAGGTCGTAATAGTCTTGTTTGGTGGTCGTTGCCATGATGGGGTTTTGCGCTGCAACAAAAATTGTAGGGGCACGAACTATCGTGCCCCTACAGCTGCTCAGCCTGGTTAGTTAGGCCGCTTGGTTTCGTCGACGTCCACGTATTCGGCGTCGATCACGTCGCCGGGCTTTTTGTCCTGCGAGCCACTGCTCGAAGTCGAGCCCGGAGCACCGCTCGCTCCGGCAGCAGCGCTTGCAGCGCCGGCTTGCTGTGCTGACGCGGCTTCATTTGCCTTGTAGAGAATCTCTGCGATCTTGTGCAAAGACTTTTCGAGGTTCTCCGTCGCGGAGCGCAAGCGAGCCGTGCCGCCCTCGGCAATGGCCTTCTTCGCCTCTTCGATCGCGTCTTCGGCGGTTTTGACGTCCGATTCTGCAATCTTTTCGCGATTTTCGCGGATCATCTTCTCCGCCTGATACATGATGCCGTCCAGCCGGTTGCGCGATTCGACTTCCTCCATGCGGCGGCGATCGTCTTCGGAGTGGGATTCGGCCTCGGCGCGCATCTTCTCGGCCTCTTCCTTGGTCAGACCGCTGGAAGCAGTGATGGTGATCTTCTGCTCCTTGTTAGTGGCCTTGTCCTTCGCGCTGACGTTCAAGATACCGTTGGCGTCGATATCAAAGGTCACTTCGATCTGCGGAGTGCCGCGCGGCGCCGGCGGGATCCCGTCCAGCTTGAACTTGCCAAGCGAACGGTTGTCCGTAGCGAACTTACGTTCGCCCTGGAGTACTTGGATTTCCACGCCGGGCTGATTGTCCGCGGCCGTCGAGTACGTTTCGACTTTGCGGGTCGGGATCGTGGTGTTGCGCGGGATCTGCACGGTCATCACGCCGCCAAGCGTTTCGACGCCGAGTGAAAGCGGCGTCACGTCCAGCAGCAGGATGTCCTTCACTTCGCCCGCGAGCACCGCGCCCTGAATCGCTGCGCCAACCGCGACAACTTCGTCCGGGTTCACGCCCTTGTGCAGCTCTTTTTCGCCGAAGAAGGTGCGGACGAGCGATTGCACTTTGGGAATACGCGTCGAGCCGCCAACCATCACGACCTCTTGAATGTCGTTTGGCGACATCTTCGCGTCTTCGAGAGCTTGCCGGACCGGCTTCATCGAGCGCTCAAGCAAATCGCCCATCAATTGCTCGAGGCGCGTGCGCGTCAGCTTTTGCTGCATGTGAATGGGGCCGCTTGCACCCGCCGTGATGAATGGCAGGTTGATCTCCGTCTCCATCATTTGCGAGAGCTCGATCTTGGCCTTTTCCGCGGCTTCCTTCAGGCGTTGCAGCGCCATGCGGTCTTTGCCAAGGTCGATGCTGTTCTCTTTCTTGAATTCGTCAATCAACCAGTCCACGATGCGCTGGTCGATATCGTCGCCGCCGAGGTGAGTGTCACCATTGGTGGACTTCACTTCGACCACGCCGCTTCCGACTTCGAGCACGGAGATATCGAACGTGCCGCCGCCGAGGTCATACACGGCGATGGTTTCGTCGCTCTTCTTGTCCAAGCCGTATGCCAATGCCGCTGCCGTGGGCTCGTTGATGATGCGCACGACTTCCAGGCCGGCAATTTCGCCCGCCTGCTTGGTGGCCTGGCGCTGCGCGTCGTTGAAATACGCGGGCACGGTGATGACCGCTTTCCCGACCTTTTCGCCGAGAAAATCTTCCGCGGCGGCCTTCAGTTTGCCGAGAATCATGGCGGAAATCTGCGGCGGGCTGTACACCTTGCCGAAAATCTCGATGCGCGCATCGTCGTGATCACCTTTTACGACCTTGTAGGGGATGCGCTTCATCTCTTCGCCGACTTCGTCGTAGCGGCGGCCCATAAAGCGCTTGATCGAATACACCGTATTCTCGGGATTCGTCACGGCCTGGCGCTTTGCTACTTGACCCACGAGGCGCTCTCCGCCTTTGGTGATGGCGACAACCGAAGGGGTGGTGCGCGCGCCTTCCTGGTTGGGGATCACCACCGGTTCGCCGCCTTGCATGACGGCGACGACCGAGTTTGTGGTCCCCAGGTCAATTCCTATAATCTTGCTCATGTCTCCTAATCCTTCCGGAACCCGTCTGCATCACTGGCCGCCCGGAAGCCTGAGGATTCGTGGGGCGGGCCAAAGTCAATGGCGTGCTCCTGGTCCAGTTCGGAGAGGAGTATATAACCTGAGTGCGTCTTTGTCAAGTTTTCTTATATTATAAATAACTTATTTAATTTCAGCATCTTGCGCGGATAAAACTGCTCTCTGTTGGCATGCCTATCAGTTGCCGTGCTTCCGAGGCCTGGTGACCTTTAGAGTGCTGGCTGACCTTCGCGGGGTTCATCCGCAGAAACCTGTGATAATCTGACAGAGAGAATGCATCTCACACTCTTAGGGATTAGCAGGAGGGTCGCGTGAGTCGTCGCGCTGTCTTTGCCGTAGCTGTAGTTCTTGCCTTGATCGGTACACGTCTGCTTGTGAGTCGAGGCATCCATCCGGTTTCCGCGGCGCGTTACAGCGCCAAATCGGCGGCCGCTGCTTCGCCGGAAGCAAAGGTCGCGACAACGGCGAGCGAGGCTGGCGGTGCTCCCGTCGCCGCCGCGAATAGCTCAAGCAGCGAACCGGCTCCCACAGCGACGCTAGAAAGGGCTCGGGAACCGCGAAGCGCTGCATCGCGACCTGTGGTGACGGAGTCCGTCAATGGCGTGACCGACATCGACCCCCACAAGGCCTTCGGCTCGAAGAGCGCTCCCGTCGTGATGGAGATTTTCAGCGATTACCAGTGTCCTTCGTGCAAAGCGTTTTATATGAGCACCAACCGGCAACTCTTGGACAACTATGTGAGCACCGGCAAAGTCTTTTTGATTCACCGCGATTTCCCATTGCCGATGCACGCGTATTCGCGCGTGGCGGCGCGTTATGCACGGGCAGCCGCGGAGATTGGGAAGATCGAGCCCGTCGAACAGACTCTTTATGAGAACCAGGAAAAGTGGGAGCAGACCGGGGACGTGGATGGGACGGTAGCCGCCGTGCTCACCTTTGCGGAGATGGCTAAGGTGCGCGCTTTGGTCAAGGGAGGAACTCTGGAGCCGCTCATCAATAAGGATTACGAGCTTGGGGAAATGTACCGTGTGAACTCGACGCCGACGTCAGTCTTCCATTGCAAGGGGCAAACGTATCCTTACGCGGGCGTGATGAATTACGAAATCCTGAGCCAGTTTCTGAATCAGTTGCTAAGCCAGAAGTAGAGAAGTCTTCGTCCCGGCGCATGAAAAGCCTCCCATGATGCAATCGAGTCCGCTCAATTTTCGCCGCTTGATTATATGGATTGGGCGGCTCATTCTCGGCGGCATCTTCATTTACGCAGGGTACTCGAAGGCGTTTCTTCCGAACAGAAACCTTTGGCCTTTTTTCGTTCTGAAATTTTCCCTTACCATGAATCTCTCGAACTTTGCCGCCCAGGTGGAGGCGTTCAAGTTGCTGCCACCTTGGGGAGTGCAGTTTGTCGCTCACACGCTGCCTTTTGCGGAAATGATCCTCGGATTTCTACTACTGATTGGATGGCGCCTGCGGATTTGGGCTCCGTTACTTACGCTCATCATGGTGGGTTTCTTCACGGTTGTTCTCCGCGCATATCTGCTTCACATGGACATCAATTGCGGATGCTTTGCAACTCCTGAACCGATCAATCTGAAGAAAGTGCTGCAGGACGCGACGCTCGCCGCACTCGCAGTGCTAATGACCGTCTTTGTCTTTATCGATGCCCGCCAGCCGCATCCCTGGACGGCGCCCGAAACGAGGCAAGCGCAGGTCTAGTCTGGGGATTGCCTGAGAAGCTCCACGTTGTAAACTGAAACGATGAAAACGCTAGAGGAGTACCTGGAGCTCGCAGCGGTTGCGCACGGGCATCTTTGCGCGGGGCAGGTGCTGGGTGTGCGGCTGGCGATGCTGGGTTTGCATGAGCTGGGGATCGACGACCCGATCGCCGAGCGCAAGCGCATCGTCACGTATGTGGAGATCGACCGGTGCGTGACGGACGCGGTCGCGCTGGTGGCGAATTGCAGGCTCGGCAAGCGCGCGCTGAAATTTCGCGACTGGGGCAAAGTGGCGGCAACGTTCGTGGATCTCCAGACAGGCCGCGCCGTGCGCATTGCCGCGAAGGAATCTTCAAAGCAAGCCGCCCGTGAAATGTTTCCGGAACTCGGCAAAGATGCCGGGCAGCAAAAGGCCTACGCCGCCCTCTCCGACGAAGTCCTTTTTGACAAGCAGTGGGTAAAGGTTGAAGTGCAACCCGAAGACTTGCCCGGCTTCAAAGGTGCGCGAGTGGTGTGCGCCGAATGCGGCGAAGGCGTCAATTTCAAGCGCGAGGTCGTCGTGCAAGGCAGAACGCTCTGCCGCGCCTGCTCCGGCGAAAGGTATTATGAGCCGGCCGGTGATTCCTGAAAGGCGACCTATTTCCTGCATAACCCGTTCCTGTAAATCGTTCTGCGATAGAATTAACTTTCGATGCTGAGTTTGCCTCCGATCACGTTGCGACTGCGCGGCTGGAAACTGATTGACCGTGTCGCGCTGGCGTTTCTTCTGCTCTGTTCCATCGCTCTCGGAGCGGCATGCGGGTTGCTGTTCGTTTACGCGAGCGACTTGCCGGAAATCCGCGCGCTCGAAACATATCGGCCCACGGTGGTCACGGAAGTTTATGCCGATGACGGGCAGCTCGTGGGCAGCTTCGCGCTGCAGCGGCGCATCCTGATGACCTATGAGCAGTGCCCCAAGGTTCTCTACAACGCGGTTACGGCTATCGAAGACCAGCACTTTGAAGAGCACTGGGGCATCGATTTTCCCCGAATTGCAGGCGCCGTCTGGCGCAAGATTCTTCATGGCGGCAAGGCGCAAGGCGCCAGCACCATCACCATGCAACTCGCCGGCAATCTGTTCCTGGACCGCAGCGAGATCAGTTTCCGCCGCAAAATGCAGGAGATTCTGCTGGCGCTGCAGATCGAGCGCCACTACACAAAACCGCAAATCTTCACCATGTACGCCAACCAGGTGTATCTGGCGCACGGCAATTACGGCTTTGCCGCCGCCGCGCAATTTTATTTTGGAAAATCCGTCTCGGACCTGAAGCTGCAAGAAGCTGCGCTGCTCGCCGGAATGATTCGCGGGCCGATCTATTCGCCATTGTCGGACCCCGCGCGCGCCCTGGCCCGCCGCAACCTGGTGCTCCGCCGCATGGAAGAGGAAGGGAAGATCAGTCCTGCCGAGGAAGTGGCGGCGCAGAAAACGCCGCTTGGCCTGCACCTGCAATTCCCGCGCAACGACCTGGCACCGTATTTCTTCGAGGAGATTCGCAAGTATCTGGAATCGACTTATGGCACGGAAGCCGTCCATGAGCGCGGCCTGCGCGTTTACACCACGCTTAACGTAAAAATGCAGCAAGCCGCCAATCAAGCCCTGCGCGACGGCCTGCATAGCTATGACCGGCGCCACGGCTGGCGCGGCAATCTTCCCAACGTCTTGCGCGACAATCTCGGCACGCTTGAGGCCTACGAAGACGAAGACTGGCATCATCCCATCGAAAAGGGTTCCTACGTTACGGGCCTGGTGCTTGCGGTGGACGATCGCTACGCCACGATTAAGATCGGGTCGTATCGCGCAATTCTTTCGCCGCCGGATTTCGCCTGGACCGGCCGCAAGAAACCTACCGACCTGCTGAAAGCCGGCGACCTTGCCCAGTTTTCGATTCAGGAACTCCATGAAGCGACGGCTCGCGTGCAACTCGAGCAGCAGCCCGGCCCGCAAGCCGCGCTCTTGGCCATCGACAATGCCACGGGCGAAATCAAAGCCATGGTTGGCGGTTACAGCTTTGAAGACTCGAAATTCAATCGCGCCACGCAGGCATACCGCCAGGTGGGCAGCTCGTTCAAGGTTTATCTCTACGCGGACGCCCTCGAAAAGGGCGCCTCGCCGTTTGACACCATCTCGGACACGCCGTTTACGGCCATCAGCGGTGGCCAGCCGTATTCACCGCACAATTACGACGAGAAATTCGAGGGCACAATCACGTTGCGCCGCGCGCTGGCCGACTCTCGCAACGTTCCCGCTGTCAAGCTGGCCGAAAAGGTAGGCATCAATTCGGTTGTCGATATGGCGAAGCGATTCGGGATCACCACGCCACTGCCGCCTTATCTTCCGCTGGTTCTAGGAGCGGCGGACATGCGGCTGATCGAGCATGTCTCGGCCTTCACGGTCTTCCCGGACGATGGCATCCGCATAGACCCGCACATGATTCGCCGCGTGACAAGCTACGACGGCGCGCTGCTCGAGGAAGCGCATCCTGAAGTTCACGACGTCATTTCGCCCGAAGTCGCACAAACGATGACGGCGATGCTCGAAGAGGTCATTCAATTTGGAACTGGCGTTCAAGCCAAAGCGCTGGGCCGACCCGCCGGCGGGAAAACCGGCACGACACAGGACTACACGGACGCTTGGTTCATGGGCTTTACTCCGCGGCTCACTTGCGGTGTGTGGGTCGGCTACGATGACAAGCAAATCTCTCTTGGGAGACGAGAAACCGGAGCTAAAGCAGCGCTTCCGATCTGGCTGGAGTTTATGAAGACCGCACTAGAAGGCCAGCCGGTGCTGGATTTCGCCAACGTCATTCCGCTAGAGCAGCAAGCAATCGAACACAAGGTCACCGTGGACACGCCGGACACCGCGCCTGAATCCGACGAAACTTCCGAGCCCAAAGTGAAGCCCCCGGTTGCAGTGCCGCCCATAAAAACAACAGCGGCCCCATCGACGTCCGGCGTTTCGCCCAGGCTATAGCCGGGGCGCTTCTTTTTACCTCACTGCATTTTCTGAACGACTACATTCAGCGATGAGCTTTGTACCCCGCCGAGATTCACCTGCGCGGGATTCATTCCCACGCTCATCTGCCAGAGGATGTTCCCGGCAGCATCGGTGAGGCTCAAGGTCACCTGAAACTGTGCGCTGATGCCCATCGAACTGGGGTTGGCAAACAGTTGGCATTGCACGACGCCGTTTACCAGCGGCTGGCTGCCCTGAAAGTTGAGCAGGGAAGACGAGAGCGTGTAGTTCAGAGTTCCCGAGACAGGAGTGCCGTCCGCGTATGTAAAGTTCAAAGTCAGCGCGGGACCGGTCGTCATGTTACTAGCCGGCAGAATTTCGATCGCACTAATTTCGGGGGCCAGGCCGGCAACCCGTGTGAATCCGATGGTGAGCGTTCCATTCGTGACGGTGACATTCGCGGATTTGATGAGAGCGGCGTTGGCGCCGGCCGCGGCGAAAATGTCCAGTTCGGGAAATACCACGTTCCCTTGCATGCTTACGTTGAAAACGCGTCCACTGATTTTCTCGGCTTTTGGATTCGCCTCATCGAAATACAAATTCAATTGATACTGTCCGTTGGGAACCTGGAAGGAATAACTGGTGGGATTCCACCGGTAGTCGTCGTAAAGGACAGGGTCGGACGTGCCGGCGACGGCGTTCTTGCTGGACTCCGCAGCGCCTCCGCTAAAGCCGGAGTCCGCCTGCCACACCTGACTTTTAGAATCGGTGTAACTTGGGCCGCCGCAGTTCACGCGGATAGGCGTTTGCGCCGCTGCCGGTAAAGTCCTATAAAAGGAAATGTCAAGAGACATTCTTCCCCGTCGGCTTGGTGCCGATACTTTTTTGTCTCGGCATTCAGCCCTACTGCTTGAACGTGCACTCGTGATCGAGTGGTCTTGCTTAGGCGACGTAGTTTCGTGCTTCGTTTCGTCACACGAAACGGTGAGATCCCTTCTTCCTTCCTGTGGTTCCATTTCACTGTTGTGACGGCGCCATTCGTTTCTGAAACATCAAGCCTGACAGTTATCCACTTTAAGAGTGGCAACGCATGGTCCTATCTGAGACTCGTGGCCTATGGCTTTCTTGGATTGTCCGAGAGGGCATAGGGTGGAGTCGGAGACTCGCGTGTTTCAAGCACGGGCCTGACTTTACCGGTTGCTACTTCCTCTCGAATCCGAGCGTCTCAAGAACCCGACAGCTACCGCCAGGAATAGTTCCCAGGTGGAACGGACTCTTTGCCAGAGACGCTCAAGCTGCTTGTTGTTTCAAATAGTTGGCGTCGAAACGTACCTCCTTCTTCCAGACGATCAACGTGATCGCGGCAATCTTCCTCGCCAAGGTCAAGCGCGCCATCGTGGGCTTCCTTCCCTTAGCCAGCAAAGCCTCGTAAAAATCGCGTAGCGGTCCAGCAGCGGTGCTGGCTCTCATAGCCGCACCCTTGAAAATATCTTTGAGGTCGTGGTTGTGATTGTCATTGAGACCGCGCAGTGTGACGGGTTTCTTCGAGCGTTGTAGCTGTCCCTCCACGACGCGGTACTGCGCGCTGTCGTGGGTCTCCAACCCTAGCCCGCTGTAGTTCCACAGTTGCCGCTTGGTGCGAAACCGATGAGGCGTCTGCATCAACGCCACCAAGTGAGCCCCCCGAAGCGGACCAATACCAGGAATCTGGCGTAGCAACTTCGTCGCACGGTGCTTCCTGGCCTCGGCCAACAGTTCTTTCCGGGCTTGTTGGCGCACCAGCCGCAGGGCGTCGAGTTGCTGGTAGTAAAGTTCTGCCCGCCGGCGCACGCCTGCTTCGTGGATCTTGGCGAGCCATTCCGAACGGTGATGCGGTGCGTAGACTTGCGTCCCGGCACAGGGAATGGCCCAGCCCCGATACAATGCCTTGAGTCGATTCATCACCCGCCCGAGATCCTTGGTGATCGTCAAATAACTACGGGACAATTCCTTCAACATGCGCAGGCCATGTTCTCCGTGATACACCGAACTGAGCTTGCTCATGTACAACAGTTCGGCCAGCTTGCGTGCGTCGATGCGGTCGCTCTTGCTGCCTTCTTTCAGCAAGGCATTCTTTCGCGGATTACACACTACGAGTTCCGTCACGTGCGGCTTCAGCAGATCGTACAACCAGCCGGCCCAAGTGCCTTCTTCAAACGTGAGGTGCACATCTCCACGCAGGCCGTCGATAAACTGCAGAAGGGTGCTCGCTTTGGTCTCGATGACGCATTCCATCACCACCTTGCCGGCGGAATTTATGACGGCGATCGAAATGCTTTCCTTATGCACGTCCAAGCCGATATATTTAGTGCTAGTGGACTGTAACAGCTAAACTGGGAGTAATGCGGCGCGTAGGATCAAAGTAGCGCCACTTTACGGTTTTTGGCACTTGGTTGTAGTGCCGGATGTACTTCATGAGTTTTCTCCGCAAGTCGGCTAACGACGTGAACACGCCGCGCGCAATAACGTCGCGCTCGATCTTGGCAAACCAGAGTTCGATTTGGTTGAGCCAGGAGGAATAGGTCGGGGTGAAGTGCAGGTGAACCTTCGGATGACGATTCAGAAAGTCGTCGACTTGCCCGGTCTTATGAGCCGAGAGGTTGTCGGCAATCACGTGGATCTCCTGGCCACGCGGCTGGTTGACAACGATGTCCGCCAGGAACGCGACGAACTCCGCGGAGGTGTGTCGCACGGCCGTCTTGCCGAGTACCTCGCCGGTCTGGGTGTCGAACGCCGCGTACAGGGACAGCGTGCCGTGCCGGAAGTACTCAAAGCCGTGCCGTTCGGCGCGTCCCGGCGAGAGTGGCAACACCGGATCCTTGCGGTCGAGCGCCTGGATCGACGTCTTCTCGTCCACACAGAACACCGCCGCATGCGCCGGAGGGTTCAGATACAGCCCAATGATGTCGGCGGCCTTCTGCTCAAAATCCGGATCCTGGGTGGCCATGTAGCGGTCGAGCCGCTGCGGCTTGAGGCCATGCTTAGCCCACACTCGCGCCACCATCATGTGACTGATCTTGAGCTGCGTTCCCAGTCTGCGCGTGCTCCACTGCGTGGCTCCGTCCGGCGGCGTACGCTTGAGCGTCCATTGCAGAATGCGCGCCTCCAGTGCCGGAGTCAGCGTGCTGGCCTCTTGCCCAGCGTGCCTGCTGAACAGCCCCGCCAGCCGCTCTTGCTGAAATCGTTTGCGCCAGCGATCGATAAACGCATCATTGCAGTCCAGCTTGCCGCGAATCGCGGCCCAGGTGTGACCTGCATCCAGCAGCAACAGCAGCCGCGCCCGACGCGCATCATCGGCACGCCCACTGCGGCTTGCCGCTCGTTGGTTGAGTTCCCCGCGTTCCGCGTCCGTCAGTACGATCGAGTTCTCCATGAACCCAATCATACTATCTTTTCATCTGTTACAGTCCACTAGTCATAGAGGGTGTTCCTTTCCTGTAGGAAATGAGCCAAGCACTCAAAACCTACACCAAAGGGGCGCCCTTTTATAATGTGTGGAAGCCAACGCAAGGACCAATAGACAAACAACTTTCTGCATAATCCCTCCTCGAGACGCGTTTGGGAACTTCTTTGCAAGTCAAGCGAGGGGGGCCGGGGGAGAAGAGGTCCCGCTTACACTTCGAGCGTGAAGGTAGTTGCTTTGCCGGTCTGAAGCAATTGTTCACAAGAACGGAATTGGGCCAGCAATGGAGACAGGTTTTTCACTGTCCAAAAGATTGCACCATATCGAACCACGGAATGGTTGCCCGGCTTCCAAGGAATGAGTTCCGCAAACACCACGCAAGAAAGAATCAGATCCTACCGAGGTTTGCGGAACGGATCCCAGCCACGGTTGGGGAGAGGGGTTTCACGCCGGGTTTCATCAATCAGCAGCAAAGCCGGGTCTTTTGTGATCTCGCCGATCGGAGTGATTGGAAGCCCATGAAACGAAGGCGGTATGCGCGTTACGTGTTTTCGCGCCACAGTGAAGAGCAATTCGTAATCGTCGCCGCCATGGAGTGCCAAGCGCAGCGCATGGTCTCCGCGTTTCTGCCGAATCTTCGACAGCCGCACTGCGGGAATCTTTGCCGCTTCGATGCGCGCCCCTACATCGCTGGCCTCACATAGCCGCGGCAGATCGGCGGAAAGGCCGTCCGAGAGATCCATCATGGCCGACGCCAGACCTTTTTCGCTCAGCCAGCGGCCCAACGCGAGGCGCGGTTCCGGGTAGAGATGTTTCTTAAGGACTGGATCACGGCTGTTGACTCGCCCTTCGCTCCCGCGGATCAGCTCGAGGCCCAGTTCGGCTTCCCCGAGCCGTCCGCTGGTGAATAGCACATCCCCTGGACGCGCTTGAGACCGCAAGAGCGCCTTCCCTTCGCGCACCTCACCAACCACGGTCACATTTATGAGGATCTCGCGCTTCCGGGTCGTATCGCCGCCGGCCAGCACGCAGGCAAATCGTCTGGATGCTCGCCGCAGTCCGCTGAGAAACTGATCGAGCCACGCCCCGGTATGAGTGGTGGGCAGGGCCAGGCTCAAGAGGAAGCAGCTGGGCACTCCGCCCATCGCCGCCACGTCACTCACGGCCCGTGCAAGACATTTCCATCCCACTGCATCGGCCGGATGCTTATCTCGCAGAAAGTGCGTGCCTTCCAGGAACCAGTCGCAAGTTAGAATTGCGTCGTAGCCGCTGGTGACTTTTATTAGTGCGGCATCGTCCCCTATTCCAAGACGCAAACCCAGCTTGCGAATCCCCGTCACGTAGGCGGTTCGTTTGACGCGCTCCAGAATGGCAGACTCTCCAAAGCCCTGGCCCTTGGCTAATAGACGCTTTGTTTCACTCATAGTTGGGGTTGAGTATAGCTCTCGGCACTCTTTTCGCGTGCGCAGATCAAGGAATCGGCGAGAGTAGCTGCCATTTAGGCGAGTTCGTCGCCACCCTGTACTTCCGGACAGGTGGCCGGTTTTTCACACCCTGTTCTTCAAACACCAAAATACAGGGTTGACGGGCACCTCTACAGAATTTAGTATGGGCAAGGTCGCGGACCGAGGCTTACGGTTCAGATTTGGTTTCATGCAGTTTCAAAGTGGTTCTCTTGCGCGGGCACCAGGGCACATAGCCCGCTTTTGACTAGCTTGAAGGCCTAAGGGGCCAGGTACAGTGATTACGAGCAAGAACTATACCTTTTATATCGCGACGACGCCCGGTAAGCTCAAAAAGCTTATCGTGCCGGCGTATCTTTTGCACGGGATCGCTGCGCTCGCCCTGATCGGCGCGGTCACCGTTGCTGTGGCCGTCGGTTCTTACTCCCGCATGCTTTGGAAGGTCGGCAATTACAACGCCCTTCGCCACGATCAAGAAACTCTCAAGAAGCAGTATCAGCAACTCCAGAGCACGGTCACCGACACCAACCAACGCCTCGATTCTCTCCAGTCTCTCGCCACTGAAGTGGCCATGACCTACGGAGTTCTTCGTTACCACCCTGCGGCTTTTGACACGACAGATAGCGAAGCGACGCCGGAAGACGTTTTCGACCGTTCCATCGAGCAGTACACCTTCTTGAAGAGGAATGCAGCGGTGATTGCCGTCTCGTCCAGCGGGCTGCGTCTAATGCCCGCGATGAGCTTTGCTGACTCGAGCTATACCCCCTCGATTTGGCCCGTGATGGGGCATATCACCGACGGCTTCGGAGAGCGGCTCGACCCGTTCAGCGGTGAGGGTGCGTTCCACACCGGAGTCGACGTGGCTTCAGATTATGGCGCGCCCGTGCATGCTACGGCTGACGGGATCGTGACGATCGCGGAAAACCACGCAGGTTACGGTCGCTTGGTAGTGATTGACCATGGTTTTGGAATCACGACGTGGTATGCACATCTCTCTTCTTTCTCGGCGGTTCCTGGTACACGGATTAAGCGCGGCGAGGTTATCGGCTACACGGGCATCAGCGGCCGCTCCACGGGCCCGCACGTACACTATGAAGTCCGCGTGAACAACGCACCCGTTAATCCCTGGCGCTACATGAAAGGAGCCATGGTAGGCGACTAACCCCGGCCCGTTCGTTCCGAAAGCCTCTCGCGCCCCGGTTTTTTTCGGGGCATTTTTTGTGCGCTGGCTCAATTCCGGATGGTGCTCTTGCTCGGCGCGGCCTTGCTTTGTGGAGCAGGCGGCACGGCGGGCATCGCGGCGCGCGCGGCCTCGAGAAATTGTGGCGTCAAATCAAAGATTAGCCGCACCGATTTTGTCTCGCCACGGTCAATCTGCGAAACGTCCGCACTCTTCAGCATCTCAAGATACGCTTCGCGAACATCCGGTTGGAGTTGCTGCCGCATCTTCGGATCGCTGAGCCCCGCCTGCGCCAGCACCAGCAACCCGTTGATCACGTCGGACAACTGCCGCGTGGGCGCGTCCGCCGCGCCCTCGCCCTCCAGCACAACGCGCAGGCGGTCGGCTTCCGGCTTGCCCGCGACGGTGATCCACTCGAGCTGGTTGATAAGGGCCGAAAGCTGCGGTGAGCGCAATCCACCGGGCGCTTGCGCGCTCCATGCCGCGCCTACAGCGGCGTCCTGCCGGACCACGGCAAATAGAGGGGAACCGGCGAGCCGCCGGAATCGCTCGCGCCAAGCCTGTGCGTCCGGATCGCCCTGCGGCCTGGACAAAAATGATTCGAGGTTTGCGCCATTCGTCAATGCGATGCGGTCGTCGCGCAAGAACGTGAATAAGATTCGCCCCGTGCTGCCGCTAAGTGGCACAGTAAAGATCTCTCTGCCGCCGCGAATTTCGCGCTTCCCCGTTTGCAAAGCGTAGGCGGAAATTTTTTTTCGGTCGAATCGCCCGTCGGCCACGGCAAAAAAAGCTGTCTCTGGGCCGTGATTCAAGACTGCGATGCCCAAGCGGTTTAGATCGCGCTCGTAATTGAATCCCGTGGATTGCAAAAATTGCGTGTAGTCCGCATCGGCTTTGGTTTGCGGGATCCACTTGTAAAGTTCCGCCAGAAACGGCGATTGTCTGAGCGCGTCGAGATCAACGAAGAGAACGGCGCTGGCATCGGCAGGCATCCGCGCGAGTAGATCGTTGCGTGGGCTGAATCCAGAGGTCCCCCAGCGTTGGTAGCCGTAAAGCAGGCTCGCGCCAATCACGACTACAGCTGCGATTGTTCCGGCAAGCCACTTCTTGTTCATCCGCTTGGCGTCCAGTTCACAAACTTCGGATAATTGAAGCTTATCGCTTTTCGACCAGAAAAAGGCACGTCAACCTGGGGCTATATTTTGAGGGAAAATGCCGCCCAGGCTGCTGCCCAACGCAGTTCGTCTCGAAACGCGGGATTCATGCTAAACTATAGAAGAATCGAAAGATAGAGCCGCTAGCAGTGCGACACAGGGAAACAGCTTTTCCACAGACCTGGCCCTCGACGTGCTCAAAATTTCATAGACCCCTTGCAATTCCCGTGCCCCTTCTGCTATTCTTACTCGGTTTGAGCGACGCTGGCGTAGCTCAGCTGGTAGAGCATCTGATTTGTAATCAGAGGGTCGGGGGTTCAATTCCCTCCGCCAGCTCCACCAGGAATTTGCAGGGGGAGTGAGGCGGAGCAAATCCTTGCAGGAAAATAAACGGGCTGGTGTCTCTTGACACGAGTCCTATTTGTGTTTTTGCTTTGCGCGGGGGTTTGCGCTGTAGACATTTGCTTGGAAGGGTTATTGAGGACAAGAAGTTAGCGTCCTTTTCGTTTTCGCGGGACGGGTGGGTGAGTGGCTAAAACCAGCAGACTGTAAATCTGCCGCTCCTTGCGGGCTACGAAGGTTCGAATCCTTCCCCGTCCACCAGTCGCTCGCTGTTCGATTCGGCCGATCGCTTGGGTGATCGTCTGTAATCAGGAAACCGCAGGGCAATCGCATTTAGCGATGTTCGAGCGCGGTCCAATTCGCGGCAAAGGCGCTGCTCAGGAATAGTGCGCCACGAACGGCTGATTTTGGGGGAACACGGGTTAGGCCTGGGTAGCTCAGTTGGTAGAGCGCGTCCTTGGTAAGGACGAGGTCACCGGTTCAATCCCGGTCCCAGGCTCCAGGATTAGAAAGTTGCAGTGGCAGGAAAGTTTGTAGTCGAAGGGCGGGGGTAACTCAACGGTAGAGTCTCACTCTTCCAAGGTGATGGTTGCGGGTTCAAATCCCGTCCCCCGCTCCAGATTTGGCAGTAGCGAGTGACTCGCACGATTCGGGCAGAAGAGAAGACTTAACGCAGAGGGCAGAGGAAAATGGCGAAGGAGAAATTCGAGCGCAGCAAGCCGCATTGCAATATCGGGACGATTGGCCACATTGACCATGGCAAGACGACTCTGACGGCGGCAATTACGAAAGTGCTGTCGAAGCACAACCCGAAAGTGCAGTTCCGGGCGTTTGATTCGATTGACAACGCTCCGGAAGAGCGCGAGCGCGGGCATCACGATTGCCGTTTCGCACGTCGAGTACGAAACACCGAACCGGCACTACGCGCACATGGATTGCCCGGGTCATGCGGACTACATCAAGAACATGATCACCGGCGCGGCGCAGATGGACGGCGCGATTCTGGTGGTGGCGGCGACGGATGGCCCGATGCCGCAAACGCGCGAGCACATTCTGCTGGCGCGGCAGGTCGGCGTTCCGGCGATTGTGGTGTTTTTGAACAAGTGCGACATGGTGGAAGACGCGGAGCTGCTCGAGCTGGTGGAGTTGGAAGTGCGCGAGTTGCTGAAGAGCTACCAGTTTCCGGGCGACACGATTGCGGTGGTAAAAGGCTCGGCGCTGCAAGCGCTGAACGGCGACGCGAAGTGGGAGAAGTCCATCGATGAGCTGATGGAAGCGGTGGACAAGAACGTGCCGCAGCCGGTGCGCGAGATTGACAAGCCGTTCGCGATGCCGATTGAAGATATTTTTTCGATCTCGGGCCGCGGAACGGTGGTGACGGGCCGAGTCGAGCGCGGCAAAGTGAAGGTGGGCGAAGAAGTCGAAATCGTGGGATTCCGTCCGACACAGAAGAAAGTGGTGACGGGCGTGGAAATGTTCCGCAAGCTGCTGGATGAAGGCTTGGCGGGCGACAACGTGGGCCTGTTGTTGCGGGGCACGGAAAAAGACGATGTCGAGCGCGGGCAAGTGGTGTGCAAGCCGGGGTCGATCACGCCGCACACGAAGTTCAAGGCGGAAGCGTACGTGTTGACGAAGGAAGAGGGCGGGCGACACACGCCGTTTTTCACGGGCTACCGGCCGCAGTTTTATTTCCGGACGACGGACGTGACGGGCGACGTGAAGCTGCCGACGGGCGTGGAGATGGTGATGCCGGGCGACAACGTGAGCTGCGAAGTGACGCTGATCACGCCGGTCGCCTTGGAAAAGGGTTTGCGGTTCGCCATCCGCGAAGGCGGCCACACTGTCGGAGCCGGCGCTGTAACCGAAATCATCGAGTAATGGCATGGAAATCATCATTGATGGATGGCGCGCCGGCGGGGATGAGCGGAAGGAAGCTGCCGGTGTTCCCGTTGACCGGTTGCCAGCCCTAACTGATGAGCAGAAAGTTGTAGCGAAAAAACTCGGCATTTCGGAAGAGGCTTACGCAAGAAGTGCCTATGCCGGAAAGAAGAATCAAGAGCATCTAGTCGAAAAGTCTATGAAATTTGCCCGGCTTCTCCAGAAGAAGTTACAAGGAAGAGGTGATTTTCAGCTGGGGACCATTCGGTTGGACGTTTTGAAGCATCGCTACGAAGTTTTAGGGTCTGAGGGGGCACGACAAGTCTCGTTTTTTGTAAGCGAGGATATGATTGACGAACTGTTTCAGAGTGGTTCCGAAAATTCGGAGCGGAGTTTGGAGCGCGTTTTGGACTATGCGTTACCAGCTCATGTGGCTTAACGAGTATGGAAATCGATAACCAAGATCTCGTAGTAGTTCTGAATCATGAGGGAAGAGGCGCATTGCGGGATCTTGGAATCGATACTCAGTCTTCGCCAGTTCTGTTCCACGTTTTGGAGAAGGATGAACAGGGCGACTGGATCCTGAATCAGCGGGAAGACGGAGACCATCTCGTGTTGGTTCGCTGGGAACACATTCGAGCTTTAGACCTCGCACGAGGCGGAGTAAAGGCGACAGGGCCGATCAACTGATCAAGCGGGAAAAGAGAGAAAGTTATGCGAGAAATCATCACGTTGCAGTGCGGCGATTGCAAAAATCGCAACTACACGACGACCAAGAACAAGAAGAAACACTCCGAACGCGTGGAGACCAGGAAGTTTTGCAATACGTGCCGCAAGCACACCGGGCACAAGGAAGTTAAGTAGCTTTCCGTTTTGCAGCAGGCATCGGGCGGTGCGGTTTTGGGTTTTTAGGGGAGTCGTCCAACGGTTAGGACTCCGGTCTCCAAAACCGGGTATGGGGGTTCGAATCCCTCCTCCCCTGCCAGAGATTACTAACAGGCGGCAGCGCCTGTTTCGTGAAGAGGGCGAATGACCACGCAGGCGGTCAAAGTGAAGAACGACGAATCGCAAGGCAATGCAATCACGGGCGCGGCGGCCGGAATCGGCCAGAAAGTCACCGGCACCGTCCAGGACACGCGCCAGTTTTTGCACGATGTCCGCGTGGAGATGAAGCAGGTCACTTGGCCGACGCGCGAAGACGTGGTTTCGACGACCGGCGTGGTGATCGCCACGGTTTTTTTCTTCGGCGTATTTCTGGCGACGGTCGATTGGCTGGTGCAGTTGGGCGTGCAGCGCATCTTCAAAATTTTCGGCGTCTGAAGGGGATCACAGCTTGACGGCAATGCAGTGGTACATCATCCATACGTACTCCGGCTTTGAAAGAAAAGTCAAAGAAAGCCTGGAGAGCCGCGTGTCCGCATTCAGTTTGCAGGACAAGATCGGCCGCGTGCTGATTCCCATGGAAGACGTCGTGGAAGTGCGCGGCGGAAAAAAAGTGGTTTCCTCGAGGATGACCTATCCAGGCTACGTGCTCGTGGAGATGGACCTCGACGAAAACACCTGGCACATCGTGCGCTCGACGCCGAGGGTGACCGGCTTTGTCGGCTCGGCCACGGCGCCTTCCCCGCTTTCCGACGCTGAAGTCGATGCCATCATCAACCGCGTCCACGTTCCGACGGACCGGCCGAAACCCAAAGTCGTGTTCGAGCGCAACGAACAGGTGCGCATCGTGGACGGACCGTTCGCGAATTTTAATGGCACGGTCGAAGAAATTGACAACGATCACAGCCGGCTAAAAGTTTCCGTAACGATTTTTGGCCGTTCAACTCCGGTGGAGCTGGATTTCGCGAGCGTGGAAAAGCTGGGCTAAGCTGCGGCGCTGAAACAGAGCAGGCAAAAAGAGATTGAGGCAGAAACATGGCTAAGAAAGTACAGACGACCATCAAATTGCAATTGCCCGCGGGCAAAGCGACTCCAGCGCCGCCCGTTGGCACGGCCCTTGGTCCGCACGGCTTGAACATCATGGATTTTTGCAAGCAGTTCAACGCCAAAACGGCGAAGGAGCCGGACGGGATGATTTTCCCCGTGCTCGTGACGGTTTATACCGACCGCACGTTCACGTTCATCCTGAAGACTCCGCCCGCTTCCATTCTATTGCTCCGTGCGGCGGGGATCGTGAAGGGTTCGGCCGAACCGAACCGCAACAAAGTCGGCAAAGTCACTAAGAAACAGGTTCAAGAGATTGCGAAGATCAAGCTTGTCGATCTCAACACCACCAATCTGGACTCCGCGGTGCGTACCGTGATGGGTACGGCGCGCAACATGGGTCTGGAAGTCGTGGAAGCCTAGAGGTTTAGGCGCTACGAGGTCGCAGAGGTAAGAAGAATGACAAAGCTGGCAGGCAAACACGTCGAGAATGCGCGCAAGAAGGTGGAAGCGCGTCCGTACAAGCTCGCTGAAGCGAGCGAGCTGATTAAGAAGACGCATCACACGAAGTTCAACGAAACCGTCGAGCTGGCCATCAATCTTGGCGTCGACCCGAAGCATTCTGACCAGGTCGTCCGGGGCACCGTGGTGCTTCCGCACGGCCTTGGCAAGTCCGTGCGCGTTTTGGTGATTGCAAGCGGCGAAAAAGTTCGCGAAGCGCAGGACGCTGGCGCGGATTTTGTCGGTGGCGACGATATGGTGCAGAAAATCATGGGAGGCTGGACGGATTACGACGCCGTAATCGCCACGCCGGACATGATGAAGTCCGCCGGCAAGCTGGGCAAAGTGCTCGGCCCGCGCGGCCTGATGCCTAACCCGAAGACGGGCACGGTCACCTTCGATGTCGCCAAAGCAATCAAAGAGACCAAGGCCGGCAAAGTCGAGTTCCGCGTCGATAAAGCCGGAATCGTCCATTGCGCCATCGGCAAGATTCAATTTGACGCCGCGCATATCGCGGAAAACGCTCACGCGGTAATCGGCGCAGTCATCAAAGCCAAGCCGGCGGCAGCCAAAGGCAAGTATGTGAAAAAAATCACGCTGACCTCGACGATGGGTCCGGGCATTCCGATCGATTTGCTCGAATCGGAAACTCTGGCGGCGGCAGCGTAACGGAAGAGTTTAAGGAAACGGGATCATGAAAAAGCGCAGTGAAAAACAGCAGGACCTAGACAACCTGAAGACGGAACTGGCCAAGGTCTCGACCGTGATTCTCACGACCTTCCAGGGCATCACTGTCGAAGCCGACACCAAGCTCCGCCGCGCCGTGCAGGCTGCTGGCGGCAAATATCAGGTCGTGAAAAACACTCTCGCGGAGCGCGCCGGAGCCGGCACGCCCGCGGAAAGCTTGCTCAAGAATTTGAGCGGCACGAATTCCATCGCCTACACGCAGACCGACGCCGTGGCGCTCGCCAAGGCGCTGACTAAGGTGGCCAAGGACGTTCCGGCGTTTAAGTTCAAGTCCGGCCTCGTCGAAGGCCGCGTCATCTCCATCGCCGAGATTCAGCAGCTTGCGAATCTCCCTTCAAAGGAAGAGCTGCTCAGCAAGATTATGTTCCTGCTGAACGCTCCCGCGCAGCGCATCGCCATGGCTTTGAATGGCCTGCCGCGCAACCTCGCGGTCACCGTCAGCGAAGCGATCAAGGCCAACAAGTTTGGGTCCGGCGGGGCTAGTTCCGAGCCGGCTCCTGTACCTGCAGCAAGCCCTGAAGCGGCCCAGTAAATTTATTTTTAATTTTGAGAGGAGAAGCAAAAGTCATGGCGAAAGTGGATACGATCCTGGAAGAAATCAAGGGGCTGACGTTGCTGGAAGCGTCTGACCTTGTAAAGAAGATGGAAGAGACCTTCGGCGTCTCCGCGGCTGCGGCTACGGTCGTGGCGGGTGGCGGCGGAGCAGCGGCGGGCGCGGCACCGGCGGAAGAGAAGACGGAGTTCACTGTCGTTCTCACCGACGTCGGCGGCAACAAGATCAACGTCATCAAGGCGGTTCGCGAAGTCACGAGTCTTGGCCTCAAAGAAGCCAAGGATCTCGTCGACGGCGCACCAAAGACCGTCAAAGAAGGCGTGAATAAGGAAGAAGCCGCGACCATCAAGAAGAAGTTCGAAGACGCGGGCGCCAAGGTCGAGATCAAGTAGTTTTTTTGTTGTACGGGCTTCGAGAGGGGGCGCGGCTGTTTGCATCGGCCAGTTTGCCGGCCGGCACAAGCATGATCCGCCGCGCCAAAGGAATCACGTACGCAAGTCGAGGCTGGTTACTTTCACAACTCCACTGGTCCTTTTTGGACCCAGTGCGGCCGTGTGCTCGCTGACTTCGGGCAGGAAGCGCGCTACACCGGCTGCATGCATTTCTCCGATTTCTCCGCTATTTGCCCGAAAGGGAAGAGGTAGACCGAGCGATGCCAAATACTCACCAGCACGTCAGGGAACGCGAGCGTCTCGATTTCGCGAAAATTCAGGGCTCGATTCAGATTCCGAATTTGATCGAAGTCCAGATGAAGTCCTATCAGCGATTTTTGCAGATGGACCTCCTGCCGAGCGAGCGCGATGACGGCGGACTGCAGTCCGTGTTCACGTCCGTGTTTCCGATCAAGGATTTCCGCGAGATGTCGCAGCTCGAGTTCGTGGACTACTCCATCGGCAACTGGGAGTGCAAGTGCGGCAACCTGAAGGGGCTGCACCACCTGCGCGCCACTTGCCGCAATTGCGGCGCGTCTGTCGTCACCAATCCGTACCAGACCGGCGACGTCATCTGCCACAAGTGCGGCACGTTCAACAAGAACACGCCGACCTTCTGCAACAAGTGCGGCGATCCCGTGGCCATGCAGTTGAAGTACGACGTGAACGAGTGCCAGGAGCGCGGCATGACCTATTCCGCGCCTCTGAAAGTCACTATCCGTCTGACCATTTACGACAAGGATCCCGACACCGGCGCGAAGACCATTCGCGACATCAAGGAACAGGAAGTATTCTACGGCGACATTCCGTTGATGACCGAGAACGGCACGTTCATCATCAACGGCACGGAGCGCGTCATCGTCAGCCAGTTGCACCGCTCTCCAGGCGTCTTCTTCGAGAGCGCCAACAACCGCTCCTACTTCCTCGGCAAGATCATCCCTTATCGCGGTTCGTGGGTCGAATTCGAATACGACACCAAGAACATTCTCTACGTGCGCATCGACCGCAAACGCAAATTCCTCGGCTCGATCTTCCTGCGCGCGCTGGGCATGAAGTCCAACGAAGAGATTTTGCGCACGTTCTACCAAGTCGAGCGCATTTCGCTTCGCGACAAGGATCTTTTCTGGAACGTTTCGCCGGGCATTGTGGACCGCAAGTTGGCTCACGAAATTCGCAATCCGCGCTCCGAAGACGTGATTGTCGGCGCGCACAAGCGCATCACCGAGAATCTCTTCAAGGAACTCATCAAAGCCAAGATTTCGCAGGTTCGCGCCGCGTTGGCCGACCTCGAAGGCGCCTACAGCGTCGCCGACGTAGTCAACCGCCAGACCGGCGAAGTGCTGCTCGAAGCCAACAAGCCTTTGACTCCCGAACTTTGGCAGGCATTTGCCGAGGGCGGGATTACCGAAGTCGACGTCTTCTTTCCGGAGCGCGACGATATCGGCCTGGTGCTCTCGCGTACCCTCGATAAGGACGCTATCCGCTCTTCGAAGGAAGCGCTGATCGAAATCTATCGCAAGTTGCGTCCGGGCGATCCTCCGACGCTCGAAACGGCCACCAATCTCTTCCGCGGCATGTTCTTTGACCCGCGCAAGTACGATTTCAGCCGCGTCGGCCGTCTTGAAGTTCAACATCAAGATGGGGCTCGACACCCCGCTGGATAATCGCACGCTCGATACGCCGGATTTCGTTTCGGCGATCAAGTACCTCTTCAAGTTGCGCAAGAACATCGGCGTCGTCGACGACATCGACCATCTCGGCAACCGCCGCGTCCGCGCGGTCGGCGAACTGCTCGAAAACCAGTTCCGCATCGGCCTCGTCCGCATGGAACGCGCCATCAAGGAAAAGATGAGCGTGTACCAGGAAATGTCCACGGCCATGCCGCACGACCTGGTCAACGCCAAGCCGGTCATGGCGGCCATCCGCGAGTTTTTCGGATCTTCGCAGCTCAGCCAGTTCATGGACCAGACCAACCCGCTCAGCGAAATCACGCACAAGCGGCGTCTTTCGGCTCTTGGACCGGGCGGTCTCTCGCGCGAACGCGCGGGATTCGAAGTGCGCGACGTTCACCCCACGCACTACGGCCGCATTTGCCCCATCGAAACGCCGGAAGGTCCGAACATCGGCTTGATCAGTTCGCTCTCGTGCTTTGCCCGCATCAACGACTACGGCTTCATCGAATCGCCGTATCGCCGGGTGCGAGGTGGGCGCATCATCGACTACGTCCAGATCGTCAATGCCGGCGACAGCGAATTCAAAGCCGGCGAAATCGTCGAAAAAGACAAAGTCGAGGAGCTCAACGAAGAGCTCAAGCGCCGCAAAGTCGTGTACGAGCCGTACTGCTTCTACCTTTCCGCTTGGGAAGAAGACAAGTATGTCGTGGCGCAGGCCAACGTTTCGCTCGATGAACGCTTGAAGATCACCACCGAGCTCGTCAACTGCCGCCAAGCCGGCAATTTCGTGCTCAAGAGCCGCGACGAAGTGGATTACGTCGACGTTTCGCCGAAGCAGCTCGTTTCCGTTGCCGCCAGCTTGATTCCGTTCCTCGAGAACGACGACGCCAACCGCGCGCTCATGGGTTCCAACATGCAGCGCCAGGCCGTGCCGCTCATTCGCGGGGAAGCGCCGCTCGTCGGCACCGGCATGGAGCGCGTCACCGCGCGCGATTCCGGCGCGGTCGTGCTTTGCAAGCGCGAAGGCATCGTCGATCAGGTGGACTCGGAGCGCATCATCGTGCGCGTCGAATCCGACCACTCCGGCGTACTCAGCCGCGAAGTGGGCGCGGACATCTATCAGCTCATCAAGTTCAAGCGCTCCAACCAGAACACCTGCATCAGCCAGAAGCCGTTCGTTCGCGTCGGCGATCGCGTAAAAAAGGGCCAGGTCCTTGCCGACGGTCCTTGCACCGAACGCGGCGAACTCGCTCTCGGTCGCAACGTGCTGGTGGCGTTCCTGCCATGGCGCGGTTACAACTTTGAGGACGCCATCCTCGTCAGCGAAAAGCTGGTGAAGGACGATTACTACACTTCGATTCACATCGAGGAGTACGAAATCGAAGCGCGCGATACCAAACTCGGCCCTGAGGAAGTCACTCGCGACATTCCCAACATCAGCGAATCGTTCCTTCGCAACCTGGACGAAAGCGGCGTCATTCGCATCGGCGCGGTCATCAAGCCGGGCGACATTCTGGTCGGCAAGGTCACTCCCAAGGGCGAGACCACGCTCACGCCGGAAGAAAAGCTCCTTCGTGCCATCTTCGGCGAAAAGGCCGGCGACGTTCGCGACGCTTCTCTTGTACTGCCCTCCGGGCATCGAGGGCACCATCGTGGACGTCAAGATCTTCACCCGCAAGGGCGGAGAAAAGGACGAGCGCCACAAGGCCATCGAAGCCACGCAAGTCTTCAAGCTCGAGAAGAACCTCGCCGACGAAATCCGCATCCTCACGGATGAGCGCCTCAAGCGCCTTTCGGATCTCCTGGGCGGAAAAATTCTCCAGGCCGACCTGCACGACGAAAAGACCAACAAGCGCCTGTTGACCAAGGGCGTGGAGCTCACGCGCGACCTGATCGAAAAGATCTCCACGCGCAACCTCAAGCGCCTCAAGCTCAACGAAAAGGATCCTCTCCTCATCGAGAAAATCGAAGAGATCGAGGAGATGACTTCGCGCCAGATCGACGTCCTCCGCAAAATCACCGAGGAGCGCAAGGAAAAGCTCAAAAAGGGCGACGAACTGCCTCCCGGCGTCATCAAGCTGGTCAAGGTCTATATCGCCATGAAGCGCAAGCTCTCCATCGGCGACAAAATGGCCGGACGCCACGGCAACAAAGGCGTCATCGCCCGCATCGTGCCGCAGGAAGACATGCCGTACCTTCCCGATGGCACGCCGGTCGAGATCGTTCTCAATCCTCTCGGCGTTCCTTCGCGTATGAACGTCGGACAGGTTCTCGAGACGCACCTCGGCTGGGCTTCCAAGGAGCTGGGCAACAGCCTCAAGCGTTTGCTCAGCAAGGAAGTCAAAGCGGAAGCCTTGCGGCGCTGGTTCCGCGAAGTCTTCACCGAGACGACCATCTGGAAAACTCTGTCGAAGCTTAGCGACGACGAATTGTTGGACTACGCCGAGGGCTTCAAGGACGGCATTCCCTTCGCAACGCCGGTTTTTGACGGCGCTCGCGAACCGGAAATTCGCCACTTGCTCGAAGTCGCTGGCTTGCCGCACGCCGGCAAGATCAATCTCTTCGACGGTATGTCGGGCGACCAGTTCGACCAGCCGGTCACGGTCGGCTACATCTACATGCTCAAGCTTTCGCACCTCGTCGACGACAAGATTCACGCGCGCTCCATCGGTCCGTACTCGCTCATCACCCAACAGCCGTTGGGCGGCAAAGCGCAGTTCGGCGGCCAGCGCTTCGGCGAAATGGAAGTCTGGGCGCTCGAGGCTTACGGGGCGGCGCACATCCTGCAGGAACTGCTCACGGCAAAGTCCGACGACGTCTATGGCCGCGCGAAGATCTACGAGGCCATCGTCAAAGGCGAGCCGGGTATCGAGCCCGGCGTGCCCGAATCGTTCAACGTTCTCGTGCGCGAGCTGCAGTCGCTCTGCTTGGACGTCGAATTGATGAAGCGGCAAAAGGCGCCATCGGAGAAAGCCGCCGATTAGCGTAGGGGCACGGCACGCCGTGCCCGTCTTGCCTGATTTTGTAGTCTTCGGTTTTTTAGGTTCTCAGCCGGCCCGGTGCAAAACATCAGGCCGCGGCCCCTGGCGAAAGCCGGGGGAGGGAGGAAACAACCTTGTATCGCAGCAGCCCTTATGATCGCGCCAGTTTGATCGCCGATTTCGATTCCATTCGAATCAGTTTGGCGAGCCCGGAAAAAATCCGTTCGTGGTCCCACGGCGAAGTCACCAAGCCGGAGACCATTAACTACCGCACCTTTAAGCCCGAGCGCGACGGCCTTTTCTGCGCCAAGATTTTTGGCCCCGTCACCGATTGGGAATGCCTGTGCGGAAAATACAAGCGCATGAAGCATCGCGGCGTAATTTGCGATAAGTGCGGCGTGGAAGTCACGCTCAGCAAAGTCCGCCGCGAACGCCTCGGCCACATCGAGCTGGCTTCGCCCTGCTCGCACGTTTGGTTTTTCAAGGGCCTGCCCAGCCGCATCGGCTATCTGCTGGATATCTCCATGCGCGACCTCGAGCGCATTCTGTACTTCGAAGCCTTCGTGGTCGTGGATGCCGGCGAAGTCGCCGTTCTTCGCGAGCGCGAAGTCTTGCTCGAAGACAAGTACCGCGAGCTGCAAAAAGAATATCCCGGCCAGTTCACCGCCAAGATGGGCGCCGAAGCCATCAAGGAGCTTCTCCGCCGCGTTGAGGTGGATAAGCTTTCCGAGGAACTCCGCGAGAAGATGAAGAACGATCCTTCTCTTCAGAAGCGCATCAAGTTCGCCAAGCGCTTGAAAGTGCTCGAAGCTTTCCGCAAGAGCGGTAACAAGCCGGAGTGGATGATTCTGGACGTGGTCCCCGTCCTTCCGCCCGAGCTGCGCCCGCTCGTGCCTCTCGACGGCGGCCGCTTCGCCACTTCCGATCTCAACGATCTCTATCGCCGTGTCATCAACCGCAACAATCGCCTCAAAAAGCTCATGGAGCTTCGCGCCCCGGACGTCATCGTGCGCAACGAAAAGCGCATGCTCCAGGAAGCCGTCGACGCGCTCTTTGACAACGGCCGCCGCGGCCGCGTTCTGCGCGGCACGAACAACCGCCCGCTCAAGTCCCTCAGCGATACGCTCAAGGGCAAGCAGGGCCGCTTCCGTCAGAACTTGCTCGGCAAGCGCGTGGACTATTCCGGCCGCTCCGTCATCGTTGTCGGCCCGGAACTAAAACTCAACCAGTGCGGTCTGCCCAAGAAAATGGCGCTCGAGCTCTTCAAGCCCTTTATCTATCACAAGCTCGAAGCCCAAGGGCACTGCACTACCATCAAGCAAGCCAAGGAAATGGTCGAGCAGCAGGAGCCAGTTGTTTGGGACATTCTCGAGGACGTCATCCGCGAACATCCTGTCCTTCTCAACCGCGCCCCCACGCTTCACCGTCTCGGCATCCAGGCGTTCGAACCGGTGCTCGTCGAAGGCAAAGCCATCCGCATTCACCCGCTGGTCTGCACCGCCTTCAACGCAGACTTTGACGGCGACCAGATGGCCGTGCACATCCCGCTTTCGCCAGAATCTCAGGTGGAAGCCTCCGTGCTCATGCTCAGCTCGCGCAACATCCTCTCGCCCGCGCACGGTCTGCCTCTGGCCGTTCCGTCGCAGGACATGGTTCTCGGCATCTATTACCTGACCAAGTCCAAGCCCGGCGCCAAGGGCGAAGGTCGCGTGTTCGGTGCGACCGATGAAGTCGTCCTGGCTCTCGAAGCAGGAGAAGTCGAGCTGCTCACTCCCATTCGCCTGCGTTACAGCGGCGAAGTGATTGACCTCACCACCGCCTACGATGATCAGGACGTGCCACACACCGAGCCTGTCAAGATGGAACGCCAATTCATCCAGACCACCGTCGGCCGCGTCATTTTCAATTCGAATCTCCCGGCCAAGTTTCCTTACGTGAACGGCCTGCTCAAAAAGAAGGGCGTTCAACAGCTCGTCTATTACGCTTACCTGCGCTATGGCCTGGCGGACACCGTCGTCCTGCTCGATCAGCTCAAGGAACTGGGCTTCATGTACGCCACGAAGTCCGGCATCTCCATCGGCATCGACGACATGCTCATCCCCAGCGACAAATACAAGCTGGTTGAAAACGCCGAAAAGGAAGTCGTCAAAGTTCAGCAGCAATACCTTGACGGCGCTATCACCAACGGCGAGCGCTACAACAAAGTCATCGCCATCTGGGGCGACGTCACCGAAAAAGTCGCTGACGAAATGTTCAAGGCTCTTGAGAACCAGGACAAAGAGGGCAACATCAACCCCGTTTACGTTATGGCGGACTCCGGAGCGCGCGGTTCGAAACAGCAGATCCGCCAGCTATCCGGCATGCGCGGTTTGATGGCCAAGCCCAGCGGCGAAGTCATCGAAACGCCCATCACTTCCAACTTCCGGGAGGGCCTCACCGTGCTGCAGTACTTCATTTCGACGCACGGCGCGCGCAAAGGCTTGGCCGATACGGCCCTCAAGACCGCCGATTCCGGCTACCTCACCCGCCGTCTCGTCGACGTCGCTCAGGATGTCATCATCAATGAGCGCGATTGCGGCACCACGGACGGCATCTACGTCGAACCCATCGTCGAAGCCGGCGTCGAAGTCGAGCCCTTGCGCGACCGCATCGTCGGCCGCGTCTCCCTCGACAAGATCAAGGACTTCGAGGGCACGGTCATTGTCGACATCAACCAGGAAATCACCGAGGAGCTCGCCAACCAGGTACAGGCAGCGGGCATCGAGCGCGTGCGCATCCGCTCCGTGCTCACCTGCGAATCGCGTCGCGGGGTTTGCGCACTCTGCTATGGCCGCAACCTCGCCTCCGGGCGCATGGTCGAGCTCGGCGAAGCCGTCGGCGTTATCGCCGCGCAATCTATCGGCGAGCCTGGCACGCAGTTGACGATGCGTACCTTCCACATCGGCGGAACCGCAACCCGCGTTTCCGAGCGTTCCACACTCGAAGCGCGCAACAACGGCGTCGTCAAGTTCGTGGACCTCAAGTTCGTCGAGGGCCGCGGCGGCACTTCCATTGCCATGAACCGCGCGGGGCTTATCTCCATCGTCGACGAAAAGGACCGCGAAAAGGAGCGTTACCACGTCGTTTACGGTGCGCGCCTCCGAGTCGTGGACGGCGAGCATGTCACCCACGGCCAGATTCTTGCCGAATGGGATCCGTTCACCTTCTCGATCCTCACCGAAACTGCCGGCTCCGTGAAGTTTGACGACCTCCGCCCCGGCCTGACCATTGAAGAGCAAGTGGACGAAGTGACCGGCCTATCGCAGGACGTTGTCACTCTGCCTCCCGGCGATGAAAAACATCAGCCTGCGATTCTGGTCCGCGATTCTTCCGGCAAGGTCCGCAAGAAGTACCTCATGCCTTCTCGCGCTCACTTGATGGTTAAGGATGGCGACGAGGTCCAGGCCGGCGACGTGCTCGCGAAGATTCCGCGTGAAACCACCAAGACGAAAGACATTACCGGTGGTCTCCCGCGCGTCGTCGAGCTCTTCGAAACCCGCAAGCCCAAGGATCCCGCGGTTATTAGCGAAGTGGATGGCGTCGTCCGCTACGGCGACATCGCCAAGGGCATGCGCAAGGTCTACGTCGAAAGCGAAGATGGAAAGACCACCAAGGAATATTCCATCCCGCGCGGCGTGCACATCAACGTTCAGGAAGGCGATCACGTCAAGGCCGGCGAAGCCCTCATCGATGGCCCGCTCAACTTGCACGACTTGCTCGCCGTCCTCGGCGAAAAGTTCACGCAGGCCTATTTGGTCAACGCCATTCAGGAGGTCTACCGCCTCCAGGGCGTCAACATCAACGACAAGCACATCGAAACCATCTCGCGCCAGATGATGCGTTGGGTCAAGGTTGAAGACGTGGGCGACACGCAATTCCTTCTCGAAGAGCAGGTCGACAAGTTCCGCTTCCGCGAGGAAAACGACCGCATCATCGCCGATGGTGGCCGTCCCGCGACTGGGCGTCCGCTGCTCCTCGGCATCACCAAGGCCTCGCTCTCGACCGACTCCTTTATCTCCGCCGCGAGCTTCCAGGAGACCACCCGCGTGCTCACCGAAGCCGCTGTTGCCGGCAAGGTGGACTACCTCCGCGGCCTCAAGGAAAACGTCATCATGGGCCGCCTCATCCCCGCTGGCACGGGCCTCGAGCACTACCGCAGCATTCAGTTGCTGACGGAAATGCCCGCTCCCGCTCCCCTCGAGGAAATTCCGGAAGCCGCCGAGCTCACCGCCGAAGAAGCAGCGGCGCTCGACTTCCTCCAAAAAGACGCCGAGGCCGACGCCGCGACCGAAGGCTAAGCAGTTACGAGCCGCAAGACCTTCGCGTCCGCAACAAACTCAAACTCCTAAAGCGTCCCGGTTCGCGCCGGGACGCTTTACTCTTAAAGCGCTTTCTACAGGTAACCTTCAGGCACGTCCTGCGTTCCTGGTCATTGCCCGTTCTTCGCGCCGTTCTTAAAATAACTTGTACCATTGAGAGGTGGTTCTTTTGGCCGTTTTCGCCGATTGCCGCCCGTGTCTCCATGCCTAAACACGACGAGTTTTCCTCAGGTTCGGCGAAAGAAACTACCCCAGGGGGTACGACCCGCCTTACGATTTCCTCTCGCCTCGAGCAGTTTGAAAAGCGCCAGAGTGAGCTGTGGCGTCTCACTTTTGCTCTCCTTCTAATCCTTTCCATCGTCTTTGCCTTCACCTCCTGGGGCACTATTCGCTCTCTCGCCCACCGTTTCGAGGCTCTGCCAATTGGTCTGGTTGTCCTTGTCGCTCTCTTTGGTTTCTATGCTTGGAAGCGCACCCAGGAAATCTCGGAACTTCGCGGGCTTGTTCGCGGCCTCGAGCATCACGATGCTGTTCCTCCCAGCGATAAGCAGATGGACCAGCTCTTCTCCGTGATCTCCCGCTCCCAGCAGGGTTATCGCGACCTCATCGATTCTTTTGACGACATCCTCATCGCTCTTTCCATGGAAGGCGAGATCCGCGCCGTGAATCGCAGCTTTGGCGATCTTGTCGGCGCCACCTATCAGCAAATCATTGGCCGCCCCGTTACCGATTTCCTCGAAGAGGGCGGCGGCGAGGGCGCCGAATTAGTCCGCCGCGCCATGCCCCGTTTTCTCGAGCGCCGCCATTGGTCCGGCATCATCCAGGTCCGCCTCAAGAAACAGAATTCCGTCTGTTATTTCGACTGCGTCGCGCATGCCATGACCCGCGAAAATGAAGTTCACGGCATCACCGTCCTCGGCCGCGACATCACCGCACTCCGCAAGAATGAGGCGCGCTTCACCGAGCTCTTCGAAACTCTCCAGGAAGGCATCTACATCACCACGCCGGAAGGCAGCATCCTCGACGCCAATCCCGCTCTCGTCCGTATGCTCGGCTATGACTCTAAGGAAGAATTACTCTCCAAACGTGTGCCGGACCTCTTCGCCGACCCTGACGACAGAAAGGCTCTTCAGGAGCAGGTCGAGCGCCAGAACTCTCCCCAGGGCCTTGAAATCAATCTGCTTCGCAAGGATGGCTCTCCCATCGTTTGTCTGAACACCGCAACGGCCGTGCGCGACACTTCCGGCCATGTGATTCGTTATCAGGGTTCCGTCATGGACATCACTGCCCGCCGCCAAATGGAGCGCCAGCTTTACAAGGAGCAGGAATTCGCGCGCCGTCTCGTCGACAACTTTCCGGACCTCATTCTCGTCGTGGATACCAATTCGCATTACACCTTTGTCAGCCCGCGTTGCAAGGACGTTCTCGGCTATGAGCTCGCCGAAACCGCGCAGATGGAGTTCGGCGGCCGTACCCATGCAGAAGACCTTCCCGCACTCCTCGCTTTATTTGCGGATATTCTGGCGGGACGCCAGAACTACGCCTCGCTGGAAGTGCGCGTGCGCCACAAGTTGGGCGACTGGCGCCGCATCCGCTTCAATTTCAGCCCTCTCGCCGATGAAACCGGAAAAATCGAAGGCGTGGTCCTTTCCGGCCGCGATGTCACCGAACTCAAGCGCCTCGAAGAACAACTCATTCAAGCGGAAAAGCTCGCCGCCATGGGACAGATGCTCGCCGGCGTCGCACACGAGCTCAACAATCCCCTCACTGCCATTCTCGGCGTCACCGAATTGCTTCGCGAAGGCACGTCCGACCAGGAAGCCACCAAGCGCCAGCTCGAATTGACGCATCGCCAGGCCCGCCGCGCCGCCCGCATCGTTCAAAATCTTCTCGAGTTCTCACGCCCGGCTTCCCCGCAAAAGAAGTCCGTCGATCTGAATAGCATCATCGAGCGCACCCTTCAATTGCACGAACACTCGCTCCGCCGCAACAACGTCGAAGTCGATTTCCGCCCTCAGCCGGACCTGCCCGGCGTCATCGGCGACGCCAATCAGCTCATTCAAGTCTTTCTCAATCTCGTCACCAATGCCGAGCAGGCCATCCGCGAAGTCCGCGAATCGGGCCGCATTCAGATTCGTTTCGCTCGCCTTGGCTCTCGCGTCTCCGTCGCCTTCCAGGACGACGGCGTCGGCATTCGTCCCGAATCCGTCCCCCGCCTTTTCGATCCCTTCTACACCACCAAGCGTCCTGGCGGCGGAACCGGTCTTGGTCTCAGCATCTGCCTCTCCATCATTCGCGAGCACGGCGGCACCATTGAAGCAGAAGCTCTTCCCGCAGGCGGCTCCGCATTCACGGTTTATCTCCCGCTTGCTCTCGGCGAAAAGCCCTCGGTGCCGCTGACGGCCACCCCTATTCCATCTAGCGTCCCGTCGCCCGCTACTCCCGACCTCTTGAAGGGCCGCTCCATCCTGGTATTGGACGATGAGGAGAGTCTCCGCAGCCTGCTCTTCGAAGGCCTTACCGCACACGGTTTGCGCGTGGACTGCGCCGCCACCTTGGAGGAAGCCCTGGCCTTTCTCGCGGAGCGTTCTCATGACGCTCTTCTCTGCGATTTGAACCTGACTCAAGACGGCGCCCATCTCAGTGGCAAATCGGCGGCGGAAAGTCTTCTCGGAGCGGCGGGCACGCGCAAACCGGCGGTCGTCTACATGACCGGAGAGCTCCTCGAATCTCCGGAACTTCCAGGCAGCGCAGGTTCACCTCGTCTTTTGCAGAAACCTTTCCGCATCTCCGAAGTCCTCGCCCTGCTTCAAGAAGTCTTCGCCTCCGCCCCGCCGGATACCACACCGGAATGAAGCCTTCGCCAAGCCCGTCACTTGCGGAGGCCCCGTCCGCCCCAGATTTCCAGATTTCCGTTCCCAGCAGCGGCAAACGTCGGTAGCAGCTAAACGTCAGAAAATGCAGATGGCCCTGTCCGTAGTAGCGTCTGAGTCCTTTCGGCATCGAACAACTCCAACACCCCACACGTTACCCCGTCGTGTGGGGCACCCCCGCATCCTAACGCTCTCTTCAACTATGAGCATGGTGTATTCGCTGTCATGACCTCAGTCCACCCGAAAAACAGGTCACGGAGATGCGTCCGGGCCACCCGCCCTTTGCAAGTCTTCATGAGATTAGCTTGGGCAGTTGAGTGACGGCCAGACGCGGCATATCCTCAAATGTCGAAGTTTAAGACAAGCGTTTGTCTAAACGATATTCAAAATCTGTCTACTTGACAGCCATATCTTCGATGTTGCCAAATATGCTCCAGTCGAGGGGTAAAGAGGATCAATGATGTTCCATTCGCTCTATAGCACTTTTGGATTGCCTTGCCGACTCGCTCTCGTCACCTTATTTCTAGCCTTATGTTCGATATCTCTGCATGCTCAAGTCACTTCGGGAACAATCTCCGGTACGGTGAAGGACACTTCGGGCGGTGTGATCGCCAACGCTAAAGTGACAGCGCGCAGCCAGGCGATTGGATTGACCAGGACGGTTACATCCTCTCCGGATGGCAACTTTGTGTTTCCCAATCTTCAGCCTGGCACCTACGCGATTTCAGTAGAAATGCAGGGCTTCAAGAAAATGGAAACCACAGGGGTTGTCTTGAGCGCTGCCGACAAGTTGAATATCGGCGACATGGTTCTGCAGGTGGGTGCCGCCGAAGCCACCGTCACAGTGTCAGCCAACGCTGGGCAACTTCAGTTGCAATCAGAATCTGGTGAACGCTCGGACCTAATCAGTGGCAAGCAGCTCAATGATGTCGCCATGAACGGCAGCAACGTGCTGGATTATATGAAGCTCGTACCCGGAGTGATTAGCAGCTTCGATGGCGCCGTATCAGGGACAGGCGGCTTGGACGCGATGAACATTAACGGGACTCGTGCGAACGAGCATGAGTTCACGATTGACGGCGCCTCCAATGTGGACACCGGCAACAACGGCGGTACGCACGTCACTATCAATACCGATGCCATTGAGGAAGTTACGATCCTAACGTCGAATTACCAGGCGGAGTTTGGTAAGGCTGCGGGCGGGCAGATCGCCATTGTCACGAAGGCTGGTACCAATCAGTTTCACGGCGACGCTCGTTTCACTCACCGAAACGAGAGCATGAATGCCAATGAATACTTCAATAAGCTGAACCAGTTGAGTGGCGGCCTGCCAAACACGCCTCCGCTTTACCGCTACAACTACATTGGATACCAAGTTGGCGGCCCGATTCGCAAGAACAAGCTGTTCTTCTTCTGGAGCCAGGAATTCTACCGGCAACTGATTCCGTTAGGTGGAACTACGCAATTCTACACGCCGACAGCTATGGAGCGTCAGGGAGACTTCTCGCAGTCCATCGACGGAAACGGCAATCCAATCGTAATCGCCGGGCCAGGGATCACAAACAATAAGATCGACTCGGGCCAAATCAACTCGCAGGTGCAGAAAATTCTGAACCTCTTCCCTTTGCCGAACGTAAGCGGGTTCGGAGTCAATGGCCAGAACTACAACTTTTCGGAAGCACTTTCCGGCAACGCGCCGCGTCGAGAAGACATTCTCCGCGTTGACTACCAGCTCAATTCCAAGAACCGCCTGTTCGGGCGCTGGATTCATAACTCCGAAACTGACTCCTCTCCTTTTGTGCCATTTCCAGGGCCGTTCGGTATTTTCGCTTGTGCATCATCCATTAACTTCCCAGGCGGCTGTACGCAGAAGCACCCGGGATGGAATGTCTCTCTTAATCTGGTGAGCACGCTCACGTCCACACTTTTGAACGAGTTCTCGGTAGGACCTAGCCACACGCTCTCTATAGCTGAGGGCACGAACGGAAATATCTCGCTGGGCAAAAATGGTATCAATATTCCGCTGCTCTACCCGGTATCCTCCGACCAATCGATTCCGGATATGAGCTTCAACAACCTTCCGAACGTCAATTTTGGCGGGGGCTACCTGGGGGCCACTCCCTGGCATCAGGCCAACACCACGATCAACGTCAACGACAACCTGACAAAGGTTCTGCAAACGCACACGCTCAAGTTTGGCGTTTTCTATCAGCGCAGCCGCAAGGACCAGATCGCCTGGGGCAACATCAACGGCCAGTTCAACTTCGGTTTGGGGCCGACCAGCGGGGGCGTTTGCCCGGGCGGGACTGGGACTTGCACGTTGGGCGATCCATTGGCCAGCGCCTTGATAGGATCCTTCGATAGTTTTGACCAGTCCACGGCTCGCCCGCTGGGCAAATTCCGTTACAACCAACTTGAATTCTACGGTCAGGACACATGGAGGATCACGCCCCGGTTGACGCTTGACTACGGCATGCGCTTTGCGTGGATTCCGCCGCAGTACGATGCCAGTAATAACGTTGCGCTTTTCAATCCTTCGGCTTACGACCCTGCAAATGCTGTAACCATCGACCCCGAAACCGGCAACATCATCCCCGCCGATGGCGGCAACCCGCTGAACGGGATGGAATTCACCAAGAATGGTCAGCTCCCGATGGGCGGCTGGAATAGCCGTGGCATCATGCCAGAGCCGCGTTTCGGTTTTGCGTATGACATCCTGGGTGACCACAAGACGATCCTGCGCGGTGGCTTTGGCATGACGCACGATCGCACTCAGGGCAACCTTATATTCAACACTGTCTTTAACAATCCCGCGCTGGTAGAGACAGCGTCGGTAGGTTCCGGAAATATTGCCAACCTCGCTTCCGCGCAGTCATCCTTCGGGACCGGAGTGTTGAGCAACATTCTTGGCGCATCTAAAGACGGCAAGGTGCCCACCGTGTACAGTTTCAGCCTGGGCGTGCAACACGAACTGGGCAAGGGCATCACGCTGGATGTGGCCTATGTGGGCACGCTCGGTCGCCATCTCGTAACGTCGCGTGATCTCAACGCCGAACCGTATGGCACCCTTTTTACTCGTGCCGCGCAAGACCCGAATTGCTCCCTCTTCAACGGCACGGTGCCCGCCGTCCAGCCCGGACTGCAACCACAATATGCGGCCGCTGGCTACGACTTCAACGGATGGTGTGCCTATGGAGCGTCCTCGTATTCGAATGCCTATTTGGTGCCGTACAAGGGATATGGGCAGATCGCGTATCTTGCGTTCGACGGCACCTCGAATTACAACTCACTCCAAGTTTCGGTGCAGCGTCGCTTCAGCAAGGGCTTAACGTTCGGCGCGGTCTACACTTGGTCGAAAGCGTTGGCCACGGCGAATAGCGACCAGGACACGCAGGATCCTTTCATCGCCCTGCTTGATTACCGTGCAACGTCCTGGGATCGTACTCACGTATTTGCCGCCAACTACGTCTATAACCTGCCGAACCTCACCAAACACTTCGACGGGCCGAAATGGCTATCTTATGTCACTGACAATTACCAGTTAAGTGGCGTGATTCAGTTTATGACCGGAACGCCCGTGGACCTGAACAGCGGTTTTTCATTTCCTCCAGGAAGTGTGACCGGCTCAAACCAATACGGCGCGATCCCGTTCTACTACAGTCTCGATCAAAGTGGGAACCCGCTTCTCCCCGCCATCGGTCCCCCACTGCGTGGAACTCGCGATACTCTCCGCAATGGCGGAATGCAGAACTGGGATATGTCGTTGTTCAAGAACATCCCGCTGGGTGAGAACGGGGCCCGTTCTATCCAACTCCGCCTGGAAGCCTTCAATGCCTTCAACCATCCGAACTTCAACGACAAGAATTATGGTTTAACTGTGAACGGGCCGTGGGAATACGCCGACCCTACCACACCGCTGTCTATCTCAAAGAACGCCAACTGGGGAACATACGCGGATACCTACACGGGTGGCGGCGGTCCTCGTGTAATTCAGCTTGGCGCAAAGTTTTATTTCTAGGTGGTCTGATTGCGAACATATGAGCGGTTGTACTGAGCGCATCGGCACGGGCGGGTGGCACACCCAAACTCGCTGAAACGATTTTGAATTTGTATTTTCCTTACTGGGTGCGGGTGCCCCATCCTTGCGGGTTTGGTTTATGCAAGGGTGGGTCTTTCCTTTTCTTCTCTCCTCCGTTCTCCAGTTTCGCTCTGGCAAATTGCCCGACCTGAGTTCTCCGCATCCGGCGAAACCGCGTGCGGAGTTTCTTGCCGAGTTCCTTTTTCCGAATTTCTAATTTCGTATTTCGAATTCCCGTTCCCTCGCCGGGCGCCGCATCCCTTGTGGTTTTCAGGAGTGCGGACTCTGCATGGGACTTTCAACTTCATTCAGCAGCGTGGCCGCCGCTTAACTCTTGGCTGGCCTATCGTTTGCGTTTTTCTTTCTTGCAAACCCCGGGTCACTTCTCTCTGTCTTTGCTGCTCGCTACCCACGATTCACGACTCACTGCCTCTCCCCATTCGAATGGCTACTCAGTAACTGCAGTTTTTGTGTTGACCTTATCGCCACTTCGTGCTACACTGGTTTTGTTGAGTAGTGTGCCTCGCCGTCCGTGCAAGTTCCGCCTATTCCAAATCGTTTCCTTTCCCGAATTTTTAGGCAGACCACTTAGGCACACGCCCCTTAGGGAGACGCCCTTTTGGCAAACGATTGCCCCGCGGCCAGCTTTTGTCGAGCTTGAACCTACTACGTCCACATAATATTGGCGAAGTAGCGATTTGAAGTGTGGCAGCCCTGCTGCCGCTTTTCTCAGCCACTCGCAAAACTCTATAATCGGCGAGGCTGAATAAGTTTGAACGAATGACGAACTCTTACAGGAAGGCTTTCAGCGCAGGACCAAGATGCCGCAAAACGGGCCCTCGCGCACAAAGACGAGGAAAAAATCCACTTTCAATTCATTCTATCATTCTGTGACAGAATGATAGAATGATATAAATGTGTCTACCCTGACACAGTTTCCGTAGCGCCCCTAACCTGAATTTCTCATACTAAATTGAAAAAGGCTGTTGCTTCATGGCATAACTCTTTTGTCTAGAAAGATTCTGCCAAGAAGGAGCAACAGCCTTATGACCACAGAGTGTAACCAGTTTATCCTCGGATTTCATCCCCAAAGGCGACGCGAGATTCGGGCACAGTTTGACGGCGGAGCGATCACCAGTGACGGCGGTGGCCTGCTGCTGCGGGAAGTCGAGAAGCGCATGGGGGTCCTCCGCCAGTTTGCCGCCTGCTTCACCGATTATCGGAATCCCGATCTAATCGAACATACGGTGGAGGAGTTGGTGGCCCAGCGAGTGTATGGTCTAGCCTTGGGATACGAAGATCTGAACGATCACGAGGAGTTGCGGAACGATCCCTTGTTGGCGGTACTGGTTGAGAAGGGAGATCTCCGGAACGAAGCGTTAGCCGGAAAGAGCACTCTGAATCGGTTGGAACTGACCCAAGAGACGGCCAGTCGGAAGGAGCGCTACAAAAAGATCGTGCTGGATCATGGAGCTGTGGACCGCCTGCTGGTGGAGGTTTTCCTCGAAGCCCACCGCGAGGAGCCAAAGGAAATCATCTTGGACCTGGACGCCACCGACGATCCGCTGCATGGGGAGCAGGAGGGGCGTTTCTTCCATGGCTACTATGGACACTACTGCTACCTACCGTTGTACATCTTCTGCGGAGAGTTTCTGCTGTGTGCACGGTTGCGATCCTCGAACATCGATGCGTCGGCGGGAAGTGTAGAGGAGCTGCAGCGCATCGTAGAGCAGATTCGTTCCGCGTGGCCTCAGGTGCGTATGGTGGTGCGCGGGGATTCTGGATTTTGCCGCGAGGAGCTGATGGCCTGGTGTGAAGCGAACCGCGTAGAGTACTTGCTGGGACTGGCGAAAAACGAACGTCTGAAGGCGGAGATCGCGAAGGAGATGGGGGAGGCGAAAGCGCAGTACCAACAGACCGGAGACGCAGCGCGGCTGTTCCAAGAGTTCGTTTACCAGACACGGGAAAGCTGGAGTCGTGCGCGACGGGTGGTGGCCAAAGCCGAACACCTGGAAAAGGGAGAGAACCCGCGATTCGTAGTGACTTCTCTGAGTCGAGAAGCATGGCCGGCACAGGCCTTGTATGAAGAGCACTACTGCGCCAGAGGGGATATGGAGAATCGCATAAAAGAACAGTTGATGTTGTTCAGCGATCGCACCAGCACGCACTACCTGCGCAGCAATCAACTGCGCTTGTACTTCTCTTCGATCGCCTACGTGTTGTTGCAGATGCTGCGACGGCTGGGACTGGCGGGAACAGAGTTGGCGAAGGCGCAGTGCTCCACCATCCGGCTCAAGTTGCTGAAGATCGGTGCGCTGATTCGCATCACGGTACGCAAAGTGTGGATCTCCCTGGCGGGTGGTTACCCCAACGTCGCGCTGTTCCAGCAAGTCCATGAAAAGCTGTGCGCCGTGCCGCTAAAGTATTGAAAGAGAAAGAGCCCGGACACTTTTTTCCTCGTATCTGTCAAGTGGCGGCAAAGTCTGCGCCGAAACAGCCTCGGAGAGAGAAAAACTCTCACGGAAAGCGAAAAACGGATCAACTTCACAACAACATCCCGAGAAAATAGTTCGCAACCTCCAGTTTAAACAAACTTCTCCCCTCATCTGCCAAGCTGTGAGAAATGAGGGCTAACCCTTTTAAAATCCGCACTTACGAGAAACCCCCGAGGGAAGGGTCTTATTACTAGCCGGCAGTTTATGATTCCAGTTCAGTGAGGAGCAGCCTCGGACGCTGGAGCGGCGTCGACCCCAAAATCCCAAACGTACAAGTTCAGTCCATCCTGCAGGATTTCGGCAAGAGCGTACTCTCCCGGCGGAAGCGGCGCGCTCAACGTGAACCTGTAGACGTCCGGCGCCACTTCCCACCGCTGGATCGAAATCTCTTTCCGGTTCTCCGAGATCTCCTGCCCGAACAGGCTTCGTATGGACTCCAGCAAACGCTTGTGCCCCTTCACCTTGGCCCGCACCAACGTGACATCCGGACCATCCGCCCCCTGACGGCTGCTCCGCAGCACCGTGGAATCTACATCCGGGCCTGGCGCCGGTTCGCGCAAGTAAAACTCCGGCGCTGCGCTCGTGAGCCGCACTGCGGCTCTTGCGCCCGGAATTTCAATGTTATGTTTGCTCGGGATAATTGGTATTGGCGAAAGAATCTGCTTCAGAACCGTTTTCTTGTCGGTTTTCTCTTCCGAGCCGACCTGCCCCAGCCGTTTGACGGTCTTGCCCTCAAACGCGAACATGCCCTCTCCATCAGGCAAAAAGACTCCCGGAGCGACCAGCAAACTCGCGTCCACATCCACCGGCGTTTCTGCCTTTGCCGCCGCCTCCTGAACGTGAACCTTCTCAACCAGCGCCGCCGCCGTCTTCTCCTGTGCCGCTTCCGCCTTTTTGGTGGCCTCCCAGTCCACCATGGACGCGGGGATTACCTCCCATTGAGCTCTCTCAATGCTGTAATAGCGCACCCGGTCGCCGTTTTGTTCATAGCTGCGGACAAGCTGGAAGCTCCCATCCTTCAACACCAGCTTCTTCCCACGCGGAAGACCGGTCAACTCTTCCTGTGGAGCCGCCTGGCTTGCCGCAGCCTGCTTGGCGCTCGCGGTGCTCTGTTGCGTGGCGGGATCCTTTGCGGGAGCGCTCTGCCGGGCCGTCGCTCCCCAGCCCAGCATTACAAGTGGCAGCATCAAAGTGAGAGTAGAACGCAAGCTCATGGCGGTTCTTGGCCTATAGGATGCCAGGTCGAGAAATCGGTTTGCCCTCTGGCGAGCATACCCCGCTACCTATGCGTCCGCAACTGTGCCAAAAAGCAAATGGCCACTTCCGGTGTTCCGGAAAGGGCCATTTTTAAGCGAAGCTTGTTTCTGTTCCTAGTGTGTGCAGCGTGGAAACAGCGTTACCAGAACCATCAAATCAGACAGTGTGAACAGCCACTGGTCCGCCTGCTTACCGGCCGCTTCCGCGGCCCGCGCGATGAAGCCCAAGTGGCGGCTTTTTGCGAAATTGCGGATGTGATCGACGCAAATGCCGGTCAGGCTGGCGATCTCCGCATCGGTAAAAATCTTTTGGCTCGATTTGACGGTAACCATGGCCTTGTCCCTTGTTCTCTTTAGCACATCGCGCTTCTGATATCCGCTTCTACCACTTTGATGCTTCTTGCAGCGTACGCGATGCACCTTTCTCTGAGCAATAGTCGTTCCGTTCTCTAAATTAAAAACGAAAATCCTAGTACTTTTGTTCCAACCTCCTGTGTAAAAAGACATTACATAATTTCCCGCACCTCCAAGTTGCGCAGTATGAATGCAATGCGAGTGGAAACAAGGGTGCAAAAATGTCCTACTTTTGCAAACTCTCTACGATTTTCGGTAGGTTCGATGCAATTTCCCGCATCTGTTTCGTGTGCCGCACTTCATGCGCAGCGATAAAGCGCATCCATTGGTAAGTGTTCAAAGTGCCGACCGCCGGATGTGGCCAGCAGTATTCGCTCAGGTCGCGGCCTCTGGTTTCGGCTATAAATGCCAGGGATCGTTCCCGAACCTCTCGCAGCTCCGCCAGCATTTCCTCTTTTTCGCGAAGCAACTCCGGATTTATGGGGATGGGTGTCTTGCGTCGAATCAGCCGCGATTCCACCAGCACCATCGGCAGATGAATTTTCTTTAAAAGTGGAACCCGCTTCGGGGACTTCTGCGTCACGCGGTCCGCTTTTGCAATGACGGCCCGCTCCACCATTATCAGGTGCGCGACAAGCTCGGCCGCCGACCAACGGCCTTCGCTCGGCCTCGTTTTCCACTCTTTCGCTGAGATGGCATCGGCCGTGCGCATGAAGTCGGCCTGCGTCTTCACTAAGTTGGCATTCAATGAATCAACTTCGGGCGGCACGGTTGTTTCCTTTTGCGCTCTGGACTAGCCTCGCAAGACATGCCGGCTCGGCTGACCGTTTAGATAAATCCCTCGGCGCTATACCGACCCGCCGCCGGTCCGCTCGAAGGCGTGTGCCAGCTGGAGAACCGTAGCCTCGCCGAAAGCAGGCCCAAAGATTTGCAAACCCACGGGGAGCTTTCCAGATATCTTTCCGCAGGGAACGGAGATGCCTGGCACCCCCGCCAGAGATCCAGTAACCGTATATATATCAGCAAGATACATCTGGAGCGGGTCATGCGTGCGCTCTCCCAGCTTAAACGCCGGAACTGGAGAGGTCGGCGTAACGATCACGTCCACCTTGGTAAAGGCGTCTCGAAAATCCTGAGCGATCAGCGCACGAACTTTCTGTCCCTTGAGGTAGTAGGCGTCATAGTAGCCCGCCGATAATACGTACGTGCCCAGCACGATCCGCCGCTTGACCTCGGCTCCAAAGCCCGCGCCTCGTGTTTTGCGATACATGGCCAGCAGGGAATCGCCTTCCACCCGCAAGCCATACCTCACGCCGTCATATCGGGCAAGGTTCGAGCTGGCCTCCGCCGTCGCGATGATGTAATAGGCCGCGATGGCATAGTCCGTATGCGGCCATGTGGATTTCGCGCAGTTCACAACCAAGTTTCTTCAAAACCTCAATTCCGGCCTCGATCTTTTGCCGGACCCCGTCGTCCATCCCCGCGCCAAAATATTCCTTGGGAATGCCGATGCGCAGACCTTTCACTGGCTTTTCCATTGCGGTTCGATAGTCCGGCACGGGGGCGGTCGTGGAGGTCGAGTCGTTCGAATCGCGCCCGGCGATAACCTTCAGGATGGCGGCCACATCGCGCGCGTTGGTGGCAAACGGGCCGATGCGGTCCAAAGATGATGCAAACGCGATCAGCCCATACCGCGAAACCCGTCCGTAACTGCCCATCATCGCGGGAATCCCGCAGAACGATCCCGGCTGTCGAATGGATCCGCCCGTGTCCGTTCCTAACGAGGCGACGGCAAGCCCTGCCGCAACCGCTGCGGCCGACCCGCCGCTCGAGCCACCGGGGACGCGATCCGTTGCTTCCGGGTTTCGCACCGGTCCATAAGCGGAGTTCTCGTTCGAACTGCCCATGGCGAACTCGTCGCAATTGGTTTTGCCGAGAACAACCGCGCCCGCCGCTTCGAGCCGCTCGACCGCCGTCGCATCGTAAGGCGGGACGTAATGCTCGAGAATCTTCGATCCGCAAGTGGTCCGCACCCCGCGCGTGCTGATCACATCCTTAATTGCCACCGGAACGCCCGCCAAAGCAGGCAGCGGCTTCCCTGCGGCAACAAGCGCATCGACGCGATCGGCTTGCGCGTAAGCGCGCGCTTCGCAGAGCGTCAGATAAGCATTCAGCTCAACGTTCCGTTGCCCAATTCGCTGATAAAACTCTCCCGCCAGTTCGCGCGCCGAAATTTTCTTCGCCGCGAGCGCTTCTTTGACTCCGTCAATTGTCCAGGTCGATTTCACTTGGCGTCCCGTTATGCAGGCATGCTTGCCAGTCTTTTTTACAGTTCCTCAGCGCTTCAGTTCCTCAGATCCTTACAAACCCGGACAGACAGGAGTGTCTGTCCTACTCATCGTTCAATGACCTTTGGCACACGGAAGTAGGGAGCCTCTGGATCGGGCGCCTGCTTCAGAATTTCTCCCGCCACATCGCAAGCCACTACCCGGTCTTCTCGCAAAGTCGCGTCCGCCGTCTGGTCATCCGCCAACACCTGAGCCATCGGCTCCACGTTGGCGGTATCGAGCTCGTTCAACTTCCCGATATATTCCAGAATTTCGTCGAGCTGCGCGCGGTACGTCTCCAGCTCGGCCTCGCTTAAATCCAGATAGGCCAGTTCCGCAACCCGCTCGACATCTTCCCGGCTGATTTTCATGGAATCCTTCAGTGTCCTGCCGGCACAACCACCGCTGCCGTTTTTCGTGGGTACTTGTTCTCGATATATTTGTCGACCAGCGCCTGGAACGCCACCGCCAGTTCGTCGTAGGTTCCTTCGAGAGTGACGTCTTTTTTCCCATCAATATAGATGGGGCAGCGCGGCGCTTCGCCGGTTCCCGGCAGGCTGATGCCGATATTCGCGGCCTTCGATTCGCCCGGCCCGTTTACGATGCAGCCCATCACGGCCAGCGTCATCGTTTCCACGCCTTCGTATTGCGTCTTCCAAATGGGCATGCTGTCGCGGATGTAGTCCTGGATGCGCTCCGCCAATTCCTGGAAAGTAGTGCTCGTGGTGCGTCCGCAGCCGGGGCAAGCCGTGACGCTCGGCGAGAACGAGCGCAGCCCCAATGCTTGCAGGAGTTCGCAGGCCGCATAAACTTCTTCGCGACGATCGCCGCCGGGCTTCGGAGTCAGGGAGATGCGAATCGTGTCTCCAATTCCTTCGTAGAGCAAAACGCCGAGCGATGCCGCGGACCAGATCTGGCCCTTCATCCCCATTCCTGCTTCGGTTAAGCCGAGATGCAGCGGCTGCTCCGTCTTGCCTGACAAATCGCGATAGACCGTAATGAGGTCGCGCGGCCGCGAAGTCTTGCAGGAAATAATAATTTGATCGTGGCGCAGGCCGCTCTCGAGCGCCAAGTCCGTCGACTGCAGCGCCGAGAGAACCATGCAGTCGTTGATAATCTCCTCGGACTCTTTGCCGAGATTTTTGTCGGTATTCTCCTGCATCTTGTGCATCACCAGCTCTTGATTCAGCGAGCCGCCGTTTACGCCGATGCGGACCGGTTTTCCATTGTCTCGTGCAATTTTGCAAATCGTCGAAAATTGTTCGTCGCGACGCTGGCCCGCGCCCACGTTACCCGGATTGATGCGGTACTTATCCAGCGCCTTCGCGCACTCTGGATATTTCGTGAGCAAAACGTGGCCGTTGTAATGAAAATCGCCGATAATCGGTGCGTTGCAGCCGGCATCCAGCAAGCGCTTCTTGATTTCCGGAACCGCCGCTGCGGCTTCCGGCACGTTCACGGTCCAGCGCACAATTTCCGAGCCAGCTTCCGCAAGCTCGACGGTTTGCTTGAAGGTGGAAACTACATCGGCGGTATCCGTGTTGGTCATGGACTGGACGACAATGGGAGCGCCGCCGCCCACGAGTACATGGCCAACGCGCACGCCATACGTCTTGCGCCGCGGCCGGCCAGCCGCCGCCGCGTCAGTGCCTTTGATTTGAGTAAGCATTACTCCTTCATTTTAGCCTGACTTCGATTCGAATACGAACTCCCGTACACGATTCCCCGAGTACTACCAATCAACTGCCCATTCTCTTAGGGGATTCGCCATCGATGGAACCTGCGTCACGCCGCCTAGAAGTATTGTGCCCACTCCACCAGAACCGGGGTGTGGCTCCTTCCGGCCATGTGCAATTTTCCGTGTTTGCCGAGTTGTTACAAACGTTTCACCTGCATCAGCCGCAGAACGATACTCGAGCGAACAGGGAACCGTTCGAGTCTTTGAGCCCGCGCCCTCGCTTTGGCCCAACAGCGTCTGTTAACCACATTTGGACAAGTTGCGCCGGGGGCAACAGACGTTTCATTTTTTTGCTCCTATGAATCAGTCGTTGACACCACGCCAGTTTTTGTTATAGGAACTGCTTATCTTTAGTGGTGGGGTATCGCGAGTGGTCAGCCGTCGTTTTTTTATCTCAGGCGTCAGTTTGTTTTTGTTTGCTAAAAGGGGTGTGTCCGTTTCCATTCTTCCCGAGAGACCCCCCTTCCGCGGGCCTGCTTCCGCCGGCCGCAGGCGCCCTGGGATGATTCACGAAGGTCCGCTTCGCGGTTGATCAGCCAACTAAAGCGGGGGGGGAATATGAAGCTGTTCGTTCGTTTTCTTTTTGCCGCACTCTTGATTTTTGGAGCGTTATCGCTCGGAATTGCCGCTGAGGCGCAAACCTCAAACTCCGGCATCGTTCTGGGCACCGTCACTGACAAGGCAAATGCCGTCGTCCCGGATGCCACGGTCGAGCTAACCAACACCGCAACGAACGAAACAAAGACCACAACCACAGGCGCATCGGGCGACTACGTTTTTCCAAACGTGCCACCCGGCACGTACACTTTGAAAATCTCGAAGGCCGGTTTCGCCACCACCACCTTCGCGAATATAAAGGTCGATGTGACCAAGAGCTACAGTTACAACGCCACTCTGGAAGTCAGTTCCGGGAAAGAAGTGATCGAGGTCACCGCGCAGTCCCAGGCGGAATTGCAGACCGTGGACGCGGTCGTTGGCAACGTCGTTGGAGAGAATGAATTGATGCGCCTCCCAACCTTGGGACGGGACTCGCGCGAGCTTCTGACTCTCCAGCCGATGTCCACTCCTTTCGAAAGCAGCAATGGCGGGGGTTTCGGGAACAGCGGCGGCACCATCGCCGGGGCCCGCAGCGACCAGAACGTTTTCAATCTCGACGGCATTGATATCACCGACAACGTCATCGCCGGCGGCGGCAACCAGGCGCCCGTCATTCCCATTGGCGTCGAAAATGTTTCGGAGTTTCGCGTCGGCGAAACCAACAACAATGCATCCTTTGGGCGCTCCGAGGGCGGCCAGATCAACATCATCAGCAAGAGCGGCACAAACGAATTTCACGGCGCGGTTTATTGGTATCATCAGAACTCCGCCCTCAATGCCAACACTTGGGACAATGGCCACACGCCAAACGGCAGCGGCCTAGCCTACACGCCCAAGTCACCCCAGCATGACAATCGAGGCGGGGTGTCTGTCGGCGGTCCTATCATAAAGAATAAGACATTCTTTTTCGGAAATTACGAACTGCGGCGCTTTCCTCAGTCCGTGGAGGTCGAGCGCATCGTTCCCACGCAGTCACTGCGAAATGGAATTCTTACTTTCAATGGCGTGCAGTACAACCTGGCCAGTTCAACACTTTGCGGCGCGGGGGGCAATCAAGCTTGCGATCCGCGGGGCATCGGAATCAGTCCCACCGTCCAGCAACTCTGGAACATGATGCCGATGGGGAACGATCCTAACGTAGGGGACGGTTCCAACACCGAGGGATACCGCACCAGCGTCGCAGAGGCTCTCAAAGATGACTTCGTCAACTTCCGCTTGGATCACAACTTCACCGATAGACTCAAATTCTTTGGCCGTTACTTGTACCACCGGGACCTCGCGCCCAATGCGGCGGGTCAGAATGCTGGACAGGTGAGCTTCCTTGGAGGCAGTGCCGTCTGCGGCCAGCGCCTCGGACATACGCGGCGATGGTTTCACCAGCGGTCTTGACTGGCAAATCCGCGACAACCTTATCAATAGTTTGCACGTGGGCTGGATTCGCAGCCGACAGGATTTCAACGTCATTCGTCCACGGGTTTCCGCCGCGGATCTAAATTTGGCCGGCACGCAAACGGCGCTCGGCAATATCGCCCTCGCTCCAGGCCTCGGAGCCACTGGTTTGATCGACACCGTCGTGGACGTGGATACCCAACGCGCCCGCCATCAGGCCATCTACGATAGCAACAAGCAGTACGCGGACAATCTTACTTGGATTAAGGGGAAGCACACCGTCGACAACTGGCGCAGACATTCGCTGGCTGCCCACGATCCACGACCGAGATGACAAGGTCATCGGCTCGGTCAATTCTCTCGTGGCCACACTCGACGCGGACGTCGACCGGATTTAGCATTCCGGCAGCCAACCGTCCTGCGGCTCTTCCCACCGCCGATCAGCAAAACTGGGATCGTCTCTACGCCGCCACGCTCGGTTTGCTAAATAATATTGGCATCCTCGCTGTCCGTGACGGCAACCTGAACCCCAAGCCGCTTGGTACTTCGCCTGAGTTGCCAAGACCACACTCCGCGCCTACAACTTTTTTGTTCAAGACTCGTGGCGCATAAAGCCATCTCTCACGTTTACTTACGGTATTGGTTACGGTTGGCAGACTACGCCTCAAGAACAAAACAAGCAGCAGACCTTCATCGCCAATCACGATACCGGCGACTCCATCATCAATGGCCTCCAGTACATCCAGGCAAAGCAGGCAGCTGCCGAAGCCGGCGACACCTACAACCCCACACTCTCCTACATTCCCATCAAAGATAGCGGCCGATCCAATGTCTTCAACGTGGACTATGGCGACTGGGCTCCCCGCGTGTCTGCATGCTTGGAATCCCGAGCTTCAAGAGACGGCTTCCTTGGCGAAAATCATGGGAGACAGAAAGACCGTCATTCGCGGGGGCTATGGCATCGCCTACGACCGTGTAAATACCGTTCAGAGCGTTATCATTCCCATGCTGGGCGTCGGTTTTGCGCAGACCATCAATTTGCAATCACCCTGTGCAAGTGCACGGTTCCGGAGCGCAGCGGTTGCAATGCGGCGTGGGCGAATCGGTCTCGGCGCAACCTGGGGCTGGCAAGTTTTCGTGTCGGCGTGGATGGCACAATCCCCACGCCACCTTTGCCCGGCGGCGCTTACGTTCACCCATCGTCCCAGCACGTGGTTCAGCGAAATTCTTAAGCTTCCAGAACGATCCCAACTTCAAGGATGGCCGCGCGCACATGATCGACTTCACCATACAGCGCAGCTTGCCAGGCCAGATGATTTTGGAGATCGGCTACGTGGGGCGCTTCGGCCGCAAACTTGCCGGCAGCATCAACTTCAACTCCGCGCCTTACATGTTCAAAGACAAGACCTCCGGTCAGATTTTTGCTCAGGCCTATGACGCCGTTGCGACACAACTTCGGGCGTGGTGTCGCTCCCACCGCCGTAACCACTCAGCCTTGGTTCGAAAATCAGCTGCCGGGCTCGGAGCACGGGTGCGGTCCGCGGAAAGACCAAGATTTCCTCAACGGCTTGTCTTGCCTCAGGCAACGCGACCAATTTCATCAACAACAACGTGTCGAGCCTCTTTCTCACACTTGGATATCGACTCGGAAGTTCGTTCTTGGACTGCCATCCGTATGACAATCTTCAGGTACTGGATCTGTTCATGCGCGATAGCAATGACAAATCCAACTACAACGCCTTCGTCGTCACCCTGCGCAATAATAGCTGGCATGGGTTGGTGTTCGACATGAACTACACTTTCTCGAAGTCGCTGGACACCGTCGGCGCGGTTCAGAACGCAGCGGAATATCACTCTTCCAGTTATAACTTCAACCTCGATTACGGACCGTCTTTCTTTAACCGGCCGCACGTATTCAACGCCATTTTCAACTACGACCTGCCATTCGGTGGTTCGCACCGCCTGAGCAGCAGCCATTCCGCCGTGAACAGGATTATTGGAGGGTGGTACACGGCTGGAATCTTGCGTATCAGCAGCGGCATCCCCAATCTCGTCACCGTCAGCGGGCAGTCCTTCGGTGGTGGTGATATTTTTGGCATCTCCGCAGGCATGCTGCCGACCGTGCCCATCGGTTCCATTGGAGGCGGGGGCGTCAACTCCGGTATCTGCAGCACCGGCGCAGGCTCCGGCGGGAATGGCTCGAACTGCACTACTCCAGGAACAGGCACGGGTCTCAACTACTTCTCAAATCCGGCTGCCGCGATCAAAGATTTCACTCCGACTTTGCTGGCGACCAGCACCAATGATGGAAGAAGCAGCCCCTTGCCCGGTCTCGGCTTCTGGAACTTCGACATGAGCCTGGGCAAAACCACCAACATCACGGAGCGCATCAAGTTTGAGTTCTCCGCTGACTTCTTCAATCTTTTCAACCACGTCAATTTCCTGGATCCGTCTCTCGACACGACCAATCCATCGACCTTCGGCGTGATCAACACCCAGTTGGTTCCCGCGGACCGCATTCAGGGCTCGCGGTGGATTCAGCTGGGCTTGCGCTTCAGATTTTAAACACACCTCCAAACTTTCAATGGGAGAGGCTTTTGCCTCTCCCATTTTTTTCGACAGCAGGCTTTCTATTGGCCGCATGGAATGATTAGCGAACGGCCGACTCGGCATCCGTGGATGCAGTTCAGCAATCTAAGAGCCCGCGGCTTGGGCGGCGATATTGCCGCGGAGGCCGAGGGCGTCGGCTTGGTCGCGCATGGCGGAGATGCAAAAGGCGATGTGCTCTTCGAGGGGGATGCCGAGCTCTTCGGCGCCTTTGCGGACGTCGTCGCGGTTGACACCTTTGGCGAAGGCTTTGTCTTTCAGGCGGCGCTTCACGGAATCCACTTCGAGATCGAGGATGCTCTTCGAGGGGCGGACATAGGAGCAGGCGGTGAGGAAGCCGGCGAGCTCGTCGCAGGCGAAAAGCGTGTGCTCCAACGGCGATTGGCGCGCGACGCCGGAATAATCGGCATGCGAAAGGATGGCGCGGATGATTTCGTCGGAGTATCCGCGCTCGCGGAGAATTTTCGCGCCTTCCGCGGGATGTCCCGCGTCTGCGGCATGTTCGTTGTTGGGCCAGCGCTCGTAATCGAAGTCGTGAAGCAGCGCCGCGATGCTCCAAAGCTCTTCATCAGCGCCCTGCTTGCGCGCGTAGGCCCGGACGCAGGCTTCGACGGCAAGCATATGTTTGCGGAGGCTTTCGGATGCGGTGAATTCGCAGAGCAGCTTCCAGGCATCGTCGCGTGTGGGCATGCAATTCTCCAGATTGAAGGAATAAGTAGTGTAGCAAAGGAGGAGCGACTCGTGGCAGGAGAGCGAGATAAGAACCGCGAAGGAAACCGAGGGGTTTCTCCCGGGGAATGATTCGTTCTAAAAAGGACCGCCATCCGGAGCGTGTTCCAATTCGAGACTTGCGGACCGGGATGGCGCAGGAAAGCAACTCACATCTTCAAACTAACTCTCTTCTGAACAACCTATCGTCTTACCTGTCAGTAGTTTAGGTGCCGTAGTCGGATTACGAGAGTGGAGAGCACCTTGGTGAGCTTCGTGCTGGATCATCTGGAAAGGATGAGCGGCCAGAGAGCAGCGCCAGACGCGGCCACCAAAGGATTCGTGGACGCGCGAATAAGCGGCCATTGAAGGGTGATTATTGCGGCACGGTAAAGCAAAAGATGTCGAGCATCGGGGAATTGCGCAAAGGAATGATCCGCGCGCGAACTTCCGCCGAATCGAACGGCGAGAGTGGTGGCTATGGGCGGCTGCGGCCATCATCACGCTGTTGCTTACCATTGGACTGGCTTCCGTCCTTCTTCCTGAGGCACACATACGTCAAGACTTCTATTCCGTGAATGTTTTGCCGCAGGCCATGCGGGGACTGGTGGGCCTGGTATTTCTGTTCGATCTGTACACGATCTATCAGTATCTGCTGATTCACCGGATTCGCCGTGAGCTGGTCGAACGCGAGGAACTGTTTCACCTGATCAGCGAAAACGCAGCCGACATGATCGCCGTGGTGGATATGAACGGAAAGCGGATTTACAACAGCCTTTCCTATCAGAGAGTGCTGGGATATTCGCCCGAGGAATTGCAATCGTATTCTGCGTTCGAGCAGATTCACCCCGAGGACCGTGAACGAGTCCGGAAGGCGGCAGAGGAAGCGCGGCGCTCGGGCGTAGGAGAAACGCTGGAGTACCGATTTCGGCACAAGAATGGCGCCTGGCTAACGCTGGAATCAACCTCGAGCGTGATTCGAGATGCCAAGGGGGAGCCGGAAAAGCTGGTGATCGTGAACCGCGACGTAAGCGAACGCAAAAAAGCGGAAGAGGTTCTGCGCCGCTTGGAAACCGGCTTTCGATCCGTTGTGGAAGACGCTCCGTATGGGATTTATCGAGCAAACACCGCCGGCCGGTTTCTGCAAGTGAATCCGGCTCTCCAAAAGATGCTGGGGTACGACTCGACGGAGGAACTGCTCCGCAGGGATCTGCCGAGCGAAATTTTCCTGCACTCCGACGAGTATAAGCGCTTGACCGAACTCCTGGCCCGCGCGGAAGAAATCAAGGATCTCGAAATGGAGTGGAAGCGAAAGGACGGGACGCCGATCACGGTGCACTGTTCGGGCCGCCGTGTGAAAGACGAAAACGGAGCGTTGGCCTACTTTGAAGCTTTTGCCGAGGACGTTACCGAAAAACGAATCCTCGAAAGGCAACTGCGCATGGCGCAAAAGATGGAAGCCATTGGACGCCTGTCTGGAGGGATCGCGCACGACTTCAACAATCTTCTGGGCGTAATTATCGGCTACAGCAGAGTGCTGAAGCGGGAGTTGGGGGGAAACAAAATCCTGAGTGAGCATGCCCTGGAAATCGAAAAGGCGGGACAGCGGGCCGCTTCTCTGACCAAACAACTACTGGCATTCAGCAGGCAACAGGTGCTGACGCCAGCTATCCTGAACCTCAACACCCTAGTCTCCGACATGGAAAAGATGCTTCCTCAGCTCCTGGGGGAAGACATCAAAGTAACGCTGATGTTGGATCCAAAACTTGGCAATGTAAAAGCGGACTTGAGCCAGATCGAGCAAGTCATCATGAACCTGGCGGTTAACGCGCGGGACGCGATGCCCCTGGGCGGCGAGCTGAAAATCAACACCACGAACGTGGAGTTAGACCAAGCTTACGTGTGGAGCCACCCGGGCTCCAAAGTGGGCAGTTATGTTCTGATGGAAGTAGCCGACACGGGGACAGGGATGGATGCCGCGACCCTCACCCATATTTTTGAGCCTTTCTTTACCACCAAGGAGCTGGGCAAGGGCACCGGGCTGGGGCTCGCCACGGTGTACGGAATCGTCAAACAGAGCAATGGCTACATCGGTCTAGATAGCATTCTGGGGAAGGGTACGGCGTTCAAGATCTACCTCCCGCGGTATGCCGGTCAGGCCACACCCGATGAACTGAAACCGGATTCAACAGATCTTGTGCGCGGCTCCGAGACCATTCTTCTGGTGGAAGACTCCGAGCCCTTGAGAAAACTGGCTCAGGCTTTTCTTGAGTCCAGCGGATTCCGCGTTTTCTCCGGGGAGAACGGCGAAGACGCACTGGAAGTAGCCAAGCGCTTCGACGGAACCTTTGATCTGTTGCTGACCGACGTGATCATGCCCGGCATGAATGGGCGGGTCTTGGCGGAGCGCTTGTTGCCGCTGCAGGCGGGGATGAAAGTTCTGTACATGTCCGGCTATAGCGACAGCTTCATCGCGGGGCACGGAGTTCTTGATCCCGGAACACACCTGCTGCACAAGCCATTCACCGAAGAAGTGTTTCTCCGCAAGGTACGTGAAGTACTGGATGGCGGTGAGAAACGCACACACGAAGCAACGGCAGCGCCCGAGCTAGTGGAAAGCGAAATCCGGCCGGGTCGATAGGAGCAATTTCGAAATGGATAAGCTGTTGATTGTGGACGATGACGAGTCCATTCGGCGCCTGATACGTCTTGAGTTGTGCGACACCTTTGAAATCATCGACACCGGCGTGCCAGAAGAAGGATTGGCACTCGCTCTAGAGCACAAGCCCGACGCCATCTTGTTGGATCTTCGGATGCCCAATTATTCCGGTTATGAGCTGTTGCAGACGTTCACGGCTTTCAGCCACACGCAGAGTATCCCGGTGATCATCGTCAGCGGCGAGGCCGGCGGACAAACCAAAGAACACTGCAAGCAACTGGGTGCATTTGCCTATTTCGAAAAACCCATCGACTTCGGGGCGCTGCGGATGTGCCTAACCCGGCTCACGAAAGTGCGCCGCTTTACGCCGCGATCTGAAGTGCGCGTACGATTGCGTGTTGCGCTCAAGCTGCGCCGGACGGACAGTCACGGAAACAAGGTCGATCAGGAAACGGTGACCGAAGACGTGAGTCTCAGCGGGTTTCTGTGCACCTGCACGGCGGAGATGCCGGTTGATTCCGTTGTGGAGGTGTATCTCATGACTTCCGGACCACACTTCGTGGGCACGGCGAATATTGTTCATTCGGATACAAAGGCCGCTCCCCTCCGCCACTATGGATTCCGCTTTATCGAGAAAACCGGGCCTTGGGTGCTCGACTAGGATCAGGTGAAGATTGGCCATGGCCGAAGTTAAGTCCCCTCCTTCCCGAGAAGACGACCACATCAGGGGAGCGATTGAATCGGAGCGTGCACCAGCTATCCGTGTGCTGGCCGTCGACGACGAGCCGGCAGCCAGCAAGCTGATCGCCATCATGTTGCCTTCTCCTGCCTTCTATTGCACCACGGCAGAGAACGGCGAAGAAGCCCTAGCGGCTATGCAGCGCGAGCGATTCGATGCCGTAATTTCCGATCTCCAAATGCCGGGCATCAGCGGCCTGGAGCTTCTCGCGCAAGTTCGCCACTCCTATCCGCATGTGGCGTTCCTGGTCACAACAGGCGTGGATGACGTGGACGTGGGTGTGCAAGCGATGCGCTGCGGAGCGGACGACTATCTCGTCAAACCGCTCCGGGAGAGCGCCGTCCGTGCAAGCCTGGGGAGCGCTCTTCATAAGCAGCATCTCGAACAGCAACTGGAAAATTATCGCGAGCGCCTGGAAGAAATGGTTGCAGAGCGCACGGGCCAGCTGCGCGAGGCTCTGGGGCAGATCAAGAGGAGTTATGAAGAGACGCTGCAGGCGCTCGGCGCGGCGATCGATCTGCGCGACAATGAAACCGCAGGCCACTCGAAGCGTGTCTGTCTTTATGCGATCGAGATTGCGCGCGCCATGGGTTGGTCCGAGAAGCAGTTGGAAAGCCTTGCCAGTGGAGCCAATTTGCACGATATCGGGAAGCTTGGAATCCCGGACGGGATTCTTCTGAAGCCGGGACCGCTCAGTGCAGACGAACGAAAACTGATGCAACGACACGCCCAGTTGGGCTTCGATCTTGTGAAGGACATCGCCTTTCTTGCGGACGCAGCTGAAATTGTGCTCGCTCATCATGAACGCTTCGATGGAACCGGCTATCCGCGCGGGCCTCCGGGGAGAGGAAATTCTGCTGAGCGCGCGGATATTCGCGGTGGCGGATACCCTCGACGCCATTACTTCGGATAGGCCGTATCGTCGCGCCTCCTCGTTCGAGTCCGGATACGAGACAATCCGGAAGTGTTCGGGCAGCCAGTTCGACCCAGAAGTGGTACGTGCTTTCCTGAGCCTTCCAAAAGAAACTTGGCCGGCGATCGCAAAGGTGCAACGCCAGGCTGCGGCGCTGACCTCTGAACCGCATGGAAATAGCCGCGAGGTTGGCTTGGGTCTTGACGTGGTCCCCTGAGCGTGCTTCGTGACTGGTGAGTCGTGGGTGGTGGATGGTGAGTTGATCTGGCTTCGGCGGAGATGTGAGCTGACAATCTCGACCCGGTCGGGATCTTCGATCGACAGCTCACAGTTGGGGGGAGGAACAGGATCCCCACCGGCCGGAGCGTAGAGATGCGTTTCGTAGGTGGAAAAGCGCGACGGACTCAAAAAGGCGTCGCGCTTTTCAGGGATTGAACGGAGTGCATCTGATACTGGCGAATCCTCCCTTGCGTTTGCTACCGGAGCGCGCCGAGAGGTTTCAGGGAGACAAGAAGCACATGCAGGGATTGTCTCGCAGAGTTCTTGTGGATTGCAGTTCAATACAGCACAGAATCACACAGGGTAGCAGCGAATAGAGCGAAATCTCACGACAATTCGCGGTCCGGCGGTGCACCTGGGATGAAAGAGGAAGACCCACCCTTGCAAAACCCAACCCGCAAGGATGGGGCATCCGAAGGAATAAGAAAAAGTCAAAATCATACCAGCAAGGAAGAGGGTCCCGGGCGTCCTGCTTCTTTGAATTTAAGGGCCTGCCACCCGGCGTGCAACGAGCTTCAGGAGATTGTTCGGTGCTAGCCGGTGAGGGCGAGTTCTTTCTCGACTACTTCTTTACGGGTTTGGGTGAATTTGGCTTTTGCTTCGATGCCGAGGCGGCCGGCGTAGTGCAGGAGCTTGTCGACGGATTTGTTTGCGATTTTTCCGTTGAGGAGTTCGCTGACGCGAGGTTGGGGCTCGGCGAGGATGATTTGGAGTTCTTTTTGGGAATATTTTTTGGCGAACTTCAAGATGGCTTGATAGAGCTCAGCTTTGAATTTCAGTGCGGTGGCGTACTCCGACGAAAAACCGAGATCGTCGAGGACGTTGCCATAGGTTACATGCGTTGGATTGTTAGCTGTTTTTTTCATGTTTTTTCACTGCCGACAGACGCGACCTCACTGTTTTGAGGCGCTGCTTCGCTTTCTCGAACTCTCTTCTGGGCATCTCGCGGCTCTTTTTCTCGAAGCAGTGAAGAACGTAAATCACGTCATTGATACGAGACAGATAAACGACGCGATACCAGGCTCTCTCATCTTGATCCCGCGGTTCAAAGACGCCGGGCCAATCGATGGCAACGGCCTGTAATCGCCTGGCCTTTCGCCTTTTTGCAACTGCCAAAGCTCGAATCCGAAGTTCTGCCTTACGTCCTCCGGGAAGCACTGAAGAATCTCCCTGGAGTCGCCCTCCCAAGCGACTGCGGCGTGTCTAGGGGTTTCCGTGGGGCCAGTCACGGGGGCGACTATGACAGGGAAACCCGGTTCAAATATACAATGAACTGTATATCACTGTCCAGGAGAGATTGAAGTAGTTTGCCGCGCGCCGGGCGGCGGACAATTAGAAGGCAGATCCATCGAGAACACGCCCTTCGACTCCGCTCAGGGCGCGGCAGAATGGACATGGGCCGATGCGGGCTTGGCCGCAAGGCGCCGCCGTATCTTGCATTTGACGTGAGGGCGGAATATACTGCTATTTCGCTCTGAAGCGGGTCGCACGGATGGGTGGGCGCAAGCCCACTTTTTTGTTGGGCCGGTTGGAGTGCACTAGATACCGGCATTGGCCGGGGAGTCTCTGGTTGGATCTGGAAAAAATTCGAGAAGCCGCCGAGCGCGTGGCGCGGTCGGAAGGGCTGGAAATATGTGATGTGGAGTGGAAGGTTGGGAAGCAGCGCTTCCTGAGGGTCATCATTGATAGACCGCCGAAAGTTGGGGCGGGAATGAGCGACGCGGCGGGGCAGATTGTGCCTGCAAGTGAGACAGGCGCGGCCGGCGAGCTAGGAATTAGCCACGCAGACTGCCAGCGTGTGAGCCAGCAGTTAAGCGTGATTTTGGATGTCGAGGAACTGATTCCGGGGCCGGGGTACACCTTGGAGGTGAGTTCGCCGGGGATGGACCGGGCGCTGCGGAAGCCGGCGGAGTACGAAAGGTTTCGCGGACGGATGGCGAAGATTTCGATGACCGAGCCGGTGGAGGAGATGAAGTATTTCGAGGGGCGGCTGGCAGGAATTGCGGACGGGAAAGTGCGGTTGGAGTTGAAGGGGAAAGTTGCGCGGACGGTGGAGTTGCCTTTGGAGAAGATCCGGAAGGCGAATTTGATGGTGGAGTTTTAGGAGGAAGTGAGTAGTGAATAGAAAATACCGCGCAATCGACGAAGTCAGCGGCGGGAAGCGGCGGGACAAAGAAAGAAATTCAGGGGCGATAAAAACTTAGGAACGAAAGAGATTTCAGGGATTAAAGGACGAAGATCGGGAAAGAACCATGGCGAACCTGCTCTATCAACAAATTGAGATGCTGAGCCGCGAGAAACACATCGAGACGACGGTGGTGGTGTCCGCGATTGAAGACGCGATGGTGGTGGCGGCGCGGAAGTTTTACAAGACGGAAGAGGATTTGCGCGCGAAGTTCAATCCGGAAACCGGGCAAGTGGACGTGTACTCGGTGCATGTGGTGGTCGAGGAAGTGACGGACCCGAAGAAAGAGATCAGCCTGGCGGAGGCGAAGAAGAAGAATCCCGCGGCGGAGCTTGGCACGGAAATTATTGCGGTGAAGCCGACGGACGTGCTGGGGCGAATCGCGGCGCAGACGGCCAAGCAGGTGATTCTGCAAAAAGTGCGCGAGGCGGAGCGCGACACGATTTACAACGAATACCACACGCGGGTGGGCGAGCTGGTGACGGTGATTGTGAAGCGCGCCGAGGGCCCGGATTTGATTGTGGACATGGGGCGGACGGAAGCGCGGCTGCCGAAGCGCGAACAGTCAAAGCTCGAGACGTACAACATTGGGGAGCGGCTGCGCGTGGTGATCAAGATGGTGGACCGCGCGGCGAAGGGGCCGCAGGTGATTGTTTCGCGGGCGGATGCGAGCCTGGTGCAGCGGCTATTTGAGATGGAAGTGCCGGAGATTTATGACGGCACGGTGCAGATTCGTTATGCGGCGCGTGAGGCGGGAGAGCGGACGAAAGTGGCGGTGGCCAGCCGTGATAAGGATGTCGATCCGGTGGGCGCGTGCGTGGGGATGAAGGGAATGCGCGTGCAGTCGATTATTCGGGAGCTGCGCGGCGAGAAGATCGACATTATTCCGTACAGCGAAGAGACGGTGGCGTTCGCGCAGAAGGCTTTGAGCCCGGCAAAAGTGACGCGGGTGCAGATCACCGACCCGGAAAACAAAAAGCTCGAGGTGATTGTCGAGGATTCGCAGCTTTCACTTGCAATCGGCAAAAAGGGCCAGAACGTCCGGCTGGCGAGCAAGCTGATCGGCTGGGATATTGATATCAAGAGCGAAGAAGAGAAGCGGCAAGAGATTGAAGAACAGATGACGGCGCTGACGGCGCCAGTCACGCCGTTGACGGCGCTGGCGGGCGTAGGACCTAAGACGATTGAAAAAATCGAAGCCGCCGGGATTACGAATGTGGAGAAACTCGCGGGGATGACCCCAGAGCAGTTGATGGAGATTCCGGGAATCGGCGAGAAGATGGTGGACAAGATTTATCAGGCGGTGAACCGGTTCTATGAGGGTGGCGCTGAGGCTGCAGCAACTGCGCCGGCCGGCGAGAACACGGATGACATGACGGCGGAAGGCGAAGTGGCAGCGGTCGAAGGTGAATCGCCCGCCGAGAGTACGGAAGAGGCCGCGAATCCCGCGGAATCTGTGGCAGCAACGGAGGAGACACCGGAGAATGCCGCGGAGGATAGTGAGGCTGCGGCAGCTGCGACAGCGGCATCGGAAGCGGCAGAGCCTGCGGCGGCGGAACAACCCGAAGGCGGAGCGAAGGCAGAAGAAGAGCCCAGGGCGTAAATGTTGTATGCCCCTGGAATGAAGGGCTTTGGCGCAGTTTGGCCGACTAGATTTTTTGACTGGAGAACTGTCCATAGGACGCATGAGCGACGCAAACCAAGTCCGAATCAACGAGCTAGCCCGGGAACTCGAGGTCAAGGCCAAAGCGATCATTGACCTTTTGCCTGGGTATGGCGTCACGGAAAAGAAGACGCACTCGAGCTCGATCCCTGAGGATGTCGCCGAAAAGGTCCGCAAGAATATTCTGGGACAGGCAGAGGCGGAAGCTGCGGCGGAGGCCGCCGCTAAAGCGGAAAAGGAAACGAAAGAAGCTGCGGCGAAAGCTGCGCGGATGCGGCCAGCGGCTGTTCCTGCCCCGGTGGCGACGCCTAGTGCAGTTAAACCCGCAGCGCCAAGTGCAGCGCATGTAGCGCCACCTGTTACGCCAGTCGCGGGGCCTGTCGCTCCGGCCGCAACTCCGGTTGCTCCGGTATCGGCCGCGCCGCCCGCGATACACGCCATCCCGAAGGTACCAGTCTCAGCGCCCGCCGCGCCACCCGCAGTTGCTACGCCAGTTGCAAAGCCGGCTGCGCCCGCCGCGCCAGCGCCAAAAGCTCCATCGACAATACCGATTCGCCCGCCATCCCCAGGAGGGCATCCGACCGCGGCACCGACGACATCAAGACCAGCAGCCGCGCCGGGAGCTAAGGCTCCTGTACGTCCTGCGGCTGCGGCCCCCGGTGCGCCTGGAGCGCGTCCAACCGCGCCTTCGAGGCCGTTGCCGACAGGCAATCGCGGGCCGGTACCTGGAACGACGCCGGGAAGTGGGCAGCGAAGCGGCGGACCGAGACCCGGCCAGCCAATGCGGCCGATGCAGCCAGGCGGTCAAGGAAGACAATACACTCCGCGAGCGGGAGGCCCAGGGGGAACGGGAAGTTCGCCGGCGAATCGACCTTTTGAGCAACGGCGCGGGCCGATGCCTACCGGCTCGCGTCCGGGACCGCGCACGCCGGGACGTCCCGGGATGTTGCCAGCGTTGCCGCCGGACAAAGTGCCACCGAAGGCGGAGCCAGGCAAGCCGCTCTATACGCGCAAACCTACGCAGCGGCAGCGGCCTGTCATGGACAAGCGGGAGCAAGAGGGCGAGCGCAAACTGCATCCTACGCGCCAGCGTCCAGGGGCCGGTGACCGCCGCTCTGCTGCAGCCGTCATTGCGCCACCGGAACCGCGTCCTCCGCGTGATGTGACGATTACGGAAGGCATCACGATCCGGGAATTGGCGGAAAAGCTCGATGTGCGAGCGAAGGATCTTTTGAAGACACTGCTCGACAGAGGCGTTTTTGCCAGCATCAACCAGGCGCTGGATGTGCCAACGGCTACTACGCTTGCGGAAGCATTCAGCGGAGTGGTCAGCGTGGTGTCGCTCGAAGAAGAGATGGTGCTGGAAGTTGCGAAGGAAGAGACGAAGGAAAGTTTGAAGCCGCGGCCGCCGGTTGTCACGGTCATGGGGCATGTGGACCACGGCAAGACGAGCTTGCTGGATGCGATTCGAGAAGCGGACGTGGCCGGCGGCGAAGCGGGCGGGATTACGCAGCACATCGGCGCGTACAAGGTGGCAGTGAATGACCGCACCGTGGTTTTTGTGGATACGCCGGGCCACGAAGCGTTCACGCGGATGCGCGCGCGCGGCGCTAAGGTGACGGACATCGTGGTGCTTGTGGTGGCCGCCGACGACGGCGTGATGCCGCAAACGAAAGAAGCGATCGATCACGCGAAGGCCGCGAAGGTGCCGATTATCGTGGCCATCAACAAGATCGACAAGCCGGAAGCGCAACCGGAGCGCGTGAAGCGGCAGCTTTCCGAAGTAAACCTGGTTCCCGCGGAATGGGGAGGCGACACGGAATTCGTGGAAGTATCGGCGAAGCAGAAGAAGGGGATCGATAAACTGCTCGAAACAATTTTGCTGGTCGCTGACTTGCGCGAGCTGAAAGCCAACCCGGACGCGCCTGCGAGTGGGACGGTGCTGGAGTCACGTGTCGACAAGGGACGCGGGCCTGTGGCTACGGTGCTGGTGCAAAACGGAACGCTGAATTCGGGGGACTTTTTCATCTGCGGCTCGGTGTTTGGCAAAGTGCGCGCGATGTTTGACGATCGCGGGCGTGTCATCAAAGATGCGCCGCCATCGACGCCGGTGGAAGTGCTGGGTTTGCAGGGCGTGCCTGAGGCTGGAGACCATTTCCAGGTGACGGAAGAAGCCAAAGCGCGCCACATCGTCGAATACCGCCAGGGAAAGCAACGCGACGCGCAAATGGCACGCTCCAGCGGAGCGCGCATCACGCTGGACCAGCTACACGAACAGCTCAAGGCCGGCGACGTGAAGGAATTGGGCATCGTCATCAAGGCGGACGTGCAGGGCTCGGTGGAAGTACTCAGCGAAATGCTGCCGAAGCTTTCGACCGACCAGGTGAAACTGAAGATCATCGGCTCGGGCGTGGGCGCGGTGACAGAAAACGACGTGCTGCTGGCCTCGGCTTCCGGGGCGATTGTGATCGCATTCGGTATACGGCCGGACCGCAAAGCGATGGAACTTGCGCAGCAGGAACACGTGGACATCCGATCGCATACGATTATTTACGAAGTGTCCGACGAGATAAAGAAGGCCATGGAAGGATTGCTCGAGCCGGTTGTCCAGGAAACGTATGTGGGCCGCGCGGAAGTGCGGAACACGTTCCGAGTGAAAGGCGCCGGCACGGTCGCGGGATGCTACGTGGTGGACGGGGTGCTGAAGCGCGACGCGCAGATTCGAGTCGTGCGGGATGGCGCGGTGATTTATACGTCGAAGCTCAGCTCGCTGAAGCGCTTCAAGGATGATGCGAGCGAGGTGCGCACGGGATTTGAATGCGGCGCGGGCATCGCAAACTTCAACGACGTGAAGGTGGGCGACATTTTGGAATGCTTTAGCGTTCAGAAGCTGAGCGCTGCGGAAGCGGCGGGCCAGAGCGTCGGGACCGCCGGCCGCAGATAGAAAAAATAGTCCCCCGGAGCGCTCATGCCGGTTGGCCTGCTCACCCTTGAGCTGCACATCCCAGACGCGCAATCGCTGAAGGACAAGCGGCAAGTGCTGCGCAGCTTAAAGGACAAGCTGCGGAGGCAGTTTAATGTTGCGGTGGCAGAACTGGATCATCAGGACGTGTGGCAGAGGTCGGTGGTGGGAGTTGTGACGCTTTCGAATGAAGAGAAGCACGTGAAGGAAGTGCTGCAAAAAGTTCTGGATGAGGCGGACCGCATCCTGGGCTCGATTTTGATCAACCAGGCGATCGAAATTATTTAGTAAATTCTTGCGGGTACGAAAATGAGTCCAGCAAATCACCGTCACGAACGGGTGGGCGAAGAGATCGCCCACGAAATCAACGCCATGCTGGCGGGAGAGCTGAAGGATCCGCGGCTCGAGGGCATGGTGGTGGTGAGCGAAGTGCGCGTGCAGCAGGACATGAAACACGCACGGGTGTTCATCAATATGCAGGGATCGGGCAAAGAACAGGCCGACGCGATCAAGGCGCTGGAACATGCCGCGGGATTCATCCGGCGGGAGCTGATCGAACGTTTGCAGCTTCGGCGCCTGCCTGAACTTCATTTCACGCTGGACCACTCGCAGGAATATACGGAGCGAATCGATCAGCTCTTGAAAGAAATGAAGAAGGACAAGCCGGCCGCGTCTTAGTGGTTTTACAGTTACAACCCAAGAAATCTCGCAGACAACATCTCCAATGCCACGCCAACCACAGCCTGCTCCGTTTGACGGAGCGCTCGTCATCGATAAGCCGCGGGGAAAAACATCCCATGATGTCGTGGATGCGGTGCGGCATCTTGCGGGGTTCCGGCAGATTGGACATCTCGGAACGCTCGATCCGCTGGCGACAGGCGTCCTAGTGCTTCTGCTGGGACGCGCAACGCGGCTGGTGCAATTTTATAGCGGGCGCAGGAAGCGCTACTCGGCAGGTTTCCGTTTCGGGTTTGCGACGGATACATACGATTCGGACGGAGAAGCGCAAGGGCCGGATATTCCCCCGGTGCTAGACGCTGCGATTCTCGAGAAGCTGGCGGCAGAAAGCCTGGGGCGGTTCGAGCAAATGCCGCCGGCGTTCTCCGCAAAAAAAGTGAAAGGCCGCCCGGCGTACGAACTGGCGCGCAAGAAGCAGCCAGTAGAACTGAAGGCGGTCGAGGTCGAGCTCTTCGAATACAAGCTCACGGGAATCGAAGGCAGCGTGGCGCGTTTCGTCATCGAGTGCTCGTCGGGGACGTACATCCGTTCACTGGCGCACGACATGGGGCAGAAACTCGGCTGCGGCGCGCATCTGGCGGAGATTACGCGGACGGCCGTGGGAGAATTTTCGCTGGAGCAGGCCATCAAGCTGGAAGAGCTGGCGGAAGCAACGCGCGCGGGGAAATTTGCCGATTGCCTGATCCGTCTCGAAAACCTGCTGCCGAATTTTCCGCGGGTCAACGTACTGCCAATCGTCGAAAGGCGCGTCCGGCACGGCACGAAATTCAACGTACTGATCGCACAGATTCAACCAGGACGGGTGGAACTCCCTCCCGGCGCGACACAGCAGCTCGATGGGGGCGAAATAAAGCCGCCGCGTTTGCGAGTGTTTAGCCAACAAGGCAAGCTTGTGGCCATTGCCGAAGCGGTGGTGCCGCGCACGTATCAGCCCATCGTGGTGTTCGAACCGCTGGCATAGCCGACGCCAGCTGCAACCCAAGGCTGCATGCAGTGGACCTCCCGAACGCAGATCATGGCTGGCTCCTCGGAGCAAAGGGCGCGAAGCTGCGGCCGGGGCTGGTGTCGCGGCCTGCAAAGATGGAACGGGACACGCGGTCCTGGAGGCGCAACTTGTGTGGAGTAATGAGAATCACCATCTCGGCATCCCGCCCAGTGGTGTTTCTTTGTCCGAAGAGATAGCCCAGTCCGCCAGGAAAATTCGCGAAGCCCGGGAGACCAGTGAGTGTGCGGGTCTCTTGATTGTCGAGCAGACCGGCGATGATGGTGGGTACGTCTTCTTTCACGCGCACGGTTTGTGAAAGAGTGCGGTTGGTGATGACCGGAATGCCATTGATGGAAGAACCGGCGAGCGCGCGGATCTCGAAATCCAATTGCAGGGTCACTTCGTCATTCGCATGGATGCTGGGCGTAGCCTTGATCTTAACGCCGAGATCTTCATATTGCGCTCCGGGGTAGGGTTGCTGGGCGACACCCGCTCCCGAGTTTGAAAATAAGCTCGCGGGACTCTGAATTACGGTGACTTGGCCGATGACGCCGGCCGGATTGTCCGTGATGACCACATCAGGCAGGGAGGCTCCGCTGAGGTTGGCTGCCAGGATGGCCGTTGGATTCGAGCCGACAGGAAGTTCGAAAGCAGGCGCGAATAGTCCTTGGCCGAGACCCAGAAAGACCGACACGCTATCCGTGATCGGGTCGGTCACGGCGATGTCTGGATTGCCATCCGCGTTGAAGTCGGTGATCGTCACGGCCGTCGGCGTCTGTCCGGTCGCGAGCGGGGAGTTCAGCGCGGCAGTGAAGGTGCCGTCGCCGTTGCCCAACAAAACGCTTACTGTGTTGTCGGATTGGTTCACGACCGCGAGGTCAGGGTGAGAATCGTCGTTTACGTCGCCGGTAGCGATGGCTACGGGCGATTTACCGACAGCGAAGGGCGAATTGGTGGCTTGGGTAAATGTAGCGTCGCCATTGCCTAGGAGAATCGAAACATCGCTCGTCGTCTGAGTGACGATGGCCAGATCCAGATTTCCATCCGAATTAAAGTCACTCGCCGTCAATGCAATGGGCCCGGCGACAGCGTTGGGCAGGGCGAAAGGCGAGCCGGTAGCTTGCTTGAAAGTTCCATCGCCATTTCCTAGAAATAGGGAGAAGGTGTTGTCCGTGAAATTCGTCACTACAAAATCCTGATTACCATCGCCGTTGAAATCGCCAGTGAGGATGGCGCTGGGCTGTTGGCCGACAGAAATAGGAGAGCCGGTGGCGGATGTGAACGTGTCGTCGCCATTGCTCAGCAGGACTTGGACGGTATTGGAAGTGGGATCGGTGACCAGAAGATCGTGAAAGCCGCTGGTGGTGAGCACGGCGGAGGTAATGGACGGAGCAACGGCGGGCGCGTTGGCCCGGCTCGCGCCAAGCGCGATGGGCGAACCTGCGGACGTGAGAAAAGTTCCCGAACCCTGGTTCACCAGAATGGTAAGCGTGTTGTCAATCTCGTTGACGACAGCGAGGTCCTGCTGACCTATGTTCCGAAAATCCGCTGAAGTAAGCGCCACAGGCCCGACGCCCACATTATAAGAAGTGCTCGGGAGGATGCTGTTGGTAGTTCCTGGGATGGACGTGGCTGCCGTGGAGGGGCCGAGACTTCCGGAAAGAAGGGAAAGCGTGATGGGATAGCGGTCACCCACAAAAAATGTGGCAGGTTTGCCATCCTGGGCGCGCAGCAATACCTGGCGGCCGCTATGGACAAGTGTGAGTGCGTCGGAAAACTGCGCAGCAATCGCGGGTAATGTCAGGAGAAACGTCGTCTTTCCGCCCCCCACGACGGTAAGCGGAGGAATCAGAGAACTAAGATTAAGGGAGCTCCCTGCGCCGCCCGAGCTTCCGCCATTTCCGAAAATGCTCGCGAGCAAGGTTATCAGCGTGCTGAGGTCCTTTGCCTGCTGCAATTGGGAAAGGAAGCTTGGAGTGAGAGAAATCAGTTCCGCCGAGGAAGGCGGCAGGAGGCCCAGGGTGCGTGCCTTACTGCGATCCACCTCGAGGATTTCTATTTCCAGCAACAGCTCACCGCGAGCCTTTTCCGCCTGATTGATGAGTTCTCCCGCGAGCGCGAGCCTTTCCGGAGTGTCTCGAATGCTGATCGACCGGCTTTTCGCATCGAGTTGGACGCGAGTCGCGCCGGTCATCTCACGAAGCAAGCGAACCACCTCCGTCATTTCGTCCGTTCCCACGGAGGCCGGCAATACAAATGTTTGCTCGGCCTGCGCCGCGTACTGGCGCCGCTTTTCCGCGTTGTCCTGGGCCACAAACAATAGGGTGGAGGTTAACGGGCGGAAGAACGTGGCCGTCTCGGTGCCGAGGACTTTCAGGGCGGTTTCGAAATCAACATTGTCGACGCGCAGCCGGACGGCTCGCGCGGGCAGGTCCGGATCGAAAGTGACTTTGATTCCGTACAACTGCCCCAGCTGCTCATAGACGGACTTGGTATCTCCGCGAAGATCGAGGTTTTGTTTTCCCGGGCGAGGCTTCAGTTCCGGCAAGCCCTCAATTGTCGAGCCGGGCTTCAGGACGGGAGCATCATTCATGGCCTTCATTTGCTTCATGCGTTCCGCGACTATTGTGTTTCCTGGATCGATGAGCAGGGCCTTGGCTAGTTCCTCCGTGGCCACGTCGGCATGGCCGGCGAGGGCCTCGCGCTCCGCGGCATCCACATGGTCACGAACGAGTTTCGAGCGCATGGATGCAATACGCTCGATGAGAGCGGTATCTTGCGGCGCATAGCGGGCGGCTTGCTGGTAATAATTGAGAGCCTCATCAAAGCGCCCGTCGGCGAGCGCCTTGTCGGCGAGTTCAGAGATTTTCTTCGCATATTTTGGATTAGGGCGCGGTTCCATTGCGAGCTGGGATTCATTGGGGGCAGTCTGCGGCGGGGTGGTCTGCAATTGCGGGGAAGCCTGCGCGGAGAACTGGGCACAAAAAAAAAGGATAGCCAGGAGAAGAGCGCAGGCTTTGCGGAGGCAGGAGGGAATCATAGTTGATTTAACCGGGCCATCTATTCTACCGTGAGCGCAAGAGAGAAAGCGGACTGGATTGGTCCGGTTGACGGAAATTGATACAAAGAGTAGACTTAAATCGTAGTTGCAAATGACTCACAACTGGAGATTTCTTGCTCTCGGCTTTGCTCATCGCTCTCCGTGAAGGTGTCGAGGCCTCGCTCGTCGTCGGCATTGTCCTCGTTTATCTCACTTGTACGGGCCGCTCGCAACTGGCGCGTTTTGCGTGGTACGGCGTAGCCGCCGCGGCTGCGCTGAGTTTAGGTGTCGCGATGGTTCTGGAACGCTGGCGCATAAGCGAGGACGGGTTCGAGGGTGTCATGTACCTCATCGCGGCAGCGTTCGTCATTACGATGATCCTATGGATGAATCGCGTTGCGCGCCATCTGAAAGAAGAGATCGAGCAGAAAATCGAGACGTATGTGGGGCGAGCGGGAGCCGCGGCCAGTTGGGGCATTTTCTTGTTCGTTTTTCTCATGGTTTTGCGTGAAGGGGCGGAGTTGGCAGTGATTCTGCGCGCGGTGGAGCTGTCCACGGAAGGATTGCAGATTTGGATTGGGACGGCTTTGGGGATTGGCGCGGCGGTGGCCGTGGGCGTGTTCTTTTTCAAGGGCACGCTGCGAGTTCCGCTGCACCGGTTTTTTGCCGTCACTAGCGTGATCCTGATCCTTGTGGCGGTTCAGCTTGGCCTGACTGGTTTGCATGAATTGAGCGAGGCACAATGGCTGCCGTCCAGTAAGTTGGAGATGGCCATCATCGGGCCGATCGTCCGGAACGAGCTGTTCTTCTTTGTGCTGATTTTTGGGGCTGCCGCGCTGTTAATAATGCGCGAATGGCAATCGGCAACCCACGCGAAAGCCGCCAAAGGAATCGCTGGTGAGGCGGAGAAGCGGCTGCTCGAAGCGCAGAATCGCCGCCAACGGCGCTGGATGATCGCGGCGGCGACGGGCTGCCTGTCCGTGATTCTGCTGCTGACCGGAGACTTCGTTTACACGCGGGCGAGTTCGACGCCGCCATCGGCACGGGCCATCGCGGCCGTGGACAACAAAGTGCGGATTCCCGTGAGCGAAGTGCAGGATGGCAAGATGCATCTGTTTACCATCGAGGCTGGAGGGCAGTCGGTGCGGTTCATGGTGATAAAGAAGCCGAATGGCTATGGCACGGCGCTGGATGCCTGCCGCATCTGCGGGGCCGAAGGCTATCGCCAGGATGGGCAGAATGTCGTTTGCAGGCATTGCGGCTCAGCGATATATATACCGACGATCGGCGAGGCGGGCGGGTGCAATCCGATCGGCGTGCCGTCGCATGTCGATGGCGCGGATCTTGTTCTCGACGTTTCTTCGCTCACGCAAGCGACGAAGGAGATTCCGCAATAGGGGCAGGATATATTGTGCCCCCACGAGCGCGACCACTGATCCCATGTTCCTACGTCTCGTTGCCGATTCGTTTACGCGACGTCCGCGCCGCAAGGTGCTGACCGCGGCGGCGTTGTCGCTGGGCATGGCCGTGGTGACGGCGGCGCTGAGCGTCTCGCTCGACGTGGGAGACCGTTTGGCGCGCGAATTTCGCAGCCTTGGTGCGAATTTGGTGGTTACGCCGCAGGCGGATTCGTTGCCGCTTGAGATTGGGGGCGTGGATTACCGGCCTGTCAATGCTGGAGCGTATCTTCCCGAAGGGGATCTGCCCAAAATCAAGACTGTTTTCTGGCACAACAATATCATCGGCTTCGCGCCCATTTTGGAAACACTAACCATGGTCGAGAGCCCTGTCCCTGCCTCTGTACCAGACATCACTTCGTCCGTCGCTCACGCGCCTGCCCCAGCTTTAATCAGCGTGAATCTAGTGGGAACCTGGGCAGGCCATTCGATTTCTCTTCCGGATGGCTCAACCTATTCCACCGGAATTGAAAACACGAATCCTTGGTGGCACGTACGCGGACGGTGGTTTGGAGAATCCGCAGCGGAATGCGTCGTCGGCATAACGCTTGCGAAGCGGCTCGGACTCTCCGTTGGCAGCAAATTGACAACCGTGGAGGAAAAGAGTGGAACAGACGTCGCAGCGTCGCGCGATTTGGCGGTTGTGGGTTTACTAGAATCCGGCGGGTCAGAAGACGATTCAGTGATCGTCCCTCTCTCAATCGCACAGCAGATAGCGGACAAACCCGGCCAATACCGCAAGCTTTATGTGAGCGCGCTGACCAAGCCGGAAGATGATTTCGGTCGGCGGGACCCGAAAACGATGAAGCCGGAAGAAGTAGAACGCTGGATGTGCACGCCGTATATTTCTTCGATTGCGGCTTCGATCAAAGAGGTGCTGCCTGGGAACGGACGTGCGCGTGATTCGGCGCGTGGCCGAGGGCGAGGGCAGTATCCTCACCCATGTTCGCTCATTGCTCTGGATGGTGACGTTCGCGGCGTTGCTGGCTGCGGCGCTGGCTGTCGGCGCTTCTTCAGCGGCTTCGGTGATTGAGAGGCGCACGGAAATTGGCTTGATGAAAGCCTTAGGAGCAGGCTCGGGCACGGTTGGTTTCCTCCTGGCCGCGGAGCAGCTTCTGCTCGCGTTTGTCGGCGGAGGCATCGGCTATTCGGTGGGCACGATTCTCGCGCGGTTGGTTGGACAGAGGATCTTCGGCGTTTCGCCGGAGCCTTCGCTGCTCGTTCTTGTTGCTGTGCTTGCGCTCGCTGCCGGAGTCACACTCGTCGGCAGTGCAATCCCATTGCGCCGCGCTTCGCGCTACGAGCCGGCGCCCATTCTGCGAGGCGAATGATGGCCACGCTGCGCACCGGTAATCGAGCGATGTTCTGGCGAATCATGCGCCGTCTCCTCGGAGCAAATCGCGGCCGACTGTTTGTGATTCTGCTCGCTCTTGGTGCTGGCGCTGCCGTAACTGCCGCGCTCCTCAATTTGCAAGTCGACGCCAAGCGCCGCCTGACCACCGAATTCCGCGCGTTCGGTCCCAACCTGATTATCGGCCCTCGCGACGCAGGTGGTCCTGACGGAGCGCCACGCTCCATCGACGAATCGGTGCTCAAGCAATTGGGCGAGCCGAAAGACGGCACTTCTTTGGCGTACGCCGCGTTTCTTTACGGCGTGGTTGAGATTGCCACCTCACCCGGCACAGGGAACGGGCCACCAACGAAAATCACAAAGGCAATTTTGGCTGGGTACTTTCATCTACCACTCGGTTCTTCGAGCGTCGTTCCCGCCACGCTGGTGGACGCCGAAGAGAAAAGCGGGCTTTGTGAGTTCCCGACATTGTGAAGTCGGGCAAAAAGTTGCGACGCTTCTCCAACTGCACAACGGCGATGGAATTGAGCTCACAAACGGGAGCCGAAAAGACGCGTGTACTGTCTACGTTTTAGCGTCTACAGGTGGTCCGGAGGATGCTCAAGTCTTTCTGGACCTTCCATCCGCGCAAACTTTGCTTGCCCAGGCAGGGCGCCTCAGTTTGATTCAGATCAGAGTCTCCGGCACTCCTTCCCAGATTCAGAGTTATGCTGATTCACTGCAGCAGCGCCTCTCCGCCACCGAGGTGCGCCCCATCCGGCAGTTTACCGAGGGTGAGGCGAAGATTTATGGCCGTATCAGAGGCTTGCTGACGGCGACCGTCTCAGTGGTTTTGCTGCTCACCGGGCTTTGTGTAATGGCGGCGATGACCAACGTGGCGATGGAGCGCAAGAACGACGTTGGCCTGATGAAGGCTATCGGCGGGGCGACGCGGCGGGTCTTACGGCTTTTCTTGGCGGAAGCGGCATTGCTTGGGTTTGCAGGCGGCGTGATTGGCGCGGCGATCGGGATTTTTCTTTCGATCTGGTTGGGCAAACAAGTGTTTGGCGTAGCGGCAGAGCCGCGGCTGATTGTGTATCCTATAGCTGTGGGACTGACTACTCTCGTTGCGATTCTCAGCGCGTATCCGCTGCGGCGGCTCGCCAGCGTACGGCCTGCCTCGGTTTTTCGAGGTGAAGGGTGAGCGCGCCTGTCCAGATTCTGCCGGAACAAAAGATCGCGGCGCCGCACGTGGCGATCGAGAATCTGGTCAAGAAATACGGCTCGTTGCGCGCGCTTGATGATCTCAGTTTCAACGTGCACGGCGGCGAATGGGTCGCGTTAATGGGCCCCTCGGGCTCGGGCAAAACAACGCTGATCAACATTCTTGGCGGGCTCGATACGCTTAATTCCGGCCGCGTCGTCGTGGACGGAATCGACCTCTCAAAGCTCCGCGAAAACGAGATAGTCCGCTACCGCGCCGAAAAGGTCGGCTTCGTTTTCCAACAATTTCATCTCGTTCCTTATCTCAATGCGCTCGAGAATGTGATGCTCGCGCAATATTTTCACAGTATGACGGATGAAAAGCAGGCGGAGGAGGCTTTGCGCCGCGTGGGTATGGGCGAACGCACGACGCACCTCCCGGCGCAACTTTCCGGCGGCGAACAGCAACGCGTAGCTATTGCGCGCGCGCTGATCAATCAGCCGAAGATCATCCTGGCCGACGAGCCCACGGGCAATCTCGACGAAGCGAACGAAGAGATTGTCCTGCAAATTTTTCGCGACCTGCACCATGCTGGCCACACGATTTTGATGGTCACGCACGACCCGGACATCGCACGGCAAGCCGACCGGCGCATCGAACTGGCCCACGGCCGCCTGCACTTTGATACGGCGCAGCACGGTCCCGGTCATCCGCTCGCCTGCCCGCTGGCCAACACCGCCGATTGCTGTACTCCCGTTTCCGCCGATGACGAGATTCGCTTCGATCATCTCCTCGAACAAATTTGGATTTGCGGCGAGGAAGGGAAGCCGGCGCAAGTAACCGCGCTGCATGCCAGCGGCCCTGCGGGAAGCCTGCCCATCCTTCCCGAAGAGCCAGCCGCGAAAGTTCTCGGCCGCATGTCCGAGCTAAGTTTAGTTGCGCTTCAGAATGGCGAGGCGCAGCTCACCACCGTGGGAAGCCAACGCGCGCGGGATGTCGTCCGGCGGCATCGCCTCGCGGAGCGTCTTTTCAAGGACACTTTTTCGATTGACGACTCCGAAGCTCATACGCAAGCCTGCAAGTTCGAACACATCATAAGCCCGGAACTGGATCAGCGCATCTGCACGTTCCTCGGCCATCCAAAGACTTGCCCGCATGGCAATCCCATTCCGCCCGGCGATTGCTGCAACGGAAAATTGAAGACCTGAGCTCATCTTCCCGCATGCCGATTCCACTCGATCCGCGAAAGAAGCCGTCCGACGTGAAGATACACGTGAAAAGCGGTGCGGGCATTGACATCACCTGGGCCGACGGCCATGCCAGCCACTACGACTTCGCCTATTTGCGCGAAGAGTGTCCCTGCGCCACATGTAACGACGAACGCGGCAAAAAGGAAGCTTTTGCATCCGCCGCGCCCGGTGCGGCCTCTTTTCCCGCGCTTCCGATGTTTAAGCCCAAGCCGCGCGCGCAAGCGGCTACCGTTGTCGGCAACTACGCCGTGCAAATCAGCTTCTCAGATGGCCACTCGACGGGCATCTACAGTTACGACCACCTGCGCAGTATCTGCCCCTGCGCCGAGTGTGCCAAGGCGTTCCGGGCTGCCGACTCTTAGGTTGTTCGCGCATCAGCAAAATCGTTTCAGCCTCAACAAAAAGGGCCGTTCGGCTAGACTTCGCGGCGGAAAAGTGCGAGCATTTTAACCCGCTGATCGAGATCACCCATACATGAGCAGCACTCCAAACAGCCCTGCTGCCGCAGGCAGCCGAGGCAACGGCATTCCGCGCGTCATCATCGCCACGACGGCGCTCCTTACGTTTATCTCGTTCTGGCGAGCTGCGGCGATCGTTTTGAACGATCTGGCCTCCTCGGCCTATTACGCGGGCGGCGAAGCGGAAGGCTACATCGGCAAAACCGCGCCGTGGTTCATCCTGGCCATCATGCTGTTCTCGTACGCCGTTCGCGCGGTGTACGTGGAGAGCTGCAGCATGTTCGTGCGCGGCGGCGTGTACCGCGCGGTGAAGCAGTCCCTCGGCGGAACTCTCGCGAAATTCAGCGTTTCCGCGCTGATGTTCGACTACATTCTTACCGGCCCCATCAGCGGTGTGGCCGCCGGGCAGTATCTGGCCGGGTTGATCAGCGAGCTGCTGCAATACACTCACCTGGGCAATCCGCTGACGCCGTATGAAGTAAACTTCGTCGCGGCGAGTTTTGCCATTCTCGTAACAGTTTATTTTTGGTGGGAGAACACCAAGGGCATTCCAGAATCCAGCGACAAAGCGCTGATCATCATGAAGCTGGTGACGGTGATGGTCGTGCTCCTAATCGCCTGGTGTACATACACCGCACTCCTGAGGCATTCGCCTCTGCCGCCGTGGCCGCACGTGCGCAATCTGCGGTTGAGTACCAGCGCGCTCGGCTGGCTTGCGGGAAGCCCCCTTCTGCATATGTTCGGCATCATCGCCATTTTTATTGGTCTGGGGCACTCGGTTCTGGCGATGAGCGGAGAAGAATCTCTGGCGCAGGTTTACCGCGAGATTGAAAGCCCCAAACTGCCGAACCTGAAAAAGGCAGGATTAGTCATCTTCATTTACAGCCTCGTTTTCACCTCACTCGTTTCTTTCTTTGCCGTGATGATCATTCCCGACGGCGTACGGCAGAATTACCTCGAGAACCTGATCGGTGGGCTGGCCATGAGTTTGCACGGGCCGCTCATCGCCCGGCTGATCTTTCACGTCTTCGTGGTGGTGGTGGGAACGCTGATCCTGGCTGGAGCGGTCAATACCGCGATCGTCGGCTCGAACGGCGTGTTGAACCGCGTTTCCGAGGACGGAGTTCTCAGCGCATGGTTCCGGCAGCCGCATCCGCGATTCGGCACGAGTTACCGGCTGATTAACATCATCGTCGCGCTGCAAATCATCACTATTTTTATCAGCCGCGGCGATGTTACTTTTCTAGCGAACCTGTACGCTTTCGGAGTCATCTGGAGTTTTACGATGAACGGTCTGGCCGTGCTCGTCCTTCGCTACACGCGGCCCGGCCAGCGCGAATTTCAGGTGCCGTTTAATTTTTATATTCGCGGAGTGCAGATCCCCGTCGGCCTCGGCTTGATTACCCTGACGCTCTTTCTCATCGCCGTCACCAATCTTTTCACCAAGCCCGTGGCCACCATGGCGGGCGGCGCATTCTCAATTCTGCTTTTTGTCGTTTTCACGATCTCCGAGCACCGCACCCACAAGAGCAGCTCTTCGCAGATGGAGATGGACCAGTTCAACCTCGAACTGGAGTCCGAGCTGACTCCGGAAGCCGTCGGCGCGCGTTCCGGCAACATTCTCGTGCCGGTGAGCAACCACTTCAACCTCTACCATTTGGGCAACGTGCTCGACCGCATCAAGCCGGGACGCCGCGACGTGGTTGTTTTGCACGTCCGCTTGTTGCGCCGCTCCGCTTCCGGCGAAAACGAATTGGAAGCCGATCAGCTGTTTGGCAGCATCGAGCAGCATCTTTTTTCTCAAGCACTCTCCATGGCCGAAAAGCGCGGGAAGTCGATTCGCCTCGCCGTGGTTGCGTCGAACGATCTCTGGGAAGGCATCTTGCGAGCGGGCGCTTCGCTGCAGTCCAGCACGATTGTCATTGGGCGCTCGGCGAAGGACAACACGGAAGAGCAAGCCCGGCAGATCGGCGATGCGTGGGAGAAACTCGGCGACATCAAGCCGCAGTTCAACCTCGAAATTCATTTGCCGAACGGCGACAAGATCTACAAAGTCCTCGGGCCGCACGCTCCGAACCTGACCGCCAACGAAGTCAATTTGTTGCACCGGCTTTGGCTGCGCTTTAGCGACGTCCTTGCGCCGCAAGAGCTGCATCATCACGACGTCGTGCACTTCGCGCTGGAGGAAGTCCAGAAGGAAATCGACGAAGGGCAGGAAGATGCCGTTGTCAAACGGCTGCGCGTTCACCTCGAAGCAAACCAGAAAAAGAAACCGCCGTCCTCTTGAAGGGGCCTCCCGTCCGCGAGCATTATTAATTCGATAACGAAGATTGGTCTTACGCGAGCTGCGTTGTGCAGTGGCCGCAGCGCTTGGCCTGGATCGGAATGCTCATGGCGCACTGCGGGCAATCCTTCATTGTCGGCGGAGCGGGAGCGGCCGGTTTAGTGGTCCAGCGATTCACGGTGCGCACGAGAAGGAATATAGCGAAGGCGACAATCAGAAAGTTGATGACGTTGTTTAGAAACATTCCGTAGTTCAGCGTCGCCACTTTGTCCATATTTGGCCGCGGCGATGGTGTCGTAGTGTTTGCTGGAGAGGCTGATAAACCGGCTCGAGAAATCGACGGGTCCGATGAGCTTACCGAGCGGAGGCATCAGGATGTCCTCAACGAAAGATGTGACGATCCTTCCGAATGCCGCGCCGATAATGATACCGACAGCCATGTCCAGCACGTTGCCGCGCATCGCAAATTCTTTGAACTCCTTCAGCATGAAGTGTCTCCTTATTGTCTAATGACCCGGGCCAGGCGATCGCCCTGCATGACTGCGGAAACAGAGAGGGCAGTTCGTGTCGCAGATTATATCCGAAGCGCGAAGGAAATTATGGCGGGAATGCGGCCGCGGGAGTCAACGCGGGCGAAAAACGAGCGCTGCCCCGATCACTCCGCGCAGGGCCATCAATACGCCGGCGGTGGCCAGGAGCGGTGCAATCCACTCAAACGGCACTCGAGAAATGGCCAGCATCACCACGCCAAGAAGAGTTAGCGAAAGCCCGCGCGTCCAGTTTTCCCAGCGCGACCACCATTTCTTAGGTCCATAGAGCGCGCGCAGTCCCCAAAGGATCAGCGCCCCGCTGAGGATAAACCAGGATGGCTTGTGGCGCTCCACGGAGATGCGCCCCGAGAGTGCCAGCCAGATGACAAGCGCGCCCAACAGCACGAAAATCACTTCGATCATAAGCCGCAGAACGCGCTCAGGTGTCAGCATCGTCAGCCGGCGCGATTAAGGGACGCGCTCGATGCGCACTTTTTGCATGATTACGGGCGTCTTTGGCCGGTCACTCGAATCGCGCGGCAGGTTGGAAATTTTATTGGCGACGTCCTGTCCCTCGACCACCTCGCCAAAAATGGTGTGTTTGTTATCGAGCCACGGCGTGGCGGCCACGGTGATAAAAAACTGGCTGCCGTTCGTGCCGGGTCCGGCATTGGCCATGGAAAGCTTGCCAGCTTTCGAATGGTTCAAGGAAGGATGGAATTCGTCCGCGAATCTGTACCCCGGACCGCCTCGGCCAGTGCCTTGCGGGCAGCCGCCTTGAATCATGAACTGCGGAATCACGCGGTGAAAGCCGAGCCCGTCGTAAAAATTCTTCTTCAGTTTCTTGCCCGTGCTTTCGTCGGTGAATTCTTTCGTACCCTCGGCCAGGCCGATGAAATTCTCGACGGTTTTCGGAGCTTCCTTTTCGAGAAGCCGTACCACGATGTTGCCCTGCGAAGTCTCGAAAATGGCGTAAGTTCCTGATGGTCTGCTCATGCACTCTCCTCGTGTACCAAATTATCCTACACGAGCCGCAGCACGTCGCGCCAGTTGCCGCGCATCACCAGTCCTTTTGTTTGCGCAATTCCGTGATGTGCGCCGTGTGATGCTGGCCATGCCATTCGTAGAGAAAGACCAGCCAGTCCACGGTGCGTTCGCCATGTTCGGGATGCACCAGGACGCGTGCGAAATGCTCCGGCTTCAGCGAGCGCCATAGCCGGTCCCAGCGCGCGTGCACGGAATCGAGCAGAGTTTGCGAACTTTCGATGGGCGCTGATTTCGAATCCGCCAGTTCCGCCCAGGCTGCCTCGTTATAAGGCTTTATCGTTGGTTTATCTTCTGTGAGCGCGAGCTTCAGCCGGACAAGAGCATTCATGTGGCTATCTGGAACGTGGTGGATCACCTGGCGCACGGTCCATCCGCCCTCGCGATACGGCGTATCCAGCTGGGATTCATTCAAGCCCTTCACTGCGGCGCGTAGTTTAGCTGGCGTTAACGCGATCTCCTCAATGGCCGCTTGGCGCCGCTCGGGCGTCACTTGCGCGGGCATCGCGAATTTTCCAATGGGATAGCGCGGATCCATTTGATTTTCTCCTCGGGCGACCGCGAACTGCCGTTCGCGGCTGAGTGTGACTATAACTTCGGCCCACCGCGGCGGTCAACGCGATGCGGACAAGACGGGTCCCCAATTTGGGCGCTTCGCCGTCCAGTTCGCGACGAAGGGGATGCTACAATAGCCAATTCCGAGTTTCATCAAGGATCTGCCTCGGATTTGTATCGGAGAATTGAATCGAAAATGAGCGCTGCCGAATCTAAGACACGGAGACAATTGGAATGCACAATGTTGTGATTATCGGAAGCGGTTGCGCTGGCCTCACTGCTGCAATCTACGCCGCGCGCGCTAATCTGACGCCGCTGGTGATTGACGGCCACGAGCAAGGCGGGCAGCTTGCTCTTACGACTCACGTTGAGAATTATCCCGGTTTTCCGGACGGCATCATGGGCCCGGAGCTCATCGAAAATATGCGCAAGCAGGCGCAGAGATTCGGCGCGGAGTTCAAAGCCGGCGCCGTGAACGAAGTGGATCTTACGCGGCGTCCGTTCAAGATTACGGCTGGAAAAGAGACTTACGAGACCAAGTCGCTGATCGTCGCCGCCGGAGCTTCTGCGCGCATGCTCGGCCTGCCGGGCGAGCGCGAACTGATCGGCCGCGGCGTTTCGACTTGCGCGACGTGCGACGGTTATTTTTTCCGTGAAAAGGGAATCGCGGTCGTGGGCGGAGGAGATTCCGCGATGGAAGAGGCCAATTTTCTGACGCGCTACGCCAGCAAGGTCTACCTCATTCACCGGCGCAACGAATTTCGCGCCTCGAAAATCATGATTGACCGCGCGCGAGCGAATGCGAAAGTCGAGTTCGTCACGCCTTTCGTGGTCGAAGAGATTCTCGCCCCCAAAGGGCACGTCGAGGCGGCGCGCCTGCGCAACCTGCAGTCGAAAGAGATTCGCGAAATCGCGGTGGACGGGATATTCGTCGCCATTGGCCACGATCCAAACTCGACCGTCTTCAAGGGCAAGCTCGAGATGGACGCCAACGGCTACCTCATCGCCAAACACGGCAGCCTGACGTCCGTTCCCGGCGTGTTCGTCGCAGGTGATGTTCAGGACCATCGTTACCGCCAGGCTGTCACTGCCGCAGGCTCCGGATGCATGGCCGCACTGGATGCGGAAAAGTTCCTGGAAGAGCACAAGGACTAGTCCCTACGGTTTTACACGGGCATAATCATATTCCATGCTTCGCGCGACGCTTCTCAAGCTCTCCGAGAGTCCCCGCTTCGCCAAATGGGTCACTTCCAACGGCACCACGCGCCGCATGGCGCGCCGCTTCGTCGCCGGTGAAACGCTCGACGAAGCCATTGAAGCCGCCCGCGCCTGCAACAACGCTGGAATGTACGTCAGCCTCGACTACCTAGGCGAAAACTGCGCCAATATCTCCGACGCCCAACGCGCGCGCGATTCCTACCTGGAAATTTTCGAGCGCATCCACCAGGAAAAGCTCCACGCCAACGTTTCTTGCAAACTGACGCAACTCGGTTTGGACCTGAACGTCGATTTCTGCCAGGGGCTAGTTGTGTCGATCGTGGAGATGGCCGCGCGCTACGATAATTTTCTCCGCTTGGATATGGAGGGATCGGCCTATACGCAGCGCACTTTAGACGTTGTAAAACGCGTGCGTGAGCGGAATCCCGCCGTGGGCACGGTGATTCAGTCGTATCTCTACCGCAGCGAAACCGACATCCAGGATTTGCTCGCGTACGGTTGCCGCATCCGTCTTTGCAAGGGCGCCTATAAAGAGTTGCCTGACGTTGCGTATCCGCGGAAAAAAGACACGGATTTCAACTACATTCGGTTGATGAAAATTCTTTTGCCCAGCGGCTTCTACCATGGATTTGCCACGCACGATCCGCGCATGATCGCGGAGACGATTCGTTGGGCCGCCGCCAAGCAAATCTCCAAGGATGATTTCGAGTTTCAGATGCTTTATGGGGTGCGAACCGACCTGCAGCGCCGCCTTGTAAAGGACGGCTATCGCTTGCGCGTCTACATTCCTTTTGGCAACGACTGGTTCCCGTATTTTATGCGTCGCCTCGCCGAACGCCCCGCCAACCTCGGCTTCTTGATTCGCAATTTCTTCCGCTCTTAGCTCTTTAGCTGCACTACTGTTTGCGGCAAACGGTCACACCATCGCGCAGCGGGATCAGCACTGGATACAGTTCTTTCGATGCATACACCAGCCGGTTGAACTCCTGCACGCCGAGTGTCGCAGCGTCATCCGGAGCCGCCGGCCGCGCCGCCTTACCCGACCAAAGCGTATTATCCGTGATCAACAACCCGCCGCGGCGCAGCTTCGGCAGCGCCACTCGTAAAGCGTCAGGGTATTGGTGCTTGTCCACATCGTTGAAGATCAGATCAAATTTGCCGGGAGTCCTCTTGAGCAATTCGAGCGCATCGCCCACCTCTATTTTGATGCGTTTTGACACGCCAGCCTTCCGAAAATATTCGCGTGCTCGCTGCGCATTCGCAGGATCTCCATCCGTGTAGTGCACCCTTCCCCGTGGTCCGGCGGCACGCGCCAACCAGATCGTCGAATACCCGATCGCCGAGCCCATTTCGAATATGCGCTTCGCTCCGGAAACCTGCGCAAGCAGCGCGAGCAATCGCGCTACCGCCGGCCCGATGATCGGCACCCGATGTTCCGCCGCGTACTGCTCCATCTCGTTGACGACCGCATCCCGCTTCGGCAATAACGCATACAGATACTCCTCGACGTCGTCTTGAATGTAGCCGCTGCGCAAATTCTCGCTTCGAATCACAGGCTCTCTCCAGGTTTCAGCGCATGAATTGACAACCCTGCAATCTCCCGCGTCTCATGCCGCAATCCTTCCACGGTCCCGGTCAGCATCGGAAAAGTCGCGTAGTGCATGGGAATGACATGCTTCACACCCAGCAGCCGGATCGCATAGGCCGCCTCACGCGGGCCCATCGTAAAGAGGTCGCCAATCGGCAACATCGCGAGATCCGGTTTGTACAGCTCTCCGATGAGTTTCATGTCCCCAAATACCGTCGTGTCTCCCGCATGATAAATCGTGAGTCCTCCCGGCATTCGAATCACGAGCCCTGCCGGCTCTCCCGCGTAATGCCGGACGCCATTTTCATCGATCGAATTCGAATGAAACGCGTGCGTCATCGTCACTTCAAACTCGCCAACCTTTTGCGATCCGCCCTTGCCCATGGGACAGATTTCGCTCTCAAATCCATGGCTGGCAACCCACAGGCAAGTCTCAAAAATCGCCACAATCTTCGGCTTATGCTGTTTCGCGAGCGCCAGAAGGTCGCCCAAATGGTCCGGATGAGCATGGGAAAGAAAAATTACGTCCAACCGTGGCACATTTTTCAGCTCCGCCGGGCACCTCGGATTCGTCATTACCCACGGATCAATGAGCGCAACGCGTCCTGAAGGTGTTTTCAGTGAAAAGGTGCTGTGTCCAAAGTAAGTGATTCTGTTCTTCTTCGTATCGAGCATCGGTCATTCTCCCCCGTCTCGTTTGGTGTCAGCCCAGTCCGCTACTTTCCCGGTGCTGCCGCTCCGCCCCCCTTAGCCAGCAGCCCGCGAATCGCATCTTCGTACTGTGCCCTGCCTTTCTCGCCGAGGAAATGAGCGACCTGCCGGCCATCCCTGGCATAAAAGATCGACACGGGCATCGAACCGGTCCAACCCGGAAGCACGGATTCCCGAAACGCGGCCTCTGCTCCGGGTATTTTGCGGTAGTTGGGAAAAACCGGCTTGTAGCGCGCCAGAAACCGCCGCATCAGAATCAAATCGCCGTCGTCATCCATGCTCACGCCAACGACCTGCAGCCCCTTTGTCCCGTACTCTTTCGCCAGTTCGTTCAACATCGGATACTCGTCGCGGCAAGGCTCGCACCAAGTGGCCCAAAAATTAACCAGCAGTGCCTTTCCACGGTAATGCTCGAGAATTTTCTGGAAGCCTTGCGCGTCGATCATCTTAGGGTCGTGCGGTTCTCTGGATTGCGGCGCGGCAAGCGGCGTTAGGGCCGTTCCGGCGGCGATCAACAACAGAGCAGCAACGGCATTTCGGATCTTCATCGATGTACCTTCCCAAACCATTCTAACTGCATCTCCACAGGTTGAGAAACCTCCCCCAGGCACAGTACAATTAGCTCAGTCGCTTGTTTGTCCCTGCAGCGGCATGGTATAAGAAAATTTCGCGGGATGCTTCTCTTCTAAGGAAGTATTTCCGGCTCGCTGCTCGCTCAAAGGAGATTTGAATGGCTTACGTAATTGCTGAGCCCTGCATCGGCACAAAAGACACCGCCTGCGTGGATGTGTGTCCCGTCGATTGCATCCATCCCCGCAAGGATGAGCCGGATTTTGAAAAGCACACGCAACTCTATATTAATCCGACGGAATGCATCGACTGCGGCGCCTGCGTCCCGGTCTGTCCCGTCACCGCCATTTTCGCTCTCGAAGACCTGCCGGAGAAGTGGAATAGTTTCACGCCGGTTAACGCCGACTACTACGTAGCGAAATAACCTGATCTCCTTTAGATTCTAGGCAATCGCAACGGCACGCTTCGGCGTGCCGCTTTATTTGGCTCAACCTTCGAGCTGCGCCGTTTCCGTGCGCCGTGCCGCGCCGCTCATGGTCCGCTTGCGCACCTCTTCAAACGTAGTGGCAAACAGGATTTTCTCGACCGCTCCTTGAACGTCCTTCCAAATCTGCTTCAAGCCGCAGCTTTCTCCCTCCACGCAAACACCGCCCATCGCCTCGTTATGGACGCAACTTGATTCGGCGAAAGCCCCATCAACCACTCTCAACACCGCCCCCACGGAAATCTCCTCGGGCGCCCTCGCCAGCGTGTAGCCTCCGCGCACGCCCCGCCGGCTCTCCAGGATTCCGCCTCGTTTCAATTCCAGCAGGATTTGTTCAAGATATTTCAATGGAATGTGGTGCCTCTGCGCTATTTCGTGAATGGTCACGACTTCTGGATACTGCAAACTCAGGTGCAGCACCGCTTGTGTGGCGTATTCGCCTTTGGCTGTGACTCGCATCGTGTATTCTATACCTTGGTTAGCCTTTCACACGCGCGAAGGAGTGTCAATCTCCACTCCGGTTGCCCCGCCGAGGCCACTCCCTGCATCAAAATAATGGGGCAAAGTGCGCCTTTCGCGCAGACTATTCATCTCTTGAATCGGAAATCGTGCGTCGCACGGTATGATGTTTGAGAGAAAAACCGTTCCCATGCCAGATCGCTTTCAGCTCGTCCTCCTGATTCACGCTCACCAGCCATGTGGCAATTTCGGACATGTGCTTGAAAAGGCCTACAAAGACTCCTATTTGCCTTTCGTCGAACTCCTCGAAAAGCATCCCGGCGTCCACATGGGTCTGCATTATTCCGGCCCGTTGCTCACCTGGATCGAGGAAAACCGTCCCGAGTATTTCACCCGCCTCAAATCCCTCGTCAGTTCCGGACAAGTGGAGCTGATCGGCGGCGGCTTTTACGAACCCATCCTTGTCTCCATTCCACCGGAAGACCAGCGCGAACAGATTACGCGGCTCGCCGGTTATCTTGAAGAACGCTTCGCTCACCGCCCGACAGGCGCCTGGATCGCCGAGCGTGTTTGGGAGCCGCAACTTCCTTCCACTCTTTGCGGCGCCGGTGTCAGCTACACCCTGGTCGATGACATCCATTTTCTATCCGCTGGATTCGAGCCCGAAGAACTTTTCGGCGCTTACATCGCCGAAGACCGGGGCCAGAGTGTCTGGCTCTTCCCGGGCCAGAAAGCGCTCCGTTATTTTATCCCCTTCGGCAAAGTCGAGGAGGTCATCACCTATTTGCGCGATGCTGCTGCGCTACATCCGGGCGGCATGGCGGCGATGGGCGATGACATGGAAAAGTTCGGTGTCTGGCCCGGCACTAACGCCCATTGCTACAAAGACGGCTGGCTGGAAAACTTCTTCGCCGCTCTCGAAGAAAGTTCCTCGTGGCTGCGTGTCTCGACCCCCGGCGAATACCTCGCGGAGCACTCGCCTCTGGGCCGCGCTGATCTTCCCACCGCCTCCTACACCGAAATGATGGAGTGGGTTTTGCCTACGCGGGTCCGCCAGCGCTACCATGCCGTTCAGCAAGAGTTCAGCGCGCGTCCAGAGATACTCTCTTTCCTTCGCGGCGGCTCCTGGCGCGGGTTTTTTCGCAAATATCCTGAATCAAATCTGCTCAACAAAAAAATGCTGCGCGTCTCCGCGCGCATCGCCGCGGTTCCCGTGCGCCACCACAATTCGACGATTTCCGGCGAGATGGCGCAGGCCCGCGACCTGCTTTTGCGCGCGCAATGCAATGATGCTTACTGGCACGGCATCTTCGGCGGCCTGTATGCTCCTCATCTCCGCACCGACCTTTGGCGCAACTTAATTCGCGCTGAACTGATTGCCGACCGGCAAACCGCTGGCGCGCTCATGCCGCGTGTGGAATTGCTGGACTACGACGCAGACGGCGCCCCTGAGCACCTCTTCACCGCGCCCGAATATCAGGCGCTGCTGAAGCCCACGGATGGCGGAACCCTCGCCGCCGTCGATTTCCGTCCTGCTGCTGCGACTCTGGTCAATTCCATTCAGAGGAGGCCTGAGGCCTACCACGCGCGCCTGCGCGAAGCATCGAATCCTCCCGTGACGGGCGGAGTGGCCTCCATTCACGAACAGACTCTCGTCAAGGAGCCCGGCCTCGAGCGTTATCTGCGCTACGACCGTTTACCCCGCCACGCCTTCCGCGTTTTGCTTTTCGATCCCGCGCGCACGCAGGCCGAATACGAAACGCTCGAGCTGCAGGAAGATTCCGGATTCACCGGCGGCGCTTATCACGTCAAATCCTCTTCGGCGAACGATGTTCAACTGATTCGCGAGGACGAGTTGAAATTTGCCGCACAAGGTTCGGCAGCTGGGCCGAGGCTCTCCCTGGCGAAACGCTTCACGTTCGGTCCCGCGCCGCAGGGCTGTGAAGTCGCCTGCGAAATCGGTCTGAAACTCAGGCAACCACTCGCAAAACCCGTCGCCGTCGGCATTGAATCCATCATCAATCTTCTCGCCCCCGCCGAGCCCGACCGCTTTTTCGAAACTCCCAAGGGCCGCCAGAATCTTCGCTTCAGCGGCGAATTACCCGGCCCGTTGCTCCGCATGGAGGACGGCTGGCAACGCGTCCGTATCGCACTTCACGCGCCCGGCGCGAAGGTATTTTGGATCGCTCCGATCGAAACGGTTTCCGAATCCGAAGGAGGTTTCGAACGCGTCTATCAGGGCTCCCAGATTCTCGCCATTTGGCATCCGCCGCTGGCGGCACAAGAACCCTGGTTCGCGCGCCTTGTCTGGCGCATCGAATCATTTTAGAAATGCCCTTGGACGGGCTCGAATTTCGCCGCCGCTGTTTCCAGGTTTTTCCGCTGAAGAGAACGATCCGCTTTTATTCTGCGAGCAGCAAATTCTGCGCGAAGGGCCAATCTTCGTCCACCCATCGGCCTTCGCAGCGAAACCCCGTCCGCTCCGCCATTTCCGCGGCTTCTCCAATTCGGTATTTGTGCGAGCTCTCCGTCCAGATCGTCTCGTCCTCGTCAAGCGAGACGCGAAGCCCCGCCGCCGGGATTTCCACGCGCTGACGGCAGGTTGACCGCAAGTGCATTTCGATGCGCCGCTCGATCGCGTTCCAGCGCGCCTCGTGGCGGAAATTTGTCAGATCGAAATCGCCGCGCAATTCCCGGTTAATTCTCGCCAGCAAATTCAAATTGAACGCCGCGGTCACCCCGGCCGGGTCATCATAAGCCAGCAATTGATCTTCGATGTTTTTCTCCAGATCCGTGCCCAGGAGCAAAGCATCTCCTTCTCGCAGAATTGTGCGAACGCTCCGCAGGAACTCCTCTCCCGCATCGCGATCGAAATTCCCGATCGTGCTTCCGAGAAACAGAACCAGCAAATGACCGCCGCCGGCGCGTTCCTCCGCCACCGTCCGCAGGCCTTCCAGATACGGCTGTTCGTATCCGACAATGCTGACCAGATCGATCTGGCCCAGCTCCTTCTCGCACGCCGCCAGCGCCGAGGGTGAGATCTCGATTGGGAAATAATAGGTTTTCTGCCGCCGCGAAAGCGCTTCCAAAATCCACCGCGTCTTTTTTCCGCTGCCGCTCCCGAGTTCCGCGACGTGCACTGGCGACGGCAGCAGTCCAACGATCTCCCGCGCATGCTTTTCCAGCAATCGCGCATCCGCGCGCGTCAGTCCGTATTCCGGAAGGACGCTAATCGCTTCAAAGAGCGCGGAGCCCACCTCGTCATATAGGTATTTTGACGGCAATTCTCGCTGTCCGCTCTTTGTCAATCCTTCACGTACATCGGCAGCGAATTCGGACACATGTCTCTGCGGAAGGGTTTGCGTCAGCATGTCGGCTCCCAGGGCCCGGATTTATGTTGCGAGTGCTAATCTTCCACGCAACGGAAGGTTGCGTAGACGTACGGATAGTGCGGCTGAAACCAGTTCCGGAAGGATCGCCGTAACATGCACGCGGCCGTTCGCGGCGACCCTCCCTTCATCACGTAGTGTTTGCCATCGAAAAAATTCGCGGAATAGCCAGAATAAAAGGGCATCGGCACAAATCCAGGGAACGGCGCGAACTGCGTCCTCGTCCATTCCCACCCGTTGCCAACCAAATCACGAACTCCAAATGCGCTGGCGCCTTCCGGAAATGCACCCACGGGCGAAGGATCCCACTGACGAAAACCGAAATTGCCGTGGCGCGCGCCGGGTGGTTCTTCTCCCCACGGATAACTCCGTTCGCTTCCGCCATCCCACGATCCATACGCCGCACGGTGAAATTGCGGTTCGCTCGGCAGCGCTCGCCCAAGCCATTTGGCGTACGCCGCAGCTTCCGCGTGGCTCACGTAGACTGGCCAATCTTGCGGCAGGCGAGTCTCTCCAAACATCGCCCGGTAAATCCACAGATTCCCGTCCTTCTTCCAAAACGCCGGATGCTGCACGCCTTCCATTTCTTTCCATGCCCACGCCTCTTTACTCCACAGCGCGGAGTTCTCGTATCCGCCCGCTTGTATAAATCGCAAAAAATCCTGGTTTGTTACGTTGCCGCTCTCGATCGCAAATCCTTCGATATCCACTTCGTGCGCATCCAGTTCGTTGTCCCACCCGAATTCGTCGCCCGTCTTGTATTTTAGTCCCAGCGTGACTCGCCCTGCGGGTATCTCCACCAACTGGGACTTAAAAGTCGGCGTCCCGCAGGTCTGCGCAACCGACCCTCGTATCTTCCTTCCGGTCGGAAGCCGGTGCAACATGTACGCGAGTGTTTCCGCGTGCATCAATCGGTGTTCAATAGCCACTTCCAGCATGGCAATCAGGTGGGGATGACCTTCTACAGGCCGCGCCAAAGCGTGTTCGATGGCTCCGTCCAGCTCGTTCCGCAACCGACGGTTGTAGCGTTCCACTTCGTCGCGCGCCGGCCAATCCTGTGGCGCGTCGTTCGGCAATCCCCCACCCACGGGGTCGATTCCAAACGCAAAAAGGTCATCGAATGATCGATGCACCGGCCGCAACCCAAACGCGCGCTGTGCCAGAAGGTTCCAATCGAATGCTTCGACGTGTCCCAGATAAAAAATGATTCGGTGCCGCTCTGGAATCGGCCTGTCGTAAATGGCCTCATCGCGCACGATGCGAAAGAGCTCATCGGTCTGCGAGCGGGCATCCAATAACCGGGTGTGAAGGTCGTGACGAATGCGGACTGCTGTAGCGGTGGCTCCCATGGCGTCTTCCCCTTTGTTTGGATGCGGCTTCCGCTGGAAGGATGCGCCGATATTCGGCGCCGGGGGGCTGAGTAAGATACGATGTTCCACCTGTGGCGTGGGGCTGTCAATCAAAATGAATATGCAAACCGCCGCTTCTTCGGATATCGCCATCGAATTTCGGGGCGTCAGCTATCACATAAACGATATTCCTGCCCGCGCCATAGTCTCAGACATTTCCCTAACCATTTCGCGCGGCGAAACCCTCGTTCTTCTCGGACGCAGCGGCAGCGGCAAAACCACCCTCCTAAAGCTGATCAATCGCATGCTCGTCCCTTCAGAGGGCCTAGTTCTTGTCGAGGGCCGCTCCACGACTGACATCGACCCCATCCGTTTGCGCCGCAGCATCGGCTATGTCATCCAGGAGGCCGGCCTCTTTCCTCATTTCACGGTGGCAGAAAACGTCGGCCTCGTTCCCACACTTGAAAAGTGGGACCGCTGTCGCACGGCCGTCCGTGTCGGTGAACTGCTTTCCCTCGTGGGCCTCAATCCCACAGAATTTGCCGATCGCCTTCCCCGCGAACTTTCTGGCGGCCAGCGTCAGCGCGTTGGCGTCGCCCGCGCTCTCGCCGCCGATCCACCCATCCTTCTCATGGACGAACCTTTCGGCGCCCTCGATCCCGTCACGCGCTCCGAACTTCAGCGCGAATTCAGCACTCTAGCTCGCCGCCTTAATAAAACTATCGTTTTCGTCACTCACGACGTTCGCGAAGCTCTTCTCCTGGGCTCGCGTATCGCTCTTCTCCAAGCAGGCCGCCTTGTCGCTCTCGCGCCCGCTCAGGAATTCCTTCGCCTCGACCATCCCGAAGTCCACGCCTTCGCCGCATCGCTCGCCATCTCCAATGGAGTCTCGTCATGACCTCGTGGAATTTTTTCCTCACCCATAGTTCCGAAATCTTCAGCGCCACTCTGGATCACGTCACTCTTGTCGCCATCTCCATGGCTTTCGCGATCGCCATCGCCGTCCCGCTCGGCATGCTCATCGTTCAACATCGTCACCTCCGCGCCATCGCGCTCGGCACCGCCAGCGTTTTTCAAACAATTCCCAGCCTCGCCCTCTTCGGCTTTCTCATTCCCATTCCGTACATCGGCGGCATCGGCCGCCGCACCGCCATCGTCGCTTTGGTTCTCTATGCCCTTCTTCCCATCCTCCGTAACACTTACGTCGGTCTTTCGAGCATCGATCCCGCCATCCTAGAAGCCGCCGAGGCCATGGGCATGACCACCACACAAGTTCTCCTCCGCGTCCGCTTCCCGCTCGCTCTAAGCATCATCCTCGCAGGCATTCGTACCGCCACAGTCATCACCATCGGCGTTGCCACGATTGCCGCCGCCATCGGTGCCGGCGGCCTCGGCACCTTCATATTCCGCGGTGTCGCCATGGTCAGCGACGCCGTCATTCTAGCTGGTGCCATCCCCGCAGCCCTGCTGGCCGTATTTGCTGACCTCCTCCTCGGTCTCCTCGAACGCCGCCTTCGCGTCACTTAAATTCTCCAATCATTCCCCTCGCTTTTCTCCGCGTTTCCTCAGCGTTCTGTGCGCCTCGGCGTTATCTTTTTTTCTTCCCCCGTGAGAAACTCACCTCACGATGCGCCGCTCCTTGCTCCGAATCCTTTACCTCCTTTATTTCCTCAACCTCCTCTACTTCACCTCCGCCTGCCGCAAGCCTTCACCTCCTCATCTCACCATCGGTTCCAAATTTTTCACCGAGCAAGTCATTCTCGCCGAACTCCTGGCACAACACATCGAAGCACGCACCGGCATCCATGTCGACCGCAAGTCCAATCTCGGAGGCACTCTCCTCGTCCATAAAGCGCTTCTCGCCGGCGATATCGATCTGTACGTCGAATACACCGGCACGGCCCTCACCGCTGTCCTCAACGAATCCCCCGATTCCGACAGCGCCGCCACAATCTACAATCGCGTCAAACAGCAATACGCTCAGCGCTTCAATCTCGTCCTCACCGAGCCTCTCGGCTTCGAAAACACTTTCGCCATGGTCGTCCGCGGCGACGATGCCCAGCGCCTCCATCTCCGCACCATGTCCGATCTAGCCCCAGTTGCTCCCCATTGGCGCGTCGGCGTCGGTTACGAATTCCTTGAGCGCCCCGACGGCTTCCGCGGCTGGTGCGATCGCTACGCCCTCCACTTCGCTGCTTCTCCCAACGTCATGGACCTCGGCCTCCTCTACCGCTCCCTCGTCGATCATCAAGTCGATATAGTCGCGGGCAATTCCACCGACGGCCTCATCGACTCGCTCCATCTCGTCGCTCTCGAAGACAATTTCCATTATTTCCCGCCCTACGATGCCGTTCCGATCGTTCGGCGCGCCGCCTTCGAAAAATTTCCTCAACTCCGCGCAGCCCTCGCCGATCTCGCTGGAAAAATTACCGCCGCCGAAATGCGCCATCTCAACGCCCAAGTCGACGTCGATCAGCGCGACGTCCCCGCCGTCGTCCGCGCCTTCCGCGCCTCAAAAAATTTATAATCCGCCAGTATTTTGTTCCGTATCCTTTTACTCCTCGCCGCGCGTCTAATCTTCGGTCCTGTCCCCTCACAGCCCGTCTCGGCTGGCCAAGCTCTCACGAACGCAACTTTGAGTTGGCGTAGGGGTTTTATAGTTTGTAAGCAATTTCGGCCCTGTCGGAACCAAGTACCAGATTTCCCGGCCCCGTTAATTCCGCAGCACAAAAGCATCACGGAGGCTTATATGAAATCGCTTCTCACAGTTCTTGCACTGTGCTTGATTTGTTCTGTTCCCGCTGTCGCGCAAGATAGAGGCGGCCAGCAGCATCCATCCCAGCAGCATTCCACACAGCAACCTAAGGACGTTGGCCACGGCTACGTTCCACGCAAAGGCCCTCCTCCCGCCAAAGCTGCTCCGCACGGCGCTCCGCCTGCCGCTCGCGATTATTCCGACAAGAAGGGCCATCCCGAAGCTCCTCACGTCCATACCAACGGCAAATGGATTGGCCACGACACTGGCCGCGATGACGCTCGCTATCACATCGATCATCCCTGGGAACACGGCCGCTTCACTGGCGGCTTCGGCCGCGGCCATGAATGGCGCATTGCTGGCGGCAACCGCGAACGCTTCTGGTTCGGCGGCTTCTATTTCAGCGTCGCTCCAGCTGACTACAGCTTCTGCGACAATTGGGATTGGGCCAACGACCAAATCGTAATCTACGAGGATCCGGACCACGACGGCTGGTATCTCGCCTACAACGTCCGCCTCGGCACCTACTGTCACGTCGAATATCTCGGCGGAAGCTAGCCTAATCCGGCTTGCGTCTCGCGGGGAAAACGCGGCACGGCGAGGCGCAAGCTTGTCCAAACGTCCCGAGCACTTGTACTGGAAGGTTTTCGGCGTTTTGTTTGCGCGTTGCCAGCATGCGGCGGGCACACGCCACCATTTCCGTTTTCGCAACCCTCTGCTGAGCATTTACGGCACAATCATCGATCTCTACGCCACGCTTTGTGCTTGAATTGACATGCGTCCCCTCACTCTGGAATCATCGGGACTAATGCCTTGTCTTCCAAGAGTGGGGAAATCCTCCTAAACCACGGCGTCGCGCGAAGTAACTTTTGCGGTTGCACTTCCGTAGGGTACGGATGAGAGGAACTGAAAAATGCCGGCCGGCATCCGCACGAAAGATTTGCGTAAGGTCTATAACTCCCCACCGCCGCTGGCGGCAGGCTCGGGCGGCGTTTCCTTCGCGGCCAAACGAAGCAAGGGAAAACAGCCGAAGGCGGAAATCGTCGCGCTCAACGGAATTTCTCTCGATGTCCATCCGGGAGAAATTTTCTGTCTGCTCGGCCCCAACGGCGCAGGAAAATCTACCACGGTCGGTATTCTCACCACGCGCGTCCGCCCGACCGCTGGCCAAGCCTGGATTGGCGATCAGGACGTCTGGCAGGAACAGGCCGCCGTCAAACGGCTGATTGGCGTTGTCGCCCAGCGTCCCAATCTCGATTTTTCTTTAACGGCCCGTGAAATTCTCGTTTTTCACGGCGCCTATTTTGGCCTCAGCCCTCACGAGCGCAACAAGCGCGCGGAATCTCTCCTCGAGCGTTTCAAGCTCACCGACCGCGCCGACCACATCGTGCGCGGATTTTCCGGCGGCATGATGCAACGTCTTTCCATCGCGCGAGCCATGATGCACGATCCGCAAGTCCTCTTTCTGGACGAACCAAGTTCCGGCTTGGATCCTCAGACTCGCTTGCTGCTCTGGGAAATCATTCGCGAGTACAACCAAAGCGGCAAAACCGTTCTGCTGACGACGCACAACATGGAGGAAGCTGATGCACTTTGCCAGCGCCTCGCCATCGTCGATCACGGCCAAGTGATCGCTCTAGGCACACCCAAGGAATTGAAGGCATCCGTACCCGGGGGATACTTGCTGCGCTTGCGCTTCGGCCACAACTCGCCCGAACTTTTGCAGCGTCTCCAGTCTCTGGCAGGTGTTCGCGAAGTGCGCCCCACGGAAAACAACGGCGCCGACCTCTACGCGGACCGCGGCGGCCCGCTGGTCTCTGCAGTGGCGAACCTTGCACTCGCCACAGATGTCGAACTGTGCGACGTGCATATCTCCGAGCCCAGCCTCGAAAATCTTTTTCTGCACCACACAGGCAGGAGCTTGCGCGAATGAATTACAAGGCTTTCGTGGCCATGCTGGCCCGCGATGCGCGCGTCGCGCGGCGCGGGATCGTGGCGATTCTCTTTCAAACTTTTCTGCAGCCGCTGATGTTCGTGTTTATCTTCGGCCGCGTGATGGTCGGCAGCGGCTACATGCCTCCCAGTTACAAGAGTTTGCTGCTCCCGGGAATCATGGCGCTCTGCATGGTCGGCACGGGCATCTGGGCGGTCGCTATGCCGCTCATCGGAGAGTTCCAGTTCACGCGTGAAATCGAAGACCGCTTGCTCGCGCCCATGGACATTTCCTGGGTAGCGATTGAAAAAGTTGTTGCCGGCACGATCCAAGCGCTTGCCGCGGGCCTGATGGTTATCCCCGCCGCGTGGCTGCTGCTCCGGCCCGGCGTGGACTTGAGTCTTCACAGGCCGCTGCTTTTTGCCGTGGTGGCGCTTCTCGTAGCGATTTTCTCCGCGTGCGGCGGGCTGGCGCTCGGCTGCAGCGTCGAGCAAACGCACATCGGCCTGATGTTTTCTCTGGTAGTGGCCCCGATGATCTTCTTTGGTTGCACTTATTATCCTTGGAGTGCGCTAGCGAATTTTCCGATCATGCAGAAAATTGTGCTTGTGAATCCTCTCGTCTATGCCAGCGAAGGCTTGCGCGCAACGCTGGTCCCGCAATTTCCCCATCTGTCCTTGCTGGCTGTTTTTGCAGGATTAATCGGATTCAACGCGCTGCTCTTGACCGTGGGACTGCGGCAGTTCCACAAAAAAGCCGTCAGCTAACATTACCGAAGAAAATTCAGCGCAGACAAGAAATGCCGGGCCAAAAGAGTACGAACGCCAGCAAGAAAGTGTTAGCCGAAGAACAGAGGAAATCTACCGCCAACGGAAGAGTTTCAGAGCCAGTACAAAGCAAACTAGCAGCCAAGCCGCTAGCACGCCCATCTCCGGCGCCACTTGCAGCAGGTTCGCGCCCTGCAGCATGTTCGCGCGCAAAGCGTCGATCGCTGCGGTTAGCGGAAGCGCTTTGATGAGGGGCTGCACGATATCCGGAAATCTCCGCGCGGAAAAGAACACACCAGAAGCGATCCACATCGGAAGCATGACCGCGTTCATGAGGCCGGAAGCCGCTTCAATCGTCTTTGCGCGTGATGCAAGCAGCAGTCCCAAGGCGCTGAAGGACAGAGAACCGAGCAGGCACACAACGCCCAGATCCAGGAAGGAGCCGCGCACCGGTACATGGAAGATCCAAACGCCGAATCCGAGCACGATTCCCACTTCCAGCACCAGCATCAAAATCCGCGAGAACAAGTACGACAGCAAAAAGTATTGTTTCGGCATGGGGGTCGCTATCAGACGCTTCAAGAGTTTCTTGCGTCGCGCGTCAACGACAGTGAAACCCATTCCCCAAATGGCGCTGCCCATCAGATTCATTCCAAGCAAGCCGGGGATGAGGAAATCGATGTAACGCGAGCCCGGCTCGAGCATGATTAGATCACTCGTAGCAACGGGATCGACGCGTCCCGCCGCTTTTTGCACGGCGCGATTTGCCAGCATGCGCGCGGTGCGGCCTTCGGGATTGGTGTCGTCGTAGCGATAGATGACGGAGTCGTTAGAACCAGGCACGGCGAGCAAGGCTACCTTGCCCGTTCGAAGCGCTTCTTCCGCTGCGTTCGGATCCAGCTGCTGCACGGAGAGAAGCTTTTCCAGTCGCAGAGACTTCGTCAGTTCCGGCGTGACCGTGGCAATCTTGAGAACGTCCGCGGGACGGTTGCGGAAAGCAATGCCCAGGCCCGCGGCGAGAAGGATGGGAAACACGAAGACCCAGAAGAGCGCTTCTGGTTCGCGCATCGTTTCGCGGAACCGCACCAAAGTCAGTTGTACGAGCGCGTGATCGGCAAAAGACTTGCCGCGAGGAGCTTTCCGCTCTGCTTCGTGCGCGCGAACATCAGGGATTGCGGTACTTTCACTCATACAAATAGCTCATTGTGCCTACTCATCACGCAAATGGCGTCCCGTGAGGGAGACGAACACATCCTCCAAGGTTGCGGAGTGCGTACTAAGTTCGGTGAGTGGAATGTTTTGGCGGGTCAGCTCGGCGAGCAAAGCAGGTACGGCCAAATGCAACTCGGTGACTTGCATTTCTACGGTGCCATTCTCCGTTCGAACGTCGCGCACGCCCTGGATTTTGCGTAGCGCGGGAATATCGAGGGCACTTGAATTGGCACCGGCAGAAAACGCGACCAAGTGCTCGGCACAGATGGAGGCGATCAATTCGCGGGGCGTACCGAGGGCGATCTGCTTGCCGTTGTCCATGATGGCGACGCGCTCGCACAGTCGCTCGGCTTCGTCCATATAGTGCGTGGTTAGAAGAATCGTGCGGCCAGAGGATTTGAACTGCTCGATCAAATCCCAAAGCTGGCGGCGGGCTTGCGGGTCGAGTCCAGTGGTGGGCTCATCGAGAAAAAGAAAATCGGGATCGCCAACGAGAGCGCAGGCTAGCGCCAATCGCTGTTTTTGGCCACCGGAAAGATTGCCGACGCGAGAATTCTTTTTTTCTTCGAGCTGCACGAGGGCGATAGCTTCTTCCGCGCCCGGCCCTTGCTCAAAAAAGCTTCGGAACAATCGTAGGGTTTCAAACACCGTGAGCTTTTCGGAGAGCTGCGTATCTTGCAACTGAATGCCGAGGCGCTGACGAAGTTTCTCCGCATCGGAGCTCCAACGCAGGCCGAGCAGTTCGAGCTCGCCGGAATCCGGGGCGGTCAAGCCTTCGCAGATTTCGACTGTGGTTGTTTTTCCTGCGCCATTGGGTCCGAGAAGGCCGAAGCACTCGCCGGCGCGGACTTCGAGGTCGAGGCCATTGACGGCGACGACGTCTTGATAAGTCTTTCGGAGGCTTTTGACGCGCAAGGCAGCTCTGGGGCCAGAGTCGGACATGAACCCAGTATCGCGTTGGGGAGCGGGATGTTCAAGGGTTGATTGAGGTGACGACCTGGTGTTTGAAATCGGTCATATTCGAGAAGGTGACGTTCTAAGCCGGACCTGGTAACGAAGAATGGGACACCATGTTGTGGTGCTTCCTGAAAGGAAACTGGACAATATACTCGAGTTGTTGGAAATGCCTGCTACAGGGCTGCCCAGCGCTTGATCTTTTCGATTTTGTCTTCCCGTAGTCCGGCTAAGTCCGCTTCCGTCAACCAACCCTCGCGAAGCAAGTGTCCAAACACGGAAATCAGAACGGAATATCTGTAATCGAAAATCTGGTCCACTGTTTTGCGCTGCTCGGAAAGGTAATCGTGGATTTGCCAAAGGTCCGACGGTGTGGCGAGGCCCGCGACCAACTTTTTCACTTCCGCTACGATTTCGCCACACTTCCGCTGATAGGCTTGGTCAAAGGCTTTTCGCGCGACTTTCTTCTCTGTCGCAGACCAAGTGAGTTCGTCCGTGAACCATCTGGCCGAGCGCATGGAGGTCTAGCCCCGTTTCGCCGCAAGTATCTGCCGGTTCATGCATCGGCGAAAGAATAGGTGTCCCAAAAGGAGCCCGGACAGCCGAGCGCCCTACTCCTTCGAAGCCAGGACAATACCACGGATCTAAGGCCTGGGAGACCAGGTTGTGTCAATCCGCAGCGGCCTGGGATTTGGCCGGATCGATTTCGATGCGCCCTTTGAAATGGGCGCCATCCTCGATGCTGATGCGCGCGGTGGATATGTCGCCGATGACCGAGCCGTCGGTCTTAACGTCGACGCGGTCGCGGGCGTGGAGATTGCCGACGACTTTGCCGAACACGACGATTTCGCATGCATGAATTTCGGAAGTGAGCACGGCAGTGGGGCCGACGGTAAGTTGATGGCCATTGAGCGAGATGGGGCCATCCACCTTGCCGTCGATCTGCAAGTCTTCCGCGCCGGTGAGCTGACCCTTGATATGCAGGCTCGAACCCAGGCGAGCTGAACTGCGAGAAGAAGAAATGCCAGGCCGCGAGGCCGATGGTGCACCGAAAGCGACGACGGTTGCCGGAGATGACGGGGCTTGTAACGGTGGAGCTGCGGGTGCCTCAGGTTGCGTTTGCTGCTTATTCCACATAGTTCCTCCCTAATCGGTCCATAAAAGCAGGTTTGGCCCCGGCTGGGATGGAGCAATGTGCAGGTACTTTAGACGGACCTAGTGGAGCAAAGCAATGCAAAATAGCGTTCGTTTGCGCACTCAGGAACCTGCCCGCGAGGACAGGTGAACCGCATTGAAACTCAAGCAAGACTGACAACGCGATTCAGAAAAGCGACGACGTACTTCCAAACGAGATAGTAAACGGCCAAGGCGACAATTGCGAGGATAGGGAAAACATGGAGAGAGAAGATGGGGAGCTGAAAATCGAGTGTGCGCGTGAGCAAGATGCCGAGAGGGCCGAGTAGAAATGGCAGTAAAGCCCCATGCAAGCCAATGGTCAGATGCGTCCGCGAATGCGATGCGATGAAGAGCATGTTCCAGAAGCCCCACAAGTTGGGGACCGCGGCCATCGGGAAAATCATGATGCGCTCAATTGGCGGCGGAAAGTTGTAGACGTAGCGCGCGATGCAAAAGGCCGTTACGCCGATCACAAGAACGATCGTAGGAACCACAATGCCTGCCATGTAGGCGCGCAGATATCGGTGCTGATTCATAAAGCCTCCTGACTCACAAGTGATAGAAAAATGCCGGGATGATCCCGGGGAAAAAGAGAAGTGCGGCGCTGGCGAGCGCGGCGAGCACCCAATCGAACCAGGGAACTCTGATCGTGGGAGCCGACTGCTCCTCGAGTTTGCTGAGCATTTGCGGCCAGAGGTCGCGGCGGAGCTCGGGGCTGGCCCCGGATGGGAGGCTCTGCCTTAGGAGTTCGCGGAGGTCGCTATCGTTTTGGTGATTCATTTTGTTGTGCTGCTCCTTATGCCCATGGAAGTGAGTTTCTTGCGCAGGATACGCACGGCGCGAAAAACCCTTACTTTCACAAGCGATTCGGAAATACCGACGGCCTCAGCGATATTGCTGTACGGCTCTTCTTCGACCAGAGCAAGAGTGGCCACCAGACGGTACTTCGCCGGCAGCTCGTAGAAAGCCTTTCGGATTCGATCACGAGCCTCGCCGCGAACGGCGGAATCCGGGCTGGCCGCGCAAGGAAGATTTTCCGGGAGCGCGGTTTCGTGGCGTGCGTGCCGGATATGATCCAAAGCCGCGTTGGTGGCGATTCTGCGGGCCCAGGCTTGGAAGTTGCCGTCGGAATGAAAGCGGACTCGATATTTGTAGATGCGCCAGAAAGTTTCCACGGTCAAGTCCTCGGCGATGCCGGTGTCGCGGACGATGCGGACGATCCAGGCATAGACGGCCTTCTGGTGCTGCCGAAACAGCGCCTCGAAGGCATCCAGGTCGCCTGCCGCAAACCGCTCCAGCAGCTCCATGCGCCACTCTCTACTTCTAAGTACTGGTTATCGGGAGTTTAGGTTACAAATGGTTTTGAGTACGACGAGGAATTCGCAGAGCTCACCTTAAAAAACGAAGATGGGGCGCCCGCGTACGGAAAAAAGAAAGTGGGGCACGATGTATCGTGCTCCTACAAGGAGAAACCGGCAACTAGCCGTGATTAGTAGATGTCGTACTGCTCCCAGTGGAGGGTGGCGTCGGATTGGATGATGATGTGTTTGTGCGAGGTTTGCTCGAGCTCGTCCATCAGCATGGACTCGCGGGTCTTTAGGGCTTTCGCGATTTCCGGATGAACGCGAAGGGTGAGATTCGGACCTTCATGATCGGCTGTGGCCATCTTGCGCGCTTCGGATTGAATTTCGTAGCAGAGCGTGGGGATGGATTTGACCATGCCGGAGCCGGTGCAATAGGGGCAAGGCTGGCAGAGGACGCGCTCGAGAGCTTGCTTGGTGCGTTTCCGAGTAATGCAGACGAGGCCGAACTCGTTGAAGGAGAGCGCTTTTGAAGGCGCTTTGTCCTGCTCGAGCGCCATTTGCAACGCGGACAATACCTTTTCGCGGTTGCGGCGCTCTTCCATGTCGATGAAGTCGACTACGATGATGCCTCCGAGATCGCGGAGGCGGATTTGGCGGACGATTTCCTTCACGGCTTCGATGTTGGTCTTGACGATGGTGTCCTCGAGGCGCGTGGAACCTTTGCCGACGAACTTGCCGGTGTTGACGTCGATGGCGACGAGGGCCTCGGTGTGATTGATGACGATGTAGCCGCCTGATTTAAGCCAGACTTTGGCGCGCAGGGCTTTGTCGAGTTCGTGCTGGATGCCGAACTCTTCGAAGATGGGCGTTTCCTTGGTATAGAGCTTCACCTTGTTGACGAGCTTGGGCTGGAAGCGGCTGACAAACTCGACGATCTTGCCGTACTCCTCTTCGTTGTCGATCCAGATGCCGGTGAAATCGTCGCTGACGTAGTCGCGAAGAATGCGCTCGACGAGGTTGAGGTCGCGATGGAGTAATGCTGGAGACTTGCGCTGCTCGCTGCGCTCCTTGATTTCGTTCCAGGATTTGCCGAGGAACTCGATGTCGGTGCGAATTTCGTCGTCGGTGGCGCCGCCGGCCGCGGTTCGAACAATGAAGCCGCCGGGATAGCTGTTGCCTGCTTCGCTGACGAGGCGGCGAAGCCGCTGGCGATTTTCGGCGGAAATAATTTTGCGCGAGACGCCGGTGTGATGGACCGTGGGCATGTAGACGAGGAAGCGGCCCGGTAGAGCGACGTGGCTGGTGATGCGAGCGCCCTTTTTGCCGAGAGGCTCCTTGGCGATTTGGACGACGACGTCCTGCCCGGCTTTGAGCATTTCGGAAATTAATTGCGGACGCCGCGGAGGGCCGGAATGGCTGCGGTGACCGCGATCGTGCCTGGGACCGCCAGGGCCTCCGGGACGGCGTTCGAATCGCGGACCGGAAGGACGACCGCCGCGATCGGGACGGCCACCACGGCTGTCTGGACGACTACCGCGGCCACGATCACGACCGCCGCGCTGTGGCCGCTGGAATCGGGCGCGAGGGTTGCCGCCGATGCGCGCGGAATCGCGCGGAAAATCTTCGCGAGGAGCGGAGGGCCCGCCGATACGCGGGGAGCGAGTTTCGCCCGGAAGCAGAATGACATCGTCCTCGAGAATCGCTGCTTCCGCGACGGGTTCACCGACGGATGCATCGATCACTTGTGGTGCGGCATGTTCGGGGACACCGTGCTCGGAATCACCGAGGGCAACGGCATGCTCGGCGCTCTCGTGTGCGGCGTTGGCTTCGAATTCGGCACGATCGGCGGCGCGGCGCGCTTCGACATCCGCGGTTTCTTCCTCGGAAAGCTCGGACTCCGCGGCGGCCTGGTCTTCGGCAGCGTCCTCTTGTGCATCCTGCTGCCGTTCTTCTTCTTCCGCTTCTTCCTCCTCTTCGTCCGAAAGTTCGGCTTCTGGAGCAGCGTGAATCTCCTCAGCCTCTTCCTCATCGAATTCGGCGCCACCGGCGAGAGCGTCAGCTTCGGCGTGATCGGATGTTTCCTCGTGTTTCGCCTCGGCCAGTTCGGAGGAGAGAGACACGGACTGTTCTTCACTCAAATCGACGTCGGAGCGAAGAGACTCAGGCGCGGGAGAGACAGAGAGTCCGGCTTCGTTAGTTTCGCTCGGAGCCGAAAGCGAAGAAATCGGCTGCGCTTCCGTGCGATCCGATTCCAGCGGGGCTTCGGCTTCAGAGCCGGCTTCGGCGAGAAGCCAGCGGGGAAGTCCACCTGAGAAACGGCGGGGAACATTACCGCCGGCTGGTCCTGCAGCAGGAATGGGAGCGCTTAAGCCGGTGGAAGAACGGGAGGTGGTGTTTTCGATGCCGGTCTGCTGATCATGCGATTCCGGCTCGACCACCGGAGGCGGGGCTGCAGGGATGGGCTTGCCACGATACTTGGCCAAAGACTCGCCTGGGAGAAGAATAGGTTCTTCAACGGCACCGGTTGGTGCGGAGGAACCGGCGTAACGAGGATTCTCTGGACGGCGATTATCAAAACCGCGCTGCTCAGGACCACGAGGTTCGAAGCCGCGCGGTTGTCCACCGCGATTTTCGCTGCTTCTCTGGTCGCGACCGCGGTTATCTTGGCCGCGATTATCGTAACCACGCGAATCGTTGCCGCGAGACTCGCCGCCTTGGGGCGAAGCATATTTGGAGGGAGGCAGGTTGCGGCCGCCTACGTTCGGGCCCTGCGGACGGTCGCCGCGATGTCGTCCACCACGGCGGCCCCAGCGTCCACCACGGCCACGGTCGCCACGACGATCACCGCCGCGGCCGAAATCCTGGCCACCACGATCGCCACCACCGCCAGAGCGTGGCGCGTAATTCTGAGTTGGATTGTAGTGCGGTGAAAAATTTTGCGGTGCGGAGGCGTTGGAATCCGGCTGCCGCTCTTCGGCGTGACTGGAATGAGAATCGTCGTGAGCTTCCGCAAGGTGGGCGTCCGGAATCTCATCACCGCCGGCTCGGTCTTCCAGGACGCCGGGTTGCTCGTCGTGAGAGAGGGAATCGTGCTGAGCCGATTCGTCGTGGAACGATTCGTGTGAGGCTTCTTCGGCGTGCGCCTCTGGAGAGGAACCCTCCGCCTCGTGCGAGGATCCGGCGTGGGCGAGCGATTCGCCAGGAAGCACTTCGACGGCGTTTGAGGGTGTGGGTGAATAGGCTGGTGCAGCGGCCGGCTGATCGGTGTGTGAATGGCCGTGGTCATAGTCTTCGAGATTTTCGAAGACGTCGCTAACGTATAGGAAGGCATCGCCATCAAGCCCGATGTCCACGAACGCAGACTGCATGCCGGGGAGCACGCGGGTGACTCTGCCTTTATAGATGCTGCCGACGAGGGCGAACTCTTTTTCGCGCTCGATGTAGATTTCGACTAACTGACCTTCTTCAAGAATCGCGACCCGGCGTTCGTGGGAGGCCGCGGAGATGACCAATTCTTTTGACATGAAAACTCCTGACTGTTGGTGACGCCGGCTGAGCCGGGAGTCACGTTTCTGTGCGGCCACTGAGGGCCGACAGGACGCTTCGTCGCGCGCATTTTGTCGTCGGAGGTCCGATAAAACGGGGCCCGCCCGGTTCGCACCGGGACACACGCAGGCCACACTGATATCGTGATGGCTTTACGTTCGAAGCCGGAGGGAAAGTTCCTCTTGCTTACGAGGCTGGTCCGTTGCCGGAGAGCTTCCGGGCCAACGGCGGACGATGCTGTCCTCACTCTAAAGATCCTTAATTCTATGGCCCAACCTTGCTGGGGCCACCATTTCCGACCCGGGGGAATCTGCCGAAGCAAACGCCTCGCGCGGGACTGGCAGCGGGTTCAGTTAACGAAGCGGCGAAGCCGAACATTCATAACCAGACCAATCGCCAGGAATACAAACAACGTAGCGGAACCCCCGTAACTCATGAGAGGAAGCGGGATGCCGGTCACGGGCATAGCGCCGATGACCATGGCCACGTTTACCAAAACATGAAAGCCAAGCGCTGCTGCAACGCCCATTACAAGAAACATTCCGGCGCGGTCTTTTGCGCGCTGAGCATTCTGTACTAAGCGTAACAGAAGAGCCATGTACAACCCAAGGGCAAGAAGCACGCCTTTGAAGCCCTGCTCCTCCGCCCAAGCCGACATGATGAAATCGGAATAGCGGACGGGAATGTAGCCGAGCTGGTTTTGCGTGCCATTGCCAAACCCTTTGCCCCAGAAGCCGCCGGAGCCGACGGCGATCTTCGATTGCAAAACTTGATAGCCGGAGCCTTTGGCGTCGTCTTCAGGATGCAGGAACGACGTAACTCTTTCTTTCTGATAGGGCTTCAGGACGCGCCAACCAACCGGGAGCATCAGGAGCCCGATGAGCGCAATTGTCGCGGCATGCTTCCATTGCAAGCCGGCAAGAAATGCGCCCACGACCAGCAAGGGCACTAGCACGAGCGCTGTGCCCAAATCGGGTTGCTTTAGAATTAATGCGAGAGGCAACCCGACGATGAGCGCTGCCTTGATCAAATCCTGGAAGGAGAGCTCATCCGTGCGCACTTCGGCGAAGAAGCGCGCCAGTACGATGATTATAATCAATTTGACCAGTTCCGACACCTGAAGAAATTCGCCGAGGATAGGAATCCAGCGTTTGGCGCCGAAGCGGGTGTGGCCGAAAGCCAGAACGGCGATGAGGGCGGCGATCCCGATGAGGTAAAGGATCGGCGCTTGGTCAAGAATCAAGTGATAATCAAGGCGGGAAAGCGCGAACATCAATACAAAGCCGACGAGGAGCCAGCGGAGCTGCTTGTTCTGCATTCCAGCGAGGGAGCTGCCGTGCGTGGCGGAATAGATTTCGATAACGCCGAGGGCGCAGATGGTCGCGAGAATGGCGAGCAACCACCAATCGTAATCGCGTGTTCCGGGTGCGTCTTTCATAAAAAGTTGACAGCCGACAGTCGAGAGTAAGAACCGAAAATCGAAAACCCACCAGTTAAGAAATCCTCGAATTGCTCTCCTTCTAATTCTTCTCTGCTACTGATTGAGGTACGGTTGAAATTCAAGTTTAGCGCTGCGGCGGATCGTTCACGCTGCGCGCGGCCACGGGCGCCGAAGCGCCCACCGGCTTGACGACCGGTTGCGTTTCGAGAGTTGCGGCCGCTCCTGCGCCACGATCTAAATCATACCGTTTGCCGCCGGCGTTGAGTTGCCCTTGCGTTTTCTTGGTCTTCTTATCGTAATAGGCTTTGATGACGTCCCGGGCGACCGGGCCGGCTGCTTCTCCCCCGTGCTTGCCGCTCTCCTGGACGAGAACCGCGACGACAATTTCCGGATTGCGGCGCGGGGCGTACCCGACGAACCAGGCGTTGTCGTCAAATTTTTTCTGTTTTGCCAGGCGATCGCGTGTGGCGTAACCAATGACCTGGGCAGTTCCAGATTTGCCGCTCAGTTCGATGCCAGCGAGCCTCAACATCCCACCGCTGCCGCCAGGCTCATTCACCACGCCGTACATTCCGTCGGTAACTTTCTCAACCGTCGATTCGGAGAGAGGAAACTTTACTTCTCCCACGTTCGCAGCATCCTTGATGAGATGAGGCTGCATGAAAACTCCGCCGCTGGCGATACCGCCGATGGAGCGCGCGAGCTGAAGGGGAGTTGCGGTAACAGCTCCCTGGCCGATTGAGACGGAAATTGTTTCACCGGCGTACCACTTGCGATGAAACACGCGCTCGACCCATTCCTCGGAGGGAACCAGCCCCGGCTCCTCAGAGGGCAGGTCGATGCCTGTGCGGTGTCCGAGACCCAAATGCGTGGCGTAGTAGGCGATGCGGTCAATGCCCAGCTTCATCCCAACGTTGTAAAAGAAGATGTCGCAAGATTGCGTGATGGCTTTGTGCAAATCCACGACGCCGTGCGGCTTCTTGCCGTATTGCCAGCACTTGAACTGGCGGCCGTAGAAAGTGGCATAGCCGGGGCAGAAGGCGGTGTAGTTTTCGGGAGGAACTTTGTCCTCGAGCATGGCCGTGGCCATGATGATTTTGAATACCGAGCCGGGAGCAAGTTGTGCCTGAATGGCGCGGTTCAAAAGAGGATGCAGCGGATCGTCGTTCAGTTTCTTCCATACTTCCGGGGAAATGCGAATGGCGAAATCATTGGGGTCGGGGGTGGGGCGGCTGACCATGGCGAGGACTTCACCGGTGCGGGGATCAAGAGCGACGACGGCCCCGGGGCGCTCTCCGAGAGACTGCTCTGCTACCGTCTGCAGGTCATAGTCGATAGTGAGCTGAATCTGCTTGCCGGGAATGGGCTCCTGTTCGGTAAGTTGACCAAGTTCTTTCACTTCCTTGCCGACGCTATTGACGATAACGCGGCGCATTCCGTCCGTGCCGGTGAGAATGCTGTTGTACTGGCGTTCGAGGCCGGATTTACCAGCCAGGTCGCCGGGGCGGAGCTTGCCGTTGCTGGCTTCAATTTCCTGCTCGCTGACTTCGCCCACGTACCCGCTGGCGTGAGCCATGAATCCGTTGGGCAGATAGCGGCGCCGCTGAACCATGAGCATTTCGAGCAGAGGAATATCCGAGCGGTGCGATTCGATAAAGGCGACGTCGGCATTGGTGGCTTCCGGCTTTATAACGATGGGCTGGAATTTAGGGAGATTCTTGGTGCTTTCCAACTGGTCCTTCAAATCACTGAGAGGGATTCCCAGACCATCGGAGATGGCGGGCAGATTCTTGTCGATGAGCGCGGGATCATCGCGGAGGAGGAGAACGCTGAAGGAGGGATAATTATCGACCAGGACGCGGCCATCGCGGTCCAGCATGCGCCCGCGGGGAGCGATGATGGGGATGGAGCGAACACGATTGCGCTCCGCCATCTGGGAATATTTATCGGAGTCGACGACCTGGAGTTTCCAGAAGCCGATGAGCAACAATCCTACCATCCCCACAATCACGTAGGAGGCGATGGCCAAACGGGCCTGTGGCAAGCGATTGTCGTTGCGAAACCAGTACGACACGAAAACCCCGAGCGCGAGTCTTTATTTTATGGCCGCTGAACGGCCGACGTTCTCATCAGGGCTGTTCGTCGCCCGTCCCGCGAGAGACCGGGACATGCTCGCGTCACGCAAAAATCTTCAGCGTGGGTTTCGAAATGTCCGTCGAAAACTTTTTTCGAAGAAAGAATTCGAAAAATTTCCCAGGAGCTCCCGAATCTCAGCCGGACTCGTGCTGCGTCATGTGCTACTTCAAGGCAGCAAGGTCATTTCAAACGTAGCACTTGGAGGTGAGGGCCGCAAGCCGTCCTGAAGTACAGTTTCTTGAGCAATACCCATGGAAATGAGGCCACCGGTCCGGTCCCCCCGCATCAATCGGGGAGAACGACGGTTCCCGAATGAGCCGCTTATTCATAGCGCAGGGCGATCATGGGGTCGACGCGCGTGGCGCGGCGCGCGGGGATATAACAGGCCACGAGGGCGACGACGGCCAAGAGCAACACGACAGCGAAGAAGGTTGGTGGGTCGGTTGGCGCGACTTCGAAAAGCAGGCTGGCCATCAATCTGGTCAGGAGGAGTGCAGCGCCGACGCCGATGAAGATGCCGAAAACGGCGAGCTTTGCACCCTCGCCGACGATGAGACCGAGCACATCGCGTTGTTGAGCGCCGATAGCGAGGCGAACGCCGATTTCGTGAGTGCGCTGACTGACGGCATAGGCCATCAGGCCGTAGATGCCGACGGCGGAGAGAAGCAGGGCCAGCGCAGCGAAGAGTCCGAGGAGCAACACATTGAAGCGCTGCTCGGCAAGCGAGACGGACATCAGTTCGTTCATGGGCTTGATGTCGCTGACGGGAATCTGGCGGTCCAGGCTCCAAACTTGTTGCTTTACCCCCTCCACCAAGCCGGCAGCGGGGCCGGGAGTACGAATGGCCAGCGTCATCCAGCGGCGCCAGGCCTCATCGGACTGTGAGAACGGCGCATAAACGGCGGGGTCAACCGGCTGGTTGAGTCCCCAATACTTGACGTCCTGCACGACGCCGATGATGGTCATCCACTGATGAGGCGGTTTTGAACGCGCCCAATCAATGCGCGCACCAAGAGGATTTTTATGCGAGAAAAATTTCTTTACGAAAACTTCATTCACAACGGCAACGAGAGGCTGGCCCTCGCGATCCATGTTCGTGAACGCGCGGCCGGCTCGAACCGGTATCTGCATGACGCGGAAGTAATCGCCCATCACCGAGAGCGTCTGCACGTCCGGTTCAGCACCGACGGGAAGGGGAGGCCGTCCGTCGAAGATAATGCCGTGATCCAAATAATCTGGGCCAAAGGGAATATCCGAGATCATAGCGGCGTCGACTCCGGGAAGGGAATCAAGGCGAGTCAGGAGTTCGCGGCGAAACTGTGTTTGCGGGGGAATTCCGGAATAACGCGAGACGGGCAACTGAAGGTGCATGGTCATCACGTTCTGCGGATTGAAGCCAGGATGCACGGAACGCAGGCGCGAAAAACCCTTGATGAGAAGACCAGCTCCAACGAGCAGGACCAGCGCGAGAGCGAATTCCAAGATGACGAGCAGTCTTCTTAGCAAGTGGCCAGAAGGGCCCGCGGTGGTGCCTCGCCCGCCCTCTTTGAGGGATTCCGAAAAGTCGGTGCGAGCGGCGGACCAGGCAGGCGCGCTGCCAAAGACAATCCCAGTGACAAGAGAAATGCCGATGACAAAGCAAAGGACGCGAGCGTCGAGCTGAATGCCTGCAAAGCGCTCGAGAGCAGCTGGCTTGAGGGACAATAGAAGACTGGTGCCCCATTTTGCAAGAATAAGGCCCGCCGTCCCCCCGATGATGGACAGGAGAGAGCTTTCGGCGAGCGCCTGACGAATTAGCCGCGCCTTACCCGCGCCGAGAGCGGCGCGAATGACGAGCTCCTGGCGCCGCGCGACATTGCGAGCGATGAGCAGTCCAGCGAAATTAGAGCAGGCAATCAGCAGAACGAATCCTACGGCTCCGAAAAGCACGAGCAGCGCAGTGCGAGAATCGCGAACAAGGAAATCGTGGAGTGGAATCAGCAATGTCTTACGAGTTCTTTCGTTGTCAGGGTATTGCCTTGCGAGAGTGGCATCGATGGTGGAGATGTCAGCTTGCGCCTGGGTGAGCGTCACACCCGGCTTCAAACGCCAGTAAGTGCGCATGAAATGCACGCCGCGGTAGGGAGCGGCATCCGGGTAGGCGACCCACAGAGAGACATAGATGTCCGCGTGCTCTTCAGGGGGAGCAAAACCGGCTGGCATCACGCCAATTACCGTGTAGTCGTTTCCGGTCAGCGTGACAATTTTTCCGAGGACATGCGGGTCGCCGTTCAGGAAGTTTTGCCAGAAGGAATAGCTCACGACGATGACGCGGGGGCCGCCTTTGACGTCTTCTTCCGGCGAGATGATACGGCCGAGCAGAGGGGGAACGCCGAGAGTTTCAAGGAGGCCAGCGTTGACGTAACCCGCGTGAATCTGGACTGGCTCCGGGCCGCTGGTGTAGTCCATCTGAGCGAGATTGATTCCGCCGCCCTCGGAGAATGTGCGAGTCAGCCGCTGGATATCGATGATGTTCATAAGCGAATCGTTTTGCTTCATGGCGACGAGTTGCTTTGGATCCTTGTAAGGAAGGGGGTTGAGGAGGATGCCGTTGACTACGCTGAAGATCGCGGTGTTGGCGCCGATGCCGAGAGCGAGCGTGAGCACGGCGACGAACGTGAAGCCCGGATTCTTGCGAAGCCTGCGGACGGAGTAGCGAAGATCCTGCCAGAGCGTCTCGATCGATACGAAGGTCCACATTTCACGAGTCCTTTCTTTCCAGCTAGTTTTGTTCCCAAATTGACGGCGGGCGGAGTAGCGCGCGTCGTCCGCCTCCATGCCGGCGGCAAGATTTCTCTCTTCCTTCATAGCTAAATGAAAGGCGAGCTCTTCTTCCAGGTCGCGATCCAATTTCTTGCGGAGGAATAAAGTCTTGAGGCGCAACCAAAATTGACTTCTTCGGCTCTGCATGGATTCCTTCTTCAAATGCTCATCACGATTTCTCTGCTCGCGCATGCCGCTCCGATAAGCGGTTCCGCGGAGACATCATTCGTAGCGCAGCGCGACCATAGGATCGACTCGCGTGGCGCGGCGCGCCGGAATGTACGACGCGGCAAGAGCAACGACTCCGATCAACAGGGACACGGCCACAAATGTGATGGGGTCCGTGGGGCTCACCCCATAAAGCAGGCTGCGCACAAGTTGCATCATCGCTAGTGCGACGACCAAACCGCAGAGGATGCCCAGCAACGTAAGGCGTGCGCCGTCGCTCAGAATAAGCCGCAACACGTCATTCTGGCGGGCGCCCAGAGCCATACGAACGCCCAACTCGCGGGTGCGCAGGGAGACGGAGTAAGAGATCGAGCCGTAGAGGCCAACGACGGCGAGGATCAATGCCAGTCCAGCGAAACTCCCAATCAGGTAAGAGGGATAACGGCGCAGAAAAACGGAGGGCGACTCGGCGATAAGGGTTTCCATCTTCTGCGGTTGTTGAAGGACCAACTGCGAGTCCTGCTCCCGCAATGCGACACGAAGCGAATTTGTCACGGAGGCGGGATTGCCGGAGGCGCGTACGATGTAGTTGAGGAAAGGGCTCGGATCCTGAAGAAACGGCAGATAAATCCCCGCCTGAGTTTCCTTGTCGAGCGCCGCATCCGTGATGTCGGCCACGACGCCCACGATTTCGCGGTACGGCTGCTTATCGGAATACGTGAATTTGAAGCGCTTGCCGAGGGGATTTTCGCCGTGGAAGTAATGGTCGACGAACGACTGATTTACGATGGCATGCGGCGCAGTGTTTTCAGAATCATCGGAAGTGTTGAAGAATCGCCCAGCGACCAGCGGAATCCTCAGCACGGGAAAATAATTGGGCGTGATGTCGTTGATATTGCATTCGTATTCCTGCCCGACGGTCATCGGGCGGCCTTCAATCAAGAAGCGGATCGTGCCTCCGGAGCCGCTGAGGGGAACGATCATCGCGTGGGCGATTTCCAATCGGCCTGGTAAAGCGCGAACACGGTCCGAAAATTCACGATCGAAGCGGGTCGCGTCGGGATCCTTCGGATAGGCAGCGGAGGGAAGGTTTACGCTGAAAGTGAGAAGATTCCGCGGCTCGAACCCCAGATCGCGATGAAGTAGGACAAGAAGGCTCTTCACCATTAGCCCGGCGCCGACCAGCAGGACCAGCGAAAATGCAATTTCCGCGATGACAAACGCGCTCCGCAGCCGGCTCCGCGCCGCGCTGGCAGAGGCGCGTGACTCTTCTTTCAGGGAGTCGGCCGCGCTTCCCCGGGTGACCTGGAGCGCCGGCGCGAGACCGAACGCGATGCCCGTGAAAATTGCAACGGCGCAAAGAAAAGCGAGAACAACGGGATTGGTGTGCGCGTAACGAAAGAAAGTTGCGTTGGCGAGCAGCGATTGCGGCACGGCCGCGATCAGGAGCGCCGTGCCCCAACGCGCAAAGAGAAGACCGAGGGCCGCGCCGGCAATCGAGAGCATCAAGCTTTCGGCCAGTAGCTGAGAGATTAGCCGGCCCCTCCCAGCACCTAGGGCCGCGCGCAAGGCGAATTCTCTCTTGCGGCTCGATGCGCGAACCAAGAACAAACTTGCGACGTTGACGCACGCGATGAGCAAGACAAGAGCGACCGCGCCGAACAATATCAACAACAACGGCTGAACGCCGCTGACGATGCGATCCCGCAGCGGGATCATGACGATTTGGATCGAGCCGTTTTCCTTTGGATACTCCGAGGCGAGGTGTGCGTTGATCGAAGACATCTCCGCTTCGGCTTGTTTTGGGGACACGCCGGAAGCGAGCCTGCCGACGACGGGCATCCAACGCAAATTGCGGCGCGTGGCCAAATCCTGCGAAAGATGCATCGGCACCCAAATATCCGCGGTGCCTTGCGGGGCGAAATCAAATTCCCGGGGAAGAACGCCGACAACGATGACGCTATTGGCATCGAGCTGAAGAGAGCGCCCGATGACCCCCGGATCGCCGCCATACTGGCTCATCCAAAAGCCGTAGGTCAGGATGGCCACCTTGGGGCCGGACGCAGTATCCTCGCCAGTCGCAAAATCGCGGCCGAGGAAAGGCCTGACGCCGAGCGTGGAGAAAAAATTGGTGGTGGCTTGCGCGCCGGAGATCAACCGCGGCTCTCCCGAAGTTCGAAGGACGAAACCGTCGCCGCTGAACCCGGCCAGCGATTGGAATGCGTGGGATTGCCGCGACCAATCGAGGAAGTCCGGGTACGAGGAGTTCCAGAACTGGGCTTGCTGCTGGACGGAGAGATCCGCTTGGGGGCGAACTTCGCTCAACGTAATGAGGCGACTCGGCTCGGTGTACGGAAGGGGACGAAGCAAAGCCGCGTAAACAACGGAAAAGATCGCCGTGTTTGCGCCGATGCCGAGAGCTAGCGTGAGCACCGCGACGGCGGTGAACGCGGGATTCTTGCGGAGCATGCGAACGGAGAAACGCAAGTCCTGCCAGAGCGACTCGAGCGAGACGAAGGTCCACATTTCACGGGTCCTTTCTTTCAAACTAGTCGTGTTGCCGAATTGACGATGGGCCGCATAACGGGCTTCTTCGGGGTCGATTCCGGCGAGACGGTTCTGCTGTTCGCGCATGGCGAGATGAAAGGAGACTTCGTCTTGGAGATCGCGATCCAGCGACGCTCGCCAGAAGATTGACTTCAACCGAAGCCATGATTTGTTCATCCACTGCGAGAACATGGTCTTCTCCCGCCAGGGTTACGCCGTTTGCAGAATTCGCGCTACTGCCCCGGACATCCGCTGCCAGAATTCGGTTTCTTGCGCCAACTGTTTTCGTCCCGCCGCAGTCAGGGAGTAATACTTGGCGCGGCGATTGTTGTCTGAAATGCCCCATTCAGCAGAGAGCAGGCCGCGCAGCTCGAGGCGATGGAGCGCGGGATAGAGCGCGCCTTCCTCGACCCTTAGAACGTCATCTGAAGTCTGGTGAATCCACTCGGCCACGCCGTAGCCGTGCATGGCCCCGCGGGCCAAGGCTTTCAGAATCAGGAGGTCCAGCGTTCCCTGGAGCAGATCTCCGGGATTTTCTCGATTTTCTTTCATGGAGGTCCCCTTACATCCATAAGACGTTTAGGGGAGGGAAATGTTCCGTAAAATCTTCTGGAGCAGCAAGAAAACTTGCGAGGGATAAGGAACCGGACCGCTGCGAGCCGGTTACTGGCGATCCAGCCGGAAGGCGGCAGCTTGATAATCCCCGCGAAGTTCGAGCTGGATTCCGTGGTGCATCCACCACGCGCCTGAGGCGCTCGCGAGTATTCCCGGCTGCGCATTGCCTTCGATCCAGCCCAGCTTGTACTCGGCGGTCGGATCGAGGCCTTCGAGTTGCAGCAAGGGAAGGCCTCGGCCTTCCTGCGTGGCGTTGGCGAAGGCAAAAACTACGGCTTGATTTTTGTCGCTCGAGACCGTTTCGGTGGACGAAAATTCGCTGCCATCGCGCGGGCTAATAAGCCGGTAGAGATCGCCGCGCACAATCGTTCGTTGCACAGCGTGATACGCGGCGATGAGCCGCTTGGCCGTGGCAAAGTCCTCGGCGTTCCAATGGTTGAGATTGGCGCCAATGCCCAGGGACCCTTGCATGGAGCTGAGCATGCGGTAGGTGAGCGAGGTCGAGCGTTTGTTGAGCCAGTGCGGCGAGTCGGTGACCCAAGCCATCATGATTTGCGGCGTGTACGCGTAGGTGAAGCCATCCTGCATCGATAGACGGTCGAAGGGATCGGTATTATCTGATGGCCAGACCTCATCGGCATAACGCAAAATCCCCAGATCGACTCTGCCGCCTCCTCCCGAACAACTTTCAATTTCAATTTTGGGATGCTTCTTGCGCAGCTCTGCAAGAATCGAATAGAGATTGCGGATGAAGTCAACGTAGACACGTTTCTGCTCGTCGACGGGAACCTGATCCCAGCCTGGCTCCGCCCAGTTACGGTTGTAATCCCACTTGAGAAAGGCGATGTCGTTTTCCGTGAGCAGTTTATCGAGAAATCCTTCGACGTAGTCGCGCACATCCGGACGAGCCAGATTGAGCACAAGCTGGTTGCGCGATTCGGAACGCGGCCGCCCCGCGAAATTCAAAACCCAGTCAGGATGCTTGCGATAGAGGTCGGAATCGGGATTGACCATTTCCGGCTCGACCCACAACCCGAAATCCATGCCGAGCGAATGCACCTTGTCGATAAGCGGCTTGAGGCCGTGAGGAAATTTCTCCTTGTTCACGTACCAGTCGCCGAGTCCGGCGTGGTCGTCCTTGCGCTGGCCAAACCAGCCATCGTCCATCACAAATCGATCGACGCCGATGGATGCGGCCTTTTCGGCAAGCGCCATTTGGCCGGCTTCGTTCACGTTAAATTCAGTGGCTTCCCACGAGTTGTAAATCACGGGGCGCGGCTTGGGTTCCGGAGCATGCGGCAAGATGCGCGCGATTTCATAACGATGCAACAGGCGCGAAGCTCCGCCAAGGCCGTGATCGGAATAGCCGCCGTAAAAAACAGGCGTCTCCAGATGTTCGCCGGGATTCAGTTTGTAGCCAAAATCAAAAGGATTGAAGCCGCCCGTCACCCGCACCGTATCCAGCTGGGTATGTTCTATGGTGATCCGCCAGGAACCCGACCAGGCCAGCGCGCCGAACCAAACTTCGCCGCGTTCTTCGCCCGCGGCAAACGGGCCTACAGACATGTGGCCATCGTCGCGGGATATCGCAAACCACGGATTGGCCTGATGGCCGGTGGTTCCGCGGCGGCTTTCAATGACGCGCGCTCCGCCGAGTATGGGCTCCTGATTCAGCGACCACTCTCCGGCCCAGCGGCCCGTCAGATAGCTCAGCGTGTAGCGCGCGGGAGGCAACGTCCATTGCGCGGCGGCGGCTTGTTCGATCACCACCGGCTGCTTTTCGCGGTTTTCGATCACCGAGGAGCGCGCCAGAATTCCGGTCTCCGAGTCCATCGAGTAATGCAGCGTCACATAAATCTCGCGGGAAATATCCTTTAGAAGTACATCGACCGCTTGCGGACCCTTCGGAGCGGCACTGACAAAATGAAGCACCAGATCGCGATTGCCGTCGGCAAGCGTTACTTTGAGAGCGGGCTCCGTATATAGTCCCGCGCCCCAGCTTGCATACTCCTGCGGCGTGGTGGAGTAGGACGAATCAAACGAAGCCATTTCCGGAAAGGAATGCGCGGGAGGAAGGCTATCGTGCTCGCCGAGGCGCCCGCCCCAATAGAGGGGCTGCAACTCGCCGCGCTCGTTCACGCCGAACGCATACGTGGAATTGCCGCCATCGAGACGGAATACCGGCGCGCTCTGGGCCATGCACGTGGCGGCGGCGAGCAGCGTTAACACGAGAGAAGTAGCTAGAGAGAGACGAAACTTCATTGAGATTTTCATTTCGCCGTATCCTAACACTTGCGGGAGGGCACCTGCTACAAATGCTTCTCTCGCGCGGCGAAAGTCAGTGCCAAGGCTTGCTCGGCGGACAGCGCACGCGTTATCGTATTTGGACTGTTCTCATGCAAAGCGAACCTTCCTTGCCCTTGCGTTTGGCGCTTGTTGGGATGTCTGGCGCTGGAAAATCCTTTTGGACAAAAAAGCTGGCAACGGAAGGCTGGACGACCATTTCCTGCGATGACCTCATCGAGGAGAAGCTGGCGTCGCGTCTTGCGGCGGGCGGGTATTCCGGAATCAACGGCGTAGCGGCGTGGATGGGCTGGCCGGACAATCCGAAGTATGCGGAGCGCGAGGCGCAGTATCTCGAGGAAGAAATCCACACACTGGGCGAAGTGCTCACGGGACTGGAACACGCGTCCGGAAGGCCGCTGGTGCTGGACACCACGGGCAGTGTGATCCACACGGGAAATAACTTGCTCCTTCGCTTGCGGCGGCGAATGACTATCGTGTATCTCGCGGCGTCGGCGGAAGAGCAGCAGCTATTGATCGAACGCTATTTGAGCGACCCCAAACCGGTGCTTTGGCGCGGGGCTTTTCAACCGAAGAGGGGTGAAACGGCGCGTGAGACGGTGGCGCGCTGTTATCCCACGCTGATCTCAGCGCGGCGGCAGAGCTACGAAGCGTTGGCGCACTGCACCCTGCAGGTGGCCCAGTTGCGCGATCCGGCCTTTGATGCGGCGGCGTTTCTTTCGAAGATCCGTGGCCAGATTGAGCGCACACGATGAGGTACCGGAGCACGGGCCGCAAAGCTGCGCTGACCTCGCTGCGCGGCGCGGTGCTGCGCGGACTTGCACCGGACGGCGGCCTTTATATGCCGGCGGAGATTGCGCGCCGTTCGCCGCAGGAACTCGAAGAGTTTCGCCGATTGCCGTTCACGGAAGTTTGCTTTCGCGTGGTGCGGCCCTTCGCCACGCCGGATGTGCCGGAAGAAGTGTTGTGGCAAATTGTTGCGGAGGCTATCAATTTTCCGGTCAAGCTGGTGTCGCTCTCGCCCGGACTGCACATTCTAGAGTTGTTTCACGGCCCCACGCTCGCGTTCAAGGATTTTGGCGCACGGTTTATGGCGCGATTGATGGGCTACTTTGTGCGCGGAGAAACGCGGCCGCTCACGGTTCTGGTAGCGACTTCCGGCGATACGGGAAGCGCCGTGGCGCATGGATTTCTCGGCGTGCCGGGAATTCGCGTCGTGATTCTTTATCCATCGAAGCGCATAAGCGAAGCGCAGGAAAAGCAGTTCACGACGCTGGGCGAAAATATCACCGCGCTAGAAGTGGCGGGCAGTTTCGACGATTGCCAGCGGCTTGTGAAACAGGCGTTTTCGGACGTCGAGCTGAACAAACGCGCGTTTCTGACTTCGGCGAATTCAATCAACATCGGGCGGCTGTTGCCGCAGATCTTTTATCACGTGGCGGCGTACCGCCAGTTGCCGGTCGCTTCGGTGCCCCTGATTGTGTCCGTGCCCAGCGGGAATTTCGGTAACTTGACGGCCGGGCTTTTCGCAAAGCGCATCGGTTTGCCGGTGGCGATGTTTGTGGCTTCCACAAACGCGAACGATGTCGTACCTGAATATCTGCGGTCCGGAGTATTTCAGCCGCACCCGGCGACGCAGACATTTTCGAACGCCATGGACGTCGGCAACCCCAACAATTTTCCGCGCTTGCTGGATTTGTGCCGCGGCCGGCTCGAGTACGTGCGCCGCGAGATCTGGGGACATGCCGCGACGGATGACGAAACGCTGCAGGAAATGAAATCCATCTACGAGCGCTTTGGCTACATCGCCGATCCGCATACAGCGGTGGGCGTCCTCGGCTGGGAAGCTTACAAGCGTGAGCATTCCGAGCCGGCGCAAGGATTGGTGCTAGCCACAGCGCATCCCGCGAAATTCGCCGATGTGGTGATGCGTGCCATCGGCACAGCGCCGCCGCTCCCCGAGCGCCTCGCCGCCTACTTGAAACGCGACAAGTTGTCGTTGCCGATGTCCAGCTCCTACGAAGACTTCGAACAATTTCTACTAGGTTCGTGACGGCTACGAAGGTTTGCGGAGGTGGTCGAGGAGCATAAAGAGAAAAACAGCGACAAGAGCGTTGATGAGGGCGGCGGCGCCCAGATGCATGGTTAACCACGGCTCGGGCTGAGAAAGGAGCAGGCGCTCCGTCAAAGCAACAATGCCTTGATGAACGGCGAAAAAAGCGATAGTCAAGGCAAAGCGCGCCGCAGGATGCTCCGTATCCAGTCGCGCGCCGATCGAGGAAGCCAGGTAGCCGATCACGGTTTTGGCAATGCCGTAAAGACCGAGAGGAACCGTAGGGCCGCTCAGGCTGTCCTGTAAAATGCCGATGATCATTCCCAAAAGCAATCCCGTGGAAGGATTTCGCCGGCTGAGGCCGAAATAGATGGTGATCAGCAAGGGCAGATCCAGAATTCCAGCCTTCGGAAAATAAATCGGCAGAAATGCCTGCAAGACGAGCGCAAAGGCCGCTGTGAAAACGATGGCGCCTGCGCGGAACTTATGCACTTCAATGTGCATCTCGCTTCCGCGAATGTCGAAAGCGTCGTTCATGGTTTCTCGGGTGGGCCAGGTTTGGCGGTCGAAGCGGAAGGAGCGGCAGCCGGTGTTTCTGAACTAGGTGCTCCGGAGTCCTGCTTTATCTCGAGCGGCTTCATAGTCAGCAGGACGAAGACCTCTTCGAGCCGCTGAAGATTCGCGGCGGGACGCACGTGAATCTGTTTGAACGGATTCCCCGGCTTGATATCCGCGATGGTGCCGACGGGCAAGTCCCGCGGAAAGATACGATCCATTCCGCTAGTGACCACGCGCTCGCCGGAATTTACAGGGTCATCGTTGGGGATGTACTTCATGATGAGCAGCGGTTCGCCTGTGCCGCCGACCGGACTCTGAATGCGCGAATCAACCAACATTGCGCCGACGCCGCTGTCTTTATCGGTCAGCAAGAGCACCTGCGAGGTGTCCTTGTAGGACTCGATCACTTTGCCAACCACGCCGTCCGGCGTGATGACGCCCATGTTGCGGCGGATGCCGTCGCGAGCGCCGCGGTCCAGGTAGACGGTCTGGCTGGCGGAGTCCGCGCCGCCGCCGATCACTCGCGCGCTGACCATTGGAACATCCACACTCGTCTGGCGGAACTTCAACAAAACGGCAAGACGGTCGGCTTCCGCGGCTTTGCCTTGGAGCTGGGTGATCTGCAGTTTCAGAGCGTCGTTTTCGCGCTTCAATTCTTCATTTTCGCGCGAAGTGTTTTGCAGCGCAAAATAGTGGTTCCAGGTATCGCGGATGTGGCTGATGCCGTGGGCGCCCGCGCGCTCGAACGGAGACACTGCGCCAACCGTCCAGACGCGAATCAGCCGGCCCTGTGAGTCGCGCTTGACCTGCACGGCCAGCAAGAGCACCTGCAGGAGCACGACGCCTCCAAGCAGGAACAGCGATCTATGTCGAGAGGGGATGCCGACCATGGAATCCAGTAGCACAGACCTTGCCTGTGCGGTTCAAAATTTCTGCGATCGCGTCAATTCCAAAAAATTCGTCAGTCGATACAAACCTGGCGCAACAACCGGAAATCGCTAAGCATTTTGCCGGTCCCGAGGACCACGGAAGCCAGCGGGTCATCGGCGATGGAAACGGGCAGCCCAGTCTCTTCGCGGATGCGTTTATCGAGATTCTTCAGCAGCGCGCCGCCACCGGTCAGCACGATGCCGCGGTCGCTGATGTCCGCGGAAAGCTCCGGAGGCGTGCGCTCCAATGCCACGCGCACGGCATTCAGAATCGTCGCGACACATTCGCTGAGCGCTTCCCGAATTTCGCTGTCATCAATCGTGACTGTCCGCGGCACGCCTTCAATCAGGTTGCGGCCTTTCACTTCCATCGTCAGTGGCTTCTCGAGTGGATACGCCGAACCGATCTCCATCTTGATCTGTTCCGCGGTGCGCTCGCCGACGAGCAGGTTGTATTTTCTCTTCAAATACTGCATCACCGCTTCGTCCATCTCGTTCCCGGCTACGCGCACCGAACGCGAATAAACGATGCCGCTCATTGAGATGACCGCGATATCCGTCGTGCCTCCACCGATGTCCACGACCATGTTGCCGGAAGGTTCTTCGATGGGAAGGCCGGCGCCGATGGCCGCAGCCATGGCTTGCTCGACAAGATAAACTTCGCTGGCTCTTGCGCGATACGCGGAGTCCTGCACAGCTCGCTTTTCCACCGGCGTGATTTCGCTTGGCACTCCGATGACGATTCGCGGATGCACCAGCACGCGGCGGTTGTGCGCCTTCTGAATAAAATACGTCAGCATTTTTTCGGTGACTTTGAAGTCGGCGATGACGCCGTCCTTCATCGGCTTTATGGCGACAACGTTTCCCGGCGTCCGGCCCAGCATCTCTTTGGCTTCCCGGCCGACGGCCACCACTTCGCCAGTGGACTTATTGATAGCCACGATCGAGGGCTCGTTCACGACAATACCCTTGCCGGCCGAGAACACCAGCGTGTTCGCGGTTCCCAGATCGATGGCCAGGTCGGAGGAAAACAAACTAAATACCGACCTCAGGTTGTAACCGTTCTTATTCATCCCCCCGCCCCCCGCGGAGAAGACCTCTCCGCCGTCCTGCCGACAACGCGCCGCAAATCAGCCGGACGGTCTCTTTCTACCGCCCTGCGGCCATCCAGACCATTGTCCACGGACTTGGCGACCGGCGCAAAGTCGCGCCTGCGTCTTTTTTCTTCCGAGATCGAAAAACGATCATCGTTCGAAACTTTTATCTTGGCACAACGATGGGCACCTTCTGCTGCGCCGTCCCACCGCGCCGATTTTCCCCAATAACTACGATAGTATGCTGGCCAGGCTCGAGCGGCTCGGTAAAGTGCCGAAAGGTGCCATCCGGCGCGATGATGGGCACTGGCTGGCCGTTTACGAGCAACGCCGCTCCCGGCTCCGTCTTGCCGATAATTTCGACGACGCGGCCATGAATCTGTGTCCCGGTAATCTCCAGCAACATCTCCTGAGTTTTTCCCTGCGCGACCAGCGTGAAGCGGAACGATTCGCTGACTTCGCTGGTTTCCTTCTTCGCATTCACCGCAGTGACCGTCCAGAAGTAATCGCCCGCGTCGAGCCCTGTGACGTCCGCCTCGGTTCCTGAAATTCCAGGAATTTCTTTCACCGTTCTGGTAAACATCGCGGTCGCGCTGACTCGCAGCGTGTAAGTGACAGCCTCGGACACGGGCTTCCATTCGAAATGGACGGACGCCATTTTCGGATTCTCAACGATCAGCGGCTCGAAGTTGCGCGGCAAAATCAGATCCGGCGGCGCAAGCACATCGGACTTCGTAATGGGTCCGCTCGTGGAGAAAGTTGCCTTCTGGTACTGCCCGATCTCCACCTTTTCCTGGCCGCGCTGCACTTCCGCGCTGCCGCTGGAGACCACGATCTCGTCTTGTTTGTGCGCCGGGTCCGCTTTTACATCCGCATGGCTGTTCGAATGCACTTGCGCCACGGTGTCCTCGACGCTGACCGCGGCTTTCGAATCAGGCGAAGACCAGTTCGGCGTCCTTAGATCCACTTGCCCGGTGTTGATGCGCACTCCCGAACTCGATGGCTTTTCGCGCCCCATCGAATTCTCTTCAACGGTGATGAAGGTCCCGGACTTCACCGTGTACGTTGTGCCGTCGGCAAAGGTGATCCGCGCTGCGCCATCCGCCGAAGTCTGGATTTGATCGCCCTTGTCCAGTGTGGTATGAAAATCCGCGTCCACCCACTGCACGGAGTTGACTTTCTTCACTTGTACTTTTCCGTCGAGGTTTACGAACTTCGCCTGCGTCAGCGAAATGGGCGGCGTATCCCCGTCGCTTCCGATGGTTCTGCTAAACTTGTCGATCGCGGCGCTATATATGTTTGGATCAATCAGGTAGACCGCTGCAAGAATAATCGCCGTAAGCAGAACGACGTAAACAGCCACGGTCTTGTACGTCACCGTATGCCAATACACTTCCACGCGCTTTATCTTCGGGTGGTTCGGGTCGTATGGTGTCTGTGTATTCACGGGTATCCGCGCGGCAATTCCGCCAATCTTAAAATCTAGCACAGTAATTAGAACGTGGACGGCTGGTGCATCTTGCGGTGGTTAAACTGCAAATAGCGGTTGTGCATCCTAGCCCTGCGGCCAGGGGTGGTCGTCCAAGTGGCCAGCTGGCGAATTCCCGGGCCCGGTCAGCGGTTTTGACGGTTCTCCGGTTTTGCTTTCACGTCGATTGCGGGCGAAGGAAGGCCAGTGTCAGCGGCCATGCCAGCAAGGCTGCCGTCGGGCTATAGCTGGCGCGTGCGTCGCAGAAGAAGGCGTGATCGGCATTGGAAATTTCGACGTTCACGAAGTTTTTTCCTGCGGCGCGAAGCGCATCGCTAACCGCGCGCACCTGCTCGGGCGGGATGTGCTTGTCCCGGCCGCCCCAGAAAAGCAAGAGCGGCGCCTGGATTCCGCTCGCCCGGCCGAGCAACCCTGGATTCGTCGCACTCGGTGCGATCCCGCCGCCATAGTAAGAGACCGCTCCCGCCAGCGGCAACGTGATCGCCGCCAAAAACGATGCCCGTCCGCCCATGCAATAGCCAATCGAGAAGACCGGAAGCTCTGCCCCAATCGCACCGCGGAGCCAGTCGTGCGCAGCCCGCAAGTCCGCCGCCATCGAAGCATCAGCGAGCGCCTTCATGTGCGGCATGGCGCTGGAAATGTCATCGTAGCGGCCATCGAATCCCGCGCCAGTGCGATGGAAAAGCTCCGGGGCCACGGCGACAAATCCTTCCCGCGCAAAGCGCCCCGCAATGTCGCGGATATGAGCGTTCACGCCGAAAGCTTCCTGGAACACCAGCAAACCGGGATGCGCGCCTTCTTCTTTTGGCCGCGCCGTCCATGCGCGCATGGTCGTGCCGTCATTCACGCTCAGTTGTACGTACTCGCTGCGGATTTCCATATTCGCTCCTGCTCTTCCAGATGTTCCGGCGCGAGTTCTTCAATGCCGGATAAAATAGCTGCGTTTGTCCATGCCCGCTGCGACGGCCACGTCAAAGAAGCCCACCATCATCTCGTCGTAGGTCTGCTCGCCCCAGCGAACCGCGGCATCCGGGTCCGGGTTGTGCGGATTTTCGCGCGAATTGTCGAACCACGCGACGGCCTGCAGCTCGGTGCCCGCTTTCAGCAAACGCGGCTCGGCGAGCTGATAGCTCATCTGCCAGTGGAAATGATAATGGACGTCCAGCAGCGGTTCAATTTCCTGGTCCGGCCTTTCGCCGGGATCCTTAGCCTTGTGGATGATGTTGTACTCGAATTCTTTTCCTCGCAGGTGCATGTGCGGAAAAAAACTGAGCAGCACAGCCTCGTTCGGCAGAGTTCCATCCGCCTCCACGCGGTAATCCGGCGCTCCCGGAGGAATCACAAAATGATCGTTTGTGAGCTGCAATGTCAGCACGCGCTGCGCGGGAGCTCGCTTCGAAAAAATCAGGCCGACGCTGGTTCGGTCGCTGCCCGCGTGCCCGTTGGTCGTGTAGTGCATTTGAAAAACCAGATCGGAGCCGGCAGGGATGAACTTTGCCATCGTGTCCGGCAAGTTGTCTGGCGAACTCCCCGGCGCGTAGACCAGCAGAACATCGCTATCCGTCCAATTCGCGCTGCGACGATCATCGGGATCGCTCAGCGTGGAGGCGGTGAACGGCACGCCCACAGGCGCGTGCTGCATCCATTTCGAATTCGGCGGCCGCACGTACACCACAGCGTGATGCACGTTCGCGCGAAGCAGCGGAAGAATCTCCACCGCCCGCACCCAGCGGTCCTCCTTGAATCCACTCGGCACAATCTCGTACGTGTATTCGACGTCGCCGCTCGCCGGAATTGGCACAGCCGTCGGCATTTTCAAAATCAAGTCCGGCTCCGGTATGCTCCAGCGCACCGCCCAACGCCGCAGCCTCGGCGCGTCGCTCGGATTCCCGGCGGGCGCGCCGGCTTCTGCCCAAGTTGCTAGCGCCGCAATTTGTCCCGGCGAAAGCGAAGGATCATTTGAAAAGTGCCCGATGCGCGGATCGGCAAACCACGGCGGCATCGATTTGTTCCGCGTCGCCGCCGCAATCGCCGCTGCGTATGGCCGCGTCTGCTCATAGGTTCCGAATTGCATCGGTGCTATGCCCTCGGCACGATGGCAAATCTGGCAGCGTTCCTGCAAAATCGGCAGCACGTTGCGGTAAAACGTCGGCGTGCTCGCTACGGAAGATTGCCCTGCGGCGGTGCTTGCAGGTGCCAGCGGAGTCCCGGGATAGAGAGCGCCTGTCAAAGCAATAGCAATCGCAGGGAAAAACACACAGCTCCGCTTTCGAAATGCGTTAAGTTTGGTCATCACCAGGGTTCGATGATACGCGCATCAGCGCGGTTTCCCACGGCCCTGCTCACTTGAAGCGCGTTAACTTCCGGGTTGTGGACGATAGGCACCGAAATTGCCAAGCCCGGCTGGCAAAAGGCAAAGGCCAATGGCGTGGTTTCTTGGATGACACTGCGATTCTTCGTTTGTAAGGCGCGCGGGGGAATTCTCGTAATCGGTCCGTCGCGCCAACACATCGTTCGCAAAAGCGGCGCTGACGAGCATATTACTCAAAAGGAGGTTTCATTTCGGGATCTTTGCCAGTACTTTGTCGCAAGGGTTCAGCGGCATCGCTGACCGCCGCCGGCGATGGCAACTTCTTCAATTCTTCGAGCTCAGTCTGCACTTTCGCCCACACTTTTGGCTTGCTCTTGATCGAATAAGGCGCATTCGGATCCGCGAAGAATCTCAAGAGCTCGGCGCGAACCTCTGTCGAAGCGCCGCTAAAGTTTTGCTTTGCCAGCGCGTCGAGCAACTCTCCTTGTGTCTCATCGTTGAGCCAGTATTTTCCGGGACCAGCTTTTTCACCGATGTCAAAATTGTCGTTGGGCAGTTCCAGGTGGCCGGTGCTTTCCGCCTCCAGCAGCTTCTGGTAGCGATGCAGGCTCGAGGTGAAACTGGCTTCGAACATGCGTTCCGACTGGGGCGTAGGCGTCCGTAGCTGCAGCACCTTGAGCGGACCTATCTTTGGGAGAATCCTGGTAAGAAAAGCAAGAAATCTTTCCCAAAAAGTCGGCCGCTTATATTCTTTCCCCCAGTTTTTTTGGTAACTCGCACGCGAAAGATTGTAGAGGAACTTCCGTTTCGTTATCCCCGGCTCGTCCTTCATGATTTCGTCTTTCTTCAGGCTCCAGGCAATGCGAGTTGCTTTGGGGAGAAGCTGGCTGACATCATATCGGTAAGATCCAAGCACTTCAGCTTCGTTCGTGAGGACGCTCTTGAGATCCAAGCCATACGTTTCTTGAAACGCTTGTTCCAGCAGCGGAACGGAAACCCCAAAGCCGATGAAGTCATGGTAACTGGCGGGAGCGTAGCGTCCCTGCGCTACCTCCAGAACATCGAATCCAAATTCCGTTTTGACGTGCGCCAGCGGGTTTTGTTCATAAGTAATTACGTCGCCATACTTCTTTTTCAGGTTGGGATAAAGAAGGGGAACCGAGAGATTCACGGCGATCTGGTGGCCGTCGTTGTCCGCGGCGTAATGAGACAGCGCACCGAGCGCAAAAGCGTAGTCGTCGATATCCTTGGAATCGCGCAGCAAAGCCAAAATAAAGTCTCCGCTCCGCACGTAGTGCGTCAGGTTGCTGAAGAACTTACTTCCGTGCGGGTAATAACCCATGTCCTGAATGATGGCGCCGCCATAGGCGTATCCGTGTGCTTCTTTCAGTTCGTCACTCGTAGCTTGCGGAAACCGCTTCAAAAGCAACGGGCGTATGTTGGTATCCCACGCGCTGTCAATGATGGCTTCATGCGACAGCACGGCGTAGGCTGCGCTCTGCGCCGGCCAGCCAACACACATGAATAGCGCCAGTACGGGCGTGCAAATTCTCTCCAGCCACGTTCTGCCTCCGCCCTCTCGCATTCCTTCCATCGCTGCCGCCACGCTGACCCTTCATCCGGTAATCGATTGCGAGCTCTTATGTTACACCATCGCCTCTTGCCTTGGTGCGCCCGGTGTGACGACAACTCTAATGACTCTCCGGCTTGGACTAGCCACAGGCAAGACTTTTTACGGCCGTTTCCTGCCATCCCGTTGGGAAGAGAGTCGGGCGATAAGTTCAATCGCGGTCCTACCGTTCTTTAGCACGACTCGTGGTAATGTTCGACCCTTGGAGAGCATTTCGTTCTCCCTGGACGTTCGATTTCCGGGCGGAAGTCCAACATCGCCGAAGGAGGATTTTTGTGAGGCGCTGGGCCTTTGGCGAACAGAACTATCAAGGCTTGCAACACAACAAGAACTACAACAAACTTCGCATTGATCCCCAATACCAGCGCATCCTCGAACTAGTTCGCCAACTCGGGAACAGCACCGGCACGCTTTTGGCGAGGCTTAACGCTTCCCGGTTCGACTAACATTGACGTATCCAGCGCACGATTCTAATTGAGGAGCGTGCCACCTATCTTCTATAATGTTAAGTTTGCTCGGAAACTTGGGGGACTCAGCGGATGGCTGGCAGCTCAGAGAATAAGCAGAAACTTCTTTCCCGCATCTTGCTCGGCGTTGTCGTCCTGGCATTGTCCGGCGGCATGTTGCTCTACCTCGTACCGACAGGTCCGGGTGGTACCACCCAATTGTCCACCGACGTGGTGGCCAAGGTTGGCGATCAGACCGTCACTGTCGCTGATATTCGCCAGCAGCTCGACCAGATCAAGCAGCGCAATCAAGTGCCGCCCATGCTCGTGCCGTATTACGCGCAGCAGATTCTCCGGCAGCAGCTTCTTCAGAAAGAAATGCAGTACGAGGCCGTCCAGCTCGGCATCCACGTTTCGAATGATGAGGTTGCCGACCGCATCCGGCTAATACTTCCCGCCGCCTTCAATCAAGGCGTCCCCATCGCTCCGGATCAATACGCTTCGCTCGTCGAATCGCGCACGCAGATGACCGTGTCACAGTTCGAAGACACGATTCGCCTCGGCCTGCTGCAAGAAAAGTTCCAGAAGCTGGTGACCGACGGAATCAGCGCAGGGCCTGCAGAGCTCCAGGAAGAATTCAACTACCGCAACGAAAAAGTGAAGCTGGACTACGCCTTCATCAAACCGGAAGATCTGCTGGCAAAGATCACCCTGAATGACGCCGAAATCAAAGCCGCCTACGAGAAAAACAAAGCGACGTATCAAGTGCCGGAAAAACGCGTCGTGCGCTACGCCATCGTGGACGTAAACCAAATTCGTCAGAACATCCACATCTCAGACGCCCAATTAGAGGCCCAATACAAAAAGAACATTCAGGATTATCAAGTCCAAAACCGCGTTCACGTCGAGCATATCTTGCTGCTGACCGTGGGCAAGACCGACGCCGAAGTGGAAGAGATCAAAAAGAAGGCTCAGGACATTCTGAATCAGGTTAAGAAGGGTGCGAATTTCGAGGAGCTCGCAAAGAAATATTCGGAAGATCCCGGCACTAAGGACAAGGGCGGAGATCTCGGATGGATTGTGCAGGGCCAGACGGTCCCCGAATTCGAAAAAGTGGCGTTTTCGCTTCCCAAAGGCAGCATTTCGGACCTGGTTAAGACCCAGTATGGTTTTCACATCATTAAGATCATCGACAAAGAGACCGCGCACACCAAATCCTTCGATGAAGTCAAGGATTCCATCCTTACCCCGCTGCTCCTCACGGAGTCCGACAAACAGGCCAGCGATATCGCCGACAAGCTCTCCCAGGCCATTCGCCAATCTAATAAAGTTTCGCTCGATGACCTCGCCAAGCAATATCACCTGACCGTTGGAGAAACCCGCCCCGTCTCTGCAACTGACCCGTTGATCGAATTAGGGAATTCGCCAGACGTCAAGTTGAGCGATTCTATCTTCCGATTGCGCCAAGGCGAATTGAGCTTGCCCGTGCACACGGATCGCGGCTACCTCATCCTCGACGTCAGCCAGATTCTTCCCGCCCACCAAGGCTCACTCGAGGAGGTTCGGGACAAAGTCATCGCCGACCTGAAGCAACAAAAGGCATCCGAGGAAGCTCGTACCAAGGCCGAAGAACTGGTCAAGAGGGTCAAAGCCGGAGAGAAATTCGATGCTGCCGCCAAAGCTCTCGGACTGGATGCCAAAACCAGCGACGAGTTCGCCCGCGCTGGCTCTATCTCCAATGTTGCCAGTGGAAAGCAGCTTTCCGCTGCCTTCCAGCTAAAGCCGGGAGACGTCGCAGCGCCTCTCAATCTGGGCAGCAACTGGCTCGTCTACGAAGTGGTCGATAAACAGGAGCCCAATCCCGCCGATTTTGAGAAACAAAAGAAGGACATCACCGATGCGGTGCTGCAAGCAAAACGCTCGCTTGCTTTTGAGGCCTTCCAAACGGCCTTGGAGGACCGCCTGAAAAAAGAGGGCAAGTTACAATTGATGCCCGATAAACTCCGCAGCCTAACCGATCTAAGCTAGGCTATATCATTGATAATAAGTAACTTAAAATCGATTCTCGGGATGCTTGTGTTTGCGCCTGCACCCCGGTAGCCTAGTGGTGTCTCCCCAATGGTCGGTTTCAGAACCGGCCCTGCCATCGAGCCATTCAAAGCGCAGGTCGAGACAAGTCGTAATACAAACTGCCATGGCCCCTTACCGCCGGAACGTCAGGATCTTATGACTACGAAGAAAACGCCATCTCGTACACCCAACGTCCGCAACGACTATCGCTGCAGCATGGAACGCAATCAATCTGGCAAGTATTGCGTTCGAATCCAAGTTTTCTACCCCCGCCATGCCTGGAATCTGGCCGTCTTCTTCCTGGCCTCCTCCTTTGACCGCGCCATGAAGAAGCTCGAGGAGTCCCTGGACTTCCTCCAGCGCCATGAGGAGAAACTATGGTTTTGGGGCGTGGACCGCGCCGAAGATATGGGTTTCTCGGCCGAGTTTCTGCGCGAGAAGGGCCTCAAGCTGGATCATCGTACCGAATTTCCCCGCAGGGCCACCAATCTCTCCCTCCCTCCGGAGCGCGAAGTACCGGCGTTCGTCCTGGGACCTGTCCGCCGCGGCTTGGCCGAATCGGTCGAAGCCCCTCGCAGCGCGTCCGCCGCAGACTAACTGCTCGCGCCGGACTATCTGCCGCGTACCACCGGCCACGTCGCGTCCCAGCTTGCCGTCCCACCTGACCGTTTGGCCGGCGATTCGGTTCCTCTCCGGACTGTTCCTCTTCGATATTGACTTCACCTGATTTCTTCGCCATCATGCCCGCATTCGGTCGACCTTGTATTTCAGCGGACCACATTTCAATGAGAAGCAATAGCATGAAACGCGACGCGAAGGGCCCTGGCCTCAGTCTGCTCCTGGCGTCGACCCTCGTTGCGGCTTACTTCCTGGTCATCAGCTTCGCTGGCGTCAGCGCCATGACGTGGGCCCATACCGGGCAATCCGGCAGTTCGGAGAAACCAAAGGCAAGTTCGCCTTCCGCTGATAAGCCCGCTTCCGCAAAATCAGCTTCCACCTCTTCCGCGTCCACAAGTTCGGAATCGGCCGCTCCAGCTTCGAAAACCCCATCCTCGAAGACTCAAACTTCCTCCGCTGCGGCGAAGCCAGAGAAGCGCATGGAGAGCGCCACAGGCACGGTGTGGGTTAACATTGCCTCTGGCGTGTATCACAAGCCGGGATCGCGTTGGTATGGGAAGACGAAGAAGGGCAAGTACATGTTGGAGCAGGACGCGATGAAGGCAGGATACAAGCCTGCAAGAAATTAGCGACGATGGGGAAGGAGCGAAAGAGAAGCAACATAGTGGAAGCGGCTCAGTCGAAACAACGCAGTAGAAGCAGCAGCGCAGACTTCATCCGAAAAAAGGGGAGAACAAAATGAAGAAGCAACTGAGCAGGGTTATTTTGACGACTCTGATTGTGATTTTGGGAATGAGCGTTGCGTATTCGCATCCACATGCCACGCCGGCCAAGCCCAGTAACGCGCAAGCCGCATCGCAAGCTTCCTCCAAAGCGAGCGACCTGCTGGACATCAACACCGCGACGAAAGATCAACTCAAAGCCCTGCCCGGAATCGGCGACGCCTATTCTCAGAAAATCATCGACGGCCGACCCTACAAAATGAAGACCGACCTTCTGAACAAGAAGATCGTCCCCGCAGCCACCTATGCAAAAATCAAGAACCTGATCATCGCCAAGCAACCCAAGAAGTAGAGGACGCGCAGCAGTTGAACTTGTTGGTGCCAAACGGTCTTTTTAGGCTGCGTAAAGCAATCCTGCTCGCTTCTGTGAAGTGGTGGAAGCAGCTATGTTTGGCGGGGTAGCGCAGGTCGCTGGACACCAGTCATTCTGTTCTTCCCCGCCTGCTACTTCTCCCGCAGGATGATTTCGCCCTGCCCGACAAGCTGGTCGTTCAGCCATAGTCGATACTTGTAAGTGGCCGCCTTGAGCCCGGCCCGCGGCGGCCCGCTCAAGAGGCGCATACCCGCCGGCGCCTGAAAAATATTGGAAGAAAAAGGGCAGCGATTGACGTCGAATTCCACGCGAAGATTCCCCGCATCCGATATCCAGGAGATTTGATCTCCGGGGTCGAGTACCACCGCCTGCGGTACGAGTCCAACAAGTACGGGGCGCTCTGCCATTTTTTCCTCTGCTCCTTGCTCTCGCTCATTTTCACCAAATCTAATTGCTCGGCAACACGAACCAAGTTTTTTGCTGAACTCGCAGGCAGCTTCGGCGTCACGCCGGAATCTTTATCGCCTTACTCAAGATGTCTTCCGCTGAAGGGGCAAGCCATATTCTACTGAACTTTCCACGTGGACCCGATCGCTTCGCGAATATTCTCGACGTCCTCTTCGATCGTCTCCCTCCACGTATGGCGCCCCGGCATGCTCCGGCAAAAAACGTGATAGCACCCTTGCTCTGCGTTTTGGAAAATCACGGTATATCGGTGCGCAACGGCAAACCGCCACCTTTAACATTCTAGCCGATTCCGCAGGATCCGGCCTTTCTTACTCACCCCTTCGCCCCTTCTCCTAGTCTGGACGGACGTTCCTTCCCATGTATCCTCTGTGCCTGGTCAAGTTGGAGGAGTTGCCGTTTCACCGGCACGCCGCAGTCGGTACGGGGAAAGCGATGCTTCAACTTCCCGAGCTGATGCTCCAAGTGATGGGTCTGGCTGGATACGAACTTAGTATTTCGTTGCGCTGTCTTCCGCCGCTATCTGCTCCATTCGTTACCCGGCATTATCCGCCGCAACGAGAAAAACTTATGCCGGCAAGGATCGCATCGCACTGCGGGCAGCCTCAGCCAGCGGCCCAACGGAGACACCGCTCCTGGAACTTTCTTCGCGGAGATCCGCTGCAGTTCGTGGTTGCCGCAAATTCCGCAGCGCGCATACAAAAGATGGCGAAACGATAGGGCTCGCGAGCGAAACCGCGTCTCGCAAACACGACAACGCCACGGAACGACACCCACGGCGCTGAACAAATAATCGGAGACGGACCGCCGCCTTGACCGACGGCAGTCTGCGGCTTGACACGCTGGGCAGTTCATCGAAAGATTCTGAGGGTTCCCTGTGCAGAGGATAGGGGATGAGTCGCGCTTCGGCAAGAGGCTGTTGCCTCTAAGTCATCGTACAATAGGAACCGTCATGGCGGACTACACAGCGGACCACGCCCGTGCGGGCATCCAAACCAGATTGCCAAAGCTCGATACCTGGCCCAACCAGTTTCCCGGTTATATCATCACCACGCGCTTTCCCGAATACACTTCCGTTTGTCCAAAAACTGGACTGCCAGACTATGGCACCATCACTATCCAGTACATGCCGCGCAAAAAATGTATCGAGCTCAAGGCTCTCAAGATGTACCTCCTCGCCTATCGCGATCTTGGTATCTTCTACGAAAATGCCGTGAACAAGATTCTTCATGATATTGTCGAAGCTGTTCGTCCCGAGTGGTGTGTGGTGCGCGGCGAGTTTACGCCTCGTGGCGGTTTGACCACTTCAATATTCGCTCGCTGGCCGCAGCTTCCTTCTGCCCATGGGGCCGGCGGTAAAACGCACGGGCGGCGAACCAAGCCCCGCTGACCGCGCCGTAGACACGGCGGGAGTTGCAGTGGATAATTTCAAAGGCATCCGGTACCCAGCCCGGAGCCATGACTGAGGAGGGGGAATGAGCATTTCTCCAAATGTGCCGAGTCCAGAGGAATCGTATCGTTACGAATCCACGGGGACTCCGCGCTGGATCGCAGCGCTTTTTGTCGTGCTTTTTGTGGCCGTTGCTGCGCTCGGCTATGTGGGTTACTCCGGGATTTCACGCCTCGAGCAGAACCTTGCCAAAGAGCAGGACAACAACAAAGTCTTGACCGCTCAACTCGAGCAGGCAAACTCCCGTCTTGCCGATTTGAAAGGCCACATCGAAGTTACGGAACAAAAGATGGGGATGACTGTCGCGGAGTTGGCGCAAGCCAAAAGCCGCGCGGAAGCCATCCGTAAGGAACAGGTTGCCTCGGACCAGAAGCTCACCGCCCAATTGTCTCAGGTTAAGAAGGAAAGCCAGGACCAGATTGGCGCGGTAGCCACCGAAGTCGGCGGCGCCAAGAAGGACATCGAAGCCACCAAGAGCGATCTCGAAGTCACTAAAGGCAAGCTTGAGCGGGTCACCGGTGACGAAGGCGTCATGAGCGGCCTCATCGCTCGCAACCACGACGACCTCGAAGAGTTGCGCCGCCGCGGCGACCGCAACTACTATGAATTCAGCCTCACGAAATCAAAGCACGGCCAAAAAGTCGGCCCCATTCAGCTAACACTCACCAAAACGGACCCCAAGAAATCCAGGTATACCTTGACCGTCTTGGTGGACGACCGCAGCATCGAAAAAAAGGACAAAACTGCTGGCGAGCCCGTCCAGTTTTACGTCAAAGGCGCCTCGCGAATGTCTCCTTACGAAATCGTGGTTTTTGACGTCACCAAGAACCAGGCCACCGGCTACCTTTCTACCCCCAAGGAAGCGGGCGCTGCTCCGGCAGCCGCGGCTCCGGCGGCTACACCGACCGCCGCTCCGACCAAGCCTCAGCTATAATTTGGGCCAATTTCCGTTAGAAATCGCAAGCCCTGTTCCGCGTTCTGGAAACCTCGCGTGGGACGGGGCTTCTGTCTCTTCCGCCGCCGGATTACCATGCGGATTCGCATCATGTCTATTTGTTATCGATACCGCGCCGTCCTTTTTATCGCTTGCGCTTTCTTGCTTGTGTCGTCCGCACTTCCGCAGCAACCTGCCCAGACGTCTCCCGACATTCACATCAGCGTGGACCGCGTCAGCGTCGGCGTCCTGGTAACCGATTCTCGCGGAGAGTTCGTCGGAGGCCTCCGACGCGAAAATTTTCAAGTATTCGACGACGGCGTTGAGCAGCCCATCACGGATTTCCTCAGCGTCGACGAGCCTGCTCAGGTCCTTCTCCTCATCGAAGCTGGTCCCGCCGTGTACCTCCTCCAAGGCGGCCATCTTCAAGCTATCCATGCACTCCTCGATGGCCTCTCTCCCAGCGACCGTGTTGCCATCGCTCGCTATGATGAAACCGCCGAACCCATCCTCAATTTCACTCCAGACAAATCCGTCGCCGCCGGCGCCCTGGACCAGTTGCGTTTTAATCTCGGTTTCGGACAGTTGAATCTCGCCTCCAGCCTAGCCACCGCGCTCGACTGGCTGGCGCGCGTTCCCGGCAAGAAATCGCTTGTCCTGCTCTCCACTGGCGTAGATACTTCGCCGCCCGCCGCCGCGCAGAAGCTGTTGGCTCGCCTAAAATCCACGGACGTGCGCCTCTTGGCCGTCTCTCTCAGCGGCGAGCTACGGGTCTCCCAGCCCGCCGAAAAGAAACACTCCAAGAAAACCTCGGCTGCTCCAGAGAAAACGCAAGCCGTCAACGAAACCTTGACCCAGGCAGATGAAGAGCTAAGGGCCATCGCGTATGCCAATGGAGGACGCGCCTACTTCCCTGAAACCAGCAAGGATTTCGCCGAAGTTTTTATGCAGATCGCTCAACTCGTCCGCCATGAATATAATCTGGGCTTCATCCCGCCCGCGCACGACGGAAAAATCCACTCGATCGACGTTCGTGTCAACGTCTCTTTGGACGCGAATCCTGCCAGTGCCGCTTCCGGCCTACCGCCTGCTCCTGCCTTTCGCGTCGACCATCGGCAGGCCTACCTCGCCCCTCCACCGGAGCATCCGTAGCACATGATTTCGTTGGGGTTTCACTTCCGTGGGGAAAGCTTTGCAGTTTGCAACTTCTGAAGAAAAGCTACTCGAATTGTTTCAGCGTTTTCGCCATCTCCGTCAATTTCTCGTTCATCAATCCAAAAACCGTGCCGGTCTCAAACGTGCCGTCGCTATTCCGCCGTCCCGCCGCCGACTTGGTCAAAATCTCAATCCCTTGCTCGACTCTTCCCACCGGCCAAATATGAAATTTTCCCGCCGCTACCGCATCCATCACGTCTTCCCGCAGCATCAAATCCTCGACGTTGGACTCCGGCATCAGCACACCTTGCGTCCCCGTCAGCCCTTTAATTCGGCACACATCAAAAAATCCCTCGATCTTTTCGTTGATTCCGCCAATCGCCTGAATGTCTCCCTGCTGATTCATCGATCCCGTTACGGCAATATCCTGTCGCAGCGGTAGTCCGGTAAGCGCCGACGCCAGCGCATAAATTTCCGTCGAGCTCGCGCTGTCTCCATCCACTCCCGAATACGATTGTTCGAAGCAGATGCTCGCCGCCAGCGACAACGGCTTGTCCTGTGCAAAGAGGCTCCGCAAATATCCCGCGATGATGTGAACGCCCTTGTCGTGAAACCGTCCGCTTAAATTCGATTCACGCTCGATGTTGATGAGCCCTGCTTTGCCCAGCGCTGCGGAAGCCGTGATCCGCACTGGCTTCCCAAACGAATATCCGCCAATTTCCAGCACGCTCAACCCATTCACCTGCCCCACGCGCTCTCCCGTCACATCGACGAGCAGCGTCCCTTCTTCGATCATCTCGCGGATGCGCGTTTCGATCAGGTTGTGCCGCTCCATCTTTGAAGCCAGCGCGTCCCGCACATGCGCAGCTCGCACCACGCTTTCTCCCGCCGCCGCTGCCGCGTAGTGCGCCTCGCGCGCCAGGTCCGCAATGTCCACAAACCGCGCCGTCACCTTGTTCCGCCGCCCTGCCTTGCGAACTCCGTACTCCAGCATCGCCGCGAACGCTCCGCGGTCGAATGGGTAAAGCCCCTCTTTTTCAGATAGCGTGCGCAATCGCCCTGCATACTCGGCGATTACGCCGTCGCTCATCGGCATCTCTTCGTCAAACTCCACCCTCACCTTGAAGATTTTCTGAAAATCCTCTTCGTATTCGTACAACATCTCGTAAAGCTGCCGGTCGCCGATCAAAATCACCTTAACGTTAATTTCTACCGCTTCCGGCTTCAGCGCGCTCCCGCCAAACGGATAAAACATCTCCAGCGGTTGAATTTCCAGCCGGTTGTGATTCAAAGTCCTCTTCAACGCCCGCCAAACTCCTACCTCCGAAATCGCCTCCAGCGAATACATAATCAAAAATCCGCCGTCCGCCCGCAATAGCGAACCGCCGCGCAAATCCATAAAGTCACTAGTCCACCCGCCTCGCGTGTCGTACGCCCGCTGGATGGTCCCAAACAGATTTGCGTACGTGGGAGTCGTCTCGAAAATCACCGGCGATTCTTCTTCGTCGCTATGCGCCAAAATCACATTCACCCCATACAAGCGGAAAGGGTCGCGCTCTGGCCCGCCCGGTCCTGGCATTTTCGGCAATCCATCGGGCGTATCCCCTTCCGTCTCGCCCTCGCCTTCGCGCTCCTTAAACGGATCGAGATTGTCCAGCAGGTGGTGCCGGACTTCTTCGAGATACTCGGCGACATGCACTCCGGGATATTTCTCCTTCAGCTCCTCAATCACACCATCCACCAGCACCGACGCCGCTTCCTGCTCCAAATAACTCAGCTCGCTTGCCAGCTCCCGCGATAGCGTCAGCGTCTTTCGATAAACCACCGTAAATTCCTGGCGGAACTGCTCGTACTTCCTCTCTATGTCTTCCGCCAACGGCGATTCCAGCTTTCCTTCGTGCACCATCTTCGAAATATCTTCAATCGGCACCATCTGACCTTCGAGCACGGGAAAAATTTCTGGCAATGCCACCGCCCCCACCTGCATGTGCCCCAGCGCAAACTGCTCCCGCGCGATTCGCCGCGTGAAATCGTCCATCAACTCTTTTTCGCGCACCGTGAATCGCTCTACGATCCGCCCCTTTTGCCGCTGGAAGGGCTCGCCTTCAAACACTTGCGGAATTCGCCGCCGCAGAAAATCAATTCCCGCCTGCATATCTTTCTTGAACGCGTTTGCTTGCCCGCGCGGCAGCGAAAGCAGCCGCGGCCGGTCGGTAATCTTGAAATTGTTGACGTAGCAACGATCCAGCGATGGCTTCGTCGGCGGGTGCAAGTCCTCGATCATTTTGGCAATCGTCCCGCCCCGGCTTGTTCCTGCCAGTCCGCACACAAACACGTTGTAACCCGGCGCCGATAATTCCACACCCATCTTCAGCGCACGTAGCGCGCGCTCTTGTCCGATGAACCCCTCGCGCAGTTCCGCCTGTGCCGTCGTTTCAAACGGTATGCGTGGAAGCTCGCACCGCCACCGCAGTTTCGTCGGCGCCAGCTCTGTAGGGCTTGCAGCGGGTCTTAAGTCTTTTGTACTCATCCGAGCCGGGTACTCTAGCACACCCATGCCGCATCGACTGTAGTTTCCCCGTCACCGTTTCCCAACTTGAAATCCTTGCTCTTGCAGTGGCTGGGCGGCCTCCATCGCCGCACATTTCATTCTCAATTTTGTTGGAGCTCTGCTCCCGCTCTCACGCGCTCCCGGCCGCCAATTCGTCGCGATGCTCCATGTACACTCGGAACACCCCCATCGCCGCCGCCACGATCGTCGGCCCTGCCACCAGCCCCAGAAGGCCAAACGCCTCCAATCCTCCCAGCACTCCAATAAACAAAAGCAGTTCATTCAGCCGCGTACGGTTCCGCAGCAGCATTGGCCGCACGATATTGTCCGCCACCGTGGACACGCCTCCGCAAATCGCCAACACCAGCAATGCCTTTCCCCAGTGTCCGGTGACCCCGAGCCAAAGCGCTCCGGGTCCCCAAATCAACGCCGAACCCACCACCGGCACAAGTGAGAAAAACGCGATCAGCACACCCCAGAAAACCGGCGTCGAAATCCCCGCAAGCGCAAACGACACGCCTCCCAATACCCCTTGAATCACCGCCACGAGCAAGCCCACGGCTACGCTCGCGAAGATCAGTTCCTTCGATTCTTCCACCATGTCCGTCTGGATGTCCTCATCGAATGGCAGAAGATGCCGCACGGCATGCACGATCGCTTCGCCATCCCGGAACATGAAGAACAGCGCAAAAATCATAATGAACAAATCCACGAAGAAGCTCACCAGATTTTTCAGCAACCCCGTGAATCTTGATCCCAGAAAGGCCGCAATTTTTTCCGCGCCTTGCTGTAAGGGAGCCGACACATCCAAAGTTCGCCACGATTCGGGCAGCCTTGTGCGAACCCATTCCTCGGCTCTCACGCTCAGCCCTTCACTCGGGCCCTGGCCATGCACCGCCAGCGCGTTTTGCAGCTGCGCCGTTGCGTCAAGCGCTTCCCGCGCCGTGAAGACCAGCACCACCAGTGCCGGCACGATCAGCAGCAACGTCACCCCCATCGTGCTCGTCAGCGCCGCCGGGGTGGCCTTCATTTTCCGCAATAGTTTTTCGTGCAGAGGGTAAAAGAAAATCGCCAGCACCGCCGACCACGCTAGCGGAACCAGGAACGGCTCCGCGATCACGAACACAAAATACCCTAAAAGCAGAATTGCTCCGTACGAAAGTACGGTAGTCAACTGGCTACTCGTTGTAGCGTTCGGAGGCGTGATGGCTTTCATGCGCGGTATATAATCTCTCAGACCCTTGCGAACCAGGTCGCTCTGGGACAACTGAGCATATCAACTATGGCGTCGAACTCCACTCCCCTATCTTCCTATCAAATTCGACTCCTTGCTGTACTTGCTTTGATTAATTTTGTCAATTTCGCCGACCGCCAGGTTGTCGTCCCGCTCCTTCCACTTCTCCGCCAGCAGATGAACTTGACCGACGCGCAACTCGGTTCCCTGCAAACCTGGCTGCTCGTGGTTCTCGCCGTCGCCAGTATTCCTTGCGGGTTTCTGGCTGACCGCTTCAGCCGCACGCAAATTATTGCCGCCGGCATCGTTTTTTGGAGCCTCGCCACCATCGCCTGCGGGCTCGCTTCTTCCTTTGTCTTCCTGCTTGTCGCGCGTGCCGCGATCGGCGTCGGCGAAGCCGCCTACGCTCCTGCGGCCCAGTCCATGATTTCCGATTCCTTCCCCTATAAACTCCGTGCCATGTCTCAGTCCATTTTCGCTTCCGGCATGCTCCTTGGCGGTGCCGCCGGACTCGCTTTTGGCGGCCTCATGGGCGCGGTCCATGGCTGGAAATACACTTTTATTATTGTCGGGCTGATTTGTTTCATCCCCGGTCTTTTTATCCTCAAACTTCCGGAACCTCCGCGCAGGCCCCGCTCCGAGGTCGTGCCATTATCCAGCTTGCTCCGCGTCCCTGCATTTCTCGCCATGATTGTCGCTGGCACGCTGATCACTTTCGCGAGCGTCTCGCTCCTCACCTGGGGCACCGATTTTGCGGTCAACTACAAAGAATTCAGTCTTCGAGAGGCAGCTCTCTCGCTCGCCCTCGTTGCCCTGCTCTCTCTTTTGCTGGGAGTCCTGACGGGCGGCTATCTCGCCGACCGCATCCAGAAAAAATATCCTTACGGCAGGATCATCGTCATCGCGGCCGCCTTCTTGTTCGCCGCTCCGTTTTTGCTCCTGGCCATTCAATCCGACGCTAAGTGGATTTTTCTCGCAGCCCTCTTCATCGGGGGTTTCTTTATGTCTTGGTATCACGGCCCGGTAACTGCGGTCTTGTGCGACTTGACCCCGCAACGCGCCCACGCCACGGCCATCGGCGTCTACATGTTCGTCACTCAGCTTTTGGGAGCTTTAGGGCCGCAACTTGTGGGGAAAATCTCTGATGCCAGCGACCTTCAACTTGGTCTTCAGGTTGCCGTCGCCGTCATGGTTGCTGGCTCTCTCTTGATGTTTCTCGTAATCTATTTCGTCCGCCGCGACGGCCTCCACCATCCTCGTCTCGCCGCCTTCCACGTCGAACCCGGAGATTAGCCTCCGCCGCTTCCGCGCCTCTCCACCGGTCACATCCTTTCGCTACTTGATTCCAATTTGCTCGATCAGCCTCAGGACGTCCTCTTCCGTCACGTCATACAGAGCCCGCTCGTCTTCCTCCTCCAGCCTCTCGCGCAAATACTCCGCTGCAACAAAGCTAGCTTCCCGGTCCGTAAGGTCGCGTCCTCTCCGCTCGCGGAATTTCACGAACGCCGTGTGCGCCAGCCCCACCACCCGTGCCGCCCCATCCACATAAAACTTGGTATCGATCGTATCGCTGTGCCGCGTCGCCACGCCATTCCACATGTGCGAAAACCGGCACTGATACACTTGCCCGCCTAATTTCGAAGTCACTTCAAACGCCCCGACAAACTGGCTCATCGCCCCTGCATTCGCAAGTACCGGCCGTGTTGTCACAAGTCTCCTTCTTCCATCTCTTCTACCTTCTCACCTCTTATCTCTAACCTCTGTGTCTATCGGCTCACCGCCGCCGCCGTCTCCGCATGCGAGTAACTCGCTATCGCCGCCGCCACTCCTGCCCCCGCCGCCGCACGATAACCCTGCTCTCCCAGCACCTTCTCGAGCGCCGCCAAAAACAACAGCACGTTCGGCTTCTGGCTGCAATGTCCCATCAACCCTACGCGCCAAATTTTCCCCTTCACCGGCCCAAATCCCCCGGCAATCTCAATATTGAATTCTTCCAGCAATTGATTCCGCACTTTCACATCATCAATCCCGTTCGGAATCATCACCGCCGTCACTGTCGGCAGCCGGTCCGCGGGATTTTTCACCAACAAGCCCATCCCCATCGCCTCCACCCCTGCGATCAGCGCCAACTGATTCACGCGATGCCGCTGCCAGCGTGCCTCCAAGCCTTCCTCCACCACAATCCGCATCGCCTCCCGCAGCGCATAGATCAACGATATCGGTGGCGTGTGGTGATACAGCCTTTCCTTCCCCCAGTAATTCATCGCCGTCGTCAAATCAAAGTACCAGCTCTGTACCTTTGTGGTGCGCTTCCGAAAAACTTCTTCCGCTGCCGAGCTCACTGTCATCGGCGACATCCCGGGCGGCGCGCTAATCGCCTTCTGGGATCCGCTAAAGCAAATATCGATTCGCTCGCGATCCACGTGCAATGGCACCGCCGCCAGCGATGCCACCGTGTCCACCACCAGCAGCGCCCCCAATTCGTCCGCCACTTTTCGGTACCCGTCCAGCTTCGTCACCACTCCCGACGAAGTTTCTCCGTGCGCCAATCCGATCATCTTGATTTTTTTGCCCTTGCCCGCGCGCCGCACATCTTCCGCGTCCACCGCCAGCCCGTACGGCGCTTCCACCTTGATCACTTTCTTCGTCGCCCGCGATGCGATCTCAAACATGCGGTCGGAGAAAACTCCGTTCACCGCCACGATCGCCTCATCGCCTTCTTCCAGCGCATTCACCACCGACGCTTCAATCCCGCCCGATCCGGACGCCGAAAGCGGCATCGTCAAGCGGTTCTCCGTCTGAAATATTTGCCGCAACAATAACTGCGTCTCGTCCATGCACGTCTTGAACCACGGATCGAGATGCCCCACCAGCGGCGCCGCCAGCGCCCGGTATACCCGCGGGTCAATCGACGACGGCCCCGGCGTCAGCATCAATCGGTAGGGGGGATTCAGTTCGCCAACTTGTTGCGTCATTTTCTTTGTCCTTCTCTTTCTCGCACTGAGTAGCGGATACCGCAACGCCCGCGGATGCACTCTTCAGGGGACGCAGGAAATCGCTGCGCGAACCCCAATTTTCGCCCAACGCCCCCACCATCGCAACCGACAATTTGGCCGCAACCATTGCCTCGCAATCAACTTCACGCTGCCGACTTCGCCTGCATCCACCCGCCCGCCAAGAACAGTATCGCTACGACCGCCGTCACGTACACGCCAATAAAAGGGCCTAAGAAGCGAAAGAGGAGTACGCCATCCAAAATCATGGTCGCCGCGCAAATCAAGACAATCCGTCCGCCGCGTTCCATCTCGCACGCCACTATCGCTATCACCGCGATCGCCACCATCTCACCTGAAAAAACCAGCCAGCAAGCTCGCACGATCCCGTCCAGCGGCGCCTTGATACTGCTCGCCTGAATCATTCCTTGTAGTTGCGCAAATTTCGCTCCATGCCCAATCCCCGTCAAAAACAAAATCACGCTCCCGATCCACGTCAACCACCGCCCCGTTTTCATCCGTCATCCTTTCCTCATAAATCCGTATCCCGAACCCGCAGCGCGCCGGATTGTACATCGACATCGGCTCCGTTCCCAACGACCGGCAGGCCATTCTTCGCCCGGATCCTGCTCATCTCCTCACTCCATCCTCTCCGTCCTCGTAACCTGCCGCGCCTGATCCAGCAACGCATCCACCCGTTTCAGAAATCGCACCGTATGCGCCAATTCCGCGTGTCGCGCCAGAGCGCACCCACTCAGGGGAAGTCTGTCACCCTCGGCGTCACGCGAGGATGTATCGCGGTCGCCTCGCCCGTGTCGTCGATCACATGGTTGATCGCGCCGTGATCGCCGAGCGCCACAGTGATCATGTCGTGGAACCGTACCTCCGGCCTTTTCGGCGTCTCGATTGCCCGGGTCAGCCCGACATTCGGATAGATGAAGACGCTGTACACGCCCAGCCCCCACGCCTCATGCGTCGTCACCCCATCCGCCACTTTGTACGAGGCCCAGCCGTTCACTCCCGGCATACTCGTATAGCTCGCCTGGTTAGGAGGATCGTAAGGAATTTCGGACTGATAAAAATACGTTCGCCCGCCATTGCCTCTCCACAGAACCTGGAATTGCTGGTGATGCTCCACAAACAGGCCATAGATCGTGACCTGGTTTCCGTTCACCACCAGCCCGTTCTCGCTGGTATTCAGTTCCCAGCCCACTCCCGCGCCGTGGTCCGCTCTCCAGATCCACGTATGATCCACCAGTGTGTCGTTGCTGTTGATCCTCAAATTCACCTTAACCCGGCCCACACCCGCGCCTCCCACGCGAAAGAAAACATCGTGCAGCGTGATCGGATCTTTCGCATGGCGCGCCCGGCTTCCCTCTGGCCCTACCTCTAGCAGCACTGGAGACTCGCTCGGCCCCGCATCGAAGAGCAGCCCCGCAATCTCGATCCCATCGTCATCAGCCGTCGTCATCGCCGCCGTGCCCTTCATCGGACGTAGCGTCGCAAACCCTAGCCCCAGCACCACTGTATGCGGCCGGGTCACGCGAATCGGAGCGGCCAGTTCATAGATCCCCGGCGTCAGAATCAGGTTCTTGCCTTGGGCAAGCTGCGCGTTGATCGTCTCCACCGTATCCACGTCCGGACGCGCAATATAAAACCGCGTAATCGGAATTGTCTCCCCCGCTGTTTCCCCGCCGCGAAACGTAATCCCGACGCTGTCGCTGCGCAGCTCCGGAACCCGCACGCTGAACTCGCCCGCAGCATCCACCTGCAGAAACGGTTTCTCGCGCGCCACTGGCGTACGTGCCACTTTCGTGTACGGCGGCCAAGGCCATGCGCCTTCTGGCGGATGCACTACGCCAACAAACACCATATTCCAGTTCGAGCCCGTCCAGCTCTTCCATTCGCAGTTGCGCGAGATCCACTGCTGCTGGCTGCCGGAGTCGACATTGCCGTCCACGAGCGAATCCGACATCCAGCCGCCGCTTGCCCAACCATGATTCTGGTGCAGCACCAGGTCGCCGCGTACATGCATGCGCCGCAGCGACACCGCCTGTGAAACCGCCCACTGCATCGTGCCCCCCGCCGGCTTTATGGAGAGCCCTTCCGCGGCTCTCCAGAAGGTCGTCGTCGCATTATTGTGCTGGTGATTTGCATCCGCATGCATGTTGCCCGCAATCCGTGTTGCATCGGGCGACACCCCAAGTCCTATCACCTCCGTGTAAAAGCCCACCGGCACGTCCACAGAATAGTCTCCCGGCAGGAATAGCAGCGCATTCCTCTGGGGTCCAAACTCGTTGTGTTGCTGCGTCGCATAAACCGCATCAATCTTCTTCTGGATCGCCTGCGGTGGCATCGACGGATCGAAGATCAGTACATTGGGTCCGAACTCCGGCTTAGCGGCCATCGCCGCATGGGCTGGCACAGTCGTCGTCAGCCTCTGCCGCGCCTCCCGCTCCTGCTGCGAGTTCAACGACAAGGACAACAAGGAAGAAAAAAGCAGGGTACAAGACGAAAACAGGGCCAATCTCAGCTTCATGAAGACTCCGGCTTACGACGGGTACGGTCTTTTTCGGAAAGACAAACGATTGCGCTAATAAGAAACAACAGGTGTATCACAATTCGCTAACGATAAACGATAAGAGCGGGGCAGAATCCCGCCCGTCAACCCCCGGCGACCACGACAGCCGCAAAAGCAATGGGGCGGTTAGCCGGATCGGAGGACATTGGCAGCCAATATCCTCTTCTGCCGATTATTCGACAATGCAACACAATTGGGCGATAGAAGAGCTGACCTCTTCCCGCGTAGGCCCCGCCACCTCGTGCAACGCCTCCTCCACGCCCCGCTCTTCCCCCTCCCGCGCATGCAACCTGACGAACACGTCTTGCTCCACGGCCACCTCCATCTCCGCTTGCCAGATTCTCTCCCCCGCGGCCCCGCCGTCCTTTCGTTGTAGGGGCACGATACATCGTGCCCGCCCCCCTTGCCATGCCCGCACACCAGTCATTTCGAACGCAGCAGGCCGACTTTTTCTCCCCACCCCGCTCTTGCGGAGCGGTCGCCCTGGCGGGGCGCGGAATGTGCGGAAGCGCGGAAGGCCGGTGAGCGCGGGGCAGTTGTGCCTGCCGTTTGGTGAGGCGGGAGAACCGCTGCGGGCGTTCTGGCAGGCGCGGTTTTACGATTTCAACGTGTACACCAATGGAAAGAAGAAGGAGAAGTTGAATTACATGCACGCGAATCCGGTGATTCGCGGATTGGTGAAACATCCGAAGGATTGGCGATCGAGCAGTTGGGAGTATTACTGGGGACGAGCAGCGGGGCCGATGGCGATTGACGTGGAAGGGTAAGAAGGGAAGGCAGCTTCCAGACAACCCCACGCAACCCCAAGACCCAGATTCCAAAAACGAACCTGGGGCGCCCTCCATATCATTTTGATTCGAGAGTGGGGAAAACTTCCTTGTTCGATCGACAGGCGCTTGACAGATTCGCGATTGGGTCGTGTGGGCCACCCGCCCGCCGCCGGCTAAATTTCAGGTCGTCTCCACGAAGTCGTGCTTGAAACCGCTTTCCACATGGCGTAATTCTGGAGAGCCACAACGCCACTAAGAATTTGGGAGCGCCAACCATGGGAACCCACTGGCACAACCTCCGCTTCACCTTCCGCATCCTCGCCAAAAATCCCAGCTTCACCACCGTCGCCATCCTCTCCCTCGCCCTCGGCATCGGCGCCAACACCGCCATCTTCACTCTCATCAACGCCCTCCTCCTCCGCGACCTCCCCTTCCGCCATTCCGAACAACTTGTCCAGCTCCTTGTCGTCCGCCCCGATGGCACCGTCCCCTTCTCCTATCCCATGTTCCGCGAACTCGAACGCGACCACCGCGTCTTCACCGGTCTCATAGCCTGGGGTGGCGGCGGCATGTACAACGTGGAAGTGAACGGCGTCTTTTCCCGCAATCACCTCACGAGCGTCACTGGCAATGGCTTTTCCGAACTTGGCGTAACGCCGCTCCTCGGTCGCTTGCTCGTCCCCGAAGACTCCAACCCTGACAGCAGCACAACATCCCAGGTCGCCGTCATCGGCTACGACTTCTGGCGGCAGCGCTTCGGCGGCGCGCTCGACGTTGTCGGCAAACAAATCCGCGTCGAAGGCCATCCTTTCACCATCGTCGGCGTCACGCGAAAGTGGTTCGCCGGAATGACCACCGGCGAGCCGCCCGACATCACCATTCCCATCACCGCCTATCCCATGCTTGTGGAAGGCAACGAATTCAAGCTCGAGAACCGCTCCTTGCTCTGGCTCTTCGTCATCGGCCGCTTGAAAGACGGCGTCACCATCGATCAAGCCCGCGCCCAGATTCAGTCCTTCTGGCCCGATCTTCTCCTGGCCACCGCTTCCACCGAATCCCTCGGACCGCGCCGTCAGCGGTTTCTTTCCATGGGATTCAAAATCGTCTCAGCCGCAAGAGGCTTTTCCACCGGCCTGCGTTTCAAATTCGTCCGCCCGCTCTACGTTCTCGCAGGCATCGTGGGTCTGATATTGCTGGTGGCCTGCGTCAATCTCGCCAATCTCATGCTCGCTCGCGCCGCCGTCCGCAGCCACGAAATGAGCGTGCGCGTCGCCATCGGCGCCAGCCGCTGGTCGCTGGCCCGCCAAGTCTTAACCGAAAGCCTGGTACTTTCTCTGACCGGCGCGTTCCTTGGACTCGCCTTCGCCTATTGGGGTAGCTCACTGCTCGTGGCCTTCATGACCCAGGGAAACGAAGTCCCGGTTACACTCAATCTAAGCCCCGATCTTCGCATCCTCTCTCTGACAATCGGAGTAGCGCTTCTCACCGGAATTCTTTTTGGCCTCGCCCCCGCCTGGCGCGCCTCCAGCCAGGACCCAGCCGAGGTGCTCCAGCAAAATGCGCGCAGCCTCAGCGGCGGAGCCAGCAGGCTCGGCAAGACGCTCATCATCACTCAGGTTGCTCTCTCGCTGATTTTGCTGTTGGGTGCGGGCCTGTTCGTGCGCAGCTTCCAGCTCTTGCGCTCCACAAATCTCGGCTTCCAAAAAGAAGGCGTCCTTGAAATCGCGCTCTACCCCAAACCCGGTGGCTACGAAAATCTCGATCTGAACAGTTACCACAGGCAGCTCCTCGACCGCATCTCCAGTCTCCCCGGCGTCCGCTCGGTCAGCTTTTCAGACACTTCCATCCCTGCCCCCGACATGTGGCACGACACTGTTACTCCCATGTCAGCCGACCAGAACACAGGCCGTCGCCTCATCGCTCGCGCAGCGGAAGTCTCGCCGGATTTTTTCAGGACTCTCGGGATTCCGTTGCTCCAGGGACGCGAATTTGCCGAAACCGATGACCAGCATCACCCGCGCGTCGTCGTCGTGAGTAGCGCTCTTGCAGAACGCCTTTTCCCGAATGGCGATGCCATTGGAAAGACCATCCGCTACGGTGTCATGTCTGACTACCAAAATCTCGAAATCGTAGGCATCACCCACAATGCTCGGGTCGTCGATCTCCGCGAAGCGGCGACTCCATTTGTTTATTTCTCAGTCCTGCAGTTCCAGCATCCCTGGGGGGATCTTATCGTGCGCACCAGCCAGACTCCCGAGGCGCTTGAAAAACCGATTACCCAGGCTATCGACTCTCTCGGCCACGAATACGCGCTCAATATAAAATCGATCGCTCAACTCGTCGACGGTGAACTCGTCGAAGAGCGTGTCACGGCCCTGCTCTCAAGTTTCTTCGCCGCCCTCGCTCTCCTCCTCGCCTCCATCGGCCTCTATGGACTCATGTCCTACTCCGTCACCCGCCGCACCCGCGAAATCGGCATCCGCGTCGCCGTAGGCGCTCAACGCCAAAACGTTCTTTGGCTGGTCCTCCGCGAAACCCTCACTCTCGCGTTGCTAGGTATCGCCATCGGCATCCCCGCCGCGCTCGCCGCCTCTCGCCTAATTGCCTCCATGCTCTTCGGCCTCTCCCCAAGGGATCTCCCCACCATCATCGCCGTCTCTTCACTCCTGCTCGTCGTCGCCCTCTTCGCCGGCTATTTCCCCGCCCGCCGCGCCTCCGCCATCGACCCCATCGTCGCCCTCCGCACGGAATAAGAAACGCCACAACCGCCCACTCCACAGCCGCTTACAGAAAGATGCATGGAACGATTTGTGTGGGCGGGTGGCGCAGAGATTGCTTTTCCTTTTTGACGAGAACGCACCGGACGAGTATACCACTTATATAATTAAAAGAAGATGATAAAGGTGCGGCACCCTCAAAGTCAAAAACAACTGTACAGACTTCGTCACCCCTAATCCCCGCGCCACCTGCCTGTGCCCAAAGAAATATCTCTGCCAGTCCTTTCGTACAGTTACCCCGCAAAACCAGATTAGATAAGATCTGAGAAGATCAACCACGCAGGAAGGCAACATCCATGTTTTCCAGAAGGCCCCTAACTTATCTTGTGGCGTTAAGTGCTTCTTTGGCGGGCGTCTCATGTGGGGGAACGCAAGCGTCCTCGCACTTGGGGAGCCAGGCCCTGCTTCAGGTCGCACTTGAGTATTCACCGAATAATCCCGCCAGCCGGGCCTTGCCCGCCGTTCCGTCCAAGGCGCAGCCGGCGGTTTCCCCGGAGAAACTTCCAACCGAGGCTGAATACGAGAGCCCCATAAGGAAATATTTCAGCGAGGGAAATTTCGACCAGCTTGAAATAGCGGCTAGAGAAGCCCGCGAGGGGAAGGGCAGAGTTCTTGGCGGAGTCTGGAAGATTGCGGACTTTTATGACGCCATCAGCAAGACTTTTATCGGCGAAAAATCCAGCGACGCAGATTGGAAAGTGTATTTGGATTCCGTTAAACAATGGATTTCTGCAAAACCCGAATCAGCTGCCGCGCGCATCAGTCTTGCGAATGCCTACCTGGGCTACGCCTGGCACGCCAGAGGCGCCGGGTATGCCAACGCCGTCACCGAGAGTGGCTGGAAGCTCTATGGTGAGCGCGTTGCCTTGGCTGCCGCCACGCTCGCCGAAGCCGCGCGCTTGAAGGAAAAGAGCCCCTATTGGTATGAAATGATGCAGAACGTGGCGCTCGCCCAGGGTTGGGATAAATCGCAAGCACGGAAACTGCTGGAGCAAGCCGCAACCTTTGAGCCAGGCTATTATCATTACTATCGGGAGTACGGCTATTTCTTACTGCCCAAGTGGTATGGTGAGGAGGGTGAAACACAGTCCTTCGCACAGGAAATATCCGATCGAATCGGCGGCAAGGAAGGGGACTTTGTGTACTTCGAAATCGCCAGCCTTGTGGCGTGCCAGTGCGATGCGGAGCAGAATGCTCTTGAGAATATGTCGTGGCCAAGGATCAAGAGCGGGTATGCAACGCTTGAACAGCTCTATGGAGTTTCCATGGTGAAGAGAAATCGGTTCGCCAGTATGGCCGTCAAAGAAGGAGATAGATTGGCGGCAGCGGAAGCGCTAGCGCAAATTGGCCATGATTGGGATAAGGACGTGTGGTTGAGCAGCCTGAAATTCGAGAACGCGAAGGCCTGGGCAACGAGCCAGTGAATAAGGCTTCGGAATTCGGGGAGTTGGGGACGGGAATCCGGCGGGTGGCCGCCCCTTAATGCGCCCAACCGATTTTGACTCTGCCTTTCTCCGGGGTGCCCCATCCTTGCGGGTTTGGGTTTTGCAAGGGTGGGTCTTTCGTTCTGTCAATTCCGGTTGAAAATTTCCCATTTTGCACTGGCGCTGAAATCCACCCTGCGGAGATTCTTCTCCGTTCTTTACTTTCGACTTTCAACTGTCGACTGTGAACTGTCAGCTGTAATCTTTCAGCTGCGGGCTCGTCCATCGTGCGGACATTCCTTACACTCCGCCTTGCTCTAAGCACTCGAATTTCGAGTTTCGTATTTCGCATTTCGGCACTCCAAAATCGCCGTTCAACCCCCAAATTCAACCATTCCCTGTAAAACACTTTACCTTCACGTACTTCCCCTGCTACCATTTCCTATGTTTCGCCCGCGAACTCAGCCCACCTGCTCCGATCTCAACTCCTCCGCCTCTGTTCGTCGTAGTCTCCCCACTCGTTTGCCCGGAGCGCTTTCTGCGAAGGGTCACTGGACACTCGCCACTATCCCCAGATCTCCTCTCGCAGCGATTCTTGACGCCGCGTCAAGCATAAGTCCTGTGTTTGCCACTCTTACAAAAAACACCCGGGGGTGGGGTGTATCTCGCCTTCTCCGGCCCGCGTGGGGCCAATCACCGCTCGCTTGCCATGACTGTCCTGTTCACCCTGAGCCTGCAAGGGAGCGGAGTCGAAGCGCGCGCATCCAAAGGGCCGCCAACTCTTTCATAATCAACACTTACAAAACTGATACAAAACAAACAACTTTAACTACCCGTAGAATCAACACTTATGAAAAAACCGGGGGGAGGGGGCATTACCGCTTATTAGCGTGGGACAGCCAATCCTGGCTGTCCTCCTTCATGTTCCAAGGGCAAGGCGCACGGGTCACTGATCACCTCTGCTCTGCGTGTCTCCGCGTACCCCGGGCTTCCGCGTTTTCCGTTCCCAGCCCGTCAGTTTTCAAGCCTGCGGCGCTTGCTCGCGCAAGTGGGGCATGCGAAAATGACAGCGCCAACCATTGTGTGCGAAGGTTAGCACCTTTGGCACACATCTCTCCGGCGCTATCGTCTAGGGGTCTAGGACATCGCCCTCTCAAGGCGGAAACACGGGTTCGAATCCCGTTAGCGCTACCAAATTTTTTGAGCCCATCGCCGCTCGCTCGGTAAAAGTCATGCCAGCTCGGATGGCTTCAAAAAAGCAAATCTCGAAGAACACCCTTGCCGAATCCTCATTCGCCTCTCAGCGTAAACCTAGCATCGACACGTATAGCGCGCCATTTGATGATTCGCCCTCCTGCCTGTTCGGCCGCGGAATCCGCGCGCTAATCAGTCATGTCGCAGTGCGACCATGGGGTCAACGCGTGTGGAGCGCCGCGCTGGGATGTAGCACGCGGCGAGCGCCACAAGCGCCAGCAGTATTCCGACGGCAATCATCGTCAGCGGATCATTGGCGTGGACATCGTAGAGCATCGAGGTCAGGTAGCGAGTTACTCCCAGCGCCACGCCGATGCCCGCTGCGGCTCCGACAATCGTCAGCACAATCCCCTGGCGTAAGACCAGCTTCAGAAGGCTTCTCGGTTGGGCGCCAAGGGCCATGCGAATTCCGATTTCGCGTGTGCGGCGCGAAACTTCGTATGCAAGCAGTCCGTACAACCCGACGCACGCCAGCACCAGCGCCAGCAATCCAAAAAAGCCGGATAGCCGCGCGACCAGACGCTCCTGAAACAGCAAACGGTCGATTTGCTCCGATTCCGTTTTCACGTCAAAGAGCGGCAAATTCGTGTTTACTTGAGCCACGACTTCCCGTATCGCGGGAAGAATGGCCTGCGGATCAGCCGCCGTGCGCAACTCGAAGGACGCTCCCCCAAAGTGCTGCGGCGTATACATCATGGCGTGAATCTCTCGCCGCAGGCTGTTGTATTTCGCGTCGCGCACCACGCCGACGATTTCGTAACCGGGATTCCCCGGGCCGTTTGCGTCCGCCCCCGCTTCGCCGAACTGCTTTCCGATCGGATTTTCCTTGCCGACGTATTTTTCGACGAATGCCTGATTCACAATTACTGGCGTTGGTGCCGAACTTGGCTTATCTCCTCCGTTCGAAGCGGCCACCTCGAAATCGGAGGCGTTGAACGTGCGGCCCATAAGAAATGGAATGTGCAGCGTCTCGAAGAAATTCGGCCCGACGCCGAGCGTGTCCGCATCGGAATCCTGATCTTGCGGTGTCCCCGGCCAGTGAAAGCTGGTTATCATCAGCCCGTTACTCAACAGCGGCATCATCGAGTAGCTGGCGGCCTTTACTCCGGGCGTTTCGGAGAGGCGCCCCTGCAAGTCGCGATAGAAGCTGTCTACCTGCGCGTTTTTATAGCCGATCAACGTCGGGTCGATTCCGAAAATCAAGATGTTGTGCGAATCGAATCCCACGTCGATGCTGCGCAGGTTCTGAAGCGTCCGCACCAACAGCCCGGCGCCAACTAGCACAACCATCGCGAGCGCCACTTGGGCGACCACCAGCGCGTTGCCCATGGTGAACCATCTTCCAGCGCCATGCGTCCATCCCGCCGAACTCCCCTCGCCCTCCTTCAGCGTGGGGGTCAAATCGACGCGCGTGCTGCGAAGTGCGGGAGCCATGCCAAAGAGAATTCCGGTAATCAGGGAGACAGCGATAGTGAACCCGAGCACGCGGAAGTCGATGCCCGTAGCGAACCCCAGAGGCCTTGGCTGATTGCTCGACACAAACGAAATGATCGCGTGCGCTCCCCAGTAAGCAATCAGGATGCCCAAAGTTCCGCCGATAACCGAGAGCATCACGCTTTCGGTCAATAGCTGGCGCACGACGCGCGCACGGCCAGCCCCCAGCGCCAGTCGCACCGCCATTTCCTTTTGCCGCGCGGTGGCTCGAGCCAGCATCAGCCCCGCGACGTTCGCGCAGGCAATTAACAAAATGATTCCGACGGCGAGCATCAGGACGTAGAGAGGATCGGAATAGCGGACACGGCTGCCGGTCAGGCCGCTCTGCGCGGACAAAAGCATAATTTCCGGATTGTCCTCGGCCGCGGATAGCGTCCTCGGCCCGCTGGCCCTTTCGGTTGGCTGCGGGCCGCCCGCCAGCGTTCCACCTTGCGGCGGAGGCATGATCATTGGCTTGTTGCCCGCGGATTGCGGCGGTGGGCCGCTAGCCGCTTCACGACCATCCAGGGCCGGCCCATTTCCGGGTGCTAGATGTAGCGGCGCGGGCTTGCCACTTGGTGCTCCACCACTAGGAGGAGCTGGCCCTCCGCCGATAACCATTTCCTGCCGACCTGCGCCGCCTGGCGGTCCGCCCGCTCGCGGCGCAGGCCCTCCCATTGCCTCGCCGCCATGAAACAACGGAACGGACCCATGCAGCATCTCGTTGCGGAACAGGCCGCTTACAACCGCTTGCGCTTGCGGGCGCGGGATTCCCGGCTTGAGCCGGCCAACGATGGTTAGCCACCAGAACGCCACATCGGCCTGGCGGTTGTTCCAGCGCATGGGACCGCCGCCACTCATCCGTGGGCCGACGGAGAGCGGCAGCCAAACGTCGTAATCGCTGCCCGGAGAAATCCCGGTGAATCGCTGTTCGGCTACGCCGATAATCGTAAATGGGACACTGTTCAATTCAATCGTGCGGCCAACTACGTCGCGAGAGGCGCCGAAGGCGCTCTGCCAATAGCCATAATTCAAGACGGCGACAGGTGCGGCGGACGGCTTGTCGTCGGTCGCTTCGATTAGCCGGCCTATGGCGGCTTTGAGACCCATCGTGCGGAAGAAGTCTCCGGAAACGTACTGACCGTTAATAACCGCTGCAGGCCCGTTCCCTGACAAATCTAGTCTTCCGGCGTTGGCAAACGCGGCCGCGCCCGAAAAGACGTTCGCTTGTGCTATTTCTCGAAACATCGGCTCGGAGAACGAACAGCCAGAGGGATTCGAGGCGCCGAAGCGCAAATCGCTTGGGCAGTCGCCAGCGGACTGGTAGCCGTGAATGTTCGGCGCTTTGTGCGCACCCCATTTGGCCAGAACCAATTCGGATGGCTTCTCGACCGGCAGCGACCGCAGTAGTACAGCGTCGATTAAGCTGAAAATAGCCGTGTTTGCACCAATGCCCAGTGCCAGAGTGAGAATGGCCACCGCCGCAAAACCCGGAGATCTTGCGAGCATCCGCAGCCCGTAGCGGACGTCCTGCCAGAGTTGCTCCACCCAAAGAACGCTCCAGACTTCGCTGGTCTCTTCCTTTACACGCGTCACGTTTCCGAACTTGCGCATAGCTGCATAGCGCGCTTCCTCCGGCGACATCCCGCGTTCGATGTTGTCCTGCGTCTCTCTGGCAATGTGGTCGCGAATGTCCTGATCGAGTTCCTCAAGCACCCGTTTGGGCCGTCTCATGATTCGCCCTCCTGTTCACTTGGCCGCAGAATCCGTGCGATGGCTCCCGCCAGTTTGTCCCATTTGTGCGTCTCGAGCTCGAGTTGCCGCCGGCCCTTGGGTGTCAAACGGTAGAATTTGGCCCGGCGATTATTTTCTGAAGTGCCCCCTTGAGCCGAGATCCATCCACGCTTTATAAGACGGTGCAGCGCCGGGTAAAGTGAGCCTTGCTCGACTTGCAAAACCTCCTCGGAGTTGAATTCGATGGCCTTGGCAATGGCGTGGCCATGCGCAGGCCCCAGCCGCAGGGTGCGGAGAATGAGCAGATCAAGCGTGCCTTGCAGGAGTTCGATGCGCCGGCGCTGTTCTTTAGTAGACATTCTAGGTGACGATACGGCGCTTCCAATAGAATGTCAAGGTGAGCGCGCAGGCCGAGCCTACAACCGCCTAGTGCGCCGCGTCTGAATCTTCTTCGGCCATCCGTCTCCTTCGTCGCAGTTTACGAAGGCATTTGCGGTACGATTCAGGAGTGTCGAAGTCCTCATAAATCGCGCTCGTGTCTGCTTCAAAAATGCGGATTCGTTCCGGGATCCGATAGACAACCTCTCGCGTTGTGCCCGCATGAGAAAGTTCATTTCGCAGTTCAGCCGAAATAACGATGGGATGCCCATACTTTCGCCCATGGCGGGGCATGACGATTTCTTGCAGTGTCTTGCGCCTGCGAAATTCACGCGCAAGTCGTTTGACGAATTGCTTCTCAAGCAGAGGATGGTCCACGGGATAAATGAGCACGGCCGCGGAACGGGGAACGCGCTCGAGCGCGCGGAGAAGGGAACTCAACTGGCCTTTCCGCCAGCTACGATTGACCACCACCCGCGCCGCACGCGGCACTCCTGGGCGGACTCGCTCCGCATCGCATCCGAGCACCACGATAGGGCGCTCGAGCCCCGAACAGTTTTCGATGGCGATGAGCAGAGCGCTTTTTTCGCCGAAGCGCGCGAGCGCCTTCGGCACGCCCAAATTTTTTGAGCTGCCCGCGGCAAGAATAATCGGAACGATTTTTGCGCGCTCGGTCATGCGGAGGGATGCGGCAGAATAAACGACACGGCGGGGAATAGCCAGCGCCGACGAGCTGTCTGAGTTCGCGGCCTCGCTTCCCTGGCGGGGAGGAGACGCTGTTTCACCTTGCGACCAGGTGGCATTCGAAATAGAATGCGGCGGGCATCGCGACGATGCGTCTCGAATTATTGGTCGGCCGCGCTGCAATGCTGCGGTCGAAGACACAAGCGGAAATCAGCGTGTACTCGCATCCCTTTTCCTACCATCGCGCAGCAACGCTCGAAGAGGCTTCCAGACTGCTTCTGCAACTGGGTGAGGAAGCGCGTCTGGTTGCTGGCGGCCAAAGCTTGATCCCGCTGATGAAGATGCGGTTGGCGCGGCCGACAGCTCTGGTGGACATCAATGGCATCCCTGGTTTGGGGAGCATCGAGCGCGACAACGGCGAACTGCGATTCGGCGCGCTCGTACGCCATGCGGAAATGGAAGCCTCGGAAATCGCGGGCTCCATCCCGATATTGCACGATTGCGCGGCGGGAATTGCCGATGTTCAGGTGCGGAATCAGGGCACGATCGGCGGCTCGCTTGCGGAGGCTGATCCGAGCGGAGATTGGTGCGCCGTTCTTTTTACTCTCGAAACTTCGGTGCGCTGCGCCGGACCACTGAGCGAACGAAGCGTGCCGCTCGAAGAGTTCATCAAAGACGCTTACACGACGATCTTGAAACCGGGCGAGCTTGTCCGTGAAGTGATTGTCAAAGTTCCGCCAAAAGGCAGCGGCGGAGCCTACCTCGCGTTCAAGAGATGCGCTCCCGTATACGCGACGGCCAGCGCAGCCGTGCAACTCGTCCTGGATGGGAAGAATACGTGTAAGGACGCGCGCATCGTGCTGGGCTGCGTTGGATTGACTGCTCTTCGCTCAAAAGAAGCAGAGGCCGCCCTGCGCGGAAAGCCGCTGGAACAAAAAAGCATACAAGCCGCGGCGGAGGCCGCCTCCGAAACAGCCCAACCGCAGAGCGATATGCGCGGCTCGGCGGAATACAAGCGCGTGCTGGTGGGGGCGCTTGTAAAGCGTGCCATCGGCATCGCCGCACGACGCGCCCGAGGCGATCAAGTGGAGGCAGGACACGAATATGCCGGACGCTGACAAAATGCGTCGTTCGTGTTCGTGTGAACGGCGAACATCGCGAAGCGACGGTCGAGCCGCGCACGTTGCTCGTGGAATTCCTGCGCGATCATCTGAATTTGACAGGCACGCATATCGGATGTGACACCAGCTACTGCGGGGCGTGCACTGTGCTGCTGAACGGGCACACCGTGAAATCGTGCACGTTGTTCGCTCCCATGGCTGATGGCGGTGAAATCACCACCGTCGAGGGGCTTTCGACAAATGGCGAATTGCATCCAGTGCAGAAAGCCTTTGCGGATTGCCATGGATTACAGTGCGGCTACTGCACGCCGGGGCTGCTGCTATCCACACTTCATTTGCTTTCGAAAACGCCCAAGCCCACGGACCAGCAAATTCGGAAGGGAATTGCCGGCAATACGTGCCGCTGCACTGGATACCAGAATATTTTCAAGGCCGTGCGGGCCGCTGCCGCGGCAATGGAGAAGCGCTAAGGATGGAGATCAAGTTTGGCGGAGAATTCGTCGTCAAGAAAAAGCCGGAAGATGTTTACGCCTTTTTGATCGATCCGCACCGGTTTTGCCCGCTTCTGCCTGATTATCAGAGCATGGAGCTGATGGACGAGAAGAATTTTCTCGTCAAGCTTGGCGTGGGGATATCGCACATTCGAGGCACGGCTGCGGTGAAGATGTCGCTGGTGGAAACGCAGCCGGAGAAGCACGCGGTCTATCAGGGGAACGGCGATGTTCCCGGTGGCTCGGCGACGTTGCGCGCGGGATTTGACCTGGAGCCTGCGCCGAACGGAAGCACAAAAGTGATTTGGAGCGGGCAGTCGAACGTGATGGGACGCATTGCATCGCTGGCGGGCGGACTGCTCGAACCGCTCGCGAAAAAGAACGTGCAGAAGCTGATCGACGGATTGCAGAAAGCTCTGAGCTAGGCACGAGACCAAACTATGCCAAAGGCAGCGCACGCAAAACGCAAAAAAGCGAAATCGCCCATGCCAGCAGCACACGACGGCGCGGCAACCTCCGCGAAATGGGTGGGGCAGCCGATCCGCCGCAAAGAGGAAGACCGCTTGGTGCGCGGCAAGGGAATTTTTGTCGATGACCAGAAACTTACGGGAATGTTGCATATCCGTTTTGTGCGCTCCTCGTATGCCCATGCAAAGATCACGCGCGTGGATGTTTTAAAGGCGGCCGCGCTGCCCGGAGTCGTCTGCACGCTGACGGGTGCGGAAGTGAAAGGCATGGTGAATCCCTTCATAGAGATCGGCCCGGACGTCGGGCAGAAAATCGCGGACTATCCGATGGCCGTGGACAAGGTCGTGTACCAAGGCGAGCCGGTCGCCGCGGTTGTCGCCGAGACTCGCATGATTGCCGAGGATGCAGCGGAACTTGTGGAAGTCGATTACGATCCGCTGCCGCCCGTGATGACCGCGGAAGATGCGCTCAAAGACGAGAGCTTGGTTCATCCGGAAATGGGGACAAACCGCAATTGGCACGGCCTATTTGAATTTGGCGACGTGGAGAAAGCCTTCAAGCAGGCGGCTCACGTGATCCATATCGGCCGGCTGCATTTCCACCGTTTTTCCAGCACGCCTCTCGAAAACAACGCGATGATCGCCGTGTGGGACTCGCGCTCGGAGCGTATCGAGTATTGGTCAAACAATTCTTTTCCTGCGTTCGCGGCGCAATTTCTCTCTCCGGCGCTTGGCGTACGGATCGACCAGATCTTGATGAAGAGCTTCGATATAGGAGGCGGCTTCGGAATCAAGATCACCAACTATCCGTACATGGCGGTGTGTGCGCTGGCTTCCCGTAAAGCGGGCGACCGACCTGTGAAATGGGCGGAGACTCGCACCGAGCACATGCAGGCCAGCGCGCACGGAAATGAACGGACCTTTCTCGATACGCGGGTGGCTCTCGATAAGAATGGAGTCATCACGGCGATTGATTCCCGCCACGTAGACGATTGCGGCGCCTACCCGCGCTACGAGCCTCTTGGGTGCGTCATCTGGGCGCAAGTGCTAGCGGGTTCCTACCGCGTGAAAAATATTCGCATCGACATGAACCAGGTCCTTACGAACAAATGTCCCGTCGGTCCCAATCGCGGTTACTCACGAATGCAGCAGCTTTGGTTTATGGAGCGCGTCCTCGATATTTGCGGGCACTCGCTGGGAATTGCCACGGACGAGATGCGCGTGCGCAATTACATTCGTAAGAATGAGATGCCTTACACGACGCCAAACGGCTGCGTTTACGACTCCGGCGACTATGCCGGAATGCTGGCGATGGCGAAAAATCTGATTGGCTGGAGCGAGTGGAAGAAAAAGCAGGCCGCGGCACGCAAGGAAGGGCGGTGGATCGGCCTCGGCATCGGCTCTACTCTCGACTCGGGAACGAATAACTTCGGGCAGGCACGAATCATCAATCCTGGGGCTCCTTTTTCAGGGCAGTCAAAAGCCGCCATCGCGAAACTCGATATATACGGCGAAGTGGTGATCAGCATGGGCTCTGTCCCCCAAGGACAAGGCCATGAAACCACGGCGGCACAAGTCGTCGCAGACGTGCTCAACATTTCTCCAGACCTCGTCAAGGTCAAGCCTGGATTTGATACCGAACAGAATGCCTACACCGGACACACGGGAACATATGCCAGCCAGTTCGCGGTCACCGGACTCGCCGCGATTCACGGAGCGGCGGAGAAACTTCGCAAGGAAATGAGCCGCCTGGCGGCGTGGGCTTTGAAAGCAAAAGAGAAAAATCTTGAATTCGGCATCGGCGCGCAAGGACCGGAAGTTCGCGTTAAGGGCTCGGAGAAATCGATCAATTATTGGGCGCTGGCAAATATCGTCAACGTGAACAACGCTGGGATGCCGGAAGATTTGTGGGATGTCACTCTGAATTGCCGCCACGTCTACCACGCACCGTTCCAATTGCCGGACATCAAGCGCAAGTATGGCAACCTCACACTCACCTACGCGGCGCAGATTCACGTTGCAGCCATCGAAGTGGATCGCGAAACGTTCCAGCCGAAAATTCTCGCTTACGCCTGTGTGGATGATTGTGGGCGAGCGATCAACCCCCGTATCGTGGAGGGGCAAGTGCACGGTTGCACCGCGCACGGGATTGGCGCCGCGCTCATGGAGAATTGCGCCTACGATCCCGACGGCAACCTGCTGGCCTCGACGTTCAGCGACTACACGCCGATTACCGCGATGAATATGCCGGACCTTCTCTATGGCCACATGGAGTCGCCTTCGCCCTTCACATTCAACGGCGCTAAGGGCATGGGCGAGGGCGGTGCTGCTCCGGTTCATACAATCTGCGCCGCGCTGCAGGATGCGCTGTATTCCAGCGGGGTCATCATCGAGGATTCGCACAACACAGGCGATTCCATCTTTCGCGCGATGCAGCGGGCACGCCAAGGAGAATACGCCGGGATGGTCCGTGTCGAACATCACCGTTCCGCGCGCTAGAATGTCCCGCGGGGTGAACGCGGGGCTCATGCCCCAATGAAGCGCATCTGCATCATCGGCTGTGGCTCGATCGGAAGTCTTTACGCCGCGCATCTTGCGCGAGTAGCGGAAGTATGGGCTTTCGTGCGGCGACCAGAGCATGCACGAGCCCTGAACGAACATGGCTTGCATGTGACGGGCGGCCATGAATTTCACGTTCACTTTCGAGCCACGCACATTCCGGCGGAATTACCCAAATTCGATCTCGGCATCGTCTCGTGCAAATGTACACAGACTGCGGAAGCGCTCGGTCCAGTCGCTCATCTTTTTGATACCGGCGCGATTCTTTCTTCGCAAAATGGTCTGGGCGCCGAGGAGATCATCGCAGATCTCGCAAAAACGTATGTCATCCGCGGTACAACCTTTATGAGCGGAACGCGGCACGACGATACGCACGTGCAGTACGAACTGGATACGGCCACCTGGATGGGGCCATTCGAACCCACAAATACACCGTTCTCACTGGTGAGGGAAACCGCCGATCTGATCAACGCTTCCGGGCTAAAAGCCGTCGCGCTCGAAGATGCCCGACCCGCGCAATGGTCCAAAGTAATTTTTAACTCGTCGGTCAATGCCGTCTCCGCGCTGACGGAACTACCCCACACGCTTCACTACGCTCGGGAAAAAGAGTTCACCGATCTGGGCCATCTGCTTCATGATTTGATCGAAGAAGGGAAGCGTGTGGCCGCCGCGGTCGGCATCGAGCTTTACGAAGATCCCTGGGAAATGAACAAACTCGGCGCGCAAACCGATCATCCTCCCTCCATGCTCTACGACATTCGCAATAAACTGTGCACCGAAGTAGACTTTCTCGGCGGCGCCATCGCTCGCGAAGCTCTTCGCGCGGGGATTTCGGCGCCGTTGCATACCGCGCTCTATCGGCTTATCAAAGGCAAGGAAGCGTCTTGGACCTACCAGGGCAAGGAGCGCGACGCCGGAAAATAGGCGGGGAACGCATGGTTTACGCGATCGATCAGGAAAAATGGCAGCGCGCGCGTCAGATGATGGAGCGGCATGATCTCGATGCCGTCGTTGTTCGCGCACCGGACAATGTTCTCTACCTGACGAACTACTGGACGATGAAAGGCTACGACCTCGCGATTTTTCCCCGCGAGGGCGAGCCCACGCTGCTGGTGATTGAACCGCAATTCCGCGAAGCACAGCGTACCGCGTGGAACAAAGACGTGCGCTTCTTTCCTTTTTATCATCCCAAAGATCCGCGCCCTCCCATGATTCGCGCCGTCGAGATGGCGGTCGAAGTCTTGCGTGAGCGCAGACTAGATCGCCGCGTTGGCATCGAGCTATCGCAAACATCACAGATTTGCGACCGCATGGTCGGAGAGCCGACGGTCTACTGGCAAGGTTTCTACGATGCCTTTCGCGCTGCTTGCCGCGAAATTGTGGACGCGGCCCCGCTGCTATCCGAAATCCGCATGATCAAGACGCCGCAAGAAATCGAGCGCATGCGCCTAGCCAATGAGCTGGCCGCCATCGGCATGCAGTACGCGCGAGACAACGTCAGGCCGGGAATGAAGGAAAGTGAAGTAGCGGCAATGATCGAAGGCCACATCCACTCCGTCGGCGTAGGCTACAAAGGCAAAGTCGAAATGGCGCGCGCCTTCACGCTGGTTTGGTCCGGTCGCGGAATCGCAACGTTTACCGCGACAAGCCACCGCCCGGTAATCGAGAATGAGCCGACACTCGTCGAGATATGGGTTTGCGCCGACGGCTATTGGACCGATCTCACGAAGAATATTTGCCCTGGACAGCTAACTCCCGAATACAATCGCTTGCTCGATCAGTTGCTCAAGATATTTGCCGATGCTGTCGGCTGTGTCCGCAATGGCGCTCCGCTTGGCGAAATCGATCGCATCATTCGCGATGGAATCGCTGCGGCTGGCTATCCGGGGCAACCGTCGCACCCGGTCGCGCATGGTGTGGGAGCGCGCGCTCATGAAGCGCCTTACTCTCATCGCATAGTGCCGGGCGAAATGCGGTCAGGCATGGTGCTCGCCATCGAGCCCGGCATTTATTGGGAAGGCGGCGGGGGATTGCGGCTCGAAGACAATTTCTTGGTAACAGAGAGCGGATGCGAGAAACTGTGCTCCGATCCCGATGATTTTCGCAAATAGTCACGCCGTGGAAAACACAAGCGTGATTCGGAGGTCGCTGACTCGATGAAGGAAGACCTAGCCAACGCGATTCTTGCGCAAATTCGCGAGGACGAAATTGTCGCGATGGCCTGCGACGTTGTGAACATTCCGAGCCCTACGGGCGAAGAACTCGAGATGGGCCGCTACATGCGCCGGGCTCTCGAAGAAGCCGGACTCACCGTGACGTGGCAGGAAGTCGAAGACGGCCGCGCAAATGTCGTGGGGCTTTGGGAAGGCGCCGCCAACGGAAAAAGCCTGATGTTCAACGGGCACATGGATACGTCGAATTCCGGCCGCGAAACTTTTCTGACCGGCCTTGGCTACAAGCCCAAAGCAGTGATTCGCGACGGATTGATTTACGGTCTCGGTATTTACAACATGAAAGGCGCGCTGGTTTGCTACACGCAGGCCGTCAAAGCGCTGATGCGCGCCGGAATCAAACTTGAGGGCGACGTGACCATCGCCGCCGTCGCGGGCGAAATCGAAAAAACGCAATGGAGCGACGAGTTCGTTGGCAAGGAATATCGCGGCTACGGCGTCGGCACGCACCATCTTGTGAACCACGGCGTTTTGCCCGACATGTGCATCCTCGGCGAACCTACCGACATGCAGCTCGTTCTTGGACACTACGGCACGGTGTGGGCGCGCATTTCCACGCACGGCCACTATGTGCACACGGCCTTCACTCGCGGCAAGCAGGACCACAGTTCTATTTTCCGCCTGAAAGAAATTCTGGCGCCCATTTATGATTGGATTGCTGCGTGGGAAAGGAAAGCCGTGTACGACGGCCAGCCCGGCGTCGTGAACGTTGGCTGTATCCGCGGCGGACATCCCTGGCGCGTTAGCCGCACTCCCGAACGCGCGGATGTCTTCCTGGATGTTCGTGTGCCGCCAACGATGCCGCTCAAGGAAGTGCGCGTTGCGGTCAAGCAACTCGTCCTCGACCTGCGAAAAAAGCATCCGGACTACGGCATCGAATATGAGACGTTTGTGTCCGTGCCCGGCGCAGAAATCTCGAAGGATCATCCGCTCGTGAAAACGATCGAAGCCTGTCACCAGCGCGTCCTCGGCACGCCTGCGAGACACACCACGGTTTTGTGGGATTCCGATGCCTCGGTGATGACGCGTTACGGAATTGAAACGCTCAATTATGGCCCTTCCAGTGGCCCGCGAGACGCCGAGGGCGAAAAGGTCGCGATCGAAACACTCGTGAACACCACCAAAGTCTATGCGCTGGCCGCGGCGGAAATCTGCGGTGCGCGCTGACGGGAGCCGGAGCCAACTTCAATGACCAGCCAAAGAGAGATTGAGCGCCGTTACCACAACATTCGCGCCTCCATGGCCGCGGAAAAGGTTGACGCACTCATTGTCTGCGGCAATCAATACACGGGATTCGAAGGCGCCGTGCGGTACACTTCCGGTTTTGAAATCGTTCATCGCTACGTTTATGTGTTGATTCCGCTCACAGGCGATCCCGTCCTCGTCTTCCCCCGCGAAGCGCGGTGGATTGGCGACAAGAAAACTCCCTGGATTCAGGAAAAAGTGTGGGCGGAAATTCCTGGAAAATGGTTGCGCGATGAAATTGAGAAACATCATTGGAAGCGCGTCGCGGTCTACGGACTGGATTTCGTCATGGCCGTCCATGACTATCGCGAGCTGCAATCAGGCTCTTTTGAACTAGTGCCGTTCGATTTTCAATTCGACATGGCCCGTGCCGTCAAGAGTGAAGAGGAGCTCGCTGGATTTCGCGACAGCATGGACATCATTCTCGATGGCTTTCACGCCTTGCTGGCCGCCTATGAACCGGGAAAGAGTGAAGCAGAAATCATGGCTCCGGCTGTCGAGCGATTCTTCGAGCGCGGCGCCGGTTCCCGGATGATGAACATCGTGCTCAGCGGAACGGGCGGAGAAGCGGAAGCTCACTTCAAGGTTCCTTCTCTCCGCAAAGTCGGTCCGGACGATCTTCTACTTTATTCTCTTGAAATCGCGGGCGCGGCTGGATACTGGGTGGAATTTTCCCGCGCGCTCATTCGCGGAAAGGTCAGCCCGCGTACTCGCGCGATGAGCGACGTCTATCCGCACGCTATGGAGGCCGCGCGCGAAAAGATGCACGAAGGTGTGCTAGCGAGCGATGTCCACAAAGCGGCGACAGACGTTTTCGACAAAGCGGGCTTTAAGCTCGGGCACCTTACCGGCCACTCGATTGGCATGACTATGATCGAGTACCCCGCGATCGGCGCGAATACGCACGTCGAGCTGAAAGAAAATATGGTCCTCAGTTTCCATCCGCAAGTCGTTGACCAGGATGGCCAGGTCTGTCTCTACACGCAGGACACGTATCGCGTCGGCAGGAAAGAAGGAGAATGCCTCGCTAACGTGCCGTGGCGCTTCTACACTGGTATTGAGGCGTTAAAGACGGCATGAGCGCAAAGATTTGCATAGTAGGCTGCGGTGCAATCGGAAGCATCTTTGGCGCTCATCTCGCCCGGCTCGATGATATCGAAGTCCATGCGTATGACGTCTGGAAAGAACACACTCGCGCAATAAACGAGCGAGGCTTGCGCATCAGCGGCGCGGCCGATTTTACCGTGCGTCTGCACGCGACTTCCGATTCGCGCGAAATTCCGCGCTGCGACTTCGGAATCGTGGCCACCAAGAGCACGCACACGCGCGCCGCCATCGAACAAACCGCTCACATTTTCGGCGAGAATGGCGCCGTCTGCTCCGTCCAGAATGGCATTGGTAACGAAGAAATTCTTGCCCAACACGTGCGCTACGTCATTCGCGGCACCACTTTTCCCGCAGGCCACGTTGTCGAGCCCGGCCACGCAGGCTTCGACATCAATGGCGATACCTGGATCGGCCCATTCGAACCAACTAAAACGCCTTATGCTCGCGTTGAACAACTCGCCGAACTCCTCAACCGATCCGGATCTTCACGTCATTCCCCTTCAAGATGCCCGCGGCGCACAGTGGACCAAGCTCATTTTCAACGCTTCGACAAATCCCGTCGGCGCCCTTACCTTACTGCATCACGGCGCAGCCACACGCTTTCCGCCGACCGGCGCACTTTTTAGTGCTCTTATTGCCGAAGGAGAGGCGGTCGCAAAGGCAATGGGAATCGAGCTTCACGGCAATCCGCGAGCGCTGGTGCAAAAAGGCGCTAACGCTCCCGGCAAACACAATGCGAGCATGCTTCAGGACATTCTTGCAAAACGCCAGACCGAAGTGGATTTTATGAACGGCGCAATCGCCGATTTGGGTGAAAAGATCGGTGTCCCAACGCCGCTCAATCGCGCGCTTTGGCAGCTCACAAAAGGACTCGAACATTCCTGGACCGATCCGGCTTAGGGCAAAAGAGTGCCCCTCGCTCCTCTGCGGAGAAAACGTGAAACGATGAGCACGCCTTTCAAAATCGGAGTTTTGCAGCTCAGCATGGAGCCGCTCGACGAAACCGTCAAAATGGCGCAGGCCTGTGACGCCGCCGGATTCGACACCTTCTGGCTTGCGGAAGCCTATCCCTGGTGGCGGAAGCACTCCATGGAAGCGCGCTCTTCCACCGCAGTTACCGCCATCGCGCCCGCGAAACAAAGCGGATCGTCATCGGATGGGGCATCATTTCTCCCTACACGCGGCATCCTGTTCAAATTGCCATGGAAGCACGCGTCCTGCAGGAAGCTGCAGGCGAAGATCGCTTTCTTCTAGGTCTCGGCGCGTCAAAAATCTTTATGAAAGAAATTGGCGAAGGCGAAAAAGGAAAAGAGGTTGGCCCTGCTACGGTCATGCGCGAGAGCCTCGAAATTATCGAGGCCATGCTCTTCGGCAACGAAGTGAAATACGAAGGCAAAGCATTTCAAGCTTTTTCGCCGGCGCTCAAGCCGGAGGCACACGTGCCTCGGTGGCGCGTGCCGATTTACGTCGGAGCCACGGGCCCCGTTCTGCAGCGCCTTGCAGGCTCGCACTCCGACGGTTTGTTGACGGCAAGCATCACCACGCCAAAGTTTGTTCAGTATTCGCGCAAGCTGATGGAAGAAGGCGCGCGCAAATCAGGCAAGGATCCCGCGAAACTCGATCTCGGCTCTGTTATCGTCGGCAGCGTCGGCGAAGATCCGAAAACAGCTCGAGAAGGCGCGCGCGAAATGGCCGCCATGTATCTCGCCAACAAGGTTCAAAACATCCGAGGCTCGGCGGACACGCTTCTCGAATGCGCGGGGCTGAATTTCGATGAGATCCGTCCCATCGCAGAAGCCATGGAGAGCGGCGGCCGCAAAGCCGCCGCACGCGCGGTCACGGATGCTGTTCTCGACAAGGTTTGCCCGATTGCGGGCACTCCCAAACAATGCATCGAACGCCTGGAAGAGTACCGTGCGGCAGGCTGCACGCACATCCTGCTGGAGTTGTGGGGAGACGATCGGCTTGATCAGGCGCGGCTCTTCGGAGAAAAAGTCTTGCCCCATTTCCGCAAGAAATAGCTCTACTCATCTTCGGGCTCCGACTATCAGTCCGCTGCCGCCGCTTCGCCTTTGTGTTTTTCTTTGTAAGAAACCACCGGATTTCGAAGCACGCCGATTTTCTCGATCTCGCATTCCACCACGTTGCCGGGTTTGAGATAAAGCGACTTCGGATCGCCGCTGAACGCCGCAACTCCACTCACCGTTCCCGTGGAGAGCACATCGCCAGCGGAATAACCCATCGGTGAATAGTGCGCGATGATCTCCGGAACGGTCACCGACATTTTGCTGGAATGCGATTGCTGCCGCACTTTTCCGTTCACGCGCAGCTCCATGGCCAAATTATTTGGATTCGGAATTTCATCGGCCGTCACGATGTGCGGTCCCAGCGGGCAAAACGTGTCGATGCCCTTGCAAAAACTGAAAACCCCGGACTTCATCTCGCGGCGCTGGATATCTCGCGCCGTTACGTCGTTGAAGATGACATAGCCGCCGATGTAATCCTGCGCGCGTTCGGCAGCAAAATGTTTGCCGGATTTCTTTAGCACCACCGCTAGCTCGAGCTCATAATCCAGCTCTTCTGTCAGATGCTCCGGATAAACGATCTCCTCGTCCGGGCCGATGATGGCGTCTACATTCTGAAAAAATACGATCCATGGAAGCACGGGATGCGAAAATCCGGACTTTTGCGCTTCCTCATGGTGTTCGCGAAAATTTCCGGCGGTGTGAAAGAACTTCTTAGGGCTGATCGGGGCTTTGATTTGCACCGCGTCGTGACGAAAGAAAAGTGGCTCACCCGACGCGCCTTTCGCTTCCGGTCCTTCCTTAAGCGCATACTCGACCGCAATCCGTGCGGCATCCAGCCCTCGGTCGCCATTTGCAAAGAGTCCTCGCATATCAGCTGGAACGCGCGCGTCCGCCAGCGCATAAAACGCGCCTTCTTGCTCCTTGTCGCGCAGGTACAACGCATACGCGGCGTTGAGGTCCACGATCCGTCCATTGGCCGTGAGGGCTCCGATACGGTTTTTCCGCTGCTGCGAATGGAAGGTAACAAGTTTCATCGTGATTCCTTCAACGCATTCAACCTGCAGATGGTATCAAAACCCGCAGCGCTTGTCGTGACGGGCGGCCGGAGTGGCTACTGTTTGATCGGCAAGCCGGTAAAGCGAATTCCCGCGCTGTGGACCTTATAGCGAATGTTTATCCCCACCAGCAATGCGGTGAGCGATTCCACAATCCGCGCATTCTCCAGCTTTCCACCGTTCAGCGCTCGTGCCCCGGGAATTTTTTCGGCTAGTTCGGAGGCGATCTGCTTGGCTTTCTCGTCATCGCTGCATACCAGGATGTCGCAGTCTACAGGCCCATCTTTCGAAAGCAGTTCCGCGCCAAGATTCTGAAACGCGGCTGCGATGCTGACGCCTGCAGGCAGCAATTCTTGAGTCTGCTCTGCCGCCGAACCTTGCCACACGCCAAGCATGCGCGTCGCAGCTCCTCCGACCGATGCCGCCAGCGGTACCGTTGTGTCGATCACTACGGTCCCCGGCTTCCAAGAAGTTTTCAACTGCTTCAAGAGTGCCGCGCAGCCGGAAAACGGAACGGTCAGCACCACCACATCACATTGCGAAGCAACGGTTGCGTTGTCTGCTCCTTCGATTGTCGCGGAGACGCCGATGCGCGCGCCCAGCTGTGCAGCGGTCTCCGCCGCGCGTTGCTTGTCACGTGAACCGATCACGATCGCTTCGCCCGCCCGCGCCCATCGATAGGCCAGGCCACTTCCTTCCGGGCCGGTCCCGCCGAGGATCCCAACCCTTCTACTCATTGCAAATCTGCTCCATCCCTCCGATTTTCACTGGGCTCCTCCCGGGATCATTGCGGATTCCGCTTCGGCTGCTCTCAGTCTCGCGCTCTGGTACGATGGCCTTAGCATTTCGCGCGCACGGAAAACGGGCGAGTGCAAACGATACCATGCATTTCGATGGGCCAATGATGGAAACTGCGCACCAACCAGAACCATCGCAATCCGAACTTGAACAAATTGCGAATGCGCAGCCCGAATTCCGCGCCCTGCTTTTGCCCATCAAAGACTTGCGAAACGCAAAGCAACGCCTGGCAGGAGTGCTGACGCCGGAGGAGCGATATGGTCTTGCGCAAGCGATGCTGGCGGACACAATTCGCGCTGTGCGCAGCGTGCTGAGCGCAGCCAAAATATTCGTCATCACGAATTACGAGCCTGCGATGGAAGCCGCCGCAAAATTCGGCTGGGAAATTCTGCGCGAAGAACACCAAGTCTCGGAAAGCGCCTCAGTCGATTTTGCCTCGCGTCTTTGCGCCGAGCGCGGCGTAACGGCCCTGCTGCGCTTGCCGCTCGATCTTCCGTTGGTGCAGTCGTCGGACATTGACGAACTCTTGGCGGCAGAATACGCCGCTCCCGCGGTTGTCATGGTTCCTTCAAGAGATGGTACCGGCACAAACGCCATCTTGCGCACGCCGCCCGCTCTTTTCCCCTCGCATTTTGGGCCGGACAGTTTCGCCAAACATCGCGATGAAGCGCAACGCGCAGGCGCGGCGATAATTGTAAGGCGAAACTCGCGGTTGGAGATGGATGTCGACGACGAAGCCGATCTGCGCGAACTTTTGCGCCACGATCTAATTCAGACTTCGACAGGGAAGTGGCTCGAGGAATGCGGCATCGCCGCGCGCTTTGGAACTCGGGCCATCACAACCGAAGCCCCGCGCTAGTGCACTTTCTTTTCGTACGGCCTGTTCGCCGTAATCCCTTTTCCTTCCGTCACAATGATTGTCTGCCCGGCCGCGACATTCGTCAGGCCATCCGCTTGCCCGCTGGGCCAATGAATCTCGACCTTTTCTGCTTTCTCGAGTTGGCCGAGGCCGAATGTCAGAACCAACTCGCTCGCCGAGAGATAGCTAGAACCACTTCGGAGCATCTCAGATTGTGTCCCGCCTCCCGCCGTAACGCGAACAGTAGCTCCGATGCCGTCGCGATCGGATTTTGTCCCCACAAGTTTCACACGCAAGCTGTGATTCGCCGCCGCGCCCGTGGCTTCGTTGCGAAACAACACCGCCGGCCCTGCATTTGTGGCCATTAGAATATCGAGCCGTCCGTCGTTGTAAATATCGGCGTAGGCCGCGCCACGCGCCACCCGCGGCGTATCGAATGCCGCTCCCATCGACTTCGTGACCTCCTCGAAATTTCCCTTGCCCATGTTGCGGAAGAGATGCGGCGGCATCGCATATTTCACGTTGGCTTGCACATGCTGAATGTCCGGATCGATGTGCCCATTCGCCACGAAAATATCGGGCCAACCATCCAAATCATAATCAAAAAAGAAGCACCCAAATCCCAGTGTGAGCAAGGATGCGCGCCCGATTTCCGATTGCGGCGCTTCGTCGACAAATAATCCGGAGCCTTCGTTGTGATAGAGAGAGAGCATCTGGTTCGCGAAATTTGTAATCAGCAAACTTGGATGCCCCGAGCGGTCGTAATCCGCGGCGTCCACGCCCATTCCCGCGCGCGCAACGCCGTCTTCGCTAAACGCCACGCCGGCGAGTACGGCCTTCTCGGTGAACGTTCCATTTCCATTGTTGCGATATAGTTTGTTGGGCTGCGTGTCATTCGAAAGCAGAAGGTCCGGCCAGCCGTCGCCGTCGTAGTCCAGCATGGCGATGCCGAGCGTTTTTGAAGTGGGATCGTCGAGGCCTGCTTTTTTTGTGGCGTCTTCAAATGTGCCGTCGCCGCGGTTGTGCCATAGGCGCACCGACGTCCCTTTATATGATTCCGGCGTGCAATACGATTTGCTTTTTCCATCGAGCGTGCAATAAAGATCTGTCTCCGGACTCCACTGAACATAATTTGCAACGACCAGGTCGAGCCGCCCGTCCTTGTCGTAATCGACCCAGGCAGCACCGGTACTGAATTCCTTTACTCCGCCGAGCCCGGCTTTCTGCGTAACGTCCGTAAACGTTCCGTTTCCGTTGTTGTGAAAAAGACGGTTTTGGCCATAGGCCGTCACGAACAAATCGTCGTAGCCGTCGTTGTCAAAGTCGCCGACGGCCACTCCCATGCCGAACATTTCGACGGCGTCCAGTCCCGCCTTGTGCGTCACGTCGGTGAACGTGCCGTCGTGATTGTTGTGGTAGAGCTTCGGCGTCGAGCGTTTGTTGCCGTGCCCCGGCCAGTCCATCCCATTGACCAAAAAAATGTCCGGCCAGCCGTCGTTGTCGTAATCGATGAACGCGACGCCCGGTCCAAGCGTCTCGGGAAGCCATTTTTTTCCGAATGCGCCGTTGTTATCCACGAAGTGGATGCCGGCCTGCCGCGTGACGTCGCGAAAGGTCACGCCTGATGACGCTGTCGAGGATCCCGGCGGCGCAGGCGCGCCCGTTCCGCCGAATGCCGCAAAAAATGGAACAATCGCAAACGCTGCGAAAGCCGCCGCCAGCTTCTTCACTGTGCCACCGCATCTCCATCGCGGCCCACACCGAGCGAATCGGCCACACGATTGATGTAATTGAACCAGGACGCAATCAGCGTGATCTGCAAAATTCCGCGATCGTCGAATCCCACGGCGCGCAGCTTGGCGTGGTCCTCCGGCCAAACTTTCGTTGCGTCCTTTGTCAGCTTCACCACATAGTCCAGCATCGTGCGATCTTGTTCGCTGATCGGCGCCGTCCGATAATCCTTCTTTAGCGCCTCCACCATCTCTTCATTCAACGTCACGCGACGCAGAAACTCTGCGTGAGATTCGATTCAATAATGGCACCGGTTCGTAACCGAAACCATCGTGGCGATCATTTCGTGCTGATGCCTTTTCAGCGGCAATTCGGGAGACAGCAATGCGCCGTACGTGCTGAACGCGTGAAAAAGCACATCGGGAAACAGCGAGTGCGAGCCGACGATGCTAGCCTCGACTCCGGCGAATACCGCGGGCACAGGCGTGGCGTACTCCACGGGGTAAAACCTGCGCTCGTCTTCAATCGCCTTCTTGACGCTCGCGTCCTCTTCCATTCGAACCGTTTTGATCCATGTCATGCCCGCCGTCCCCCAAAATGTCTTTGCAAGATGTCTATCTTGAACCGCCGTCCGTTTTGGCTAGCCCTTCCGCTCTCGTTCTCTCCTGAGCAGCCACGCGTCCTGCCGCCGGCCTGCGCACACGCGCGGACTTTTGTGGTTCTTCCGGTTCGAGCGGCACGGAAACATGCTCGTGAATCAATTGGCGCTCTATGTTGTCGTCCGGATGTGTCTGGCGGTAAGCCCCGGTAATCGTCTGGGAAGCTTCATCTGCCTTGAAGCGCAGATAGCGCTCCTTGTGCTCATTCGCCTTCGTTTCGTCCCCAAGTCCGTTGTAGCAGAGCATCAAGTTGTAGTTCGCCTGCAAATCCTCCGGATCGACGGCCAGGGTGCGCTTGAAAGTGTTCACCGCTTCGGCATAGCGTTTTTGCAAAAACTGAATGCGCCCCACCTCGTTGATTGCCACGCGGTCGCGCGGATATTGCTCGAGCACGACTTGCAGATAACTCACCGCTTCATCGTACTTGCCTTCTTCCCGCAACACGCGCGCATAGAAGAAATTGGCTCTTGCCAGCTTCGGGGCGATGGCCAGCGCCTTCTCTAACACCTTTTGTGCGCCCGCGGTGTCCCCTTCCTGCACAAGACACCGGCCGATATTCACCCAGCCATCCGCGTTCTTCGGATCGATCTCCGTAATTTTCTCGAACGCGGCCGCCGCTCCCTTTAGATCGCCCTGCAAGAACAGGCCGATGCCGTAGTCATTCCATCGCGTCCAATCGTCTTTTTCGAGGGCGATCAACGGTTTTGGCTCCGCCGCGCTCCGCGGCAACACGCGCATGGTCTTCGTATCCTCGGCCATCGTGATGATCGGAAGATTCGGAATTGATTTGGGTTTGCCCGCGTCCTGCGAAGTATCCCCGGTGAACGCCATCTTCCGGTCGTCGTAATCCGGCGTGAATTCCCCATGCGGCTGGTTCGTGGCCTCCGTGCCCGCGTAAGCGAACTGCGTATTCCACCACATGAATTTCCGGTAGTTCAGCTTCGCGGATAGCGTGATCTTATCCCCGGCGCTCTCCGGGATGTGCAACCGGAAATGGGCCGTGTCCGCCGCGCCCGGCGGAATCAGGCGCACATACATCGTTGCGCGGCTGGCCCACGCATTTCTTTTATTGATGGGGTTGCCGTGCTCATCGATTTGCAGCGACTTGTAGAAATGCGCGCCTTTCTCGACCGGACCTTTTCCATCGTCCTCGACTTTTCCGCTCCAGAAGATGGTCTGGCCCTTGTCGTCCACGGCTTTCAATTCCAACCACACATCAAACGCATCCACCGTCCCGCCAGGGAAAAAGTGCCCGACTTTTCTCGTTCGCACCACCACATCCACGCGCACATCGTCGCCGCGCCGCACCGCCGCATCCATGCGCCCGAGCGGCGCCGTGATGGGCCGCACTTCGCCCGCTACTCCCGTCGGCGTCAACGATTCCGCTTCCTCACCCACCGCGAAGGTTGTCGTAATTTCGGGCTGCATCGCTCCGCCCGCTGCGGGCGCCTTGGTCTCTTTTCCTTCCGGCGACATCGCAAAAATATCCACGCTCACTTGCCCATCCTTCAGGAAGTGTTCGCTCGTCTCGAGTTGCTCCTTATCCTCGTCCGCCGTCGGTATCGCTGTATTTGCACCGGGGAAGCGGTGCGAATGGACAAACCCATTCACGTTCCCGGCGTCGTTCGAACGGACCAGCGGCATGTGGCAATCCGCGCACATCTGCGGATTCGCCGGATAGTAGAAAGACCGCCCGCCTTGCCCCGAAACGCCGCTGGCCTGCCAGTTATCGTATTCATTGAAGCCGCGCACCCAGCGATAGTGATTCACGGGCACGTCCAGATGCACTTTGTGGCAAGCCGAGCAAAACTCCGCCACCTGATTGCGCATGAACGGTTTTAGAAAAGTGCGCCGGTGCGGCTCGGGGTTCAGATTCACCACAAAATCGTGCAGCGTCCGGATAATCGGATTGTCGCTCGCCGCCAGCGCATGCAGCTCGGGATATTCCAGCGTGTAGTCCCCTTGCCCCATGGTGCTCTTTACATGCACGATGCTGTGGCACATCAAGCAGCTCAGGCCCGCATTTGCCGCTGGCGTATTTTCGATTTCCCGCACGGGCTTGTTGAACATGCCGCTAAAAAGCAGCGCCGGATCGTGACACCCTGCGCACCATTTGGAAGGCCGAATTCCCACCACGTCTTGCATGTACTCGACGCTCTTGCGGTACCACTGATTGTTAAATGAGGAATGGTGGTGCATCGAGCTGTACCACTGCTTGTAAATGTCGGAGTGGCAGCGCTCGCACGCCTGCGACTGCATGAAATATTTTGCGGGGATATCGACGTTGCCCTTGGTCTGCGCCGAGCTGGGGAAAAATTTCCCCTGAGGGCCATCGCCCTCGTTGTCCATCGTCGCCGGAGCGATCGCCGGGTTCGTTATGCGAAACGCATTATTCCACGCGTAAGTCCTGTACCACCACGCGCCGGCCGAAATTCCCGCCATCACTACGACCAGCGCCGCGGAGCGCAGCAGCACCTGCACGCCTCCTGCTCCCAGCCACCCGCGCGAAGCCAGCCACGACCCGGCAAGAAATGTCACGGCCAGCACGCAGACAAAAATGTGCGCATAGAGCAACTTCTTCATCGGCAAAGACGTGCCTGTGAAGATCAGGAGCAGTCCGATCACGGCTCCCACCGCCAGCAACGACCATCCGATGCGCGCGGCAGGTGCGCTCGTCCGCAGCAAGTTCACTAGAAACGGCAAAAGGAGGGCGGCTAGAAAAATTCCCACGGCGACGTGGAACAAATCGACGATAACGTACGGAAGAGTTGCAGCGGGGAATCCATACACATAGACGGCACTCGCAGCCAAAGCTATCACGCTGCGTGAACGCCACTGGCTCATTGGGCCTCTCGCCATTCGGGAACGTTCATTCTCGCAAACTCACCGCCGTAAATAAAGGCGGCCGGCGCTGTGCGGGCGTCCGGCCGCGGGTGCTTGGGGTGCCTCCACGTTGCCTAAACTCGGTAGGTGGGAAGCAACTTGCTTGTTGTGCGTGTTATAGCGAGGTCTCCAAAAACTGGCAATAATGCAAAACGATTAGGACGCCATTTATTATGTAATCCCTTTGTTTTCAACGACCTCGTAGGCCCTTCCCGTGGCCAGATCCTTGTACTCCTCGCTTCTCCCACTTGGCCAATCGATGGTCACTCGCTCGATCCTCTCGCTCTTCCCAACTCCAAACGTCACCGGAATCTCGGACTGTGACAAATAACTAGACCCTCCGCGCACCACTCTGGATTGATTTCGCCAGCTATGTCCGTCACTCGCGTATTGGAAAACTCGCACCGTGGCTCCGATCGCGTCGCGATTCGATTTTGTTCCCACCAGCCGAAATCGGATGCTGCGGTTTCCTGCGGTCTGATCGTTCCGGTACAAGTAAGCCGGCCCGTTGTTCGTCGTAATCAGCAAATCGAGATCACCATCGCGGTCGAAGTCGCCATACGCCAGACCGCGCCCCACGATTGGCGTTTCAAATCCTCCGCCGAGCTCTCCGGCAACGTCTCGAAATTTTCCGCCGCCCGAATTCAGAAAGAGCTGAGGCGGTTGCGCATAGCCTACGTTGCCGCGAATGTTTCGCACCGTCTCATCGATATGCCCGTTGGCCACCGCCAGGTCCAGCCAGCCGTCCAGGTTGGCATCGAAAAAAGCGCACCCGAAACCAAGCGTGCTACGTGAAGCGGCACCAAGCCCCGCGGGAATCGCAATATCGTCGTAAGTCGCGGCGTTAGCGGACCCTGTGTTCACGGAATGGTACAGCCCAATCATTTCGTTGTCGAAATTCGTAATCGCGACGCCGGGTTTGCCGCTGTTTTCAAAATCGCCCGTATCGATTCCCATCCCGGCGCGGGCTTTTCCTTCGTTGCTAAATGCCAGGCCTGCCTCCACGCCTACTTCTTTGAATTTTCCGTTTCGCAGGTTCTTGTACAGCTTGTTGGGCTGCGTGTCGTTCGCCACCAGCAGGTCGGGCCAGCCGTCCTGATCGTAATCGAACATGGCCACGCCCAGCGATTTCGAACTGCTGTCGAAAATCCCGCTCGTAGCCGTCACGTCCTCGAAAGTTCCGTTGCCGCGATTGTGAAAGAGCCAGCAAGTGTCCCCGCGGTACGCCTCCGGCGTGCAATACGATTTGTGCGTGCCGTCCAGGCTGCAAAAAACATCTTGTTCTGGCGACCAGCGCACGTAGTTGCACACGAAAAGATCCAGCAAGCCGTCGCGGTCGTAATCGAACCACAGCGCTGAAGTGCTGAAGCCGTGGCTGCCGAGCAAGCCGCTCGCTTTCGTCTCGTCGACGAAAGTTCCTTTTCCTGTGTTCCGGAAGAGTCGGCTCTGTCCCACGCAACTGATGAAAATATCGGGGAAACCGTCGTTATTGTAATCGCCGGCGGCTACGCCCATTCCGTAGAGTTCGATGTCCAGTCCCGCGGCTTTCGTCACATCGCTAAAAGTTCCGTTGCGATTGTTGCGGTAGAGCTTTAGCGTCGACCGTTGCCTTTGATGGCCCGGCCAGTCCATTCCGTTGATTAGCAGGATGTCCTGCCAACCATCGCGGTCGTAATCGAGAAACGCGCAGCCCGAGCCAAGCGTCTCCGGCAAAAACTTCCCGCCGTACGCGCCGCTGTTGTGATGAAACTGAATTCCGGCTGCGGCAGTTACATTCGTCAGATGGAAACCAGGATCGCCGCCTGCTTGTGCCAGCAATCGCTGGGGCTTCATCGCCGCACCCAGGCCCGCCGCGCATGCGCCCAGTAGAAAATCGCGACGCTTCAAGGCAGGTTCACCAGGCCGTTTCGAATCGCGTAAACAACAAGCTCCGCCGTTTTGTGAATTCCCAGTGCGTCCATGATGTTCGCGCGATGCACCGACACCGTATTCGCGCTCAGGCTCAGCTCCGCGGCAATCTCTTTGTTCGATTTTCCCGCCACGATGCGTTGCAGCACTTCTAGCTCGCGCGGGGTCAGCCCGCCTTCGCGCTCGCCTTTCAACGCGGCCGGATGCGCCACCTGTGGATCCAAAACCTTTTCTCCCCTCGCCACGCGCTTGATCGCGTTCGCCAGATCGAGGTCCATCGCGTTTTTCAGGATGTATCCGCGGGCTCCGGCGTCCAGCGCTTGCTTCACCAGCGTATCTTCCGAATGCATGCTAAGAATTAAGATTGCCGCATTTGGCTGCGTTACTAGAATTTTCCGCGTTGCTTCCAGCCCATTCATCCCAGGCAGCGCGCAGTCCATCACGATCACCGCGGGTCTCTTTTTGTCCGCCAAACGCACCGCTTCCTCGCCGTCGCTCGCTTCCCCCACGACTTCGATCTCCGGATCATCTTCCAGGATGCGCCGGAATCCGCGCCGTACCAGCGCGTGATCGTCCACCAGCAGCACTGTCAGCTTATCCCGCATGTGGCTCGACTTTCTGGCGCTCGATGCTCAATCGTACCGTCGTGCCCCCACCCGAAGGCTGCAACAATTCCAAAGTTCCTCCAATCAATTCCGCGCGCTCGCGCATCGCCACCAATCCAATCCCTCGGCCATTTTTCTCCGGCACGATTCCTTTCCCGTGATCTTCCACTTCCAGTTCCAGCGCATCCGGCACAAATTTCAACCGCACCCACGCTTCCTTCACTCCGGAATGCCGGCTCACATTATTCAGCGCTTCCTGCAAGACGCGGTAGACGTGCACGTTGGCTGCCCCGTCGAGCGAAAAAGGTACGCCGACTTTTTCATAATGGAGCGTAAGACCAGTTTGCCGCTCCACGGTTGGAATATACCAGTCCAGCGTGCTCAGAAGTCCCGCTTCCTCGAGCAGCACCGGATGGAGTGCCTGCGAGAGGCCGCGGATATTATCCAGAGTCGATTGCGCGATCTCGCGCACCTCCTGCAGCTCCTCGCGCACTTTCGAGCCCTCCGGAAGATGGTTTTCTGCGCGGCCCAAGAGCGAGCCGATGGCCGTCAGCACTTGCCCGAACTCGTCGTGCAGTTCGCGGGAAATATTTCGCAGCGTGGATTCTTGCGTCGAAATCAATTTTTGCGCCAGCTCGCTGCGCTGCTCGGATAAAGCCGCCAGTCTCGCGAAGATGATCCGGTTCGAACGGATCAAATACAAACTCGTCAGCACGATGGCGATGAGCGTGGCGCCTAGAAACAAATAAAGCTGGCGCTGTACGCCGTCATAAATTTGTGCGATGCGGCCCGCCGCCTCTTCTTCGCCTTCGTTGTTTTGCACCAGCAACCGCGAGACGGCTGTGCTTAGCGATTCTTGCCGAGCTTGCAGGGTCAAACGGATTTGTTCGCGCGCTTCCGGTTCTTTCCCTTGCGCCGCCAGCGCGAACATGCGATTCACCGCGTTCCAGAATTGCGTGACGGACTGGCTCAGATATTTTCGCTGATCGGCGGTGCGGTTCGCTCCGGACAATTGTTCCTCGAGCCGCAGCGCCACATCCAAATCCTCGCGAATCCGTTCAAACTGCGCCGTCCATGCCGTCAGCGGATACGGCTCGCTCGCGTCCAGCATGTCCCGCATGGCCAGCCCCACGGAATTCAAATCATTCTGCACACGCAGCAGTTGCAGCGAATCCTTGCGGTTGCGGTCCACCATTTCGCTTTGCAATTCTCGCAATCCCGATAGCTGCACCCGAATGTAAAACGAGTACGCCACCACCGCGGCGAGCGTGATGATCAAGCCGAGGAGGAGGCCAGTGGTTGGCGAGCGCTGTGCAGGCGTTGGCACGAAAAGAGGATACCTCAGGCGGCTGCTTGGCGGCGCACGAGGAGCAGCAGAAAAATCATCACGATGGCGGAGAAAAGTGGCACAAGCAAACCAATCCGCAAGCTTCCGGCATGTGCTGAAACAAATCCCACAAACCACGGACCGACTGCGGATCCGATCGATGCCATCGAAAACATCAGTCCGCCCAGTCGCACCGCTCTTGCTCCGTACCAGCGGGAGAGCCAAGCGACGCAAACTGGGAAAATCGTCGCACATCCCAAGCCCGCAATGGTCATGGTCGCAAACGCTATGTCTTGCCGTGTTGCCAGGACCAAAAGCGTGTTCCCAACAATCACCACGATCAGCGCAGTCATCACGAGACGGTATTCCCGGACACGCGCGAGAATAAATGGCGCCGACGCGCGGCCGGCCAGAAGTCCGCCATAAAAAAACATCGGAGCGAGCGTTGCCCAGAAAGTCCCGCCCCCGGAGAGTCGTTTCGCCTGGGTGGCGGCCCAACTGCCGAGACTGACTTCAATTCCCACGTACAGGAGAAACAGCGCGGCAAGAGTGAGCGTGATCACCAGGCCGGGGCTGGTTGCGGCCGTCTTTGCGGTGGCGTCTGATGCCGTGTGCTTTCCTTCGGGCAATTCCGCAAAGATAACGGAAAACGCCAGCAGCGCGCCGAGCGCGGCGAAAAAGTAGAGCAGGCGAGTTAGAAATCCAAACTTGAGAGCGAGCAGAACCAGCGGAGAGCAAGCTACGGCTCCTGCGCCCCAGGCCAGATTCACCAGGCTGACCAAGGATGCGCTTCGAACGCCACCGATTTCAGCTACCGCTAGATTCGTTGGGGGCACCACCAATCCGTAACCTATTCCAAGTGCCGCCAGCGCGAAAAGCACCACTGTCATTGAGGAGGCGTTGATTGTTGCGAGCCCCGCGGTCATTAGAGCGTAACCAAGAAGAAGAGGGGTTTTGCTTCCGAAGTAATGAGTGATGAGGCTAGAGAGCCAGACGCCGCCAAGCGACCCAGAAAACTCAACGGCGAAGAAGATGCCCGCCTGTGAATCGTTAAGCGACCAGCGCGAAATGAACAGCGGCAGCATCGGACCCGAGAGCGTGATCTCGAGACCGGTCAGAACAAATCCGGCGAAGAGCAACACCAGCAAATAGCGCTGGCGTGCTGCCGCGTTGATGGCGATGGCTTGCGTGCTCACGGGTTAACCACCATTTTGCAGGACAGATGGGCTGGGAGCAACCAAGCGTTTTTCTTGAAGCTTTATTGCGCTCGCGCAAAATGTAATCCTTCAAATCTAAAAACTGGGCATTTCCAACCTTGGCATCTGCTCATTCCCATTTCAAAAGCTAGTTCTTCCAGTTTGACGATGCGATAGTATGAAGAACCTTTTCGCACGCTTCTAATATCACTTTAGGATGTCTTGATGATGCATTCTTGGATGCATTTATGATCGATGTGGGCCTCGTCGGATTTGGACTTGCCGGGCGCTCCTTTCACGCGCCGGTGATTCGCGCCGTGCCGGGATTGCGGCTGGCAGCGATTGTGCAGCGCAATGGCAACGAAGCCGCCGCGCAATATCCGGGCGTTCGCATCGTGCGGACACTGGTTGAGCTCCTTTCCATTTCGGAAATTCGCCTCGTCGTCATTGCCACGCCAAACGATTCGCATTATTCGCTCGCCCATCGGTGCTTGACCGCCGGGCGCGATGTGCTTGTGGACAAGCCTTTCACGATTACCCTGGAAAAAGCGACCGCGCTCGTCGAGTTTGCAAAAAAACAGGGACGGCTCATTAGCGTCTATCAAAACCGGCGATACGACGGAGATTTTCAGGCACTTCTGCAACTTGCAAAGGACGCATCGTTCGGGCGGATTGTAAGTTTCGAGGCAAACTACGACCGCTTTCGTCCGCAGTTGAAGCCCGGCGCCTGGCGCGAGCGCGTTGGACCCGGCAACGGAATCTTCTTTGACCTTGGGCCCCATTTGATCGACTACGCGCTGACGCTCTTCGGAATGCCGGAAGCGGTCACTGCGGACATTCGCATCGTGCGCGAGGGGGCGGCGGTCGACGACACGTTTGATGTTGCGTTTCATTACCGAAGCGGCCTGCGCGCCGATTTGAGATCGTCGATACTTGCAGCGGCGCCCCGGGCTCACTTTATCGTTCACGGAACACGCGGCGCTTTCATTAAGCAGACCGTCGACCCGCAAGAGCTCAACTTGAGGAACGGCAAGATTCCCGCGGAAGGCCCCTGGGGGGCGGAGCCTGAGGAAAATTGGGGCGTCTTGACTGTTCCTGAAGACGGCGGACTGACGCAGCGACGCGTTCCCTCGGCGAATTGCGATTTCCGCGACTTTTACGCCAATTTGCGCGATGCCATTCTCGGCAAGGCCGCCTTGGCGGTCACGCCCGAATGGGCGCTCGACGCGATGCGCCTGTTGGAATTGGCGCGGCAGAGCAGTAATGAGCGCCGCACGATTTGCGTGCTCGCCGAAAAATGAGCTGCCGTCGCCTGCGGCTCGCTGTTGACGGCCAGATTTGTGAACACATCGATTTGCTAAGGTCCTCAAAGGCTCTCGGGTATAATCGAATTCTAAGCAAGAGAGAGGAGCGCTGGCGTGGCTTCCGTGGTTGAATTGGCACCCTCGATACTGTCCGCGAACTTCGCCGAATTGGGCGTTGAGGCGAAAGCTGCGCTCGATGGCGGCGGGACAGTTCTGCATTTGGACGTGATGGACGGACACTTCGTGCCGAATCTCACGATTGGTCCTCCCGTAGTCGCTTCGCTCCGGAAAACCATTCCGGATGTCACGTTCGATTGCCATTTGATGATCGAAAATCCCGACGAATTCGTTGCGGCATTCGCGGAAGCCGGAGCGAACTGGATTTCTGTTCATCAAGAGGCCTGTGTTCACCTGGACCGGACGCTGCATTTGATCGAATCGCACGGGTGCAAACCGGGCGTGGTGATTAACCCAGCGACTCCGGTGCACATGCTTGATGATGTTCTGGAAATCGTGCATCACGTTTTGGTCATGTCCGTGAATCCGGGATTTGGCGCGCAGCATTTCATCCGCAACTCGCTCAAGAAAGTACAAGCGCTCGTTCGCATCCGCGAATCGCGCGGGCTGGGATTCCGCATTGAAATCGACGGCGGCGTGGCGCTGGATACCGTCGGCGACATCGTGCGCGCGGGCGCGGAGATTCTTGTCGCGGGGAATGCAGTTTTCTCCCACGGCGACGTTCGCGAGAATGCGCAGGCGCTTTTGCGCGCGGCACGTTCGGCTGCGGCCGCTAGCGCGCCGACGCCACAGCTTCGCCGCGCTGCTACTGCTCCTGGTAATTCCAAGTCAGACCTCCGTCGACGACGAACGTAGTTCCCGTGACATAGCTGGATTCATCGGACGCGAGAAACGAAGCGACGGCGGCGACGTCTGCCGGTTTCCCGAGCCTGCGCAGCGGGATATTTTCCAGGAGGCTTTTGAGCTTCACCGGATCGTTCAGCAGTTTTTTGTTGATGGGGGTTTCGATTGCGCCGGGAGCGATGTTGTTGATGGTGATGTTGAAGGGAGCAAGCTCGATGGAGAGATCGCGCGTGAGCATTTTCAGGCCGCCTTTGCTGACGCAGTAGGAAGCGAAATGCGGAAAGGGAAGCTCTTCGTGAACGGAGCTGATGTTGATTATTTTTCCGGGCTGCTTGGCTTGCATCAAGTAACGGACCATGGCCTGCGTCATGAAAAAGAGGCCCTTCAAATTTACGTCCAGCACGAAATCGTAATCGGCTTCGGTGACCTCCCAAAAAGGGGCGCGTTTTTCGACGCCGGCGTTGTTGATTAAAATGTCGAGTTCGCCGAGCTGCGAGACGGTTTCAGAGATGAAGCGCTGGCCGTCGGCGAGCTTCGAGACATCGGCTTGGATGGCGACGGCCTTGCCTCCGGCCGACATTTTCCGCAGGCCCTCGACGACTTTCTCAGTGCCTGCACTATCCGATAGGTAGCAGATCGAGACGGCTGCGCCTTCCTGGATAAATCGCTCGGCAATTCCCAAGCCGATTCCCTGGTTACCTCCGGTGATAGCCACTACTTTTCCTTCCAAGCGTTTTGACACGGGTCGCTCCTCCTTTTCCCGTTGAGAATTCGCGAGTGGTCGCAACCCCAAGGGTAACACTTGGATGTCGCGGAGCGGTTTCCGCGCTAGCGGGACGACGGATGAGACCCCCACCCGGGTATACAGAGAACTGTGAAGTAAACGCATGAACGGAAAAGGGTTGCGGGCGGTGGTGTGCAGCGAAGCAGCGGCGAGAGGTGTGTGTAGAGTGGCCAGATTGTGGAAAAGAAAGGAAGTAAATGGGTGGATGAGCGAAGAGGAGGGTACACCCCATGTGTGACGGAAAGTGTGCGCAATCGCATGATGAGAAAGGGTTTGCGGCGGTTCCGGCGTGTTCAGTGGCGTGCGCATGAATCGAAGGCGGACAGGGAATCGATTGATACGGGGGCTGGAGGGATGGACGAGCGGCGGATGGGGGATCTGCGGGAGTGGCGATTTTAACGCGGAGGACCCAGGGTACGCGGAGGGGTGTGGGCTGGCGTCGAGGACCATGGGGAATGGTAGCAGGGGAGTAACCGAATGTCAATATATTTTTTTGTTTATCGAGATGTAATTCGAATGACAGAGGTGGATTCGAATGGGACCAGCGGAAGTTGAGGGAATGGAAGGAGTTGGCGGGGTGTTTAGCAGGTTGATACGGCTGTGGAAATTTGTGGAAAAGTCGAGATCTTCACTAGCCGTTACGAATTACATCGAAGGCGTGGAGCTCTTTGGCAACCTTAACGAACGCCTGTTCCATGTTACTTTGCGAGAAATTCTCCCAGATTTTAGGAGAAAGATTTGAGGGGAACGCGCAGCCTTCTTCCTTAAGATAAATGATTCGGTTCCTCAACTTTTCCTGAGCGAGGCCGATCTCATGCAGCACGTTGGGCCTCGGTTGAAATCTCCCTCCGATCGGGTCGTCCTTGGTCGCCAGGATAATTGCGCAGCAACATTCCTGCATATACTCTGAGACAACGTCATCGACCGCCCCGCCCCTGCTTGGCTCATCTTTGACGATAATGGGGGTCAACCCTAGTGCTCTGATAAACGCAGTCAGCTTTTGTAGCGCTTCCGATGGAGTTCCGTGCGAAATAAATATCTTCGCGGCTTTCGTGCTTCCGTATGAAGACCCATCCGTTGGGACCTGCTCAGGACGCTCACTTACAAGTGCAATTATTCCTTCGAGTTCCAACACCGCGTTCTCTAGAGAGGGGCCTTTAATCTGTGCGATATCATTTCCGATTGCAGCTCGATAGATGTCCCACTTGGCCCCTGCGGCGGAATAGACCATGATTCGCCCCCGACTATATGACGTTAGGGTGCGGTCAAGCGTGTAGAAAAGTTTGCTGAGTTGCTTCTGCTGGTCTTGAAGTTGCTCACGATTGCGAATCGGATGGTCAGGGAGGGTTTCGTCAAGCGACCCTCCCCACAGGCGTTTGTGCTCCTCCAGAAGTCGCTTGAACTCCTCCAACTTCTCCGCTAGCTGCCTCGATTCCAATCTACCACCTCTGCAAGATGCTGCGTACTTCTTACGTTCGGTTGAAGTTCTGGACGGGCGCAGTTGCTCGCCCTGTACCTGAGAGGGGCGTGACGCCAATTTGCGGGCGATACGCGCCCCTTCCCTTTGGATCAAGCTACCTTTGGGTTGCCATAAGTTTCATGCGATGAAGCTCCATCTTAGTCCTTAGATTATTCCATAAAGGTCGGCTCTTCCCCGTAGCGTTGGGGTTCCGACCAAGGTTTTCAGATTGTTCGCAGACGTCGCCTACGAACTCCCATCCGTGTAAATCGTAGAAGTCTTTGGGCGGCGTGAGCCACTTGACTGTTCCGCGGTTCGTGCGCGGGTACTCAAGTAGCATCCTAAACGCTGCCAAAAGGGGATAGAGCCAGCCGTCTGGAATAAAGTGGCTGGTTTGATCACCAGTCAGTGGAAGCTTGTAGGGAGTTTTGTCGCTATAGCGAACCTCTTTGCGGGCCCCAAGCTTGCTGCCGCTTCCCTCTGATGCGTTGTATTTCTTGTACTGCGCATTGAAATTCAGGTGGACGTACTCGTAAAGTTCCAGGATGTTGACCACTACGGGGCGTAACAATTCGTAGCCTGGGCGCCATTCTGGATCCTGATAATACCTGAGGATAGTCCCTTTGCTCGTATAGGCGATGACTGGTTCCTTGCCCAGCTCGTTCCACTTAGGGTGGAACAGTGTCAAAAGCCCCAGCACTGTCCGAACGTCAACGGGTTGCGGATCGTTCTCACGGTAGCGTATTCGTCCTCGCAATTGTGATTCCTCGATGACATTTTTCAGCCATTCGAACCCTCCGCCCAAGTTCTCTAGGGCAAATTCTTTGACTTGCTTGCTGGTGTTTCTTGCTCCTGTCAGGGGAACTAGCATGTCTCCAATTCCACCAGATATGATTTCGACGTGGACATAGGCATCTTTGAGGCTGGCGGGAATTTCTTCTTCCATTAGCTTGTCGAAATCCACCGCCGAGGCAGCGTTCTTTACATCGCGAATGACTCGGTCAGTAGTGGCGCCGTCTGCCAGTCCCCCCTCTTCGTCCGAGGTGATTAAAACGTGGAGGGTTTGCGTTCGGTTGTCATACCAGGCTTTTTGGGCGAGCACGAGGAGCCCCCGATTAAGGATATGGAACCATTTTGGCGATTCCTTCAAGGTGGTCTGGACTAACTCTGTAATCCGGCCTGACAGGTCTTCGTGACTTCGAGGATTCACTTCGTCGGGGAATTTGCCGTTGGGAAAATCCCTAACTTTGATGTACGCGTGATGGATATGTAGTTCTTCATTGTGGGGGTCTTCAAAGGATTTGATTAACTTTTGAGCAACTGGAATGCGGTACTCTCGGAGGGTGGAAGAATTGCCTGTGGATGCCATGGTGGCTCCTTGTGCGAGTGGGTACCTCGGCTTTTTGATTTAAGTACGTTTAACACCCGCCCCGAGACTCTCGCCTGCGGGTTACCCGTGGTGTTAAATCTTGGGTAGTAAATCACCTCGAGCCTGGAGTGTCAAGTGCTCCATTGGGTTGATATTGGCGTGGGGAGTATGAGGCTGGCTCTGGCCGCGGGCTTCGGCGGTATTTGGTGGCCGAGGGATGCAAAATCGTGGACTATCACTAGGAGATGAAGAGATGAGAAAACGCGCGGCGCTGATGCCGGCTGTGCACCCGGGGGAAATTTTAGGGGAGGATTTCATGGAGCCGCTGGGCTTGTGGGTGAACAAGCTGGCGCTGGAATTGGACGTGCCGGCTACGCGGATTGCGGTTGCTTGCGGAGTCGGGTTGAAGCTACACGCGAAGTAGAAGCCGAATTTCGAGCGCGACGTGGCACTTGAATAAGGATGGCGAGGGGGAAACGGCGGCGCCTGCAGGGTGCGGATGATTGAAAGGCAGGCACAGAAGGGTAGCACGGCGTCAATACTGTGGCCGACTTCAAAGCAGCCAGAACGCTAGATGAAGAGGTCGGCGCTTACGTGAAAGAACGCGGCGAGTTTCTTTGCTTGAGTTTTGCTGATGGAGCGCCTGCCGTGAAAGACCTCGGAAGTGATTCCTTTGGAGCCAAAGACCTTCCAGAGGTCTTTTTGCGTGAGGTTGCGGGCTTCCATCAGATGATGAAGCGTTTGGCGAGGGCTGGCTCGACGAATGGGATAGCGGCGCGCTTCGTACTCGTCAATCAGGACGGTCAGGAGTTCGGCTAGTTCTTTTTCTTCGCGGGTAGCGTCCTCGCGTTCGTCGAGATGGAGTAGTTCGCCAGTGAGACGCTCGTACTCTACATCCGTTTGGATGACGTGGGGCAGAGCCCGGCGCAGCAATTGCCCGTATGTTTTTTCGTCGAGATCGATAATCGTTGTGCTCATGGGTTCCAATCCCCTCGGTCATATTCCGCGTGGGTCAGGAGATATAAGACGAAGACTCGTTGCGACTCGTAATTCACCCTGGCGACCATGCGGTACTTGTTGCCCGCGATATTGAATATGGTTCTCCGTCCGACCAGATCGGCGCTGGGGTAGATTTGCTTCATCTCCGCGGGAGTCTGCCAACTCGCCCTGCGCACCACGTTGTACCAGGATTCGAGGCTGGCTTTCGCGTCAGGATGCTTTTGCCAGAACTGCTCCAGAGCGCCTCGTTTAATGATGCGCATAACTCAGCATGTTCTCATTATGAGAACATGCTGTCAAGCCGAGACCGGCAGTCCGCGCGACGTAACGCTTGGGGGTTAGTTGGGGCGGAAGCGGGCTTCGACGATTAGGTTTAGGGCGGATTCGAGGTTTAGGCCAGAGGCGAGTAGGGGCTTAATCCAGAGGCGCTCAAAATTATCGGCGTCGTTATGAGTTTCCGAGAAGAGGAAATCCAGGGCTTCGAGCTTCCAGCGGCGTTCGAGGTCTTCCCGGTCTAGCCTTTCGCGGAATTCTTCGGCAAAAGATTTGGATTTTTTGCTGTTCATTTCTTAAAACTTCCTTACGTTCGCACTTTTCGCCATTTTTCTATCCGCCGCACCCGAGACTTTCTGCCAGCAAGAGTAAAGCTAAGAGGAAGTTAAACGGTTGGCTTAGTCATGCGCTTCATTGACTCCGGTTCCTGAACCGGCGCCAGCCATTGCTGGCCGGCGCCGGGAGTCAGGAGAGACGGGCGTAAATTGCGAAGCGATCGTTAGTTAGCGCCAGCTAACTAACGATGAAGAGAGTGATGCCTCCGCGATTTACGAGCAGGAGCGGATTGTCTCCGGCTTTGCGAACAGCGCTCTCAAATTCGGCGACGTTGTTGACGGGCTGATGGTTGACTTCCTGTATGACGTCGCCCTTTTGCAGACCCGAGTTGGCCATCTGGCTGGCTGGGTCAATGTTGGTGACGACGACGCCTTTGGTCGTCGCGGGGATGCCCAACTGCTGAGCAGTGTCCGCATCGAGGTTCGAGACATCGACGCCGTTCAATGCTTTGCTGGCGCCTTCGCTGCCATTCGACTTGGTCTGAGAGTTATCCGCGGGCATTTCGGCGAGCTTGACGGTGGCGTCACGAACTTCGCCATTGCGGAGGAACTTCAGGGTGACGTCTGTGCCAGGCCGCATCATGGAGATGTTCATGCGCAGCTGAACGCTACTCGCCACGGGCTTACCGTTTACGTCGAGAAGGATGTCGCCGCGTTGAATGCCTGCCACTTTCGCGGGGCTGTTGGGGGAGACATCGCCAACCACGATTCCTTCGATCTGCTTTTCGCCAAAGGCCCGGGCAATCGCCGGAGTTACGTCTTGCGGGTAAATGCCGAGATAGGCGCGGGTGACATGGCCGTTGGTGATGAGCTCGTTCATGACCTGGCGAGCGAGATCGGAGGGGATGGCGAAGCCGATTCCCTCATTGCCGCCGGAGCCGTGAGAAAGAATGGCGGTATTAATGCCGATGAGTTCGCCGCGGTCATTGATGAGCGCCCCGCCGGAATTTCCAGGGTTGATGGGGGCGTCGGTCTGAAGAAAATCTTCGTAATCTTCGATGCCGAGATTGCCGCGGCCAGTGGCGCTGATGATGCCCTTGGTGACGGTTTCGCCGACGCCAAAAGGATCGCCGATGGCCAGGGCGACGTCTCCGACTTGAACTTTGGAAGAGTCGCCGATGGTGATAGGAGCGAGATTAGTTGCGTCAATGCGCAGAACGGCGATGTCGGTTTTCGGATCGGTGCCGACCACGTGGGCCTGGAATTCGCGCTTATCGGAAAGAGTGACGCGAATGTCCGTGGCGCCGTCGACGACGTGATTGTTGGTGAGGACATAGCCTTGCGGGCTGACGATTACGCCCGAGCCAAGAGCGTTTTCGCGGGACGTGCTGGGCATATTGGGCGCGCCGTCGCCGTTTCCAAAAAACTGGCGGAAAAAGGGATCCATCGGCATTTCTTCGGAGCTCATGCGGTTGTGCACGACTTTCGAAGTAGAGATATTGACGACGGACGGCAAGACTTCCTTCACGAGAGGTGCGTAGCTGCTCTTACTTGGACCCTCACTGGGGCTGGCCAGTTTTAGGATGGCGGGGGGATTGACGGGTTGCGGTTTTTCCGTCGTATGGGCCAGGCCCAGGCCCGCCGCGCCCAAAATAAAACCTAGTGCGAGAACTGCTGGCTTCGATTTCAGCAGAGTTGTGATGGAATTCATGTTTCCTCTCTTGTTTCAGATTCGATTTGCTGCAACCGGCAAGTCGCAGGGTTACCGCTGTTTCGGTTCCACTTAATTCGACGCAACGGCAGAGAAAGGTGATGCCCCTGGGGGCGGGTATATTGAGGGCCGACGATTGGGTAGGAAATTAAGTGCTTATATATCAGCAAGATATATCAGCGCGGGGCTCGGTGTTTCGGCCAGAAACTACGAGATAATGCCTCTGCGAACTGCGAACAGAATTAGCTCGGGGATACCGCGCAGATTTAGTTTTTCCATGATGTTGGAGCGATGCGTCTCGACAGTGTAGACGCTGAGATTCAAGAGATTGGCGACGTCTTTATTGGATTTGCCTTCGGCGATGAGCTGAAGGATTTCGCGCTCGCGAGGTGTGAGTAGGTCGTAGGCGTCTTCGGCGCCGCTGCGTTTGAGCTTGCGGACATAATCATCGAGGAGAACCTTGCTGACCGCGGGGCTGAAAAAAGACTTGCCTTCGGCGACGGCCCGAACGGCTTTAATGAGATCGGATTCGGCGGAATCTTTAAGCAGGTAGCCCTTGGCGCCGGATTTCAGGGCGCGCAGGACGTAGCTTTCATCGGAATGCATGCTGAGCATGACCACGAAAATATCTGGATTGGCTTGCGTGATTTGAAGGGCGGCTTCGACGCCGTTGAGATTGGGCATGCCGATGTCCATGACGACTACGTCGGGCTTGAGAGATTTTGCAAGCGAGACGGCTTCGCGGCCGTCGTTGGCCTCGCCGACGACGGTGAGATCGGATTGCTGCTCGACGAGCAGACGGAGACCGCCGCGGATGAGCTTGTGATCATCGGCGAGGAGAATGCGAATTTTTCTCACGGCTGATTCACGGGGGACTCGACGAGACGGAGCGGCAGCTCTGCGGTGACGATGGCTCCTTTTCCAGGAGCGGATTGGATGGCGAAGGCGCCGCCGAGGCGGCGAACGCGCTCTTCCATACCGAGGATGCCCATGCCGCGCTTGCGTTCGGGGTCGAAACCGTCGCCGTCGTCGGTAATTTCTACGATGATTTTGTCCGGTCTCTGAACGACGGTGACCTTGGCATTTTTGGCGGAGGCGTGCGTGGCGGCGTTGTTTAGAGCTTCTTGCACGAGTCGGTAGATCGTGACCTTGGTTTCGTCGCCGAGATCTTCGGAGACGTTTTGGGAATGGACTTCCACTTCCATATCGCTGCGGCGGGAAATTTCGCGGGCTTGCCATTCGAGAGCTGGGACCAAGCCGAGATCGTCCAGCATGGGCGGGCGGAGAAGAAGAGCAATGTCGCGGATGGATTTGACGGCGCTTTCAGCGACGGATTTTATGTGCGTAATTTGCGCATGGGTGACGCGGTCTTCCGCGGGGAACGAGCTTGGTAAGCTGGCCGACGTCGACGAGGAGCGCACCAAGCGACTGGCCCACCTCGTCGTGAAGCTCGCGCGAAATTGAGCGGCGCTCTTCTTCCTGTGCCTCGACCAGTCGGGCGGACAAGGCTTCGAGTTCGAGACGGCTGCGGGCCAACGCTTGGTAGCGCTGGCGGCCTTGGCGCTCGAGGCGGAGGATGTACCAGCCGCAAACGAGCGATATGAGGACGCCGGCAATCAGTGCGAGAGCGACGAGCCAGACGAGCCGCTCTTCCATGGATTGGAATCTTAGGGCGAGGGCCAGATTTTCGTCGGCGAGCCGCTTTCCATCGACGGTGGAGATTTGCTGCGAAATTTCAAAGATGTGGGCGCGCCACGGCAGGAGTTGTTCTCCGATGAATTGTTGAGCGCGCTGCTGGCGGGCTTCGGGACGCCAGGTCAAGATTGTGGCAAAGGAGTTTTGCTGGTCCAAGAGCAGATTTTGCATTTCAGCGAGCAGGAGTTGCTCTTCCGGGAACTGATCGGGAGGGAAGCGGAGGAGCGCAGCGCGGATCTCGGCGATCTTTTCGGCGATCTCGCTAGGGTCGGGGCTTGGCGCTGGGAGTTGATCCTGCAGGAGAAAGCGCTCGAGCTGGTCGTCATAAACGTGCACGGAAACGACGATGGTGGAGAGGGCTTGGCTGCGGGCGGAAAAGCGGCTGCTGACTTGCCGCTCGACGGTATCCAATTGGCGCAAGGAGAAAAGGGCATCCACGCCCGCGCCAATCAAGAGAGTGAGCAGCCAGCCGAAAGACACGAACAACAGAGCGCGAACTTTGCGCGCACGTTCTTTAGATTGCAAGTCGAGGCCGCTTGCTGCTGAAGCAGGCACATTTTGCGTCGAACAAGCGTTCACATAATAAAGGATAAAGCAAAATTGGCGAGCCGTCGCGGGTATTGGAAATTAGGTCGACGGAACGCTCGAAAAAACTGTCGCAAGGCCGCTTGAGCGGCCCTGCGATGGAGAAGCGCGCGTTAAGCAACAGTGACGTCGGGGCTGAGATAGACGTCCTGAATGGCGTTGAGGAGCTGGACGCCTTCGTTCATCGGACGCTGGAAGGCTTTGCGGCCGGAGATGAGGCCGGTGCCGCCGGCGCGCTTATTGATGACGGCGGTGGTGACGGCGTCCTCGAAGTCGTTGGCTCCCGAAGCGCCGCCGCTGTTGATCATTCCGGCGCGGCCCATGAAGCAGTTGGCGACCTGATAGCGGCAGAGGTCGATGGGATGATCGCTGCACAGCTCGGTGTAAATGCGCTTGTCGAATTTTCCGTAGCTCGAATCGCCCATGTTCAGGGCCATGTAACCGCCGTTATTTTCGGCCATTTTCTGTTTGATGATGTCGGCTTGGATGGTGACGCCGAGATGATTGGCCTGGCCGGTGAGGTCGGCGGAGACGTGATAGTCCTTGTCTTTCTTGAAGGCGTTATTGCGCAGGTAGCACCAGAGGACGGTGGCCATGCCGAGCTCGTGTGCTTCGGAGAAGGCGCGGCTGACTTCGACGATCTGGCGATCGGCCTGGTCGGAACCGAAATAGATAGTTGCGCCGACTGCTGCAGCGCCCATGTCCCAAGCCTCGCGTACGGTGCCGAAGAACACCTGATCGAATTTATTGGGGAAGGTGAGCAGTTCGTTGTGATTTAGCTTCACGATGAAGGGAATCTTGTGCGCATATTGGTGCGCGACGGCGCCGAGAACTCCAAACGTAGAGGCGACGGCGTTGCATTGGCCTTCGATGGCGAGCTTGACGATATTTTCCGCGTCGAAATAGTCCGGATTCTTGGCGAAGCTGGCGCCTGCGGAGTGCTCGATGCCCTGGTCTACGGGAAGAATCGAGAGATAGCCGGTGCGGCCGAGGCGCCCGTGGTTGAACATCCGCTGGAGATTCGTGAGCACACGCACGTTGCGGTTTGACGCGGCGTAGATGCGATCAACAAAATCGGGGCCCGGCAGATGCAGCCGCTCCTTTGCAATCTTTGGAGTTTTGTAGCCGAGATAAAATTCCGCCTTCGCACCAAGGTAGGTCTCAATTTTTCCTGTGCTTGTGATGGTTGCCATGTGGGTCTCCTAAATTATTCGCGAATCGCGTGCGTAAGCATGCTGCCGGCGGCGGTATCCACCAGCCAAAGTAAACTGCCGTTCACCGGTTGAATCAATTGCGCCGGTAACTGCTCCGGCTCGTAAGCTCTTTCCAAAACCGCGGTCAGGGCCGGCGCTTTATCCGCACCCGTGACCATAAAAAGGATGTGTGCAGCGTTGTTGATGGCCGGGGCGGTCAGGGTGATGCGGTCCATCAGTAGCTTACCCACCCAATTATGCACCGCAATGCGGCGATTTTCGCGCAACGCTTTTGTACCAGGAAAAAGCGATGCTGTGTGCCCTTCGTTGCCCATGCCGAGCAGCACCAAGTCGAAGCGCGGAAACTGATCATCGATCAATTTGAAACGCGTTCGAATCTCTTGCTCGTATTCCTTGGCGGCGTCTTCGGCCTTCGGGTACTCCGCTTTGATACGGCTGACTTGCTCCGGCTTCAGCGGCGACTTCGAGATCAGGGTTTCGACGGCCATGCGATAGTTGCTTAGCGGATCGTCCGGCTTCACGTGGCGCTCGTCGCCGAAGAACAGATGCATTTTATCCCAAGGCACTTGGGAGCGGAGCGCCGGATCGTTCACAAGCAGGCCGTGAAGTGCCTTCGGCGTGGAGCCGCCGGACAGCGCTACCCAGAAGGAACCTTTTTCCTTTACCGCGGCTGCGGCGAACTCCACAAATTTCTGCGCGCCGCGCCTGGCGATTGCCGCGCCATCCGGCAAGATGCGAACTTCGGCATTCGGCCGGTCCACGTTCACGCAATCACGCTTTGCTTGGTCATCGCTCCGCCGCTCTTCAGGTTCTCGGTCGTCGTCGCAGAACTTCTCGCATCTTCCTCTTCTGCTCCGATCATTCGCCACGCCCGGCCGTCGCGGGCCATAAGTTCGTCCGCTTCCTTCGGGCCCCAAGAGCCGGATGCATAGTTGGGGAAGCCACGCGCGGGGAGAGCCTTCCAAACGTCGATGACCGGCTCGATGGCGGCCCAGCCGGCTTCGACCATGTCGGCGCGCTGAAAAAGGGTAGCGTCGCCAAGCATGCAGTCGTAGAGAAGGCGCTCATAGCCGGTGCTGTGTGAAGTGCCAAAATCGCGCGCATAGTCGAAATCCATATTCACCAGACCCAGCTTCATCACCGATCCAGGGACTTTGGCGGCGAAGCGCCAAGAGATGCCTTCGTCCGGCTGGATGTGAATCACCATGCGATTGGTGCGCGGGTCCTTGATAGGAGTCTTTCGAAACAACATGAAAGGCGTCCTGCGAAATTGGATGGCGATTTCGGTCACGCGCTTAGCAAGACGCTTTCCGGTGCGCAGATAGAAAGGCACATCGCCCCATCGCCAATTATCGATTTTGAGTTTCAGGGCCACAAAAGTCTCGGTATTCGAATCGGGCGAGACGTTGGGCTCGTTGCGGTAGGGACAAACCTTCGCGCCTGCTTCGGTGCCTTCGCCGTATTGCCCGCGAACCGTGTTGTGCAAAACATCTTCCGGGGAGAGGATTTGCAGCGCGTGCAGGATTTCAGCTTGTTTGTCGCGGACGGCGTCTGCTTCAAAAGAGATGGGAGGTTCCATGGCCGTGAGTGTGAGGAGCTGGAACAGGTGGTTCGGCACCATGTCTTTTAGTGCGCCCGCGGTTTCGTAGAAGGCGCCGCGGTGCTCGACGCCGACGGATTCGGCGGCAGTGATTTGCACATGATCGATGTAGGTGCGATTCCAAAGCGGCTCGATCATGCTGTTGGCAAAGCGGAAGACCATCAAGTTCTGGACGGTTTCCTTGCCGAGGTAGTGGTCGATCCGGAAAATCTGTTCTTCGGTCAGGATTTGCTTAAGTTCCCGGTTCAACTTCTTTGCGGACTCGAGGTCGTGACCGAAGGGTTTTTCCACGATCACTCGGGTCCATTTGCCGTTTTCTTCCTTAGTGAGCCCGATCTCGCCCAGCTTTTCGACGATCAACGAGAAAAAGTTAAAGGACACCGCCAGGTAGTGGAAGAGGTTGCCCTGCGTGTCGTGTTTCTTTTCCGCCTCGGCAATCTGGTCCTTCAGACGCTGATACGCAGCCGGATCCTTAAAATCGCCCTGCACGTAATAGATGCGTTCCAGGAACCACTCCCACAATTTCGGGTCCATGGGATGCTCTTCGAACTGTTTGATGTCTTCGCTGAGATGGGCGCGAAAAGATTCGGTCGTAAATGGATCGAAGGCAAAACCGACAATGGCGAATTGCTTGGAGAGAAGGCCCTCCTGCGCGAGGTTGGCCAAAGCGGGGAGGAGCTTGCGCTTGGTGAGGTCGCCGCTGGCCCCGAAAATCACCATGACGCAAGGGGAGGCGGGGGAACCGGGTTCGATGTGCACTGGATTCATGGAGTCGTCCTGTCTTTGTTGAGACCGGCTCTAAATTGCCTTAATCTGCGGACTTTTTTTCGACGTGGCCGCCGAACTGAAATCGCATCGCGGATAACACCTTGGCGGCAAAATCAGCTTCGCCTCGCGAGGAAAAGCGCTCGAAGAGGGACGCGGTCAGTACCGGGGCGGGCGCTGTGGATTCAATCGCTGCGAGAATCGTCCAGCGGCCTTCGCCGGAATCGGAGACGCGGCCTGAGAAGCGTTCGAGGTCCGGCTGTTCGAGTAACGAGATGGCCGTTAGGTCGAGAAGCCACGAGGCGATCACGCTGCCGCGCCGCCAAACTTCCGTTACGTCCGCGAGATTGAAGTCGTACTGATAGTGTTCGGGATTGCGGAGCGGCGCGGTTTCCGCATCCGCTTCGCGATGAGATTTTCCGGCGTTCGCGTGCTTAAGGATGTTGAGGCCTTCGGCGTACGCGGCCATGAGGCCGTATTCGATCCCGTTGTGCACCATCTTCACGAAGTGGCCGGCGCCGGACGGGCCGCAGTGGAGATAGCCCTCTTCCGACGTTCCGCCGGCTTTTTCGCGCCCTGGAGTGCGATCAACGTTACCGCAGCCAGGCGCCAGTGTTTTGAAGATGGGATCGAGCCGTTTGACGATATCCGCTTCGCCGCCAATCATTTCGCAATACCCGCGCTCGAGGCCCCAGACGCCGCCGCTCGTGCCCACGTCGCAATAATGGATTCCCTTTGCGGAAAGTTCTTTGGCGCGGCGAATGTCGTCAATGTAGTAGGAGTTTCCACCGTCGATGATGATGTCGCCGGATTCCAGCTTGCTGGTTAGATCGTGCAAGGTCGCATCCACCACGGCTGCCGGAACCATCAGCCAGATGGCCCGGGGCTTTTGCAGCTTCTTCACGAAATCGTCGAGCGAGTCTGCTCCAGTGGCGCCTTCTCCCGCGAGCTGTTTCACTGCATCCGCGCTTCGGTCGTACACGACGCATTTGTGCCCGCTCTTTTGCAGGCGGCGCACCATGTTGGCGCCCATTCTTCCCAGCCCGATCATGCCAAGTTGCATCGCGATAGCTCCCGTGACTTTATTTTGCTGCTCTTGAGTCTCCAACGATTGATTCTTACGCGAGCGCTAGCTGAATAGCGTCCGTCAGCGTTGCCAACCCGGCCGCGAGATCTTTGCCAAGATGGACGCGCAAGGCGCGGCGGTCGCGGGCCGCCAGAACGGCAAAGTCGCCACGCGCCTGGGCCGCTTTGACTACGCCAAAAGTGTAGGTCTGCCCCGGAACCAAGATGTCCACTGCATCGTCGCACGTAATCTGCAGGAAAACGCCGGAGTTGGGGCCGCCTTTGTAAGCTTGTCCCGTGGAGTGCAGGAAACGCGGCCCAAAGCCCAGGACCGTGGCCACTTTCTTGTTGTCCCGCACGGCAAGGCGAATCGCCTGCAGCGCTTCTTCATTCACTTCATTCATTGTGAGGTAAGCGAGCAACGCAAAATAATCGTTTGCGCCGATGCGCGCGAGATGTTTCTTCAGGAAACCCACCAGCGTCGCGCCACCCTTTAGGGCGCCGACATTTGCTCGGTCGGCGTAGAGCTTGACGCCATCGCCGGTAAAGAATGGCGATTCGGAAGGCAGCTTGCCGCTCGATTCGTATTCCGTGGTTAGCTTGCGGGTTTCCACCTTGCTTGCTTCGACATCCGGCTGATTGAAAGGATTGATGCCGATCAGGGCCCCGGCCACTGCGGTTGCGATTTCCCAGCGGAAGAACTCCTGGCCGAGGCTGTATGTGTCAGGCAGCACAATACGAATCACCGGATTGCCAGCTTTGGCCAGCGCATCTATGGCCGCCGCTTGCGCCTTGTCGGCATCCGACTCCAACCGCAGATACGCGAAAATGCGGTCGGCGCCGTAAAGTTCCGGCTTGGCCAACTTTTCGCGATCAACGGGGATGATGCCCTTTCCGGATTTTCCTGTGGACTCGGCGATCAACTGCTCCAGCCACGCGCCTAAATCGAAAATTTCCGGCGAGGTGATGATCGTGAGTTTGTCGCGGCCTTGATTTGCGGCGGTTCCAAGAATAGTTCCCAGGATGACGCCGGGATTCGTGAGGGTGTCGGTGTCCGCGCCACAGGCGTCGACCATCAACTTCGTGCTTTTCAGAAACTTCAAGACGTCGATGCCCATCACGGCGGCAGGCACCATGCCGAAATTGGAAAGGGCCGAGTAGCGCCCGCCGATGCTCGGCACGCCCATGAAGACTTTGCGAAACTTATCCTTTTCGGCGACGCGCTGCAGTTTAGAACCAGGATCGGTGATGGCAATAAAGCGGTCGCCAACTTCCTTTTTACCTACGGCGGCCTTCACGCGCTCAAAAAAATACTGTTTGTAGATGTTCGGCTCGAGCGTGCTTCCGGATTTGCTGGAGACGATGCAAATCGTGCTGGCGAGGTCCACACTCGCTTCGGTGGCCTTGATTTGCGCGGGATCCGTGGAATCCAAAACGTGGAGGTCAGGGAACCCGGCAGCTTTGCCGAAAGTCATGCGGAGGACTTCCGGACAGAGGCTCGAACCGCCCATGCCGAGCAGCAAAGCGTTTTTGAAAACTGCTCTCTTAATATCCGCGGCGATTTGCTTGAGCTTGTCGACGTCCTCGATCTGCTTTTCGGTGATGCCCAGCCAGCCCAGCCATTTATCCTCGTCCTTGCCGCTCCATAGCAAGGCATCCTCTTGCCACAGCCGCTTGACCTTGCCGCTCTTCTTCCAATCCTCGAGCGAGGTATTCACATCTTTTGCGAGTTTTTCCGGGAGTGTGTAGGTCTGGCGGTTCACGCTCACACATTCACCCCTGCGCTTTTTCCCGTCGCGTCCAGGAGCTGCTTGAACGCATCCGCGAAGAGTTTCACGCCGTCCACCAGGAGTTTGTCCGTCACTTCTTTCATCGAGATATCGGCTTTGGCCAGGTTTTCCATGGTTTTGCGCGCGGCATCGACATCTTCCGTCAGGCTCGCGCGCAGCTTGCCGTGATCACGGAAGGCATCAAAAGTCGCCGGGGGAATCGTGTCCACGGTATCGGCGCCGATTAACTCTTCCACATAGAGGACGTCGCGATACTTGGGATTCTTCGTGCTCGTGCTGGCCCAGAGCAGGCGCTGCGATTGCGCTCCCTTCGCGGCCAAAGCGTTCCAGCGTGCACCGCCAAAAAGCTCCTGATACTTCTTATAAGTGAGCTTGGCATTGGCGATGGCGATTTTGCCGTGAAGGCTTTCTAGCAACGACTTTTGCGCGGGGGCTGCGGCGGTCTTCAGCTTTTCGTCGACCTTGCTGTCAACGAGGGTATCGATGCGGCTCACGAAAAAGCTGGCGACGCTGGCGGATGCGCTAATGTCCTGGCTCTTGGCGGCGCGAGCTTCGAGAGCCGCGAGAAAGGCTTCGGCCACTTTCTCGTAAGCGGACTGCGCGAAAAGTAAAGTGATATTGATGTTGAGGCCGTCCTCGAGGAGCTGACGAATGGCGGGAATTCCTTCGGGCGTGGCCGGAACCTTGATCATGAGATTGGGGCGATTCACGGACTTCCAAAGTCGTCGCGCTTCGTCCAATGTGCCCTTGGTGTCGTTGGCGAGATAAGGAGAGACTTCCAGGCTGACATACCCATCGCGTCGTTTCGATTCGGTGTAAACAGGTTTGAAGATATCGCACGCATCCTGAACGTCGCGGATAGCGATCTTTTCAAACAAGCCTTTGGCATCGAGCTTTTTCGCTTCGGGCGAGTTAAGGATGTCCGAGTAGACGTTGCTTCCCGTGATGGCTTTTTCAAAAATCGCGGGATTCGAGGTCATTCCTCGCAGCCCATCGTCATCGATATATCTTTTCAGCCCGCCGCTGGTGAGCAGGTCTCTGCGGATATAGTCCATCCAGGGGGATTGCCCGAAAGCCAGCAGCGCCTTGAGGGGATTTGTGCCTTGCGCCGGGCCGACGCTGGGAACTGCCGTCGTGGTCGTCATAGTCATGGAGTTTCTCCTATACGGTGGCAAAAGCGGTGAAAATCTATTGTACTCCTCCGGGGGTGGTCCTGTTGTTCACTTCCGCTCACCTTGCCCTTTGGCCAATGCCAGCCAGGCTCTAGGAACCAGGGCAATATTTTGCTTCCAGAGCCTTCACCTTGCCGAGCCGCCGCACATGTCGCTCTTCGTTCGAAAATTTCGCCCCCATAAACGCGCGCACCAAATCCTGGGCCAGCGCTACGCCAACGACACGGGAACCCAGCACAAGAACATTAATATTGTCGTGCTCCACGCCTTGATGCGCGGAATAGGTGTCGTGGCACATTCCCGCCCGAATTCCGGGAAGTTTGTTGGCAGCGACGCTGGCGCCTACACCGCTGCCGCAGATCAGGACGCCGCGTTCGGCTTTGCCATCGAGCACGGCGCGGCCCACGGCTTCGGCGAAATCGGGATAATCCGAGGGGTTCTCGTTGAACGCCCCCACATCCAGGACATCGTTGCCCATCGAGCGCAGCAAATCGCCCATGGCGTTCTTGAGCTGAAAGCCGGCGTGGTCGGAACCAATCACAACTTTCATGGCAGACTCACTTTCCCAGGACTTCCTTGGCTGCGGCGATGACGTTTTCCACTTCAAAGCCGAATTTCTTGAGCAGATCCTTCAGCGGTGCCGACGCTCCAAAGGTGCGCATGCCGATGATTTTGCCCTTTGCGCCGACATAGCGGTCCCAACCGAAAACGGATTCCATTTCCACGGACACGCGCGCAGTTACGCGCGCCGGCAAAACGGTTTCTTTATAGGCAGCGTCTTGTTCTTCAAACAGCTCCCAACTTGGCATGCTTACCACGCGAGCTTTTATGCCTTCCGCGCTCAGTTTTTCCCAGGCCGAAACGCACAGGCTTACTTCGCTTCCACTGGCCAGCAAGATGACATCGGGTTTTCCGCCCGGAGCATCAGCGAGGATATAAGCGCCCTTGGCCACACCGGAGGCAGGCGCGTACTTTGTGCGATCGAAGGTGGGCACGCCTTGTCGCGTTAAGACGAGGGTGGAAGGTCCGTGCATATGCTGAAGCATAATTTTGTACGCCTCGACGACTTCGTTGGCGTCGCCGGGCCGCAGCACGAGCATGTTGGGCATGGCGCGGTAGGAGGCCAGTTGTTCGACTGGTTGATGCGTTGGCCCATCCTCGCCGACGCCAATCGAATCGTGCGTGAAAATATACATCGCCGGAATTTCCATCAAAGCGCCGAGTCGCATGCTCGGGCGCATATAGTCGCTGAAATTGAAAAAGGTGGCGCTGAACGCACGGAGCTTGGACAACGTCATACCGTTGACGATGGCGCCCATGGCATGTTCGCGCACGCCGAAGTGGATGTTGCGCCCGTGATACGCGTCGGGGAAAAAATCGCCCGCGCCTTCGAACGTGAGATTCGTTTTATTGGATTTGGCCAAGTCCGCCGAGCCGCCGATAAGCCAGGGAATATTCGCCGCGAGCGCATTCAGCGTTTTGCCGGAGCTTTCGCGCGTAGCCATGCCTTTTGGATCGGCCGGAAAAGTCGGGAGATTCTTATCCCAGCCGTCGGGAAGCTGGCCATTCTGCATGCGGTTCAGTTGATCGGCCGGCTGTGGGAACTGTTTTTTGTACTCCGCGAATTTCGCGTTCCACGCCGAATGGGCTTCCGCGCCGCGTTTACCGATGCCATTTTTGAGCTGATCGTATACGCCATCAGGAACCAGGAATTTCGCGTCTTCGGGCCACCCGTAGTTTTTCTTTACAAGTTTGACTTCGGCCTCGCCGAGCGGCTCGCCGTGCGCTTCGTAGGTGTCTTGTTTGTGCGGGGAGCCGTAGCCGATGTGGCTATCGACCACGATGAGTGTGGGACGGCCGACAGTGTGCTGGAACACCTCGTAGGCTCGCCCCAGCGCTTCCAGATCGTTCGCATCGGCTACGTGCGTAACGCTCCAGCCGTAACCCAAGAACCGCGTCATGACGTCTTCGTTGAAGGACCAATCCGCGGGACCATCGAGCGTCACGTGGTTGTTATCGTAGATCCAGCAGAGGTTTGAAAGTTTCAAATGGCCGGCCAGCGAAGCTGCTTCGCTCGACACGCCTTCCATAAGGTCGCCATCTCCGCAAACGGCGTAGACCTTGAAATCAAATATCTCGAACCCAGGCCGGTTGAAATTTGCTCCGAGCCATTTGCTCGCGATAGCCATTCCGACGCTGTTCCCTGCGCCTTGTCCGAGGGGGCCGGTGGTAGTTTCGACGCCAGTGGTGATGTGCGATTCGGGATGGCCAGGCGTCTTGCTTCCGATTTGCCGGAAGCGTTTGATTTCGTCCAACGAGACGGCTGGCGAGTCCAGGATTTTGCCGTCTTTGCCGGCTTCTTTCACGCCTGCGAGATGCAACGTGGCGTAGAGGAGCATGGAAGCGTGGCCGGCGGAAAGAACGAAGCGGTCGCGATTGGGCCAGGTGGGATCGGCCGGATCGTAACGCAGATAACTTTGCCACAATTCGTAGACAACTGGCGCCAGTCCCATGGGCGCACCAGGGTGGCCGGAATTTGCCTGTTGTACCGCGTCGATCGCCAGCGTTCGGATGGTGTTTATGCTCAGCTGGTCCATGTCTAGCTGACTTTTCGGTTGGCTCACATTGGCTCCTGTGGCGGGCAGGAAGGGCTCCCGCAATTCCTCCGAAAGGATTTGATGCACCGCGCTTCAGAACGGATGAAGTGATTTTACGTCAAAATGAATACAGGCGCTCGCCCGGGCACGGAACTGTTGTTTAAGAACTTCCGCGTCATTGCGCTCGTTCCTCCTCAGAGGCGGGCGGCCATCCAAGAAGAGAAATAAAAATTACCGCGCCCCCCACGGCTTGTCAATCAAGTTGCAATACATTCACACAAAGTGCCGCACAAAACTTCTGCCAAGACTTCTGCCGCGGCACACCAGCCGCCTCGCCAACGTTGAGTGCCGCCTCCATCCATGCTATTTTTTTCTAGCTGCCCTTGCCCGGGTGGCGGAATGGCAGACGCTGAGGACTTAAAATCCTCCGGGGATTTTTCCTCATGTGGGTTCGACTCCCACCCCGGGCACCATTTTTGTTTTTTTATTTTCAATCACTCGAGGGCTTGCACGTTGCGTTGACGCCGCCATCCGCCAATGTTACGCTGCGCCGCAGTCCTCCATATCGCATGCGCGCCGTCGACCTCATCCGCAAAAAACGCGATTCCGGTGAACACTCCCGCGAGGAAATTGACTTCCTCGTCTCCGGCTACACTCGCGGCGATATTCCCGATTACCAGATGGCCGCCTGGCTCATGGCCGCGTGGATTCGCGGCTTGAATCGCTCCGAGCTGGCGGCGCTCACCGAAGTCATGCTCTATTCCGGTGAAGTCGTCAATCTTGCTGGCATTCCCGGCAAGAAAGTCGACAAGCATTCCACGGGCGGCGTTGGAGACAAGACCTCCCTCATCCTCGCTCCTATCGTCGCCGCGGGCGGCCTCACCGTTCCCATGATCAGCGGCCGCGGTCTCGGCCACACCGGCGGCACGCTCGATAAACTCGAGTCCATTCCCGGCTTCAACGTAAATCTCCCACTCGAATTATTTATCAGCGTTCTTCGCGAATGCGGTATGTGCCTCATCGGCCAAACGGCGGAAATCGCTCCGGCCGACAAAAAAATCTACGCCCTTCGCGATGCCACCTCGACGGTCGAAAATATCGGCCTCATCTGCGCCTCCATCATGAGTAAAAAGCTGGCGGAGGGCATCGACGCTCTCGTCCTTGACGTCAAGACCGGCTCCGGGGCGTTCATGAAGCGCGAAGAAGATGCCGTCCACCTCGCCGAAGTCATGATCGAAACTGGCCAAAGCATGGGCAAAAAGGTGGTCGCGCTTATCACCGATATGGACCAGCCGCTCGGTCGCATGGCCGGCCATTCCAATGAAGTTATCGAGTGCATCGATATTCTCAGCGGCCGAGGTCCTGCCGATCTCCGCGAACTCAGCATCGAACTCTCCGCTTGGATGTTTTTCCTCGGCGATCGGACCCCGTCCGTTGAGGAAGGCCGCGCCCTCGCCGCATCCCTGATCGCCTCCGGCCATGCCATGGAAAGATTCAAGCATTGCATTCGCCTGCAAGGCGGCGACGATCTGATTGTCGAAAAACCGCAGCTTCTTCCTCGAGCCCGCTCCCACCAGAATGTCCCCAGTCCCCACTCCGGTTTCATCACCGCGACGAATTGCGAAAACTTCGGCATCGCCCTCGCCATGCTCGGCGGAGGCCGCGAAAAGAAAGAAGACACCATCGACCACGCCGTCGGCCTTGAATTCCACAAACGGATCGGCGACCAAGTAGAAAAAGGCGAACCTCTTGCCACAATCCATTACAATAACGCCGCAAAGTTGGCCGAAGCGCAGAGCCTCATCGCCGAGAGCTATCAAATCGGCGAAGCCCCGCCTTCGGTAAAACGCCCGCTCATTCGCCGCATTCTCGGCGGCTAGCGCGGTGTCGATTTCGTTTTAATCTGTACGCCAGAAAGAGGACATCGCATGGGACGTTTTACCGGGGTACTCGGCCTGCTCACTATGCTCGGTCTTGCGTACCTCTTCTCGACGGAACGCAAAGCCATCAAGCTCAAAACCGTTCTTTGGGGCCTTGGCTTGCAACTCTCCTTCGCTATTTTTGTGTTGCGTGTCGCCGCCGGCCGCGATCTCTTCCAGTGGGCGGGACAAAAGGTCAATTTGCTCCTCGGCTACGCTTTCTATGGTTCTCAATTCGTTTTCGGCGAACTGGGCTTGCCATCCACCGCCAATTCCAATTTTCCTGCGTCTCCCGAGCACTTCCTTTTCGCCTTCCAGGTTCTCCCGACGATCATTTTCATTGCCGCTTTTTTCGCGCTGCTCTATCACATTGGCGTAATGCAGCTCATTATTCGTGCCGCGGCGTGGATCATGACCCGCGTCATGGGCGCTAGTGGCGCCGAATCGCTTAACGTCGCGGCCAGCATCTTTATGGGCCAAACCGAAGCTCCGCTTACCATCCGTCCTTTTTTGAATAAGCTCACAAAATCCGAGCTTATGGTTGTGATGACCAGCGGCATGGCGCACGTCTCCGGCGGAATCATGGCGGCCTACATCGCCTTCGGCATCAAGGCCGAGTTCCTGCTCACCGCAGTCATCATGACCGCGCCCGGCACTTTGCTCATGGCCAAGATGCTCGTACCGGAAACCGAACAGCCTCTGACCGCCGGCCGCGTCGAAATGCCTGAAATGGAAAAGGAAACCAATTTTCTCGGCGCCATTTCGCGCGGCACCGTTGACGGCCTGCATCTCGCCCTCAACGTCGGCGCCATGCTTATCTCCTTTATCGCTCTGCTCTACCTCGCCAATGCGCTGATGGGCGGCGCTCACAACTGGTTCGCGATCCATCCCCGCCTTCATCTGACCTGGTTTCCCTCCAGCCTGCAGCAGATTTTTGGCTGGGTCTTCGCCCCCATCGCTTGGCTGATCGGCATCCCCTGGCACGAATGTATGGCCATGGGTAATCTGCTCGGTACGCGCATGGTCATCAACGAGGTCGTTGCGTTCCAGCAACTCGGCGAGTACATAAAAGCGAGCACTTTCGATCCTCGTGCCGCCCGGATCGCCACGTTTGCCCTTTGCGGCTTCGCGAATTTCAGCTCCATCGGCATTCAGATTGGCGGCATCGGCGCGCTCGCTCCGGAACAACGCGGCCAGCTAGCCAAATTCGGCATCCGCGCCATGCTCGCCGGCACCATGGCCAACCTGATGTCCGCCTCCATCGTCGGCATCCTTTCATGATTTTCTTTTGCTCTTGTAGGGGCACGGCATGCCGTGCCCGCTCTGCCAATGTTCGCTGGCCATTCACCAGATGGCATAGCCACTTCCGCCACGGCGCTCGTTTTTGGCGCCATGAACCCTGGTTCTGCATTGAAGTTGTTGCCCAAGACTGAACTCAGTATAAAATCTCAACAACCGCATGAGCCCGAGACGAAAAGCAGCGCAAAAAACGAAGCCTGAATCTGAATTCGAACGCGCCGGAGCCGCCTCGGACTTCATCTTCTCCAAGACCGCTCTCCGCCCCAAAATCGCTTTGGTCCTCGGCTCCGGCCTGGGTGCCTTCGCCGATGAATTTGGCGACGCAACAAAAATTCCCTACGCCGAAATTCCGCATTTCCCGAGGTCCACCGCCATCGGCCACGCAGGCCAGCTCGTCGTGGGTCTCGTCGGCGATATTCCCGTCGCCGGAATGCAGGGCCGCGTCCATCTCTATGAAGGCTACTCCGCCAAGGATGTCGCGTTTCCCATTCGCGTTTTTTCGCGGATGGGCGTCAAGGCAATCATCCTCACCAACGCCGCCGGCGGGATCAAACGCGAATTCACCCAGGGCGAACTCGTGGTAATCAAGGATCACATCAATCTTCAGGGCGCAAATCCTCTCACCGGCCCCAACGACGACCGCTTTGGCCCTCGCTTTCCCGACATGACCATCGCTTATGACCGCCGCTTTCGCGAAATCACAGTCGGTGCTGGCAATCGCAACGGCATCGGCCTCTACGAAGGCGTCTACGCCGCGCTGCACGGCCCCAGCTACGAAACATCGGCTGAGATTCGATATCTGCGCGCCATCGGGGCGGATCTTGTCGGTATGTCCACCGTTCCGGAAGTGATAGCCGCGCGCCACTGCGGCCTGCGCGTGCTCGGTATCTCTTGCGTGACCAACGCGGCTGCAGGCATTCTCGACGAGCCGCTCGACCACAAAGAAGTTCTCGAAACCGCTGAACGCGTCAAAGCACAGTTCATTGCGCTACTGAAAATCGTGATCCCCCGCATCGCCGCCGAGGTTTTATGAACAACACAATTCTCAAAAATCGTCATTTCGAGCGAAGCGGCCGATGGTTCCGATCTTGTCGGAAGAAATCTCTCTTCGTTTTTTTCTGCGGAGGATTTTAGCGTGAACGAACATGACGCGCTCGTGGAAGCCGCACAACAAGCGCGCGAAAATGCGCACGCACCGTTCTCGAATTTCCGCGTCGGTGCCGCGCTACACGCCACCTCCGGAAGAATTTTTGGCGGCTGCAACGTGGAAAACGCAACCTACGGCTTGACGGTCTGCGCCGAGCGCGTCGCGATATTCAAAGCCATGAGCGAAGGCGAACGCAACTTCGACGCCATCGCCGTCGTCACCGACACGGACAAGCTCACGCCGCCCTGCGGCGCGTGCCGCCAGCTCATCTGGGAATTCTGCGGCGATGTTCCCGTGATTCTGGCAAATTTAAAAGGCAAAACGGAAACGTTCCAGATGCGCGATCTTTTTCCAAAACCATTCGATTCTTCCAACTTGTGACCATCAGGAAAAGAAAATGAATCCAAGCCGAATTGCAAAGTGGAAAATGACCATCGTGTTAGCTTGCGCCGTGTTGGCTTTCGCCGGCGCACTGGCATCCTCGGCGCAGGGACAAGCGCCGCTGAACGGAAAGCCCGCGAATTTTGTCGACCTTCTCATAACCGGCGGCACGGTTGTCACCATGGACGCCAACCGCCGCATCATAGAGAACGGATACGTGATCGTGAAAGGCGACGCCATTATAGCCATCGGCGAAGGGCTTCCTCGCCTGCCGAACGGCCCGATTTTCACCAAACAATCTATCGACGCCAAGGGCGCTCTCATTCTCCCCGGCTTTGTCAACGGCCACACGCACGTTCCCATGACGCTTTTTCGCGGTCTGTGCAACGACGTCACACTCGACGATTGGTTGCGCAAATGTATTTTCCCCGCCGAAGCGAAAAATGTGACCGAGGATTTTGTGCGCTGGGGTACGCGCCTCGCCGCCGCCGAACAAATCCGTTCCGGCGTCACCACTTTCGCGGACATGTATTACTTTGAAGACGCCGTCGCCGAGGAAACCAAAGCCGCCGGAATGCGCGGCGTGCTCGGCGAAACGTTCATCGATTTTCCTGCTCCCGACAACAAAACCAACGCCGCCATGCTCGATTACACAGAACGATTCCTGAAGCGCTGGCAGGGCGACCCGTTGATTCACGCCGCAGCCGCTCCGCATTCCATGTACACCTGCTCGAAAAAAACGCTTCAGGATGCTGCCGCCCTCGCGCGTAAATACCACGCGCCGATTGTGATTCACGTTGCAGAAATGAAAAAAGAATTGGAGGACAGCCTCAAGCAGCACGGCCTCACGCCCGTGCAGTATCTCGACAAAATCGGCGTCCTTGGCCCAGATGTGGTCGCGGCACACTGCATTTTCGTGAACGCGGACGACCGAAAAATTCTTGCCGAGCGCCAGGTCGGCTGCGTACACAATCCTTCGAGCAATATGATGCTCGCGAGCGGCGTGGCCCCCGTGGTCGAAGAGCGCGCCGCAGGCATCGCGGTCGGCCTCGGAACCGACGGCCCCGCCGGCAGCAACAACGACCTCGACTTGATGGAAGAGATGGACCTCGCCGCGAAGCTGCAAAAAATCACGAAAATGGACCCTCGCGCGCTGGACGCAAAATCCGTCGTCGAGATGGCCACGATCGATGGAGCGAAAGCGCTGCACATGGAAAAGGAAATCGGCTCCCTCGAAGTCGGCAAAAAGGCTGACATCATTTTGATCGGTCTCGACGAACCCAATGCCGTCCCTATGTACGATATTTATTCGCAGCTCGCATACGCGTTAAAGGGCAGCGACGTTGAAACGGTGGTGATCGGCGGCCGCATCGTCATGCGCGACAAAAAGCTCATGACGTTGAACGAGCCCGAGATTCTCGCCAAGGCCCGCGAATACGGCAAAAGAGTCCAAGCCTCCTTGAAATAAGACCTGCTCAACCGCGCATGAAGACCTCTTACAATGAAATCGCTGGCCAGAGCGTCGAGCGGCTTGCTGCCTTGAGCGACGGCATCTTTGCCGTCGCAATGACCCTGCTTCTGCTGGAACTTCATGTGCCTGCCAGGGAATTGATTCACAGCGAGAGTGATTTGGGCAGCGCCCCTGGCCGCCTCGCGCCACGGTTTGGGCGCGGCAAACGCAGCGAGGAAGCGTAGATGGAGCGGCGGAAATATCTGTCGATGCTCGAAACGGCGATCGATGAAGCGCGGCGCGGACTCGCGGAAGGCGGAATTCCAATCGGCGCGGCTCTTTTTGACAACGCCGGGAAACTTTTGGGAAGCGGGCACAACCGCAGAGTCCAGGACGGAGATCCCTCGGCGCACGGAGAAACCGATGCGTTTCGCAAAGCGGGACGACAGAAAAGCTATCGCGACAAAATTATGGTGACGACGCTTGCGCCGTGCTGGTATTGCAGCGGGCTGATCCGCCAATTCGGTATCGGAACTGTGATTGTGGGTGAAAGCGAAAATTTCCGCGGCGGGATCGACTGGCTGCAAGAAAGCGGAATCAACGTGATCGATCTTGCGTCTAAAGAATGTGTAGAGATGCTCGCGAAATTCATCGCGGAAAATCTCGCGCTGTGGCACGAAGACATCGGCAAAGAGTAAGTTGCATCCTATTGAGACGCAGCGGCCACACAGCGAAGGAGTGAGTTTCCCATGAACAAAAAGAACGGAAGGAAAAGCTGGATTCTTCTTGGCGCCGGCTGTGTGGCGGCGGCAACGCTTGCGTTCTCGCTGCACGTGAAGGCTTCCGCGGCCGATGAGATTCCCAAGCTCGCGGCGTTGATGGGATGGAAGCCGGGGACGGTCGTGGCGGACATCGGCGCGGGAGACGGGCGCTACTCGTTTGCAGCGGAGGAGCACGTCGGCGCGACAGGAAGAGTGTTCGCAACAGAAATCGACAAGGACAAACTTGCGAAGCTTCGTGAAGAAATCAAGAAACGAGATTTGCAAAACGTGACCGTTGTGGAGAGCGGAGAGGCGGAAACCAATTTGCCCGCGTCTTGCTGTGACGCGATTTTTCTGCGTCGCGTGTACCACCATTTGACGAAGCCGCTGGAATTCGATGCGAGCATCCTGCGTTCGCTGAAACCGGGAGGGAAACTGGCCATCATCGATTTTCCGCCGCACCCGGAATACGGCAAGGTGAAAGGAGTGCCGAAGGACCGCGAGGACCACGGCATCCGGCAGAAAATTCTGATCGATGAACTGGGCAAAGCTGGTTTTCGCGCTGAAAAAATCGTCAACGACTGGCCGGCGGACAACTATTGCGTCTTGTTTGTGAAAAAATGACCTAGCAGCGCCGGGGCGCAAGCGAGGCGGGCCAGGAACGGTCCATTTTCATCGCGTAGCCGCTAGGCGACCTCATTGTAGGTGTCGTATTTGACGGCAATGTCGCGAACTTCCTGGAGGGTCATGTCGCGGAGAATTTTTCCGTCTTCAAGAATGGTTTCGAGCGCGTTCGTTCCGAGCGCGGAGTTATCAGGACTGGGAGAATCATTGTCGACTTCGACGGTAACAAATTCCTTGCCATTGTGGATTAAGTTGAAGCGGCCGCCCTTGCTGGCTTTGGATGGATCGGTCTTGGGATTCTTGTAGACGTTGTGCCACTTGCCGCCGCGGTCGATGGCGGAACACTTCAGAGCAAATTTCAGCGTATCGCGATTCACTTGTTGGAGAAGCGCGCCGCCCATCCCGTAGCTCCAGATATCCTGGGACCAGCCTTTGCGCGTGAGCTGGCCCGTGATGTTCTGAATGGTGTAGAAGTTCACGCCGTCGCCTTGAATAAAGCGGACGCAGGGAACGGTGGTTTTCCATCCTTTCTTATTCACTTCGTAGCCAAAAACTTCCGAAACGATCTTGAAGAGCTCTTCAAGCACGGTGACGGCGTCGCCGGAGTCCGGGCGAATGACGAGTGTTCCCTTACGCTGAAGAATTTTGTCGCGAAGCGCTCCGCCCCAGAGATTGCGCACCGCATTGTAAATGTCGTACGAGTCGCTGACACAGGCGACGACGCCTTCCGGGCAGTTTTCGAGTATGTTGGCGTACGCCTGGCCTTCATTGGCTTCGCCCCAGGCCGTGATCGTGGAATGCTCCGAAGCGGGAATGCTGTAACCGGCGCAATTGAGCGGATCTTTTGCGGTCAGGTCCGCGGAATAAAACTGATTGAGAAGCTGGATGGCAGCCAGAGTATCCGTGCCGAGAAAATTGAAAAGATGTGCGGCGCCGCCGATGGCTGCGGACTCCTTGGAAGAAACACCCCGAAAACCGAAGTCATGCAGCTTGAATGGCAGAAGCGACGGATCGCCGGTGCGGACCAGAGCCCGGCCGATGACTTGCTTTATGGCACGGGAAAGCGTCGCGACGGTGATGGGGTACCAGACTTCCAGGAGAACGGTTTCCGCCCAGTTGGTCAGCCAATAAAATTCGGGATCGGTGTTTTCGATGGTGATAAGCGCGTTGCGGCTTCTGACGACGGTGCCTTCCTTGACGGCGCGGATGCGCAGTGGAAGACGGCCGCCGTGTTTTGCGTAAAGCGATTTGAAGCCCTCGTAGTTGAAAGACTTGGGGTGGCCACTGAAGTGGGCGTGGGCGAAGCGGCGAGCTTCCTCGATGTCGTCCAACGTGAAGACTTGCCCGGCGAAGTTAGATTTGACGATGTACTGGAGCATGGCCAGCATCGTTTCTTCAAACATGCCCCCGCGCGACTCGACGTAGGAATAGATATGGCGCGTATCCGGCGGGTATTGCCACCAGTGCGTGAGCTTGTAGGAGTCGGTGTTAAGAATCGGATTCAGGTGCAGCGACTGCATGGGGCTCCTTTGGACTGAAAAAATAGAATAGCAGATGAGGGGCAGCAGTGATTTGTAGCTGGTGAGTTAAATTGCGAGCGGTAACTCGTGCCTCGCGAAGGCTAACCTCTGGGCGGTGCAGCCCGCAAAAGGACAGCCAGAATTGGCTGTCCGACTCGGCGCGGCGGCGGGCATCTTCCGGGCACATGCCTTTGGCGATGTTCTCGTTAGTGAGTTCTTCGACGTGGAAGCGCAACGCGGAATTCATTTGCGCATCGGAAGCACGCTTAGTTAGGAAGTAAGGATTTCCACCAGGACATGGCTAGCTCCTACTGGCCGGTTTGAAGAATCAGGATGAGCATGTCTAGAGTGCCTTGGAGGAGTTCGGATTTTTCGATCGGCATGGCGTCTCCTGGGCAATCTGCCTATTTATGGCACACATAGGTAGAATGTTAAGGAGAAAACAAGCGGCCAGGGGGCCAGCTTGAATCGTCTGGCCCGGCCGGGCCAGCACTTAGTTCGAGCGCTACAAAAATGGCGACCGAAACAGCCGATTAAGAGTTCCAGGCGACGCGCGAGAGTTGTTTCTTGCGGGATTCCCATTCCCTACCGCTCAGGATCCGCGGAGCCACGTCGATGAGGCGAGGAATCAGGCGGAAGATGGCGGCGGCGTTCCAAGGCGCCCCGCTTCGAGTGCGATAGTCGCGGACGTTGAGGGCGTCTGCCATGCTCTTGAAGGACACATCTTGGACGATCAGTTCGGCGAGGAATTTGAGGGTTTGCATCTCGAGCGGGTCGTCTTCGAGGTGATGGCAGTCGGCGGCGATACGCAGGCCGAAGGGGATCTCCTCCGAGGGAATTGTTTCGTCAGAAGGCTCGGGCGTCGAGGAGGTTTCGATCTCGCGTTCCCATTCAAGGGCGACGAGGGTCCAACCGGCGTCATGCATTTTCGAGAGGTACATGGAGGTCGGGAGGATGGTGACTTTTTCCCGGATGCGTTCGTGTTTTTTCATGCGCGCCTCCTTGCCGCAATGCGGGGGACGGGAACAAAAACCAATCCAAAGATTTATCGCAATTGGATAGCCGATTTCAAGCTCAATGTAACTGACAGAAAATTAAAGTTTTACGGCCAGATGGCGGGCACACGCAACCATTCGAATGTTCGTTCTTGGGATGAGGTTGTCGCGTGCCCGGACACTGGGAAAGCACTCCCCATCGCTCCAACATGATGATTTAAGAAGGTTGAAACTTCTTGACCATCCTGGGGGTTAGAAGCGTATGATTTCCAGGTCGTTGAACCCACCGCAACGTTCAAACCCACCTCCCGGCTCAGAAAGCAGTGCGGTGTCCCATGAATAGCGAAGCGCGGCGTTTGGAAGTTCGTGCTCCGGTGCACGTGACCGTGGACTTGTCCGGATTGGATGTGCACACTATGGCTCAGCAAGGAGTTACGGAAAACGTGAGCGCGCGGGGAGCCCGGGTGGTGACCAGCAAACCGTGGCACCCGAACGATCACGTAAAAGTGAGATCGCTTTTGGGAAGCCTAAGGTCAAGAGCTCGCGTCGTTTATTGCCAGCCACTGGGAAAAGATTCGTTTGCGCTTGGGTTGGAGTTGTTTGTGAGCGTTGGCGAGTGGACTCTGCCGCAAGCCGCGCAGCGCCGTACCGCCTAGCGCCTTGCCGATGACCGTTCTTCCTGCGCGGCATTATTGCCGCGGCGGAGTTCGCTCGCGCATTATTGCGTTAGGAAAGGCCCATCGCCTCCGGCCGCACCGCCGGGAAGCACAAGCTGGTTGCACGCCAGGCAAAAGGACTCGTACCACGTGCGGGTGAAGCTGGCGACAAGCTCCTCCACCGTGCGCCCGCCGATGGTCATGCCGGAGTGAACGATTTCCCCCCACGTGTGTACGCGCGTCCCTTCCATTGGGCGCTCTTCAAAACTTACCCATTGGGCCATGGCGACGCCGATAGCGTGATCAATCCATCCCACTTTCTTTCCCGGCACGCATGTGGTAATGACGTGGTCGATGACGGCGTTGACAGGACGTAGGAGTTCAATTTTGAGGCGGCTGCCGCGTTCCCAGGGGCAGCCGTCAACCCAGCGCAATTCGCCATAGACGTTGGCGAAATTGTTCCAGCGGTGAAGATCGGAAAAAACGAGCCAAGCGAGCGCCGGGCTGGCCTTGGTGACAACAGAATACTCGAATCTAGACATAACTTATTGCTGACTTCTCCTTACTGAGGTTTTGTTAGGGGCCGAGCCAACCGCAGGGCGGGGGGCGAAGGATATTTATACGTTGTTACTTTAACGCTGTCAAGTATATAATTGCAGTGTTAAATGGATTTAAAACCACACGCGAAAAAGGGGCCAGAGATGCCACGAAAAGCGGACACACACTTGGAAGGCAGAATCGTGGATGCGGCCTACCAATTGTGGAGTAAGGGTGGAGAACGTGCGCTAACGATGAGAGCCGTGGCGCATGCGGCGAAGACCACGACCCCCACGCTTTACGAGCGGTTTCGGGACAAGCACGCGCTGTTGGCGTTTTTGCGCGATCGCGCGAGGCAGCGGATGTTCTTGGCCTTGCAATCCGCTAATTCGGCCGCGGAAGCTTGCCAATTAGGGCTGACCTTCACGCTATCTCACGGAAATGAATACCTGTTGCTGACATCGGATTGGGCGGAGCGCCTTGGGCGCAAGGAGCCGATGCCCTCGTACGAATTTCTCAAGAAGAGGATAGCTGAGGATCTCGGTGGGGATCCCGCGGACTACGCGCAGGTGGCGCTGGCGCTTGTTGCCTTGGTGCATGGAACGGCCATTTTACTGTTGGGAGAAGCGGTGGACGCCAAGATCGCGAAGGAGTTTAAGGACGCGTGCCTGGAGGCGTGCCAGGCCTTGATCAATTCCGCTGGCAAGACAGTTGGCGGAGTTGCGAAAGGCTGACACCGGGGTGCCAGAGGCGTGCGCCCTTTTCTTACTGTCTTCCTCAACCTGCCGGTTTTTCGTTCTTGCCAATCTTTGGAACTTAGAAAGCAAGTCTTCGTGAAGGATGAATTCCTTCGCTTGTGCCGAAGTTAAATCTGTCCGTCGACCGCCCTCGCCTCAGCCTACTGTTGGCTTTGCAGCAAAGCGCAATTAGCGACACATTTCGCCGCTAGCATCTCCACTTCCGCCTTCTTGCGATGGGGCACATTCGCACCTGGTTCCGGCACGACCACAAGCGACTGCGGTCCATCCCCCACGTTAAACGTGCATTCGAACTGCTGAGTCTGCACTCCCCGTTGCTGGCAGTTGTTTTTCTCGAGCGCGGACTCCAGCGCATCCGGCCTTGCATACAACTTGTTGGCGATCTCGGAAGGCAGCATCGCAACGGCCATCGGCACGGGTGACTTGATTCTTATGCTCACCTGCTCGCCGTCGTGGTCCGGAGCAAATCCGCCGTAAACCTTCGGAAACGATGTCAGTTCGTATTTCTCCTTCACCTGGTGTCTCCACTCAATCTCCGGCTGGATGCAATTCTGCACGCAATCCCAGCGGTAATACTGGATGTGCACGTCGTTGGGATCCTTGAACCGGCGCGGCGTCGCGTCCCGGGCCGCCAGAACTGCGGCGATTCCCGTACCAACTGCCGGATTTATCTTATCCGCGTTCGCGCTCAGCACCACCCCAACTCCCGCAAAGATCGCGGCGTTCTGGCCGCCTGGGCCTTTTCGATCATCCTGAATAATCAGCGTCATCGGCTCCACCGGCATCTCGCAAACGTACGTCGCCTCCACCACGTGCTCTTTCAGGCACGATTGCCGCAGCTGGCTAATCATCGACGGATGTTGCATCGCCTGATTCCAATCCGCCTCCGGCGTCATAAAGATCGTGACAGGCTTCTCCGCCTTGATATCGACGTGATTGTTCTGCCCGGGCGCGTTCGGACGGTAGGTCCGCGCCGTATAATAATTCGCGGGGTCCAGCCGTACGCTCTCGTCATTCGCCGGCAGCCAATTGAACACGCGGTCCTGCGCCGAAGCCCGCGCGCAAAAAAACGTTCCTACCACCAAAAACGCAAGAATGACCTGGCCCGCCTTGTTTTTCTTGGTATTTCGAGTATTTCTCATAGTACTTCTATTGGAGCGCCGCTCTTCCGCGCTGACAAGTACCCCTCAGGAACCTGTCGCCTGCTAGTATCCTGTCCAATCGTACAGTCTTCTTCGTCGCCCCTCTCCACCGTCATTTCGACCGCAGCACGACGACACTGTTGCTTTAACGTTCGCTCCTGCGAACGTGTCGTCCTACGGACGGAGAAATCTCTCCATCTTTTCAAGGCTTTCCGAATTCTTTGCGCAAAATACCCGGGGTGGGGTACCCCGTATCTCAAAAGGAGTATCTGCACCTCGCCTCTTCGGGGTCGCGACTGCCATGAAATCCCAATCTCTAAGTTCCGCCGTTCTCACGACTCGTTGTTCTCACCGCACCGCCTCAGGACGCCAATGCCGTCAGCTCTCCGCTGACCAGCAATCTCGACTCTGCGCCTATCACCTCTCCAAGCAGAAAGCGGAGGAGGTCGATAACCTGACACACGCACTGCTTTTAAATTGCCAGAATTTTCAAACCGCCCAGGGCGTCAACTTCGCACTCGCCAATATCTATCGCCTTCTTGCCGCCAACCGCATTTCCACTCGTCGCGCCTCCGTTCTGGCTTACATCAACAGCCTCCTGCTCCGCACCCTTCCCGCCATTGACTATGACTACGAGAATGGCCACACCGACCCCACTGCCCCAAAGGAGGAGCAAACCGACGAAGACTCTTCCACAAGGGAAGAGGATGCAGAAGAAAGCTGCGCAACCGCTGCTCCTCCATCGAATACCTATGCGGAGGCCGCCCAGGGTTGGGACGCCTCCATCCCAGAGCCCGACCCCACCAAGAAACCCTCATGATCTCCGCCAGCATGCCGACTCCCGGATTATGCCGAATCTATGTCCAATAGAGCGTCTGGAGGGGCTCGAGCCGTGTTCTGACTCGGCATAATCAGAGACTCTCGAGGAAGGCCAACAGCTTGTCATCTGGCCGGTATCGTGTTGGCTTGACGCCGAGCGGCTCAGTGCGCGAAAGCGCTTTCTCTTTTAGTCGCATGTCCGCGTGGAGGTACATCTGGGTGGTCTCCGGGGATTCATGCCCGAGCCAGAGCGCGATCACGGAGCGATCCACACCGTGGTGAAGAAGGTCCATGGCTGCAGCATGCCGGCAAACATGTGGGGTGATCTTCTTCCTCTTGAGCGACGGGCAACTCGGCGTCGCGAGATGGGTATATTTCGTGAGGAGACTCTCGATCGCATCGCGGCTGAGTCTGCCGCCGCGGATACTGGGGAAGACTGGGTCCTCGGGCTGACCGTGGCGTTCCCTTAGCCATGCGCCTACCATCTTTGCCGTTTCTGGGTGGAGAGGTGTGCAACGCAGCTTTCTGCCTTTCCCGAGGCAGCGCACATGAGCTCCAGTCCCGAGTTCGACATCCTGGCAGTTCAGCCCAATCAACTCGGAGACCCGCAGACCGGTCTGGACCGCAACCAGGATAAGGGTTCGATTGCGACGCCCGATCCAGGTGGAACGATTCGCGACCGCGAGCAGTGCATCGATCTCTTCCCGGTTGAGGAACTCGATCGGCCTTCGAACATGGCGTTTATTGGGCATGGCCAAGATCCGCTGGCAATGTAGGGCATGCGCGGGCTCCTCTAAAGCCACGTACTTGAAGAAGGAGTGGATGGCCGCCAGACGAATGTTCCGCGTGCGAGCACTGTTTTTGCGCGCGCTTTCCAGGTGATCGAGGAAAAGACCAATAAAGGGGGCATCGAGGTCTTCAATGCTGATTTGGGATGGGCTTTTGTGGAGCCGTTCTTTGGCGAACTTCAGAAGCAGGCGGAAGGAGTCGCGATATCCCGCTACTGTATGCGGGCTCGCTTGCTGCTGACGAAGCAAACGAGCGGTGAAGAAGGATTGAAGGAGAGAAGGAAAGCTGGAGGAAGTCACGGCTGCACCTCCCGCTGGATCAGTCGGTCGGTAGCCAGCTGCAGGAGTTCAGGCACGGCCTCCAGATACCAATAGGTATCGTTCACGTGGACGTGTCCTAGATACGTGGACAACTTGGGGAGTTCTCGTTCGACGTCGAGCCCGGCGCGATACCAGTGGATCAAGGTGCGGGCGGCAAAGCGATGACGCATGTCCTGCAGCCGAGGACCGCAGCCGTGACCCTTGGCCGATGCGCGTAGGCCGATTCGTTGGGATATTTTGGCGAAGGTATATCGCGCTATCCATTCTGTGATCCGACTACCCTTTTCGGAGATGAAAAATGCAGGAATGAGTGGTGCGGGGAAAAGGCGATCTCGGACTTCGGCGTACTTTTTCAGAGCCTCCACAGTGGAAGTATGAACGGGCACGTAACGCGATTTTCCGAACTTCGTCCGCCGGATGTGAAGGATTCCGCGCTCGAGATCAACATCCACTCGGTCCAGGCCCAAAGCTTCGTTCACCCGCACTCCGGTCGCTACCAGCAAGCCGAAAAGGGTCGTATAGGTGCGGGCGCGAAGTCCGTTGGGAGAGGGGAGTTGTTGAGCTCGGCAAAGAACCTTTTCAATCTCTTCATCGCTATAGATGTGAGGGGGCTTGCGTCGGTAATGATGAGGGAGAAGTCCTGTCGGAGGAATTTCGGTGCGCGGTTCGATGGCGCTGTGCCACATGGCGAAGCGCCGTACGATGCCTAAACGTCCAGCCCAGGTAGCGGGTTCCGCCTTTGCGGACTGCGTGGCCCAGCGAAGGGCCAGCTCCCTGGTGATGTAGGAGGCACGTTCGGCTTGGAGAAACGCCACAAAATTCCGCAACAGACTTGCTGGTTCCCGGAGCCGGTATCCAAGGCTGCGGCGGAGGCGAAGGTAGTGGTTCAACGCCTGTTCCAGCCGCTTCACTGTGCACCTTCGATCGGCCAGGAGTGAGCCAGTGAGCGCAGGCTATCGAAGTCGACCTTGGCGTAGATTTCCGTTGTGTTGGGAACTCGATGGCGAAGAACTTCTCCGATTTCTCCCATTGTCGCCCCGGAGCGCAACATGGAAGTCGCTAGGCTGTGACGAAACAGGTGGGCTCCCTTGAACTCGGGGTGTAAGTTCGCGCGGTCGAGTGCGCGGCGAACGATTGTCGTCAGTGTCGAGGGGCCAGCGAAGCCTCGGCGTGGCGCCCTCGTGCAAACGAACACCCGGCGCGTTTGGCAGGGAGGGCGATCTCGACGCAGGTAGCCGGCCAGAGCTTCGCCTACATCTGCAGGCAGAGGCATCCGGTCGTGAAGCAGTCCCTTGCCTCGAACGAGGATTTCGCCGGCTCTCCAGTTGATGTCCTCGAACTGGAGAGCGACCACTTCCCCGGCGCGAAGACCAAGACGGGCAAGCAGAAGAAGGATGGTGTAGTCGCGGCGGCCGGTCGCCATGCGACGGTCGCAGGCCTTGAGCACACGTTCGACTTCCTCCGAAGTCAGGAACTTGGGCACTGTGGACAGTCGCCAATCCGCTACCGTGGGTACCGAGGCGGCCAAGTCAGTTTGCAGTTCTCCCTTCTGAAACAGGAACCGCAAGAAAGAGCGGAAAGCAGTGGCTACCAGTTGCGCTCTTCGGACACCCATGCTGTGGCTGTGCCACAAAACAAAATCTGAAATATCGGAAGCTTTCACTGTTTTGAGAAGGAAAGGTCTTCCTCGGAAGCGCTCGACGAGAAACTTACGAATGCAAGACTGGTAATTGACGATCGTGTGGGCGACGAGTCCGCGCTCTCTGGCCAAATGCGTTTCGTAGCCGCTCAGAATGTCAGCGAACGGTGATCTGTCACGAGGCAGATTTCGGGCGGGAATGACGTCGTGCCTTCGCAGATGTTCGAGAAACTGCTGGAGGGTTCTTAAATTGCCCCTGTGAACTCGGCGCTTCCGCTTGAGAAATGCGTCCACGAACCTTTCATCAAGGTTCGTGACTGCGAGGTTCTTTCGTCTCAGCCACTGCCCAAAATTCGTGAGAAGCTGCAGTTTCAACCGCACTGTCTCATCTGCGTAGCCTTGCTCTATCAGTGCGGTTGTGAATATCCGAAGCTGGACAACTAATGGGTCCGGAAGACGTTTGACTGCTACCAGGTTTTGGAAAGAATTTTCGGGCATGATCTCCTCCTTACTGGCGTCACAGCCAGTTCGGAGAAGATAGCCGGATTATGCCGAATTCAATTTGTCGGCAAAGTGCAGAACGTGGCCCCAAACGGAGCCAATTAGAGAACTACTTGGCTAGATTCGGCATAATCGGCGAGTCGGCATGCTGACGCTTATGCCGATACCGGCATAACCGCCACTCATCGTCATTCCCTTGTGGCACAGCCATTCTTGGCTGTGCTCTGTCCATCTGCGTCCTTGCATGGAACAAGGTCCGCGGCCCACGAATTTCCTCTCACGCCCCGCCCGCTTCCTTTGACTCTTCCCCCTTCGCAACATAGAATCGCTGCGCATTTTAGATGGATCGCAAAAATAAATTGCAGGGGGAGCAATCTGATGAAAAAGTCTTTGTGGATTTTTGCCGCAGGAATTTTCTTATTCTTCGGCCAGACTTCGCGCGTAGCTGCGCAGATGCCGGAAAGAGAAGGCCACGCCCCGGAAGCCAAATCGCCGGAAAAGTGCGACGCTTCTGAAAAGAAGGAAGAAGTTTCCGTAACTGAACACACCATCCGCCTCGGCGGTCAATCGATTTCCTACAAAGCCACCGCCAGCACCACTCTTCTCAAGAACGACAAAGGCGACGCCACCGGCCTGATGTACTCTGTCGCGTACACCCGCAGCGACGTGAAGGACCTCACCACCCGTCCCGTTTCCTTCCTCTATAACGGCGGCCCTGGCTCCGCCACGATGTGGCTACACATGGGCGCTTTCGGCCCGCGCCGCGTTTGGACTCCCGACGCCACATTCACTCCTCCCGCTCCGTACAAGCTCGTTGACAACACCGAAAGCCTGCTCGACAAAACCGATCTCGTCTTTATCGACGCCATGGGTACTGGCTACAGTCACGCCGTCTGCAAAACAGAGCCTAAAGAGTTTTACGGCATCGATGAAGACGTCGATGCCTTCGGTCAGTTCATCGACACCTACCTCAGCCGCAATGACCGCTGGAATTCTCCCAAGTTTCTGATTGGCGAGAGCTACGGTACCTTCCGTTCTGCGGCTCTCGGCGATTATTTGCAGAACCACTACTCGATTCATTTGAACGGCATCGTCCTGATCTCCTCGGTCCTCGATCTCTCCACCATCACCTTTCCCACCGGCGATGACCGCTCCTATATCTACTATCTGCCGAGCTACGCCGCCGTCGCGTGGTACCACAAAGTCCTAAAGGATCGCCCCGCCGATTTGCAGGCATTCATCGAAGAAGCCCGGAAGTACGCGCAAGGCGAGTACGCCGCCGCGCTTTTCAAGGGCGCCGAACTCCCCGCAGATGAAAAAGCCTCGGTAGCAAAAAAGCTCTCCTCTTTTACCGGCTTGAGTGAAGATTATTTAATGAAGGCCGATCTTCGCGTATCCCTACCGCAATTTATGGCCGAACTTCAGCGCAGCCGCGGCCTCACCACCGGACGCATCGACGCCCGCTTCTCGGGCTACACGTACGACCTGCTCGAGGAATATGCCCAAGGCGATCCCGAAGGCCCGGCCGTCGGGGGCGCGTATACCGCTCTCATCAATGAGTACAACCACGACGAGCTGAAATTTGGAAAAGACGAGGTCTATCACAATACCAGCGGCGGCGGTGGCGGTTGGAACTGGACCCGCAAAGCCAGAGGACCGCGCGGTTTTTTCCCCAGCGGGCCGAATGTCGAAGGCGATCTCGCCCAAGCCATGATTACGAACCCCAAATTGCTGGTGCAAGTCGAGAACGGCTATTTCGATATGGCCACGCCATTCTTCGCCACCGAATTCACCATGGAGCATCTCGGCTTGCCAGAAGCGCTCCAGAAAAACATCACTTTGGATTACTACGACGCCGGCCACATGATGTACCTCCACGACGCGGCCCGTGTGAGCTTGCACAACCACATCGCCAGCCTGATCGATCGCGCCACGAAGCAGTAGGGGCACAGACTTCAGTCTGGGCTCTTTTGATTCAAGGGAATCTCGCCGAACTGAATATGCCGGTGTAACTCGGCATTCAGTTCGGCGCAGAAACAAGGAAGGGAAAAGAAAGCTAGCGGCGCTTTTGAGGGCCGGCATTCACGAGATTTTGATTTTTCTGTTCGGTGTACACGACGAATTCTTCGTATGGGCCCTTGAAGTCTTCGATCTTGCCGTTCTCGAAATGCCAGATGCGCGTCGCAACTTCATCAATCACGTCGTGATCGTGCGTGACCAGCAAGACCGTTCCGTCATAGCGCTGCAACGCGATATTCAGCGCGTTGATGGATTCCAGGTCGAGGTGGTTGGTCGGCTCGTCGAGCACCAGGAAATTCGGCTTCTGCAACATCAGCCGGCAGAAAATCAGCCGCGCCGATTCGCCTCCGGAAAGCGCGCGTGTGGGTTTCAGCGCATCTTCACCGCTGAAAAGCATCTGTCCCATCAGCCCGCGCAATTCCTGCTGCGAAGCCGAGGGATCGAACTGCCACAGCCAGTCGATGGCCGTCATTCCCTTGGTGATGGATTCGCCGTGGTCCTGCGCGAAATAGCCCACGGCCACTTCGTGGCCCCACTTTGTTTCGCCGCCATCGATCTTAAACCGGCGGTCATCGTCTTCGATGAAACCCGGCGCGTTTAGCACGAGCGATTTCAGCAGCGTGGTTTTTCCGGCGCCGTTGCGGCCCATCAGCGCGATTTTTTCTCCGCGGATCACCGATGCGGAAAAACGCGGAATCACTTTCAGGTCGCCGTAGGACTTTTCGACGCTGCGGATTTCGAGAGGATGCTTCCCGGAGTTCCGCTTCATGTCGAATTTGATGTACGGCCGCTGGATGTTGGATCGCGCCAATTCCGTGGTTTGCAGCCGCTCGACTTCTTTTTTGCGCGAAGTGGCTTGCGCGGAACGCGTGCCGGCGGAAAAACGCGCGATGAATTCATTGAGTTGCGCAATTTTCTTTTCGCGGTGCGCGTTTTCCGTTTCGATGCGCGAGCGGATCTGCGTCTTCGCCACGACCATGTCGTCGTAGCCGCCGACGTACATGATGATCGTTTCGTAGTCGATGTCCGCGGTATGCGTGCAAACGCTGTTTAGGAAATGGCGGTCGTGCGAGATTACGATGAGCACGCCTTCGTAGTCGCACAAATATCTTTGCAGCCAGTGAACGGAATCGAGGTCCAGGTTGTTGGTAGGTTCGTCGAGCAGCAGGGCAGTGGGATTTCCGAACAGAGCCTGCGCGAGGAGCACGCGAACTTTTTGTCCGCCTTGTAATTCGCTCATCTTGCGTTCGTGCAACGAACTCTCGATGCCAAGTCCATCGAGAAGCGTTCCGGCGTCGGATTCGGCGGTGTAGCCGCCTTCTTCGCCGACGATGCCCTCGAGTTCGCCGAGACGCATGCCGTCGGCGTCGGTCAGTTCTTCATGCGGCTTGGCGTAGAGCGCATCGCGCTCTTCGAGAGCTTTCCATAATGCGGCGTTTCCCATGATGACGGTGTCGATCACGCGAAATTCATCGAACGCAAACTGGTCTTGCCGCAGGACGCCCATTTTTTTCGGGCGCGTAATCGAACCTTTGGTGGGCTCGAGTTCGCCGGTGAGAATTTTCATGAACGTGGATTTGCCGGCGCCATTGGGGCCGGTAACGGCGTAGCGGCGCCCGGCCATGAAGGTGCAGGTCACATCTTCGAAAAGGACCCGGGGGCCGAAGCGCATAGAGATATTGTTGACCGTGAGCATAACCTTCTTATTGTAGCGTGAAATTGTCGGGCGCGCTTGCCACGATTCGCCACGCTCAGTACATTGAATGCGAAATGAGCGAGCTGGTTCCTACAACATGAAGAGAGCGATTCGAAAGGCGGTGACGTCGCTGGCGCTGATTGTGATCGTGGGGATGGGGGCGCGGATTGGGTTTGCGTGGGACCAGACGCGGAAAATCCCGGCGGGGGTGCTGGGGATTGTGCCGTTTCAGCAGGAAACGGGGAACGTTGCGTATGCCTTGGCCCGGGGCGCTGGATTCAGCGACGTGTTTCGAACGGGGACGGGCCCCACGGCTTGGCTTGCACCGGTTTATCCGTTGCTGGTAGTGGCGATGTTCAAAAGTTTTGGGACTTTCACGGCGCGGGCCTTTTTTGCTTGCGTTGGGCTGAACATACTTTTTTCTTCGGCGGCTTGCGTGCCGATTTTCTACGCGGGAAAGCGAATTTGGGGAGCGGGCGTGGCGAGCGGAGCGGCGTGGCTATGGGCGCTTTTTCCCAACGCGATCCTGATGCCATTCGAATGGATCTGGGATACGTCACTTTCGGCGCTTCTGGCGGCTACGCTTTTGTGGGCGACTTTGGAGTTGGCGGAATCGGAGCGGGTGCGGGACTGGTGCGGGTATGGATTGTTGTGGGGTTTTGCGTTGATGACGAATCCGGCGCTCGGGGCGCTGCTGCCGTTTTTGCTGGGATGGGCGGCGTACCGCGGGCGCGGAGAAGGGCGCATGAGGTGGAAACGGGCGACGCTGGGGGCGAGCGTGGCGATCCTGTGCTGCGTGCCTTGGACAATTCGAAACTACGCGGCTTTTCATCGATTGATTCCACTGCGGTCGAATTTGCCGTTCGAATTGTGGCTGGGGAACAACGACATTTTTGACGAGCATGCGCGTAACGGCCGGAGAGCGATTACGAGAACGGGAGAAGCGAGAACGTACACGCAACTCGGCGAGACCGCTTACATGCGCGAAAAATGGGAGCTGGCGGCTTCTTTTATGAAAGCGCATCCAGGTTTGGAATTGCAGTTATCAGGAAGGAGGTTCGCGGACTTTTGGATGGGGACGGAATCCCCGGTCAAGAATTTCCGTGAGACGGATTCAAATTTGATTCGGGGAATTTTGTTAGCGAGCTCTTTGACTGCGATTGGCGCGCCGTTGGGGATATTTGTTTTGTGGGGCGGGCAGAGAAAAAGAATGCGGAGACGCAGAGATCTCAGGGGCGGCGCAGAGGAGGAGAAGAACGGAACTGAAGAGAAAGAAGAGGTCAACAAGAAGATTGTCTGGCCACTGGCCGTGTTTCCCTTGATTTTTCCGTGTCTGTATTATGTGACTCACGCCGATTTGCGGTACCGCCATCCCATCGATCCGGTGGTCTGTTTATTGACTGCGGTGGCCGTAGCGCGGGCGTTTGTTTTTGCGAGCGGGCGATTGAAGGCTGCGGAACGTTAGCCCGTAATTCTCAACTGCGGCCCGCTGCTGCGTGCGTGAAGCGGACAGAGATGGAGACAGGCTCCATTTGACAGGGAAAAACGGCAGAGCGGGACGAGGGCCAGTCAACGGTGAGTCTCATAAGCCGGGCGATCCCTGTGATTGCTGGCGGGCCAGCTTATCGTGAGAAAAGGGCTGGTCCCGATCCCGGCGACCGCCCTTCTAAATGCAAGAGGACGGTTGCCACAAGCTATCGTGTTCGCGGAAGTTCGAGCTTCTCGGCCTTCTCTTGCGCGGCCATCACGCGGGCGATCTCCATTTCAATCGCCTTGGAGGTGACAGGTTTGGCGATGTAGCCATCCATTCCGGCTCTCTGGCAACGCTGGCGGTCTTCCTCGAAGGCATTTGCAGTCATGGCCACGATAGGCACATGCCTGCCGGATTTTTTCTCGAGGGCGCGAATTTTCTCGGTGGCCTCGAGCCCATCCATGATAGGCATTTGCATGTCCATGGCCACCAGGTCGAATTCCTGTTCGGACAAGATGCGCAGAGCGATCTGGCCGTTGGCCGCAATGGTGACTACGTGTCCCATTTTCTCGAGGAGCCGCGCGGTCAAGCGCTGATTGACGAGATTGTCCTCGACGAGCAGAATCCGCAACGTTAAGTGCGGCTGGTCCGTGAGCTGGACTGTCGCCGGAGCCTCCGCTACTTTCATCTCTCCGTGGCAGGCTTGCAACGCCTCGTACAATGCGGAGCGCCGGAAAGGTTTGAGGATCGTTTGCGTTACGCCTAACTGCTGGCAGCGATCCCTATCCGCCGGATCGAGCGGCCGCGAGACGGTCAGAATCACGGGAAAATCGCGCGCGGCAGAGGCGCGGACATCGGCGAGCAGGGCAAAGCCGCCGGGATCGGGCAGTTCCTTCTCAATCAGAATGGTTGAAAACTCCTTGCCGGTTAGCGGAGCGTCCGCCAGCAGCGCCACGGCTTCTTCAGCGCTGGCCGCGGGCACGGCTGTCATATTCCAACGAGAAAGCAAACGCCTGACCAGTTCCAGATTTACGGGATTGTGATCGACGAGCAGAACGCGCCGCACCCCTGGCCGAGCACTGGGTTGAGAATTTCCGCTCTCCGGCGGTCTGAGCATTTTCGATGGCAGCCGGTTGAAGGCCTTCATGGTGAAATGGAACTCGCTGCCGCGGCCTGTTTGACTTTCCACCCAGATGCGCCCGCCCATCAAGTGCACCAGCCGCTCGCAAATCGAAAGACCGAGTCCCGTGCCGCCGTAGCGGCGCGAGGTGGACATGTCGGCCTGCGCGAACGGTTCAAAAATTGCTTTTCGTTTTTCTTCCGGGATTCCGATGCCCGTGTCAGAGACCGTAAATTCCAGCATCAACCCATCTTCGGTAGTCCCGGCATGCCGCCCAAAAATGGCGACTTGTCCCTCGTTGGTGAATTTCAGAGCGTTGCCGGCCAAATTGATGAATACCTGGCGCAAGCGCGTGGAATCGCCGCGCACCACGTCCGGAATATCCTTGCCGATACTCCACACCAGGGCGATGCCTTTCTGCTGCGCCAACGAGGCCAGCGGTTCGAGAGCTTCCTCGATGCAGTCTTCGACGGACATGTCGGCGATCTCCAAATCCAGCTTGCCAGCCTCGATTTTTGACAGGTCCAGAATGTCGTTCAGGAGGGTAAGGAGAGACTCTCCGGAACTCTTCACCATGGTCAAATAATCGCGCTGTTCAGGGTCAAGGTTGGTTTCCAGAGCGAGAGTGGTCATTCCGAGGATCCCATTCATGGGGGTGCGAATCTCGTGGCTCATGTTCGCCAAAAAGTCGCTTTTTGCGCGGTTCGCGGCTTCCGCATCTTCTTTCGCCTGCCGCAGAGATTCTTGCGCTTTTTTTCGTTCGGTAATGTCGACGAAGGTGACGACGGCGCCGGTCATCTTGCCATCTTGCAGCAACGGGTGACACCAAAGCTCGCCATCGAAGCTGGTCCCGTCGGCGCGCCACAAGAGTTCGTCCGTGACGTGGAATTTTCTGCCGCCCAGGAAATCTTTCTGCAAGCCGCACTCATCCCGCGGATACGGCGTCCCGTCCCTGCGGGTGTGGTGTATCACGTCGTGGATATTTCGGCCCAGCACGTCCGCCTGCGAAGCGAAGCGCAAGAGCCGCAGCATGGCGTGGTTGCAGAATGTGCACTCGCCGTTGTTATCCGCTCCATAAATCGCTTCCCCCGTGGATTCCAGGAGCAACCGGATGCGCGCCTCTTCGTCCGACAAGCGCCGCTCGCCCGCGTCCCGTTCGCTGATCAATGCGCCCAACACAAGCCCTGCAAGCGAAAGAATCAGCATCAGGAATTGCAGCAGAGAAAGTTCACCGGGGCTTCGCGGATAAATTCGCAATGCAATGATCAAGCCGGTATCCAGCGCCAGGATGGCCGCCGTCGCTCCCCGCAATCCCCGCCGCACGGCCACCCAGATCAAGGGCGGAAAGAGCAGGTAAAACATTTCGTTGCCGCGAGCAAACCTTCCGCTAAGCGCGGCCCACAGCACCACGACCAAGCTTGCGGCGAACAGTCCTGATTCGAATGCCCGGCGGAAACCGCGCAGTTCGTGTATGCCCGTGAGGGGGACCGGGCGATCTGCCGTCCCGCCACTTTCGGAGTAGCCAGTGAATCGCTGCAACCCCGGCAAAAGATAAATGAGACAAAACGGCACGACGGAACCGATTGCCACGGCATCCCCGACCCACCAGTTCATGGTGGCCTGCAAATATCCGTGCGCGGGAATCAAATGGTCCAGCGCCAAGAACCACGCCCCAAGAAATGCCGTCACGCACGCCGCACAATTGCCTGCCACCAGCAGCCACATCACATCCCTAACCGATCGCAGTCGCCAATCGATCTTGACGACGCGGCGCAAGACGAGCGCCGCGACGCCATACACGGCAACGAATTCGATGTTTCCTACGATAAAGATGTACGAGTGGACAGGCTGGTGGTAGTTCAAGATCGAGGAGATGTATTCCGCGACGAGGATCACCGGCGCGTAGACTGCCCCGAAGCCAATCAGCGCGGCAAACGCCAGGCCCGTGGGCGGGTACCATGCGCTAATTTCCGTCCAAATTTGAAAGGACATCGTGGAACGGTCGAGCAGCACGTACACCACGACGAAGCATACGGCGACTAGAAACCGTCGGAGCTTCCATCGCTTTCTTGGCGCCACTCAGCCCTCCGGCCAGATTGCCGCGCGGGTCATCTCGTGCGGGGACATCGCGTCAGCCCTCATTGCCTCACCAGAGAGTTTCGAGTGCAGACCCCGTTTGCCGAATCATGTTCCAAAATGAAAATGTGGCCTGAAAAAGGACCGCAAATGCTACTTGCTTGTAGCCGCCCGCGTTTGGCGGTAAGGGCGCTAAACCTAGAGGTAACAGCAGTTTTCGGATGTCTAAGGCGCGGCGCGAGTACCACAAGATGCAGGCTCCCGTGGGTGTATGTAGCGCTCGGAGTGCCAAATCTGCAGGGCGGGTCGCGGGGGGATTAGAATACTCTGATGCGAAGACTTGGGTGCTTGGCGCTTTGTGCGCGCGCCTGCGTTCAAGTTCAATTGCTCGCATTCGAGAAGCTTTGATACAGTGGCCGTTCGCTTCAAAGGAAGGCTTGAGGTTGGAAAGGGAGATGAGTATGGCGATTCCACAAGAGTTGCTGGAGATTTTGGTTTGTCCGATCTGCAAGACGGCGGTGAAAATGACAGCGGACAATGCCGGGTTGAAGTGTGGGACTTGCGGGAGGGTGTATCCGGTGCGGGATGATATTCCGGTGATGTTGCCGGAAGAGGCGAAGATAGAAGAGGGGAAGTGAGTAGTGGGAAGTGAAGAATGGGAAGTCCGAGAAGAATGCCAGACGGCTACGATTGAGACGGTTGTAGCAGAAATCTCGGACGGAAAAAACCAGAAGTGGAAAGTTACAAGGGCGCATGTCGACAAACATTGCTGAATCCATACCAAGACTGAAGCGATTGATCCCGAAATTGCGCGGGAAGCGCATGGGTGTGCTGGGCGATTTGATGCTGGACCGGTATTTGTGGGGGACGGCGACGCGGCTATCGCCGGAAGCGGCGGTGCCGGTGGTGGATTTCGTTTCGCAGAGCGAATGTTTGGGCGGGGCGGGGAATGTGGCGGTGAATCTGGCTGCGCTGGGAGCGCGCGTCGAGGTGTTCGGCGCGATTGGCGCGGACGAGCCGGGGCGGGCTTTGCAGAAATGCTTGCGGGCGGAAAGCATTTTCGATCAGGGAGTGATTTCGAACGCGAAGCGCGTGACGACGGTAAAGACGCGAATTATCGCGCGGCACCAACAGGTTGTGCGGGTGGATCACGAACGCCGCGAGGCGCTGCGTCCGGAGACGGAGAAGAAATTGCTTGGCGCTCTCTTCAGGGCGATGAAGGAACTGGATGCGCTGGTGCTTTCGGATTACGACAAGGGGCTGATCACGGACGACCTGGCGGACCGCGTTTTGAGCGCGGCGCATCAATTGAAGCTGCCCGTTTTTGTGAAGCCGAAGACTTCGCGGCTGTACGCGTATCGCGGAGCGCGAGCGATTGTTTGTAACGCGAAGGAGGCGGGATTTTTTGTGACGCGGTCGCTGGGGGACGAAAAGTCGATGGAAGAGGCGGGGCGGGCGCTGCTGGCGCATTTTGGGTGCAGCGCGGTGGTGATCACGCGGGGCGAGAAGGGGATGAGCGTGTTTGAGGAAACTTCGCCGAGGCATTTGCAGATACCGGCGACGAGTTTTGAAGTGACGTACGCGCGAGTGGGGAAGAGCGGAGTGGAGCACGGGAGGTCCGGGCGGCAGGTGTTTGATGTGACAGGGGCGGGGGATACGGTTTTGAGCGTGCTGTCGCTGGCGGTGGCGGCGGGGGCGTCGTTGGCGGACGCGGCGATTTTGGCGAATACGGCGGCGGGAGTGGTGGTGGGGAAGTTGGGGACGGCCAGCGTGGGACCGCAGGAATTGGAACATGCGCTGGAGGATATTCGGCGCTAGGAAAAAGAAAGATTGAACGGAGAGGCACGAGAGTTCGCGGAGAAGAAAAGCAAAAGGCAAGAGGGGCACGGCGTGCCGTGCCCCTACGGGCAAATATTGAGAATAGAGTTTATGGCGGGAAGCTAAAGGATTTGTCGCGGGAGTCGACCCAGACGGTGACAATTTTTGTTTTTTGGGATTTTTCGGGTTCGTTCTCACCGGGCATGGGGGAGAAGGGGCTGATGGCGACGCGGATTTCGACGCTGGTGGTCGAGCCGACCGGGGATTTGGCTTTTAGGATGCTGTAGCTCTTCACGGGGCCGTAATAGCCTGCGGGCCCCCAATCGGCGACGAAGTCCTGCATGCGGTAGGTGGGGCTGGGCTTCCAGAGCTGGTAGGCACGGGACATGTCGTTGGCGACGACGGCGTTGAAAAATTCCTCGGCGGCTTTTTTCTCCGGGTAAAAACGAAGAACGAACCAAACAGCGATGACGGCGATGATGAAAGCCGTCACCAAGGTGAAAATCATCGCTCTAGATTTCTTGTGAACATCCGGAGGCGGTTCGAGTAGTGACATTCAGTAGTCTCCTGCCCTGCGAGGCAGATTTGTGAGATGCGAGCATATATAAGTTAACGTGTTCTGGGCGGGAAGAGAAGCGAGTAGTGGATAGTGAATAGTGGAAAAGGCGCAGAACGGTCTTCCTCAGAAGGATGACCCTACAACTGCCGCCGACTTTCATTGCGCGGCAGTACTCGACGGGGAGCTAGCCTTCGAGGGCGCCGACGGAGCCGGAGGGGAGCTCGATGGCGTATTTGGTGCGAGCTTTTTCGGCGTGTTGTTCTAGGGCTAGCTCGATGAGTTTGTCGATGAGTTGGGGGAAGGGAATGCCGCTGGCTTCCCAAAGTTTGGGGTACATGCTGATGGAAGTGAAGCCGGGGATGGTGTTCACTTCGTTGAGATAGATTTTTCCGCTGACTTTTTCCAGGAAAAAATCCACACGAGCCATGCCGCTTAGTTCAAGGGCGCGAAATGCCTGGACGGCGAAGTGTTGGAATTTTTTGATTTGAGCGGGCTTTAGCTCGGCGGGAATCAGGAGTTTTGTGCCTTCTTCAAGATATTTGGCGGCGTAATCGTAGAACTCGTGGTGGGGGACGATTTCGCCGGGGACAGAGGCTTGGGGATCGTGATTGCCGAGGACGGAGAGTTCGATTTCGCGGGCGTTGACGGCGCGCTCGACGAGAATTTTCATGGCGAATTCGGCGGCGAGATGCAGCGCGGGAGCAAGCTGGTCATGGGAGTGGACTTTGGTCATGCCGACGCTCGAGCCAAGCGTTGCGGGTTTCACGAAGACGGGATAGGGAAACTCTTTTTCGATTTGATGAATGATGATGTTTTCGTGGCGTTCCCACTCGTGGCGATGGATGCAAACCCAGGGGACAACGGGAATTTTTGCGGCTTGCAACAACTTTTTCGCGACATCTTTGTCCATGGCGACTGCTGAACCTAAGACGCCTGCGCCCACAAAAGGGAGGCCGGCGAGATCGAGGAGGCCCTGGATGGTGCCATCTTCGCCGAAGGTGCCGTGCATGACAGGGAAGACGACGTCGATGCGCTGGCCGCCGCCGCTGCCGTCGAGGCGAACGAGTGCGGCGTCGGTGGGATCGGCACTCATGGTGACGCGTTGACCGGTGCGAAGAACTTCCGGAAGCATTTTTTGCGCGCCGCTGCCGATGAGCCAGTGGCCTTCTTTGGTGATGCCAATGGGCACGATTTCGTATTTGTCGGGGTCGAGGCCGCGAATCACGGAGGCGGCTGAGGCGAGAGAGACTTCGTGTTCGCCGGAGCGGCCGCCGAAGAGGACGCCAATGCGCAAACGCTTTTTGTCAGGGGTCATGGAGATAGCCGGTTTTCGATTTTTAGGTGCCAGTTCTTAGTTATAGGGCAAAGGAGAGGAGTTGTCGCGGGGGAAGTGGGATTTGGGTGCTGGAGTGACAACGAGATTGGCTGGGATTTTTCGGTGGGGATATTTGAAAGCGTCGACGGAACTTTTTTGGATTTCCATCGTCTACCGAGATGCGGGAGTTGCGCAGGAGAGTCCGTGTCTTCTCAAACGTCAGCCCAAGGCGGGAATGGTGGAACGCCGCTTCTGGAAAACATCCGGCGGGATGTGCGGTATGCGGTGCGGACGCTTTGGCGGGACGCTGGATTTGCGGCGTTCGCGATTTTGATTGTGGGGCTTGGAGTGGGGGCGAGCTGCACGGTTTTTAGCGTGGTGAATACGCTGCTCATTCGGCCGCTGCCGTTTCGCGATCCGGGGAGGCTGGTGTGGATGGCGAATCACACCGACGCGACGGGAGATATGTCGGCGAAAACGACGCAGATCGATTATTTGCTGGACTACCGGACGCAGAACCAGTCGTTCGAGGACATGGCGGCATACTTTGCATTTTATGGCGTGGGCGACGCGGAGCTCATCGGGGATGGAGAGCCGGAGAGGCTGACGAGCGTACCGGTTTCGCAGAATTTTTTCCCGCTGCTGGGCGTGGAGCCGGAGATTGGGAGACAGTTCAGCGCGGAGGAGTGCAAGTGGCATGGGCCGAAGGCGGTAATGCTCAGCCATGGAGTGTGGGAGAGGCGGTTCGCGTCCGATCCGAAAATTGTGGGGAGGGCACTGCAGTTTGACGGCGGGCCGGCGACGGTGGTGGGCGTGCTGCCGGCGACGTTTGATTTTTCGACGGTTTTTACGCCGGGGAGCCGCGTGGATATGTTCGAACCGCTGCCGCTGTCGCCGGAGATCAACCGGGAGGGGAATACGGTTGCGATCATTGGGCGGCTGAAGGCGGGGGCGACGCTTGGCAAGGCGCGTGCCGAGGCTGCGATTCTTGGGCCGCGGCTTAAGCAGTTGCATCCGAAAGAGAATGATTTTGATCCGAGGCTGTCTATGCTGGCGGAGCATGTGAGCGGGCGGCTGCGGCCGACACTGTTGGTACTGGCGTGCGCGGTGGGAGTGGTAATGCTGATCGTGTGCGCGAATCTTTCGAATTTGCTGCTGGCGCGAGGAGCGGGGAGGCAAAAGGAGATTGCGATTCGGGCGGCGCTTGGAGCGGGGCGCGGGAGATTGATCGGGCAGATGTTGACGGAGAGTTTGCTGCTTTCGTGCTGTGGAGCGGCGTTGGGGTTGCTGCTGGCGTTTGCGGGCACGCGCGTACTGGCGCATCTGACGTCGGTGAGCATTCCACTGCTGAACAGTGTGCGGATTGATGGAAGTGTGCTGGGATTCACGGTGGCGGTCGCGGTGCTTACGGGATTCCTTTTTGGATTGGTGCCAGCCCTGCAAGTGCGGGACGTGAAGCTGCACGATACGCTGAAGGATTCGAATCGCGGGTCGAGCCAGGGGCGCGGGCACGCGTGGATTCGCGGGGCGCTGGTGGTATCGGAAATTGGGCTGGCGTGCGTGCTGGTCGTGGGAGCGGGATTGTTGATACGGAGTTTTTTGCGCGTTCTGGATGTGAATTTGGGATTCCAGCCGGAGCGAGGAGCGGCGCTGCGGATCGATCCGAACTCGTCGTACAAAACGCAGGACGAGCGGAATACCTACTTTAACGAGGCAATGAGGCGCGTGAAAGATATCCGGGGGATCGAGGCAGCTGGGCTTTCGGACTTTCTGCCCTTGGGACACAACAGAAGTTGGGGCATCGCGGCGAAAGGTGTGCAGTACACACCAGAGAATTATCCGGAAGGATTTCCGAGGATTGTTAGCGATGGATATTTTCGGGCGATGGGGATTCCGCTGCGCGAAGGGCGGGATTTCACGGAGCGGGATACGAAAGGTGTTTTGCCGGTGATCATCTTGAACGAGACGTGCGCGAAAACTCTATGGCCCGGCGAAGATCCGATTGGGAAAATCGTGGCCGAGGATGTGGATCGCACGGTCGTGGGCGTGGTTGGGAATGTGCGGCACATGGCGTTGGAAGAAGGATCGGGGAATGAGTTCTACATTCCCATACGGCAGACACAGGATTACGGGACTGTGGACTTGGTCGTGAGGACATCGCTGTCGACGGCAGAGCTGGCTTCGAAGCTGCGAGAGGCGTTGCGGCCGATCGAGCCGAATCTGCCCACGGCGAACTTGAGGACGTTGCAGACGTTGGTGGACCGCGCAGTGTCGCCGCGAAGATTTGTGGTGGAGCTGCTGGGCGGATTCGCTGCGTTTGCGTTGGTGCTGGCCTCGCTGGGGATTTATGCGGTGATTTCGTATTCGGTGAGCCAGCGGACGCAGGAGATTGGGATTCGTATGGCGCTCGGAGCTTCGGCGGAGACGCTGCAGAGAAGTATTTTGTTGCAGACGCTGGGGCTGGCGGGAATTGGAATGATTGTGGGAGTGGCGGCGTCGTGGGCGCTGGCGCGAACATTGAGCGGGCTTTTGTTCGGAGTGACGGCCAGCGATCCGGTGACGTTTGTGGGGATGTTGGTGGTACTTACGGGAGTGGCAGCGATTGCGGGATATTTGCCGGCGCGGCGGGCTTCGCGAATTGATCCGATGTCGGCGCTGCGGATGAGTTGACGGAGAACGATTTGCTCAGACTGACTATCTGGTGGACTTCACGAAGACCGGGTTCACGAAGATGAGGTGAGTTGTGCCATCCTTTTCTTCAAACTCGAGTTCGGCTCTTCCATCCTCATCGTATCCCTTCAAGATGATCAGCTTGCCGACTGCGCTTGAAATTGCAAGCTGGTCTTCTGCAGGCAAATCGTCCAGAAAACCGGACGGCAATCCAGTCAAAACAACTCTCTCCCCTGGTTTGTATTTCCTTTTGCGCGTATTCATTTGCCACCCATAGCTAAAGGATTTTTTTGCCGAGGGCGGAGAGGACTAGCTCGACGCCGAGTAGGGCGGTGCGGTTGTGTTCGTCGATGATGGGGTTTATTTCGACGACTTCGAGCGAGACCATGGCTTCGGAGTCGGCAATCATTTCCATTGCGAGATGGGCTTCGCGATACGTGACACCGCCGCGGACGGGAGTGCCGACGCCGGGGGCGTCGCTGGGATCAACGAAGTCCATATCGAGGCTGACGGCGATGCCGGCGGTGTCGTCCATGGCGTACTTGAGAGCATCGGCCATGACTTCGCGCATGCCGCGCTCGTCAATGTCGCGCATGGTGAAGACGTGAATGCCGGATTTCTTCACGATTTTACGTTCTTGAGCATCGAGGTCACGCGCGCCGACGATGACGATGTTGCCGGGCTCGGCTTTGGGCTTGAAGCCGAGGAGATCGACGAGTTCGGGAGCGCCGTAGCCCATGATGGCGGCGAGAGGCATGCCGTGGATGTTGCCTGAAGGAGAAGTTTCGGGCGTGTTCATATCGCCGTGGGCGTCGAGCCAGAGGTAGCCAATCTGTTTTTTATCCTTTCGGAAAAATGAGGAAGCCCCCGAGGCGACGCCGACAGCGATGGAATGGTCTCCGCCGAGGACGAGCGGGAGAAAACCTTCGACGAGAGATTTTTCCACAGTTGTAGCGAGATCCTTGCAGGTTTCTGAGATTTCCTGGAGATATTTGGCGCGTTTTTCGCCGACCTGCATTTCTTCGGGCTGCTTGACCTCGAGGTTGCCGATGTCCTCAACGATGTTGCCGAGCTGCTTGATGCGGGCCTGTAGGCCGGCGCCACGAAGAGCCGAAGGGCCCATGTCTACGCCTCGGCGGCTCTGGCCGAGGTCCATCGGTACGCCGATGATGCGAACTTTTTGAGGCATGTTTTGTCCGTGACTCGTGGCTGGTGGCTCGTGCCTGGTGAACACGCGCGTAGAAGTCCACGCGGCTTGCAGGTCGCGAAGCGCACTCAGAGTTTCAAACACCTAAACTTCTACTTAAATCGGGAATGCGAGAGCTATAGGTACCGCGAACTACCCCGCACTAAGGATAAACCCGGTAAATCATCCGGGGGAAGGGGATGACTTCGCGAATGTGCTCGGTTCCGCAAATCCAGGCGACGGTGCGTTCGAGGCCCAGGCCAAAGCCGGAGTGAGGGACGCTGCCATAGCGGCGCAGGTCGAGATACCACTCGAAAGATTCTTGGGGCAAATTGTGTTCGTGGAGACGCTTCAGCAGCAAGTCGTAGTCGTGGATGCGCTGGCTGCCGCCGATGATTTCGCCGTAGCCCTCGGGGGCGATCATGTCGAAGGCGAGGGCGAGCTCGGGACGCTGAGCGTCGGGTTGCATGTAAAAGGCTTTGATGGCCGAGGGATAGTGGTGAATGAGGACAGGACGGTCGAAATTTTTCGAGATGAGAGTTTCTTCATCGCCACCGAAATCGTCGCCGAATTTTGCCGGATTGTCGTTCTTGTTTAGCACTGCAACGGCATCTTCGTAGGAGATGCGGGGGAAAGGCGGTTTTATGTTTTCGAGTTTGGCGACGTCGCGCTTGAGGGTTTCGAGTTCGCGTGATTTGTTTTTGAGGACGCCTTGTACAATGGCGCTGACGAGGCCTTCGCTGAGGGACATGATTTCATCGAACTCAACGTAAGCCGCTTCGGGCTCGAGCATCCAGAATTCCGTGAGGTGACGGCGGGTTTTGGATTTTTCCGCGCGGAATGTAGGGCCGAAAGTGTAGACCTTGCCCAAGGCCATGGCGATGGCTTCGGCATAGAGCTGGCCGCTCTGGGTCAGATACGCTTTTTGGTCGTCGATGTAATTGACTTCGAAAAGCGTCGAAGTGCCCTCACAGGCTGCGGGCGTAAACATCGGCGCGTCGGCGAGCGTATAGCCCTGGCCATCCATGAATTCGCGAGCCGCGCGGATAGCTTCAGCGCGAATGCGGAGAATGGAGGCCTGACGGGGTGTGCGAATCCAGAGGTGGCGCTGATCGAGCAGGAAATCAACGCCGTGCTCTTTCAGCTGGATGGGAAAGGGGGTGCTTTCAGAGACTTTCTGGACGATCTGAATTTTGGCGACGCCAATTTCGAAGCCACCGGGGGCGCGCTGTTCGGCGCGGATCTTGCCCGTGACGATGACGCTCGATTCCTGCGTCAGACCTTTCAGAGCTTCGAAGGCTTCGGGATTTTCCTTGAGGGCGCAGACGCCTTGGATGATGCCGGTGCCGTCGCGAAAAATAGGGAAAAGCAACTTGCCGGATTCACGAAGGTTGTAGAGCCATCCGCGAATCGTTGCTTCCTGCCCGTCGTACTTGCCTGCTTGTTCGATGGTGATGATCGTCATAATTCGGTTTTGAGACAGAAATTCAAACGAACAGTTTACCAGAGAGCGTGGATTCAGCGCGCAGCGAGAGGAAACGTCACCGATTGGCCATGGTACGGATTGCGCCGAGTCCAAGGTGAGGCTGGTCGGCGGTTACCAAGGTGAGATCGTGGACCTGAGCAGTTGCGGCAATGAAACGGTCCGCGGGATCGTCGCGAAGGCGGAGCTGCTCCGCGGCCAGAACAATATCGTGGGTAAGGGGCGCGTGCCGTTGTATGCCGGCAAGAGCTTGGGGGAGCCAATCGGCAGGGTCTGTTGGCAAGAAAAGCCGTTTCTTGCGATGAAATGCTAGAAGCTCCCAAAGTGCTTACTGAGGACAGCCAAAGTTCATTTGTCGTGTCAGCTAATTCCCAGGCCGTGTGCGCACCGAGGCGACTGGGATTCTCGACGAGCCAAATCCAGATGTGCGTGTCCAGAAGAAGCTTCAATTGCTAAGAGCCTCAATCTCGTCGAGGTCAATCACGGGCGAAACAATATCACCAAGAATCTTGATCTTGCCCTTGAGAGAACCAATCCAAGCCGCGCGAGCTACGGTCTGCACGGCTGGGATCACTTCGGCGACGGGCTTGCCATGGCGCGTGATACGGACAGGCTCCTTCGTCTTCTCGACCTGCGCGAGAATAGCAAGGCACTTGGCTTTGAATTCGGAAATGGCGATTTCTTCCATTAGTCTCACCGAACCATTTTATAGACCATAGTCAGAATAATGGTCAAATCATCCAAGATCTAACTCCATTCGCGCTCGAAGCGATCTAGGGATTCGCTGGCGGCGGCCAGCTGCTCGGCGGCGGACGCCGCGTCGTGACCAGTTTTTTCTTTTAGCTCGAGTGTTAAGGGGAGATTCGGATCGGGCGCGGACTTCAGAATTTTGAGGGCGGATTCCCAATCGATGGAGCCGTCATAGGGCGGAAGGTGCTCGTCTTTTTCACCATGATTGTCGTGGATGTGCGCGGAAACTACGAGTTCGCGCAGCGATGTGAAGGCTCTTTCGATGCGTTCGTTCTCGGGGCCGTCGGCCAGATACGCGTGACCGATATCGAAGTTGAAGCGCAGGCCGGTCAAGCGAGTTTCGTCGACGAAAGCGCGGAGGTAAGCTGGGTCCCCCATCTCGCTGGTGGTGTTCTCGACGGCGATGGTGACACCGACGTGATGCGCATGTAAAACGAGATGCTCGAGCGAACTAAAGGCCGCATCGCGCTTGCGCGGGTCGGCGGTTTCGCGCGGCCCGCCCATATGGAGAATCAGGCGGGAATACGGCAGGTCCTCGGCGACGTCGATGACGCGCTTCAACTCGTCCATGGCTTCGATGCGGCGGACGCGTTCCACTTCGGTGATGGAAAGGGGAGTGCCGCCTTCTCGTGTGGCGCTCAAGTCGCGGCTGGTCGGCGCGTGCAGCGAGGCAAGAGCAAGTCCATGCTGCGAAAGGGCACTGGCCATCGCCTGCACTTCTGTCTTGATGGTGTAATCGAAATGACTGCGCGTAGCGAAAATCTCGAGGGCCTCGAATTCGGCCTCAGCAATCTGCCCGATAAGTTCGGCGGTCAGCCTTCGCGACACAAACATGTAGGTGGATAGGATTCTTTGCATAGTCCGTTGCTCTGCTCAGTTCGACGAAACGCTAGAAGTCTCGCTCCGGACCGCCTGCGAGGACGCCAGGCGGCGATGCCGAAAATTATTCAGTAACCGACGGCCGCGCCGTGGTCGCGTGGATCAGCTGCGCCGAGGCGTTCGCCCGTTTTCGGATCGATCCCGATGGCGTTTACTAGACCAATATGTCCGCGCCGCCGTGTTTGGTAGCCCTCCGCTTTCAAGGCTGCTTCGATGCTTTCGGGAAAATCATTCTCCATCAAGATCACGTCCGGCAGCCACTGGTGATGAAAACGCGGCGCGTTGATAGCTGCCTGCGCGTTCATCCCCAGACGCATCCAGTTTAAAACGCTCAGCAGGGTGGCGGAAATAATCGTGGGACCACCGGGCGAACCAGTTACGAAGCTCAATTTGCCGTCGCGCAAGACCATTGTGGGCACCATGGAGCTCAGTGGGCGGTGGCCTGGAGCGATGGCGTTGGCTTTGGATTGGATGAGGCCGAAGAGGGCGTTCGGGACGCCGGGCTGCGTGGTGAAATCGTCCATCTCGTCGTTCAGCAGAAAGCCCGCCGTGGAAGTTACATGCGAGCCGTAGCTGTCGTTGAGCGTGTAGGTGCTGGCGACGGCATTGCCGGCGGAATCGACGACCGAGAAGTGAGTCGTATGTTGCCCCTCGCCGAGGCCAGAAACCGTTTGCGGCGCGGGCATGGCGGCGGAAACGCCGCAGACATGCGGGGTGCCGGCTTTTACGGCACTGCTGGGGGTAGCGTGCAATGGATCGATGGTCGCTTCGAGCTCATTCGCGTAGCACTCGCTGGTGAGGCCGTCGACGGGCACTCTAGAGAAATCGGGGTCCGCCAGGTACGCGGCGCGGTCGGCAAACACTCGCCGCATCGTTTCCACCACCATGTGCACACTCTCCAAATCGTTCCAGCCCTTCAGCGGCACGCCTTGCAACATATTCATCGCTTCGATGATGGCGACGCCGCCGGAACTCGGGGGAGGCGAGGAGATGACCTCCCACTTGTGGCCGTCTAATTCGTAATCGGCATGCAAGGGTTGGCGCATCTTCGGCTGGTATTGCGCGAGATCCTCGAGCCTGATGAGGCCGCCCATGCGTTGCATGTCATCGGCGATCATGTGCGCGGTTTCACCACGGTAAAACTCGGCGGCGCCATTTTTTGCAATGCGCTTGAGAGTCGCGGCCAGCTCCGGCTGCTTGAACGTGTCGCCGGCTTTAAACATTTTTCCGTCGTTGAGAAAGATGCGGCGGCTTACGGCAAACTCCTGCAAATACTCGCGCTGGTCTTCCAATTGCTTGGCCATTTTTTCGCTGATAGGGAAGCCGTCTTCGGCAAGACGAATGGCCGGGGCCATCACGTCGGCAAGTTTCAGCTTGCCGTAAGTCTTCAGGGCCAGCTCCAGCCCTGCGACCGTACCGGGGACTGCGACCGACTTGTAGCCGATGACGGAAAGATTTTTGACCAGTTTGCCGTCGGCACCGATATACATATCCCGAGTGGCTTTGCCGGGGGCGACTTCGCGGTAGTCAAAGAAAGTGCTGCGCCCATCCGCAAGCCTCACGAGCATGAAGCCGCCGCCGCCGATGTTTCCAGCAGCCGGCTCGACCACGGCCAAAGCAAAAGCCACCGCTACCCCGGCGTCAACGGCATTTCCACCCCGCTTGAGAATTTCGACGCCGGCCTGCGAGCCTAATTCTTCGTCCGTGGCGACCATGCCGTGTGTTCCGCGAACGGCTTGTTGAGGCCAGGCGGCCTGTCCGTGCGAAACAGGCGCAAGCAGCGCGAGAAGCGCAACCGTGGTGGAAAGAATTCGCGCAGACTTGATCATGTGAGGCCCCCCGCAGACAAAAGACACTAAGTGATTAGAGAGCGAGCGTCAAGACGGGCCCGGAGACGAGCCTGAAGCCGACGCGACCCTTGATGCCAGGAACTAAGGAGTCTGCGCATCGACAGATGACCGGGAAACTTCAACTGTGTTTGTGCTGGTCGTGCCAGATTTTTCGATGTCACGGTTCGCTGAGAAACTCAACGTCCGGTGGGCCGGGAAGCAGGCCGGCGGCGGTGCCTCGCTCGATCAGGGCTCTGACCGCTTGCTTGCCGCGTTCGCCGTAGCCCAGGGTCCAGCGGTTGACGTACATGCCCACGAACTTATCGGCGATTTCGGTTTCCATGTCGCGAGCAAACTGCATGGCGTAGTTTAGGGCTTCTTCGCGATGTTCGAGGCCGTACTCGACGCTATCCTTTATCGTCTTAGCGATTTGCAGACCCAGAGCGGGGCCGAGCGCACGCCGAACGGCATTTCCGCCCAAGGGGAGCGGAAGTCCGGTCTGTTCGTGCCACCAGACACCCAAATCCACAACGCGGTGCATGCCGAGCTGGGGAAAGATCAACTGCCCTTCGTGAATCAGAAGACCAGCCTCGACGACCTCGTTCTTGACAGCGTCCAGAATTTTGTCGAAGGCCATTACAACCGGTTCAAAGTTGGGCTCAAATAACTTCAAGGTTAAATAAGCGGTGGTCTTCAGGCCCGGCACGCCAATCCGTTTTCCGGCTAATTCCTCGCGTTTCATGGACTTGAGAGCAACGACGATGGGGCCGTAGTTTTCGCCGAAACTGGCGCCACAGTCGAGCAGGACGTATTTGTCACGCAGCGTGGGATAGGCAGCGAAACTCAGAGCGGTCACGTCGTAGGTTTCGGTCAGGGCTGCGTCGTTGAGGGATTGAATGTCAGAGAGGACGTGGGTGTATTTGTAACCGGGCGTGGCGAGCTTGTGAGTTGCCAGCGCATAGAACATAAAGGCATCGTCGGAATCCGGCGAATGCGCGAGCTTAATCTCGAGAGTTTCTTTTTCGGGCTTTGAAGCTGACTGTGTACCGGACATGGGCTTATCCAGTTCTTTCTGACTGCCTGGCTCCCGGGGAGCCGGTTATCGAGTCGCCCGGGCCGTCCCTTCGGATTCTCCAGAGAGAGTTTTCCCACCCGGGAAGCTCTGCTGAGGAACAGTAAGGAGAGAACGTAAGCGACGCTGGAACTTACGCGGCGCATGGCCAAGCTTGTTTCCGCACCGCAAAGCCTAGCACAACAGTGGTTCGCCGACAAACGCTGCCGCCGATCCTGTGCTTGTCAAATCATACTCCGGTGGCTAAAGCGCGGAAACCATGCGCGCGATCGCGTCATCAAACGTGGATTTGCTGTCGAGATAGGGCTGCCAGAAGCGAATGAGCAGCTCATAGTAATCCTTCCAGCCGCGCTGATAGAGGCCCTCGCGAACGGTGTAGGGCATGTGAGTCTTTTGGGGAACGGCAGGAGCGGCAGTCAAGCCGGAATTCCCGGCACCCTGTTCGTCCTGCGGTTCGCTGCTGGACGTAGTCAGCAAGGGTTGGATCACTTCGCCGGTGGTGTAGAGGATGAGCGCAGGCCAGAGGTCGCGTGGAATGGCTTTCTCGCGCTGGCGGCATTCACGAATAATCGCCTCTTGCACCGGTTCCGCGATCCCGTGCGAAGCCTCGTGAAAGAGCACTTCAAACGCTTCATCGCCCTGGTTGCGCGGATCGGTGCTGGAAATGGTTACGCGCAGCGGATCGAGCGTGGTGTATGCTCCTGCCGAATTTGCATAAGCGGAAACGTCGACGCGAATTTTCTCCTGAGGCCATTTGGTTTGATAGATATCCGCGAGCCGCTGTGAAACGCCAACCCCTTGTTCGACCACGAGCGGGGCGACACGGGCGATCCATCTGCGGTTGGCGCGATCCTGATCGGGCCACAAGTGGGCGCGATAGACGGGCGCCGCATTGTCCAGTATGCGGGTCACGTTCGGGGGCAGGCCCGCATCGCAACTCTTCTTGTGCGCGCCGGAGAGTTCGTCGCAATCTTCAAAATCCTCGAGCTGGTTTTTTAGGAGGATGAGGTCGGTATTGAAGAGCAAGTCCTTATTTGCATAGTTTGCGGCGTAATAGGCCACGGCGGTGCTCCAAGCGATCTGCTCCGCCGGGGTGAGAGCCGTGCCGGCATCTTTCATGGTTTTCAACTTTAATTGCGGCCCTGCATGGTTCGTTGGAGCGGGAGGCGAAGGATTTCCGCGCTGCTTGGCTTCGTAGTAGAGGGTGTGGTGGAGGTTCACCCAGAATCCACTGTGGAGTTCGAAGACGGGAAGCGGCCCGTAGGTAGAACTGAAGTCTTGAGCTATCGCCGACGCGGGCCTCAATAGAGCGAGGGCCAAGAGCGGCAGAAGGATTCGGGCGGAAGCCGGGCGCATGTTGAATCGCACGATAGTAGCGCCAACTCCTCCGCGGCACAAACTCCCGATTCTTTCTTTCCCCTATTTCGCAATACCCGAGGTAATATGCCCGCTCCTTTTACACACGGGAGAACCAGATGAGGAAATTGTATGTTCTGTGCAGTCTTGCAGCAGCGTTGTTTGCGCCTTGCGGACTTTTCGCGCGGCAGTCGCAGCAACTTCCTGCTCTAAAACAGGAAGCCACTGCGGAGGTGGATAAGCTCCAGGCGCTTACGCAGCAGATGGTCGACGAAATTTTCAGCTATAGCGAGCTGGGGTTCCAGGAGTATGAAACATCACGCTATGTTACTGGCATCCTCGAGAAAAATGGATTCCAAGTCGAGCATGGCATCGCCGGGATTCCCACCGCCTGGGTGGCGACGTACGGCAGCGGTAAGCCCGTCATAGCGTTCATCACCGACCTCGATTGCATCCCGCGGGCGTCCCAGAAGCCGGGAGTCGCCTATCACGATCCGATTGTCGAAGGAGCGCCGGGCCACGGAGAAGGCCACAACTCCGGGATGGCGGTGAACGTTACCGCGGCGCTGGTTTTGAAAAAAATGATGGAAGAGCACCACATCGCCGGGACCATCAAGCTCATTCCGGGCGTTGCGGAGGAGCTGGTGGCCACGAAGGCGTTCTACGTTCGAGCGGGAATATTTAAGGATGTGGATATTGTCCTGGGCGCGCACGTGGAGTCCGAATTTTCGACTTCGTACGGGACGGGAAACGGGGAATGGAGCGGGCTGGTCTCCGTGCAATATTTTTTTCATGGCAAAGCGGCGCATGCGGCTGCGGCACCGTGGGAAGGCCGCAGCGCGCTGGATGCCGTCGAGTTGATGGACACTGGCTGGGATTTCCGACGGGAACATCTGCGTCCCGCGCAGCGTTCGCATCGCGTCATCATCAACGGCGGGGACCAGCCTAATGTCGTGCCGCCGGAAGCAGCGGTGTGGTATTACTTTCGCGAACTGGACTATGAGCACATCAAGGATCTCTACGCGTTGGGGAATACCATCGCGGATGCCGCTGCGAAAATGACGGGAACCACCGTTGATCACAAGCTGGTGGGATCGGCGTGGCCGCCATTTCTAAATAAGGTGATCGCGGAAACGCAGCAGAAAAACATTGAAGCCGTCGGCATGCCGAAGTGGAGCGAGGCGGATCAAACTCTGGCGAAAGCTCTTCAAAAGGACATCGGCGCGAAGGTGGAGGGCCTAAAAGAAAAAGTCGATCCGCTCGAGGAACCCGTAAAGAAACCCACGGGTGGCGGATCCGACGACATCGGCGACATTTCCTGGAACGTGCCGATGGTGTACCTCATGTACCCGGCAAACATTCCGAATTTGCCGGGGCACAGCTGGGCAAATGGCGTAGCCATGGCCACGCCCATCGCTCACAAGGGTTCGACCGCGGGCGCCAAGGTGCAAGCCATGACCGCTCTGGACTTTCTTCTTCAGCCACAACTGGTGCAGCAAGCCTGGGATTATTTTCGGAATGTCCAGACGAAGGACGTTCACTACCAGACGTTTCTAAGCCCCGACGATAAGCCCGCCATCGAGATGAACAAGGAAAAGATGGAGAAGTTCGCGCCGCAATTGAAAAAATATTATTACGACCCCACGCATTATAAGACTTATCTGGAACAACTGGGGATTCAATACCCTACCGTGAAGACGCAGCCGTAGAGTTAATCAGCCCGCTTCACACGTCAAATGCGGTTTCTGCTGACTCACCCTCTGATTAGGCAAGCATCAAGAACAAGTAAAGGTGGCTCTGACGCAGTAACAGCCATGACTCCCTTGCGCGCAGCCGTCCCGGCTTTACGGCAACTTCGGATCCAATGCGGAGCCCACCGCACCTTTCCGGTCAGCTCCGCGAAGCGTACCGCCTTCATCGCGGAATAAAGAACGGTGTCCTGTGCGGCCATATACCAGCGGCGTTGCGGCCAGCTCATACTTGGCAGGCGCGCCCAAAGTACTGGCACCCACAATGACAAAACGGAACGAGTAACCGTTTTTCATGCCGGCGGACAGGTCGGAATCCACGAGTCCCGCGGACTCCGCATTCGCCGGACCATGCAACGGAGGCCCCAGATTCGAAAGAGAATCGGGCAGCCGCAGGTACTTGCGGCGGTAAGTCTCCACCGCTTCGGCAATATTTTTCAGCGATTCGATTGCGGCTTGTTCATTTTTGTCCGCTTCGGCGGAGTCCCATTCAAATTCCAAGGAAGGCAAATCGAGAAGCACCAAGCCCAGCGAGAGAATTTTCCACTGGCCGCTCTCGCGCACCAAGCCCATGTTTACCTGAATGGCGTCGGCACCGGAAGTGTCCGTCGCGTCGCGCAACTTCACTGGGAGAAAGGAGACGTTGTCACGAGTGTCGGCGCCGCCAATCTGGATTTCCGCCGCGCCCGCCGGGGTGTCGCAGCGCACGATGGGACGACCGGAGGGATTCGTTGTGACCGAAGGTTTGCCCGGCTCGTTGAGCAGCACGAATCGTTTCATGAAGGCGACGCGCGCGGCCGGCGTCATGCGAAGAAACGCTTCTTTGTTTCGCATCGTCAGAAAACGCTCGAAGTCGCTCTGGCTCTGCGAGCACGCCGCTGTTAGGACATCGCGAAGCGCGGCGGTTGGCCCGTTCGGCGAGGCCGCTTGCTCCAGGGGATTTGAGCTGGATTCCTGCGCCGGGATACCTCCGGCGAGTGACGGAAGCAACGCGGCCAAAACCAGCACCGTAGCGAATGGAATACGTTTTCGGGAATTCACATCAGTCCTTTGCAGAGCTCAGAATGGCGGACAGGTTTTGCGTAAAAGCCGAGCGGGGCATCACTTCGTTGCAGCCTGCCGCTTCCGCTTGCGCCGCCAGATCACGCTGTATGTGAGAAAGAAACCCGACGACCCGCAAATCTTTTTGCGCCGCGCGCACGCGTTCGATAGCCGCGAGCGGCTGGCTTCGCGCGTTCAAGTCCACGATGACGAGGTTTGGCGCGGGTTCCAGCAATCCCAGGAGCGCGTCGCCGTTCGTGGCTACTTTTAATTCCAAGCCGAGATGCTTCGCCGTTTCCGCGACCTTCATTTGAAAAAACAGGTCGTCCATCAGTGCCACGACTCTTCCCATGCCTGCGTCTCCTCCGAGCGTGTTACTCATTATGCGCCACTTCAACTTTTCGTTGTCTTTTCGAGTAAGATTCTTTCATCGCTTGGGAGGCGTCGCATGCAGCAAGGTGTAGCCCGAACCACCGAGCCGGCCGACATTCGATCCATCCAGCCTGCGCTATTGCTTCTTGAAAAGACGCCAATTCTGCTCGAAACGATGCTTCGCGATTTGCCGGAAGATCTCCTTCGCTGGAAGCCGGCGCCGGAACGCTGGTCGATCGCGGAAGTTCTCGGTCATCTGGCGGACCTGGAGGGAGTGTACGCCGACCGGACGCGCCGGATCGTCACGGAAGACATCCCGATGTTGCAGAAATACGATGCAACGAGCACGGTGGTGATCGGCGACTACCCACGGGGATCAGCCTCCGAGATTCTGGCGTTTTTCACCAGGACGCGGCGCGCCACAATCATTTTGCTTCGGAGCATTCCGGCGGATGCCGGTGAGCGCGAGGCGACTCACTCGGAGCTCGGCAACTTTACGCTCCATCAAATGCTGAGCGAGTGGGCTTCGCACGATCTGGGACATCTGCGGCAGATTGCGGAACTCTATCGCGCGCGGGCGTTTCATCCCTATGCCGGGCCATTCCAGAAATTTTCCAATCCAAAACCGTGAAAGAGCATGCGGAGGACGAGCGCATGGCCGCAGCAGGCCCGCGCGAGGTGACTTTGTATACGCGGCCGGGTTGCCATCTTTGCGAAGAGGCGAAAACGGCCATTGCGCCGCTATTGCGCGAATTCGGCGCCCAGCTGCGTGAAGTAAATATCCAAGGGGATGCGGTTCTCGAAGAGCGTTACGGGCTGGACATTCCCGTGATCTTCATCGGTGCACGTAAAGCCGCCAAGCATCGCGTCAACGTGGAGCAGTTCCGGCGTCAGCTTCAAGGGGGCAAATTGGATTAGGCGCTTCGCGAGACGATACAGCTTGCCTAATGCGCGCCGGCCGGTTCATGGGCTCCGACCGTTTTGTCTGGCACGTCGCCTTCGCGGCCCTTCACGCGGTCGTAGACGCTGATCTGGCTCACGGAGCCGAGGGCTTCGTTGTAAAAAGTCGGGACGCCTAGCGCGGTCCGCAGCTCTTCGTTGAACCTTCGCAAATTCTCGAGATGCGTCGCCAGCGCCGGCAACTTCAAACCGTCGTCAGTCAGCAGAAATTTCTGGTAGCCCGCGTCCCACAGGCGCGTGAACCGCCCCTTCAGCATGATCGTGGGCACGACCGTCATTTCGTACAGGTCGTCGGTGCCTTTGCGGAATTCCGCCCCGCTGCCGTATTTTTCCACGCGCACGACGCCGCGTGTGCTGCCGACGGCAAAGCCGAGCGCCGCCAGGCTTTCGATTTGCTTTGGTGTGAACCGCTCTTCGACATTCCACATAGGGCACCTAGCGTAATAAATGCAGAGAGTCCTGTAAAGCGTACTGCTGTGAACAGGGGTTTAGACTCAGACGATCAGAAATCGTGCCGGGTGGGCTGCAGCTTTGCTCAGGTCTTGTCTTGTGACCAGGTGCGTTCCCACGTGCGCCACAAGGAAACGTCTCCGAGGCCCAAGCGGTTCCACCACAAATCGAGCATGTTTTGATCGAGGCGCAGAATGCCCTCGCGTGTCACTCCAGTTGGCGGGGGAACGAGCATTGCCAGGCGGTCGTAAACGCGGCCGCGATCCGATTCGCGAGCCCGAGCGAGAAGATGCCAGACGCTGAGCGCGTCCCGCTGGCGAGACTCCGCGAGGACCTTGCCGAGTTCTATGCTCCGCTCTTCTGGCGAGATGGCTGCAAAATCAAATTTGGACAAGGCTTCGCGAAACGACGCGGGAGCGTCTTCAAAATACGGAGTGCCTGGCCCAATTTTCGGCCGCGTTGCGCAAACTGCGCCTGCGGGGATGAAAGCTTCGTGGCCGTCGAGCTTAAAACCAACCCACCCGAGAGTCGTGCGAAGAAGTCCGGCGCCCGCCTCGTCCACTTGAAGAGTGTAGGCGCAGCCCAGGTCCACCGCGATCGCGGAAGGCGTATCCACGGTAAATTCACCTGGAGCAGCCCAGATGAACGCATGAATCGTGCCGCGATCGAGCGCAAGCTGATTGGATCCGTTGCCTCCAGCCATGAAACGCAAACGCGTGTTCGGCGCTACATCCACCGTGCCGATCTCGGCGACGGAAATCGTGGCCTGTGAATGGCTATCTGTAACTAATGTCTGACCGATGCCCAACCTGCCGGCCTTTGCGCCCATTCCGAAGGCACCTGATTCCACCCGCGGTGTTCCCGCCACCCTCTCGAGGACCCAACTTGGTCCGGAAGTCACGCTGGATTTCTGGCTCCATCGGAGAATTCCAATTGCGACAATCGACAGAATGATCGCGGTTGCGGCTGCGAGTCCGAATCCGAGAGGCCAAGGGGAAGGCAGAACCCGCTGCCAAAACCGCAGTTGCGCGATAGGCATGACTTCAGGGAAATGGGGCTCCCGACCCTGGTGGCGGAATCTGCCAAGTGTTGCTTCCAGTTTTTGAATTTCCGCGTCGGGCTCTCCTGAACCGTCCCAGAGATAATCGTCGTTCATGGCTCATTCCTTCTGCGCAACGGGTACTCATCTCGAATGGCAGAATTTCTCCCAGTGCTCGAATTGGATCGGATCGTTCTGCCGGACGAAGCTTGGCTGAGTTTCTCTCGAAGCTGCTGCATGCCCCGGTGCAAATTGACTCGAACGGATCCGGGAGTCAGACCCGTACGCTCCGCAATCTCCGGTCCCGTCATGCCCTCCACCAAACGGAGGATAAGTGTTTCGCGATACGCATCCGGCAGGCTCCGAACGAACGACAGGATCATCGCAGCTTCGGCTGGGGAGGCATGTTTCGACGCCGGAAGTTCCGACTCATCCTCGGAAAGACTTTCTGTGGCCGCAGCAATGGTTCGCGTTTGCCGATGAAAATCATTTGCGCGGTTACGCGTGATGGCTGCCAGCCAGGGGCCGAACTTGGCGGCGTCGCGCAGGTCGCAAAGCCGCGGCAGGGCACGGAGAAAAACGTCTTGAACCAGGTCGTCCACGTCATTGGCAGGCACTCTCGCGAGCAAAATGCCGTGAACCAGGCGCGCGTATCGCTCATAGAGACCCCCAAATGCAGTGCGGTCGCCATCGCGTGCGGCCAGCACCAGCGCAGAATCGTCTGAAGTTTGGGGAGCAGGCGAGTCGTTCACGGCTCGACAGTCCCTGATTGCGAGGCGCGAGTCAACTGTGCTTCCACTCTCTAAGCTGCCGACTCCCGAAATCATTTCGTCGAGCAAGACGTTGTGAGCTGTACGAGCGTTAACACCATGGACTGGCACAATGTGTCGGATCCGCGTATTCATCGGGTTGTATCGACAAAAAGTATTCCCTAGTAATGTTAGGGTGATTCTCTCTAACTCATGCTAAAATCAGGCTATACCCCGAAACTGGTGCGCAGCATCTAATTCGGAGTAAACTGGTCGTATATCTTGGAGGCTTTCAGTCGGGTTAAGCACATGGCCACCATCAACCAGATCGCTGATTCAGCCCACGCCCCCTCTGTCTGGGAAGAGAAGCATCCGGATGGATCGCGGGAGTCTCTCCTTGATCTGGTCGGCAACACGCCGCTCTTGCGACTGGCGCGAATTGGTGGCGAATTCCCTAATGTAGAATTCTGCGCCAAGGCCGAGTGGTTCAATCCCGGAGGATCCGTCAAGGACCGGCCGGCGTTGAGCATGATTCAGGCGGGTCTGGCCACCGGCGCGCTCCGGCCCGGCAAGACCATCATCGATGCCACCAGTGGGAATACGGGAATTGCCTACGCGATGATCGGCGCGGCGCTCGGCTATCCCGTGAAGCTGTGCTTGCCGGATAGCGCCTCGCGCGAGCGCAAACGCATTCTTGGCGCTCTGGGTGCCGAACTCGTCATCACCTCTGGCGACGAAGGCACGGACGGCGCGATTCGGCGCGTCCAGGAGATTGTTGCGGCCGAGCCGGGGAAGTATTTCTATCCGGATCAATACAGCAATCCGGCGAACTGGCAGGCGCACTATCGCACCACCGCCAAAGAAATCTGGGAGCAGACCGGTGGGAGCATTACACATTTCATCGCAGCGCTCGGCACGAGCGGAACATTCGTCGGCACGGCGCGCCGTTTGAAGGAACTCAATCCGGCCATTCAGTGCATCAGCCTTCAGCCCGACGCAGCGTTTCACGGATTGGAAGGCTGGAAGCACATGGAGACGGCTCTGCGCCCAGCGATTTATGACGACACACTTGCCGACGAGACCCTCCTTATCGGCACCGAGGATGCATACCGTATGGTGAAGCGCATCGCGCGAGTAGAGGGCTTGCTGGTCAGTCCCAGCGCCGCTGCCGCGCTGCTCGGCTGCTTCCAGGTCGCAAGAGGTGTTGCGCCGAACGAGCGCGCCGTGATTGTCACCGTTTTTGCCGATTCCGCGTCAAAGTACCTGACCGAACGCTTCTGGGATGAAGACTAACAATGCCGAATACGGCCGCACTCTGGATCAGCAGCCACCTCGCGGAAAAGATTCGCGCGCATGGCGTGGAAACGTATCCGCACGAATGCTGCGGCGCGCTTTTGGGCCGCGATTCGGAGTTAATAAAAAATCAGGCTGACGCTGAACAGAAGATTGCGGCGCCTCGCAAAGTGCTGAGTCTTTATCCACTTTCCAATCGCAATGGAGACTCGCCGCGCAATCGTTTTATGGTTGCGGCAGACGATGTGCGCACAGCTGAGGCTGCGGCACAAAGCCAGGGTTTGGAGATCATCGGTTGGTATCACTCGCATCCAGATCATCCAGCGCGCCCCAGCGAGTACGATCGCGACCATGCCTGGCCGTGGTACAGCTACATCATCGTCAGCGTGCAACGCGGCGCGGCCGAGGAGATGACTTCGTGGCGGCTGAACGACGACCGCCGGGAATTTTCGCCCGAAGGGATCGAGATTCAGCTACACGCGGCAATTTAGGGATAGCGGGCCGTCCACGTAGCGCCGGTGTTCAAGCTGGAACAGGGCCCGCAGGATTCAGAGGAGCGATAAGATGGCAGTCAAGGTTATGATTCCGACGCCGCTGCGAGTTTATGCAGGCAAACGCGATTCCGCGGAGTTCAGCGCCGCGACGGTCGGTGAAGCGCTTAGCGGGCTCACCGGAGAATTCGCTGAACTGCGCAAGCATCTCTTCACGGAAAAGGGCAATCTTCGAGCGTTTGTGAACGTATATTTGAACGACGAGGATATCCGTTACCTGGCGAAGGAGAACACGCCCACAAAGGACGGGGACACCATCAGCATCATCCCGTCCATCGCCGGCGGTTCTTCAAAAAAACGCGAATTCACCTTTATTTGACAAGGGAGTTTTTGCAATGGCAACCACAATTCAGCCGCAAACCGGAGCGAAGCTGGCGACGAGCCTATCCAACGAAGAGATTCTTCGCTATAGCCGCCACCTGATCATGCCGGAAGTGGGCATGGAGGGTCAGCTTAAACTCAAGAACGCCAAAGTTTTGCTGATTGGCACCGGGGGACTCGGCGCTCCGCTAGGCCTCTATCTCGCCGCCGCAGGCGTTGGCCGGCTGGGACTCGTCGACTTCGATGTGGTGGACTTCACGAATCTTCAGCGGCAAGTCACTTTTGGCTTGAGCGACGTCGGCAAACCAAAGACCGAAGCCGCCCGCGCTCGGCTTTCCAATCTCAACCCGGACATTCAGATCGAGACGTTCGAAACAAAACTCACGAGCGAAAACGCGCTCGAGCTTTTTAAGGATTTCGACGTCATCGTCGATGGCACCGACAATTTCCCGACGCGCTATTTAGTCAACGACGCCTGCATCCTGCTCGGCAAACCAAATGTTTACGGCTCGATTTTCCGTTTCGAAGGACAAGCCACGGTGTTCGGGATGCCGGAAGGGCCTTGCTACCGCTGCCTTTATCCGGAACCGCCTCCGCCCGGGCTTGTGCCTTCTTGCGCTGAGGGCGGCGTGCTGGGCGTGCTGCCCGGCATAGTCGGCTCCATCCAGGCGATGGAAACGATCAAATTGATTCTGGGACGCGGCGAGAGTCTAGCTGGACGGTTGTTGCTCTTCGATGCGCTTGGGATGAAATTCCGAGAACTGAAGCTTCGCAAGAATCCCAACTGCCCGATGTGCGGCCAGCATCGCACCATCCATAAGCTCATTGACTACTACGAATTTTGCGGCGTGCGCGGCGAGGAAGCTCCCGCACCCAATCTCCAAGTCCCGGAGATTACTCCGCGCGAACTGAAATCGCGCCTCGACCGCGGAGATGATCTTTTCATCCTGGACGTGCGTGAACCGCACGAATTTCAAATCTGCAATCTGAACGGCCATTTGATTCCGCTCGGCGAGTTGCCGCGTCGCGTTCACGAACTGGACTCTTCGCGCGAAATTGTCGCGCACTGCCGCAGCGGAAAACGCTCGGCGGAAGCCGTGGATTTCTTGAGCAAGGCCGGCTTTCGCAAAATTCTCAATCTGAAGGGCGGCATTCTAGCCTGGTCGGACGAAGTCGATCCGTCCGTGCCCAAGTACTGAGCCAAAAATGTCCCGCTCGCGCCAAGTTCCCGTCTATCTCCGCAACCACCGTTGTACGTGTTGTTGTCGGATGAAGGCGGGACCGAGCACGGGATAGTCGCACTCCATCCCGTTCTTATTACCGCCAAACACCACCGTTTGGCGGTTTTCGTTTTTTGGGACGTGTTTTAGTTCAAATCGAAAAGGAGAATTCGATGGGAATCTACGAAGATAATTTGGCAGCGAATCGGCAATACGTTGAGCAGTTCAGCCTGGGGCATCTGCCGATGCCTCCATCCAAGAAGCTTGCTGTAGTCGCTTGCATGGATGCCCGGCTTACTGTCGAGAAGGTCCTTGGCCTCAAAACCGGCGAAGCGCACATCATCCGCAACGCAGGAGGACTTGTGACGGACGACGCTTTGCGTTCACTCATGATCTCTTCCTATCTATTAGGCACTCGAACGTACTACGTGATTCAGCACACGGATTGCGGCATGCTGACGTTCACGGATGAACAGCTTCGCGAAAAGTTGAAGTCAGAAACCGGGCATGACGCTTCGCACCTTCACTTTCACTCTTTTTCCGATGTGGAGCGAAGTGTGAGAGACCAGCTGGAAAAACTTCGCAATCACGCATTTCTTATTCCCGGAACCGAGATCCACGGTTTCGTCTACGACGTTCGGTCCGGAAAGCTGCAAGAAGTGAACGAGCAAGAAGCGCGAGCGGCGTCCTTGAGTTCTCGTTGAAGTCTGCGTAGTGTAGGAGGCGCGTTCTGCGGGAAACGTGGAACGCGCTTTCATGTTTTCGGAGGCCTGAATGGCTGCTGCCAAGATCACCATCAACAATAACGGTTCGATTCGTGTGGAAGGGGATTTCGAGATTGTCGATCCAGAAGGCCGCCCCTTCGGTTTGGCGGGGCGTACCAGCATCGGCCTCTGTCGCTGCGGGCATTCCGCTAACAAGCCGTTCTGCGATGGCTCACACAAGACTTCCGGCTTTAGCGATGCCGTTGTTGCCCGCGAGCTTCCTGCTCCGAAGCCTAAGCTGTAGCCTGCAAAAATAGATTCAAACGAGAGATTTTACCTAGTGAGACAGTCTCACACTGAGACGATCTCGGTGTCTCACTTGATACTGGCCGAATTGTCGCTAACTCCAACGGAACAAAGATGATAGATTTCTAACGCCTGCTTTTCTCCGTTGCCTAGAGTGTCTCGCTTGAACACTCCTCGTCGACTCACCCCAGCATTGTCTCTGTAACACCTTCCGATTCAATTGCTTACAAGCTTAGATTTTGCCTCTAGAAAGGGCATCAACTTGCAATCTTCCGTCGTTGTAGTTGTTTCTTCGGCATTTGGGGGGTTTCGTGGGTGGTTGGGGCCAAATCGTCGGGTTTCTTCGGAAGGAGCGATCTCGCTTCCTGATTGCTGCCGCCGTTGCCCTTACCTGCCTGTTCTTCGGCGCCATCTTCTATTTGCGCCAGGCCGCGGTTTCCGGCTCTCCCGAGATTTACCTCTACCTGGAAGTCGGCGGTACGCTCGTCAGTTTTTGCTATGCCGCAAATGCTCTGATCAGGTTTCGCGGCACACATGATCGGACCGCACTGATTCTGGCGTTTGGTTTTGTTCTCTCGGGAATTATTGAGACGGTCGGCTATTTCGGCTTGAACGATGTGCTCCACGCCGGGCCGGCGGCTCTGACGAGAATCCCGATGGGCTGGATGGTCGGTCGCACCATTCTCGCCGTTCTTTTACTTTCCGCCATCGCCGTTGAGCGTTACATCCCCACGGCCCGGCAACCAAGCAAAGAGACGGCCGGCGCGGTGCTGGTGGTGGTGATCGCCGCCTATCTCACCAGCCTTTCCTTTCTAGCTGCGCCTTCGGCGCCCGTCGCTCACGCTGCCAACATTCTCTCGCGTCCCTGGGATTTGCTTCCCGGCGCGCTGTTCTTGGCCGCCGCCATTTGCTTCGGGCAGCGTCTCCGGAACAGCAAGAAAAATCAAGGCTCAGCAAGTCTCTATGACTACACGCTCTTCGTCGTGGCATCGCTCAACGTCGTTTGCCACGTCTCCGCAGTATTTTCCCGGCATCTCTTCGATGGCCCTTTCTTTCTCGCGGAGTTGAGCAAAACCGCCAGTTACGTCGTCATGCTTTCCGGCGCACTGCTGGACCAGGCGCGCCTCTTTGAACAAGTCCGGTCCATGGCCGTCAGTGATCCGCTCACCGGCCTCGCCAACTATCGCCGTCTCATCAGCGTATTGGAAGCGGAACTGGACCGCTCGCGCCGCACGCAACGCCCGTTCAGCGTGGTGCTTCTCGATATGGACGGTCTCAAGAGCATCAACGACCAGTACGGCCATCTCACGGGAAGCCGCGCCATCGTTCGTCTCTCGAAAATTCTTCGCACCCATTCTCGCGCCATCGACACAGCCGCACGCTATGGCGGCGACGAATTTGCTCTCGTGCTGCCCGAAGCTGCCCCGGACATCGCCGCTCGGGTGGTTTCGCGCATTCGGGAACGTCTCGCCGCGGAAACCGAAGTGCCCGCGCTTTCCGTCAGCGCCGGTGTCGCCGCCTTCCCTGAGGATGGCGATACGCCGGAAAAACTTCTGGGCGCTGCCGACCGAGCGCTCTATGGCATGAAGCGCCGCATCGGCGGCAGCAACGTAAAAAATCTCACGCGGATCGCCGCGTGCCTGTGAGGATGAATGCCCGTCAAATCCAACAGGCATGCCTTTCCTTTCAGCCGCGTCGAGCGCCGCATCCCCATGGAGATTCCCGTCGTTCTCGACGGCCATCGCCGGATGCCTGGCACGGAATCGACTTTTACGGAAAATGTGAGTGCGCGTGGCGCGCGGGTGGTGAGCACCCGCCGCTGGGAACAAGGCGAACGGCTGACGTTCGTCTCGCGCACCGGAGAGTTTCGTTCTTCGGCCCGAGTTGCTTACTGCCATCCTTTGCAAGGCGACGGCTTTGCAGTTGGCGTGGAGTTCCTCGAGCCAAAAGGGCGATGGGTTGTTTAATCCCCAAGATAGCTTGACGTAAATCGGCAAGCGGATAGGAGGGAACGCCTGGAACAAGAGAAGTCAGAAAACTTGCGCAAAAGTAAGAAAATGTGAAGCGCCGTGCGGATCGAGAAGGAGCCGCCCGGCGCTTCATCTTTTCTGTGGGCGTTTCGTACATGCGATTGCATCCCGGGTCTCCGCGGAAGACTCACTCCGCGTCCAGCGGCCTATTCTTTGCCGTCTTGACGGAAAATCCGGCAAAACTTACGGTTTGCTGCTTAACACTTCCTCATAAACGCCAATCATTCCGTCCACCATGTGCTCCGCGGAAAAATTTTCTTCGACTCGCTTGTGTCCTTCGCTTCCGAGGCTCGCGGCAAAATCTCGATTCTTGAGGATTCTCTCCACCGCCTTGGAGATTTCGGCCACATCCGGCCCGGAAACCAGCAGCCCGCTCTTTTCATTCTCGATGATTTCTCCGAGCGCGCCGCGGTTGAATGCGATCGACGGAATTTCGTAGGCCATGGCGGCCAGAAGGGAATTGTTCAGCGCTTCAAAAAAAGACGGGAGGAGAAAAACGTCCAGCGCCGCGTACACACTCTCCACATCCTTCACAAAACCGGGGAACAAAACAGCGCCCGCAACGCCAAGCTCGCGCGCCAAGGATTCCAGCTTCGCTTTACACGGTCCATCCCCCGCAAGCAGCAGCATCGCGTCAGGAAAGTTTGTCCGAAGTTCGCCGAGCGAGCGGATCAGCCACTGCTGGCCCTTGTCCGGCGACAATACGCCGACGCAGCCAAGCAATGGCTCGCCGCCTGAGACTCCCCATCGTGAGCGAGCGACGCGGCGCTGGGCCTCTGTGAATAGGGGCGGAATCTCCGCGCCCTCATAAACTACAGTCAATTTCTCTCGCGGCGCACCCGAGTTTGCCGCCTGTTTCGCCACCCAGTTTGAGTTTGCGATGATTCGCGCAGCGCCTTTGTAGCGCGCCCGCGATGCCCAGCTCTTTCCCATGGGGTATCCCACGCGGCGCGAAATCAAGAAAGGGACGCGCCTGTGAACGCCCGCCAGCCACACGGCCGAAACCGCGTGCGCTTCATTCGCATGAACGAGATCAAATTCGCCGCGCCCGACCAGTTCGCGAACCTTGCGCGCCGCAGGAATCCGAAACAATCCCCGCGAGACAAAATACACGCGCACTCCGTTCTCCCTCGCGCGTTCCCCCAGCGCAGACCCTTTCGCGGCCACTAGTTCCGCTTCATGGCCGCGCGCGCGCAATCCTTTCAGTAATAAGAGAGCTTGATTTTGTCCGCCGCGCCATGCCGTCTCAAGATCCACCAGCAGCGCCTTCACGGATTTTCTCCGCTGTTTCCTCGCTGCTCTTGTTCGGTCAATCTTCCTAGCTTCGCGTATTTCAGCCGCACCGACCGCGCCGCCATTTGTGAAATCAGCGCGCCACGGTATCCATCCAGAAAGCCGCCGCGCAGAAAAAAATTCTGAAACCAGCTCCACGGAGTCGCCAGCCACATCTCGCCCTTCCAATTTCGTTTACCGGCGTCAAACATTTGCCTGGCCGCCAGGGTGGTGTACTTCTCGACGTTTGCCTCGTGCTCTGCAAAAGACCGCACCGTGTAATGCAGTAAGTCTCCGGGAAGCCGCCCGGCCCGGCCCTCGAATCGCAGCGCCTCGTGGATGATTCCCGAAAACTGCGCTGTCTCCCGCCGGTAGAGACGCCGCTGAAAATCCGGATACCAGCCCGAGTGCTTAATCCAGGCTCCCAAATACCATGTTTTTCGGGCCATCTCGTAGACGCTGAATTTCGGCTCGTGCTTCTTGAAATCCAGAAGCGAAGTCTGCAATGCGCTGCTCAATTCTTCATCCGCGTCCATGGACAAGATCCAATCGTGCTGCGCGCGTTCCGCCGCGAAATTCTTTTGTTCCGCGTAATTTGTCCATGCGCGCTGAAAGAATGCCGCACCGTGCTCGCGAGCGATGGCTTCAGTGCGGTCCGTACTCCCGGAGTCCACTACAACGATTTCGTCCGCGATTTCATGCAGCGACGCCAGCGCGCGCGGCAGATTGTGTTCTTCGTTGAGTGTGATTAAGCAAACGGAGAGGCGATTCATTGGATGCGGCGGGAGCGAAATGCCGTCGTCAGTATCTTACACTCACGATGCACCGAGTTCAGGTTGTAATTTACGGAAGTTCAAGCCAGCTGGGCGACGTCATTTTTTCTGGAGACTGATACGAATCCGGCTCTCGCCGATGCGGAATTCCGAGCCGTCCTGCAACATGGCCGCCCGCACGCGCTCTTCATCATAGAATGTGCCGTTGGTGGAATTGAGATCCTTCAGGTCGATGAATTTGTCCCGCACTTCCAGCAAGCAATGGTGCCGGGAAATTTCCGGGTCATTTAGTGGAATATCGGCGCCCTTCCGCCCGACCACCACGCGCGGCTTCATCAGCCTAAAGACCTCGCCGCTCGCTGGTCCCGACGTGATCGCAAGGACAAAGGTTCCTTCCGCGGGCAGCTTCAGGCCATCGGCCTCCGGCGGGAGCTGCAAGTTCGAACTGGACGCGTCCGCGCGGGCAAAGGAAGGCAGCGGACTGATCACCACGGTTTGGTCCGGCCGCCATTTTAGCTCCACGATCGTGGTCTTCCCGCATTTCGAACACTTAAACTGCACTTTTGGATGAACGCTCGAGTCGGCATCCTTCAGCTTGTGCTCTGTTCCGCAATGGATACACTTGGCTTGCATCTCTTTAATCTAACACTTGCGCCGCCGCAGAGTTGCGGTCTCCTCCTCTTCATGTTGCAAGGGTAAATTTGCACCCGGAGCGCACCTGCATCGCAGAGCGCGGAGGCAGCTTATACGCATCCTGTGCTAGGATTAGAGATTCCAGTCCAACCAGGAGAGCGTTCGTGGCGGAACATATTTCGCGCAAGGAACTGAAGCAGGACAAGATCCACGATGCGATCGAGCACGGCGCCGAAGCGGTATTTTCGCACACCACGCTTCTCGCCGCGGCCATCTTGGTCGTCGTGATCGTCGCCGTCAGTTACGCCGGCTGGCGTTTCTATACCGACCGCAAGACGGTGCAAGCTTCCGCCGCGCTGGACGTGGCCATGAAAGCCTATTCCGCGCGAATCGGCACGGCCCCCGATCCCTCCGATCCCGGCGAAGCGCTTTATCCCACGGACCAGGCGCGAGCAGAAGACGCTTCGAAGAAATTCTCTGCCGTAGCTGAAAAATACCCAAGCACCAATCCAGGCAGGCTGGCACGGTACTACGCGGCGCTCTGCTATGAAGATCTCGACCGCCAAAATCAGGCACTCGAGGAATTGAAGAAGATCAGTTCCGGCAAGGACAAAGAACTCGTGGCCATGGCGCAGTATCAAATTGGCGTCATTTATGAGCGTACAGGAAAGCCCGCCGAAGCCGCAAAAGTTTTTCGCAATCTGGCAGATCACTCCTCGGTCTTTGTGCCGCGCCCGCTAGCCCTTCTTGAGTTGGCTGAAGTCTTGCGCCAGAGCGATCCAAAGGAAGCCGCCAAGGTGTATGAGCAGCTAAAAAAAGAATTTCCGAACACGGCGGTTTCGGATGAAGCGGACCGCGGCCTGGAAACGCTCGCGCCAAAGTCCTGAGCCTCGGCTCCTGCGCGAGACAAGTTGCGGCGCAAATTCTTGCCTCTTAAAAGGCTTGAAGCCCCTAAGAACGCATTCGGACAATAGAGTCCAGTGCCGGAGTCGCTCATCGAACCACTCCCCACAAGCGCGCCCTGGGCCATGCGCGAGGAACTCTCACGCGGCCGCCGCTATCCTCAATCTCCGCATCCCTACCGCAGCGTCTACGCGCGAGACCGCGACCGCATCATCCACTCGCGCGCTTTCCGCCGCCTCGAATCCAAGACGCAGGTCTTTACCATTCGCTACTCCGATCATTTTCGCAATCGGCTCACCCATACTCTCGAAGTCGCGCAAATCGCTCGCACGGTGGCCGCCGCCCTCGGCCTCAATACGGAGCTCGCCGAGGCTCTCGCGCTCGTTCACGATATCGGCCATCCTCCCTTCGGCCATGCCGGCGAGCACAAACTCGACCAGTTGATGCGCGTTCACGGCTCGCGCTTCAATCACAATCTCCAAGCCCTGCGCATCGTCGAACGATTTGAGAGCCCTTACCTGGATTTTCCTGGCTTGAATCTCACCTTCGAAGTTCGCGAGGGCATCATCAAGCACTCCCACGATTACACCGCCGCGGAATTACCCCATCTTGCCGAATATCTTCTCGATCTTCGTCCCCCGCTCGAGGCCCAACTCATCGATTGGGTCGATGAAATCGCCTACAACACGGCGGACCTCGACGACGCCCGCGAAGCTGGCCTTCTCGATCTCCACGCTCTGCGAAACGAAGTCCCCATATTCTCCGAGGCCTACGCCCGGATCGATGCCGCTTATCCTGCGGGACGGGAGAAACTCAAATTCAACGCCGCGCTCAAGCGCGTGCTCGACCATCTTGCCACCGATCTAATTGATACCACGCAGCAGCGCGTACTTTCTTCCGGAGCAGCCTCCGTGGACGACATTCGCCGCGCCCCGCGCAGGCTTGCCGGTTTCAACGAAGCAATCGCGCAGCGCAACGCTGAAATGAAACGCTTCCTGTTCAAGCACATCTACAATCATCCCGCCATCACCGAAGACCGCGACCGCTCCGTGAGCTGCCTCCATGAGCTTTTTGCCTTTTACCTCGATACTCCGGGCTCCATGCCCGTCTCTCACGAAGAATCTGCCTACACAGAACCCCGTCACGTCGTCGTTTGCGATTACATCGCCGGCATGACCGATCAATTCCTGCTTCGCAAGCACCAGGAGCATTTCGGGGCTTCGGCTTCCTCTGTCGCGAGCCAAACTTCCTAATTCTTTTGAGTATTGAGCGCGCCCAACCTGGCTACGCGTAGCGCAGCGCCTTGAAACACTCGCTGCGATGTACGAAACCCTGCCGATTTTCTAGCGGCTTGATTCGCGCAACCTTCGCAATTGAGTGTGATAGCCTTAGCCGTCTTCGAGCAGCGAGAAGGTGAAAACGCATGTCGCCGGGCCCGCCCGCTTTTCCTGTGCTTCGTTGGTTTAGCTTGTTCTGGATGGCCGTCTGGCTTCCCGCGTATTTCCGCGTCTTTGGCTGGGCGAATCTTCTGCACCTGTGCGACGTCGCGGTGATCCTCACCTTTGTCGGGATTTGGTTCGCAAATCCCTTGTTGCTTTCAAGTCAGGCAGTCGGTTCCCTGGCGGCAGGTATTTTTTGGATTTCCGATGTTGGCTGGCGCTTGCTGACGGGGCGTTTTCTCATAGGCGGCACAACCTACATGTGGGACCCGCAATACCCGCTGTGGGTTCGCCTCCTTTCCACATTTCACGTCGGGCTGCCGCTGGTCCTTCTTTGGACTCTGCGCCGCGTCGGCTACGACCGCCGGGCGCTCGGTCTACAAGCCGCGATTGCGGCCGCTCTTTTGATTTCTTCCCGCTTTTTGTCGGCGGAACTCAACATGAACTACGCCTATCGCGATCCACTCTTCCATCGCGCCTGGGGGCCCGCTCCGGCGCACCTTGCCATGATTTTCATTCCACTCGTAGCGCTGATTTATTGGCCTACGCACTTGCTGCTACGCTGGCTCTTTCGCATCCCCGGCGCTTCGCCTTGAGAGCCATCACGTTGGCAGGGTCGCCGGATTTGCAAGACTCCTCATGAGAGCGCGAACCTCGACTGTTCACCCTTTGAGTTCAGCGCCCAAAAATCGCTCGCCGCTCAATCCGCTTGTTTTAACTTCTCAAGATAGGCGTTGAAAGCCGCTTTTACCTTGGCTGGTTCAGGAGCTTTGGTTTTGTAGTCCTTTAAAGGCGTGATGAAATCATCCATCGCCTTATCGATATCGTCGAATTGATCGGGATGCGTTTTCTTGAGCGCCATATCCCCACCATAATCTTCTGCTTTATCCCACACCCGCTCCAGCACGCGTGCAAGCTCCGCGGCGGCGGCCGGGTCGCCCTTCTGAAACTCCCAATAGGTATGTTGGGCCAGTGCGCGATACGCGCCCATCTTGGTGTTATCCACTCCATCGGTTTGGGGAACTCTTCGTTCCTGCGCCGTGGCCGAAGAGAATGCGGCCGTTCCGAACAACAACAGGAGTAGCATTGCGAAGATTGGTCCGGCAGCCTTGCGAGACGGATGCGTCAACGTATCCTCCCAAGTAGCAGTCGATTTTTCCTACTGGCAATTCGCGAAAATCTATTTTCCCAATTTCCAAACTTTTGAGTCTGAGAATATAGGGAAAGGTCTGAACCGTTGTGCACAAAAATGCATGTGCCCATTCACTTTCAAGCGCGCAAAAGTCCGGTGCGCTGGCGCGGACGCGCTTGCGCAGGGTCATTATGTGCCCACCATTCGCGCCAGGCGTTGGCATCATTTCCGAGCGCCGCGCCGGTGATCACACGAAGTGTTCCGTACACCAATTCCCGCGTCCTCTTGTTTAGCGAATCATCGTCGGCAAAATTCAACAGATGCGGAACGGCTGCCAGGCGCTCTTCGCGCGTCAACAAGCCGGATTGTCCCAGGCTGCTCGCCGCGCGCTCGCGAACTTTCGGCGAAGGGTCGTGGGCCAGCAGGTCGAGCAGCGGGTCAATCGTGGCGTCGTTGCCCAGCATCGCCAATCCTTCCACCGCCCAATAACGTGTGTGCTCGCTTGGGTTGTGCGCATAGTTCAATAAACTGCTCAGCACAAGTTCCGGCTCAACGCCGCGATTTCCCAACGAACCGAGCCGCCATAACGCCATCCCCCGCGTTGCGGGATCTCGTCGCAACTGCCGGATTAGCCGCGCGACACTTTCCGGTGATTTGCTCAGGTTGTTCGCCGCGAGGTCCACATCCACTGCGGCCGTCCTAACGCGAAGATCGTGCGAATTCAGCGCCGCCAGGACGAGGTCAAAAAGCTGGTCGGTGTTTTTCAAATGTCCCCGCCAGCCATCCACTTTTTCCTGCAAAAGGTCCAAAGACGCCGCGTCGTGTTGCATCGCCTTTTCCAGCAAACGTTCCACTTGCTGCTGTGGCGGGAGCCGTTTCAACTCCGCCTCGGTGTTTTTCTCCTCCGCCTGCATGCGCACAGGCGAAACGCCGCGAGAGGAACTCTGCGCCCGAAGGTTGTCATCCGGATTGGGTGAGGGCATCGTGGTGCGCGCAGTTTCAAAACCTGCCGCGAGCGACAGGCAGCCGAGAAGCACGAGAAGTGCCGCGTAGCGCATCACCCCTCGCAAGCGGCCTGCTTTTGCTTCCGTTCGAGACTTGCGTCCCGAGGGAGTTTGATTGTCCTGCTCGCTCATTCGCTACAGCTCCGCCAAGTTCCGGCGCGTTTGGCGCGTCGCCGGCTCCTAGCGAAAGTAAAGGGCGAGAATGGATGCGGCTATGGTACGGCAGTTCAGAGTGCCCGTTTCGACTGACTAACTTACGTGCTTTCAAATAGTTCGCGTAGTTACTGATAGGTGCTGAAAGGCCACGCTTCGTCCCAAAGTACAGGTGGATTCGGGAAGTCTTTCCCAGCGGAACAATGCGCACCCTGAAGCCTCAGGGCTCTCCATTCGGTCTCACGCTTCGAATGGCACTCAGGGGATGGTCTGCGTCGGCGTGACTTTAGTAACGCTCTGTGTGAACACAAACCGCAGGCTCCATTCACTCGCAACGCTCTTTCCATTCACTTCCGGCGGTGTGAAGACCCATTTTCTCGCCGCTTTCAGAGCTATATCCGCGAAAAACTTGCTCGGCCCGGGAGAATCCAGCTCTGCACCCGATACCGCGCCTGCCGCGTCCACGTGAACTTTGATTCCTACGCGCACTCTTCCGCGGATCGTATCGCGCGCCTTCTGCGATACCTCGGGCAAGACCTGATCCAGAACGTCACCCTTTTCTGAAACACTTCCAGCCGCAGCGGTGTGCGCAGTTCCCCCGGAGCCAGAAACTGGTCTCGGTGGTACTGCGGCGGCAGGCTGCTCTTTTTCGCTGGTCGTTTTCAAAGCGTCCGGCGCGGCTGGCTGCCCGCTCTGTCGAACAGTTTGTTGCCTTGCCGGTGGGGCAGACTTTGCCGTTTTGGAACCCGCTGATGTCCCTTCGGGTTTGGCCGTCGGCTTTGACGTAGCTGTGGCCTCGGCTGGCTTTCCTGCGACCGGCTGGTTACCCGGCTTTTGGGCCCTTACCGCCGCTGTTGAGCGAGTTTCCGGCCGGTGCGTCAGAAGTCTCGGCACCGTGAGTATTGCAGCAAAAATCACCGCTCCCACAGCAAGGGGAACAATGAATCGCGACCTCGTCCCTGATTCTTTGTATGGCGGCGGCCGATGCGGGTTCGTTTGCAATCTCGCGGCACTTCGCGGCGGCACCGACATCGAGGCCATAGGTTTGGCCATTTCAGGAGATATCTGTCCGGTTACCGCGTTCAAACCCGGACCCGGCGTCGACACAAAAGCCGACGCGGAAGCCACAGCCGCGCGCGAATTCAGGCGTGCTGCGATGTCAGCAAGCCTGATCCGCCGCTGTGGTTCCAGACGCAAACATTGCCGTGCGATTTCCTGGAATGGCGCGGGAAGACTAGCCGGAACCAATGGCTCGCGAGGTGCCTCAGGTTGCCAATCCGGCAAACGCTGCGTCATCACTTCAACCAGGGTCGTGCCGAGCGACCATACATCGGCCGCTGGCGTAAGCATTCCGCTAATCGCTTCGGGTGGATCGTAGCCCCCCGCTCTTCTCGGAGAGATTTGCGATTCTCCGATCCGGGAAATCGTGTCGCTCGAGAGTTTCAAATGATCCCCGCTCGCCAATATATTTGCAGACTTCAAATCGCCGTGTACAAAGCCTTTGCCGTGCAGGTATTCGAGCGCATCCAGAACTGGGCAGAGCATGTCGCGTGTTTCTTCTGGCGACAGCGCGCGTTGGGGGAGAATCTCCGACAGGTTTTCTTCGGCATACTCCATCACCAAATACAGCAGATCGTTGCCGGCGAGGTGGCACCGCCCTACACGGAACAATCGCAGCAAATTGGGGTGAGACAATTGTGCCGCAAAATTCCAGTTCGTGAGCTGCAAATCCGCGGTCGCGGCATCGGCTGGAACAAGCTTGATGGCCGCATTTTGCGATTCGCCCTCACCATACTCGGTCAGGAACACCGCGCTGTGGTCGGAACCGCCAAGATATTGCCGCAAGGGAAAAGTCCCCTCGACAATCTGGCCTTCCCATTGTTTTGCGCCCTCAGTCATTTTGCACCCCCGCCTGACTGTGGAATTTCTCAAGTCTAGGCGCTTCTTTAAGAACTACCCCCGGGAATGGGTTCTGGCTGGATGCCTCCATACTACCAATACTGCCTGCCCTTTCAACTGGCCCTCAGACCAGTAGTTTTTTTCGATGCGAATCAGATACTCTGGCAGCGATCACAGGATTCGATTCCCGCGGAATGGGAGACCAGCCGTGTTCTGCGACCGCTGTGGACTAAATTTCCTGCCCAAACAATCCATTTGCACCCGGTGTAGGCGCGTCCCTACACGCTACTGGTTTCAGTTGATGAGCCTGGTCACCTTGCTGGTCGCCGTGGCGGCCAACGGCCTCGTAGCCATGTTTCTCCTCCCCCGCTTTATCATGGCGCACAACGCGCACTTCATCTTTCGCGCCTGGTGGTGGTTCGACCAAAAAGCCGCGCTCTACGGCTGGGTGCTTTTCGCCCTCGCCTTATTGGCCTGGGACTACTTCATTTGGAAAGAAGCCCGCCCTAAGGTCAAAGGCTGGTTCACACGCAAACTGCTCACTCTGTCTCTCGCCGCGGGCATCGCTCCCATGATTCCCTGGTGGATTCCCGCGGGCCAGCCGCCTGGCCAATTTCTCTCGATGATTGGCAAGTATCCCGGCTTGCCCGCAATTCTGGCCTGGAGCGTTGTCCTCGTCGTTTCTGTCCTTCTTTGTATTGACGCGGAGTCCAGGGACTATCTCCTCGGGCATGGCAGAACTCTCAGCGTCGTCAGCACCGGGATGCTGTTGCTCGTGCTCACACTAACTGTCGTCGGATGGTCGCTGACTTACTGAACGCCTTCTGTCACTCATTTCTCTTCGCACCATCCCGTCGGGGCTGGGCCCGCATGTCAGCGATTGCTCTCTCGCTAAATAACCGGCATGCCTGCCTGAGTCCTATCTGGAGACCTGCAATAACAAGCTCAACGCATCTTGCTCACTGTGTTTGCGGAATCTCGATGCGCTCGGGAGCGTCGATCCGAATCTCCGTGAGGTCAGACAGCAGATTGGCGGCCCAGCGGTAGATGTTGTGCTCGCGCACAACCTGACGCATGCGCTGCATTCGAAGAGACTGTTGATCTTCGGGCATTTCGATGGCTCGTTGGATCGCATCGGCTACCTGTTCCACATCGTATGGATTGACAAGGAGCGCGTCTGAGAGTTCGTGCGCTGCTCCTGCAAAGGTGCTCAAAATCAGCACTCCGCGCTCGTCGTCGCGCGAGGCTACGAACTCCTTCGCCACCAGATTCATCCCGTCGTGCAGGGATGTGACCAGGCAAACCGACGCCGCGCGGAAATAACGCGAGATTTCCTCGTGCGAATGATGCTTCTTCAGCAGAACGATCGGCTTCCAGTGCCCCGCCTGAAAGCGTGCATTGATGCGATCCGCTTCCGCGCTGACTTCCTCGAGAAATCGCCTGTAGCGATCGATGTCCGTCCGGCTGGGCGCTCCAATCTGTACGAAAGTAAAACGGCGCAGGTAAGCCGGGTGTTGCTCAAGAAAAAGCTCGATGCCGCGGAACCGTTCGATGATTCCTTTCGTGTAGTCCACGCGGTCCACACCCACGCCAAGCAGACTGGCTTCGACGCCAAGCTCCGCAAAGAGTGCGGCCCGCTCTTTCCCCACGCTGCTCCCTTCCGGAAAGGCCGGAGCCGGATCAGAGAACGCCACGCTGATCGGATAGGGCCGCACACGCGTCACGTGTCCCTGCCGGTTGACGGCAAAACGGTCCCACTCCGTCAGTGCTTCCACTCCCCGGTCAACCGTCTCCAGAAAATTATTGCAGTGCGATTGCACATGAAAGCCGATCAGATCGGCCCCCAGCAAACCGTCCAGCAAATCGCGCTGCCACGGGCATATGCCAAACACTTCACGATTGGGCCACGGAATATGCCAGAAAATGGCCACCCGCGCGTCCGGGCGCGCTTCCTTCACCATCCGCGGCAGCAGCGCAAAGTGATAGTCCTGCGCCAACAGGATCGGCGAATCCGTTCCTTCCATCTCTTCCAGGACGGCATCCGCGAACTTTCGATTCACCTGCTGGTAACGCAGCCAATCTTCCGGACGAAACGTTGGACGCGTGTGCGCTATGTGGCAGAGCGGCCAGAGTCCCTCGTTCGAAAATCCTTCGTAGTAGCCTTTTTCTTCCTCGTCGCTCAACCACACGCGCCGCAGCGTGTAACTGGGGTGATCCGGCGGAACACGCAAATGATCGCGTTCGTCCACAGCTTCGCGGTCGGCGCTTCCCGATCCGTGCGCGATCCACGTGCCGTCGCACGCAATCAGAACCGGTTGCAGCGCGGTGACCAGTCCGCTGGCCGGGACGATGTATCCAATCGAATGATCTTTTTCGTTGTACACATGCATGCAAGGCTCCCGGTTCGAAACCACATACAGGGGCTTGTCTCGCAATTTGCTTCGCAAACTGACGCGCAGCCGCTCCGCGGTCCACAGCGAGGAGTGCGTATCCCGCAAGCGCGCTTCCTGTTCTGCCGTCGCTCGCGCCGCGTTCAAGTCCTGTGCAAGATGCGTCACCTCCCGGTGTATTTGATCGAAGATTTCCCCCGGTGGAGGCGTTGGCGGAACCGTCTGCGATCCCGTGCGCAGTGTGCGCAGCCACTTCGCGGTGCGGTTCAGAGGCCCCGTCAAATTCCACCGGACCAGCAGCAACGCGAGCCCGGTGATCAGCACCGTTTGCACAAGCGCATTCAGCATCGCGTCGCGCAGCGTGTAAGTTATCCGCGAGTCGATATAGCTGGTGTCATAATAAATGGCGACCGCTCCCGCGGCTCTTCCATCCTTCTCCAGCGGAAGCTCGTAGACGTAGAGCTGCATGTCCGCTTCGTGAAGGAATTCGCCTGCTCCGCTTGCGTTAATCGTGGTTTTTGAAACTACTGCGGGGCGGGACTTCAGTTGTGGCGGGAGGCCCTCGGTGATTGCCACCGCCTTGTCGCTCTCATCATAGACTGCCATTCCCTTCAAATGCTCTCGTTGCCCGTATCTCTCCACGAACCGCTGCAGCGATCGGGTCGAGTTCTGCTCTAACAGATGTTCTACGGTTTCCTGCAGGCTCTGCCCTAGATTTTCAGCCCTGTGCACCAGATCGTGGTCAAGATTCCTCTTTTCCGTCCGGACCTGGTATCCCGCAAAGAGCAGCGAAATCGCAGCCACGCTGAGCGCCAGCGGCAGTGCCATTTTCGTTGTCGTGCGCATTGGATACTCTCCGCGAGACTGGGACTCGGTGAATGGAACCGGAGGAGATTCGAAATTTGGGAAACAACCTAATTATACCACTCGTACAACTTTTCCGGCCTCCGTATGTATTTTTTCACCTCCCAACTTTGCCGGCCGATCTTTTCTCCCGCCATTTTATGCCGATGCGTGCATACCATCAAACACCGTCGGTCAGTTCGTCACGAACGCGGCAGTACGCTGCCAGGCCGGACGGAGGGCAGTTGAGCCCTTTGCCTTGCCCTAACGGAAGCAACCCCCGCCAAACCGCTCGGAGTACTAGAGCGGCCCCGTGCCTTCCTGGGAGCAAAATGGTTCACAAGCCGGCTCCGTTCCTTGACTTGCCGCTCCCGCGACGGAATAATGATAAAGCATGAGCGTTAGTGCCGGAGGCGTTCAAGACGTGTTCCTTGATGTTAAAGAACTCGCGGTTCGGAAATTGCGCATCCGGAAGAGCTACGCCCCGGCCAGCATCGATTATCATTCTTCGGAGATCAAGCAGGTTGCTCCTCTCGAGGTCACCGCAACAGCCGAGTTGCTCGAAGGCCAGATTCGCATCGCGGGACAGCTCGAAACGAAGATTGAGATGGTCTGTGCGCGGTGTCTCGAACCGGTGATCGAAGACGTGAACCGCTCTTTTGATCTCTTCTATGCTCCTTTACCCAAGGGCGCCAAGCCGAAAGAAGACCGGCTTAAGGATGATGATACCGAGATCGGCTTTTACGAAGGAGATGGCCTCTTCCTGGCGGACGTGCTCAGAGAACAGGTGCTCTTGGCCCTGCCCCTGAAGGTCATCTGTCAAAGTGACTGCCGGGGATTGTGCCCAAACTGTGGTGCTAACCTGAACCACGAGGAGTGCCGCTGCGAGACCCATTCGACGGACCCGCGGCTCGCTCCCCTCGCGCGCCTAAAGCAGGACTGGCTGAAAAAACAATAGTTTCCAGGGCCGAAAGCCCATACAATCCGCCCATAGAGGCGGCAACGAGGAGTATTGCTATGCCTAACCCAAAAAGACGGCATTCGAAGCGACGAACGAGCACCCGGCGAGCCCACGACTTCCTGGAGAAGCCGGCGCTCGGTGAGTGTCCGAATTGCCACGAAACCAAGCAGCCGCACCAGGCCTGTCCCCATTGCGGCTACTATAAAGGCCGCGCCGTGCAAGACAAGTCGGCCTGACGCCGCTTTTTTTTCTTCCGGGTCCCATTCAGGAACTGGCGGTCAGACAAATCCGATGATCACTATCGCCGTTGACGCCATGGGCGGTGACAATGCGCCCCGCCCCGAGGTTGAAGGCAGTGTCTTGGCTGCCCGTGAATTGGGCGTGCGCGTGATGCTGGTCGGCCAGCCCCATGTGGTGCGCGCAGAGCTCGCCAAGCATGCGGCGCCGAACTTGCCAATCGAGATTGTCCCGGCAAGCGAGGTGATCACCATGGAAGATCACCCGGCCCAGGCCTTTCGGCGCAAGAAAGACAGTTCCGTCCACGTCGCGGCGCGCTTGGTGCGTGAAGCCAAGGCTGACGGCCTAGTTAGCGCTGGCAATACCGGCGCCGTTATGACCGTTGCAAGGTTTTTGCTAGGCACATTGGAATCCGTGGATCGCGTGGCGCTCGCGGCGCCCTTCCCGAATGCCAAAGGCGGTGTTTCCGTGCTTCTCGACGTCGGCGCCAACGTGGATTCCAAGCCCGAGCATCTCGTGCAGTTCGCGGTGATGGGCGAAATCTATTACCGTGCGACTTTTGGCAATCGCCGCCCCCGCGTCGGTCTTTTGTCGGTCGGCGAGGAGGAAATCAAAGGAAATGAACTCACCCGCGAGGTCTACACGCGTTTAAAAAAGCTTCCGGTCCATTTTGTCGGCAATGTTGAGGGTGGAGATCTGTTCTCCGGAAACGTGGACGTGATCGTGAGCGATGGTTTTGTCGGCAATATCGCGCTGAAAATCTGCGAAGGGCTGGCCCTTCAAATTTTCGGCCTGCTGAAAAAGTCGATCCAAAGCTCGCTCGCATCGCAGGTGGGCTTTCTTTTTTCGCGCGGAGCCTTGAAGGGTTTGAAGAAAACGATCGACTACACCGAGTACGGCGGCGCGCCGCTTTTGGGTGTGCGCGGCGTTTGCGTCATCGGCCATGGCCGCTCCAATGCCAAGGCCATCAAAAATGCCATCCGCGTGGCCGCGGGTCTTGCCCGCGCGCGCATCAACGAAAAAATCGAACAGGAGCTCTCGGCCGCCAGCGTTCTCGCTTGACGGCTCAGGAGAGGAATTAACCATGGGCAAAGTCGCATTTGTATTTCCTGGTCAAGCGTCACAGTACTCCGGCATGGGCAAGGAACTCGCCGATAAGTATCTTGCGGCGCGCGCCACCTTTGAAGAAGCCGATAAGGCCCTCGGTTTCTCCATCTCCAAAATTTGCTTTGAAGGCACCGAAGACGAGCTGAAGCTTACCGCCAACACACAGCCCGCCATTCTCACTTGTTCTGTTGCCGTATATCGCGTCCTTGCCGAGAAAGGGCTCACTCCCGATTTTGTCGCGGGTCACAGCCTCGGCGAATATTCCGCGTTAGTGGCCGCAGGCTCACTGAAATTCTGCGATGCCGTTCGGCTCGTTCGCAAACGCGGCACGTATATGCAAGAAGCCGTCCCCGCAGGTGTGGGTGCTATGGCCGCCATTATGGGTTTGTCGCCTGCAGTCGTGGCCGATGCCTGCAAGCGCGCCGCCGAGGGCGAAATCTGCTCCGCCGCTAACCTCAATTCGCCCGAGCAAACTGTCATTTCCGGGCACGCCGCCGCCGTAAAGCGCGCCGTCGAAATCGCTTCGCAGCTCGGTGCAAAACGCGCCGTAATACTGCCCGTTTCTGCCCCGTTCCACTCCGCGCTGATGATGCCAGCCCAAGAGCGCCTCGCCCAGGATTTAAAGCTAACGAACTTTGCAAATCTCTCTGTGCCTCTAGTGACCAACGTCGATGCCGACACCATTTCGACCGGCGATGAAGCTCGCGAAGCTCTCATCCGCCAAGTCACCATGCCCGTCCGCTGGCAAGAATCCGTGCGCCTCCTAATCGATGAAGGTGTCAACACGTTCGTGGAAGTAGGCCCAGGCCGCGTCCTCACCGGTCTCTTGCGCCAGATCGAGCGATCCGTTGCCACGCTCAACGTCGAAGACGAAAAAAGTTTAGCCGCCACGCTAGAAAAAATCGCCGGCGCCCGTTCCGACGCGGCTTAAGTAGGACAGGCTTTAGCCTGTCGCGGTCGAAAGTGGTTGCTGGATGTATGCGGAGGTAGCTCAGGACGTAGCCCTGAGGCTTTCGCAAACGCGGGCAAGACTACCGAGAGTGAGTAATCCGCCACCCCAACGGGGTGGCCAGAGAAAATCAGATGTTCAGTCTAAAAGACAAAGTCGCCCTGGTCACCGGCGCCTCCCAAGGCATAGGCCGCGAAACGGCGCTCGCGCTTGCCCAAGCGGGCGCAAAGGTTGCCGTCGCTGCTCGCAACGAAGAAAAGCTCTCGGCCCTCGTAACCGACATCCTAGCCGCCGGTGGCGAAGCCCTAGCTATTAAAATGGATGTCGCCGACCCCGAACAAATCAAAGCCGGCTTCAAGCAAGCTCTCGAAAAATTCGGCCGCCTCGATATTCTCGTCAACAACGCCGCCATCACCCGCGATGGCCTCGCCCTTCGCATGAAGCAGGACGATTGGGACGCCGTCATTCGCACCAACCTGACTGGCGCGCACCTCTGCATCCAGCAAGCCCTCTCCACGATGATGCGCGCCCGCGCCGGACGCATCATCAACATCGCCAGCGTCGTCGCGCAAATGGGCAATGCCGGCCAAGCCAATTATGTCGCCGCCAAAGCCGGCCTGGTCGGCCTCACCAAAGCCATCGCCATCGAGATCGCCTCGCGCAACATCACCGTCAACGCCGTCGCCCCCGGCTTCATCGCCACTCCCATGACCGACGTCCTCTCAGACAAAGTGAAAGAGGAGTTGAAGAATCGCATCCCGCTGGGACGCATGGGCACGGCCTGCGAGGTAGCCTCGGCAATCGTGTTCCTGGCGAGCGACGAAGCCGCCTACATCACCGGCCACGTCCTCGACGTCAACGGCGGTCTCTATCTTGCTTAACGATCCTGCCATTCGTTTACCAGACGGGCGAAACGATCTTAGAGGGCGATCGCGTGACGTTTAATGGCGAGCCAGGGGAGATCGAATTTGTAGTCGACCGGCACACGGGCGATCCTGCTTTGGATTGGTATATGAAGGAGTTTGGCGGCGGAGTGATGGTTCTTGAGCCAAAGCATTTTGGGAGAGTTTTTTTGCATGAAACGCAGGACGAAGAGGACTTGACATTCGTCGCGAGGGCTTGACGCCGCCCTTAAAGTTGACCTTGCCGCAAGGCCTGTCTAGAATGGGCAGGTTGCCTGATAGACGAATTTCGAGTCCGTAGCACGGCATCGGGGCCGATAGATTGTTACTGTACGTCGTTGCACAACTAGCGATAGCAAATCGCGGAGGACACCGGAATGGCCAGTGTGGAAGAGCGCGTAAAACAAATTATCGTCGAGCAGCTCGGCGTCGATGAAGCCGAAGTGACGCCGACGGCGTCCTTCGTGGATGACCTCGGTGCGGATTCTCTCGACCAGGTCGAATTAGTGATGGCGTTCGAGGAAGCCTTCGGGATCGAAGTTCCCGATGAAGACGCCGAAAAGATGACTACGGTCAAGGACGCCGTGGATTACATCGACAAGCACGCCAAGGGAAAGTAAGCCACGAAATTATCACCTCAACAGGGAGCATCAAAGAGTTGACTCGCCGCATAGTCGTTACGGGTGTTGGACTAGTCTGCGCTCTGGGCATCGGCACGGAGGAATCCTGGAAGAACCTTCTCGCCGGCCAGAGCGGTGTTGGCCCTGTCACGCAGTTTGATACCACCGGCTTCGACTGCAAAATCGCCGGCGAAATCAAAAACTTCGATCCGTTCCAGTGGATCGAGAAAAAGGAACTGAAAAAAATGGGCCGCTTCATCCAGGTGGCCCTCGCTGCCGCGGACTTCGCCGTCAAATCCGCGAACTGGAAGCCGGCGGATTCTGACCTGAACGAAGTCGGCGTGTACATCTCTTCCGGTATCGGCGGTTTCGACATCATCGAACGCGAGCACAGGAAATTGGTCGAGGGCGGCCCGGGCAGAATTTCTCCCTTTTTCATTCCTTCCGCCATCGTCAATCTCGCTTCCGGCCACGTCTCCATTCGCTATGGCGCCAAGGGCCCAAATTCAGCCACCGCCACCGCCTGTTCCGCTTCCGCGCACGCCATTGGCGATTCCTTCAAGATTATCGAGCGCGGCGCCGCCGACATGATGATCTGCGGCGGCACCGAAGCCACTATCACCCCGATGGGCATCGGCGGCTTTGCTGCCATGAAGGCTCTTTCCACCCGCAACGACGATCCCGCCCACGCCAGCAGGCCGTTCGACTCCGGCCGTGACGGCTTCGTCGTTGGCGAAGGTGCGGGTATTCTCATACTCGAATCTCTCGAGCACGCGCAAAAACGCAATGCCCCCATCCTCGCTGAAATCGTCGGCTATGGCATGTCCGGGGACGCCTATCACATCACGCAACCCGCGTCCGATGGCGACGGTGCCTACCGCGTCATGAAAGCAGCTCTCAAAGACGCTAAGCTCGCGCCGGAAGACATCGGCTACGTAAACGCGCATGGCACCTCCACGCCGCTCGGTGACGTCATCGAAACGCGCGCCCTCAAAAGGGTTTTTGGCGGCTACGCGAAAAATGTCCCTGTCAGCTCGACGAAGTCCATGACCGGCCATCTCCTCGGTGGCGCCGGCGGATTGGAAGCCGGCATCAGCGTCCTCGCGTTACGCGACCAAATTTTGCCGCCCACGATAAATCTCGAAACGCCGGATCCCGAGTGCGATCTCGACTACGTCCCCAACGTCGCCCGCAAGGCTTCCGTTGAATATGCGCTATCGAATTCCTTCGGCTTCGGCGGCACAAACGCCGCTTTAATTTTCAAGCGCTGGTCCGGTCAGTAAGTGGCACAGACTTCAGTCTGTGCAACATTTGTAGTGGCCGGTCTTTAGACCGGAGTTTTTTGGTTGAAGCGTCCCTATAAATTCGAGAGTAGGTCGTCGGCTCCAAAACTCGATCGGCCTCTCGGGCGCCTCAGCCACAAGGACTAAATCCGTGAACATCATCGTCTGTATCAAACAGGTCCCCGCAAAAGACGCTCCGCTCGCCATCGCCGGTAACTGGATCAAGGAATCCGACATCGGCTTCGAGATGAACGAGCCGGACAGCTACGCTCTTGAAGAAGCCCTCCGCCTGAGGGAAAAACACGGCGGCGAAGTCGTGGTTCTCTCCATGGGCCCCGAGCGCGTCAAGCAAACCATCAAGGAAGCTCTCGCCAAGGGCGCCGACCGCGCCATCCACATCTCCGACGATAATTTCGCGCAACTCGATCCTCTAGGCTCCGCCAAAGCCCTCGCCGCCGCCATCCAAAAAGAAAAAGCCGACCTCGTCCTCACTGGCCTCCAGAGCGACGACCACGGTTTCGGCCAAACCGGCGTCCTCCTCGCCGCGCTTCTCAATCGTCCTCACGCCACCATCATCATGGCCATCGAGGTCGACGGCCCCAAACTGAAACTCAAGCGCGAACTCGAAGCCGGATGGTTCCAGCACCTCGAATGCCCACTGCCCGCCGTCCTTTCCATCCAGTCCGGCATCAACAAAGTCCGCTATGCCACGCTAAAAGGCATCATGGCCGCCAAGAAAAAAGAAATCGCCACCGTCACCCGCGAATCTCTCGGCATCCAGCACGAGCCCACGCAAAAAATCGAAAAAATCTACGTCCCCACAAAAACCAAAAAAACCGAATTCCTCACCGGCACTCCAAAGGAAGTCGCAACGAAGCTAGTGGAGAAATTGAAATTCGAAGCGCGGGTGATCTGACCATGAAAATTCTTGTCATCACCGAACTCCGCCAAGGCAAGTGGAACAACGCCAGCTTCGAAACTCTCGCCGCCGCCCAGCAAATCGCGAAGGACACCTCCAGCACCATCAGCGCCGCAGCCATCGGCAAAGGCCTCTCCGTCTTCGCCGATGAACTAGCCACCAAAAATGTCGCCGAAGTCCTCCAAATCGAGCACGACCTTCTGGAAAACTACACACCTGACAGCTTCTGCATCGCGCTGAAGCAGGTCATCGATTCCGCGAAACCTGATCTCGTCCTTTTCCCCCACACTTACCAGGTCCGCGACTTCGCTCCCAAACTCGCCGCCTCGCTAGGCAAAGGCATGATCGGCGACTGCATCGGCTACCGCCACGAATCCGGCAAGCTCGTCTTCGTCCGCCAAATGTTCCAAGGCAAAACCGCCGCCGACGTCACCTTCCAGGGCGCCGCCCCGTGGTTTGCTTCTTTTCAATCCGGCGCTTTCCGCGCCGATCTCCTAGCCGCGCATCCTTCCGGCAAAGCTCCAATCAACAAATTCGCCGTCACGCTGAGCGCAGATCAAATCCGCACCAAGCCCCTCGACCTATTCAAAGAAGCCAAATCCGCCGTCGACCTCACCCAAGCCCCGCTCATCGTCGCCATCGGCCGCGGCATCAAAGCCCCCGAAAATATCCCCCAAGCCGAAGCCCTCGCCAAAGCCCTCGGCGGAGAAATCGCCGCCTCCCGCCCCATCTGCGACGAAGGCTGGCTCCCCATGGAGCGCCAAATCGGCAGCTCCGGCCAAACCGTCGCCCCCAAACTCTATCTCGCCCTCGGCATCAGCGGCGCCATCCAGCACGTCGTCGGCATGAAAGGCGCCCGCACCATCGTCGCCATCAACAAAGACTCCAACGCCCCCATCTTCGAAATCGCCGACTACGGCGTCGTCGCCGACATCTTCGAAATCATGCCCGCCCTCACCGAAGCCCTAGAAAAATCCAAATCCTCCTGACATCGCCCCACCCTTGCGCCAGCACTCACCCTTGCGCCAACACTCGCACTTCCGCCAACAACTGTCATTCCTCCTAACATCGCCACCCGCTTGCGCCAACCGCCAACGAGTGCCATTCCGAACATCGCCCTCGTACCCCCAACACCTGTCATTCCGAGCGAAGCGAGGAATCTGCTTTTTCTTCTCTGTGCCTCTGTGCCCTCTGTGTAAAATATTTCTCTTACCAGTCCAAGGCGAGCCACGATGAAAACAGACATCCTGCGATTCAACGGCGCTGTCGAGCGCAATCCCGCCATCGACGCCTGGCTAAAACAACACACAGCCGAATTGGATTCCATAGCGCGCCGCTGGTTCAAAGTAATGCGCAATTGCGGCGACGAAGTCCGCGAGCTTCTACATGACGGCTGCCCGACTGCCTGCCTGGGAGACGCCCCCTTCGCCTATGTGAACGTATTCGCCTCGCACGTAAATGTAGGTTTCTTCCAAGGCGCATCCCTCCCCGATCCCGCCCGCCTGCTGCAAGGCGGCGGCAAGTTCATGCGTCACATAAAGCTCAAACCGGGAATCCCCACAAACGCCGCAGCCCTAAACAGCCTAATCGCCGCGGCCTACGCGGACATAAGATCCCGCGTCGAAAACGGCTAGTTAATGTTGCCGATCCCGGAATCCGATGCTTTGAATCTAAGCCGAAGACCCACCTTTGGGCGAAACAAACGCGCAAGGATAGTCACTCGGTGCGATATGCTCGTGGGTACAAGATGATGATGAGAACTTTCGCCAAGCAGTCAGTAGTCACTGTCGGCAAGCTGTTATTGGTCGCAGCCGGTTTCGCTGTGTACTATGTGGGGATAGGTGCTATTATTATATGGATAGTTTATTTAATCTGGGAATGTGTCCACCGCGGTTCGGGAGCCGCTCTCTTCTTTGTTCTCAAAACCATCTTGCCTCTTGGCGTAATTGTAGGTTTGCTTGTGCTCTTCTCCCGTGTGATCAAACGAAGCCTCTCGAATCGGCGCGGCATAACCGCGAAGAAGGACGGTCCTGCAACCGACTGAAGGTGAGCGTTCGATTAGGCGCTTCATCGATTGTTTGGAACGGGGAGGGATGGAAGGGACGTTTCCAACACTCAGTCGGCTCTCTTTATCTGACTACACGGCCTTGTGGCCAAGCTTGCGCAGCACCTTTCGCTTACCCCGCGACCTCACGTAGTGGAATCGGATCAAATAAATATTTTCGCCTCGCCCATGTTTCGCCACCTTCAGCAAGTCCAGCACGCCAAGGAATTCAGACTCGCGCGCCAGTTCATGCTACAAATTCAAGGAGGACCGCGGGTTTCTTCTTGGCAATGCTGAGCAGCCGGAGCGCAGCGCTCTGCGGCCGGCGCATGCCTTGCTCCCAGCTTCTGACGCACGCCACGCTAGTGCCCAGGTAGTCAGCAAAATCGGCTTGGCTCAGACCAAGGGCCGTGCGAATCTTGCGAATCTCTTTTGGTCGCAAGGCGGCCACCTCCGGAGAGAAGCGCGACACTCGCACGCGCGCGGTCTGCTTCCGGCGGTGCTTTGCGGCCTCCTCGAATCCAGCCATCATCTCTGTAAAAAGCGAGTCTTTCATTTGTGCGCCTCCCTCAAGCTCCAAATGGCTTGCTTCAGCGTTTTCTTTTGCACGCCGGTCAAATCAGCTTGCGTCGTCAAGAGACAGAGCCGCCCACGCAAAACCCATTCGAGGTTCTAACCAGACTTACGCTGCCCCATTCGCTTGCCCCGCGGTCGCACGTAGTGGAACCGAATTAAATAAATATTCTCCCCACGCCCATGTTTCGCCACCTTGAGCAGGTCCAGAACGCCAAGGAATCCAGACTCCCGCGCCAGCTCAGGAGTAATATCCGGAAATCCTATCGGCTCAATCGAATCGACTTCAATCTCGCCTTCCTCCATCCGGTATCGCCCGCCTACTCGGACGCGGGGGCTCATCCAGATTCGCACACTGCAAGTGATCTCCCCGCGGCGTATCCCTTCGCGCAGCCGTTTCGTGAACACCATAAAGTGAGTTTACGTCCAACGCCGCAGCCCGCCTAGTCCGCAAAACAACCGCCAGTCGAGCCGGAAGACAACTCGTCTGGTAGGAACTTACCCTGCTTGTAGTATTCCAAGATTCTCAAACTTCTGGTTGCATTCCTCTTCATAGCGGGATTCTCGGCCTTGTCGTGCATCTGCCTAACGTAGCGGATTGCCGTATCTAAAGTAATTAGGGGTTCGAAAGAAGAATCGGCAATCCTCCACGCAAGCGGCCGCTGAAATTGATCTGGCGTACCGCTTTGAGGAACTACCCGCTCCTTACCAGCGAGCAGAAGATTGAACTCAAAATAGTCGTCGCCGTAGCACGCGCTAGTACTGGGTACGCCGAGTGGCAGTCTCGTAGGCGGATAGTCCGAAAGCCGCAGTGATGAATCGAGTTTGCCTAGGGAATTCGTCGAAATGTAAACATGTGTCGAATTTCCCTTCGTCTTCACAGCGATATTTATTATATCGACGACATCAACCTTGTTCCATTGCGGCTTGGGAGTTTGGATAAAAAAGTCCGAGAGCCTGCTCCACTGGTCGGGCAGTAGACTACTTTCCAGTCGGACGAATCGGCGGGCAACTTCTGATGGGGACTTCTGGTTTACCCGCTTGGATGATACCCGGGGAGCCGAAGGCGCCTGCGCGTCCGCAAGAATCACAAAGAGGCCAAGAATCGTAACCACGATAAGCAGCCGGTGCATCCCCTCGCCTCCTGACATAGCACTCAAGCGGTCGATTTCGACCGCAGGTTCGCATCGGAGTCTTTACCCGTCGGTTGATTCCATGATATTGCGACCGGACTCCAAGAGGCGACTATTCCTCCTCATTGTGTGCAAGCATTCAATGACCGCTTTCGTTTTTCCCTCCAGCTTTTCCTTGACAAAAGTTAAATCCGATGTATACTATCCCCTGAGTAATACTACGCATCGACTCTGGGACGCCAATGCTTCTTCGGTTGGCGTTTTTGCTTTTGAGCCCAGCTCGGATCCTAAGTCCTTTGGGCGTAACACTTTCAAAGCTTGCACAATTTTAGGGCAATTTCGCGCACCTAAACTTTTTGGAATGAGCAGTTCCGCAACCAATACAAAACAAACAACTTGAATCCCTTTAGAATGAGCATTTACGAAAAAACCCCAGGGGGGTGGGTAGTTATGGTTAACCAGAATCCGCCCAACGAGCATAGTCCGGGACGCATCCCAGAACCTCCGCCAAGACCGAGCGAGCTTTGCTATCATTCCTCAATCCATGACCGTCCAACGCGAACAACTCGAAGCCGACGTCCTCATCGTCGGCGCAGGCCCCGCCGGTCTTTCCTGCGCCCTGCATCTCGCCAATCTCATCAAGAAACACAACGACTCCGGCACCAAGCCTCCGCTCTCCGCCGAAAATATCTACGTCCTCGAAAAAGGCCGTGAAATCGGCGCGCACCAACTCTCCGGCGCCATCATGAATCCCAAAGCTCTCGCCGAGCTCGTCCCCGGCTTCGAAAAATCCGCCCCCCTCGACACTCCCGTCACCGATTCCGCCGCCCTCCTCTTCACCAAAAACTCTTCCTTCCGTTTCCCCATCACCCCGCCGCCCTTCCAAAACAAAGGCAACTACGTCGTCTCCCTCAGCAAAATCACCAAGTGGCTAGGCGGCTTGGTCGAAGCCGCCGGTGTCAACGTCTTCAAGGAATTCGGCGGCGCCCAATTGATTTACGAAGGCGACGCCATCGCCGGCGTCATCACCGAAGACAAAGGCCTCGACAAGAACGGCAAGCCCAAAGACAACTTCACTCCCGGCTACGAGCTCCGCGCCAAAGTCACTGTCCTCGCCGAGGGCACCCGCGGCTCGCTCACCAAAAATCTCGTCGCCACAAGAAAACTCGACAACATCAATCCGCAATCCTACGGCATCGGCATCAAGGAACTCTGGGACGTCCAACCCGGCCGCATCCAACCCGGCTACGTCGCCCACACTCTCGGCTGGCCCGTGCCCACCAGCATGTACGGCGGCGGCTGGATCTACGGGCTCTCCAACAATCGCCTCTCCATCGGCTTAGTCATCGCTCTCGAATACGCCAATCCCCAATTCGATCCCCACGCCGCCTTTCAAACCTGGAAGACGCACCCATTCCTCAAAAAAATTCTCGAAGGCGGCAAACTCGTCCGCTACGGCGCGAAATCCCTCCCCTACGGCGGGTGGTACGCCATGCCCCGCACTTTCGTGGACGGCGCCCTCATCATCGGCGACTCCGGCAGCTTCCTCGATTCGCAGCGCCTCAAAGGCATTCACATGGCCATGAAGAGCGGCATGCTCGCCGCCGAAACAATTTTCGATGTTTTAAAAACCGGCGACGCTACTGCCAAAACGCTCAGCGCCTTCCCCAAAAAAATCGAGCAAAGCTACATCAAAAAGGAATTGTGGCAAGTCCGCAATTTCCACCAATCTTTTCAACACGGCATGTTCCGCGGCTTCTTCCACACCGTCTTGCAACAAATCACTGGCGGTCGCGGCCTGATCGATCCCATGCACGCCCACGAAGGCTACAAAGCCTACAAAAAAATCAACGGCCGCCCCGCTCCGGAACGCTTTAAAGGCGACGGCCAACTCACCTTCGACCGCCTCACCGACGTCTATCACTCCGGCACGCGCCACGAAGAAGATCAGCCCTGCCATCTGCACGTCGCCGACACCAATATCTGCTCAACAAAATGCGTGGAGGAATACGGCAATCCCTGTCAGTATTTTTGTCCCGCGGCCGTCTACGAAATGGCGAAGGATCCGAGCGGTGTCCTAAAACTAAAAATCAACGCCGCCAACTGCGTCCACTGCAAAACCTGCGACATCGCCGATCCCTACCAAATCATCAATTGGGTCGTCCCCGAAGGCGGCGGCGGCCCCAACTACGAAGGCATGTGAATTTGGTTTGCGCCCGTCAGGCGTTTGTAGGGGCGCAGCATGCCGCGCCCCAGCGAGCCCAGGCGTAAGCGTTAAAGCGTCCTTGTTTTGCCTAGCAATCAGCCATCGGCTTTCCCATGGTCTTTCTTAATCTCATCAATTCGGCTTCAAACCATAAACGTCGATCTCGCCCGGAACGGTTGTCCCTCCGTTCCCGATGTCATTTCCTCGCGTGCCGATGTACACCTTTCCATTGGCGACCGTCGGCACCGTGAATTTCACGGCATTTCCCGCGCTGTCTCCTGCCGTTTGCGCGCTGTTCCACAGCTCCGAAGACAATTGCTTGGCGTCAAATGCATGCAGCACTGCCGCCCCGCATCCGGGAGACTGCTCCGTGCAATATTGGCCGTTATCAATGGCCCAGACAATTCCGTTCGTCGTTCCCCGTGCCGACACCGCCGGCGTTGCCCCGGGAAACCCAAACGAATCCGCCGACTGCGACGACTGCGCCGTATTAAATATTCCCGTCGTCGTATTGAACGCGAACGATTTCAAATGTCCGCCCGCCCCTGCGATGTACAGCACGTTGTTAAAGAACGCCGCCGTAGAAAATATCCCGTTCCCCACTGAAAATTTCTGCACCGCGTTCGAGTCAGCCGGATTGAAGTTCGCTCCATACCCTCCCATATTGTCCCGGTCCAGCAAGAATAAGTCGCCTTCTTTTCCGCCCCCAATCACCAAATGCTGGTGCGGCGCCGTCGGCGGCTGGTCCACCAGAATGGCCGCTCCTCCAGATCCGTGATCCGAGTCGTCGCCCTCCAGAGTCTGTTGGTCCGCAGGCGTGAAATATCCCGCCACGGAAAATGGCGACGTCGTGTTCAGCTTCACTGTACTGTCTCCGTAATCCGTTCCGCCGGAATTTACGTCAAAAGTCCCATTGCCCGTCAGAAAATATAAATTGCCGGCTGCGTCTGCCGAAGGCGCGCCTCCCCCCATCCAAATTCCCGAGTCGCTTCCATTTGGATTGGCGTTGAACATCCCCACGAGTTGCAGCGTCGTCTTGTCATAGCCGATTACCCATCCGTGATACGGCGTGTTATCTCCGTGCGATGCCCAGGCCACGTACACCACACCGTTCGCAAGCACCAACCCCGGCCGCTGGTTCTGCCGCAGCGTATTGAACGCCACTTTCCCACCCGCGGCTCCATCTCCCGTGCCCGTCACGCTGATCGCTGACGTAATATCCACCGGCCCGCCGAATTTCTCGGTTCCATCTAGCAGACTCAACGCGTGCAGCCGCTGATGGCACGAAGTCGCCGGCGTGCAGTTTGTCCCCGTATTCTTGCTCTTGCTGACCACATAGAGCGTGTTCGACGCAGGATCGATCACCGGCGTCCCGATAATTCCAATGTCCGGCTGAATGTCGCCCGTGCCTACATCGGAACTCGAGACAAATGTCTCGCCGCTTCCCAGCAGCGACTTGTTCCAATACGTGACGCAGGGATTCGCATCCGCATCAAATGCGTAAACCGTGTCGTGTACCGTTGCCGCAAAAACAACATTGTGCGTCCCGCCATGAATGCCCAAATTCGCCACCCACAGCGGCTGTGCATAAATCGCCGCGTCAGTTGCGCATGAAAAAAGTTTTCCAAATGTTGCCGTAGCAACGTTGGCCGTCGTCAGCGCATACTCCTGCGAATTCACGCCGTCGCGCAAGAGGTCGTTGTGATACGTGGTCATACCGCTCAAATCCGTCACCCCGATTGTTGCCGCGGCCGATTGCGTCACGTCAGCCTTGCTTGTAGTCGTAATCGTGAACGTCCCCGCCGTCGCCGACGAAAAGCTCGCCGCCGTCGCTGTCTGGCCGGTTAGCGTCCCTCCCGTCGTGCTCCACGTCACGCCTGCTGCTCCCACGTCGTTCTTCACCGTTGCCGTGAATAAGAGGGTCTGAGAAATTGTAACGCCGCCCCGCTTAGGGCTGATCGTTACGCTTATGTTGCCCGCCGCCGCAGTCGAAGTAGTAGCCGTGTTCGAATATCCGCTGTTGTTCCCCGCGGCGTCCGTCGCCCTCACTCGATAAGAATACGAAGTCGACGCCGTCAACCCCGAGTCGCCAAACGTTGTCCCAGCCAGCGTCGCGATCTGCGCGAAGTTCGAGCAACCCGCCCCCGAGCATCTCTCCACCTTGTAGCCCATCACTCCCACGTTGTCAGTCGAAGCCGTCCAGGAAAGTTGGATCTGCGTGGTCGAGGTCGCCGCTGCCATTAAGCTCGCGGGCGCGCTCGGCGGCGTCGTGTCCGGCGGCGGCGTCATCGTGGACGAACCGCTCGAGCACCCGCTCAAAACCAGCGCGCAACACGCCGCGAATGGAGCGATACGTCTATATTTTTGCGCAACCAGCCTTGCGATTCCGCTCTTCATCGGGAACCCCATTTGATCTCCCCGGCCCTAGAATATCTTTCCGCCCTGTTGTTAGGTGCAGAACGACGCCATCCGTAGTAAGAAGTTATCACGACAGTTTCATCGCCGGAACATTACGCGGGGCCAGATCGCAGACTGAACTTCGGACAGGAAGCAAATCTGCCTCGTAGAGCACTCAACGCGTTTCATGCGCTTGATTACCGTTTTCGTGTCCACAATCGCCGGAAAAAAGACCTCACCCGGTCCATTACCGAGCCTTGTGCCCGCGTCGCCTGCGTATTTGCCGGTGCTTTCGCGACCGGTGGAGGCGGCGGGGTAGCCACCGCCACAGGATCTCCTTCCACGCGTCCTTGAAATATCAGCGTCGGCCGCACTCGCACCCGCCGCACAATCGCCATCAACCTGGGGTCCGGCTCGGGCTGCACCCTCGCGCTCGCATCAAATCTCAACGGTGGCATATCCACCTGGTAGATCGGCTCTTCCTTTGCTGCCGGCTTTTCACTCGCTGCCGATGCCGTTGTATCGATTGAATCTTCCAGCGTTTCGCTGTTCGTCGCCTCATGAGTGGTCGCCGGCGTACCATTCCCAGGCGCCGGAATCCTCGGAGCTTTCGCGATCTGCAATTCACAGTTGCAGTGTCCCGCGCCGTTTCTCAGCGTGTCGATCTGCCCGTTCGCGAGCATCACGTCTTCGCCTTGCGGCACTATCACGCTCTGTCCGCTTAGCTGCTGCTCGATTCGCATCGCTCCACGATACGTTCGAATGCACATCATTCCAGGATTCTCGAACCCTACTAGAATTTCTCTTGGGTCGTCGCCAATCGCCACGGTCTGCGCCTGAATCTGCGCGGTATAAACCGTCATCGCCGGCTCCTGCTCCAGCCGCGCATGAATCGCTCCACTTTCCAGCGCTACGGTCAGCGATCCGCCCGATTTCAGCACCGAAAGATGCGCCGGCCCGCATATCGAAATCTGCCCGCCTTCCACTAGGCTGATCCGCGCCTGCCCGGATTTCACGCGCACGTCGCTCCCGCTTCGCAAAATCGTTTTCACCTGCCCGCCGACAACGTCCACGCTCATCGGCCCCGTCACGGAGATGTCTTCGCCTTCAATCACGCCCACGGCGTCGCCCGTCGGCTGGTCCGGCATCCGCGCAGTCGCAACAAATACGGCCGCGCAGACCATCGCGCACACCCCGCCCAGTAGTCGCGCGCGCGGCGCCAATTTACGCTCATGCCTCCAATGCAGCACTCTTATTTGGTCTCCAACGAGCCGGGCAAGAAACTCTCGCCTATACTATACGTCACGCCGCCTTTTCTCAGGCGCACCTGATAACCATGACCACGCCCGGCTCAACTGACGATGCATTGCCCAACCCCGCGCAGGATCCCGCCAAAAATATTTCTCCAGATCCGATCAGCGCGCACTACGATACTCGTCTTCCCGATCTTTCCTGGTCCCGCCGCATCCAAATCCCGTTCATCGCCGCCGCGGTTTACAGTGTAATTCGCATTCTCGGCCCCACCTTGCGCTTCGAAGTCCTCGGCTGGCAAAACGCCGAGCGCGTCCACGCCTCAGGCAAGCGCTGCATCTGGGCTTTTTGGCACCGCATCATCATTCCCATTGTCTGGTGGCACCGGAATCACGGCGTCGTGGTCATGAACACCACGGCCTTCGACGGCCAGTGGACTCGCAAAGTGATCGAATGGCTGGGGTTCGGGACTGCGCAGGGAAGTTCTTCACGCGGCGGTCTTCGCGGTTTGGCGGTAATGGCCCGCCGCCTCTCCGAGGGCGTCGATTGCGCCTTCACCATCGACGGCCCCCGCGGCCCTCGTTACCTCGCCAAGCCCGGTCCCGTCATGCTGGCCAGAAAAACCGGCTGTCCCGTCCTCGTCTTCCACATCGGCGTCGATCGCGGAAAAACCTTCGAAAAAACCTGGGATCACTTCCTGTTGCCCGCCCCGTTTGCGCGCGCCGTAATCCTCTTCGCCCCGCCAATTTACGTCCCGCCCGATGCCAATGCCGAAACTCTCGAGGCCAAGCACGCCGAAATGCAGCGCGAACTAGAGCGCGTCCGCGACATCGCTGAATCCTGGTTTTCTCTTAGCGAATCAGATCGTCAAAATTTCCGCGCCGAATTTTCCAAATAGTAGAACAGACATTCTTGTCTGTCGCCGTTGATGTCTCAAAGCAGTTGACAGCCTTTCCTGCTTGTCTCCGTCCCTTCAGGGCGTGCACAAGTCACCAGTCACGAGTCACTCCACGCCTTCGTTCAATCAACTCAACTATTCAACTTCAATTCCCAGCCCGCTCTCCCAGCTTCACCGGCACATCCAGCTTCTTCCCGCCCCGGTACACCGTCACGCTCACCGTATCCCCGGGCCTCTTCCGGTTCAAAACCAAATTCATATCCGATTGATTCGCAATACTCTGGCCGTCAATCGCCACAATCACATCTCCGCCGATCGTGATTCGTTGCATGCCCGCCAACGCTTCCTGGTTTCCCCCGTGCAACCCTGCTGCCGCCGCGGGACCGCCCCGCTTCGCTTCTTCGATCAGCAGTCCCTCCTGAACGGGCAGATCGAGCGCTTCCGCGAGCCATCCTCCCACCGGCAACGTTTGCACTCCAAGATACGCTTCTCGCACCCGCCCTTCTGTTATCAAATCGTGCGCAATTCTTTTCGCCGTATTCACAGGAATCGCAAACCCGATTCCCGCCGTCGTCCCGCTTGGCGTATAAATCGCCGAATTGATTCCAATAACCTCGCCATGCGAATCAATCAGCGGCCCGCCCGAATTTCCCCGGTTGATCGCCGCATCTGTCTGGATCGCTTCATCGATAAAAGTCGATTGGCTCGTCTGCACCGTCCGCCCCAGCGCGCTCACCACCCCTGTCGTCAGTGTGCTCTGAAATCCAAACGGGTTCCCGATCGCCAGGACTTTTTGCCCCACTTGCAGCTTCGACGAATCCCCCAGCGTCAGCGCCACCAATTTCTTTCCCTTCGGATCGATTTTTACCAGAGCCACGTCGTTCCGCTGATCCGCCCCGATAAATTTCGCCGCATAATGCGTTTTATCGCCGAGCACCACCTCGATCGATTGCGCTTCCTGCACCACGTGAAAGTTCGTCAAAATATATCCGCGCGGATCAATCACGAATCCCGATCCCGCCCCTTCCACCGGAACCGGGTCCATAAAAAAATCATACTCGGTCGCCTTCGTCAAAATGTTCGCCACCGCCGGCGCCACGTCCCGGTAAACCCGCACGTTGATGGATTCTTCGTCGGTCAGCCCTGCGTCGCGCGCGGCAACTTCCGTCAACGCCCCGCCCATCGGCAGCGCCTCCACCCTCCTGGGCTGTTGCTGACCCCATCGTCCTCCAGCCCAATAGGCTCCCGAAATCAGCACTACCGCCACAATCGCCAAGCGCACCGCATTCGACATTTTTCCCGCACTCATAATCGCATCCCTTCCCTGACCGCATCTAATCTCAAAGATACCATACGAAATTTCTCGCAAAAATTTCAGGCGCGGGTCTTTTGACCCGCTCTTTTCCGTTCTTTTCTCTCCTCTTAGACGCTGCCCGCCGCCTCCCGCCTCAACTTCGCCGCCAACTCTTCAACCTGCCTCCGCGTCTCTTCCATCGACCCCGAGCAATCAATCTTTTCCGTAGCGTACTTCAACTTTTCCTCCGCCGGCATCTGCGCCGCAATCCTCCGCCGCGCTTCTTCCTCGCTCAATCCCCGCGCAACCAACCGCTCCATCTGCTGTTCCGGTCTGCACCACGCCACCACCAATCCATCCAAATTTCTCTGATACCCCGCCTCCACCAGTAGCGCCGCTTCCACAAACGCCGCGTCCCGGGCTCCGTCGCGTTCCCATTCCCCAAATTTCCGCACCATCTCTTCTTCCACTCGCGGATGCACAATCCCATTCAACCGCGCCAGCTTCCCGCGGTCCGCAAACACCAGCGCTCCCAATTTTCCGCGATCGATCCGTCCATCCGTGCCAACCACTCCCGCCCCAAACTCTCGCACAACCTCCTTAAAAGCACGCGTCCCCGGCTCAATCACCGAATGCCCAAGCTCATCCGCATCAATCACGTTGAATCCAAGTTCGCGCAAAATCGCCGCAACGGCGCTTTTGCCGCTCGCAATTCCGCCGGTAATTCCAAGCCGCTTCATTCTGTATTTTATCGCCCGCCCGCGCCGGACGGCCCACGCGCCGAAATCGTCCGCGGAATTGCCTTCGCCCGCCGCATCCGCGCCGCCTTCACGGTATTGCTCATCAACATCGTAATCGTCATCGGCCCCACGCCTCCCGGCACTGGCGTAAGCGCCCCCGCTACATTCACCGCATCGGGATGCACATCTCCCACCAGCGCATTCCCCTTCGCACGAAATTTCTCCAGCCGGGCAGGGAAGTTCCTAAACAATCTTTCCGCCTCCGTCGCATCCGTCACGCGATTTGTGCCCACATCAATCACCGTCGCGCCCGGCTTAATCCAATCGGCCTGCACAAATCCCGCTTTCCCCATCGCCGCCACCACAATGTCCGCGCGCCTCACCACGTCCGGCAAATCCCGCGTCTTCGAATGGCAAATCGTCACCGTCGCGTTCGCGTGCATCAAAAGCAGCGCCATCGGCTTTCCCACAATGTCGCTCCGCCCCAGCACCACCGCGTTCGCTCCCTCGATCGCAATATCGTTACGCCGCAAAATCTCCATGCACCCCGCCGGCGTACACGCCACCAGCCCCGGCCTCCCGCTCACCAACCTCCCCAAATTCACCGGGTGAAATCCGTCCACATCTTTGGCCGGATCCACCGCTTCGAGCACGCGTTTCGTATCCACCTGCGCCGGCAAAGGCAACTGAATCAAAATCCCGTCCGTATCGTTGTCCCGGTTCAAATCCTCCACAATCGCCAGCAAATCCGTAGTGCTCATGCTCGAGTCCGGCGTCAACAGCCCGCTCCCCATTCCCAACTGCTCGCAAGCCGCAATCTTGCTCTTCACATACAGCTGCGAAGCCGGATTCTCTCCCACGAGCACCGCTGCCAGCCCCGGCCGTATCCCCGCCGACTCCAGGATCGCCACCTCATCCTTCAACTCCGCAAAAATCTCATCCCGTATCTTCGTCCCATCCAATATCTTCGCCGTCATTCCTACCTCACCCTTTTCTCTCAACCGCCTTCTCACAATAATCCGTCATACACCGCATCAACGCGTAAAAACATCCCGCAACAAATTGTCCCCCACTTCGCCCCCCGCTGTCACTCAACTCAAGCATTCACACAGGCTCAGCTGATAATTAATCAGGCAAGAAATCCGAATACGCCAACATAGATGGAGCGGTTTGCTGATAGAGAGCTCCTTGATCGTGGCCTACCTTAGGAGCTCACTTTTTTGTGAGGGTTAGTTTTTTTTCGTACTCGCCAGACTTGGAGCAGTCAATCGAGAACTCTCTTGGGGCGTAGCCTTGCGCACTGACGGAGCCTCGAATACGGTTCTCCAATCCCACCACCAGCAGTGCTCTCCCAGCGCTGTCCGTTTGAAGGTGCCCCAAACTGGGTTGATCGAATTTCACCGCCGCCTTGTCGATCCATCCCCCATCTGAACCAGAAATACGGAAGAGAACCTCGCACAGGGGCTGTGGAGGAGGCGGCAATTCACGCATGCAGTGCTCGGGGTCGTACGTAACTTTCAGAGTGTAGGGTTCCTGCCAGTAGTTTCTAACATCACGGACTACGATTTCGTGACAACCGCTGTCCCCGACCACTACTTTCACCGGCAAAATGCCTAGGTCGCAAAACTGCAAGTCATGCGGTGGGGCTTGCTCTTTCTCTATCTTCCGACCGCTTTGCTCGTAGACAGTGACAGAAACCGGAAATTGCCTGCCGTCGGGTGAGACCACCTGGACTCTGAGGGAGCAATAGTCTTTAGCGAACAGTGACGGCGCAGCATTTAGCCAGAAGGCTACCATTGCCAAAAGCAGCATGACTCGATAAAGTCTTTCCATAGGTACGCCTCAATAGCAAAATTCTAATCGAACTTGTTAACGGATCGAATTATAGCGAGGGCTCTGTTTCTCTTTCTATGCGTTCCTCAGCGCACATGGCATTCACCCCCACCAGGTCGGAGTGTTCCCGTGTTATCTTTTTCCACGCTCCCTCGCCCCACCGTATAATCTCCCCATGTCAGCTCCTGCTCTCTCCCCGAAGCTCTCCACTCACCTCAGCATCCAGTGCGTCAACATTTTCGTCCGCGACCACGACCGCAGCATCCGCTTCTTCGTCGACCAGCTCGGCTTCCATCTCGCCTATGACGCCAAGCTTCAATCCGGCGAACGCCTCGTCGCCGTCTCCCCTCCCGACGGCTCCACGGTCCTCGCCCTGGTCGTCCCCAAGCCCAAGACTCCCGAATACAAACTCATCGGCCGCGCCACCAACATCGTCTTAATTACCGAAGACGTCCTCGCAAAATTTCAGGAATGGTCCAAACGCGGCGTCCGTTTCCACTCCACTCCACGCCTCAAACGCCTCAAGTACGATTCCGAGACGCCCTCCGCCAAATCCCCGGCCGATTCTCCCATTCTCGGCATGGAACCCACGGTCTGGGGCAGCGTCGTCGCCCGCTTCCGCGATATTGATGGAAACATTTTTATCCTCGTCAGCTTCGACGAAGTCACTCACGCTCTCGAATCCCAGCGCCGCGCCGCCGCCGCCAAAGTCGAAGCAGAACGCCGCGCAGGCCAGGAACTCGAAATCGCCAACGAGGTCCAGTGCCGCCTCTTCCCGCAAATTCGTCCGCCCGTCCGCGGTCTTGACTATGCCGGTCACTGTTGTTCGGCGCGCGCCGTCGGCGGCGACTATTACGATTTCCTCGATTTCGGCCCCGATCGTTTCTGTTTCGTCATCGGCGACGTTTCCGGGAAGGGAATTGCCGCCGCGCTGCTCATGGCGAACCTGCAAGCCAATCTCCGCAGCCAATGCGCCATTTCTCTCGACCACCCCGAGCGCCTCCTCGAATCCGTCAATCAACTCTTCTCCCAAAACACGCCCGACGGTTCCTTCGCCACGCTCTTCTTCGCCGATTACCACGTTTCGACCGGGCTACTCCGCTACGTCAATTGCGGCCATCTGCCCGCACTCATCCTCCGCCGCGACGAATCCATCGACCGCCTCGACCCCACCGCCACTGTCCTCGGCATTTTCAAAAAATGGGATTGCGAAATCGACGAGCGCATTCTCCGCCCCGGCGACACTCTCGCCCTCTACACCGACGGCATCACCGAAGCCTTCAACGAAGCCCGCGACGAATTCGGAGAAGCTCGCCTTATCGAATCCCTCCGCCGCCATAGTTCCCAACCTTCTCAATCCCTCCTCGAAAACATCGTCGCCGACGTCCGCCAATTCGCGCCCCACGAACAACACGATGACCTAACCCTAATCATCGCCAAATGCTGCCATCCGTAATCGCCAAGCCATTACCCGCACAATGTAGAGCAGGGCGAAGCCCTGCGGCAGTTCGCCGCCAGCCACAAATCCTGCGCAGTGCGCAGCCCGCACCAGTCACCAGACACGAATCCCCGGCAACTCGCTCAAACGTGCTGCGAGACGATCAAAACATTTCCGTCCGGATCCTTGAACCACGCCACCTTGTCCCCATGCGGCGTCGCCCAAATCCCGCGCTCCTGGTCCTGCACGAACGGGTACCTATCAAAAGCTACGCCGCGCCCGACGAGCCATGTGACCATGGTTTCCATGTCGTCTACTTCCCATCCCAATACAGTGCTCCGCAGCGGCGAAAATGTCGGCGCCTCCACCTTCTCTCACTGTGCTAGGCCTTCTACAATCCACTTCCGCGCCTTCTGCTCCTCCTCCAGTCGAAAAATCTTAGCCGCGCCGGGAATCACGAAACTGAAGACTCGAAACGTGTACCGAATCCAATCGACATCGGTAACGATGGCGATCCGTTCCCAGCGAAGGAGATGCTCCATTCCGACTTTGAAATCGTCCCACATGGCGCCAGGCTCAATCCCCGAAAAGTCGGGGTCGGTCTGATAATAGAGGCGGACCTTGCCTTTTTGCTTGAGTGCTTCTTCTACTGCCGGAATCAGCACAGTTTCGTAATCACGTTTCGTGACGTGTCCCTTGCAAGTGAACGCCAGGACCTTCGTCGGAAATCCCTTAAGTGCTTCAATCATTTCGCCCTCCTATCGCATGTCTAGCCCCGCTCCGCTGCGAACTTGTCAGGGGCCGCTCGCCCAGCGAGACGGCAATCAGTTTATTTGATAGCGTCGTTTCACGACGTGACCAGCGTCACAAAGAAATCTGGCAACTCCTGGTGAACGCTTACCGGACATCGGATCTCCATGTCCGTTACCGGACAACCGCCTCTCAAAGGTGTTCGGTGAGCCAAGCGACTCGTCTGCGCAGAACTGAAGGCAACAGAGGTCAAACTGCACTTCACCTTGCGCAGCGATTGACTGGCGCGCTCATGCCCATCACTTGCAATACTTCTTCATCGCTTTGCGGCTAGTTTGTCAAAATCGGGATAAGACGACGCTTCTACAACGCTGAGTTCAGGCGGCTGGACTTGTGTTTCAATCGCGCGAACCAAGATCTTGAGAGCGAGTTCCATCGTGACGGATGTAATTACAGAGGCGGCCAAGACTTTCCCGTCAACTAAAGGTTTCACTTGGCTTGAAATACCAATGCCGATAAATGGCACTCCCAGCCATATTTGCTGCTGTTCTTGATTGCCGATCTCCCGCAATGCCTTTCTGGCCCCCAACGCAAGTTCATGAGTTTGGCCGGCCACCAAGTCAAACTTTTCTGCTCGGGATGTCGCCAGCCGTAGCCAGGCGCCGGCACTTTGATAAGCGCTCTCCTCGCTCCATTTGCTGCGGATCGTTCTTATCTGTACATTCCGCGGCTTGGTACTTTCCATGCCTTCGTGGCGCTGGACAGCAACGGAACTCACGCTCGGCCCCTCGATGTATAAGACAGATCCCCCCTGAGGTAAAAGTGCGGCAAACTGCTTTCCCTGAAGCTGGCCAATTTCGCGTTGTCCTTGGGTCACTATGAATACGGGAACCCGGGGGCTTTTGCGGAGTTGCTTGACGTAATCCACATTGCTGTTACTGATCACCCATGCAATTCCCTCCGCAACCGCCGCCTCGGCGACACGGCGCAACCCCGTCGCGGTCGCAGGTTCAACTAAGAATGCGCTGGGCCTGGATTCCGGGTGGGATTGGATGATTTTCAGTAACTGCTGACTTTGAGTTATTGAGTCATCGTCTGCGAGGATGACTTGCACGTCGAGCCCCATGCGCTCCGCGGTTGACTTCGCCACTACCCCCTGCTCATGCTGGTAGGCGTTGTCATTGGGGAGTGAAACAACGATCCGCAGTCTCTTCATGCGCCGTTTCTCCAGGCAGTCAGCATCGACAGTATAGGTCGTCCGGTTGCAGCATCCTGAAGTCTGAAATCTTGTCCGACCGAAACAATCAACAAGATTGCTGCTGAGAAGGAGCCTACACTGCCGCTGCCTGAACGTGGAAGATGGCGGCCTAGACACCTCGACACCGGCACGAGTTCAAAACTAAAACGCAGTCAACTCCCGATTAACGACAAATCAGGTGCTATGTCAATCCGGCCCAAACGATTATTCTGAAGTGTGACTGAAAATCCAGACACACTCCCCAAGGCGCCGCTTCGGAAAGGCTTTCTCCGAACCTTTGTTCGATGGTTTCTCATCGGAGCGGCGCTTCTTTGGTCGCTTGCCGTGCTGATCCTTGTGGCTGCCCGGTGGATTGACCCACCGACCACCGCGGTGCACATGGAGCGCCGCTTGGAGGCATGGATTCACCACAGGCCGTACCACGAACGATACGAATTCGTTCCGCTGAGCCAAATCTCGCCCGATTTCCAGCATGCTGTGATCGCCGCGGAAGACGCGCGCTTCTACCAGCATCATGGATTCGATTGGGGCGCGATGGAAATCGCCGCGGAAGACGATATGGAAGGCGGCCGCATTCGCGGAGGGTCCACGCTTACGCAGCAACTGGTAAAAAATCTTTTCTTCGGAACCGGCCGCTCGATCCTCCGAAAGGGCGCCGAGTTCACGCTTGTCCCGGTGGCTGAATTGGTCCTCGGCAAGCGGCGCATTCTGGAACTTTATCTGAATGAGGTCGAATGGGGTCCTGGTGTTTATGGTGCGGAGTCGGCGTGCCGTTACTACTACCGAATCTCAGCCCGGAATATCGATCGCGAGCGAGCGGCGCGTCTCGCCGCAATTCTGCCGTTGCCCCTGAAGCGACGGCCCGATCACATGAATCATTACAGCGGACTCATCCTAGAGCGGATGCGCCAGATGGGTTGGTAATCGCGCATCACATTCTTGAGAATCACGGGCCGGCCACGCTAATGATTCCTCTCAATCAGGTTCCCCTGCTCCAGGGCCTCTGGAGACCCATCCTTCAGCGCCTCACCGTGACTACGCTAGTCTCCGTACCTTACCAGCCTCGACCGCATCGAAAGGGAGGAACGCATCGGAGCCACGCGATGAGAAGGGAATTGGAGCATGAGCCTCTTTGGGGACATAGGAACGCGCAAGGAACTGGAAAACAAGGCCAAGGCCGAAGGCCGTCTGCCGCCAGGACAGTCGCTCACGTTGAAGTGGCCTGTGCTTCATTACGGCAGCATCCCACAATTTGATCCGGCCAAGTGGGACTTCAAGATTTCTGGCGAAGTCGAAGAGCCCAAGCGCCTGACCTGGAACGACTTTCGCGCGCTGCCGCAATCCGAAACCACTTCGGACTTCCACTGCGTCACGCGTTGGAGCCGCCTCGACAATCGTTGGAAAGGTGTGCTCTTTACCGAGGTGATGAAATTGACCAAGCCAAAGCCGGAAGCTCGCTTCGCATTAATCCTCGCTGAAGAGGGCTATACCGCAAACGTGCCACTCGACGATTTGTTGAAACCGAATGTGCTCTTCGCCTTCGAGCACGACGGCGAACCGCTCACCCTCGAGCACGGCGGCCCGCTGCGCCTGATTGTCCCGCATCTTTACGCTTGGAAAAGTGTCAAGTGGATCCGCGGCTTTGAGCTTCTCGACCACGACCGCCTCGGCTTTTGGGAACGCAACGGCTATCACGCCTACGGCGATCCTTGGAAAGAGCAGCGCTATTCAGGCCGCTGAGAAAAAAGTAAGCCAATCCAATGTTGCCCTCTCGAATAACCTAAACGGCACCCCGCCTCCTGCGACTTTGTGGGTACGGGGCAATCTGCGCCCCCTCAAAGTCCCATGAAGTTTCCATTCGGGGGCGGGTCAGCGCATGGATTAAACGGATTAATCTATCTTTGGAGCGGCTCGGCGTTTTGCTTTGATCAGGACATCGACGGAATCGGGGCGGCCATTCCAGAAATCGAGGCGGATGCGGCCATCGGCCATTTGCCGAATGGTCGCGGGGATGGCGCTGGCGGTGAGATACCAGCCTGCGGGGAGCACAACAGCGTTGCGCGCCCGGCCCAAGCTGCGATCGAAGACCAATTCGTCGCCATCGAGATGATAGCTGACTGGCGCGGTGTACGTTTCGGAAATGCGCAGGCGGATGGATTGGCCTTTTTTCACGGGCGGGAACGGAATCAGGACGACTTGGGTGGTAGGACTGACGGGCTCACCCGCGTCGATTTTTGCGGCGGCGAGATCGGCGCCGGTAACCAACTTTGTTGGAAGTTTATCGCCGGTGTCCAGGATGTAGGCGGACGGGTCGGAAACGGTGCTGCCTTCGCGGACTACGTTAAGGTATTTATCGGCGCCTTCGTGGAATTCGGTGTAGTCGTGGTAGAGGCTGAAAGCGTGAGTTTCCGGTTGCTGCAGGAAGTAGACAATGTCGCGATCCTGATGGGCGCGCTCGGAGAGGCGCGCATGCTCGGTTTCTCCTTCGAAGGGAGACTCCCAACTACGGGCTCGCGTTGGGGGGCGTGGCATGGCAGCGGTTCCTGTTTGCGCGCCGAGCCTGGCGCGGAGAATCAGGGGCGCTTCCCCGGCGCTGGCGTTCAGAAAGCTAACGGCGATGCGGCCGTCCGGCTCCGCCAAAACCTGCGAGGGAATATTACAGCCGACCAGTTCGTAGCCCACAGGCAGAACGATTTTGTTTCGCCTGATCCCAAGCGGACGATTGAAAACGATAGCATCGCCATCGCGGTAATAGCTCTTTGCGTCCTTGTAGGTTTTGAGGATCAGGATGCGTCCTTGTCCTTCTGGAGGAACGGGTCGAGCGAGAGAAATCTTGATGAAGTTGGTATCGGCATCGGCGTCCGCCATAAGCGGATCTTTGCGGGCGTCGGGGCCGCTGACTACCTGGAAATGGAGCGGCTCGCCGGTCATGGAGTCATAAACGGACTCGTCGCTGGCGGCGCTACCTTTGCGAATGGGGTTGTAGAAAAACGTGGAGCCTGCCGTGGTGGCGGTGACTTCGTAATGGATTCTGAAACTGGCGGTTTCCGGGGCGAGAAGCTCGTACCGCGTGTATTCATCGGTTTCGGTTTGCTTGGCCGAAGTGGAAGAAGCCGGCGTAGTTTCCGTTTGCCCTTCGCGGAGAGACGGGCAGCCAACGAAGGCAAGGGCTACGATCCACAACACAAGATTTTTGGCCATGAACTCTTTCCGGACAGTCGAAGTTCAAGTTTTTTGGTGGCTGAATCATCCCCGAGCCGGCGAAGAGTGTAAAGCGCAATAATTTTGCCCTCAAGGGACACCCGCAAGGTAAAATCACCAACCGGAAGAAATGAGGAGAAAACGATGGCGAAGAAACCAGATGCAGACGACGCACGCTTGATTCTTGAGCTCTACGACTTGAGACGCGAACCGGAAATGCGTAAGGCGCGGCAGTGGTGGATGACGAAGTTCTGGCCGAAGGACGCGGATGAATTCATGAAGGTCGGAATGACTCCGGGGACGGAGGAGAACAACTGGCTGAGGCAGGTGCTCAGCTATTGGGGGATTGCGATATCTTTTGTTTCGAACGGCGTGTTAAGCGAAGAGCTGTTTTTTGATCCGGCGTTTTGCGGAGAGCTGTACTTCATTTACGCCAAGGTCCGGCCCTTTTTGAAGGAACTGCGAGAAAAAACGAAAAATCCCGACTTACTTCTCGCCTTTGAAAAAACGATTCTGGGGTCGAAACTTGGGCGGACGCATTTCGCAAAGTTGGAGCCGCGAGTTCAGGCTATGCGGCCGAAGTGACGAGTTTTGGCGAGGGCACCTTGCGAAGGCTTTCATTGTGGTTCGGACTAATGCCTGTTCTGGCCGGGACACTGTTGTTAGCTGATACTGCGCGCGCCGAGGACTGCGGAAGCGGCGTACAGTTGCGGCTGAGCGCGCCGGAGGCAGCACAGGGGAGCCTGCTCTTGGTGACGGTACGCAGCGCGAAGGCGTTGGGTGATGTGGCCGGCCAATGGAACCAGCGGGAAATTCCTTTCTGGCGGGCGGGGGACAAAGAGCACGGAGCATCAGGCGTGGACGTGCGTCGCGCTCTGCTCGGAGTGGATCTGCAAAAGCCGGCAGGGAAGTACGAGTTTAGTGTCACGGCGCAACTGCAAAGCGGAGCACGAGTGAGCTGCCACGCGATGGTGGAGGTAAGCGCGGGTCATTTCGCCACGGAAAACTTGACAGTGAAGAAGCAGTTTGTCGAGCCGGACCCGGAGCAATTGGCGCGCGCGGAGGCCGAAACGAAACGGCTGCGCGAGATTTTTGATCACGTCACACCGGAACGGCTGTGGAACGGTCCATTTCGCGTGCCGCTGGATGGCGTGTTCAAGGGCACCAACTTTGGACGGCGGCGCGTTTTGAACGGGCAACCCGGATCGCCACACACGGGCGTGGATTTTCCAGCGGCAACAGGCACTCCGGTGCATGCCGCACAAAGCGGGCGCGTGGTGCTGGCGGAGCCGTTGTTTTTTTCCGGAAACACAGTCATCATCGATCATGGTTTGGGGGTATACACGTTTTACGGCCACTTTTCGGAGATCGACGCGAAAGTAGGTGATGAGGTGAAAGCCGGGACGATTTTAGGGAAGGTAGGAGCAACAGGCCGCGTGACCGGCCCTCATCTTCATTGGGGGTTGACAGTGGAACGGGCACGCGTGAACGCACTCGACATAGTGAGGTTGCTCGGGAAAGGTTAGTCCACGCCAGGAGTGGAAGGTTTTGCGCGAAAGCACGCTCTCGGTGTGTGGTGTGAAGTATTTTGCCAAAAAAGAGAAGTCTTCTCGGACTAATTTCGGATACGCATGGACTGTTGCGCGAAGAGGCTGTCCGCGCACTTCGGGGTTCAGACCTGATCCTGCACGCCGGAGACGTGGGAGGCCCGGAAATTCTCGAAACCTTGAGAGCTTTGGCGCCCGTGGTGGCGGTACGCGGAAATGTGGACACGGGAGAGTGGGCTCAGGCGCTGCCGCTGACCGAAGTCATCCAAGCGGACTCCGTAACAGTCTATATGATACACATTCTAAACGATTTGAATATCAATCCCGTGGTTGCCGGGATGCACGTCGTGGTCAGCGGACACTCCCATAAAGCAGGACAAACCGAAAAAGACGGCGTAATGTACATAAACCCTGGGAGCGCGGGGCCCAAACGCTTCCAATTACCCGTAACGGTGGCGAGACTGGACTTGGGGAAGAGACCTTGGAGGGTCGAGTTCGTTCAGCTGGAAGGGGGAAGCTGAATCAGAATTGACGGGCATCGCTGTAAAGTATAGAATATAAATAGTTTATCTGGGGCTCTAGACGGAATAGGGAGCCAAACCTCTAGTGCGCAGCCGGCTAGCCCTGCCGCATAGATCGTTTTGTGGAAAAGTGAAACGAATGGACGGTGGCTTGCACTATCCAGACGTTGGATTTTCGTAAAATGCAGTTGAAGTGCATGGGGTAACGTACTACAGTACCGCACCAATAGGGGTTAATTTGGTACCGTCCAGCTATTGCGTGGGACAGGGCCAAACCTCAGTATACGAACAATGTGGACGACGTTCGTGTTAGTTTCTTCGCTCGTGTCGACCGTTCACTTCAGCGCCATGTTTGCAAAAGTGATGACGCTGAAGCCAGTCCAGTATGGGCAGGCTTAGGTCCCCGAGTCATCCAGTTGAAACGAGAGGTTAGAGTCTCTCATGGCCATACTTCATTTTCGGTGTAAAGAACGGCGTCGGACATTGCGAGTCTGCATCACAGTGCCGATAACCGTGCACGGACAAGATCAGAATGGCGATAAGTTCCGTGTGAAAGCGAAGTCGCAATCGGTGAACCGCCATGGAGCTCTGCTGCAGCTCGAAGAGCCAGTGGTGGTCGGACAGATGCTCATTCTGGTGAATGAAAACGGCGACCGGACAGTTGAATGCAGAGTGGTTTCGGTCAAGCGCGACCGCGAAAGCAAGACTTATGTAGGCGTTGAATTTGTTTCGCCGGACTCGAATTTCTGGCACATGAGTTTCCCGCTTCCCGGAGCCAGGCCGTTGCGCCGCACAATCGAATCCAAAGCCTCCGCGTAGTACTCAAAAGATTTTTAGAGAGCGACGGAAACTGAGAGCCCTTTGTTTACCGAGAGGGCTTTTTCTTTTTGCGACTCGGCTTTCGCGAACTCCGCTTTGACCCAGGATTTGGGGAGGACTGCGCGCGCACGGAAGGCTTCTGTGATAGCAGGGCTTCGCGAGTTTTCCTGGGGAGCTTAGCGACAACCATGTCGTAAGATTCGCGCAACAGTGGGGCGAGTTCTTGAGGCGGGATGGCGTCTCTGGTTTCCAGCGCGACCCATTGAGCGCGGGCCAGGTAGGGCGCGGGAATAATGCCGGGGCGCTCCGTCAGCTCCGCGAATTTTTCCGGCGAGGCCTTGAAGGAAAGCCAGACTCGAGCAGGAATAAGGGGCGTGTGAGCGAACATCTTGCCGGCAACTTTGAAGGTAAGGTCGTCCGTCCAGACTTCTTCCTCGGTCGCTAGCGGGAACGACAGACAAAGATCGCGAATCCAATCGATGTTCACGGGCTATCCATCCGCGGGTTGCACCTGAGAGTGCCCAAACTCGCTCCGTTGTGGAAGTTACGGAATTGCAGGGGCCCAGGCGAGGCCATCCGCTCCCCGAGTGAGCTTGATTGGTTGTAGCAGCTTGTTACCCAGCACGTCGAACACTTCAATCACGCCAGCTTGCGGGCAACTTATGAAAGCAAACTTGCCGTCAGGAGTGATCAACACTTCGCCTATTGCAGCCGGGATGTCGAAGGACTCGTTAAGTTTGTAGCTTGCCAGATCGATGACGAAGAGTTTTCCGGCGTGGGAAGTGGCAATGAGTTTTCGACCGTCGGGCGTGGGCGAGGACGAATAGACAGTGGAGGGGACAGGAATCCAACTGGCGATCTTGTCTGTAGATGTATCGATCACAGCGATGCGCGGGTTGTCTTGATCGTGAGTGAAGACACGCTTGCCGTCCGGAGTGATGGAAATGCGCTGGACGGTCTTTGCGATGGGAATGACCGTGATGAGAGAGCGCTTCTTGAGGTCCAGGACACTCACGCTGCCAGCACCGACATTGGCGGTGTAAGCGCGGAGGCCATCGGGAGAAATAATGAACATGTGGGATTCCGGAGCGCCCGTAGGGATTTCAGCGAGGACTTTGCGCGAGGCGGGATCAATGATGGCGAGGGCGTTGTCGAGTTCCGCGGACACGTAAAGCAGGCCATCAGGACCAAATTCGGCGCGGTGAGGACGGAGGGGCTTGCCGAGTTCGATGGATCCGACCAGTTTGCGTTCGCGCAGATCGATGATGTCGATGGAGTGGCCGTCAGTGCCGGGTTTGCCGACACCGGAATTACCATAGATGGGAACGTAAGCGAAGCGGGAGTCGGGCGAGACGGCGACTTCATGACCGTTGATTCCAACGGCGACGTTCATAAGCTCCTGGCGCGTCAGCGGATCGATGAGCAGGGCGGTATGGTCACCCTGGTTGGCCACAACGAGCATTCCGTGCACCGGCGAAGCGGGCTTGCTGCTGCCTCCGGCTGCCAGGGTTAGCAGCATGATGGAAGCGATCAGACAGGAAATGGGTGCGGACATAAGTGTGCCTCGTTTGCGGATTCTGCCGTTGGAACAGAGCGGCAAATCGCGCGGATTATAGCAGCCCAGAGGGACATTGCCACGAGGATTTAGACGCTTCGATCCGGAAACCCAGGATTAGAACCTCAGAATCTCGAACGGGACGATTCGTTCGGGAGTAAGATACGCGGTCGCCGGGAGCCCTGCAGATTGCGGGCTATCTCGAGACGCAATGCGGAGTGACGGCGTGAAAAGATTTTGTGGCAGGGCGCTGATGATTTGCGGCTGGCTCGCGATTGCGAGTTTGCTTTTTTTAGAGCTGGGAATGGTTCAGTCGCGTGCTGCCCAGGTGTCAAATAATCCCAGCTCCAGAAACTCCGCCGCCAGAAACTTCAACGAGGGAATCCGCGATTGGCCTGTCTACGGGGGCGTGCCGGAGAACACGCATTATTCGAACCTGGCGCAAATCAATCGCGCGAATGTGAAGGACCTTCAGGTTGCTTGGAGCTTCCATGCGGGCGAACCAGGGGGCCTCGAAACAAGCCCCATTATCGTGGACGGGGTATTGTACGGGATAACACCGACGCAGAAAGTCTTCGCACTGGATGGGGCTACGGGCAAACTTTTGTGGAAATTTGATTCCGGGATCAAGGGCACGCAACCCGATCGAGGGCTGGCCTATTGGTCGAGCGAAAAAGACCGTCGCATCCTGGTTGGGGTAATGAACTTTCTTTACGCGCTCGACGCGGCTTCCGGCAAGCCGATCGCGGCGTTCGGAAAAAACGGCCGGATCGACTTACGCGGCGACCTGGGGCGCAATCCCGAACGACAATCCGTCGCCCTCACAAGCCCCGGCATTGTGTACAAGGACTTGATTATCGTTGGCGGGCGAAATCCGGAAACTTTACCTGCGGCGCCGGGAGACGTGCGCGCATACGACGTGCGATCGGGGAAATTGCGCTGGTCGTTTCACACCATTCCACATCCCGGCGAATTTGGTTACGAGAGCTGGCCGAAAGATGCGTGGAAATATAGCGGAGCGGCGAACAACTGGGCTGGCATGGCGGTTGATCCTAAACGCGGCATCGTTTACGTGCCGACAGGATCGGCGGCGTTTGATTTTTATGGTGCGAATCGAGTGGGCGACGATTTATTTGCCAACTGTCTAATCGCTTTGAATGCCGAAACCGGCGAGAGAATCTGGTATTTCCAGGGAGTGAGGCATGACCTCTGGGACCGCGATTTTCCGTCGCCGCCCGCGCTCGTGACGATTCATCGCGACGGGGAGGAGATCGATGCCGTTGCTCAAACGACCAAACAGGGATTCGTTTATTTGTTCGACCGGGTGAGCGGGAAGCCACTCTTCCCCATCGAATATCGCAAGTATCCGGCGAGCGATGTGCCCGGCGAGGTAGCCGCCGCCGAACAACCTTTACCCGCGAAGCCTGCGCCATTTGCGCGGCAGTTTTTGAGCGAGGCAATGTTGACCACTCGCACTCCCGAGGCCCATGCGTGGGCGCTCGAGCATTTTCGAAAGTTTCGGAGCGAGGGGCAATTCGTGCCGTTCAGCGTGGGGAAGGACACGGTGGTCTTTCCGGGATTTGACGGCGGTGCGGAGTGGGGCGGGCCGGCGGTTGATCCGCAGACTGCAATTCTCTATGTGAATGCAAATGAGATGGCCTGGACGGGAGCGCTAGCGCCGGACTCCGGAGAAGACAGCCCGAAGGCGTTGTATATGAGCCAATGCAGCTTGTGCCACGGCGAGAAGATGACCGGCTCGCCGCCGGCGATGCCTTCGCTCGTTGGAGTTGGAGACCGCCTTTCGCCGCAACAGATTGCGGGCACGATCAAGAGCGGCAAAGGAAGAATGCCGGCGTTTACAAATTTCGACGAAGGCCAGCTCTACGCGCTGGTCGATTTTCTGATGAGCGGCAAGTCCAAAGAACTGCCGAGTTCGGAACCGCCGCCGGACATGAAATACCGCTTTACTGGCTATCACAAATTTCTGGACCCAGATGGCTATCCAGCAGTCGCGCCGCCATGGGGCACGCTCAGCGCCATCAATCTGAACACCGGCGAATACGTTTGGAAGATCACTTTGGGGGAGTATCCGGAACTTGCTGCTAAGGGCATGAAGAATACGGGCACGGAGAATTATGGGGGGCCGGTAGTGACGGCTGGAGGGCTGGTTTTTATTGGAGCGAGCGACTTTGACAAGAAATTTCGTGCCTACGACAAAGCTACGGGCGAGTTGCTGTGGGAAACGACGCTGCCTTTTTCGGGCAATGCGACTCCCGCAATCTATGCCGTGAATGGACGCCAGTACGTGGTGATCGCGGCAGGAGGCGGCAAGGACCTCAAGTCACCCTCGGGCGGGGTGTATGTGGCGTTTGCGCTGGCGAAATAAAATTTGAAGGGCGGCAGCTCGGCCCATTGATTTGCAAGCAAACCATAGAATTTAGCCGCATCCATTCAATCTACCGTCCGAGTGTGGAGAAACAGCACTGGTGGTCGGCGTCGAAAGAGAAATAGATGGGAACAATAGAAGGACGATTGTTGTAGCGCACTCGAGTCTGCCATAGCCGAGACGCGTGAGCATCTCGTGACATTCCCTGCTTCACAGCTTGGTAATTAACATGGGCGATTCGGTCGGGCTTCCCCGCCGAACTGGCAAGTAAGTCTACCTCGCATGACCTTGTGGTCGCCAATTGAGTTGTAATTGACCAGCGTTACGTGGGGAAGTAGGATTCTCGCCATTGGCATGCTGCTCGGACACTCGCGCAAATAAGGAGACGCTGTGTATTGCTCAAAATGCGGAAGCGAAATTTCCCCGACGACGGCATTCTGCTCCACATGCGGCCAAGCGGTTCCCGCCTTGGTGGCAACGACTCCACTCCCATCCCTGTCTCCCGTGTCACTTGCGCCGATTCCGCCTGCCCCGATGGTTTCCGCAAGTGCAAGCTGCGGCGGCGTCGCGTATGCCGGTTTCTGGTTGCGGTTCGTGGCGTACCTTATCGATGGAGTCGTTTCCTGCATAGCATTTGTGATCCTGCTCATTCCTCTCTTTGTATTGACAGGCGCCGGCGCCGCGCTCGGTAAGATAATTTCCGAGGGAGATATCGGTGACGGCATGGGAGCGTTTTTGGGAGTTGGCTTCATTTTCGGGTTCTTTGGAATCATCCTAGTGGTGAGTTGGCTGTACTACGCACTCTCTGAAAGCTCTTCCTGGCAAGCCACGCTGGGGAAAAAGGTTCTCAACCTGAAAGTTACGGACATGAGCGGAGAGCCGATTTCCTTTGGACGCGCTTCGGGACGCTACTTCGCAAAGATCATAACGGGCATGATTCCTTTTTTCATCGGCTACATCATGGCGGGATTCACCGAGAAGAAGCAGGCCATCCACGACATGATCGCAAGCTGCCTGGTTTTGCGCAGGGTCTAGCGCGACTCCCTGGATGGATCGACGCAGTCCTGTTTGCGTGAGTAATGCTGACTCAGGTGTGACGGACGGATTCCATCGGATCAGCTCGCATCCACGGCCGCGCGGCTGAATAAGCGGTGAGCAGGGTCATCCCTCCCATAGTGAGCGCTACTGCAAGAAACACAAACCATTCCACGGGATGAATTTCATATAGCAGCGAACGTACGAGCATGCTGGCAAGGATTCCACCAACGATTCCCAGGCCCACGCCCGCAGCTGTCACCACGCTCGTCTGACGCAAAATCATTCGCCATAGATCGTTCGGCTCGGCGCCAAGAGCAACCCGAATGCCCAATTCTTTTTTTCTTTCACTGACGGAGTAGAAGACCGCCCCATAAAGACCAACCGCCGCAAGGATAAATGCCAAGCCACCGAACGCGCCGGTGCAAACCAGCGTAATCCGGGGAGCGTAAAGCGAGAAATCCATCCAGTCATCCATCGTCAGGGTTTGGAAGAAAAGTTGAGGGTCTAGCTTCTTAAGAGCATCGGACATCGGCACCAGCCATTGATGCGGGTTGCCCTGCGTCCGCGCTAGGAGATAGACGACTGCCTGATAGCGCTGATTTAGGTCGAAATACATGAAGGGGCGGGCTGGCTCGTCGATATCAATATATTTGCCATCGGCGACAACACCCACAACAGTTACGGCTTTATTGCCGTTTTCGAGTCGCACCGTCTTACCGATGGGATTCTGGCCGGGCCAATATTTCGCCGCCATCAAGTGATTGATGACAATCACGGCGAGACCCTTCGCCGTGTCCGCCGCAGTGAATGTGCGGCCCGCGAGCAAGGGAATTCCGAGGGAGGAAAAATAATTTTCGTCAACGGCCACGGACGAAATGCTGGCCACCTGCTGGTTTGTCGCCGGCGAGCCCTCCACGTGAACCTGTTCGGGATTTCCACCGTTTCCGCTAAGAGGAATGTCTCCGGCCAGGCCAATCGACTTCACCCCGTAGATTTGCGCGGCAGTTTCTCGCATTCTTGCGTACATGTTTCGGCCCTGCTCTTCGGAGTAGCCGTTGGCCCGCAAATCGAGAGTCAAAATCGCGAGGTCACGAGCAGAAAATCCCAGATCGACGCTTTCGAGATTGCGCAAACTTCGAAAACACAGGCCCACGCCGATAAGCACCAAGGTGCAAACAGCTACTTGAATCGCCACCAACGCGCTACGAATCTTTCCTTTGCGCGTTCCTCCTACCGCGATTTCCCCGCTCAGCGCACCAGCGAGGTTAGGGGCAGAAGAGTACAGTCCCGGCACCAGGCCCGTTGCAAGACCGACCACAAAAACCAACGCGGTAGTCGCGGCGGCGACTCGAATGTCCGGCCGAAAATCAATCGTCAAGGGAAACAAACCAAAGCCCGGGAGATAAGGCTTGAATTGCATCAATTGCCGAAGTCCAAGATAGGCCAGTAGGAAGCCAAGCATTCCCCCACCGGAGGCCAGCAGCGTGCTATCTAGCAAGAGATCACGCATCAGCCGGACGCGGGTCGCGCCCATCGCTGCGCGTACCAGAATTTCGTGACGGCGGGCGCTTGCCAGCGCGAGCAGCAGATTGGCGACATTCGAGCACGCTGCAAATAGGACCAATGCGACGACCACAAGAATGAGAGCCGATATGATTTTTGCGGAGGAAACCGAGTCCACGGGCAGCATGCTCGAATCCGTTAACTGGGCCCGGCGGTCTTTATCGGTCAGGGGAAAGGCTATGGCAAGTTGCTTTGACAACATTTGTAAATCCGCGTGAGCTTGAGGGCGTGGCACGCCAGGCTTTAGCCGGCCAATGAGATACAGAACACGGTTGTTGCGGTCCAGGCGCCAATCCTGTGCCTGGTGATTTAACGTCGCATCCATGGACAAGGGATACCAGAGGTCCGGCAGATCGCTGAAAATTGTGCCAGCAAAGCTTTTTGGAGCGACGCCGATGACCGTAAGCTGTACGCGCTCGACCGTTACAGTCTTTCCTGCGATGTTCGGGTCAGCCCCCAGCCATTTCCAGTAGGAATAACTTAAGACAGCCAGCGCGGATGGCTTCTCGTCGTCGCCTCGGGCAAACACCCTGCCTAGAAACGGTTGTACCCCGAGAACAGAAAAGTAATTGTCCGACACCGCATTCATCAGCCCTGATTTGACGCGGCCGTTGTATGTAATCGGACGCAGCGAGATGGAGTATGGGAATCCCAAGACGCCCGAGAAGACCCGGTTGTTGTCGCGGTAATACTTGTAGTCGTCATAGCAAACGCCGCTGAACTCTTCTGTTGGAGTTGACGTGTAAACCGTCACAAGCCGTTCGGGCGCGGGAACAGCGGGAGGGCGCAACAACAGGGCATTGAAGATGCTGAAGCCTACCGCCCCAGCCGCCATCGCGATGGCCAGGGAAAAAACAGCGATGGAGGTGAGTTTCCAGTGCTTGCCTAGAATCCGCAGTGAAAACCGGATGCCGGACCAAAGTGCCATCTTGCCCCTCCGTCGTCATGTTTGTGAATGATTAAGCGCTTGTTTTCCAGATGCAAGACAGCGATTCGGAGTTGCCGCGGCGTTTTGCGCCTGCCCCAAGCTACCCGTCGCGAAATGGCCTCCTTCGGGCGCTTCTCTTTCGGAGAATCAAAGCCCCTTTTGTGTGGGGTAGCCTTTCTCGACCCAATCCGCCGCAAAACTTGTCGGAAGGACAAGTACGCGCAGATGCGTGAAACCCATGGAGTGAAGAGCCGTAAAAGCAGGCCGGATATTCGGGCAGTGATCGAAGGGGCAGCAGCCGCAATAGATGATTAGGTTTGTGGAGCGCGGCAGAGCGGCAGCCCATTTTTTCAGATCCGCGAGGCCTTTTTCCGCGGAAGCGGTGCCATGAAAAGAAGCGCCTGGGATGTGGCCACCTTCGAACAGGGTGCGAAAGCCCCCATAAACAATGGTAGGAGCGCCGCCGCCCTTGTCGGTGTCGAGCTCACGCACGAGGTCGGCAGCCTGTAGTACTTGCGAATTGGTCCACGGCTCGGCAACTTTTTCTTGATTTGATGCCCCGCCCTGGGCTGACAGCAGCACGGATGCAAGAGGCATCGCGGCGGAAATACCAATCACCAATACAGCCGCGCTCGTACGAAGTTTGGAATGGAACAGCATTGTCAAAATCCTCCGAGCACGATTGTAAAGGCAAATTGCGGGGACGGCGATGCAATCGCAATTCGAACGTGCTTTCAAAGGGCGAAGTGTTTTCCGAAAATTATTTTTTGAGGTCGGCGCGCGTGCGTTGCAACTTGAGAGCGGTAGTGCGCAATGTTTCCGGAACATTTTTGTTGGTGGTCAACTTTTTGAGGTCCATGACATTGATCATCGGGAGCATGTGCAGAGAAACATCCAAGGGCGTCTTGGGATTGTTGAGAAGATTGCGCACGACAGTGTAATTCTTTCGGAATTTGCGGTTGCCGGCGATGAGCCGAAGAATCTCGTCCGTGAGGCTGGTCATGGCAGCGAAAGCCTCGACTTCCTGGTCCGTGAGGCGAGGCGATTGCAGGACTGCGCGCTGGACAACTTTGTTCGAGTCACGAATCAGCGTGCGGCGCGCTTCCGATCCGCCTTTGATCGCGAACTGTACGCGTTCGGAGACGCTCATCTTGGCGAGGCGCTGGAGTAGCGTCTGACGCTTCCCAAGGTCAGGCTCGGCTTCGGCAGCGGCTTCGGCAAGCGCGGCTTCGTCGATCGCGGAACCCAGCAGTTCGTGAAGCTGATGTTTCTGGTCCGCGGTAATGGCCGAAGAGTGTTCAAGTGCCGCCGCAAGTGTGGGAGACTCGCTAACGCGCTCCAACTCTTCCATAAGCGCATTGATCCCGAGCGCAGAAAGATGGCGCGCGATCGGAACCAGATACTCCGCCGCGCAATTTTTGTTCTGCACCATGGCGTCACAGATGCCGGGTTTGTCCGCAAGATGCTTCCCGGCATAAGCAAACAGTGCATGAACGGCCTTTTCGCGCTTCAGAGCTTCTACAAAAGTTTCCGCCGGCTGCGAGAGAATGGCCTCCTGCGCGCGCTCGGCGACCATTTCATCGGTATCTCCGGCGAGCACGGCCAGAATTTCCGCGCGATCCGCCGGAGAGAGATGCGCACCGCCCGCGCAGACAGCGATCTTGCGCTCGCGGGGAGCGCGGCCTGCGCGAAGATCCTCGATCACTTCAGGGCTAAGGGGTTCCACCGGATGCTGGCCTCAAATCTTTCTCGCTAAGCACAATTGTACCGGAGGCTCCCGGAGTTCCAACGGGCGGCATGGCCCGCCCGTTCAATTCCAGCAACACCGCGGAGGAATCTGCCGCGGTCACCTCAAACTGCTGTCTGGCGGAAAAGTGCCTAGTTTCACCAGCGGGCAGCTCGGCGTCGAGCAAGAGAGCGCCGTCCGCGAGGATGCGCACGCGCGTGGCCGCGGAAGCGGAGACCGCAAGATCTAAGGGAAGAGCAGTCGAAGTCGTCGTGGAGTTGACAGAAGCAGTGGCAGTTGAGGGTGCCGTAGCTGCGGCAGTGTCCGGGTGTTGATTCACAGGCGCTAGAGAAGAAGAGGCGGATCGTTTTGCGGCACGATGCGCGGCATACCGCCGCCAGCCATAAACACCTCCGGCGATAAGCCCGGCAAGTACCGCAAGGGCCGCAAACACAGCCAATATGGGAATCCAAACGGGCGGACGCGGAATCTTGTTCTCGTAGGGCTGTGGCACCGGGAGGTTCTGGCCGCCGTGGGCGAGGTCGTATTCGGCAAGGAGGTTCTCTTCGTCGAGGCCCAGATAGCGGGCGATGGCGCGCACGAATCCGCGGTTGAAAATGCCACCGGGGAGCTTTTCCCAGTCTTCATTCTCCAGCGCTTCGAGGAAGCGCGAGCCAATGCGCGTGGCCGTAGTGACTTCCTTGACCGAAACTTCGCGCATCTCGCGCTCGCGCTTCAGGCGTTCGCCAAAAGTTCCCCTGGCCATGAATCGAAACCTGTCCTCGTCGATGCACGTAGAGCAGCGGAGCGATCGAACTCCAGGGCGATCGCAAACTAGCCGGGTGCGGCGAGCGCCCCTTTCTTCTGGATGACCGCTGCTGAGGCAGCTCGGGTGCTTCCTCTGGGCGGTTCACCCACTCGCGACCCAATCCGGTCCGCGGAAACGACAAAATTCCCTTCGACGGCACTATAGAAGGTGTCGCGCGGCAGTGTCAAACAACCGCGAATAGGCGCGCGTCCTAATGCTGAAGGGATACTATTTCGTCATCGACAATCAATCGGCCGGCCTCACTCCCTGGAAACGGGTCATCCACGAGGCACTGTCCGGTTACCTGGGCTTGCGCGGTCTTGCGCGCGAGTACTTAAAGCCCCTTCCTTATGCGACTCGAAGCAGCCTTCAGTACGGCCCGTATCAGCCGATGGCAAGATAGCCACGCCTGTACCACGAGATTCTTGCACCCCTTTTTGCCACGCGCCTATACTGAAAAAGATTCGCGGACCAGCCTCGAACCGCGCTCGTGGTGTTGTCTGCCGGAGCGACTATGGTCTGGCCTGTAAAACTTTCAAAGCGGGGATTAACCGAGCGTGGACGAAGTCAAGCAGTTTCCAGCCGTGGAACGCCGCCGCAATCCCGCGGTCTCCGCCGATCAGCGAGAGGCGGGCGAAGTCGCGATCTTCCAGGAGTTGGGGAAGGCGCTGACCTCGTCCTTGCAACTCGACCAGGTTCTCCGCACCATCATGGAGAAAATCGACGAGTTCCTCCGCCCGGACAATTGGTCGCTGCTTTTGCTCGATGAAGCCAAACAAGAGCTTTACTTCGAGCTGGCGGTCGGCAAGGCCTCCCAAGCACTGAAGGACGTTCGCATCAAGATCGGGCAGGGAATAGCCGGCTGGGTGGCCCAGCACGGCGAAACCGTGGTCGTTGAGGACACTTCGAAGGACACCCGTTTCTTCTCTCAAGTGGACGAGAAGACCAAGACGGAAACGCAATCGATCGTCGCCGTGCCCGTGAAATTCCGCGACCACTGTCTCGGCGTCATCGAGCTGATCAATTGCCTGGGCCCCGAGGGATTTGACGACCGCGACTTAAAGCTCCTCGAAGCCCTATCGGATTTTGCCGCCATCGCGCTCGAGAACGCGCGGCACGTGAAACGAATTCACGAGCTGACCATCACCGATGATTGCACCAGCCTTTATAACGCCCGGCACATGAGCTTCATCCTCGAGACGGAAATCTATCGCTCGCAGCGGTACAATTACCAATTCTCGCTCGTGTTCATCGATTTGGATCATTTCAAGCAGGTGAATGACACGCACGGCCATCTGGTCGGCTCACGCTTGCTCGCGGAAATTGGCAACGCACTGAAGGCGCATTGCCGCCTGATCGATTTTGCGTTCCGCTATGGCGGCGACGAATTCGTGATTCTCTTGCCGCAGACCTCGAAAGATAACGCGCTGAACGTGGCGCGCCGCCTCCACAAGCTCATCCGCGAAACCGTGTGGCTCGACCCTGAGGGATTAAGCATCCATGTGACGCCGAGCCTAGGAGTCGCCTCCTTTCCCACCGATTCGCGGACCAAAGAAGGACTTTTGCATCTCGCCGATGAAGCCATGTACCTGGTAAAAAACACGAACCGCGACAGCGTCGCCGCGGCCAACATCGGCATCTTGCCGGACACCACCACGGCGGCCGCCGAAACAGCCGGATAGATTTTCTCGCGCTCGTCGTCACTTCTCTCCCCGCTTCTATACAGCCCCTCGGAATTTTGCTTAACTGAATCTATGCGAAGAAGCGAAGCGGCGCGGTATGCGCGCTGGTCCGCGGCGGTGGCGCTGCTGCTGGCCTGCCTGACGGCAGGCGTGTATCTGAAGCGCGGGTGGCAAAGAATCGTCGACCGGAGAAAGGCTCCGCCACCGGCGGCGCTCAACGTCGAGAAACAATCCAGCGGACTGACACTTTCGAAGATGGATGGACCACGCACGATCTTTACAATCCAAGCATCGAAGTCGACTGAATTTAAGGACATCGAGGCCAGCCTGCTCGAAAACGTCAAGGTCACGATTTTTGGCAAAGCCGGTGACCGTCACGACGTCATGCAAACACGAAGCTGTCAGGCTGAAAAAGGAAATGGGGGTATCACCTGCAACGGGGATGTTCAGATCGATTTAGAGAGCGCGGCAGACGCGGCTCGTTCCGCAAAAGATCCAAAAGAGCCGCCGCAAATCGTGCATGTCGAGACCCGCGGCGTAAATTTCGATCGAGGGACCGGAACCGCAAAAACAGATCAGTCCGTGACGTTTACCTTTCCAAGCGGAAGCGGCGAGGCCGTGGGAGCGGAGTACAACTCGGAGGAAGGGACTCTGCGCCTGCTGCAGAACCTCAAGCTGAGACTTAAGTCACCAGCGAAAAAAGACTCTGTAAAAATGCCGACGAATACAGCCGCAGGCGAGGAAGTGCAGGTGACGGGCGCCAGTCTTGAATTCGGCCGTGATGCAAGAACGATGCACATCCTGGGCCCGGCAGAGGCTGACTCGGCCACTGTCCGATTGACCTCCGGAGAGCTCACCCTCGAAATGGATTCGGCATTCCGCGCGCACAGGCTTCTGGCTATCGCGGGGGCGCATGGCAAGCCGCCGGAACTTACGTCGCAACGTGGAGCCGACTCGATGCTCCTCGATGCAGACACATTGACGGCGCTGTTTGCCCCGGAAGGCTGGGTCACTCGATTGGACGGGACGGGAAGCGTTCGCGGCTCACGCCATGGCCGGGGAGAAGAAGATGAATTTCATGCCGACGCGGCGTCGCTCGATCTCTGGCCTCGCGTGAATCAGGCCAAGGAGACGAACCTCACTGGGGGAGTTTTGCTGAAGACGCGAATGGCGAAAAGCGGCGACACGCGAATCCTCGAGACGGGCGCGCTTCGCATGGAGTTCAGCGAAGGAAAAGACGGCCAGGGTGGCAAGCCGACTAGTGCCGAAACGCTCACGGCAGGCAGCATGGAGTGGACTGAGACAGCTGCGCAAGCCAATGCCTCAGCTACACGCACGAAATTGCGGGCTGACAAGCTGCAGTTGGCTTTTGGTAAGGAGGGCAAGCCCGAGCAGTTGGATGCGACAGGAAATTTGCGAACGGAGCGCGACATCGCGGGTCATACGCTCCAGACGGCCACGGCCAAAAGCGGAGTAGCGCAGTTGCTTGCTGCAGGCGGGTGGTCGCAAATGGACCTGCAAGGTGACGTGAAAGTGAAAGATGCCAATCACGACGCGCAGGCGGACCATGCGACATTCTTGCGCTCAGCGCAGACGGCGATTTTGAGCGGACATGCGGTCGCGCGCGACGCAACTACCGAGACGCAGGCACCGCGGATCCAGTTTACTGGCACGAGCGGTGATGTCCGAGCCGAAGGCGGCGTGCGCTCCACGGATTTTTCGCCCAACGGTGATGTCGTCCATCTCGCACCAATTCCCGCCAACATTTCCTCGGACAATATGCAAGGCAATTCCAAGACTGGCCGCGCCGTCTACTCCGGGCATGCGCGTCTCTGGCAGGGCGATTCTGTGCTGGAAGCGGACTCCATCGAACTGCAGCGCGGAACAAAAATCTTGAGTGCATCTGGAAATGTGCGCGCCGTCTTTCCGCGGATGCCACCCTCTGCGCCGTCCGGCGTGGCCCAGGCACCGGCCAAAAAAACTGTGATCTGGCACGTAAGCTCAGGAACGCTTAGCTACAGTGACGCAACGGGCATCGCCCATCTAGAGAAGAATGTGGTCGTTCAGTCCCCAGATCAAAGGATCCGGGCTCCCAAGATGGATTTGTATTTCGCGCGTGGCGCCAACAATTCCGCTAACGGCTCCAGAGGAGCTGCCGGGAAAACCGGAGCGCAGCAGATCAGCCGCGCTTTGGGAACGGGCGGCGTCATCGTGGATCAGGGCGGCCGCCGGGCCACCGCCGAGCGCGGGGAATACACGGCAGCCGACGGCAAGTTCGTGATGAGCGGAGGAAATCCCACGCTTTACGACGGTTCGGCCGGGACCACGACGGGCCGTCAATTGACCTTCTTTTTAGCGGATGATACGATCATCGTCGACTCTGAAAATGGTTCGCGCACGTTGACGAAACACCGAGTCGAGAAATGACGCGGCCGCCGAGCGGCCGTTCGTGACGAGGTATGCTGAAACTCCAGGCCGTCGAGTTGAGTAAGTCGTATCGCGGTCGCAAGGTCGTTGATGACGTTGAACTGGAGATCGGCCAGGGTGAAGTCGTCGGGCTCTTGGGACCCAACGGCGCAGGCAAGACCACTACCTTTTACATTCTAGTTGGTCTTGCACGGCCAGACTCCGGCCACGTTCTCTTGAACGGCGGCGAAATCACTGACCTCCCAATGTACCTCCGGGCCCGCAGTGGGATCAGCTATCTTCCCCAGGAACCCTCGGTCTTTCGCCAGCTGACCAGCGAAGAGAATCTGCTCGCCGTTCTCGAGACACTCCCACTCACCCCCGAGCAGCAACGCGACCGCCTGGAAGAGTTATTGGTTCAAATGGGACTCGAGACCGTACGCACGAGCAAGGCCTACACACTCTCCGGCGGAGAACGCCGCCGCCTCGAAATCGCCCGATCGCTCACTCTGCAGCCTTCTTTTATCCTCTTGGACGAACCTTTTTCGGGCATCGACCCTCTAACGGTTAAGGATCTTCAGGAGATCATCCGGGATTTGAGCCGCTCCGGCATCGGCGTTCTGATCACCGACCATAACGTCAGGGAAACACTCAACGTGACGGACCGCGCATATATCGTGAATCATGGCAAGATAATGGCTAAAGGCACGCCACTCGAGTTGAGCAATGACGCGGAAGTTCGCCGCGTTTATCTCGGCGATCATTTCCGCCTGAACTAAAATCTTGGAATGGGGTTTTTGAAGGGATAATCGGAACCGACCATGGCCTGGCAGGGACTCAAGCTCAACCTAAGAGTGGCGCAGAGGCAAATTCTGACGCCCGGTCTCGTGCAGATGGTCAGCGTCCTGGCTCTCAACCGCCTTGAGCTGCGCGAGATGATTAATCAGGAGATGATCGCGAATCCCGTCCTCGAAGAACTCAGCGAAGAAGCCACTCAGTCCGACAACTACAGCGACGAAAACTTTTTGAAAGCGGAAACCGAGAAACTTCCGGAGAAGCCCGAGGCCAATCCTTTCGACGAGTTCGATGTCGGTAGTTTTTTCAACAAATATCTCGACACCGGCGGCGACGGCGGTCAATCCCAGGAACGGGAAGTCTCCGAACGGCCCTCCTTCGAAAAGTTTCTTTCCTCTCCCAGCGGCCTCACCGATCACCTTGCCTGGCAATTGAGCGTGACCATCTGCTCGGAAGCCGTCAAAGAGCTCGCGGAAAGCATCATCGGCAACCTCGATGAGAACGGATACCTGACCGCCTCCATCGAGGAACTCGTCCAGAACGGCAAATTTTCTCAGGATGATCTCGATGACGCTCTCGCCGTCGTCCAGGATTTCGACCCCATCGGCGTGGGCGCGCGCGATTTGCGCGAATGCCTGCTGCTGCAGCTGAAAGCCTTCGATCCTCAGAACACGCTGGCCCAGCAAATCGTCTCCGAACATTTGAAGCAAGTGCAGTCGAATCAACTGAAGGAGATTGCCCGCGCTCTGAACCGTCCGCTCGAAGTCATCAAGCGCTCACTCGAAGTCATCAAGAAGCTCGATCCCCGCCCCGGCCTGCGTTACAACAAGACCGAGCCGCGCCTCGTCGAACCCGATGTTTATTTCCGCAAAGTCGATGACCAGTGGCAAGTGTTCCTGAATGAAGACGACATGCCGCAGCTCCGGCTAAGCCCCACGTACCGGCGCCTCCTCGCGCGCGATGCCGCCGACCGCGACGTTCGCAACTACGTTAAGGAACGGTTCACCGCGGCGATTCAGCTAATGAAAAATATCGAGCAGCGCAAGCACACCATCCTGCGCGTCTGCCAATCCATCATCGCCCGCCAAGGTGAATATCTCGATCATGGCCCGGACGCCCTCAAGCCCATGATGATCAAGGAAGTCGCCGAAGAAGTCGGCGTGCATCCTTCCACCGTGAGCCGAGCCGTCGCTAGCAAGTACGCGCACACTTCTCAGGGCGTTCTCGAGCTCCGCTCTTTCTTCAGCGAATCGGTGAACGGCCCGGAAGGCAGCGGAATGTCTTTGCTCACGCTCAAGCGCGTCGTCAAAAAGATGATCGAAGAAGAAGACGGCGCGAAGCCCCTTACCGACGAACAAATCGCCAAGAAGCTGGACGACGCCGGAATCCACGTCACGCGCCGCACCGTCGCCAAGTACCGCGAAGACATGCGCATCCCCAGCACGCACCAGCGCCGTGTAAAGAGCTGAGCCGCCGCCTTCCGTGAAGCCGCCTACCAGACACGACGCACACCAACTCGTCATTCTCACTGGGCTGTCGGGCTCGGGAAAGAGCACAGTCCTCCACGCTTTCGAGGATATGGGCTTCTACTGCGTCGACAATCTTCCTGTTGAATTGATTCCCATTTTTGCCGAGCTACACGCCGCAGGCGAAGGCGACTTTGCGCGCGCCGCCTTGCTGGTCGATGCTCGAGAAGGTCTGCAACTCGAAAAACTTCCGCCTCTTTTGAAGCATCTTCGGAAGGATCATCCTATTACTTTGGTCTTCATCGATGCCACCGATGATGCGCTCCTCCGCCGCTACAGCGAGACCCGCCGCCCTCATCCGCTCGGCAAGGCTCTTTCCGTTCGCGAAAGTTTGCGCCATGAGCGCGCCCTCATGGAGCCCATCCGCAAGCTCGCCGACCTAGTGATCGACTCTACGCAGTTCAATGTCCACGAACTTCGTACCTTTGTCACCGAGCGCTTCAAGAATCCCGACACCCGACCCATGCTCGTTTCCGTCGTCAGTTTTGGGTATAAGTACGGCGTCCCGTCGGATTCCGACCTCGTGTTCGACGTTCGCTTTCTCCCCAATCCGCACTTTGTTCGCGGCCTGCGCCGCTACACTGGCCAAGATCCCAAAGTCCAAAAATACATTCGCTCGTTTCCTCAAACCGGTGAATTTCTCCGCCGAATCGAGGGCCTCCTTGTCTACCTGATTCCGCACTACATCCGTGAAGGGAAAAGCTATTTGACGATTGCTTTCGGTTGCACTGGTGGAAAACACCGTTCCGTGATGCTTGCCGAGCAGGTTAAGAAATCCCTCGAGGAGCGCGGATTTTCCACAAAAGTCGTTCACCGCGACATCGAGAAGTAAGTTCCTTGCTCAGAACACAATCCGAATGCCAAGGCGCTCCAAAACTTGACACAACCCAAGCCGGGGCACTAGCGTACCAAGTGCACCAGTCAGGGGGCCTCAAGCTTGGCGCGGCTTCTTTCACCGCAATTGAAGCGGCTTTTCAGTTATGTCCGGCCGTACCGACTCCGGATGTCGGTGGGCGTGGTGCTGCTCGCGTTCGTCGCGTTGGCAGAGGGTGTGATCGCGTTGATGATCGCCCCCATTTTTGACCGTGTCTTGAATCCTGCGGCCAGCGATTCGCGTCTGTTGCTTTTCAATATGCCGTTCAGCGGCCACCCGCTTTATCTCAATCAATTCTTTCCGCCATCGATCCACAACGTTTGGCCGATCGTTTCCATCTCGCTTCTGGTTGTTTTTTTTGCCAAAGCGATTGCAGAATTTGGTGGAGGCTTTTTGATCCAGGCCATCGGCCATTCGGCGATCACCGATCTCCGCAACCAGCTCTACGCCAAACTTATTCGCCAGCCCATCGGCTTCTTCCAGCATCAGCCCGCGGGGCGCCTCATCTCCACGGTCATCAATGACGTCGAACGGGCGCGCCTTGCTCTCTCGGAGTATCTTGCCGACCTCTTTCGCCAGGGCTTTGGCCTTCTCGTTTTTATAGCTGTCCTCCTCAAGATTGATTGGAAGATGGCACTCGCCTCCATTGTCTTCCTTCCCATGGTCGTCTGGCCGGTCGGAAAACTGGGGCGAAGGATTCGCCGCTCCGTAGCCAGCAGCCAGGACCGCCTCGGCGAATTGAGCCAAATCCTCCAGGAGACGGTCAGCGGCAACCGCGTCGTCAAAGCCTTTGGCATGGAGGACTTTGAAATCAGCAAGTTCCGCGCGGCGGCGCGGCGGCTACTGCGAGAGACTCTGAGATGGGTTCGCGCCTATGCACTCAGCTCTCCATTGATGGATTTGTTGCAACCCGTGGTCATTGCCATGCTGCTTCTCTACGCACGGCAGAGAATCCGCTTGCACGAGCTGACGCTTGGCCTCTTTGTAGCCTTCGTCTACGCACTATTTAAGTCCTACGAGCCCGTAAAGCGCATGGGCTCGATTTATCAACAGTTCCAGCAGGCACATGGCGCGACCACGCAGGTTTTTGCCTACCTCGATCTCGCTGAAGAAGAGCGCGATGCGCCAGGCGCTCGGACTCTCCCCGCTTTCTCACGGGAAATCGAATTCGCAGGTGTCAGTTTTTCGTATGATTCCACCCCAGTGTTACGCGAAATCAATTTGCTAGCGCGCAAGGGTGAAGTGATCGCTCTGGTGGGCTCCAGCGGTGCGGGTAAGACGACCCTCGTAAATCTGCTTCCGCGATTTTATGAATCCACTTCGGGTTTCATTCGTATCGACGGCGTCGATATTCGTGGAGTCAGCATCCGTTCCCTCCGGGAACAAATAGCCGTCGTTACTCAGGAAAATATTCTTTTCCACGACACCGTCTGGAACAACATCTGCTACGGCCTCACCGATGTTCCCAAACAGCGCGTCGCCGCGGCCGCACAAGCAGCACTGGCGCACGATTTCATCATGGAAATGCCGCAGCAATATGACACCGTCATCGGCGAACGCGGTACCCGCCTCAGCGGCGGCCAAAGACAGCGCATCGCCATCGCGCGTGCCATACTTAAGGACTCGCCAATCCTCATCCTCGACGAAGCCACATCCGAGCTTGATGCCGAGTCCGAAATGTACGTGCAGAAAGCGCTCTCCAATCTTATGGTCGGCCGCACCACCTTTGTCGTTGCGCATCGCTTGGCCACCATCCGCCGCGCGGATAAAATTCTTGTTCTCGAGGACGGCCAGATCCGCGAGAGCGGCACGCACGCGGAACTCATGGCACGTGGCGGCACCTATGCGCGCCTGCACGACTTGCAATTTGCGGATGACGACGTTCTCACCCCCGCTGAGGCCGCCCCGGTGAATGTAACGGCGACGGCGGAACCTTTATGACCCAGTCCTCTGCATTACCAAGAAAAGACGCCGAATGTTTTTCCATGACGGGCTACGCGCAAACCCGCCACGAACAAAATGGCTGGGCCGTGCGCGTTAGCGTGAAGAGTGTCAACCATCGCTTCCTGGATCTGAAGCTGCGCCTTCCCGAAGGTTTTGACTTGTATGAACAGCGATTGCGTCAGGTTTTGCGGGAGCGCATTCATCGCGGCCACATCGAGGTTTACGTGAACGTCGACCCCGCCGTCGCGGCCCCCGTGCAGGTCAATCGGGAACTCGCCCAGACCTATATGCGCGTTGCGGAAGAATTCCGCCAAGTGTCCAGAGCGGCGGCGGATGTGGATGTCGTCGCAATCCTCCGGCTGCCGGGCGTCATCGCCGGCCTGTCCGCCGCCGTGCCAGAATCCGAAGACGCACAGGAACGCCTCGGGCAAGCGCTGGACGCCTGCTTGCTGCAGGCGCTCCTTAAGCTGGATGATATGAGGCGTGCCGAAGGCCGCCATCTGGTCGAAGATTTGCGCGCGCGTTTGGCGCACATTGGCAAGGAGGCGGAAAAAGTCCGCGAACTGGCCGCCACGCTTCGTCCCGTCTTCGCGCGCCGTTTGGAATCGCGCCTCAAGGAATTACTCGGAGGCGCGGGCATCGATCCCGCTCGACTGGCACAGGAAGCCGCCCTGCTTGCGGAACGCAGCGATATCAGCGAGGAATTAGACCGCCTGCGCAGCCATCTCCAGCAGTTCGGAAAGCTTTTGGATGGCGCTGGCGAGATGGGCAAGAAGCTGGACTTCCTCTTGCAGGAAATGCATCGCGAAGCCAACACCTTGTTATCGAAAACACCCGGCGTCGAGAGTGAAGCTCTCGCCATCACCGGGTTGGCGCTGGAAATCAAGGCCGAGATCGAAAAACTGCGGGAGCAGGTGCAGAACATCGAATGAGCGCGGAGAGAGAGCTTGCGCCGCTGGTGCTGATTGTTTCAGGTCCATCGGGATCGGGAAAATCGACGCTGGTGCAGAGAATTTTGGAGTTGCCCGGTACGATGCCTTCCATCTCGTGTACCACCCGGTCGCGCCGCGCGACCGAAGCCAGCGGGAAGTGCTATGATTTTGTTACGGAAGTGGAATTCGACGCCATGGTCGCGCGTGGCGAGTTTTTGGAGTACGCGCGCGTCTTCGGCAAGCATTCATACGGCACGCCGAAAAAATGGCTCGAGGAATCGCGGAAGAAACATCTCGACCTCGTCCTCGAGATTGACGTGCAAGGTGCGGCGCAAGTAAAAGAGAAGCTTCCGGAATCGGTGGCGATTTTTATCTTGCCTCCGTCGCGCGCGGAACTCGAAAGGCGCCTGCGCGGCCGCGGACAGGACTCCGATGAAGAGATTGCTCGCCGCTTGGCCAAGGCGCGGGAAGAAATTGCGGCGTTCGGACGTTATTATGATTATTGCGTCGTGAACGAGGATGTGGAGCGCGCGGGACGCGAAGCGCAGGCCATTGTGATTGCGATTCGCTGCTCAGCGGCCCGGCGCAAAATTCGGGTGGAAGAGCTTCTGGCAACGTTTGGAGGGAAAGACTGAAATGACCGTGCAGACAAAAGCTCCGCAGAGCCAGTTTGCCTACGTTGTGTTGGCGGCCAGGCGTGCGCGCCAGATTATGGCCGGCGCGCCGTCGCTCATTGAAAATCCCAGGACGCTCAAGGCCACTCGCATTGCGTGCGAGGAACTCGAGCACGGCCTCATCGAGTACGAATTCACCGAGCCGTCTTCGATCGATGAAGACAAGGACGGCAACAAGCGCCGCAAATAGCAGGTGGCGCGCCCTCGTTGCAACGGCCCTGGACGGAATTTGTACGGGCGCGGCATGCCGAGCCCAAGCTTGGCAAGATGAAATGAGATAGGAAGCGATGCGAATCACTCTTGGCGTGACCGGCGGCGTGGCAGCCTACAAGGCTGCCGAGTTGGTCCGCCTTCTCCAACAAGATGGTTTCAGCGTGCAAGTCGTAATGACGCGCGGCGCTCGGGAATTTGTCACGCCGCTCACCTTTGCTGCCTTAAGCGGCCAAAAAGTCATTACGGATCTGTTTGAAAAATCCTCGACTGGCGAAGCCAACTTCGAAAGCGCCATCGAACACATCGCCATCGCACAGCGCACCGATCTGCTTCTCGTGGCCCCCGCGACCGCGGACATTCTCGCGAAATTTGCGCGAGGAATCGCTGACGATTTTCTTACCACGCTCTACCTGGCCACGACCGCTCCAGTGATCGTCGCTCCGGCGATGAACGTGAACATGTGGAATCATGCCGCGACGCAAGAAAATGTTGAGATGCTTCGCGCCCGTGGCGTGAAAATCGTCAATCCAGATGAAGGTTATCTGGCATGCGGCATGACCGGCGCAGGCCGTCTCGCGGGCCAGCAGGAAATCATCACAGCTGTTCGCGAAACCCTCCACACACAGCAAGATTTGCAAGGCGAAACAATTTTGATCACCGCCGGCCCCACCTGCGAAGACCTGGATCCCGTTCGCTACTTGACGAACCGCTCCTCTGGCAAGATGGGCTACGCCGTGGCCGAAGCCGCTGTGCGCCGTGGCGCGAAAGTCACGCTCGTCAGCGGCCCCGTAAATCTGGAACCTCCCGCTGGCCTTCAGCGCCTAGCCGTTCGAACCGCGGAAGAAATGCGCCGCGCCGTTCTCGATCGTCTCCCCGAGAGCACCATCGCGATTTTCGCCGCAGCGGTTGCCGACTACCGCCCGGCCGAAAGGCACACGGAAAAAATGAAGCGGAATAGAGAGCCGCTGGCGATTCGCTTTGAACCAACGCCGGATATTTTGGCCGAAGCCGCAAAATCAAAAGGGGATCGGCTCATTGTCGGTTTCGCGGCAGAAACGGACCACGTTGCAGAAAATGCCCGTAAGAAACTCTCCGCGAAGAACGCCGATCTCATCGTAGCAAACGATGTAACCGCCGAAGACGCTGGTTTCGACCACGACACCAATATTGTCACTCTTTTCTCGCGCGACGGCCGCGATTTGGCTCTGCCGAAACTGAGCAAGAGCGAGGTTGCGCAGCGCATCCTCGATGAAGTGCTGCGCCTCCGAAGCGTGCTGCGGACTAACACGGCATCGCATCAGCGCTCAACCGTTTGATCCCGCCATGGCCGAGCGCATTCCCGAATCTCTACAGAAAAAACTTTCCGACCGGCTGAATTTCTACGAAGACCTCGGCGTTCGTCTTTTCTACAAAGAGCGAGGCGCGGTGCACGCCCAGTATGCCGCGACGCCAGTCGCAGAATCTTTTGCAAACATTGTTGACCAAAAAATTTCCGACGAGGAAGCCGCTTTGCAAAAACTTATCCGAAAGCCCGAAATGCCCAAGGCCGCGCAACCCGCGCCGCGAACTCTACCAGCGCAAGATGTTCCTTTGCGAATCACGCAAAAGACCGATGTGCTGCCCATTCCTGTAAGCCCGTCGCTATTCGAAGCGTTTGACAAAGTTCCCGGCGATACACTCCTGAAGATTCGAACCGATCTTGGCGAATGTACGCGCTGCAAACTCCACAAGACACGAAACAGCATCGTTTTCGGTGATGGCAATCCCAAAGCCGATCTGGTTTTCGTCGGCGAAGGACCCGGCCACGACGAGGACATGCAAGGCCTTCCGTTCGTCGGCCGCGCTGGAAAGCTTTTGACGCAGATGATCGAAGCGATGGGCTTGCAGCGAAAAGACGTCTACATCTGCAATGTTGTAAAGTGCCGGCCACCGGAAAATCGCGCTCCCGAAAAAGACGAAGTCACGCCGTGTTCGCCATTTTTGCTGCGCCAGATCGATGCGATCGCTCCCAAAGTGATAGTCTGCCTCGGAAGCACTGCCGCGCAGACCATTCTCGAAACCAACCGCGGGATTTCTCATTTCCGCGGACAGTGGCTCGAATTTCGCGGAAGAAAATTGATGGCCACTTATCATCCCGCCTATTTGCTGCGCAATCCCAGCGCCAAAGGCGAAGTTTGGAAGGATTTGCAAAAAGTCATGGCGGTTCTCGGCCTCGAAGCGAAGAAAGGCAAGTCCGCGGAGGCGGGCAAATCCGCGGCGGCCGGCGAGTCTTCCTAGGGCGCGATGGGAATTCTGCTCGGCCTTCTAACGGCCGCGTTCTGGGGCACTTCCGATTTCATCGCCCGATTTGCCGCGCGTAAAATTGGCGCGCTCCGAACCGCTCTTTACATGCAGTTGGCCGGATTGATTCTCCTCAGTTTGTTCCTGCCTTGGCTCGGCGGTTGGGGCCATTTGTTCGATGGCTCCGGCTGGCGTCCGTGGGCTTGGGGCGCCCTCGCCGGTTTGCTCAACGGAATCGCGACACTTTCGCTCTACCGTTCCTTCGAAGTCGGCAAGCTGGCAATCGTTGCGCCACTCTCTGCAAGCTATCCCGCGCTCACGGTCGCTTTGTCCTTGCTTACCGGCGAGCATCTGACGGGAGCACGCATCGCCGGAAGCGCACTGATTGTGACCGGAGTTGCTTTCGTCGCCGGCGGTGAAAAGAGCCCGACCGAACCGAGGGGCGAAGATTCCAGCAAGGATGTTCGCACTGTCTCATCGCGACTTTCCGGAAAGATCTCAACCGGAATCGGCTGGGCGCTGCTTTCTGCGACAGGTTTTGGTTTTTTGTTCTGGCTCCTTGGCACTCGAATCGTTCCGGCCGTGGGTTACGGGGCCACGGTATGGATGATTCGTTTGACTTCCTCCATCCTTACGGCCGTCGCAATACTCTCTCTGCGGCAGCCTATTTCGTTGCGCCGCGCCGGTCCGATTCCGGTGTGGCTCGTCGGCATGGGCGCACTGGATACGGGCGCGTTTGTGATGAGCAACTACGGAATGCAGATCGAGCAGGTCTCCGTGGTCAGCGTGCTGACCTCCTTGTACGGAGCATTCACCGTTAGCCTGGCTGCCATTTTTCTGCGCGAACGCATTTCGCGCCGGCAGTGGCTGGGAATCATGGCGATCTTTGCCGGGATTTTTTTGATTAGCCGTTAACCTCCATAGTGAGCCGACTGTTTGGCGGCTGCGAAGGCGGCAGCGCGGCTGCCGCACTCCACGGGAATCAAAATAGGCTGAGCGGATCCATATCGACCAACACCGCGGTCTGCGGAATTTCCTGGGCGTCGCAGTACGCCATGGCGCCGCTCAGGAGCTTTGTCAGAACCGAGCGTTTCGGCGACTTCAGCAGAAACTGGAAGCGGTGCTCTTTTTTTAGGCGTGCGAGAGGTGCGGTTGCAGGGCCGAGGATACGCACGAGATGTCCATCGTGTGGCGAGAAATATTCAGAGAGCTTGCGCGAGTAGCGAATCGCTTTTTCGAGACTGAGGTCCCGCACGATCACATTGGCCAGCGAGGTGAGCGGCGGATAGGCCATCATTCTGCGGAAATGCATTTCGCGCTCGAAGAAGGAAGCGTAGTCCTGTTTCACGGCGTCCTGAATCGCATAATGCTCTGGGTAATAGGTCTGGACCAGCACGCGGCCGGGCAATTCGCCACGTCCGGCGCGTCCCGCGACCTGCGTCAATAATTGAAAGGTGCGCTCTGCGGCGCGAAAATCCGGCATGCTCAGCGAAGAGTCGGCGGAGACGACGCCGACGAGAGTGACGCGCTGAAAGTCGTGGCCTTTGGCGAGCATTTGCGTGCCGACCAAAACGTCCAGTGCGCCGCCGGCAAATGCTCCGAGCGTTTCCTGGTATTGGCGTTTCGTGCGCGCGGTGTCACGGTCGAGGCGGGCAATGCGCGCGCCCGGAAACTCCTTGCGCAATCTTTCCTCGAGATGCTCGGAACCCTCGCCAAAAAAATAAACGTACTGCGACTGGCATTTTGGGCATTGCTTTGGCACAGGTTGGATCGAGCCGCAGTAATGGCATTCGAGGCGGTTGCGGGTCTTGTGATGGGTCATGGAGATGCTGCAATTCACGCACTGTACGCTTGCGCCGCAACTGCGGCACAAAACGGACCATGAATATCCGCGGCGGTTGATGAGCACAAGCGCCTGCGTTTTATTGGAGAGGCATTCCCGTAGTCCTGCATGAAGAGCCGCGGAAATAGGGCTGGTCTTGTGCGTTTGCTGAAAGTCCTCGCGGAGATCGACGATCTCGACGCTCGCGAGCGAGCGATTTTCGACTCGCGAGGCGATGGTGATGAGTTCGTATTTTCCGGTGAGCGCGTGGTGATAGGTTTCAAGAGAGGGCGTGGCCGAACCGAGGAGCGCGAGAGCACCTTCACTTTTGGCGCGGACGATGGCCACGTCGCGGCCGTGATAACGCGGCGTCTCTTCCTGCTTGTAGCTGTTTTCCTGCTCTTCATCGACGATGATCAGGCCGACATTCTGCAGTGGCGCAAACACCGCGGAACGCGTGCCCACGACGACGCGTGCTTCGCCGTTGCGGACGCGCCACCATTCGCGGGCGCGTTCGACGTCGCTCAGTGCGGAGTGCAGAACCGCGACGCCTTCGTATTTCGCTCCAAACCACGAGCGGCATTGGCGGCCGATCCACAAAGTGAGCGCGATTTCCGGCACGAGGATGATCGCTGTTTTGCCGCGCGCCAGAATTTCCTGGACGCAACGCAAATAGACTTCCGTCTTTCCGCTGCCGGTCACGCCGTGGAGCAATTGCACGCCGAACTCGCCCAACTCGAGACGCGCCCGGATGGCTTTCATGGCACTTTCTTGCTCTTCGTTCAAGGCGTGGGCGGGCGGCGTATATCCCGTGTCGAACGGGTCTTCTGCGGAATCGATGGGCTCCTCCCAACTTTCGAGCAAGCCGTCGGCGAGCATGCGGTCGATCAATCTGCGCGAAACCTGCGCGAGCCTGAGAAGCTGGGGTAAGGGTAGAGGGCCGCGTTCGGTTTCGAGGAGCGCGCGAATTTTGGCTTCTTTTTCTTTCAGTGGATTTTCCGCGTTCTCTACAAACTCTTTCCAGGAAACGATCGTTTGCGATTTTCTTTTCGTGTGCTGCAGGCTCTCTCGTAATTCGATCAGGCCGCGCTGCTGCAGCCGTCGCAAAGCAGCAGTGGAAATGCCCATCTTCGCAGCAAGGCTGAATAGAACAGGGGTTTTCTTTGCGTTGGCTTTTTCGAGGAACGCAGCTTCCGCGGCGGTCAGACCGTGGGAAAGTTCTCCGCCGCCGAGACTTTCCGTCGCACCGCGGCCCGCCGTCGTCAGAATGATCTCCCGGCGCAAATTCAGCTCGGTGACCGGTGGCAGCATTGCGCGGAAGACTTCGCCGACAGGAGCTAGGTAATAGCTGGAGATCCATCCCGCAAGCTCGATGAGCTCGGGAGTGAGTGCCGGGGCAAATTCCATCACTTTAGTGATTTCGCGGAGCTTGGCGTTCGCCGGCGGCTGGCCGTCCATTTCGACAACAACGCCGACCATGGATTTCTGGCGAAACGGAACGAGAACGCGGCTGCCCGGCTGTACCGAGCCGCGCAGGGCTTCGGGGACGGCATAGGTGAACGTCGTGCGTAGGGGAACGGGCAGTGCGACATTGCAGAAGGGCGAACTCATTCCGCGAAGTAGTGTACCAGCAGGCCGGAGTGCGGAGGCCGGGCGCGGGCACTTATTTATGGGTGTACTATGGGGGCTTCAGCCCTAGCTGCGGGGAGGGGAATATGCCGAAATTCACTCACACATCCGGAAACACAAATCCGGCTGACAGGGGCGCAACTAAGGATTCAGTTGTATCGGGGGACTCGGGCGTTTCTCGGCGGGAATTTTTGGAGATAGCTGTTGCGGCGACGTGTGCCGCTGGCGCGGAGAAATTGTCTTGGGCAGCGGGGAGTGCCAGCACCGAGGGCGAAGTTCCTTACCGAGCGCTGGGGCGCACGGGCGCAAAAGTCTCCGCAATCGGGCTGGGCGGCTATCACATCGGAAACCCCAGGGACGTGCAGGAAAGCGTCCGCCTCATTCGCACTGCGATTGACAGCGGGATCAATTTTCTGGACAACTGCTGGGACTACCACGACGGGGACAGCGAGGTGCGCATGGGCAAGGCGCTGCGCGACGGCTACCGCCAGCGGGCTTTCCTGATGACCAAGATCGACGGCCGCACGAAAAAGGCCGCTGCGCAGCAACTGGAAGAATCGCTTCGCCGGCTGCAGACGGACCACCTGGACCTGCTACAGTTCCACGAAAATATCCGCATGGATGATTCCGACAAAATTTTTGCGCCGGGCGGCGGCATGGAAGCCGTGCTCGAAGCACAAAAAGCAGGCAAGGTGCGCTACATCGGGTTCACCGGTCACAAGGATCCCGACATTCATTTGAAAATGCTGCAAGTTGCCGCAGCGCATCAGTTTCATTTCGACGCCGTGCAAATGCCGCTCAATCTGATGGACGCGCACTTCCACAGCTTCGAGAAAAAAGTTGTACCAGTTGCAGTGCGGGAGGGAATCGGCATCTTGGGCATGAAGCCGATGGGGGCGGGCCTGATTCTCGAGAGCAAAACGGTCGAGCCCATCGAATGCCTGCACTACGCCATGAGTCTGCCGACGAGCGTCGTGATTACTGGCTGCGACTCCATGGAAAACCTCGCCCAAGCGCTGAAAGCGGCGAAGACATTTCGCCCGCTCGAGGCCGCTGAAGTCGCCGCCCTGCTCGCGAAAACAGACGCCGCCGCACGCAATGGCGACTTCGAACTTTATAAGACAACCACGCAATTCGACGGCACTGCCCACAACCCGCAGTGGCTCGGATAATTCCCGAGCTGAAAATCGCCTATTCATAGGCTGCGGATCAACCAGTCTGATTTGGAGAGACTGACCTTACTCCTTGAATTTTTTGCTGGGGGTGGCTTGGCGTCCGTTTTGGAGCTGTATGATGTCCGCGCCGGTGTCGTAGGAGCCGAGGAGCCAGCGGGCGAAGAAATCACCACGAGCCATGTCGACGTAGCTGGCGATGGGCATGTAAGAGTGGCGCATGCCGGGGTAAACCTGAATTTCGAAACGTTTGTCGGCTTTGATGAGGGCGTTGGCGACGCGCATGGTGTTGACCATGCTGACGTTGTTGTCCATGTCGCCGGTGGTGAGCATAAGGTGGCCCTTTAGATTTTTCGCGAGTTCGGAATTTTTGTCGATTTCGTAGACATATTTTTGCGTGCCGTCCTTCAGAGTTTCTTCGCGGACACCGTGGTATTTTTCGCTCCAGTCGCGGTTGTAGACGTTGTTGTCGTGATTTCCGGATTCGGACCAGCCGGCTTTGTAGAAATCGGGATACTGCATGAGAGCCGCAGCAGTCATGAAGCCGCCGCCGGAATGGCCCCACATGCCGACGCGGGAGAGATCGATGTAGGGATGAAGGGCGGCAAGGCGCTCAGCGGCGACTTTTTTATCGGCGAGGCCGTAGTCGCGGAGATTGCCGTAGCCGTAGCTGTCATACCATTTGTCGCGCTGCGGGCTGCCTCCGCGAGCGCCGACTTCAATGACGATGAAGCCGAGCTGCGCCAGGGGGACATTGGGACTCTTGGGGGAGAAAGTTTTATTGACTTCCTCGGTTTGCGGACCGGGATAGACAAACTCGATGAGGGGATATTTTCGGGAGGGATCGAAGTCAAAGGGTTTGTGCATAACGCCGTAGAGATCGGTGACGCCGTCTTCGGCTTTGACTTTGAAAGTTTCGGGGAATTTGTAGCCGGCTTCAAGGAGTTGAGAAACATCGGTGGTTTCGAGATCGAGCAGATGGGTGCCTTGCGCATCGACGAGAATGGATTTGGGAGCGGTGTCGACGCGGGAGTAAGTGTCTTCGAAATACTTGCCGGAGTCCGGAGCGCTGAAAGAACCAGAGAAATTTCCGGGAGTGAGAAGCTGAAGGCCGCTGCCATCAAGATTGATGCGATAGAGATGAACGTAATAGGGATCTTCACCGCGCTCGTGACCATTGGCGGTGAAAAGGATGGCACGCGTCTTTTCATCGAGCGAAATGATTTGATCGGTGACGTACTCGCCGGAAGCGATTTGGTTTTTGAGCTTGCCGGCGGCGTCGAAGAGATAGTAATGGCCCCAGCCATCGCGCTCAGACCACCAAATCAATTCCTGGCCGTTGCCGATGAGGCGCAGAGGCTTGACGCTGAGCCAGACGTTGGAGCGCTCTTCGATAAGGGTTTTTGAGGCGCCGGTGGAGGTATCGGCGACGTTGACATCGATTTTTCGAAAATCGCGATCAGTGCTGGTGAAATAGAGTTTCTCGGAAGTCGTGGAAAGCCAACGCGCGGTGACGCGAGAAACGGGAAATGGCGCGCCTTCCTGCAGGCCTTCGCGCTCCTCGCGCATTTCTTCGCGATCGCGTTCGAGAAGAGGAGCGTCTTCGATGCGGAGTTCCTGTTCGGGAAAGTCCTTGGCCTGGACGACGACAAGCTGTTTGGAGGCGATGTCCAGCACTTCAAGTTGATAGATAGGCATGGCCTGCTCGCCGGGAAGCGGATACGGATAGGATTCGAGGATGGGGCGAGGATTTGCGAGCGAGTGAATAACCCAGAAATTGGGGATTTTGCGCTCGTCTTCGCGAACGACGGCGAATTTTTTGGAATCTTGCGACCAGTGAACCTGAATTGCGGGGGAGCGAATGCCGGCTTTGTTGGTGTCGCCCTTGTCTTCTTTTTTGAGAGCGTCTTCCTGCTCGGGGAGAAGACGGCGGGCGTAACTGAATTTTTCGACGCCGTCGGTGGTGAGCTGGGTTTCGACAATGGTTGCGTCACCGGCCTTTTTCAGGGCTTTGGCGTAGTTATCGGCGTCCATCATGTAGAGATTGTGGCCGCGGGCGAAGACGACGGTTTTTTCATCGGGAGATATGGAAGCCCACAGTGGTTTTTGTTTCATGGGCTCGACGTTGTCGAGGCGCGCAACTTTGCCGGTGGCGAGATCGTATTCGAAGACGAGAGTGCGGGTTTCCTCTTTCGGCTCCGCGGGCTGGCCGGAAGCATCGGAGCGCTGGCCTTGCTGCTCGGTTTGCTTGCCCTCCTCTTGTTTAACTTCGTTTTCGTTACCTTGTTGGCTGCCGTCGTTTTGGATCTTTTTCTCGGGCTCGTTGGGAACGACGCCGTCTTTACGAATCTCGACTTCGAAGCGCATGCGCGTGTCTTTGTCGACGAGCTTGAGGCGCTTGATGGGGAGATGCTGCGCGTCATAGGGAAAATTGGTGAGAAGGGAAAGAGCGGCGGCGACTTTGGCGTTGTCCCAGAGAAGAGACTTGGATTTTTTGACGGGGTCGACGATGTAATAGTGCGTGCCGTCGCTGGTGCGATAGCTGTACCAGAATTTGTCGGAGAGTGTGAACCAGCGCGGAGTGACGGAGAGGTCGAAGACGAGTTTGTTCATGTTGGCGGGGAGGAAGCGGGCTTCGAGGGCGTAGTTTGGCGTGTGAATGGGAGTGGGAGAAGCGGGTGAGGCGTCGGGCGGCTCCGCGCCAACTGCGCCGGGGGAGTTCGCGGGAGTTTGCGCGGGGAGGCTAACCACAAAAATGGCAGAAGCCATGAGCAGAGCGGTCGAGCCCCAACGGAGCCAACGCGGATTTCGCGACGACAGAGACCTACACAAATTCGCCAATTTCATGGTTACGCTTCTCCCCGTTTGATTTGCAGATTCGTGCTCAGGTTGTCGACCCTGCGGGCGGCGCATTATAAACCAATCAGATGGACATTCGAAGTGCGGAGTTGCGGACGCGGATAGGCGAGGAGCGACATGCTGTTTCAAGACAAAATGTGTACACAATGAGAGTAGCAATCCGCTCGCGGCAGGGGAACGGGTCCAGATTGATGCGTCTGAGATCTTGGGCAGCGCTTTGAATCTAGGTCAGTGCGCGCTTGAGGTGCTTGGTGGTCTTCTCCAACTGGCGCTTCAGAGCATCGACCTGCTTGGAGATTGCCTGAAGCTCTTTTTTTGCCAGCGTTCCGGCCTGCACAACTTTGTGAGCTTTGCGGTCGGCTTTGCCGAATGCCCCGCCGATGCTCGCCGCGACTCGTGTGAGCTTACTCTTTTTAGCCATGATCGTCCTCCTTCGGGATAGACAACTATCCTATACCCAAGATGACTTCAGGGGTGAATGAAGATGAAGAGGGGAATTATGGAAATCTCGAATGCGCAGAGAGTTTCGCTGAAACAGCCCGGGTTAGGATGGGGCTATTTGCTTGCGATGCTGTTGTAGGAGAGCGGGCCGAGTTCGGTGCGAGTTTGCATAACGCGGAGGATGGAATCGCGGGAGACCATGCCGATGATGTGAGCGGCCCCGTCATCGGAGCCGGAAACGATGGGCATTTGGTTGACGTCGGCGGTGAGGAGGCGTTCGAGGAGGCCGAGCAGCGGTTCGTCTGGAGTGGCCCAGAGGATGCGCTCGCGGGGAATCATGACGGCTTGAACGGAATTGTGGACCCACTCGTCGCGCGGGACGGAATTCAGCCTGTGGACGTTCATCATCCCGACAAGGCGGTCGTCTGTGATGACAAGGTGGCAGCGGCGGCCGGTGCGCAGGACTTCGGCTCCATACTCTTCGAGGGAGCTAGCGCGGCCGACGGTGGGGACTTCGTGGCTCATCACGTCGGCGGCGCGGAGACCGGAAAGAGTTTCGCGAATGGCGGCTTGGGCAACGCTTTCCTGGGCGGCGTTGAGAAGGAAGAAGCCGATGAAAACGCTCCAGAGTCCTTGCCCGACGAACCCTTTGAAAACCGCAAAGCCGCCAAGAAGGATCATGGCGTAGGCGATCATTCTGCCGCTGGCGCCAGCGATGCGCGTGGCTTTGGAGAAATTTTTGGTGGCGCCCCAGATCATGGCGCGGAAGATTCTGCCGCCATCAAGCGGGAAGCCAGGGAGAAGATTGAAGACCGCCAGCAGGAGATTTGTGGTCCAAAGCCAGGTGGAGACGGCATTCACCATCTGATTCGAAGGAAATGCTTGAGCCAAGCCGAAGAAGAACGCGGCAAGAAACCCGCTGGCGATGGGGCCGGCGATGGCGATATTGAATTCCTGGATGGCCTTCGAGGGGTCGCGCTCGATGCTGGCGACACCGCCGAAGATGAACAGGGTGATGGAAAGAACGCGAATCTTATAGTGCTGAGCGACAACGCTGTGGGCGAGTTCATGGAAAAGGAGGGAGCAAAAAAAGAGAACGCTCGTGAATACGCCGACGCTCAAATGCTGGGCGGGCGACCAGGCGGGATATTGCTGAGCGAACTGGACGTAGAGAAAATAGGTGATGCCGGCAAAAATGATGATCCACGTGGAATGAAGATAGATGGGTATTCCGAGGATTTTGCCCAGCCGCATTCCGGAGCGTTGCGCCATATCTAAGTTTTTTGGCGGAAGCGGATACCGTCGCCAAAGGAAATCAGCGATGCAGGTTTGCGCGCTTCGTCCTTCCGTGCACTTTTCCTAACACTATTACAATAGCTCCGATTGGCCGCCAGGCCAAACAGAGGAGTGCGCAGCGCGTCTGGCTGGCCACGGCGTGGTTTCTTTCCCACAATGGCGTTTCTCCCCACTGCAGATAAGTCGCTTATTTTCAATGCATTGAGCATGGCGCTCGGCGTGCGATTCCCATTGGCGCAGGACATTGCCAGACACGGGAGGTACAACATGATTGCCACGCTGCATTTTGCCACACTCGCTGTTGTCACGATTTTTGCGGCGGCTACCGCCTTCGCGTTTGATTGGATGCTCTTGCGAGCGATGTTTGTCTTGATGCAGCCGGCGACAGCGCGTCGCCCCTCTGCTCCGATAAGCCTGGCGCGAAGAACGACACAAGTGACGCGGACCTACGCGTCGCAGAGGTAAGCGTCGCGACCAGAGACGGCACGGCCTGAGAGTTAGCGGGCAGGATTCCCGGCCCAACGTGAGCGGCGGAGTTGAAGGTCACCTCTTCGCCGCAACCTCCGGGAGTGAGAGGGAAGGGAGCAACACCATGCTGGCTTTGAAGTATTTGCTGATGTTTTTGGGACTCGGGCTATTCGGGAGCTCCGCGGCGCTGGTGGCTTATGACATTTATATTTCGGAGCAACTGCGGCGGCTCCTGGTGCGCAGCAAGACAAGTGAACCGGGTGCGGAAACTGGAATAACGGCACACCGCCCTTTCGGGCCCGTCCGCTGGCGGCTAGCCCAGCGGCTTGCGGTCTCGGGAGTGTTGCCCATCCTTCTGGCGCTGAGCATCGTGGTGATTCCGGACGGCTCCGCAGGCGTTCGCGTCAGCCAGATTTGGGGCGCGCGGACCGGCACGCTGTATCCGGGAGTGCACTTCGTCACGCCGCTCATCGATAGCGTGGTTCTGTATGACACGCGAGAGCAGGTGTACTCGACACTGGCGAGCCCATCGCTTAAAGCGGAAGGGGATGTGCTGACCGTACAGGCCAGGGAAGGGTTGAACATCGGCTTGGCCGTTTCCGTGAGATACCGGCTTGACCCACGGCGGCTGGATGCGATTCATGCGAATTTGCCGCAGCCGGTTGGCGAGGAAGTGGTCGCACCCGTGGTGCTAACGATCTACCGGCAACTTGCGCCAAATTACATCACTCAGGAAATTTTCGCGACGAAGCGGGAGGAGCTGCGCACGAAAGCCGCGGCGGCAATCACCACGCGGCTGGAGAGCGACGGAATTCTGGTGCGCGAAGTGCTGCTGCGCGATTTGCAGCTACCCGCGGAGTACGCGAAAGGGCTCGAAGGGCTAATGTTGAAAGAGCAGGAGAACGAGCGACTGGGAACTGAGCAAGAGATCAAGCAGAAGGAAGTGAAGATCGCCGAGCTGGAGGCGGAGGCGCAGAAGGCGCGCGACGTGAAACAGGCGGAAGGACAGGCGGCGGTGCACGTCCTGCAGGCCAAGGCGGAAGCGGACGCGATGCAATATACGCTGCCGCTGAAGCAGAAACAGATCGAGCAGAGCAAGCTCGAGGCGGAGGCACGGAAAGAAGCCACACTGCAAAACGCGGAAGCCGCGGCGCAGGCGAAGATCATCGACAGCAAGGCGGAAGTCGAGCGCCAGAAGAATTTGTCGGAAGCGGAAGCCAATCATATTCGTGTCACCGCAGCGGCGGATTCCGAGCGCATGAAGTTCGAAGCGGCCGTATTGAAGCAGAATCCGATGCTGATCCAGAAAATTATTGCCGAGCGGCTCTCGGACAAGCTGCAGATCATGATGGTGCCGATGGACGGGAAGAATTTCTTTGCCAGCGACGTATTTCGCTCGGCGTTTGCAGGAGTGACGAGTGGAGGCAACTCGGCGCGGCAGGATGACACGGCGGGATCGGATGGCATGGCGCCCGCAGTCAGTGCGCAGAGGCGCTCGCCGAAAAGGCCGTAGGAGTTTGTCTGGAGATTGCACAGGCTCAAGCCTGCGCTGCTGGGTTCCGCTAGCCAATACCCCCGTGGGTGGCCCGGAACGCTTTGTTGGAAGGAGGAAAGATCATGAGCATGCAGGCAAGCACCGCCGCGCTTCGCCGAGATTGCCAGAGGTTATTCCGACGCCAGCGATGCGGACCGCGCTACTCGGCTAGCGGTTGAATCATTCCATTAGACAAAGGACAAAAACGGCCGGCTTGCAGCCGGCCATTTTTGTTTGTGGAGCATGAGAATGGAGCGGAGGTAACTTACACCTGTTATTTTGAGCCCGGGAAATTTGGTCGGGGGGGAAGACCTTTGTAGTCTTTAAGGGCTTCTTTGGCCAGCTCGATGGCTTTCTCGAGTTGTGGGTCGTGGCCTTGGACGACGAGATCGGGACGCTCCGGCACGACATAATCGGGATCAACGCCGTGATTCTCGACGACCCATGACGAAGAGCCCTTGTCCCAGGAATAAAAGCCTGCCGAGGGCGCGGTGACATAACCGCCGTCGCGCAATGGCGCGCCGCGATTGATGCCGACCAGGCCGCCCCAGGTTCGCGTGCCGACGATCGGGCCGATTTTTTCGAAGCGGAAGAGCCACGGGAAGAGATCGCCGCCGGAGCCAGAGAGTTCGTTGACGAGCATTATTTTCGGTCCGTAGATCGCGACGGGCGGGTAGGGAATATCTTTGCCATCGCGGACCGAGATGACCGCGAGAAGCGAGCGTTTAAGTTTTTCCGTGTAGAAATCGGGGATTTGTCCGCCGGCGTTGTAGCGCTCGTCCACGATGATGCCGTCTTTGTCGAGCTGTCCGGTGAGTTCTTTATCGAAATCGATGATGCCGGCAATGCTCGTGTCCGGAACGTGCATGTAACCGATGCGGCCGCCAGTGGCTTCGGCAACTTTTCGGCGGTTGGAGTCCACCCAATCCAGATAGCGCACGCCCGTTTCGCTTCCGGTGGGTTTCACGGTAATTTCCCATCCTCCCTCGGCACTGGGCTTGCTGTTGATTTTCAATGTGACGAGTTTTCCGGCGAGGTCCTGGAAGTAGGAGTAAACGTCCTGTGATGCGCGCGATTCCTGCCCGTTGACGGAGATCAGGTAATCGCCGGTTTTTACTTTGAGGCCTGGCTCGGTCAGCGGGGAACGAGTGGCATCATTCCAGTTTTCGCCGGGATAAATTCTCGTAATGCGATAGAAGCCGCCGTCAGCTTCGTAATCCGCACCGAGCATACCAACGCTCACCTTCGGCGTCTTCGGCTGATCTCCGCCGCCGACATACGTGTGTGAGGTGCTGAGCTCGGAGATGAGTTCGCCGATCAGGTAATTGAGATCGCTGCGGTGCGCGACCCAGGGGAGCAACGCTTCGTAGCGCGCCCCGATTTTGTTCCAATCATGGCCGGTCATGTTGGGATCCCAGTAGAAATCGCGTTCGATGCGCCAGGCTTCGTGGTAAATCTGGCGCCACTCTTCGCGCGGATCGATTTTCACTTGCATGCCGCTAAGATCGAGCTTGCCTGCGCCAACTTTGGCCTTACCGGGAACAGCGTCGGTGATGCCCATCACGGGCCCGGCTTTGTAAAGGACCTTGCCTCCATCTTTGTCGATGTCGTAGCCGTCGATGCCTTCGAGCAGGACTTTATCCTCGCGCTTGGTAACGTCGTAAACGTGTAACACGTTCTTTGGTCCCTGCTCCTCCGGCATGGCGAACTGGCGTGCTTCCATGGGAGTCGAGACATAGAAGAATTTGTCTTTGCGTGCGGCAAGGTTGCTTAGAATGCCCGGCTCGATGGGCACCGGCGCCACACGATTGGCGATGCCATCGAGATCGATCTGGATGGGCTTGACGGCTTCTGCTTTCTTCTCTTCTTTTTGTTCATCGGATTTTTGCTCGCCCGGTTTGGCGGAGTCAGCCTTCTTGTCGTCGGACTTTTTCTCCTTGTTCTCGTCGGCGGTTTTTTCTTCGTCGCTTTGAGGCTTGAATGGGGAGGGTTCGTCAGCTTTTAGCGTGACGGCGAAGACGCCGTCGGTGGAGTAGTAGTTGTAGCGCTGGTCGAGCTGGCCGAGGCTGGGGTAGAAATAGCGCGTGGAGAGAAAATAGAGATACTTGCCCTCCGTGTCGAAGACAGGATTGTTGTCGCTGTAAAAGCCGCTAGAGACTTCCGTGATTTTCTTCGACGCGAGCGAGTAGAGATAAACATCGTTGGCGCCTCGGCGATGAGGCTTGGAATAGGCAAGCCAGAGGCTGTCGGGGGACCAGGAAGCGTCCGCGATGAGGCCGTATTCGGAGGCGTCCACGAGGACAGGTTTCTTGTCGTCGAGGCTCACGTACCAGAGCTGGTTGGATTTGTCCCAGTAGGCGAGCTTTTTGCTATCGGGGGACCAGGTAGGGCCAAAGCGATAGATTTTTCCATCCGTGGTGATGCGCGTTTCGTCACCGTCCATTTGTGGGCGCGTGTAGAGTTCGTACTCACCGGTTCTGTCGGAGAGATAGGCGATGGACTTGCCGTCGGGCGACCAGACGGGATTGAGTTCATGGACGCTGGAATGGTCGTTCGTCAGAGCGCGCACGCTACCGTGTTCGGCGGGGATAGTAAAGATATTGCCACGGGCTTCGACGACGGCGCGAGCCCCAGATGGAGAGATTGCACCGCTGCCAATGGCTTGAGCGACGCTCTTGAATTCTGGCCGGGCTTCAAGGTCTTCCGCGCGGACTTCGATGGGAAGTTTAAGCGTTTTGCCGCTTTCGAGATTGTATTCGTAGAGCAAGCCGCCGTTTTCGTAGACGATGGCGTCCGGACCGAGGCTGGGCCATTTGATGTCGAACTCCTTGTAGTCGGTGAGCTTTTTGGTTTGTTTGGAAGAGAGGTCGTAGCTATAGAGGTTCATGATGCCATCGCGGTCGCTGATGAAATAGATGGAGTTGCCGTGCCACATGGGGAACATGTCCATGCCCGCAGTTTTCGGCAACTCTTCGTAGGTGTTTTTCTTCAGGTCGTAGATGGCGATAGGAAGGCTCCAGCCGCCGCGGTAGCGCTTCCAGGTGCGGAATTCCTGAGAGGTTTCCAGGTAGGCGATCTTGGTGCCGTCGGGGGAAAAGGAAGTAAGGTCGCCGCGCGGCACCGGGAGCGGGTGCGGGCTGCCACCTTGCGGCGAAATGAGATAGAGGCGCGTGGAGCGGCCGAGAGGCTCGTTGAAACGATCGGAGCGAAAGAGGATGTTTTTGCCGTCAGGCGTCCAGCCGAGGACAATATCGTTCGAGGGGTGGAACGTGAGGCGCTTGGGCTCGCCGCCTTCGACAGAAATCACATAAACATCCGGGTTGCCATCATACTCGCCGGTGAAGGCGATCCACTTGCCGTCGGGCGAGAATTTCGGATAGAGCTCGTCGCCGACGTGTGAGGTGAGCCGGCGGGCTGCCCCGCCTTCGCGCGCAGCAATCCACAGGTCGCCGGCGTAAGCAAATACAACTTTGTCTTTCGAGATGTCCGCGAATCGCAACAGGCGCGTGGGTCCTGGAGGCGCTTGATCCGCGACGGTGGCCGACTGCGCATGAGCGGGCAGCGGCGACAGGCAGACCATCGTTGCGAAGGCCAGCCACAGCATTGCATTCAAACGAATAGTGATTCGATACATTCTGATCATCCTCGAAGACAGAAATTTACCCCGAAAACCTGGCTACTTAGAAAGACGCACGTCCACGCAAAAAGTTTCGCGAGGAGCCGGCCTTTTGCCACAAGCAGGCCCTGCCCGCGGCACAAAATTCGGGAATCTTGCATATCGTACGGATGGCTACGGCACATCCAGGCCGGGTACTCCTTACCCTGGTTTGCAGGCGTGCTATCATCATGCGGCAAGCCTGTGTCCGCCAAGCAAAATCTGTCCCTGCCGCGAGCGCGCGGATGTTCGGTCGTTTGCCAGTTCCTCGGATTTTTCCTTATTTTTTGCCTTGTTCCACAGGATACTCGCGCCAATTCAGTGGAAGAATCTGGCCGCGCGTTGGCTCGCAAAGTTTGGGCCTCCATCCACGCAACCTCGGTCTCTTGCGAGTTTCGGAACCTTTCTTCGCTTCGAAGGGCGGAATTTGCAAAGCTGTCGGCTGTGCTCCAGGAAGACTTGCAGCGGCGAGGCGTTAAGATTTTGTCAGCGGACGCTGCCGTAAAGCTTGTGGTGAGTGTGACCCAAGATCCGGCGGAATATATCGGCGTGGTGCAGATTCAGCAGAAGGAAAATACGGAAACGGTCATGGAAACGCTCGGGCCGGTGAATCTTCCGGCGGCGCCGGAACCGATGTTCAGTCTCACGCTGCACCGAGAATTTCTCTTTTCGCAGGACAACCCCATTGTGGACGTGGTGTTTGCTCCCGATTTGAAAATCGCATACGCACTTGGAATCCGTGAGCTCAGCTCCTATAAATTGCGCGACGAGCAATGGGTTCTGACGGGGTCCGAGCGGCTTCCACGCCATCGCGCGCCGAAACGAGTCGAGCGCGGGTATTTCGGTGTCGGAATTGATTCGGAATCCGCCGTTTTTTCCGAAGAAATTTGCACGCTCTCCATGCTCCCGGGTACCAAAGGATGGGAATGTCAGGAAAACGCGTCGGGAGTTGGCGTCAGGAATGTTTCACCGGAGGCGATGGCGGGAAAGAAATTGGCGCCGTGGATCTCCGCGGCAGATTTGGACACGGAAGGAAAAACCAGGATTATGTTGACAGGCGAAGATGGACTGGCACGCTTGTATGAAGATGGGCCTGAGCCAATTGCGGTTTTTTCGAATTGGGGCAGCGAGATCGCCAGCGTTTACAGCGGGTGCGGAAGCGGCTTGCAATTACTCGTGACCGGTCGGGGCGACTGGACCAATACCGACGAAATTCAAGCCATCGATATCCATGAGCGGCGAGCACAATCCGTTTCTGATCCGATGGAATTTCCCGGACCGATCATAGGCTTGCGCGCGTCTGAAACGATATGGCCCCGACGGAGCTCAAACGCCAACGCACAGGCTGTCGCCGTGGCCCGAAATTTACAGACTGGACGGTATGAGGCTTACTTACTTTCGATTGCTTGCACTCGGTAGCGTATTTCTGGCGAATGCGAGTTGCGCTCGTGCGGCCGTGAACCCGCGCTATGGTGGAACGCTGCGCGTCGAGATGCGTGCCGCAAGCGTGTCGTTCGATCCGCGCGAGTGGCAAGCGGGGTCGCTCGAGGGGGCTGCGAACGAAAAGCTCGCCGCGCTGGTCTTCGAACGGCTTGTGGCAATGGATAATTACGGGCGGTTTCAGCCCGTGCTTGCCACGGAATGGTCGCACGATGCTTCGAACAAGCGCTGGCAATTTACGATTCGCCCAGGCGTGAGGTTTTCCAATGGAATGCCACTGGGTGCTGCGGATGTAGCGGCGGCGCTCCAACCATTACTTCCGGGGACGCAGCAAATTTCCGTGTCCGGCAACGCGATTGTGATTGAGTCGAGCGTTCCGGTGTCCGATTTGCTGGAGCAGCTTGCTTCGGGGCGTTATTTTGTCTATCGAGCGATGACCAGCGGCGCGCTCGTAGGCACCGGGCCGTTTATCTTTGGAGAAGCACCTGCGGGCACAGAGCGGGGCAGGGAGAAAACATCTCCTTTGCCGCAGTCCGAGGCTCCAGATAACACCGCTTCGCTCGCCGGAGGCGGGCATCTTTTCTTCCGAGCGAATGAAGAGGCTTGGTCCGGCCGGCCGTTCGTTGATGGGATTGATGTTACGCTCGGAGTACCGCCGTTGCGCGCGATGTTTGATTTGCAACTGGGGAAGGCGGATTTGATCGAGTTGGCGCCTGATCTTGTGCCGCGCGCGAAGCAGGCCAATCTGCGCGTTTGGACTTCGGAGCCAGCGACACTTTACGGACTGCGATTTGACAATGGGCAGAGCACCGCATCGGATGTTCACCTGCGAGAAGCTCTGGCGCTTTCGCTTGACCGCGGCACCATGGCCAACGTGTTGCTACAGAAGCAAGCCGAGCCAGCAGCAGCCCTTTTGCCGGAGTGGCTCTCGGGATATGCTTTCCTCTTCAACGTGGACACTAACCTTGAACGCGCAAAGGAATTGCGTCGCGAGCTTCCTCCGAACGAAGCTGAAGGCGCGGAACCGCTGCGCTTGCAGGTCGATCCGGCGGGCGACCCGGCGAAAATTCTGGCAGAACGAGTGGCCCTGAATGCGCGTCAGGCTGCGATATTAGTCCGAGTCATTCATCGGTCTATCACGCGTGCTGGCGTTGCCGCCCTTTCACCGTCAGACCCTCCTGCGGCGGTGCACCTGTTTGCCTGGCATTATTCCTCTCTTTCTTCGCGCGCAGAACTTGATTCCATGTTTGCGGCATATAATCTGAAGGAGCCTTCGGAGGCGATTACCACGAGCGCGGATCACGAGCAGCTCTACGAGTGCGAGCGGCGGATTCTCGAGGAATGGCGAGTGCTGCCACTCATCACAGAAGCGGAGTCCGCGGGGATTGGACCAGCGGTGCGCGATTGGAGACCTGCTCACTGGGGAGAATGGCATCTCGCCGACATCTGGTTGGAGATTCCTGAACCGGCGGCCCCGGACGCTTCGAATAGCGCAGGCACCGCAGCACAAACTTCCGCGCAATCGCAGGCGGTCGCCTCCGGAGCAAAGCCATGAGCTTTCGCACAAAATTATTCTTGGTTTTTCTGATCACCGTGCTGGCCTCGGTTTCGCTGGTGGCCTATGGCGTGACGCACTACACGCAAGCCGCATTTGAAGCGGAGGATGCTCAGCGGAGCGAGGCGCTCGTCGCGCAATTCAACAATGAATATGAGCAGCGCGGCGAAGAGGTTGTCCGACAGGTGAAAGACATCGCCGACGCTCAAATCACCCTGAATGTGGCCATCGATCTGGCGCGACCCGCGCCCGACTTCTCGCTTTTCGTTCATGATGCAGCAGGAGCGGCGCAAGATCACGGGCTAGACTTTATGGAATTCGTGAGTTGGGACGGTACGCTGGTTTCTTCCGCGCAATATCCCGCACGCGTCGGCTACAAAAACGACTGGGTCGCCACAAACAAGAGTTGGAATGACTCTGCGCCTTTCTTGAGGAAGGAAGAATTACCGGACGGCGAGGCACTTTCGCTGACCGCGGTCCGCATGCTCTCCGGCGGAAACGATAAGAGCCTATACATTATCGGCGGTCGGCGGCTGGACCAGAATTTTCTCGCCTCCCTGGTTCCTCCCGCCGGGATGCGCGCGATGTTGTACCGAAATCTTGAACCAGGCTTTGTGGCCTCGGCGCTGACCGACGCACACGGGCCGTTCGATCAGGCGGACCGCCTCCAGCCGCTCATTGAGCGGATTCAGAAGCAGCCGAAACCTTTAGTGCGAACCATCGATTGGACGCAGAACGCCGCGGACGCCGAAACGTTTCATGCCATTCCGTTAATGGGGCGCAACAACGAACTGCTGGCCGTGCTTTTGCTCGGGAGCTCGCGCCGGGATCTTGTGATGCTGACGCGCCACATTCTGCAAATCGCTGGGGCAGTTGCGGGCGCGGCGATTTTGATTGGTATGCTGCTCAGTTTCTGGGTCTCTGCAAGAATTACGCGGCCGCTCGAGGAACTCGCTGAAGGGGCGCGCGAAGTGGCCTCCGGGCGATGGGATACCGTCATCGATTTGCGCGGCCGGGACGAGATTGGAGAGCTCGCTTCCGCGTTCAACGAAATGACGCGGACACTGGCGGCGCAGCGGGAGCAGCTGGTGCAGACGGAACGAGTCGCCGCATGGCGCGAGTTGGCTCGCCGCTTGGCGCACGAACTGCGCAATCCGCTCTTTCCGCTGCAAATCACCGTCGAAAATCTGCAGAAGGCGCGGCAATTAGACGCCAAACAATTCCTGGAAGTATTCAACGAGTCCACGACCACACTGAAGGCGGAACTCGCGAATCTCAACACCATTGTTGGCCGTTTCAGCGATTTTTCGAAAATGCCGGCGCCGCACTTTGCGCGCGTCAATGTGAACGAAGCATTGCGCAATGCCGTGCGCCTGTTCGAACCGCAGTTCAATACCGTTGGCCAACCTCCTGTCATTCCAGAATATTTTCTAACCGAGCCGCTGCCGGAAATCGATGCGGACGTCGACCTGCTGCACCGTGCGTTTCAAAATCTCGTGCTGAATGCTCTGGACGCCATGCCGGCGGGAGGCACGCTGACCATCCGCACTTCGGAACACGAAGGTAGAATTCGAATCGAAGTGGAGGACACGGGGAAAGGGCTTACCCCGGAAGAATGTTCGCGGCTGTTCACGCCCTATTACACGACGAAAGTGCAAGGAACGGGACTAGGCCTCGCGATTATTCAGTCGGTGATCAGCGACCATCATGGAACCATTTCCGTTTCGAGCGACGAGGGGCATGGGACCACATTTCGCATTGAGTTGCCGCAGCGCCAACCCTCGCATCCGGCAGCCCCGGCGGAAGAACCGGCACAGGAGACAAAACCGCCGCAGAGCTTTACGGTGGCCGCCTCCGATTGACACGCAGAGCCGCAAAGGATATGCATTTGCAACGTAAAGCGCATCTTCTGCTCGTTGATGATGACCCTAGCACGCTGGCTTCGCTCTCGCGGGCGTTCCGCCTCGCGGGGCATGAAGCGACAGTGTGCGACAACGCGCCTCGCGCTTTGGAGCTTTTGCGCGCCCAGGCATTTGATTTGATTCTTTCCGACGTGGTCATGCCTGGCAAGAGCGGCATCGAGTTGCTCGAGGACCTGAAACAAGCCGGCGTGAACACCCCGATCGTGCTTGTCTCCGGCCAAGCGAATGTCGAGATGGCCGTCAAAGCCACGAAATTAGGGGCTTTGGACTTTTTGGAGAAACCGCTCTCAACTGACAAGCTGCTAGTCACGGTGGAGAACGCACTGCGGCTTTCGAGGCTCCAAGACGAAAACCGTGAGCTGCGTCACCGGCTGGGCAAACACGAGCTGGTTGGATCGGGTCCGGCGATGAAGAAGCTGCTCGCGCAGATCGATCGCGTGGCCGCAAGCGAAACACGCGTTTGCATTCTTGGCGAGACAGGGACCGGCAAGGAGCTGGTTGCGCGAGCGATTCATGAGAAGTCGCAGCGCCGTGAAAATGCTTTCATTACGCTGAATTGCGCGGCAGTTCCGGCAGAACTCATCGAATCGGAACTCTTCGGACACGAAAAGGGAGCGTTTACGGGCGCGGCGGCGCGGCATCTCGGCAAATTCGAGCAGGCGAAAGGTGGCACGCTGTTTCTAGACGAAATTGGCGACATGCCCGTCTCCATGCAGGCAAAGTTGCTGCGCGTGCTGGAAGAGGGCGAAGTCGAGCGCGTGGGCGGCGACAAACCCATTCGCGTGAATGTGCGCGTGCTCGTTGCCACGCACCGGAATCTCGAAGAACTCGTGAAGCAGAACGCATTTCGCCGGGATCTCTTTCACCGCATTTACGTTTTTCCGCTGGTTCTGCCGCCTCTGCGCGAGCGGCCGGAAGATTTTGCGGAGCTTACGGCGCATTTTGCGCGGCAAGTGGCCGCGCAGAATGGATGGAAAGAGAAATTGTTTGCAGCGGACGCAATCGCGGAATTGCGACGTTACGCGTGGCCGGGAAACGTGCGTGAGTTGCGGAATGTGGTGGAGCGTTTGGTGCTGCTTTCCACGGAAGATTCCGTTACAGCCGCCGATGTGCGGCTTGTCCTTCCTGGAGAAGAATCCATTGCCGGTTCCGCGGCTTCCTCGACAGGCGGCGCAGCAACGACCGGAACGCTTGCCGAGCGCACGGAAGCATTCGAGCGGGAAGTGCTGCTCGGCGAAATCAAGCGGCACAATTTTCACATGACGAATGTGGCGCGAGCCCTGGGTCTGGAGCGCAGCCATCTTTATAAGAAGTGCCAGCAACTGGGGATTGATCTGCAATCGCTGCGCAAACCGGACTGACATCTCAACCGCACGTCTGTTAGAGACTTTCCGTACCACAACCTAAAGACCCTCCAATGTTTCTGTAAGTTAATGAAAACAGGACGAATATAGTTCTTGACATAAATAACGATAAGTAATAACGTATTTGCAGATTGCAATATACAGGTTCTTCAATGACTCTCGGTAACAAACTCCGTTCTCTCCGCGCCGTAGAAGGTTCCCTGCGCGGCCTGGGCCGTCCGATGACGCAACAGGAATTAGCGAAAGCCATGAAACGCGAAGTGGGGCGCGGATTGAGCCAGGCGTACCTCTCGCAGATTGAGAGCGGCGCGCGGCCACACCTTACGCACGGCACGCGCACTCTGCTGGCGCGGTTCTTCCGCGTCTATCCGGGTTTCCTGGTAGACGATCCGGAGGGCTACACGCCGGAGTTGCAGTCTTCGCTGCGCGCCGTCGATGCCAAGATCGATTCCTGGCTCTATGGTGGCGCCGAACAGTTTGCCGCCGATCCGGAACTTCGCCGCAGCCTTTTGGCAGTCGCGGAGCACGAAGACTCGCGCAGGGCGTTGCTGCTCCTCGCGGAAATTCTTCGCACGCCGGGGTTGGCCGAACGCCTCGGGGAAGTTTTGCATTCCGGCAAACAGCAGGGCAGTGGGCACTCACCGCCCGGTTCGTTGAATAACTGACCCGAAGGGTCCGCGTCTCGAATTCCAGTCTGCGCAGCGGGGTGCTGCGTTTCGAGGTGTCTTATGACCTGGTCTGATTTCTATCTGCTCTGTTTCCTGGTGGGCTTCTCGCTGAGCTTTCTCTCGTTCTTGGCTGGTGTGCTCCGCTTCCATCTGCCGTTTCACACTCATCTGCCATTCCACGGCGCGCATCACGCAGGCGGCATGATAGTTGGCGGTCATGGGCATGGCGCTAGCCTGAAGAGCGGCGCCATGAAATCCGGCGGCCATATTTCCTGGCTCGACGCTTCGACGATTTTGGCGTTCCTGGCCTGGTTCGGCGGCGTGGGCTACATCCTGACGAAACACTCTCATTTGGTGGCTTTGGCCATTCTCGGATTTGCGCTGCTGGCTGGGCTTTTCGCTGGGCTGATTGTCTTCCAATTCATGGCTCGAATGGTGAAATCGACCAGCGGGCAGATGCTGGACTGGGACTACCGCGTGGAAGGAACCGTGGGGACCGTCAGCATGGCCATCCGCGAAAACGGAACAGGCGAAGTGATCTTCGAACAAAATGGCGGGCGCAAGAGCACAGGTGCGCGCAGCGAGGACGGCACGAGTTTGCCGACCGGGACCGAGGTGGTGATTTCTCGTTACGACGACGGGATCGCCTACGTGAAGCGGTGGGAAGAGTTCACGAAGTAGGCGCAGCGATGGCATAGACAAGAGTTTTTCGGACTGAAGCACGATACAAACAGTCCGGTCGGATGAGAAGGGAGGTCCTCGATGTTGGATTTTTCGAGTGTATGGGTTATGGCCGGCTTGTTGGTGCTGGTGATCCTCGTGATTTTGGTGACTTTCGCAAGAATGTTGCGAAAAGTAGGACCGCATGAAGCGCTGGTGATTTACGGCATTCGCGGGCCGCGGACGATTACCAATGGCGGCACGATTATTCTGCCGATGCTCGAGCAGTGCAAGGAACTCTCGCTGGAGCTGATGTCGTTTGACGTGGCTCCGCAGCAGAGTCTTTACACCAACCAGGGCGTCGCCGTCACCGTCGAGGCGGTCGCTCAACTGAAAGTAAAATCAGACCCCGTGTCCATTCGAACTGCCGCCGAGCAGTTCCTGACGAAGCGTCCGGAGCAGCGCGAAGGACTAATCCGGCTGGTGATGGAGGGTCACCTGCGCGGCATAATCGGGCAACTCACGGTGGAGCAGATCGTCAAGGAACCGGAAATGGTGGGAGACCGCATGCGTTCCACGTGCGCCGCCGACATGAGCAAAATGGGGCTCGATGTCGTGAGCTTTACGATTAAGGAGGTGCGCGACAAAAACGAGTACATCACCAACATGGGCCGGCCGGACATTGCGCGCATCAAACGTGACGCGGAAGTTGCCGCCGCCGAAGCCGACCGCGACATCGCCATCAAGCGCGCCGAAGCAACTCGCGCGGCGGCCGTAGCGAAAGCACAAGCCGATCAGGAACGCGTCGCTGCGGAGACTGCTTCGTTGGCGAAGCAAGCCGAAGCAGAGCGTGACCTGGACATCAAGAAGGCCAACTACCTCGAAATGACCAAGAAGGCGCAGGCGACCGCGGACAAAGCCTACGAAATCGAGACCAACGTCATGCAGCAGCAGGTGGTCACGGAAGGCGTGCGCGTGCAGCAGGTGGAGCGTGAAGCGCAAGTGAAAGTGCAAGAGGCGGAAATCGCGCGCCGCGAACGCGAGTTAATTGCCACCGTGCTCAAGCAAGCGGAAATCGAGCGTCAGCGCATCGAGACGCTTGCCAACGCCGAACGCCAGCGCCTGATGAGCGAAGCCGAAGGCCGCGCCTCCGCCATTCGCGCGCAGGGCGAAGCCGAAGCCGAAATCATCTTCAAGAAAGGCGAAGCGGAAGCCAAGGCTATGAATATCAAGGCCGAGGCTTTCCAGGAATACAACCAAGCCGCGGTGGTGGACAAACTCATCAGCAGCTTGCCGGAAGTCGTGCGAGCGCTGTCTGAACCTCTCAGCAAGGTCGACAAAGTCACCATCGTCTCGACGGGAAATGGCGATGCGGCCGGCGCCTACAAACTCACCGGCGATATTACGAAGATCGCCGCGCAAGTTCCGGCCCTCTTCGAAGCGCTCTCCGGCATGCAGATATCGGAGTTGCTCAGCAAAGTGCGGCTGATTGGCGAAAAGGCGGCGAAGCCAGAGAAACCGTCTGCACCGGCGAAGTCTTAACGTTCTCTTCCGTTCTCGGCGGGCGCCTGAGCGCCCACCGAGAACGCTGGATCGAGGCCAGGGGGATGGCCATGACGTTGAAAGACGAAATTCTGATTCTGTGGATTTTCTGCGTAGTAGTGATCACCTTCGCCGCCCGGCATTTTTTCGGTGACATGGTCTATTTGGCCGAGCAAATGGCGGCGTTCAGCATTGTTTATATGCCGAGTCTCTTGCATCTGCTGATGAGCCATTCGCGTTAGCCGGCTTTGCTTCAGCTTGGACGCGGGCTTGGCGGCCGCGAGTTTTGTCAGTTGTTTGAAAGGAGAAATGTCATGGGACTTTTAGAACGAGTAGGCACTTTAATCCGGGCCAATCTGAACGACATGATCGATCGCGCGGAAGACCCGGAGAAAATGATCAAGCAAGTGATGATGGACATGGAGAACCAGTATCTCCAGGTCAAAACGCAGGTGGCGGTTTCGATCGCCGACCAGCACATGCTCGAAAAGAAGCTTCGTGAAAACGAAGATTTGGGGAAGGACTGGATGCGTAAAGCCGAAGTTGCAGTCGACAAAGGACAAGACGATCTGGCTCGCGCGGCGCTGGACCGTTTCCACACCTCGCAGCGCCTGGCGTTGAGCTACAAGGAGCAGGTGGACGACCAGAAAGCGCAAGTCGATGCACTGAAGAGTGCGTTGCTGAAGCTCGAACAGAAGCTCGATGAAGCGAAGTCCAAACGCGATTTGCTGCTGGCTCGGCACCGCCGCAGCGTGGCGCTCGGCAAAGCGGCGCACGCGCAAACGGCCCTCGGCGACAACTCGAAAAGCGCCTCGTTTGACCGTTTGAAGGACCGTGTGCACCACTCGGAAGCTGTGGCGACCGCGGAAGTCGAGCTGTTGACGGATGACGTGGGCGAGAAACTCACACGTTTGGACCGCGACAACGAGGTCGAGCGCTTGCTGAACGATCTGAAAACCCGGCGCGGTTTGCCCGGCTGATGCCTGGTTAATCCGCCGCGAAGGCTGGTGAGCAAGGCGCCGGCAAGCTGGGTACTGGTTCGCAGGGATTCTCTCAAGGACCGCGCATGGCGAACTTCCGCAACCGGAGTTGTTCTCAGCCGTCTTGTGGTCCCATCACGTGCTCGCCGATTCGAGCCCCTTGCGCTTCAATGGTTTCCAGGCGAGATCGCCGCGGAAGTATTGCCAAAGGCCCTGCAGCCTCCAAACCATGTGCATTTGGCGATAGGGAAAATGTTCGAGGAAGCAGTAGCTCACAAGCCGGCCGACATCCTGCCAGTCGTTGTAACGCTTGTAGGTGATTTCCTCTTGCAGGACGGAACCGATAGAGATCACCGTGGCAAACGCGTAGCCGAACAAAAGGAACTGCAAAAAGAATTCCCGGCTCAACGCACCCAAACAAGCCGCGAGAACGATGGTCACGATCCCGGAGATCTCAATGATCGGTGCGAACAACTCAAATAGCCACAAATAAGGCAGCGCAAAGCAACCGATTCTGCCGTAACGCGGCCTGAAGAGCATATCCCGATTCGGCCACAGCACATCCAACAAGCCCTTCTGCCAGCGCGCTCGCTGCCTTGCCAGCGAGCGTAGGTCCGAGGGCACTTCCGTCCAGCACATCGGGTCAGGGACAAAGTCGATGCAATAGTCCACCTCTTTTTCCAAAAGGTGCCGGTGCAAGCGCGCCACGAGATCAAAATCTTCCCCAATCGATTGCGAGCGGTAGCCGCCTACGGCGCGTACCAGATCCGTTCGAAATACGCCGAACGCTCCGGAAATGATCATCAGCATGTTTCCCTGGGCCCACGCTTCTCTGCCGATCAAAAATGCGCGAAGATATTCGATCACTTGGATCACTTCTATGCTCTTGCGCGGAAGTCGAACGCGCTTAAGATGCCCTCCTTCAATCTCCGATCCGTTCAAAACGCGAATGATTCCCCCGACCGCTACAACGCGTTTCGGGTTCGCCATGATGGGCACCATGATTCGCAAGAGCGCATCGCGCTCCAGGATTGAATCGGCGTCTACGACGCACACATAGGGTGAGGTCGCGGCATTCAATCCCGCGTTCACGGCATCCGCTTTGCTGCCTCCGGATTCTTTATCAATCACCAGCAGGCTTGCGCACTCGTCGCTCCGGTACAGTCCACGAACTGGAGCGCAATGCGCTTCGGGTATGTACACCGCCCGGATTGGGCGCAGCCGGAACTCTGCTCGCATCTCGTCAAGCGTGCGGTCTACCGAGCCATCGTTGACCACAATGACCTCGAGTTGCGGGTAGTCCAGCTCGAGCAGATTTCGCACCGCCACGCGGATGGATTTCTCTTCGTCGTGGGCAGGAACAATTATGGTGATGGGCGGCGCCAACGGCGAGTCCTTGAACCAGTCCAGGCGATGGCTTTGCAGCCTGCGTTGGTGGACCGCGGTTGTCTTCAGCGCGACAACCAACATTACCAGGTAAGATAAATTGCTGGCCAGGTAATACCAGAAGAGCGTGTGATTCAAGAAATCGAGCAGGTGAATCATGAGAGTAACGCCGATTTCGATGGACTGCCCTCCGCCATCGCCGACTCTCCCGCCGAGAGCGTTCCCGTCTGCAGAATGGTCCACAATCGCTCTTTCTCATCATTACTCTCTAGCGTGACGCCTTGCAGATCCCGCTCCAGCTTTTCGCGCAAGCTGGCGTTTTCGACTGCGGTCAAGTAGGCCTGCAGTCCATAGCGATCTTGCATTCCGACCACCCGTTGGAAGATCGGAACCATCGGGGCGTTGATCTTGACGAGCGCCTCGCCCGCGCGTAGGCGCACCAGCCGATGTGAATCCGTCAGCCCATGGAGCAGATCGGGAATGGCCCGAGCTTCGCCGAGTTCACCCAGGCTGATGATCGCGCGCAGCCGCACAAACCATATCGGATCTCTCACCAACTCGTTGAGAACACCGAAAGCCAGTCCTCGTTCCGAATGTGCCATCGCACGGGCCGAGGCGGCGCGCAGCTCGTCGAGTTCGTCTCCCATAAACTGAAGTAAGTCCACGCTCATTGACGGTGTGGCCACTTCGCCGAGCACCCGGCCAAGCACTTCACGCAGTGCGCCCTTTGCGTGCTGGACGTACGGAATCAGCAGCTGTGGGCGCTCCGCGCAGCACTGGATGAGCGCGCTTTGTAGCGGCAGAGCCGGTACGCACAGTCCTTTCTCTCCCACCCAAATCAGAATTTGTTCCGCCGCTTGTGGAGACGCGGTCCGCCCCAATCCTCTTAACGCCGCCAGCCGTATTTCAATATCGCGGTCACGCAAGCCTTGGGCTAGCGCGGAGATGCCTTCAGGCGCGCGCGTTTGCCCGAGCGCCACAAGCGCCCGCATGCGCCGCCAGCCGGTGTGTTTGCGCGCTTCATAAATCCGTTTTTCGATGAGTCCGCTTTTTCGCAGGAATTTCAGCAATCGCGCCGATTCTTCTGCTCCGGCCGCCTCAAGCGCGTCCAGGGTGATAGTCTCGACGATTCGCCGGTCAAAGGGATTTTGGCGCCAGGTCTCATACGGAATCTCCCCCGAAATCAGCCGGTCCCAAACCTGGCGCAATTCGAAGACCCGTCTGTCCCGCCTCGAAAAATATCGCTTTCGGTAAAAACGCCGAAGCAGGATAAAACCCAACAACAGCCCATCCGCCACCATCGCAGCGACGATAGCCTTCAGGACAAGAACGGCCGGTCCTAACCTCCACAACCTTTCAAAAATGGATTCCATAGCTCAAACCGAAACCCGTGTCCGTTCTGTCTTGTGTGCGCTTCTGATACGAGGCGTAGCCCGTGATGTCCTGCCGAGCGTTGATCTGCAGGCGTAAACCGCCACCATACGTTTGTGAAGCGAATCTGCCGATTTGATCGATTTGCGCGAAATCCTCGGAACCGACAGCAAAGAAAATATTTCCGGAAAGCCGCTTCTCCCCCCGGCTCGCCAGTGGAAATCCGAGTCGCGTCATTCCCGCAGGCTGCCACTCCACGCCAGCCCCTGAAAACGCGCTGCGCACGCCCGTAGCTCCAATCGATAGCGTCAAATTACGCGGCAGATAGACTATGGTCGTGCCGTTCAGCGTCAGAATCCGAGACGTCTGATACCAATACCAATGTTGCGCGTAGGCAAATTCCACCCCGCTCAGATAACTCGTTTCGCGGACTTTCCAGCCGTGGCCAACGTCAAAAAAAGCTTCACTTTTTGGGATCACTCCATTGTCATGCCCGGTTGAGCCGCCTACTGTAAGAGATCCCCACTGCGGCAGCCGTCCGGTGACGGCGCCAGAAAATTTTCCTGCATTGATTCCGGTTCGATCGTAAAAGCTTCCCGCAAAGCTGGTTGCCCAGTGTGGCGTCCATTGCGAAACCAAACTGACCCATCCGTCGTGATTCGCACTCGTGAAATTAAAAAAATCGTTGTCCTGGCCGAAACGCAATTCATGTCTTGGCTCGCCGCGGATCGAAATCAGCCCGGCACGCGCTTCCACGCTGGTTGGGTCGAGATTCAGCGCGTGTTGAAACTCCAGGCGAGCTTCATTGCGTTCGCCGACGGCGCGTAGTGCGCGCCCTCGAGCCGCCAGCAGATCCGCGCGCTTTGGATCAATTTCCACAGCGCGGTCCAATGACCGCAATGCATCTACAGCCTTGCCCTCTCGCGCATATACGCCTGCAAGCCCCATCCAGTCATCCGGATCGCTCCGGGCGTACTTCAAGATTTCAAGGTATTCTGCTTCCGCTTCCGCAAGATGCCCGGACCATGCCAGAACGCGCGCACGCCACGCACGCACGTCCATATCCCGGGGAGCACGAGCAACTTCCCGGTTGACGATCTTCATTGCCGAGTCCCAGTCTTTTGCTTCTCCATATTTCCGTACCTCCGCTTGCCAGGCGGGAGGCTGCTCTTGTGCAAGCACCGCCGAATGCAGCAGGGATGCTCCCGCGAGGAAGAAGAACAAGCGGAGGATTCGGATGCGGAACGGTTTCTGGCTAATCAGACTCTTTTTGTATTTCAATGTTGATTTTCTACACACGGCAACGGCTGTTTCTAATGCAATAGGCTGTCCACTCCGCTCCCAACTGTTCCCGGCCCTTATCCTCTAAGCCGCCTAATTTCTTTAGCTTGCAAAACACTCGATTCGGGGCCTAGAGCGCTTGTTCCTGGGAGGAACACAACCCTTAATTCGAACCAAATTGGCACATTCGCTGTCTCGATTTTCGATATGGGCTGACCTCTGACGCATTCCAGACCGCCGCTCGACTCGATTTCGCGGGGTGAAATCCGCATCAATCTGGTGCTCTTCGCCGGGCCGCAACTCCTGCCAAATCAGCGTGCCCGCGTCTGACCCTCGACGGCAACCCGCGAAGCGATCCGTTCCAGGTAGTCGGGACACGGCGCCCCGTGCGAGAATGTACGCAATGAATCACTGGATGATCGCTGCGCCGGCCCTCTTGACTACGGCGGCTGCAGGCCTGGGTGCTTACGGAGCGGCCTACCCTCGCTCGCAACTCTTTGGGTCGACCATCTGCCGCACGAATTCGCCGCGCAAGCTAGCTCTGACGTTTGACGACGGGCCGAATCCCGCGATCACGCCGAAACTTCTCGATCTTCTCGACCGCTACAAAGCGCGGGCGACTTTTTTTGTGATCGGAAAACACGCGCGCGAATGCCCGGAACTTCTAAAGGAAACCTCCACGCGCGGCCACGTCATTGGCAATCACACCGACGCGCATCCCAATCTCTTCTGGCTCAAACCGGATCGCATCACTATCGAACTTCGTTGCTGCAATTTTTCAATCAAGGCCGCCACCGGCGCATTGCCGCGGTGGTTCCGGCCGCCGTACGGCTTTCGCAACCCCTGGGTCATTCCCGCCGCACGTGAACTTGGCCAGCTCGTCGTCATGTGGACGCTCATTCCCGGCGATTGGCGGGCAACGTCCTCGGAATGGCTCATTCCGCGCCTAGGGCCGATTGCCGCGCACGCAAAACGCAATTTGGCCGCTGATGTTAAAAATTCGGCTTCCGCCACGGGTGACATTCTTTGCCTCCATGATGGTTCCCACCGAGAACTGAATGCCGACCGTCTGCCGACGCTCGCGGCACTCGAACATTGGCTCCCTCGGTGGCATGACCTCGGCCTGGAATTTGTTACAATTGAGGATGCGGTGAGCACTCCCGCAACTTAGCCATGGACGAACGCACGTTTTATACGGAAAAAGAAGAGACCAGAAAGATCAAGCTCGTCTGCCCGAGCTGCCACGGCGAATTTGAATTCCCCGTGCGCTGGAAGGTCTCCCGGAAGAAAAGGGAACTCCCGCGCGGCGCTGGCGAAGAAGACCGGAGAAAGTTTGCCAAAGCCACATCCTTTATGGTGCGGCTCGATGATCTCGTGGCTTGTTTCAAATGCCGCAAGCGCTTTGAACTCACCGGCCAATCCACCGTGCTGATCAACGACAATCTCGGCGACCCCAACGCTGATCCCGAGAATTTTGGCAACCGCTGATACTTTTCAAATCGCCGACGGTGAATGTCTAGCCTCGAACTCTAAATCTCCGGATACATTTCAAAAAACGCAGAGACCGACTCGTGGAATGTCGCCTCAATCTCTTCCTTACTGCCCTCGATCAGGTGCATGGCAATGCGCGCCGTCCTGCCATTTTTAAGCACGACGGTGGCGTCCTTTACCTCGCCCAACTCCTCTTCGGGGAGCAATCGCATTCCATAAATAAGCGCCAGCTTCGCCATATCCGTTGCCTGCTTTCTTGATTGCTTATCGATGTCACCTGAGGCTACTCAGTTTCCTTCCGCTCCGTCAACCTGAACGAGCTAACCTGAACGGGCTAACGCAGCATCGGCTGCCGCCCGGAGCTGGCCATATTCAGTTCTTCATCGGGGGATGCAAGCGATATACTCAGGCATCCAGCACCTAACCAGAAGCATCGGAGCAGACATAACGGAGGGATGTCATGAGAGAATCGCCCCGTCGGGTATTTCTTTTCAACTGCGTGCTAGCTGCCTGCCTATTTGTTATTCCACAAGCCGGACGTGCGCAGGAAACCGCTGGGCCACAGACGGACGCGCCGCCCCCAGTACCTCGCCAGCAGGCTGCCGCGGCGCCCAGACCCGCTCCCACACAGGTCATCAGGATTCCCGCGGGCACGCGCGTCGCCGTGGTCCTCGAAAATGGTATCTCGACGCGCGGCGCCAAGCCCGGCGATTCCGTTTACTTCCATACCTCCTTCCCCATCACGCAGAACAATCGCATCGTCATCCCCGTGGGTTCTTATCTGCGAGGAGAACTGATCGAGTCCAAGCGGCCCGGGCGCATCAAGGGGCGCGGCGAATTTCGCATGCGCCTGGACACTCTGATTTTTCCGAATGGCTACACAGTGGATTTGAATGCAGCTCCACGTAGCGCAGATTCGGGTGGAAAGGAGACCATGGACTCCGAAGGAAAAGTAATTGGCGCCGGGGGTAAAGGGAAAGACGCGCAAACGGTCGCGGAAACTACCGCAGCTGGCGCGGGGATTGGAGCCATTGCCGGGCGGGCCAAAGGCCTCGGACTCGGCGCGGGCGTCGGAGCTCTTGCCGGACTCGGCGCGGTGCTCTTGACGCGAGGTCCAGAAGCCGAATTGCCGCGCGGCTCTACGCTCGATATCGTGCTGGAGCACGATCTGGCACTCGACAGCGGCGAGATCCAATTCAGCAGTACTGGACGGGCCATGCCTATCACCCCGCCTCCTGCGCCGCCGCAATAGAGCAAGCGGACATCGAGCGTACTTTTCAGCGGCCAGTACTTCTCAATCCATTTTCAGAGATTATTAGCGGACGAGCTGTGCGCGGAAGCGGACTGAAATCGCATCGGGCTGAAGCGATCCCAATCCACGCTGACTCGTTTTTGCATCACCCACTCGCGTACGAGCCGGGCCGTAATTGGTGCGAGGAGGATTCCGCTGCGAAAATGTCCCGTCGCGATGAGCAAGCCATCGATGTCGGTTGGTCCGAGGATGGGGAGATGATCTGGCGAGTCGGGGCGAAGTCCCGCCCAGGTTTCTTCCACGCGCGCCTCGGAGAGCCCCGGCGATAGCTCGATCGCCGCGGCTAGGATCTTTTCCAAGCCGCCTGCCGTCAATTTTTTCTCGAAGCCTGTGTATTCTACGGTCGCCCCCGCAAGTATCCTGCCGTCATTTCGCGGAACGAGATAAATCTTCTCCGACCAGAGAACACGCTCGATCTTCAAATCTTCCGCTCGCAGCGCCACCATTTGGCCCTTCGCCGGCTTCACTGGCGCATAAGCGGCTGCCCCGCTGATGTTTGCCGAAAAACATCCAGCCGCGATGATGGTCCACTGCGATTCGATCTTTTCGTTTCTCAAATGCACGCCAACGCAGCGCCCGCCTTCAAGACAAATCGCCTCCGCGCCGCTCGCGGAGAAAAACTGCGCACCGCTTCGCCGCGCGGCTTCAAGCACCGCGCCCGTCAATGCACGATTGTCGATGGAAGCTTCCTCCGGACGAAGCACTGCGGCCGCAATCTCTTCGCTGAGAGCCGGTTCCAGCGCGCGAGCGTCCGCTGCACTGAGCGGCTCCGCCTTCAACCCCAACCCATGGTGCAGCGCAATCACAGTGCTAAGTTCTTCCCGCGCGTCCCCCGTGAACAACGCTTGCAGCGTCCCTTTCGGACGGTAGCCCACGCTCTGGCCTGAGATTTCTTCCGCTATGCGTACGAATTCCGGGTAAATGGCCATGCTCGCCTTGCCCAAGGGCACGAGCGGAATAGTGGCCGAGCTTTCCGGCGCGGGCGAGAGAATCCCCGCACCTGCCCAGGATGCTTCCTGCCCAGGTTCCTGGCGGTCGAAAACGCCTACACGAAGCCCAGCTCTCGCAAGTTCGAGCGCGATGGATCCGCCGATCAAGCCGCCGCCCGCGATGGCCACGTCAAACTTCTTCATGCGGCCATCTTAGCGCATCCCGGCGTACGGTTCATGCCGGGAGGAAGACGCAAACTCAGATCCAAGCATGTCTGTCACACGATGTGTTTAGTTGCAAGGTGCGTGGTGGACATCCCACACGACAGAATTTCAATTTCTAGACCGGGATTTAAAGCGAGCTTGCCAACTGTTCCGACAAGACCTCGGCCTTCTTTGCCAGGGTTCGAGCCCTCGCCCAATCGCCTGCTCGGCCTGCTTCCCGTGCATCGGAAATGAAGCTGCGCACCTTGGAGGCCAGATCCGATTGCATGGCGTTCAGGGATTTTCCGGCCGTGGCGGAAAGATTGCGTTCGGCGGCGCTCAAGCTTTCCTCCGTTTCCCGTTGCAACGCGGCTGATTCTTGCGACGTCAAATCTGGAACGATGTCCGGTGTATCAAGCTTTCCGGCCGGCGCAATCTGATTTGGAGAGGGCGCAACGATACGTGGCCTTGCGGGGCCGGTCCGCATTCCAGCGAGTGGTGCTGGAGGAGGCGGAATCTCCAGCCTAAGGTCCGGCACAGGATCTGTAAGATCTCCGGGCAGGGAAGGAGGCTGCGGCGGGATCGGTCTGACAAGCACTGCCGTGCTCCAGGGGATCGCAGGCGCTCGTCGCGCCGCACACCCGCTTAGCAAAATCGCTGCGGAGCCCAGCACGCCGAAGAAAACCCGCACACCAACTTGCATCGCAGCAATCTGGGGTTGCGCCGAGGTTTCTGTCATATTTGAGTAAGACCGCGCGGCGCTCCGCATCAGGCTGCGAGCGGCAGCTCAATGCGGAACGTCGTTCCTTTGCCTACCTCGGTCGTAAAGTCTATAGAACCGTTCATAAGCTGCACAATCCGAAACGTGCTGGCCAGTCCGATGCCGCTTCCTCCCGGCCGCGTCGTGAAAAACAGCTGGAAAATCTTCTGCCGGTGCTCGGGCGGGATTCCTTTTCCCGTGTCTCCCACGCTAATCTCCGCCATTTCCCCGCGGCGGCTTAGCACCAGCCGCAGTTGCCCTCCGCTGGACATCGATTCTCCGGCGTTTAGAACCAAATTCAGCACGGCCTGCTTCAGCAAAGCACGGTCGACATAAACTTCCGGTACGTCGATCGGCAAGAGTTGCGCCACTTGAATGTTGGCCTTTTGCATTTGCGGCTGCGCGACCTCGAGCACCTCTTTCAGCAACTCCGCAAGTTGTGTGGGTTCGAGCCGCACGTCCATCGGCCGCGTAAAATCCAAGAAACGCTTCACCACGGCATCCAGTCTGTCGATCTCCTTGTCGAGCACGTTCACGGCCTGCTTCGCGCTGCTGTCGGAATCTGCCGGCAAGGACTCTTTCAAATTCTCGAGCCACAGACGCATCGAATTGAGCGGATTCTTGACCTCGTGCGCGACTCCCGCTGTGATTCGTCCTAGCGCGGCCAGTCGCTCGCTCACCTGCAGCTGCGTATTGATGTTGTCCAGCGAATCGAGATCGCGCAACGTCACCAGCGCTCCGATCCGCTCCCCATCCTCTTGAATCGCCTGCACGCTTACGCTGACGCGCTTTTCTCCCTCTGCCGTCTTCAATTCCGTTTCGGCGGCGATTTCCGTCAGTTCATCCCCCTCGATGTGCAGAGCATCCCGCAACGGATGCCCAACCGGAAATATGTCGGTCACCCTCCTTCCAAGAAATTGCCCCGCGGGCGCGCCAAGAAATTTTTCCGCGGCTGGGCTGACCATCACCGCCCGCGCGTCCTTCGTGAAGAGCAGAAGACCGTCTTCCAGCCCGGCCATAACTGAGTTCATGTTCTCCCGCATGGTGCTGAAGATTTCGTGCACTCCGCGGAGCTGCTGGCCAACCTGCGTGATTTTCCGGCTGACTTGGCCCAGTTCATCGCCACTTCCCCCAAAACCTCTGACCTCGGGCACCGGCGCGTCGTACTGTCCGGCGGAGATGCGGTCCAACTGCGCGGAAATACGCGCCAGCGGCGCCAACGCCGCCCTGCTAACCACTGCGGCGAGAACCGTGGAAATGAGCAAGGCCAGCAGCACAATCGTGGCGGCTGTACGGAGACTCGGATAAATTACGTTTAGGAGCAACCCCGTCGAGATCGCAACGCGTATTCTAAACGGCAATCCTCCGATGTTAACCGCGTAAACGTATTCATAGATTTGCGGCGCTCCTCTCAGCACCTTCACTTGATGGAGGAAATTGCGCTGCACAAGTTGAGCGAGAGGCGCGCGATCCGCCAAGTGCTTGCCAGAGAGAGCCGGGTCGCTTGAAATGACCACCTGACCATTCTGATCGGTGATGGAAACTTCATAGATGGAAGGCGACTGAATCGCTGATTTGAGCTGCGCTCGCAGACCCTCGCTTGCTCCCAACGCGTACGCCACATAGTCCCGAGTATCGTCGGGGGAATTCGACTCGGGCCGCCAGCCTTGGGCCGCAGCGTCTTTCAGGGCGGCGCTGATCTGGTCAAACGTAAATTCGGCTATTTCCTGCGCTCGCGTTTCGCTTTGATGCAGAACCTGCTGAAGCATTTGGGCGAGATACACGCCTGACATTGCTGTAACGACCAGCAGCACCAGTCCCGTCATCACCATCGTAAGTTTTGTTCGCAGCCGTAGCTGCATCGCAGGTCCCTACTCTGCCTCGGCGCGTTCGCCGCCGTATTCTTTCAGCTTATTGTGGAGTGTCTTGAGGCTGATGGCCAGCAATTCGGCAGCCCGGGTTTTATTATTTCCCGTGGCGCTCAAGGTCTGCAAGATCAGCTCACGCTCCATAGCGTCCACGGTCGTCCCGACGGGAAACTTGATCGAGGACAGATCGCCCGGGCTCTTCGGAGACGTTTTGCCAAATTCTCCCGGCAGGCACGACCGCGTGATCAGTTCCTTGTCGCACATGATCGACGCGCGTTCGAGAATGTTTCGCAATTCGCGGATGTTTCCCGGCCAGGTATGGCTCATGAAAATATCCAGCACTTCGGCGCCGATCCCGCGCACGTGCTTGCCGTGCTTGGCGTTCACATCCCGCAAAATGTGCTCCACCAGCAGCGGAATATCGTCCTTGTGCTCGCGCAACGGCGGCAGATTGATATGGAAGACGTTCAGCCGGAAATAAAGATCCTGCCGCAATTCCCCGCTGGCTACCGCTTTCTCGGGATCCTTGTTTGTCGCCGCCAGCACGCGCACATCCACCGGCGTTTCGCTCTTGCTTCCGAGACGCCGCACTTTGCGGTCCTCGAGCACGCGCAGCAGTTTCGCTTGCGTCGGCGCAGGCATCTCTCCGATTTCGTCAAGCAGCAACGTGCCGGCGTCTGCCAGTTCGAAGCAGCCGATGCGCCGCTCGGCCGCGCCGGTGAACGCCCCGCGTTCGTGCCCGAAGATTTCGCTCTCCATCAAGGTCTCGGGGATCGCGGAACAGTTGATGGGCACAAACGGCCCATTCGCCCGCGGTGAAAGTTTGTGGATCGTCCGCGCGACTATTTCTTTGCCAGAGCCCGTCTCTCCGGTGATTAGCACGGAAGCCGAACTCGGCGCGGCCATCTCCACGATGCGCATAACCTCCTGCATCGGCTTCGACGCGCCCACCAGTTCGCCCAGCCGCCCTGCTTCGCGCAGTTGCCGTTGCAAGACGACGAGTTGCCGCGCATCCCGCGCTTTGCTCAGCGCGCGGTCCAGCAACGCCCGCAGCACCGGCCCCTTCAGCGGCTTTTCGATGTACCAGAACGCTCCGGACTCGATGGCCGCCACCGCGCGTTCTTCGCTTCCTTTGCCCGTGATGATCACCGCGGGAACATCCAGCAACTCCGGCCCAAGCTGTTTGAGCAAGTCCAGCCCGTTCATGCCGGGCAATTCGACGTCCGCGATCAGCGTATCCGGCTGATAGCTGGCGAATTTGGCCAGCGCCTCTTCCGCCGTCGCCACGCCGAGCACATCGAAACCCCATCGTTGCAGCAGTTGCTCGTAACCCTTCCGCGCGTTATCTTCGTCCTCGACGATCAACACGCGGTCCTTGCGCTCCAGCGGCTCCATCGCGCGCGCCGTGCTTCTCGATTCATCGCCCATGCGATTCTGCCTCTCCCACGCGGCTCTTCTTATTTTCGCAGATTCTGGTGCAGGCTGGTCACTTCGACTGTAACAAGCTCACACCACGCTTGCCAAGCGCGCGCTACTCGACTTCCGCGCGCTGCCGAGATATGCGACGGCGCTCCGTTCGCGCCTAAATGGAAGAGCCGGCGCAGCCCCCGGGCTGCGCCGGCTCTTCCCCGGCATTCGACAAACTCTTGCCGCATTCTTGTTTTGCACTTCTGCCCTGCTTGGGCGCCACCCGGTTTTTGCTTGCTGACGGTCGAGGAACTGCTCGCTCTATTCCTTCACGAGATACAATGCTCGCTCCAGCTCCAATTCCAGCTTCGCGCCCTTCGGCAGATCCAACTCGTGCCCCCGCCCAGTTACCATTAGATACGAGGTGATCGCCCCCAGCGCCGCGCCTTCTGCTGCTTCCTTTTTATCTTTGTCTCTGACGCCTTTCACCGCGCCGAGCGCTGCTCCCGCAGCCGCCGCTTGCGCCGCGTCTTCTTGCGTGCTGCTTCTTCCCTCGATCAGCCCTTCCTTGTCGGCTTTGTTCTTCACGCTGTGGTCTCCAGGCACGCTCACGACTTCTGCCACGATGGGCAAACGCCCAAAGTCAGTATGAATCTCATCGAACGTTATCCAGAGTCTTGCGCGGCCAGCTACCCCTGCCGGTTCCACTTGACTCACGTGGCCCTCGATAATCGCGCCGGAGGGAAGGTAAATCCCGCTGCCCGCTTCCAGCGGCTCGAGCGTTTTTACTTTGAATTTTGCCTTTTCCGCCGTGCCTTTTGTGCCCAATTCATCCTCCAGCGCCACAAGGAATCTTGTCCCTGGCGCAACGCCGTAAGTCTCCAGCGGCATCCCATGCCGCTTTCCGTCCGCGGCCCTCTCGAGTTGTTCCTCAGGCGCGCCAATCTTGTCCTGGGAAAGGACCGGTCTTTCTTGGCCAGGCGGCGGTGCTTGATCCCGAGAAGCTTCCTGTGCCGCGGACGGCAGGCCGAAGCCGAGAACCGCTGTCAGCATTAACGCCGCCGAAGAAAATCGTCCCCAATTTTTCGCCAGCATCGTTGCCTCCCGGACTCACTTCGCGTCAGCTCCGATCTGCAAGTCGCTAGCCATCGTCAATTTCCGCCATGCCAGTAAGTGGCTGAAAAGGCAGTCAGTTGAGTGCGAGCCCGGGGAATGTTCTCCCAAGATGCGGCATGTGTCAGGAATTTACGCCACCCGAGTGGATGCTAACCCCGACAGTGCAGCAAGAATCTCCCACCTGCCGGAAGCGTCTATTGGGAGAGGAACCGGCGAATTCGCCGCAACACTTGTCCGTACATGGCGGGCGTCACCCGCCCAGTTTGCGTATTTTGCTGGCTGGGGTGATAGACGCCGAAGAGATGCGCGCCATCGCTCGAAATCTCCGCTTCCGCCCCGTGCGCAAAACGAAACGCCGCTCTCGCAGCAATCGCCCCGCGCCGCTTCAGAATCTCTAAATAAGCATCCCAGGCGATTTTTCCGAGCGCCAGCACTGCCCGAGGCCGCAAAATCTCCAGCTCACGAACCAAGTAGCCTCGACAATTTGTGATTTCCGATGGGAGCGGCTTGTTCGCCGGCGGCGCGCAGCGAATCGTCGCCGCAATATATGCATTCTTCAGCCGCAAACCATCGTCGCGCCACACCGAAGTAGGCTGGCTTGCAAAGCCCGCCTTGTGCAGCGCCGCATAAAGAAAATCCCCAGAGCGGTCACCCGTGAAAACTCGTCCCGTGCGATTCGCTCCATGCGCGGCTGGCGCAAGCCCCAAAATCAACAGCTTCGCGTTCGGATCGCCGAATCCCGGCACGGGCCTGCCCCAATACGTCCATTCGCGAAACGCACGCCGCTTTTCCCGTGCCACCTTCTCCCGATATTCGACCAGACGCGGGCACTCCCGGCACGCCACGATCTCCTCATTCAAAATCGTCAACAGCGCGCTTTTCTCGGCCATGGTAAAAGGAAGATAGCGGAACGAAAGTTGTTACGAGAGTTTGCGAGCCATCATGCTATTCAACTCCGCGTAAGGGATAGTCACCTGCGTCAACGAGTCGTAAGACCCATGCGCCAGCCAATCTTTCGCAACTCGCCGAAAAGCGCCCATTGCCGCGCGCATCGCCGAAGACCCCGCGCTCACTCGGGCCACTCCCATTTTTTCAAGCTCGTCGAGCGAAGGACAGCCCGGCGCCGCCAGAATATTAAGAGGCGCGACAAGAGTCTTCACCAGTTTCAGAATGATTTCGCGATCGCACAAACCCGGCACGAACAAGCAATCCGCTCCCGCGTCGTGATACGCGCGCAGCCGCACGACCGTCCGTTCAAATCGCGTAGCTTCCGGCCCGATCGGCATCAAATAGATGTCCGTCCGCGCGTTAATCACCACCGGCACTCCCAGCGCCGCCGAAGTCTCTCGAATCGCACGAATGTTCTCTACCTGCAATCCCAGCTCAACGTGCGTGCTCTCATCGTCTCCCGTCACGTCCTCAAAATTTAGTCCCACTGCGCCCTCGGCCACCATGGCTTTCGTGAAGTCAGCGATTTCTTCCGGCGTTTTCCCGTAGCCGGACTCCAAGTCGGCCGTGACGGGAACGCGCACGGCACGCGTAATTCTTCCCACCGCATCCAACATTTCGCCGCGCGAAATGCGCTGCCCGTCGGGATAGCCGAGCGAAAACGCCACCGCCGCGCTGCTCGTCGCAATTGCCGGATGCCCCACTTCCTCCAGAATTCTCGCGCTGACCACATCCCACGCATTTGGCAGCGCCAAAATCCGCGGCCCGTGGTGCAGCTTCCTCAGCTTTTCTGTCTTTTCGGCTTGCGCTTTGACGTCCATCGTAATTCTCCGGCGGAGCGACGCCCGATTTTTTCCCGCAGCCAAAGCATAGGCATTTGCAGTCTTGGAAGAAACATCCAAATTGGAGAGCTATTTCCGCCGCAGAGAAATCTCGCGCCGCGCCGGCGGCTTGTACTTCCGCATCCGCCTCACTGCAAAAGCTCGAGCACCTCTTCATGGATTGTCCCGTTTGTGCTCACGAGACTTCCGCTATAAATCGTTCGTTTGCCGTGTACATCCGTCGCGCGCCCACCGGCCTCTTCCACGATCAACGTCGCCGGCGCCAGGTCCCACGGCTTCGAATGTAAATCCACTGCCGCCTCGATCGCGCCTTCAGCCACCATCATGTGTTTCCAAAATCCGCCAAAGGAACGCCCATATCGTGCCGCATCCAAAAGATGGCGCATTTTCTCCGTGTTTTGTCGATTACTGTTCGGCCCGGTGCCTCCCGTCAATACCATCCCGCCGTTCAATCGCTCCACATTCGAAACATGCATTTTCTTTCCGTTCCTCCACGCGCCCTCGCCGCGATACGCCCACCACCGCATTCTGATTGCCGGCGCGCTCACCATCGCCGCCACGATCTCACCCTCGCGCTCGATCCCCAGCAGCGTCCCAAACGTCGCGATCCCCCGCGAAAACTCCTCCGTCCCGTCGATGGGGTCTATGATCAGCCGAGCGCGTCCGTTTGTGGCCGGACCCTTCGCGTTTCCGCCTCCCATTTCTTCGCCGAGGACGTCCATCGCCATCCCGCTCGCCGCTACTTTGGCCCGCGCCATCTCTTCCACCCCGCGATCCGCTTGCGTCACGGCCGATCCGTCTTCCTTTTTGTCGATACGAATTTCTTCCGTCTGGAAAAAACGCATCGCGATCGCATCCGCCTCCTTCGCCAGTTCTTCCAGCAACGCCCCATACTCTTCTCGGTATTCCATTCCTTCTCCCGGCAACTAGATGCCTCTGTTCCCTCAGGTTCCTGCCCGTTTTCGACCCTTCGTCTTCAACTTTCAATTCTGAACTTTCAACTTCCGAGTTCTCCCGCTCCTCCAATTGACACCACTATCTTCCACCTCTAGCATACAAAGGAATGTCCATGAGCGCCCATACTGAAGGCGGCGACGTGCTCGACCGCATCCTGCAAGCACGCCGCCTTGAGGTCGATCACCGCAAACGCGTCCTTCCAGAGGCGGCCCTGCGCTACGGTGTCAACGCGGCAACTCCGCTCCGCGATTTTCCTTCCTCTCTCACGCGCAATTCTCTAAACATTATCGCAGAACTGAAACCTGCTTCTCCCTCGAAAGGAATTCTCCGCGATCCCTTCCATCCGGTTGAATTGGCGCGCTCGTTCGAAGCCGCGGGTGCCGCCGTGCTTTCCGTGCTGACCGAGGGAGAGTTTTTTCGTGGCTCGTTAAAAAATCTCCGCGATGCGCGCAATGCCGTCAAGCTTCCCGTCCTTCGCAAGGACTTCATCTTTGATCCCTGGCAAGTCTGGGAAACGCGCGCCAATGACGCCGACAGCTTTCTGTTGATTGTCGCCGCTCTCCAAGACCAAAATCTTCGCGACCTCATCGCTCTCGGCCGCGAGCTGAAAATGGAGCCTCTCGTCGAAGTGCACACCGCCGCCGAGCTCGACCGCGCCCTCGCTGCCGGCGCTCGCATTATCGGCGTCAACAATCGCGACCTGAAAACTCTCGACCTCCGTGTCGAGACATCTTTCCAACTGATCGAGCGCATTCCCGATACTTGCATCGCTGTCAGCGAATCCGGCCTCCGCACCCACGAAGACCTTGCCAAACTTCGCGAAGCCGGCTTCGACGCATTCCTCATCGGTGAAAGTCTCATGCTCTCGCCCGACCCCGCGGCCGCTCTGGGAACTTTTCTCGGGCGTTCCGCGCTGCCTGTGTAACTACGCCATGATCCTCGTCAAAATTTGCGGCATCACCAATTGGCCTGACGCTAAGGCCGCATGCGACGCGGGCGCCAACATGCTCGGCTTCAACTTCTATGAGAAAAGCCTTCGCCGCGTTTCCACCGTCGAAGCCGCCACCATACGCGCAAAACTTCCCTCAGGTGTCCAAGCCGTCGGCCTCTTCGTGAACGCCAAGCCCTCGGAAATCAGCTCGCTCCACGCTTTTGTGCGCTTCACCGCTGCCCAACTCCACGGCGACGAGTCCCCTGCCATCGTCTCCGAAGTTTCGCGCACCGTTCCGGTTTTCAAAGCCTTTCGTGTCGCCGCCGATTTTCAACTCTCGACTCTCGACAAGTATCACGAAGCGTTTGCTTTCTTGTTCGATGGCATTCGTGCGGGCCAATTTGGCGGTTCGGGAGCCAGCGCCGATTGGAATGTCGCACGCCGAGCCGTCCCCGCCCACCGTATCATTTTAGCGGGCGGTCTCACTCCCGAAAACGTCGGAGCCGCGATTCGCTCCGTGCTCCCTTATGCGGTTGACGTCGCCAGCGGCATTGAATCGAAGCCTGGTAAGAAAGATCATGTACGGATGAAGGATTTTATCGACGAGGTCCGCCGCACCGAAGAGCAGTTACAGCAGTCAGACCAGCCACAAACAGGACAAACCGCGCCATGAGCTCAATTTTGCAATCGCCTGCACTCGCTCCCGGAAAGGTAGGACAGACATTCATGTCTGTCTCCTCTCTCCCGAAAAAGTCATCATGAGCTCAACTCTCCATTCCGCATCATTAACTCCCGGGCGTTTCGGCCCCTACGGCGGTCGTTACGTTCCCGAAACACTGATGGTGCCGCTCTTCGAACTCGAGCGCGCCTATGAATCCGCAAAAACCGATCCGCAGTTTCAATCCAAATTCGCCGATCTCCTGAAAAATTTCGCCGGCCGTCCCACGCCTCTGCAATTTGCTTCGCGCCTCACCGCGCATCTCGGCAGGCTAGCCCCGACCGGGTCGGGGCCCCGCATCTATCTCAAGCGCGAAGATCTTCTTCACACCGGCGCCCACAAAATCAATAACGCCATCGGCCAGGGTTTGCTTGCCGTGAAAATGGGCAAGCCGCGCATCGTCGCCGAAACCGGCGCAGGCCAGCACGGCGTCGCCTCCGCCACCGTCGCCGCGCATCTTGGCCTTGAATGCGTCGTCTACATGGGCACGGAAGACATGGCTCGCCAGGCGCTCAACGTCTCGCGCATGCGCATGCTTGGCGCGCAGGTTGTCGGAGTCGATTCCGGCAGCCGCACCTTGAAAGACGCCATCAACGAAGCCATGCGCGATTGGGTCACCAACGTCCGCAACACGCACTATCTGCTCGGCTCCGTTCTCGGCGCGCATCCTTATCCCACCATGGTCCGCGATTTTCAATCCGTGATCGGCCGCGAAGCCCGCGATCAGATCCTCGCCGCTGAAAAACGTTTGCCTACGCATCTTTTCGCCTGCGTCGGCGGAGGTTCGAACGCCATCGGCCTCTTCTACCAATTTCTTCGCGATTCGTCCGTAAAAATGGTGGGCATTGAAGCCGGCGGCCGCGGCAGCCAGCTCGGTGAACACGCCGCGCGTCTAGCCGCCGCGCAAGGATTCACTGGCGCGCGCCCCGGCGTCCTGCAGGGCACCTACACGTACATTCTGCAAACCGAAGACGGCCAGATCGCTACCACGCATTCCATCTCCGCCGGCCTCGACTATCCCGCCATCGGCCCCGAGCACGCCTGGCTCGCCGATGAAGGCCGTGCCGAATACGCCGCCGTCTCCGATTCCGCCGCACTCGAAGCCGCCCGTCTCCTCTCGCGCATCGAAGGCATCATCCCTGCCCTCGAATCCGCCCACGCCATCGCCGGCCTAATCGAGCGCGCTCCCAAAATGACTGCCGACGATCTTGTCATCCTCAATCTTTCCGGCCGCGGCGACAAAGACATGGACACCTATTCCCGCCTGCTCTAATCTTTCTTGAAAAACCATGCCCCTGGCGACCTCCAACTCGACCCGCATCTCCAAACGCTTCGCCGCCGCTCCGCGAATCCGGCGAACTCGGCATCGTCGCTTATATCACCGCGGGTGATCCCACGCTCGACGCCACGCATAGATTTGTTCTAGCCCTATCCGAAGCTGGCGCCGATGTCATCGAACTTGGCATCCCCTTCAGCGATCCCCTCGCTGACGGCCCGACAATCCAACGCGCGTCCGAGCGCGCTCTGAAATTGCACACGACTCTTGCCCAAGTCATCGATCTCGTCCGCGAAATCCGCAAATCCAGCGAAGTTCCCCTCGTCCTTTTCAGCTACTACAATCCCGTCCTGCAAATGGGCCTCGAAAAATTCGCTTCCAACGCCGCAACCGCCGGCGCCGACGGCGTCCTTATCACCGATCTCACTCCCGAAGAATCAAGCGACTATCGCCAGCATCCTAGCCGCGCATCATCTCGACACAATTTTCCTCGGTGCTCCCACTTCCACCGACGATCGCCTCGCCAGAATCGCCGCCGTTTCCTCTGGCTTTCTCTATCTAATCTCCCGCACCGGCGTAACCGGCGCGAAGGATGCCCTACCCGACGATCTTCCCGCGCTCCTGCGCCGCGCTCGCAAAGTCACCCAACTTCCTATCGCCGTCGGCTTCGGCATTTCGCTCCCAGGCCACGTCTCCGTGCTCGGCGGCCTGGCCGATGCCGCCGTAGTCGGCTCCGCGCTAGTCGCCGAAATTGAAAACGCCACTGCCGCAAATCCCTCAGCTGCCAACATCGAAGCCGCCGCCAAAGCCCTCGCCGCTCGCGTTCGTTCCCTCAAAGAAGCGCCCGCCACGGCCTTTCCCGCCGCGAGGCGGCCCCATGAACCTCTCCGACTGGCGCCGCCGCATCGACGAAATCGACAAAAAACTCGTCGAGCTTCTCAACGAGCGCTCCCACTGCGCCCTGGAAATCGGCAAGCTCAAACAAGCGGCCAACATCCCGCTCTATCAACCCGATCGCGAAAACGAAGTCCTGGCAAACGCCGAACGTACTAACCCAGGCCCGCTAACGGACGCCGCGATCCGCCGCCTCTTCGAACGCATCATCGATGAAGCCCGCGCCGCCGAACGCGATGCCATGCACCCCGACGGCGCCAAAGGAAGAGGCCCCAAGGAAGGGAATTAACGGTGCAAAGGCAAAGTCGTATTCGGTGTCGTTGTCGAGGTTTTTGGTCTTTGTAGGCGCCGGGCTTTAGCCCGGCCTCTTTGACGCGGAGAATTCGTTGCAATCGAAAGGGAATCAGGACTAACCATGGTCATCGTCATGCAAGAAGGCGCCACCGACGCGCAAATCCAGCACGTCATCGATCGGTTGGTCGCGTCAGGTTTTAACGTTCACCGCTCCACCGGCGAATCGCACACCGTCCTCGGCGCCGTAGGCGTCCACCGCGATTTCGATCATCGCGATTTCGAACTCCTCGAAGGCGTGCGCGAAGTCATGCGCATCACGCAACCGTTCAAGCTCGCCAGCCGACAATTCAAGCCCGAAGGCACCATCGTCGATCTTGGCCGCGGCGTAAAAATCGGCGGCAATGAAGTTGTCGTGGCCGCCGGCCCCTGCTCCGTCGAATCCCGCGAGCAAATTCTTTCCGTCGCGGAAAGCGTCGCCAAAGCAGGCGCAAAAATTCTCCGCGCCGGCGCTTTCAAGCCGCGCACTTCTCCCTACGCTTTTCAAGGTCTCGGCGAAGCGGGCCTGAAACTCATGCGCGAAGCCGCCGACAAATTCAATCTCTTCACCGTCAGCGAAGTCATGGACCTCTCGCAAATTTCCATGATGTCCGAATACGTCGACGTCTTTCAGGTCGGCGCGCGCAACATGCAGAATTATTATCTCCTCCGCGCTCTCGGCGAAGTTCGCAAACCCGTCCTTCTCAAGCGCGGCATGTCCGCCACCATGGAAGAGCTTCTCCTCAGCGCCGAGTACATCCTCGCGGGCGGCAATTACAACGTTATCCTCTGCGAACGCGGCATCCGCACCTTCGAAACCTACACCCGCAACACGCTCGACATCGCCGCCATCCCCGTCATCAAAAAACTTTCTCATCTCCCCATGCTCGCCGACCCTTCCCACGGCACCGGCCGCCGCGACAAAGTTCCTCCGATGGCCCGCGCCGCCGTCGCCGCGGGAGCCGACGGCCTGCTCATCGAAGTCCACAACGACCCCGACCACGCCCTCTCCGACGGCGCGCAATCGCTGCATCCCGACGATTTCACCCAACTCATGGCCGAGCTTCGCATCATCGCTCCAGCCATCGGCCGCCGCATGGCCTAGCTCATGCCACCAATATCAAAAATAAAATTGTCATTCCGAGCGAAGCGAGGAATCTGCTTTTCGCCCTCTGCGCTGCCTCTGCGCACTCTGGGACTCTGCGTTATCCTTTCTCTTTCTTTTTTTTCTTCTTTCTGCTTCTCACTTTCTTCCGTCTTCCTCTTAACTTTCAACCTTCAACTTTCAACTTTCAACTTTCTATGACTCCTCATCTAATCAACCGCGTCACCATCCTCGGCACCGGGCTGATCGGCGGCTCCTTCGCACTCGCCCTGCGCAAATACCTCACCGAAATCCACATCACCGGCTGGGACCGTCCAGAACCCCTCCGCGAAGCGCAATCCCGCAACGCCATCGACGCTGCCTTCTCCGCCGATCTAGCCCCCGCCCTCGAAAACGCCGATCTCGTCTACATCGCCCTCCCCATCGGCGTCACTCTCGAGCTCCTTCCAGAAGTCGCGCGAGCTTGCACCGCCACACGCTCTCATCACCGACGCTTGCAGCACCAAAGTCCGCATCACCGAAGAAGCCGCCGATCTTTTCCCCGAGGACTCCACCAAGCTCTTCCTCGCAGGCCATCCCATGGCCGGCCGCGAACAATGCCGGCATCGCCCACGCCGACGCCGACCTCTTCCGCAACAACACCTACGCCCTCATCGGCGCCTCCGCCGATCAAACCAACCCGCGCATCTCCGCCTTCGTAAAAATCCTCGAAAAAATTGGCGCCCGCCCTCTCTGGCTCGGCGCCCAGCAACACGACTACGCCGTAGGCCTCGCCTCGCATCTCCCCCAACTCGCCGCCGTCGCGCTCGCCTCTTTCCTCTACGATCATCTCGACGAAAACGGCCTCCCCATCACGCTCGCCGGCCCCGGCCTCCGCGATTCTCTTCGCCTCGCCGGCAGCCCCTACTCCACCTGGCGTGACATCGTCCTAACCAACAAAGAAGTCCTTTCCGCCTCCCTCGATCTTTTCGCACGTCGCCTCGACGACCTCCGCGAGCGCCTCGCCTCCCGCGATCTCGAAGCCGACTTCGACGCCGCCAACGAACTCTACAAACTCCTCCGCTCCCTGTAGGGGCACGGCATGCCGTGCCCGTCCCGCTGATAATCCGCGCACACCACGACCGGTCGACTCCGCCTGCCCATTTTTATCTTTCCTATTTCAGCTCGACCTTCTCATTCAGCGGCAGATCTTGCGAAGATCCCCCTACCATAAACGTATAGCCCCCCGGCACCAACTTCCACCCGTCGCTCGCCTCATCATAAATCGACAAATATTTCTTGCCGACGCTCACGCTCACTTCCTTGCTCTCTCCTGCCTTCAACCACACTTTGCTCCATCCCACTAGCCGCTTTGGCGGTTCTTCAGCGCTTGCCGGCAGCGCCGCATACACTTCTGCAATCTCCGCCCCGTCACGCTTTCCGGCATTCTTCACGGTAAAGCGCACGGTCGTATTGCCGCCGGGCGTCACTTTCAATCCCGAATAAGCAAACGTCGTGTACGAAAGCCCATACCCGAACGGGAACAGTACCGGCTTCTTTTCCGCGTCATACCACTTGTATCCAACCTTCAATCCTTCGTCGTAGTGCACGCTGAATGTCGGCTCCGCTTGGCCGGTCTTCATGACCGCTTTCTCTCCCGTTTCACCGGGTCCAGGCTTCACGAGCTGCGGATGCGGCAAATCCTCCTCACTCTTCGGAAACGTCATCGGTAACTTCCCGCTGGGATTCGCCTCTCCAGCCAGCAGGTTCGCCACCGCCACCGCACCCCCGCTTCCCCCGTACCAAGCCTCCAAAACTGCGCCCACCTTATCCAGCCACGGCATCGTCACCGCCGTCCCCGTCTCCAGCACCACAATCGTCTTCGGATTCGCCGCCGCCACGGCCTCGATCAGCCCGTCCTGATTCACCGGCAGCGATAAATTCTCCAGGTCCATCCCTTCGCTTTCCCATTGATACGCGAACACAATTGCCACATCCGAATTCTTCGCCAACTCCGCCGCGCTTTCCGGATTCGCGCCCGAATCAAACTCCACTTTTGCCCCAAGGAACTTCTTCTGCAGCACGCTCACCGGCGACGGGGGAAACCATACTTGCGCCATCCATCCCGCCGACGCCCTTCCTGGCGCGTCCACCTGCGCAGACCCGCTACCCGACATCATCCCTTCATTCGCGTGCGGCCCGATCACCGCGATTGACTTCACCGCCGCAACCTTCAATGGCAACAGTCCGCCTTCATTCTTCAGCAGCACCGCGCTCTGCTCCTCGATCTTCCGCGCTGTCGCTAGATCGCCCTCCACGTCCACCACGCCCTTCTGCGTGGGGTGATCCACGATCCCGGACGCAAACTCCGACCGCAACACGCGCCGCACATGCTCATCGAGTTCCGCCGTCGAAACTTTCCCCGCCTCCACCGCCGCCTTCAGCTTCGCCCCAAAAAACTCATCCAGCGGCTCTTCATTGTCCAAACCCGCCGCCGACGCCTTCACCGTGCTCAGCGTTCCTCCCCAATCCGAAATCACGAATCCCTTAAATCCCCAATTCTTTCTTCAGCACGTCCGTCAGCAGATATTTGTTCTCGCACGCAAAATCTCCGTTCACCGCGTTGTACGAGCACATCACCGCTCCCGGCTCCGCAATCCCCACTCCAATTTCAAATGCCAGCAAATCGCTCTCCCGCATCGCCCGCTTGCTGATAATCGAGTTCACTTCGTTCCGCCCGCTCTCCTGATCGTTCACGGCATAATGCTTGATGTCCCCGATCACGTGCTCTGCCTGCTCGCACTTCATCTCATTTCCCACCATCGTCCCGGCGAGAATCGGGTCTTCGCCCATGTACTCAAACGTTCTTCCATTCCGCGGCTCCCGCGTCAGGTTCACGCCTCCGCCCAGCGTCATGTTGTACCCCTGCGCCCGCAGCTCTTTCCCAATCACCGTGCCATACGCGCAGGACGCCTCCGGATCCCAACTCGCCGCCGCACCAACGTTGGAAGGCAGCGCCGTCGAGTACCGCCCATTCTCCGCGCTGCTCCTCACGCCATACGCCGCGTCGCTCATCTGCACAAACGGAATCCCCAGCCGCGGTATCCCCATGATGAATCCCGCCCCGCCGTTCCCAAGCTCAGGCTGTGGATTTTGCACCTCTCGCGGCCATCCTGGCATGCCCTGCCCGTGCAACAGCAGAATCTTTTCGTCGAGCGTCATCTCCTTCAACACCATGTCCGCCCGTTCGTCCGGCGAAAGGCTCGCGTTCATCCAGGGATGATTGCGGTCCTCCTTCGCCTGCTGCCCATGCATCCTGTGCTTCGCAAAAGCCGTTGCGGCAATTCCCAAACTCGCAGCCACAGCCGCAGCAAGCACAAATATTCCAGCCATCGCCCAGAGGCTTCCCCGCGCGCCGTTTTTTCCATTCATTCTCATTTTGACCTTCCTCGACAAGGTGGACAGATTCCTCGGACCCATAGCCAAGTGCCACTATAATATCGATATTTCTGATTTATACCAGAACCAAAACAGATGCCCAACCACGCCGCCGTCCGTCCTTCGCCTTCTTGTTGCGTTGGCAGGGTGCATTTCTTATCAAGCTTAGCTGTTAACAAATTCATACTTTTGAGGTACACTTTTGTCTGTAGATTACTGAATTCTTTTCCCCGTACCGCCGGCATCTTGCCGGTGCTTTTGCTTTCTGTGGCTCGACTTTGGCCCTAACTCCTTTCTTCGCAACACTTACGAAAAAAACATTTTGCACAATTTTTGTGCAAATTTGCCCTATCAAGTCATTTAGAATGAGCACTTCCGTAAGCGCTTTAAAACAAAAAGCTTTAACGGCGATTATGCACTTGACACAGATTCGGCTTTCTGCTAAGATTCTCGCATTATGAAACTCATAGACGTAACCCGCAAATTCAAGACTGACGACGATTGCCTCGATTACATCGAAAAGATGCGCTGGCCGAGCGAGATTGGCTGTGTCCACTGTGGCAGCGTCAAAGTGTCGAAGATTACCCGCGAGGCCAAGAGCAAGAATCAGCGCACGCGGATTTACCAGTGCTTAGAGAAAGAGTGCGGGAAGCAATTCAGCGCCACTAGCGGCACGATCTTCAACGATACGCACTTGCCTCTCACCAAGTGGTTTATGGCCATTGCGCTCATCTGTGAGGCCAAGAAGGGCATTTCAGCGAAGCAAGTAGAACGGCATCTTGGCGTGAACTATCGCACCGCTTGGCACCTGTGCCACAGAATCCGCGAGGCCATGCAAGACGGCGGAATGCTCTCTGGCGTAGTCGAGGCCGATCACACCTATATGACACCGCGCAAACCGCGCAAGGGCCGTCCTTACGTCAAGAAAGAAGAGCGCGACGTTGTACTCGGCATGATTGAGCGCGGCGGCAAATTGCGGCTAGTCCCGGTCAAGGATGCGAAGCTCGAAATAACCGCTCCCATGCTCGAAAAGCACGTCAGCCAAGACGCCACACTGCAAACCGATGAGCATCCCACATTCGCCACAATCGGAGAGCGCGGCTACTTTGCAGACCATCGGATGATTAACCACCAGAAGAGCTACGCTTCCGGCCCGAATCATACACAGCACATCGAATCCGCATTTTCTTTGCTCAAGCGTGGCGTCTACGGTACGTTCCACAAGGTTTCGATAAAGCACTTGGGCCGATATTGCAATGAGTTTTCTTATCGTTTCAACCGTCGCGGGGAACAGCTTGCGATGTTCGACTCCACACTCAAGAATCTGACTCGCGGTGAAGCTCTGCCCTACAAGCGCCTAACTGCATGATTTTTTAATGATGAGCGCTAACCGCGTGTTGCGGTTGGCTGTGATTTTCTAGATCACTTTTGGTCTTTGTTATCCGTATAGGAGGCGGATCATCTGGATAATTAATCAATCTGCGCCCCACGATGAGTGAAGCTAAACCGGCTCCGCCGATTGCGGCAGCCGTATACATCAACGAGGGGGAAGACACCTCTGCGGCTCCGATGGCAAGTGCAACACTGGCCAAACAGACAGGGAGAGTGAAAAATCTAAACCAGCGAACCGGAGCGGGTTTTGCCATACTACACCTCTACACACCTTTAACGAGCAATACGAATGCCACAAGCATCCCAAACCCAATTAAATTCGCAAATACCCCAAGAACAAGGGTTTGCGGGATAACTTTGTCTTTTTTTTCGTCTTTTTCCCATATCTGGTGACACATAATGATCACGAAGAAGAGTATAAATGCCACAATTAGGTACCCGGCAGTAAGTTCTATTTTAGTCTCATTTCTCAAATTGGGGTCCCTGGCCACGTCGTACAAATAAATCATGCCAGCATAAAGCGCGGACAGTGAAGCATCGAATCCTAAAAAGAATATGTACCGATTCATCCCTCCACGTATTATCCCTTTCCCCAGCGCCCCTAATATGAGTATTGCCGAAGGAGTAATTATCGCCACGAAATAGGGATTTGTTAATAAGCTTCCAGAGCTAGGGTGCATTTGATGGGCAGATTCTGACGACCAGTAGCTCTGAAGTCAAGTTCTTTTGCCAACTACCTCCTACCTATGTTAGACGCTAGATAAGATGGATTAGCACTGGCAAAAGATACAGGGATAGTCTTTTTTTATTGAGGGGGTCCTATTACCTTAGCGGGCTTTTTCTTCGTGACCCTGAGAGTCTTGCGCGGTTCAGGCTTGGCCTTGAGAAGCTTGCGAAGCAGCGAATCGAATTTCTCTTTCTCTACTTTCATGCCACGATGATAACATACTGGCGGGGCCGGAAGGATTCGGACCTTCGGAACGTGCGCGAACACGTTTCACCGGATTATAAATCCGGCGCATTAGACCACTCTGCCACGGCCCCGCCCACTGTTCTATACTTGCCCCAGCAAGTAGTCAAGAAAATTGTTGCATTCCTGCCCGAGCAAGTATATCGTTTCCGCATGGCAAACGATTATCCATCCGAAGCAGCTAAACAGCTGTCACTCCTTGGTGCGGCAAAGGGCGGCGAGGCGCGCGCACAGAAGCTCTCCCCAGAGAGACGCCGTGAGATTGCGCGGGCCGCAGTCCAAGCAAGATGGGAAAGGGTCGGAAAATTCCCTCCGCCTCGCGCCACGCATAAGGGGAACTTCCAAGAAGAATTCGGGATTGATGTCGATTGCTATGTGCTCAATGACAACAACAAGACAGCGGTAATCAGTCAGCGTGGGATGGCTAGTGCCTTGGGCTTCACGAAGGGCGGAAGCCGCTTCCCGGCATTCATTAAGGGCAAAAGAATCGCAGACTACCTAGGGCGCGAACTTAGGGAAAAATTGGAACAACCCCTTATTTTTCAAGGGCAGCCGCTGGGCGCGAACATCCCTCCACAGCTCATCTATGGCTACGATGTGACCATCTTGATTGACATCTGCAAGGCCATTCAAGCCGCTGAGACGGACGGGAAACTAGCCCCTTCACAGAAAAACATGGCCCAACAAGCCCACGTCATTGTGAACGCATCGGCGAAGGCGGGCATCAAGGGCCTTGTCTATGCTTTGGCTGGATATGACGCCACGCGAGAAGAAGTAATCGCGGCGTTTAAGTTCTATGTACGCGAAGAAGCGCGAGATTATGAAAAGGAATTTCCAAACCAGCTCTACGAAGAATGGTATCGGCTGTATCAGCTACCGAAACCAGCGCAGAACAAGCCGTGGAAGTTTAAGCACCTTACGGTAGATCAGGTTTATTGGCCTCTGGCAAAGAGTAACGGGAAAATTCTCCAACTAACACAGCTCCAACGTGCGAGCAGTCAATCTCGGTGGAAAAAACTGCACCAGTTTCTCTCGGAGATCGGCGTGAAGGCGTTACGCACACAACTAGGCCAGCTTCTGGGAATCGCTAGAATATCGAAGACAAAGATAGAGTATGAGGAGCACTTCAGAACCTTATTTGGAACCGACCAGTCAAGATTTCAATTCTAAGTCCCTGTCACGGCTTTATCATTTTGATAAAGACGTATCTTGCGCAGCAATTGAATTGTGTTATAGCCTCCGCAGTACGTGGAGGTTCCCATGAAACCAGATACCGCCAAAATGCTGATAGATTCCATAGCGAACGCCCTTGCTATGGCGATAGATAACGGAAACAGGCTCATGGCTCTCGAAAGGGTTCTTCGGGATCGCGATCCTGAGTTTTTGCGGGCGTATTCGGATGCCCTTGATGAAGTACGTCGAAACCCGCCGACCTCTCTATCTCTATTAGGATTTTCAAACCTTCAATCAAAGCTTGTTCAGGATTAGACTCCCATGATGCCCTGTCACGGATTTTCATTTTACACCCTTTCTGTGTGAAATGCATAATCGCCCTTTAACCCTTTTAGAATGAATGCTTGCGAAAAAAGGGGGAGGGGGGCGTCGATTATTGTTAACGAGCTTCCCGGAGCCCTCCGGCCTCGCCTGAGTCTCGTAGCTTCTTTACCTCCTTACGTCCTCACTTCCTCTTGCAGTACACTCCTTCTTCGACCAGGAGCCACTTTGCACAAGCGCATCACCAGTGGCACAGGCTTCAGCCTGTGCGCTTTTCCAACGCGTCACATAGGCCTTTGCCATGGATAAAAGAATCTCCTCCGCGGACGCCGGCATCGCCGACCTGACCGACGGTGCCACCATTCTCATGGGTGGCTTCGGCCTCTGCGGCATTCCGGAAAACCTGATCGCCGCCGTCCGCCGCAAAGGCACCAAAGACCTCACCATCGTCAGCAACAACGCCGGCGTCGACGACTTCGGCATCGGCCTGCTCCTTCAGAATCGCCAGGTCAAAAAAATGGTCTCGACCTACGTCGGCGAAAACAAGCTCTTCGAACAGTTGGTCTTAAGCGGCGAGCTGCAAGTCGAGCTAAACCCGCAAGGCACGCTGGCCGAGCGCCTCCGCGCCGGCGGCGCAGGCATTCCCGCGTTCTACACCCCCACCGGCTACGGCACCATGGTCGCCGAAGGCAAGGAAACGCGCGATTTCGATGGCCGCCAATACGTCCTCGAACGCGCTCTCCGCGGCAACTTCGCCTTCATCAAAGCCTGGAAAGGCGACCGCTGGGGCAATCTCATCTATCGCAAGACGGCCCGCAACTTCAATCCCATGATGGCCACCGCCGCCGATCACGTCATCGCCGAAGTGGAAGAGCTAGTCGAGCTAGGCCAACTTCCGCCGGACCAAGTCCACACCCCCGGCATCTTCGTCAACGCCATCTTGCGAGGCCCCAGCTATGAAAAGCGCATCGAGCGCCGCACGGTACGCAAGCCATGAACGCGAGGCCGCTGTGAGTGTCCAAACTCATTCTCAAAGCCAAATGGGTTCGGTCTTTTCTTTGTTTGCCACAGTGGTAGTAGCCCTTTTGTCTCTAGCCCTTGGTCTGCTGTCGGGGGTCGTACTTGAGCCATTTGCCGCTATGTTTCAGGGGTTGGAAGTTCGCTTGCCCTGGGTGACCCGTTTCTTGCTCGACACGCGCGGCTGGCCTTTCCGTCTGCTTTTCTTCGGCCTGGCGCTATTTGTGATTTGGAAAGAAACCTCGGTCCCCGACTTGCTTCGCAGGTTGGTCCTTAGTGCGAGGGCGTTCATCTTGCTGCTCGTGACTCTAGGGCTGGTGATTTTTGCCCTTTACCTGCCTTTGTTTGCTTTGCAAGCTAAGCTGATCAAGCTGAAATAAATCCGAGGCAACCATGGTGCTGACTGACGAACAAAAACGCGAACGGATTGCGCGGCGGATTGCGCTGGAACTGCGCGACGGCTACTACGTCAATCTCGGCATCGGCATGCCGACGCTCGTCGCCAACTATGTGCCCAAAGGCATGGACGTCATTCTGCAATCGGAAAACGGCATGCTCGGTGTCGGCCCTTATCCGCTCGATTCCGAAGTCGATCCGGACCTCATTAACGCCGGCAAAGAAACCGTCACCGAGCTCCCCGGCACCGCTTACTTTTCTTCCGCCGATTCTTTCGCCATGATTCGCGGCGGCCACGTCGATCTCACCGTTCTCGGCGCGCTCCAAGTTGACGAAAAGGGAACTCTCGCCAATTGGGCCATTCCCGGCAAAATGCTCAAAGGCATGGGCGGCGCGATGGATCTCGTCGCCGGCGCCAAGCGCGTCTTCATCGCCATGGAGCACGCCACGCGCGACAACAAGCCGAAAATCCTGAAAAAGTGCACCCTTCCGCTCACCGGCGTCGAAGTCGTCGACCACATCGTCACGGAACTCGCCTTCATCGACGTCACGCCCGAAGGCCTCGTCCTCCGCGAGCTCGCCCCCGACGCCACACTCGAACAAGTCCAGTCGGTCACCGAGCCCCAACTCGTGATTCCGGTCGGCGGCCCAAAACCAATGCCAGTCTGAACAGAAGCACTCCGTTCCCTGTGTCCTCTGCGGTCTCTGCAACTTCTGTGTGAATGTTTTTTCTTGCGAAGGACTTACGAGGACGAGGAGCTGCTCAGATTTCGGGCCGTGCTGAACGAATAATGAAGCGCCGAAAAAACGCTGAAAAAAGTAACGCCATAAACTAGGAGATGAATGATTTTTGCGAGGTGAAAATCCGGATACGCAGCGGAAAACACCACTGAGAATACCAGAATGATTTGAAATGCCGTGGTCATCTTTCCAAAAATGCTCGGCGGAAACGGCCGGTAACCGGAAATCAGCAAAATCACCACGGCCACGACCAGAATCAGGATGTCCCGGCTGAACACGATGATGGTCAGCCACCAGGCGATCTTTTTCTTGAACGACAAAATAATGAATGACGAGGAGAGCAGCAGCTTATCGGCGATGGGATCGAGGTATGCGCCGAGAGACGACCGCTGATTCAGGCTTCGCGCCAGCAGTCCGTCGATTCCATCCGAAAAGCCCGCGACAACCAGCACCAGCAAAGCCCATTTATAACTCTCATACGAAATAAGAATGAGAAAGAACGGCAGGAAGCCGAGCCGCAGCAAGGTGATTTGGTTGGGAACCGTCCAGATGCGGCCTTTCATTGCAATTCAGGATAGCGCAGTTCACTCAGCAGGTGTCATGCGAATTGTGAGAGATAGTCGGTAAGCGTTCGGCCAATTTTGCGCGCGAAAAGCTCGTTCATCGAAGGGATCGCGCCGGTCGGCTCATCCAAGGAGACGCGCTCGACGCGATTCATCGGGAAGAAAATCGTAGGCAAGCCAATTCGTTCGCCGTCAGGCTCGTTAATTTGCCGGATAAAATGGTCGAACGAATTCAGATCGATGCCCCGCAGCGTCACGCCGGACGGGTTAATGTCCAGCAGCTCGCCCCAGACCTTCTCCTTGGGCGAGTGCAAACTTAATACGACGATGGAATGCGGATCCATGATTGGCGCCTTGTACTGGCAGTAGAGTAACGCACTTTCTCCACGGGTGGGATACGATTGTGCGGATTCGCCGGGCAAAAGGTCGCGATAGTGCATAATCATCAGTACAAAACTGGCCACAATCGCCAGCCCGGCCAGCCATCCCAACGCATAGGCTCTCCGCCGTTCATTTGCCGTAGCCGGCTGCCGGTCTGCAAAAATCTTTCCCAACACGAATCCCGCCGCCAAGCCGCCGCCATGCGCCCAATTGTCCATGGCCATGAATCCCGTAAATCCCAGTGCGAATAGGATGACGAGCGAAGTGATGATCCGCGAGCGCAACTCTCGCATCTGCGAACCGCCGCGTTTGGAGGTGAGCGCCAGCATTACGCCGACTAATCCGAGCAATCCGGCGCTGGCTCCCAGCGAGAAATGGCCGCTGGCAGCGCTTAATACGTAACCGAAAGCGCCGGTAACGATATACAGAAACAGATAGCGCGCCGATCCGTAGACCTCTTCCACTGCCGGACCAATTTGCATCAGCACCATCATGTTGAACCCAATGTGGATCAGCCCGCCGTGGAGAAACTGGGCAGTCACCAGTCTCCACCATTCGTTGGTCGCGATTAGATACGGCAAGGGGATGCTCATGCCCAGCCGAATCTGCGGCATGCCGCTGAGCCCCCACAGAATGGTGAGGCCTCCTCCCTGGCCCCGCACGGCGTACGAAAGCCAACTGACGCCAAGCATCAAGAAGTTCACGATTAGAAGCGCTGTAGTTACCGGAGCAACGTGCTCGCCGAACACTCCGGAAAATTTCTTGCTAAGAGCTGCGAGAGAAAAGCGCAAACTCGTGCCGCAGATATGGCATTTCGTCGCATGAACGCCGACGAGCGAGCCGCAAGCGGGACAAATCTGAGGCCGCGGTCCCTGCTCGCCGCCTCTGCCGCCGCCTCCAAACCCCGTGAGTTCCCGCAACGTACTTTTCCAGCGCTCCAAGCGCCGCTGCCACTCATAAGAAAGCGCCAATTCTCCTCCTTGCGACCCGCGCACCGCGTTCCTATAATACAGAATCCGTGGATTTTTACCGGGAAAGTCGGAAAGCAGGCGTCACCATGGATGGATTTGAAGAATTCGGCCGCCGCATCGACGAGGAGGTTTCGCGCTTGAAAAACATCAACAGCTTCGAAGATTTTGGAAAGCGTGTGGACGAAGAACTCAAGCGCGTGAAAAATTTCGTGAAGGAAGACGTCGCGCCCGAGACGGAAAAGCGCACCGCGCAATTCCTGCGCGAGGTTTCCGAAAAAATAACCGAAGCGGCGGCGTGGATTGAAGCCCGCAACGCTGCGCGCGCAGGAAAAGATTCGCAGAAACCGCCATCGCCATCATGATGCGAGCCCGCTTGTGACCCATCCCCGGTCCACGCACCGCCGCACGGATTTTCTCTTACTTCTGAATCTTGCTTGCTTGCTCTTTGTCAGTGGCTGCGCTGCGCGGCACGTCACCGCGAACGCGCCTCCACCGTCGCAACCCGCAACGGCGTCGCCGGAGACCGTCGAGTCTTCGAAAAACTCCACGGCCGTCGGAGCGACCGCCGCCCCATCTTCTCCAAGGCGAGCAAAATCTTCCGGCACTCCCGCGCCGGAGGGATATGTGGAAGAAGGCAACGCTTCGTGGTACGGCGTGCCCTTCAACGGGCGGCGCGCCTCGAATGGCGAAATCTACGACATGTACAAAATGACGGCGGCGCACCGCACGCTGCCGTTCGACACGATGGTGCGCGTGACCAATCTCAACAACGGCAAATCGGCGACCGTGCGCATCACCGATCGCGGGCCGTTTGTCGAAAATCGCATCATCGATCTGTCGCTTGCCGCAGCGCGCGAAATTGAGTCCGTTGGACCCGGAGTCGTGCCCGTGCGCGTGGAAGTTCTGACGCCAGGCATCGATCCCACAGGCGGCTATTTTACGGTGCAGGTCGGCGCGTTCCGCGATCCCACGAACGCGCAACGATTGCGCGACCGCTTGAATCTTTCCTACTCGCCGATTTTCATTCAAAGGTACGATGCGCCTGACGGAACGTATTACCGCGTGCGCGTCGGCAAAATTTCCGGAGAAGACCCCGCGCGGCAATACGGCGAGCAACTGCGCGATCGCGAGGGATTCACGCCGTTCGTTGTGCGCCTCGATGAGCAGCAGTAGGAGCGCAATATATCGTGCCCCTACGATTGCGCTTTTATGGTCCGCTCTTTTAACCACGCAGGTTTGCGGCTATTCTTTTTGCCGAACTAGTTGCGGAGAGCCACCCATGAGCGCTGACTGCCTGTTTTGCAAAATAGCCGCGAAACAGATTCCCTCGAAAATTGTTTACGAAGATGCGGACATCTTCGCGTTCGAGGACATCAGTCCGCAAGCTCCTACGCACATCTTGCTTGTGCCGCGAAAACATTTTGTCTCACTCGACGACGCGCAGCCGGAGGACCAAGCCCTGATCGGCAAGCTCCATCTGGTCGCCGCGCAACTCGCCCGCGAGCGCAATCTTCTGGCAGGTTATCGCACCGTCTTCAACAATGGCACCGGCGCCGGCCAATCCGTCTTTCATCTCCATCTGCACCTGCTAGGCGGCCGCCAATTCCGCTGGCCTCCAGGTTAGTGAGGACCCAAGCCCGCAACCCGCGCGAATGCGGTGGATCGCCTTGGTCAAGAACTGCAAAAGGCAAAGTGCACAGACTGAAGTCTGTGCCACCAAATTCTCATTCGTAGCGCAGGGCGACGATGGGAGCGACGCGCATGGCGCGGCGAGCGGGAATGAAGCAAGCCAGGCAGGCGATGGCGAGGACTGATGCGGCTGCGGCTAGAAATGTGGCGGAGTCTGTTGGCTTGACGCCGTAGAGCTGGCTGGCGATCAATCGTGCCAATGCGAAGGAGCCAGCGGCACCCAATAAAATGCCGAGGGCTACAGGCACGAGGCCTTGTCCAAACACCATGCGGAGAACGTCACGCGGAGAGGCGCCGAGCGCCATGCGAATACCGATTTCCTGCACGCGGCGGGCGACCGAATAAGAGATGACACCGTAAACGCCCACGAGAGCGAGCGCAAAACCGATTCCGGCAAAAACGACGAGCAACACACTGCGCAGGCGCTGGTTGCCGACGGATTCGGAGATGGTGCGAGACATGGTGGTAAGGTGAGTCACCGGCTGCTCGGGAAACGAGGACCAGATCTCCCGGGAGATCGAAGTTGCAAGAGCGTCGGGGTCAGCGAGAGTGCGAATCAGCAGATGGATCGAGCCGGTGCCGCCCTGAAGCATGGAGAGATAGTATTCTGGCGCTGGTTTAGCTCCGATGCGAATGTCGCGAGTATCCGCGATGAGGCCGATGACTTCGTTCCAGACCGGATGGCCTTTTTCATCTTGCGACGAGGTGATGCGCTTTCCGAGCACGTCCAGAGTGCCCCAATATTCGCGCGCCATGGCTTCGTTGACGATGACTCCGGCAGGAGCGTCTTTGATAGCGTGGTCATCAAACTCGCGGCCGCGCAGGAGAGGGATTCCCAGGGATCGGAAATAACCCGGATAGATGTAACGAGCATTTGCAGTACGCTGCTTGCCGCTTGTTGGCGGAATCTCCCCTTCGACCTGGAGGTTGCTCTGCATCATCATCATGCCGGCCAAAAGGCCGTGGTCGGATGCGGTGACGGCTTCGACTCCCGGGACCGCGCGGACCTGGTTGAGAATTTCCTTCAGGCGAGCGATTTGTCGCTCGACAACCTTGGGATCGTTTTCATTTGTGAACGGAGAACTGGGGAGATCGAACGTGAGCAGGTGATCGGTGCGGAATCCGGGATTCTGGTGGAGAAGATTGTAGAGAGTTTGGGTCATGAGCGCGGAGCCGATGAGAAGAATGAAAGCGAGCGCGACTTCGACCACGACAAGAGCGTTGCCGAGTCTCGATTGACGGGCCGTGCGGGAAGCGCCGAGATTTGCGCCGGTGCCTTCCTTGAGAGCTTCGTTGGGATCCATGCGTGCGGCCCGGCGAGCCGGAGCCAGGCCGAAAATGAGGCCAGCGACGAGCGAAGAAAGAAGCGAGAATAACAGCAGAGTGGAGTCGACGGTAATTTCGTTGAGACGAGGCGTACCGGCGGGAGCAATCCTACGAAACAACTCCACGCCACCTGCTGCCAGGAGCATTCCAAGCGCACCGCCTAGCAGCGCGATCAGGCAACTTTCGACGAGGCCTTGACGGAGGAGACGGCCGCGCGATGCGCCAAGGGCGGCACGAAGAGCCATTTCCCGCTGGCGTGCGGAACCGCGTGCGAGTAGCAGACTGGATAGATTGGCGCAGGCGATGAGCAAGACGAGCGTGGAGGCTCCGAGAAGCACGAAGTAAGCGGCTCGAATATTTTGCACGCGAGATTCGAGGAGCGGCTCCGCGGTAAAGCTGAGGCCGGTTTTCAGTACAGGGTAGTCCTTGATCAGGCGCTGGGCGATGGTGGCGAGTTCGGTATTTAGTTGCGTGATTTCTTGACCGCGCCGTAGTTTTCCCAGAAGTAGAAACATGAAGGCAGCCGGCTGATGCTCGACGTCTGCGTTGAGAGCTACGGGAATCCACACATCGTTCTTCTCCGGGAATGTAAAAGTGCGAGAGACGACGCCGACTACCGTGTACGGCTGCTTGTCGAGAACCAGAGTGCGGCCAAGAATTGCGGGATCCGAACCAAACCGAGTGCGCCAAAGCGAATCCGAGAGAACGGCGACAAGGTTTTGTACAGGCTTTTGATCCGCGAGGTCGAGAAGACGCCCCTGCTGCGCGGTTGCGCCTAGCTCCTCGAAAAAGCCATCGGAAATGCTGGTGACACTGAGCTGTGCAGGGGCGCCTTGGCCGGTCAACGTTTTGTCTGATTGTGAGTAGACCGCCGATTCTTCCAACGAGGTGGCTTGCGAGCGAATGAGCTGAAAGGCAGGCCAGGAATTTCCCAAAGAAAACGTGGGGAACATGGCGGACTTGGTGGAAACGCTCACAATGCGGGAAGAATCCTTGAAGGGGAGCGGCCGCAACAGAGCGGCGTCCACGATGCTGAAGATGGCGGCGTTGGCGCCGATGCCGAGGGCGAGTGTGATGGCTGCGGCTATGGTGAAGCCCGGATTCTTGCGTAGCATTCGCGTGGCGTAGCGCAAGTCCTGAACCAGAGTTTCGAAGAAATTGCCGCGGCGCGATTCGCGGGATTGCTGCTTGATGGATTCGAGGCCGCCGAAATCGAGATGGGCGCGGCGGCGGGCTTCTTCGGACGACATGCCAGAGGCGACGTAATCGGCGATTTGTTTTTCGAGATGAAAGCGGAGTTCGGCATCGAGTTGCTTTTCAGACTGCTCTTTGCGGAAAATGCGGCTGAGCCAATGCATGGAGGCACCTCCTATTCGGCAGTGCGAAGGATGAGGGCCACGGCGTCGGAGAGGCGCTCCCAATAAACGAGTTCGGTCTCGAGCTGCCTGCGGCCTTTTCTGGTGAGCTTATAAAATTTTGCGTCGCGGCCAGTTTCGGATTCGCGCCAGTCGGCGGAAAGCCAGCCGCGGTCCTCGAGGCGGTGAAGCGCGGGATAGAGCGAGCCTTGGGGGACCTGGAAGAAATCCCTGGAAATTTGCTGGATGCGCTGAGAGATGGCGTAGCCATGAATGGGGCCGAGGGCCACGATCTTGAGGATGAGCATGTCCAGAGTTCCCTTGAGGAACTCGGATTTTTCTGACGGCATCGGTACACCTAGGAGTTCTACAGTAAAGCCTAGAAGTTCTACCTATATGAAAAAAGCGGCGAGTTGTCAAGACCTGAAATCAGAGCTGAAATCAGATGGAATCAGAGCCATGAGTCTGCGCAGATGGAATCAGAGTGCCAAGGCGCGGGAACGGAACATTACGGCGTGACGATATCTTTCAGCTTGGGCTTGACCTGAACCGCAGCGAGGCTGGAGGCGTCCCATCCCCCGCCGAGTGCTTTGACCAGGAGAACGCTGGTGACCAGGCGCTGCCCGTGAATGATCGCAGCTTCCTGCTCATTGACGAGCAGATTTTGCTGTGCCGTAACGACTTCCAGGTAGCTGACCAACCCGCCTTTGTAGCGATCTTCGGAAATGTCCAGAGTGCGGCGTGCGGCATCTACCGCAAGCTGCTGCGTGTCGCGCGCTTGCTCGAGAACGGTGAGTCCGGTAACGTCATCCTGAACTTCTTGAAAAGCAGCGAGCACCGACTGGCGGTAATTTGCGACGCTCACGTCGTAGCCGGATTTTGCAAACTCGACTTGAGCGCGGCGGGCTCCGCCGGTGAAAATACTTTCGGCCACGTTTGCTCCCAGGGCCCAAAAGGTGCTTGAAACATTGGCCAGTTTCAAGATGTCAGCGGCCTGCCAGCCGCCATTGCCAAACAAATTCAGGGAAGGATAATACGCCGCTTTCGCGATGCCGATCTGCGCATTGGCGACGGCCATCTGGCGCTCGGCTTGGGCGATGTCCGGGCGCCTCTCGAGCAAATCCGAAGGGAGGCCCGCGTCAAGAGCCGGGGGCTCGGCGTTAAGCTCTCTATTCGCAATGTGAAAGTCCGGCGCGGGTTTGCCGACAAGTACGGCAATCGCATCTTCAAATTGTTTTCGCTGCTGCAACAGGAGAGTGGCTTGGGTGCGTGTGGTCTGCAGAAGGGTTTCTTCTTGGGCGACATCGAGCCCGGAAGCGACCCCGCCTTTATGGCGCGAATCCACCAGCTGCAATCCACGGCGCAGGGTATCCACGGTGCGGTTAAGAATTCCCAGCTCGCTGTCGAGCTGCCGAAGAGAGAAGTAATCGCCCGCCAGATCCGCGGTGATGATCAGGCGGACATTTTCCAAGTCTGCGGCGCTGGCCTGATACGATGCTTCCGCCGCTTCAATGGTCCTGCGCCGCTGCCCGAACAAGTCCACTTCATAGCCGGCCGTAAAAGGCAGAGTAAACGTATTTTGCGTGACAGGCTTCAGCGAGACGACCGCGCCGTTTGTCGGCCGATTGCCCGAAATCCGCTGGCGCTCGGCGCTCGGCGAGACCCCAAAGGTAGGGAAGTTTGTTGCAACTTGAATCGCGGCAGCGGCGCGCGCCTGATGATAATTTCCGATGGCCGCCTGCAACGTCTGATTCGCCGCAACGGCCTCTTGCTCGAGACTATTCAGCTCGTCATCGTGAAATACGCTCCACCACTCGCCCTTGGGGATGGCGTCCTTTGGCGAGCTTTGCCGCCAAGGCGGCGCCACGTCCCACTTCGCCGCAGTTGGCGCGGTCGCCCGCTCGTACTTAGGCCCTACCGTGCATCCGGCCAGCAGCGAAACAATGCCGGTTGCAAACAGCAAGTGCAGCAAAGGCTTCCTCTCGAGCATTACCGCTTGGCTCCGGGCGCTCCGTTCGTGGCGGGAGCTTTCGGGTGTGGCGCCGATGCCGGGGATTCACTGGCGTCGGGCTGCGCCGGGCGGGGAGGTTGGGCGACTTGTTTGACGCGCACATTTTCCCCCTCGTCGATGGAGTCAGGCGGATTGACCACAATCCAGTCGTCAGGCTGAAGACCTTGCAAAACTTCAAGGGAAGTACCGAAGTCTCGCCCGATCGTCAATTGGCGCAGATGAGTTTTGTGATTGGCGTCCACGACGACGGCGCGCAAGCCCTCCGCGCGAAACAGAAGCGCGTTTACCGGCACCTGGACTCGCGAAGCCGCAACCTTCACCTGCAGATGAACCTGGGCATAGCCACCAGGGAAGAGCTGGTCGTTTTTGTTAGGCACATCCACTTCCGTCAGGAGTGTGCGCGTATTGGGATCGATGGCTTCTGCGGTACGCACCACTTTGCCCTGAAAGTTCTGTCCCGGGTATTGCGTCAACTCGAGATAGGCCCCGAGTCCCGCACGGACGGAGGGTGAGTACATCTCCGGCACGCTCACGTAAACGCGAATGGGATCGGTCTGGGCAAGTGTGAAAAGCTCCTGCTGTGCGCCTCCGTTCCCAGCGTTAATCAGCGTACCGATGTCGATATTGCGGCGAGTGATGACGCCGCTGAACGGAGCGTAAACGTGTTTGAAGGATTCCATTTCCTCGAGCCTGCGCACATTGGCTTCCGAGGACTTCACCGTAGCCGCTTTCGCTTCATAATCGCCGACCGCGTTATCGACTTCCTGCTTGGAAACTCCATCCGACTTGATCAGGTCCTGATAGCGCGTCGCGGTAATTCTGGAAAGATTGGCGTTGGCTTCGGCGGTGTTCAAGTCGGCGCGGGACTGCGAAAGCTGTTGATCGACTTCGGGTGTGTCAATGTCCGCCAGCAGTTCGCCTTTCGGCACTCGGCTTCCGATATCGTGGTACCACTTCTTCAGATATCCGTTCGTGCGGGCATAGATGGGCGATTCCACGTAGGCCTGGAGCGTGCCGGGGAGCACGAGGTCTTCCTGGGCGGCCTCGGTCGTGGGATGGATGACCGCCACGGTTGGGATGGCCAGTGCTTCCGTTTCTTCGGCCAAGGCATGGTATTGCGCACGGCGCTGAAAGAGGGTGAATGCGCCTAGGATCACCAGGAGAATCGCGCCGCCGATGAGATAGGTGAACAGCTGGCTGCCTTTTGCCGGCTGTTGCCCTCTCTGCTCAGTTTCCATCTGAGATCCGCCTTCCTTCATCTTCCGGTACTCCGCCAAATCAGCAATTTCTTCCTACTTCAGGCTACCGCCGGGGACGGCGACTCGCCACGGTGCCGTTTCCGCTCACGTCGTCCGTGGATCATGGAGAACACACACGGCACAAAGAACAACGTGGCAAACGTGGCGAAGATGAGTCCGCCAATCACGGCGCGGCCCAGCGGTGCGTTCTGTTCGCCGCCTTCTCCGAGTCCGATAGCCATGGGGACCATGCCGATAATCATGGCCAGCGCCGTCATGAGCACGGGACGCATGCGCACAAAGCCCGCCTGCAGAGCCGCTTCCCGCGCGGACTTGCCTTCGCTCATCTGCTCCCGCGCGAAGGAAACCATCAGAATACTGTTGGCTGTAGCCACGCCCATGCACATGATCGCGCCGGTGAGCGAAGGCACACTGAGAGTGGTGTGCGTCAGCAGTAAAATCCAGCAAATCCCAGCGAGAGCTCCCGGCAGAGCCGTGATGATGATGAAGGGATCGAGCCACGATTGAAAATTTACCACGATCAATAAATAAGCCAGGATAATCGCGCCGGCTAATCCGAAGGCCAGGCCCCGGAACGAGGTCCGCATTGTTTGCACCTGGCCGCGTACGTCGATATGGCTTCCTCGCGGCAGATCGTTCTTGATCGCGCCGACAAGCTTCAGCACTTCGTCGGAAACACTGCCGAGGTCCCGGCCGTCCACCGCGGCATAGACGTTAATCATGCGTTGCACGTTGTAATGAGAAATCTCCGCCTGTCTCGCAGTGGTGGTGACGTCCACCAAATTTCCGATGATTTGAGGCGGTGTGCCGGGCGCCACGCCGGTCACCGGAGTGTTTTCCAGAGCTTGGTAGCTGTCCACGCGATACTGAGGTGATTGTACGGCCACGTTGTATTCGACGCCGTTCTTGGGATCCAGCCAGAATGCGGGGGAAGTTTGAAAGCTGGAGCTCAGAGAAACCAGCAGGTTCTGCGCGACGTCCCTGGCTTGCAGACCCACGGATTGCGCGCGCGTGCGATCCACATCCAGGTGCAAGGTCGGCTCATCGAGAGCCTGTTGCACATGCACGTCAACGGCTCCAGGAATGTGCCGAATCTCATTCGCCAGCTTTTCCGCCACCGCGTAGTTGCCGTCCTGGTTCGCTCCCGTTACCGCGATATCGATGGGAGCCGGCGTTCCAAAATTCAGGATTTGCGTGACGATGTCCGCGGGCTGAAAGAAGAACTGGACTCCGGGAAATCGCTGGGGAAGTCTTTCGCGGAGGTCATTGATGTAAGCGCTCGTAGGTTTCCCGCGTTCTTCTTTCAACTGCACCATGATTTCAGCGTCGGAAGTCCCAAAAGTTCCGGAGTTGCTGTAGCTGAGATTGATGCCACTGTAAGGGACGCCGATGTTGTCGAGGATCGTTTGCAACTCTTTAGGAGGAATGGTTTCGCGAATGACGGAATCGACCTGATCGGCGAGGCGGGCAGTTTCCTCGATGCGCAGGCCGGTGCGGGCGCGGAAATGCAAACGAATCTGTCCGGCGTCGACCGTGGGAAAGAAATCCCGGCCGAGAACTCCGACAAGGCCGACGGAGAGCACGCAGAACGCCAGAAAACACGTTCCAAACAATCTGGATCGGTCCAGGGCTGACGTCAGCCCGCGGCGATAGCCCTCGCGGAATTTCTCGAAATGGCGCTCGAATCCCTGCTGGTAGCGGCGGAAGAAGCCCTGTTTTTGACCAACGTGCTCTTCGGAATGGTACTCGTCCTCGCTACTGAGGAGATACATGGCCATCGTGGGGACGATGGTTCTCGACCACCCATAGGAGGCCAGCATGGCGAAGATGACCGCCTCTGCCAACGGCACGAAGAGAAATTTCGCGACTCCCGAAAGGAAAAACATGGGAATAAAAACGATACAAATGCAGAGCGTGGAAACAAACGCGGGAACGGCAATTTGCGCGGCGCCGTCCAGTATCGCCTGTACTGTTTCCTTCCCCATGGCCAGATTGCGGTTAATGTTTTCAATCTCCACGGTGGCGTCGTCCACCAAGATGCCGACGGCCAGCGCCAGACCGCCCAGGGTCATGATGTTAATAGTTTCCCCAAGAGCGCTGAGCATCAGAATGCTGACCAGAATCGACAGCGGAATGGAGATTGCAATTATCAGCGTGCTCTTCCAGTTCCCGAGGAAGAGCAAAATCATCAGTGCCGTCAAGCAAGCTGCAATCAGAGCCTCTCTCAATACGCCTTGAATCGACGCGCGCACGAACACCGACTGATCGAAAAACGTCGTGAGATGCAAGCTTTCCGGCAGAGAGGAGGAATAGTCCTGCAATACTTGCTTCACGCGGTCGACGATATCGAGAGTCGAGGCGCCCCCGGTTTTATACACGCTCATCAGGGCGCCGCGTTGCCCGTTCGCCCTCACGATATTGGTTTGCGGGCTGAATCCATCGCGAATATGAGCGACGTCTTTCATGTAAATCGTCGCGCCCTTGACGGTCTTGATGGGCAGGTCGTTCAGGCCCTCGATGCTCAGGGGGCTCCCGTTCAGCTCGACGAGATACTCCAGCGAGCCGAGTTTCACGGTTCCGCTGGGCAAAATCAGGTTTTGCTCGTTGATCGCGTTTACGATGTCTACAGGGGAAAGCCCCTTCGACTGCAGCGCGGCCGAATCGATGTCCACGGAAATATTCCGTTGTTTTCCTCCATAGGGATAAGGAAGCGCGGCGCCTTGCACCGTGGCCAGCTGCGTGCGAATGAAATTGTTTCCGAAATCGAACAGTTGTTGCTCGCTCAAGCTGTCGCCGGTCAATCCAATTTGAATGACCGGGACGGTCGAAGCGGAGAAGATACTCACCAGCGGGGCAGTGGTGCCGGGCGGCATATTCTTCAAAATCGTTTGTACCGTGGCGGTCGTTTGGGCCAGGGCGGTTTCAATATTGGCGTTTGGCTGGAAGTAGATTTTGACGATGCTGGTTCCGTTGATAGAGAGCGACTCGAGGTGCTCGACGTCGTTTACCAGCGTGGTGACGGCGCGTTCCGAGTTGGAGGTGATGCGCTGTTCCATCTCCAGCGGTTCCAGTCCGTCGTACTTCCAAACCAGGCTGATCACCGGAATGTTGATGTCAGGAAAGATGTCCGTCGGCGTGCGCATGAGCACGACGGGCGTCAGCAGGATAACGACGAGCGCGAGGACCACGAAGGTGTAAGGTCTCGCGAGGGCTAATCGGACAATCCACATAATGCTCTAAAATTTCCTCTAAAGGGCTGTTCGCCCAAGCCCGCAATAGGAAGCGGCGTTTCCGTCGCCGTGCTTTACTATTAGATTCCCGGACCCAATTGTTTGGGTACGCCTCTGCGCCGAGCCACGGAATAGCTCTCGTCCCACAGAGGTCGCCGGCGAACCGTTCCCAATCCGCTCATTCCCTGGCAAGTCTCCGGCAGGTTTTCGACCCGGCCAGTCCGGCCTCGGATTGCAGCCAAGCCTTGCTAGATCAAAGCATTAGCCGATAGCCGCGGTCGCTCGGCCTTTATCTTACCCCGTTTTTGATGTTCCCGATTTGCCCAGGGGCACATTTCAGGTTTGCGCCGGTTTGCGCTGCGGCGTTCGACCAGCACGAAAGTTATTGATGCGATAAATTCATGCGCCTTCTGGCTGCCGTCCTTCGTCACCAGAACGCCTGCAACCCTGCGGACAATTTGCTGGAATGAAAATTCAGGAGCGCTCGGATGCGGAACGTTATTTGTGCGTCATGACGAAGACGCCGTCCCAATTTGCGGGCGGTTCAGCGGAAATATATTCCTGGCAGCGCTCCGCATAAACGCGTGAAGGGCCGTCATTTGGCCACTTTTCGAGGAATTCTTGGAAAGCGTTCCGCGCGGTTTTCCATTGGCGAGTGCGGTAGAGTTCGCGCGCGCGGGCGAACAGCTCGACTTGCAAACGCACCGTTTCCGCCGAGCCGTTTGCATCGAAATCCGCTTGGCGTCCGATTAGCTGGTAGATCGTCACCGGTTGCAGTTTTCCTTTGACGCGCATCAGATCCAGCTCGCGGAAAACAAATCCGCCGTCTTTCGCGGCTTGATACGTCGTCTCATTCGCGATGATGTGCGTGCCGTAGTCTTTGTTCAGGCCCTCCAGCCGCGAAGAAAGATTTACGGCGTCGCCGAGTGCGGTGTACCCATAGCGCAGCGCAGAGCCCATGTTGCCCACACTGGCCACGCCGGTGTTCAGTCCGATGCCGATCTCGAGACGCGGCTTGCCCTGCGCTTCCCACTGCTTTTGCAGTTCGCGCACGCGCTCCATCATTTCCAGCGCCGCGTTGCAAGCCCGTGCGGCATGGCCTTTCTCCTCGAAAGGCGCGCCCCAGAACGCCATCACCGCGTCACCGATGTATTTGTCGAGTGTTCCGTGATGATTGAAGACGATGCGCGTCATGTCCGAAAGATATTGATTGAGAAAAAGGGCCAGCTCCTGAGCGTCCAATTTTTCCGAAATGGAAGTAAAACCACGTATGTCGCTGAACATCACCGTGATATCTGTCTTCTTCGGATCGACGAGGCGCGGATTGACGAGCAGGCGGCGAATCACTTCCGGGCTGAGGTACTGTCCGAACGCGGCGCGCACCTTGCGTTTTTCTTTTTCCTCCACGAGCGCCCGATAGAGCGAAACCAGCAGCACATTGCCGGTGAGCGTCATCGCGGGGAGAGTAAAGTTCAGCCACCACCCGTGCAGAAAAGCTCCATAATCCACGGCCACGAGCGGGATCAGCAAGCCCGCGCCAAACCACATCCAGCGCGGCTGCACCAACGCCATCCAGATGCCCAGCGGAATGCCGAAAGTAAAGATGAGGAGCGCGTCGATGAGAGCGGATCTGGCATCGCGCTTGATGAAACGATCGTTCAGGATGTTGTCGATGATATTCGCGTGAATTTCCACGCCGGGATAATTCGTCCCTCCAAAAGGAGTCGCGCGCAAATCGCCGATTCCAGTAGCCGTCGCGCCGATGAGCACTAACTTCCCACTGAAGGTTCCCGGCGCGAAGCTTTTGTGAAGAACATCTGCAATGGAATAGTGATGAAACGTTCCCCAATGGCCTTGGTAGTTGATCAACTGTTGGCCCAGCGCGTCGGTGCGCAGCGAAAGCTCTTTGCCGAAATTGATTCGCGCAATTCCCACCGGGCCGTAGAAGAGATTCGTATCCTGCGCTGCGGGACCCATCAACGCGCGGGCGGCCATGATGTCGAGCGAGGGATAGAGATCCCAGTCGGCCGGATTTCCCGAGCGTCCGTAGGGCAAGAGAAGTGTTGCCCGGCGCACTACGCCGTCCGAGTCGGGCGGAACATTGAAAAATCCGGTCCACGAACTGTCGCCGGAGAGCGCGGAAGTCAAGCTATCCAGATTGGCTTCAGCTCCCCGGGGCACCAGATGCGCACCGGCGAAAATCTCCATCAGGCGAAGTTTATCTTCCTTGCCGAACTCCGGCCGCAGCGGATGCGCCGGTGGATAAGCGAAAAATGCAATTTGATCGGCGTAGGCTTGCAGTGTCGCCTCGGAAACGCCCTCAAGGTCCGCGGGTGTAAAAAGGAAAAAATTGCCGAGAATGACTGGGCCAAAGCGTTTGATGGCTGCTGCGAACTGAGAATCCGCATCGTATTTCGCGGCAAGTTGCCGCACTTCGGCAATCAACTTTGGATCGACGGCTTCTCCGGCTTGTTGGCGCTTGGCAAGCTCCTCGGCCAAAGCACGCACCGGTGCCGCGCTTTGATCCTGCTTGCTAAAAGTAATGTCGAACGCTGCCACTTGAGCCCCGTCTTCATGAAGCACGTCCAGCAGCTTCGCAAAATACGATCTCGAAAACGGCCAGCGCCCTAAAACTTCCTGCGCTTTTTGATCGATGTCCACGATGACGATGCGGGAATCGGGGGATGTGAAACTTTGTGGCCGATAGCGAAAGCGCGTATCCAGAGTATCGAGTTCGAGCCGCTCCGCGAGCTCCGAAATCGGACTCCTTTTTTCCTGTAGAAAGACGAGGTAGTAGACTGAAAGGGACGCAATCGTGATGCACAGACTAAGAATGAACGAGACGCGGTGGCGCCACCATGACTGGAGAAGCTCGTAGAGGCCGAGAACGCCCCGCCTCTGCCACCATCCACCTGACGGATCTGCCATCACGGTTCGCGCGTTACTCGCGGTAGACGAAGTTCATCCGCACGCCGCTGATCTCGATGAGATCGCCGTCATTCAGCCGCACGGGTCCGGTGATCGGCTTGCCATTGACGAGAGGCATTTTGTCGCCGGGACCGATGTAGTAGCCGTCATCGCGCTGGTTGATCTGCGCGGCCATCGGAGGCTTGAACCAGCCTTTGACTTTCACCGTGGCCATCGCGGATTTCCCGATGACCGTCAGCTTGTTCGTGAGCATGTACTCTTTCTGGTCGGTGCGCCCGCCAATGACAATCAGCGTCGGAACCTTCAATCGCCCAGACGCAAACTGCACGCGCTCTCCCGTAGCAGCGGCTTGCTGAAGCATGTCGCGCCGCGCCTTGGTGTCCAGAACCATGGTTTCATTGATGCGCGGGGCGCTCGCTTTCCGCCCGGTGTCCCACGGCACGGGAGCGTCGCCCGAAGCATCGACCTTGATGTGATGTTTGCCGATCCAGATCGAATCTCCATCGTGCAGCGTGGCGCGTTCGACTCGCAGGTCATTCACAAACGTGCCATTGAGGCTATCGAGGTCTTCGACGACGAGCCGCTGGCCCTCAAAATACACGCGCGCGTGATAGTTCGAGACCGCCAGATTATCGACCGGCAAGTCGTTGTCCGGGGAGCGTCCAATGCTCACGGGGCGGCTGCCTACCGGCACCTCCTTGACTGTCTTCTCTTCAAACATCAGGCTGAGCTTCGCCATCTCACCGTCCTCCTGTGGCGCCGTTTCCGGCCGCTTTTCTCCGCGCCCCGCGGCGCAGCCATGAAAACCAACCTTTGGATTCCGAGCCTACGCGCACGACAATGACAGTAATGTTGTCTACCCCGCCTCGCTCATTGGCCAAGGCGATAAGCTTTTCCGCGGCCCTGGTCGGATCCGTCTCCGCCTGCAACGTGCCTGCAATTTCTGGCTCAGTGACCATGCGCGTCAGCCCGTCACAACAAAGCATCAAAGTATCGCGTGCAAACAATGTGTGCTCGTCGGTATCCACTTCGACGTCAGGCAAAGCCCCCAGCGCGCGCAGCAGGACGCTTTGCATCTCGCTCTCTTCCGCTTCCGCTGCCGTCAGAATGCCACGTCGCACCTGCTCGGCCACCAGGGAGTGATCGCTAGTGAGCTGCTGTAAATTGCCGCTCCTCAGCAGATAGGCCCTCGAATCCCCCACGTGCGCGATGCTCAGTTTCGAGCCATCGATCCAGGCCGTGGTCACGGTCGCTCCCATCCCGTGCTGTTCCAGGTGAGCTTCCGCGGACTCATAAATATTCTTGTTTGCCAAGTGCACGGCGTTCGTCAGCCGCTTGGTTTTCTCGCTCCAGCTTGGCTCCGAGACGCCGAGCTGCGTGGCTGCGGGATCCCCGTGCGCATCCATGCAATATTTAACGATCGTTTCCACCGCTAGCGCGCTGGCCACTTCTCCGTGCGCCTCGCCGCCCATTCCGTCCGAAAGCACGAAGAGATTCAGCGGTTCGACGATGCGGAAGCAGTCTTCGTTGTTGGTGCGCACCCGGCCCAGATCGGTTACGCCCCCGCTTACGATCCGCACAAATTCTCCCTGCGCTGCTGGAAGTCTGAATCCGTGACCACACCCGTACCCGGCAATCCTGTTCTCACGCTATCAGACCCTTTCCGCCCGCGAAAGGCTTTGACGCCTACTGATTACTTGTTTTTTCGCCTCATTCGCCGTACGCCCTTCCAGAGGGTACAACCAAATGGGCCAATTTGTGCCCCACTTTCTGCCGGATCTCACCCCCCACGTTCCTCGCCCGTCCAGTCCGCTTCCGCTATAATCTGCCCCGCGCAAGGGCGAACCTGCGAGTAGCATCGGATGAGCGCCCCTCATCATGTCCAAAGCCAAAAATCCGCTGAGCAAGCGAGTGGTTGCGCCGCGGCACTCGCGTCTGTCCGCCGCGCAGGCCGGGCGGGAACTCGAAGAACTTAACCGCATCGGCATCGCCCTTTCCGGAACCCATGATGTGGAACGCCTGCTGACCCTGATTTTGCTGAAAGCCCGCGAGATTACGGGCGCCGACGCGGGGTCTCTTTATTTGGTGGAGCGAGCCGCCGGCGATTCGAATGGTTCTGCGCAACCTGCAGCGAACGGCGCGGAAACAATGCGGCAGCTGCGATTCCGTCTGACTCAGAACGACAGCGTGCAGTTTCCTTACGCCGCGCACACGCTCCCGATCACGGAATCCTCGATGGCGGGCTATTGCGCGCTGCACGGCGAAGTCGTCGAGCTGGCGGACGCCTACCGCATCCCCAAATCGCGGCCCTTTCATTTCAATTCCTCGTTCGATGAACAAGCCGGATACCGCACGCGCTCTCTCATCACTCTGCCGATGAAGAACGGCAAAGGTGAAGTCCTTGGCGTCCTTCAGCTCATTAACTGCAAACGCCATCCGAAAGCTCGGCTCACCGATGCGAACGCCGTCCACCGCCATGTCCATCCCTTTCCCGAGCACGCCGTCCGTCTTGGTCTCTCCCTTGCATCACAGGCCGCGGTGGCGTACGAGAACTCGCAGCTTTACCGCGACATTGAGAATCTTTTCGATGGCTTTGTGAACGCCGCGGTGAAAGCCATCGAGCAACGCGATCCCACCACTTCCGGCCACTCTCAGCGTGTTTGCCAAATGACGCTTGCACTCGCGGAAGCCGTGGACCGCGAAGACCAAGGGCCGTATTCGGATTTGCGTTTTTCGCGTGAACAGATGAAGGAACTGCGCTACGCCGCTCTGCTCCATGACTTCGGAAAGGTAGGCGTTCGAGAAGAAGTTCTCGTCAAAGCCAAAAAACTCTACCCGCTTCAGTTTTCCAGGCTGCTGGATCGCTTCGATTACATCCGCCGGGACATCGAAGCGCGCCTCGCCGAACAAAAAGTCGAAGTGCTACTCGGGCTTTTTCGCAAGGAGGCCGAAGCCCGGGTACGCTTGAAGCTGCTCGACGGCGAGGCCGCCCGACTGCTCGCCGATTTGGATCGCTACCTTGAGTTTATCGTAAGAGCGAACGAGCCGACGATTCTTCCGTCGAGCGAGTACGACTTGCTGGCGGAGATTTCTCAGAAATACTACCGCGACCCGCGTGGCGCCGAGCGCCCTTACCTTACGTCGGAAGAAGTCAGATACCTCTCGATCCCGCGCGGCAGTCTCGATTCGAACGAGCGGCGGCAAATCGAATCGCACGTCACGCACAGTTTTAATTTCCTGGCGCAAATCCCTTGGACACCTTCGTATCGCGGCATTCCCGAAATTGCGCGTGCCCATCATGAAAAACTCAATGGCCGCGGCTATCCAGATGGCCTGAAGGCGCCCGAAATTCCCGTGCAAGCCAAAATGATGACCATCTGCGATATTTTCGATGCGCTCTCCGCGTCTGACCGTCCTTACAAGCGCGCCGTTCCGACGGACCGCGCTCTCGAGATTCTGAAACTGTGCGTCCGGGATGAGGAGATCGATCCCGAGCTGTTCCGGCTTTTCCTCGACGCCCAGGTTTACCGCCTTGTTGCCAAGCCCGCGTAGTTGACGCTTGCAGATTTTTGCCACGGTTACTTTTTGGATTGTCCCCGCGGCCTAGGTTCCTCGCGAACCTCTTATCTCTTCTATAATAACCTTGGAGCGGGATATGTGGACGTATCTGCTTGGGCCGTTTCTTTCGCTGCTTCCTCGGCGCTGGCGCCAGGCGCTGCCATTTTTCCAGTCCGTGAACTGGCGCCCGGCGGCAATCCTGAGCGGAATGGCGGAGTCCGTCATCGCGCTCGTCGCGCTCATGTATTGGTATTGGTTTTCGATGTCCACCTGGATTTCCCGGCTCTTGGATCTCGCCCTCGTGGGCAAAACCGCGCCAGGAACGACCGATCACCATATTGCGACCGCGGCGCTTCTCGTTTGGTCCACCCACCCTGTGACGTGGGGAATAGCTTTTTTTGGCCTTGAGGGCATGGCACGCGTGTGCGCCGCCTTTACAGACACCATTCTTGGAACTTTCCCGCTGTATCTGCTTGAAAAGATTTTCTGGATGATTTTTCGGATTCCTCGGGAGGAAGCTCCTCAGGCTGTAAAGTTTTCGCAAAATCACGTCTCTTCTTATGTTGGAGCCATCCGAGACAAAGTTACGACGGCCAAGTCTTCGCAGGTTCCCGACGAGCTCTGCGTCGCTAAAAGCGCTTCCGAGGAATTTCTTGAAATTCGCGCTGGCCGCGCGAAACCGGATTGGACTCCGCCTCGCGTCATTCGCTTTGAAGACCGCTATTACCGCCTGGAAGAATGCTCCCGAGGATCTTCCCCGCGTCCGTTCGTCTACAAGTTGCGGCGATTACCTGCGGGCGTTCCCGGCCGCACCGTCCTCATTTACTCTCCGGATGCAGAGCCCGTCAAAGCGAGCTGTTGAACCCAATCGCTGTATTTCAGCCGCTTTCTTCTTCGCATCGTGCTCTCTGGCTTCCTCGGCGCGCCGACTCTCGACTACAATCTCATCATGCTTTTTCGCCCCCTGCCCTTTCGTTTTGTTCAGCGCGCTTTGTTCTTGGCATTGACGCTAGCGGCGCTGCTTTCCGCGGCGTTCGCGCAAAAGCCGCCGCACTCCCCTGCAGGGCGCATTCTCCTGCTTCCCCGCACGATTGTTTCGGGTGACCGCGCCACTCTTGCGGTGCTGGATGTAAACGGTCGGCTGACTCCCGGCGCCGCAGTCATTTTTTCAAATGGCGACCGCTTAATCACGGACGCGACGGGCCGCGCGCTATTCGTCGCCCCGCTTAATCCCGGCGTTATTCATGGCTCCATCGTCGGCCGCCCGGGCCGCGTTCCCGTGACGATTTTGTCGCCCAGTGAAACTGCCGCGACGGCGATGGCCGTCGCCTCCATCCCCGAAATCGCCTCGCTCACCGACCGTTTCGAAATAGGTGGGCGCGGTTTTTGCGGGGACGCGGACGCGAACCACGTCACTATTTCCGGCGAATCCGCGTTTGTGCTCGCATCTTCACCCACCTCGCTCACGATTATGCCCCCGGCGGATTTGCAGCCCGGCCGGGCCTCCGTCGACCTTTCTTGCGGAAAACGGAATGGTCCGCCTCTCGAAGTCGTCTTCGTCGCGCTCGAGTTGGAAGCCGATTCTTCGCCGCTAGCGCCAGGCGTTCATCGTCAACTCACCGTCCGGGTGCGCGGCACAATGCTGAAGGTAAGATTGGAAGCCAGAAACTTGGCCCCGGACATTGCGGAACTCACGGGTGGAAATCCCGCTCGAGGATCCAGCTCCGGCGGCGCGGAGAACTTGGCACACTTCGAAGTGATTGGCCGCAAACGCGGCAGCTTTCTGATTTCCATCCATCTGCTAAGTCCAATCGCGCACCCGCGATAGACTCCGGCGCGCTCGAAGTGCCGGGAGCTTCGCCGTTTTTTAATTTAGTGTCGAGAGATTACGCGCTGGTCTTCGCGCTCGTTTCCGCCGGAAGCGCAAGTGCTCCCTGGCCGTTTTCCAGGAGCCTTTCGGCCGCGCTCGTCCCGATCAAGGAATCCAGCGTGTTCTGCGTTTTTTCAAGGCGCTTGTCCGCTTCACTGTAACTCTGTTGCGCGTTCTTCAGATGGGTTCCAAGTTTTTCGAACACATCGCTGAACGTATCCATCTGCTTGTGTATACCCGAAAGCCCCGCGGAGATGCGCTTGGCATTTTCCTCGATCTGCATTCCCCGCAAACCCAGATGAATCACGCAGAGATGAGCGTAGAGCGTGTTCGGCGAGACCGCGATAATATTCTTGCCCCGGCAGTAGGAGTCCAGCGGGTCGCCCTTGCTGTCCTCCGTCATTAGCATTTCGTAATAAACGCTTTCCGACGGCACGAACATCAACGCCAGGTCCAGCGTCCCTTCGTTCGGCACGATATATTTTTTGGCGATGGAATCCGCGTGGCTCTTTACGGCCGTCGCAAACGCTCGCTTGGCCTCCTCGCCCTCCGCGCTGATTCTTCGGAAGGCATCCAGAGGAAACTTCGAGTCGATGGCGACAAGTTTCTTGTCGCGCAGAAAGACCACCGCGTCCGCCGCTTCGCCGCTCGAGAAACGGTACTGCGTGGCATATTGCGAGGAGGGCAGGGAATCCTCGAGCAAACGCTCCAGTGTTACTTCGCCGAGCAGTCCGCGAGTCTTCGCCCCGCCAAGGATGCCCTCGAGCGATTTTGTCGCCGAGGATATTCCTCGCCCCAATTCCTGAAATTCGCCCAGCTGTTTCTGAATGTGGCCAATCTGCTCCCGCGTGTTTTTCAATTCGTTGGCGATCGCCGTTTGTCCTTGCGTGGCGATTTGCGCAGAGCTGGAAACTCCATCCTGCAGAGCCTTGGTCACGCTTTCCAGGCGCTGAGAAACGCTTTGTCCCAGAGTGGCCATTTGCCCGGTGCTCTGCGCCTGGGCCGTCCCAATCGTCTGCAAATCCCGCCGAAGCTCATTCATTTGGCCTTCCAGCAGGGCGTTCTTTTTTTGTTCCCGCGAAGTCTGTAGCACCAGCCAGAGCACCAGCCCAGCCACGACGATTAGCACCCCGATGAGCACCGCGTTCATTTTTTCTCCAGTACCTCTCCGGGAAACGGTCTCCTTACTCTACCCGGAGTTGTGCCTTGCGGAAAGCTCCCTCCAAAACAAAAGGGCCTCGCCTTCGCGAAGCCCTCCTGAAGTTTCTTCTCTAGATTCTCTGAGTTTTTGCTCGCGCGGCGATTTTCCTACCAGGTCAATTTCAACGCGAACTGGAACTGCCTCGCATCATACGCCGCCGTCGGCTGGCCCGCGCTGCACGTCGTGCCCGCGGACGGGTCACAAAGCTGGTTCACCGCCGTGATATTGGTGCGGTTGAGTAGGTTGAAGGCGTCGGCGATCAGGTCGATTTTCACCCTCTCGCCCACGGGTATGCGCTTGGCCACTCGCATGTCCCACGTGAACCACCCCGGCATGTTAAACGAATTCCGGCCCAGATTGCCCACGCACCCCGCGCTCGCCGTGGTGAACCCGGGCACCGTGAACGGCGCTCCGCTGTTCGTCAAACAAACGTTGGCAAGCGCAAAAGTTACACCTGGAATGTAAGAAGACGTTGTCCCGCCAGCGCCGCCGCTGGCCACAGATGGGCGCGCCTGCGAAGCTCCCAGTTCCAGCCGCGTGTCTTGCCCGGTGATGATGTTGAACGGCCGGCCCGAAGAAACCTCGATAATGGGTGAAATGGTGATGCCCCCGCCGAGGTTCCTTAAGAAGTTGTGGCCCTCGGTCGCCGCGGCAGTTTGGAACACCGCGCTGGTCACCCAGCGGTTGGGCTGGTTATTGTCGGAGTTGCCGCGCTCGAATTGCGGAAAGCGGCTATCTTGCGGCTCGAGGGTGGACTGCAAGTCCGTGCTGTCATCGATCGAATGCGACCACGTATAGCTCGAGAGCATCTCGAAATTTTTCGAGAAGCGCTTCGACAAGTTGACCGTCAACGCGTTGTACCAGGAGTTGCCGTTGGAAGATTGTGCGTCCACGCTATTGAACGGCACGGGCACTCCGAATCCCTGGGGGTATCCGGCCAGCGCGGCTAATCCTACTTGTCCCGCGTATCCCACGCTCAGCGGCTGGCCCGGCGCGACCAGGCCGGCGAACGAAGGATTCGGCCCGGACCGGCGGAAGAAGTTAAAGAATGCCGGCGTGCCCACGTATTGGCCATTGAGGCTCGCCAGCGGCGCTGGGCAGCTGTTGAGCACACCTAATGCGGCCGGGGCAATCACGGCGACTCCGCACGTGCCCGGAGTCGCAGCTATATTCGCGGAAGGAGCGACGACCGTCAGCGGATTGCTCACCGATATTCCGGCTGCGGCCGCGTTGAAGGCGTTTTGATCGAGCAATTGCGGATCGGTCGAATTGATGTCGATTGGCCGGTATAGGTGCAAGCCGCGCGTCCATTGATAGCCCGCACTGATTTTCCAAGACCCGGCGATCTCGCGCTCGACGGTAAGATTCGCTTGCTGCGCGTAGGCATACGTGAAATTTCTCGTCACCGGAAGCGTGAATGGCAGAATCGATAGCGGGAAACCGCTTTGCAGGTACGCCTGATTGGCGAACATCGATCCCGTCGCAAAAGGATCAAAACGCTGTTGTTGGGGCAAGTATCCCAGCGTGAGAGATGTGGGAAACGCGGCGTAAATCGAGTTGGCATTCAGCGCACCCTGAAAAATCGAAGAACCGTTCAGGTTTGCGGGGCTGTCCAGGTTTGACCCGCAGAATCCCGGCGGTGTCGGCGAGCCTTGTGGGAGCGGCAGCAACCCGCAGGCGGAAGGCGTTCCGCCTGCCGAGAGCAGTTGCACCGACCGGCCGCCGTCGGCAGTCGTCGAGTCAAACGCGATGGCCAGAAGCGGGTGATCGTAGAAGAGCCCGTAGCCTCCGCGAATAACTGTCTTGCCGCTGCCCGTGGGATCCCACGCAATTCCGAATCGAGGCGCAATATTTTTGTAATCGCGGGGTACGCCTTCCTGCACGCCCAAAGCCTGCTCCGCTGCCGCGTTCACTGCAGTTGCGGGAGAAAACAGAGGAGTGATTTCCAGGTCGTATCGCAGCCCGTAGTTGAGCGTCAGTTTGCGGTTTATTTTCCAACTGTCCTGCGCGAAAAATCCCATCGGTATGTTGTCAAACGGCGAGCTCGAGTTCCCGATTCCCTGAATGTAGGAAGTTGGGATACCCAAACCATAAGCTTGCAAGCCCGTCGCGCCAGGCAGCGCGATCCCTCCGCTGCACGAAGCACCTGTGCCGCCAATGCAGTTAGGGAAGCCAAACGACGAGGCGGCAATGCCTCCGAAGTTGACGTCGCCGCCAAAGTCGAGTTCGAAAATCTGCGGTTTGCCCGAGCGTAGTTGGATCAGATTGTAATCTCCTCCAATTTTGAAAGTATGGTTGCCGCGAATCAGCGTGACGTTGTCCGTCCATTCGAATCGCCGTTCGATGCGGTCCACCGTCGAATACGGCTCGCGCCCGAAGTAGGCATAACCCGGGATATTCACTCCGATGTTTGATCCGCCGGGAAGATTCGAATAGCCGAAGTGCAACCCGCGGCGCGCGCCCTGGAAGCGGAATTCGTTAAACGCCGTATCGCTCAGAATGGTGTCGTGCTGGAATGTTGCGGACAGATCCCGGTATTGACTGATTCCTGCGCGCGTTCCGGCGTTTTGGCCAAACACCTGGTTTTGCGAAGTGGATTCGATTCCGGTCACCAGGGAAGGCGAAACTCCCACACGTAGGAAGGACGTGTTGTGATTGTTCCAGCGCTGGTCCAGCCGCGCCGACCACAAACTGGTTTTTTCCGTTGCTGGGAAGTTGCCCCGAGTGCTGTTCAAGCCCACATAGGATGCGGGAAGCTGCGCTACACCGTAAGAGTAGCCCGCTCCCGGCGCCACCGGAGTCGACGAGCACGTCACTGTGCCGATCGTGGTCCCCACAGGGCACGTAACCGGAATCGGAAATTGCGCTCCGGGCCCCGGATTGACCAACCCGCCAGTGAGCCCTGGTGCGACCAAGCCGTAATCGAAGCTGTTGAGCGCCACACTGGACGCCGAGCCCATGAAAGCGGCGTACTTTCCCGCTAGCGTGGTCTGCCCCGCCTGCTCCAACGCGGCCACCGCGTTTGCTTGCGAGGGCGTCAACTGTACGGTCAGCCCCGGACCCAGGGGAACCGGCACCATGCCGAAGGGGCCTGTCCCGGGCGATGACGCTCCGATGCTCGTGAAGTCCGTTTCTTCTCGCTGCGTGTATTCGTACGAAAGAAAGTAAAACGTCTTGTCCTTTTTCAAAGCGCCGCCGAGCGTGAAGCCCGTCTGCACCCGCGTGTATGCTTGCTTGACGGGATCCAGTTGTCCCGTGTTTGGATCCACTGCCCCGGAAAACGGATTCCTCGATTGAAACGCCTTGTTGCGCAGATACCCGAAGACGTCTCCATGCGTTTCATTGCCGCCGCTCTTCGTGACGATGTTGATGACCCCGCCCGTGGCCCGTCCATACTCCGCGTTATAATTGCTCAGGATGAGCTGAAATTCCTGCACCGCCTCCTGCGAGACCGTGGAGCGAATTCCGTCCACCGAGTTGTCTCCGGCGTCCGCGCCGTCAACGCTAACCATGTTCGACCGTGCGCGCGCCCCGTCTATGTTCAATCCGCTGTTCGGCGCCGGGCCGATGGTTGGAGATACGTCTCGCGTGGTCTGCGAGTTTGTCAGCGTGAAATTGATGTAATTGCGGCCGTTGATGGGCAGATTGTTGATACCGCGTTGGTCGACCGTTTGCGAAACCTCCGTCTTCGTGGTTTCGATGAGCGCGGTCTCGCCTGTCACCGTGACGGTCTGCTGTACCCCTTTCAGCTCCAGCCGCGGATCGAGTGTTGCGTCTTCACCGACGGTCACAACCACGGAATCATTTTGGTAAACCGCAAAATTCGCCCCGCCATCGACGTTTACCTTGTAGGTCCCGGGAGGCAGGCCCACCACCTTGTACCGCCCGGCTTCGTCTGAGACGGCAGTACGTTCCGCGCCGGTTCCGGCGTTGGTGATCGTTAGCTTCGCGCCTCGCACGGCAAGGCCTTGCGGGTCCATCACCGTTCCGGAAAGCGTTGCTGTATTCACTTGCGCCATCGTCATCGCGGCGCAGCACAGCACCAACATGCACAGCGTGATCCATTGAAACACACCATGACGTTGCTGCATCTGAGTCCTCCTGGTGGAAACCTGTCAGTCTTCCTCTACCCCTAGCGGTTGCGGGATGTCCCGCGAACGATGGCTACGCCATTGAATACTTGGCTTTTACTTCAATCATCCGTTGATTTCAACTAAAACTTATCAGCCGGGCTCCTGAGTCTATACCTCGGAACGGCTTTTTCTGCTCGACGATTCTAGAGGAAATGCTTAAGGAAGCACGACAGCGGGAACCCCGGGTAGCGCAGGCTTCAGCCTGTGCAGTTCCTGCTCCAAAAGCACCCAGACTTAAATCTTCAAGCGACCTTGCACCAGCCCGTGCAGTCTTTCGCTGAGCGCCGCACACGCCGGTGGCGTCCACCCCGGCCGGGTCGGGGCGTGTGCGGGTTCAGTTCTCACCGCACCCCTGTGAGAATGCCATCGCCAATCGCCTCGGAATTCTAAATCGCATTTTTGGGTGGCGGGTCAGTTTCCGATAAACCGACGCAACCTAAAAGGGCGTTGACAACCTAACCACCGAACAATCGGGTCCCAGGACTACTTCCGGTTTGCCGACCTAGCCCAGTGACGAGCTGATTCTGGAATCGTGTGTGATACCGCGATTCATCGCCAACTATCCTGACGTTCTATGGTGCGCTCGTTGTTGTTGCACGGGAGTATTCTACTGGCCTGCTGTCCGGGAGAATGTCATGAAGATTGTGCCTGTGATCAAGTCGAGCGATTTGCAACGATCATTACATTTCTACACCCAACTTCTCGACTTCGAGCGCAAGTGGCCAGGGCATGAAGACCACGAGATGGCCAATGGAGTCATTGACCTAGTTCGGGATGGGGCTGAACTACAGCTTTCACGTCATTCCGGGGACGGTGTCTTCGGCTCCGTCAACCGTGTGTTTGTGGACGATGTTGATGAGCGTTACCTCACCTTTTGCTCTCGGGGTTTGAATACGGCACAGCGTCCCGAGTCTCCAATTCACACCGCGCCAGTCGATCAGACGTGGGGACTGCGTGAGTTTGCGGTGACCGATCCAGACGGCAACAATCTCTGTTTCTGCATGCCTAGAAGATAACTGTCGAGAAGTGGAGTCAGCGCGGAGAACCCGGACTCACCGGTTCGGATGCTGGGTGGATTACAGGCTACCCGGAAACCCAGCCACTACCCATTTTCCCCCTTGACAAACTATTACTTTTAGTATATAGTACCTATTAAATAGTATTGTGTCCTGTTCCGTAGCGCCAGCATCTTGCTGGCGTTTTTGCTTATTGGCGTCCGCAAATCCACCTAAACCTTTTGTTCGCAATACTTACGAAACCTGCACAATTTTAGTGCAAATTGGGGCAATCAAGCCCTTTAGAATGAACACTTGCGTAAACCTATAAGAACAATTGACTTTAAGTGTCTTTAGAATCAGCATTTACGAAAAAAGGGGGAGGGGGCCCCGGCCATACAGGCCACACAGATACACCCCCACACAAGCCATAGCAGCACCACTGGTAGAGGGAAATTCGCGCTGACTTAGATCGGCAAGTGGCGTTGCACCAGCTTGCGCAGCTTCTCGCGGTCTTCGTCCTTCATGTGTACAAATTCGACGCCGCTGCCGTCCGGGCCAAGGTTCCGCACCACGGCAGTAAAGTGGATCTTGCGCAGGCCGGAGCGGACCTCCAGTTTGATGGAGTCTCCCACGGAGAGTTTCTTTAACGATTCCAGGTACGCTCCGCCCAAGCTGATGGTTCTCACGCGAGCCAGCCCGGCTTGCGATCCTTCAATCTGCGCTCGCAGCGGAGATTCCAGCGGAACTCGCACATACCGTCGCGGAACGACATAGTTGGCATTCGTTTGCGGGGCCGACTCGAACGCCGCGCGCGCCCGCGCTGAAGACGGCCTGTTTTCAATCATCGCCAGAGCATCTTCCGCTGCCGCGCGCAGTCCCGAGGGCTCCGCAAACGCAAGTCCTTCGCGGCCTTCCGCCAGCATGCGCAGCAGTTCCGCCGCTTCCACGGCGCGCATGCGTCCAATCGCTTCAATCGCCTTGATGCGCACAAATAGATCGCGTAGAACCTCGTGTTCGCCCGCGGCAATCTCCATCAATTGCGGCACAGCCGTGGTTTCCTGCGCCAGGCCGATCTGATCGATCATCATGGGCACGACCATGGGATGAGCGTCCGCCAGAACTGCGGAAAACACAAAAGCCGCCGCTTGCGAAGAACCGGCATTGGCCGGACGCGAGAGTTCGCTCACCGCCAGGTCCTGCAAATTCCATTCCCAGCTCGCGAGCGCCCGCGCTAGGCCGCGCAGCAAGCGTTCCGGGTCGGCCGCGGCGAGCAGCTTAATCGCCGCGCTCACGCGCTGCCGCCTTGCCTCATAAAGCCGCGTCTCGAGAAGGTTCAGCACCGGTACGCCGATGGCTCGCAACAGCCGCGCCATCGCCGCCACCATTTCCGCGCCGCGCGGTTCGGTCAAAAGCAGCGTCAAGCGGTCGAGCAGCCGCTCCGGGTCGCGCTGCAGCAGTCGCGGCAAAACTGGATCCAGTGGCCGGTTCGCCAGCGCCGCATCCACCAAAAGCAGCCAGCGGTCCTGCACCACCAAACGATGGGCCAGCGCCGACATGTGATCGTGTTCTTTATCCTTCGGCACACGTTCCAGGCTCACCAGGATATTTTCGAAGCCGGCGTAATCGCGGCGCGTCACCGCGACGCGTCCCAGCGTCTCGAGGAACGCCGCAAGAAGCGCGGCGGTCTCTGGAATCGTCTCCTTTTCTAATGCTTTCATCGTTCCGCGACTCAAATCCTCCGGCAACTGATTCGGCCAAAGCGATTCGATGATCGGCGTGATTTCATTCAATCCCGCCGCCACCGCCCGCCGTGCGGAAGCATTCTCGTTTTCGACGCGCCGCGAATAGTTCAGCAGAATATTTCGCGCCTCGCGCCGCGGAGCGTCCGCTCCGGTATCAGCCAGTTGGCCAAGCGTTCGTTTCAGCGCGACAACCGGCACGCACCACACATCCGCCCCGCGCAATACCACGGACTTCTCTCGCGGCGGCAATTCCAGCCAGAATCTCTCAACTATTTGTTCCCGGTGCGTGTCGTCGGCCCAGGCGGCTGCCAGCAACGTCAAATGTTGCGAGGAATGCGGGCCTGTGTATCCGCCCGAAGAGACCAGCACATCGCTTAGGCGATGAAACGTCGGCCGCAGTTCGGCGGCAGGAAGCGTCCCGGCGGAAAACTCTGCGCCCAGGAATTCAAGTATCAAACTTTCAGAAAGACGCAACAGATAGGGCTGCGGATGTTCGCCCTCGCGCGGAGAATATTGCGAAATGGAACTGAGTAGCATGCGGACCGTCTCCCGGCTCGCATTTTCCATCGCTCCGTGAATCGCCCGTGCCGCTTCTTCGGGCGAAAGCCCTCGCGCCGCTTCGAGCGGCGGCGTCAGCCGTCCAATCAAACGCAGCGCGCCGATGAGATCGTCGATCTCCGGCGGCAGAATAGGAACCTCATTGACCTCGCGTGGCGAGTTTCCGCCGTACGCCACGAGCGCGCCCATGAGGCTGGCGAGCACCGTATCCACCCTGCGCTCCGTTTGCGTGTTAATCGAAATCCCTTCCACGCGATGCTCCAGGAATCCCGCAGCCCACCAGCAGCTGCCACCGCGCCTTATAGATTCCTCCGATCTTAACGACGATGTCTTGAAGAGTTGCGCGAACGTGTCCAGTTCGCCTACATGAAATTGCCGGGCAATTCCCAGCGATTGAATTCCCGCGCGCTGCATATCCAGCGCAAGTGATTGCATTTCGCCCCGCGCATCCGGAAGGTGCGCATCGCTCAGTTTCGGCACAACCAGCCCGCCGCGCTCGATGTGGATTTCAACACCGTTCAGCGCGCTGGCTAGATCGCGCAACGTTTCATAAGAAGTGTCTAAGCTTTGCAGTCGCCGGGGATGGTTTCTATCGTAAAGGCGTTCTGAGCGGATCAGCAAATGAAGGCACCGCAGGGCATGAATGACACCCGCCGTCCTGGCATCCGGCGTCGGTGCTACGAAGTCCAGCGATTCGCCCGAGAGCGGCCGCGCGGCTGTCCGGACCGAAGTCTCGGCGTGCGGACGTGGCTTAGCGTAGTTACGCTGCTCCTCCACCGGCATGATGGCCCGAAGTACCAAGGCATTCCCCGCTTGCTTCCATCCAGCGTATTCAACCCCCTGCCGTGTTTAACCTGTTAAAGGTTAAAGGCTGCGTGAGGGCAGGGTACCCTTGTCAATAAAGCAAGCACGCTGCCTGCCCCGCAATTCCGTTGGTAAGCTTTTTCTTTTGAGCGGCTTAGTTTTATGGTCCTAGGACGCGGTCGCGCGACTTGTTACAAAAAGTTACGTTCTTAGTAGAGGGAACCCCGGCGCTAAAAAAGGACATCCAGGCCGCTTTAGAGGCTATGGCACCTGTCCAGTGAGGCTCGAATCCGCTCACTGAGGTCTTAGGACTTCGTGAATGCTTACGGTTCCGCCCTCGCTGGCCTGCACGGTTCTCTTCACTTGCTGATAACCAGGGAGCCTGACAACCAGAGTATGTAGCCCAGCCGGCATTTGCACGCGTGCCGGCGTGCTTTGCCCGGTTGTCGTCCCATCCAGGAAAATCTCGGCACCCTTCGGAGTCGTATCGACTTGGGCCCACGCAATTCTGGAATTGAGCTCGAGTGCAAGTTGCGTCTGAATATTGTCCCGCACCTGCACTTTTCCGGCATACGCTTCGTAGCCCGGCAGCCGAACCACCAGGTTGTAGTTGCCCGGCGCAAGAGGCAACGTCAGCGGAGTTTGGCCGGATTGCTTTGCTCCGTTAATGAAGACGTCCGCACCCGCTGGGCGGCTGGTTAAATACAAGCCTTTGGCAAGGGATTCGAGCGTAACCTTCTGATCGATGACATTCCCCGGCTTCACTTGCAGCGCTGTTTGCATCGGCTGGTAGCCCTGTTTTTCTACCTCCAGGCTGTATTGGGCGGGATCGAGGTCATTGAAGCTGCACGGGGTCGGGCATTGATTCACAACCCGTCCCGCAGAGCTTCGCAAGATGGCTGTGGCCCCAATTAAATCCGTAACAACGTGGATCGCCCCTTGGCCCTCTGAAGGAACAGGGTGACCTCCGTCCGCTCTATTTGTTTTTCCAGCGGCCGCCACGTCCACGTACTCGATGTTATCCACGACTCGCACACTCGCCGGGGCGTTTCGCAGGAACCTTCAGCAGATCTCCATGTTCCGCAGGGCGCAGCTTCCCCGACAGAACCAGTGTGTTGCCAATGGCCTGCACTTTGGTCCGCCCTGTTAATCCCTTTTCTGCGATGATTTCGTCAATTCTTCCTTTGTACTCGGCTGCTTCGGCGCTCACAACCAGTCCGCTCTTCTTGGCGACGGGCTTTTCCGGATTTGGCTCTGCCGGCTTCTTTTCGGCCGTGGCCGCTTCGGGACTCGATACGCCTGGCGGCTCATTTGCAGCCGGATTCGCCGCCGAACTCGCCGATGGATTGTCTGCCTCGGCATTCGCCGAGGCAGGTGGCACCGCGGGTGTTACAGAAGCATTTTCTGGGGCCTTTTGCGCTGCGTTAATCTGGCGGGCATCTTCAAACACTGGCCGTAGCTTTTGTATGCCGTAGGCGATCACGCCGAGCAGAATCAGCGCGACGAAGATGCTCCCGATGACGCTCTTTTTTTTCGGCTTTTCTTGCAAGGGCGCGATGGACCCCGTGCGGCGCACGGTCGGCGTCTGCACGGGACTGGAAGCTCGCACATTCAGCGACCGCGTCGTTGCCATGGTCATCGGATCTTCCGCGTAATTGTGCCGGCCGCTTTGCGCACCCACGCCGGTTCCGGCGAGTGGCAGCGTGGCGTTCGGCATCCCCGGCCCGCCCGCAACCATGGTCTTATCCGGACTTCCCGTTGGCGCAATACTCCGATAACTCCGCAAATCTTCGAGCATTTGGCGGCAGCTTTGATAGCGGGCTTCCGGTTCTTTGGCTAGGGCCTTCATGACTACCGCGCTGATGCCCGGATGAATCGACGGGTCAATCTGCCGCGGCGGGACTGGCTCTTCGTTCACAATCTTGTAGATGACCGTGGTGATGTTCTGGCCGGGAAACGGCTTCTCGCCCGTCACCATCTCGTACAGCATCACGCCCAGCGAAAAAATGTCGCTTCGGCCGTCGACCGCCCGGCCCTTCACTTGTTCCGGAGACATGTAGCTCGGCGTGCCCATCACGTGGGCGGTCTGCTGCATCGTGCCGAACTGCAGAATTTTGGCGGTGCCGAAGTCGGTGACCTTCACCGTATCGTCGGCCGTGAGCATGATGTTTGCCGGCTTGATGTCGCGGTGAACTACACTGCGCTCATGCGCAAATTGCAGCGCACTGCAAGTTTGCTCCATGATGCGCAGCACGCGCGGCAGCGCAAACGCCTGGCCGCCGTCGAGGTGCGCTTGCAAACTCTTGCCTTCGACCAGTTCCATGGTGATGTAGTACAAGCCGTCTTCTTCGCCCGCGTCGAAAACGACTACGATATTCGGGTGGGTCAGCAAACCCGCCGCGCGGGCTTCTGTTTGGAACCGCGTCAGCAGTTCGGGGCGCGATAGTCCCGTGCCTTCTTCGCTCAATTTGATGGTTTTTACCGCGACCGTACGTCCGATGACCGGGTCCGTCGCCTTATAAACCACACCCATGGCGCCGCGTCCCAGCTCGCCAATAATCTCGTAACGTCCAGCCTTCAACCCTGTTGTCATCGCCCTATTCGACTTTCCATTCGCCCCCATCGTATGCGAGGGCCCTTTTTGTTAAACCCGCCGGAGGCCGGTGGGTTTCGATCGCGAGCAAGTGAGAACACCACGTCTGGCAGGGGCCACGGCCGCGAGACTTCCGGCAATGTGTGCGGAAGTGCGGGTTCGTAAATCATTGAATACACGTTTGCCGACACCCGGGCGCCCTATCTTGACAGTACCTATTAAATTTTCGGCCGGTCAACGCTACTGGGGTACTAGTGTTTCGCACTCGACACGTGGCGGGGACGATGGCAAACGGTACTTTTCCATAGCCGCCTGGACGGCCGACACTTTAGGGCCGCGGCATCGCTTCGCCGGGGGCCATACTGCGCTCCGGCATAGGCACGTTGGTTTCCCGGATGGGGCGGTCGACTTCACCAGGCCGCGCCGGCGCTTCCAGCCCGTCCGTCAGCAAATAGCCTTGCAAGGCCAGCCCGTTGGTCCACACGCCTTCCAGAGCCGCGATATAGTCGATCTGCAGTTGGTAGAGTTTGCGCTGAGCCTCCAGCACGCGAGGATAAGAAGCCAACATCTTGCCGTATTTGTCCACCAAGAGGGTGTAGGCTTTCTTCGCTTGCGGCAGCATCTCGTCGCGATACTCCGCGGCCATCAACTTCGCATTCGCGTACTCATCGACCACGGTTGCGGCGCGCTCGCGCAGCGTCAGCGCCACACGCGTCTTTTCCTGCTCCGACCGATCTACATCCGCACGAGCCGCTGCAATATTGCCTTGATTGCGGTTGAAGATCGGTATCTCCACGCTCGCTTCCGCCAGCCCTTCCCAGCCTTTGGCCCACGGCACGCTTCCTAAGGTTTCGTGGTTGTATTCCATCCCGGCGCGGACTTGGATGTCCGGAATAGGTTCGCGCTGCGCCCGCGACAGCACCGCTTGCGCGTGACCCGCCGCGGTCTCGGCGATCCGCACCGCGGGGCTTTGCTTTGCAATGGCTTCGACGGCTTCTTCCTCATTCAGCTCCGGCCAGCCACGTTCCAGGTCCCCCGCCACCGTTGCCAGCGGCATAGCGGGCTGTCCAATCACTGCCGCCAGCGAGCGCCATTCTTCCCGCAGCGTGTTCTCCTGCATGCGCGCCGCCATGCGCATCCGTTCTGCTTCTACTTCTGCTTCCAGCACTTCGGATTCGTCTGCCTGCCCGGTGTTCAGAAGTTCGCGCTGTGTTTGTGCGGTATTTTCCGCGATCTTGGCCAAATCGCGGCGGGCGTCCAGCCATTCCTGCGCGGCCAGCACACGCAAAAATGAGATTTTCACCGCGGTCTCGACGCGCGTCCGTTGTTCTTGGGCTTCAATTTCCGCCAGCTTGGCATCTGAGCCGGAAACCGCACGATTCTGGCCCAATTTTCCGGCCGTTACGATGGTCTGCTGCACAAAAAATCCTTGCTTGCCGCCGCCAACCGACCCGCCGCGTATCTCATCGCCGGTATAGCCCACCGAAGGATTGGGGTAGAAACCAACTTGCTGTAGGCGCGCCTTCGCCGCCCGAATCTCCGCTTCCGCCTCCCGCAAGGTGGGATTCGTCTCGCCGGCCATTTTTTCCGCTTGTTCCAGCGTAACAACTTGAGCGCCTGCGCGCTCTTGCGCGCGCCCCATTTGCGGATACTCTGGCTTGACCAGAGGAACATCTCCATGCTGATGCTGCATTTGCATGGCTAGGCCTGGCGACGGTTTCGCCTCTTGTTTCGAAGCGTTCTCTTGCGCTTTACAGACAACCACCAGATTCGTCGTCGCCGCGAGGAATCCGACTAACAATTTCAGAGCCAATTTCATGTTTATCCTCGAATTCTCCGTGCAATTTGCGTCTTCTGTCTTCTCTGTGGAAATTCTTTTGTTTTCTGCCGCTCACGACTTAGAATCGTGTTCCATTTTCTCGCTTGTCGAATTGGTTCTGATTCGCTGCATCATCTCTTCGTATTCCTTCTCCGGCAGCACGCGCACCAAAGTCATCATCCCCATCATTTGCGCGCTCCAGTTCGGCGGAAGGCCATACGTCTCCGGTTTTGCCACCGCATCGTCCATGCCCATTTCCATGAACGCATCCTGCGGGAATCCCGGCACACTGCTGGCGTTTGCTGCAATCGGGGAATGAAGCGTGTGTTCGAACGGCACGCTTTTGGCCAGCGTGGCCATCTGGCTCATCGCTTGAGCGTCGGTCAAACCGGCTGTCTCTATAGCCCGGCCGCCCAAAAGGTCCGACATGCTGTTCATCATGTGGTGCGGCATGTGGCAATGCAGCATCCACGCTCCCGGATACTTCGCGTCGAACTCAACCACGCGCGCCTGGGCCACGCCAACAAGCACGGTGTTCATCGGATACCAGGTGGATTCGGGCGCGCGCCCGCCTTCCGTTCCAGTCATCACAAATTGATTGCCATGCAGATGAATCGGGTGGTGGTCCATCCCCATATTGATGATGCGCAGCCGCACGCGGCTCCCGAGGCGCGCAATCATCGGGGTAATCGCCGGAGCCGAGACTCCGTTAAACGTCAACCAGTTGTATTCCATCGCCGCCGTGTTCGGAACTTGGTTGTTGGGCAAGACGGCCCACTCCTGCAAGACCAATCCAAAATCATGATCGGCGCGCGGCTTGTAGCTTCTTTCCGGGTGGGCCACAAAAAATCCGATCATCCCCATCATTTCCTGCATCGCGCCGTGCGAGTGATAAAAGAACGTGCCCTCCTGATGCACCGTGAATTCGTACACGTATTTTTCGCCTGGCGCAACGGGCTTCTGACTAATCCACGGCACGCCGTCCTGGTCGATGGGAACCTCGAGGCCATGCCAGTGAATCGAAGTGGCTTCCGGCAATTTGTTTTCAAAGTGGATTCGCACGCGTTCGCCCTGCTGCACTTGAATCGTCGGGCCCGGGAGACTCCCGTTGTAGCCCCATGCCTCGATGGTTTTGAACGGCGCAATTTTTCGCTTCACCGGCCCGGCAACGAGCTTGAATACCTTCACGCCGCCGTCCATCTCAAACGGCAGATCCATCACGTCGGGCGTCACCATCGGCAAATACGGGTCAGGCCCCACCGGCAGGACTTCCTTCTTCTTGTGGTTGCCGTAGGGACTGTGATGGCGCCCTCGCTCGATCTCGCGCGCCGTTTGCGAGTCATTCACCTGCGGGCTCCCGCGCAAGGCCGCCGACAATCCCAGGAACCCCGCGCCGAAAAAGGCCGCGTCCTGGAAAAATCTTCTTCTCGTACCGCTCATGCTTGCCTCCCAAGCTGCTTTTCAAGCCGTTTGTGGTGTGGATTAGAGTGACGATTCGTATTCGCAGAGTACCAGCACCTGCGTTGCGAGAGCATAACATCCGCACCGCCGCCTAGATGGACTAGGTTTGCTGGGAGACTTGAAAGTAACTTCAGATGGGAGGAACGACGGCCACCCGGAGCGACTCTGCCGATTCCGAGAAATCTCAATGCTGGGGCTCACTTCCCGGAATCGCTCGCACATTCCCAACGGCTTCGCTCGGCGCAACGATGTGTTTGGCGCTGGCTCATTGTCACGCTACGCCGCCGCCTTCGAGCCGTCAATACTCGCGTCGCAGCTTGTGTCATTTCACTTCATGGCGGAACTGACCTTCCCTAGTAGCCGTGCCCGTTCGAATCGCTATCCACTTCCACCTTCCCCGCGAACGAGCGGTACACGTAGGTGAAGTAACCGGCGGCGAGGATCATCCCAATCACCCACCAAATCATACCGACCTTCAAACCATACGAGCCGGCTTTCGCGCTCTCGACCGTCAGCGAAAACACCGGGTTGCGGGCGGGCAGCACCATGGGATAGAGGCCGAACACCACGCTCGTCAACATCCCCACCAGATACAAGCACGAAGCGAAAAACGCCTTGCGCTCCGCGTGCTTCCTCAGTTCGAATGCCACCCCTGCGAGCCCCGCGACCGCCAGCAGCGGCAATACACCACCCCAGGGCCAGGTGACAAAGTTGGCCCTCACTTGGGGCTGCACTTGAAAAGTTATGGCGGTCACAATGGCGGTGAGCGCGACCACGCCCCACCAAACGTGCCCCGCTAGTTTTTTTGCACGTTCGTTTACGGGGCCGTTCGTTTTCAATTGGACCCACAACGCGCCGTGCATCACCAGCGCCAGCAGAGCCAGCACGCCGACCAAAATGGTGTACCAGTCCAGAATCCCCGTGTCTTCCCCTAACCGGAAATTCGTCCACAGCGGTTCGAAGAAATATCCGCTGCTATCGAGCGGCACGCCGCGCACCACATTGGCCAAAGCCGCGCCGTAGAACACCGCCAGCAAAATGCTCGAAGCGCAAAACAGGAAATCCCACCACGGATCCCACACCGCGCTCTTGATGTGATTCCGAAACTCGATGGAAGCTCCTCGCAGAATCAAGAGCCACAGCACCATCATCAACGGAAGATAAAATCCGCTGAATCCGCTGGCATAAAGGGCGGGAAACGCGAAGTAAAGCACTCCTCCTGCCGCCAGGAGCCATACTTCGTTCCCATCCCACACCGGCCCAATGCTGGCCAGGATTTGCCGCCGTTCTTCATCCGTTTTCGCGATCAACAGATGAATCGCCCCCGCTCCCAGATCAAATCCGTCGAGCAGCACATACATGGCGATCATGATCGCTACGAGGCAGAACCAGATTGTTCCCATGCTGTCCTCCTCAATGTCAATCCGCCTCAATGGCGACTCTTGCTTGCTGCCACGAATGTTCATCATCAGGGCCGGGGCCCGTTTCAATCTCGCGGTAGAGGAGGAACAACCAGAGCATCGCCAGCACCGTATACATGCCCATGAAGCCAATCAGCGTAAACCAAACATTGCCGGCGCCCACGCGTGGCGAAACACCTTGTGACGTGCGCATCATTCCATAGATCAGCCAGGGTTGCCGTCCCAGCTCCGCGGTCATCCATCCCGCGGTGTTCGCGATGTACGGCAACGGCGCGCTAATCATCAGAATCCACAGCATCCATTTCGAAGCGAACAATTTTCCGCGCCAATACAAAAACGCCGCCACCACCATCACCGCAATAAAGATGGTTCCCAGCCCCACCATCACGTGATAGCTGTAGTACAGCAGAGCAATCTGGTCGGGCCATTCTTCCTGCGGGAAAGCTTCGAGGCCGCGTACATTCGCGCTCCACTGTTTGTAGGTGAGGAAGCTCAGCATGTCTGGCACAACGAGCGGATTATCCAGTTTGCGGTGGAGCACATCCGGTTGCCCGAGAATTGCCAGCGGCGCGCCTCTCTCGGAGGCGAACAGCCCTTCCATCGCCGCGAGCGTAACCGGTTGATTATCGGCGATCATTTTTCCCTGCGCGTCGCCGCTGGGAAAGAGTTGCAACACCGCGGCGGCCACGCCGACCAGAACGCCCGCCTTTACAAATGTCCGTCCATACGTTTCATGCCGGCTCGTCAGCAAATAAAACGCGCCGACCGCGGCCATCACGAAGCACCCGGTCTGCACCGCGCCGAGCATGGTGTGCGCGTATTGCCAGAGCGCCCACTTGTTCAGCAGCAGTCCCCAGAAACTCGCCAGCTCTATCTCGCCATTCGCCCCGAGCCGGTATCCCACGGGATGCTGCATCCACGCGTCCGTGGCCACAATCAAAAATCCCGAAAGCCATGAACCCAACCAAACCAGAAACGCGGCCCACCAATGTCCCACGCGGCCCAGCTTTTTCTCTCCGAATAAAAACAATCCCAGAAAACTCGATTCGAGAAAAAACGAGAACACGCCTTCCATCGCCAGCGTTTGTCCAATTACGCCTCCCGCTGCTTTGGAAAACGCCGCCCAGTTCGTTCCGAACTGAAACTCCATCGGAATTCCCGTCACCACGCCCAGCGCAAAATTTATTCCGAAGATTCGCGCCCAAAATCGCGCTGCCCGGTTGTAATGTTCGTCGCCCGTTCGCAGTGCTTTCGTCTTCAAATAGACGAGCAGCAGCGCCAAACCCATGGTTAATTGCGGGAAAATGTAGTGGAACGTTACCGTAAATGCGAAGTGCAGCCTGTGTACGGTCAGCGCTTCATTCATTCGGGCACCTCGCTGGCGGTCCTTTGTTCAACTCTGCCGTTGCCGCCGAATCAACGGAGCAGCTAGACGCGGAGTTTTATCAGCAGCATTCTCGCACTTTCTCGGTGACATCGGACACAATTTCGAGGCGCAGCCCGCGAAGTGAATTGGATTATTTGATCACAATGGAAAAACTGGTAGGCCCTAGTTGTCGACTTTAGAATTCTTCCGCTGGGTCAGATCGTCGCAGGGATTCCGCACATTGGAGAGCTCTCGGCGCTCTGAGTCTTCCGAAGAGCATCGGGCGCCGGTGATCGACTGCGCCCAGATGCCCCGGAAAGGCTGCTGCCGGAAGCGCCTGCCGTATTACTTGCCAACGGGGATTACGAGCGCGCGGGGAATTCGCCTATCCAGAGTGGCAAAGATAGCGCCCTTCGCCCGGGCGAGTTGAGAGAGGTGGCCGTCGGTGGTTTGCTTTGCCGTTTTGACCCATGCGGGGAGGAGCGAGATGTCGTGATCATCGGAAAGGAACGTGAACTTCAAGACGTTCGCGGATTTCAACCGCAGCAACAGGTCGCGGGCCTGCAGGACGGTGAATCCGTACTGCGGCGCTTGCGTGAGAACCCGGACAAAACCCAGTTCCGTAATCGAGCAGGTGGCCAGTTCGAGAGTTCCCTTTGCCGCTGAGGCACGCACCCAGACCGCAACTCGCTCGTGGAATTCGTGCTGGAGAAATCCTAAGGCGACGAGCGCATTTACGTCGAGCAGATAGGTCATGGGAATTCGTCGAAAATCTCGCGCACCTGTCCGCTAGTCAAGAGCGGCGCTCCCGGTCCGGCGCTGAGAACAGGAAGGCCGGTGATGGGGTCAACGAGGATTTTTGTCTTTCGCGCGCGCGTCCTTTGGGGAATCAGCACGACCCGCCCGCCTTGCACTTTAGCGTCGAGCGAATCTCCCGGCTGAAGCCCCAGCGCTCGACGAATGGGACCGGGGAGAACGACTTGTCCCTTGGTCGACAGCTTGGTTTTCATGGTAAGACAATCTTACCGAAAAAGCGTAGGCAACACAACCGAAGGACGCGCCACTCGGAGCTTTCTCGACATAAGGCCCACCTGCGCCCTACGGGCTCCGGCGCGACAGTCTTCGCGGCCCTACCGCAGGGGAATGGTGGGCCCTAGTTGACGATCTTAGAACTCTTCCGCTGGGTCAGATCACGGCAGGGATTTCGAACATTGGAGAGCTCTCGCTGCTCTGATTCTAACGAAGAACACCGAGCGCCGGTTGTCGCGAACGCACCCAAGTGCCGTTCGGAAACACCGCTGCCGGAAAGCGGGTCCCAGTGCTGACTTGTTAGCCGACCAACCGTTCGTGACCCAACTTTCTGTCATGTTGGTTAGCGATTTGCTAGGATTCCTCGTATGAGAAGACTTTCCCCTATCGCATTTCCGCTTGGTTTGTTGGTCTTTGCGCCATTTGTTACGTGCGCGCAAAATTCCGCCCAACGGGAAAAGGTTGCAGAGGGAGAATATTGGGAATGGCACGATGGTCATGCGCTCAAGGATACTTCGCAAACCTGGACAATCTGGCGAACTCAAAACGGCTATGAAGTGGAAGACAGCTTGCCGCCGGACAAAGCGGCCGCGCTTTTTGCTGTAGTGGGAGCTGCATCCCAGGGACACATGTCTCCCGAACTTCGAGAGGAGTTTCAAAACGCATCTACAACGACGGACATTCGTTTACAACTGACTAAGGATGGGGCAATCCGAGAGTTGCTATTGAACGGCAAAAAGCTCAGCGAAATCAAGCAAGTCCAAGTGGCACATTGTCTAGTAAAAAAGAATGAGATCTCGTGCAAAGGGCACGAAGGTACGGTGCGCCTGAGAAATTCAGGGCAGGACCAACTTGTCTATTCGTATCCGTTCCCTCTATTGTTCACACCCATGTTGAAGCAACTGCAACCCGCACTAAATCAGACGATTCCTGTAAAGCTGGCGATGATGGAAGAGGTAAAGAATAAACTTCAAATCACGGAAGTCCCAGGACAACTGCAGAACCAAGGAACGGAGAAGCTTTCAATCGGCGAATACACGTTCGACGCTGAAAAATATGCTCTGGCTCTAATTACGAAGTCTGGGCCACGGCAGATCGTGCTGTGGGCATCGACCCACGGAATCGTGTTTGCGATGGAGGATTCTCAGATGGCTCCCGGCCTGCGGGTCTTGCTTACTCAGTACAAGAGACACTCCGATTTCTAGATAATGAAAAATGCGAGGACCGTTGCTAGGTTCTGATAAAACGCGGTTACCGGTGGGTTCTGGTACGCCATGTGGTTCAGCGCGACAGAACACTGAACCACACGCAGTGTTCTGGTCAAAACATACCCTTCGCGTTCTGCCGCTCTTCGAGATAAAGGCCCTCCGTACAATCGACTAGGTCAGAATGAGTCTGCAAAAAGACCGCAGGCGAAAACCTCGATTTGGGCGGGAGCGACCCCGGTGTTTGTGCGGTTTTGCCGCCCAAAAGTGCTCACCGGGTCGCTCCCGCCCAAATCGCCTATCGGAAATCGGCAGGGCTCCTTTAGAGCCCCAAAAGCAAAAAAGTTCATTTTCCGTGAAATGTTTTTCGGACTTCTTGCCCATTAGTATAAGTAGAGGGGTACTCCTCTAGGCCACCCCTTCGGCCTTCCTCGTAATTCCTCGTAGGAAGCCCACCTCCCAACGTACAGCATGCCGTCACCACTAGTTGACACGCGAGAGGTGTCCCCAGCCCAGGGGACCACGGTGGGGAAACAACTCGCTGGCGATGATTTGCTCGCATTGCGGGCGATGTTCCTCTTGCTCGACGCATGGGATCGGAACAGCAAGCCCGCGACTCCCGTTGACACGCAGACCGAATCGGCGCAAGGTCACCGGGACGCGTGCGCCGTCCGCGCACGCCAACAGAGGACCAGATGAGACAAGCCGTCCTATACGCGAGAGTATCAAGCAAAGACCAAGAGCGAGAGGGCTTCTCAATCCCCGCGCAACTGAAATTTCTCCGAGAATATGCGCAAACGCACGAGCTGAATGTGCTCCACGAATTTGTGGATGTGGAAACGGCCAAAACGACCGGCCGAAAACAATTCGGCGAGATGGTGCGCTTTCTGCGCGATCACAAGGCATGCCGCGTCGTGCTGGTGGAGAAAACCGACCGGCTGTATCGCAACTTTCGAGATTGCGTGACGCTAGAAGACCTGGACGTTGAAATCCATCTTCCCAAAGAGGGCCAGGTCATCAGCAAGGACTCGAAATCACAAGCCAAACTAGTGCACGGCATTCAGCTTGTCATCGCACGGAACTACATCGAGAATCTGCGGGATGAGGTGCGCAAGGGCATGCGTGAAAAGGCCGCGCAAGGGATCTACCCGAGCCGGCCACCGTTGGGCTACCGAAACAACAAATTGCTGCGCACGATTGAGGTTGACCCAGGCAACGCCCCGATCGCGCAGCGAATGTTCGAGCTGTACGCTACAGGAATGTACTCGCTTGCCAGCTTGCGTCAGCTTCTCAAAGCGGAGTTCGGCAAGGTCTTCACCAAGTGGCATTTGGAAAAACTACTCAAGAATCGCTTCTACATCGGCACTTACGAATGGGAAGGCAAGAGCTACGCAGGCACGCATCCTCCCCTTGTGAGCCCTGAAATATTCTCGCGCGTGCGCGACGTGTTGAGCGACAAAGCGCGACCTCGGAAGCAGATACACGAGTTCGCATTTTCCGGCTTGCTTCGCTGTGCCTACGATAACTGCGCCGTCACGGCTGAATTCAAAAAGCAGAAGTACACGTATTACCGTTGCACGGGTTATCGGGGCAAATGCGATCTGCCATATTTTCGTGAGGAAGTCATGGCCGAGCGCCTCGGCCAGGTCTTGCAGGCGATCCGAATCCCGGATGACGTTCTGGCGCAGCTTGAAGAATCCTTGCTCTCCGATAAAACCCACGAGGAAACACTTAGGAAGCGCCACGCTGAACGAATGCACCAACGGTTGACCCAACTCCGCAGACGCCTGGAGCAGGCTTATGTCGACCGGCTAGATGGAAAAATCACTGAGGAATTTTGGGAGGCGAAGTCCGCCGAATGGCAGGAAGAGGAGCAAGCCCTCCTGGCGTCCTTGCGGGAGCTCGAACAGGCGGAAAATCCCGAGCGTGCGCTCGACCGCGTTCGCATTTTAGAACTCGCGAATAAGGCGCATTTTCTTTACGTTACGCAGACTCCGCAGGAAAAAGCGAAATTGCTCAGAATGGTGCTATCGAACTGCGCGGTGGACGCGGTAAATGTTTATCCCACCTACAGAAAGCCCTTCGACATGATCTTCGAACGCGCGAAAACAGGGGAATG
>CAVWDX010000011.1:0-390604 GCA_963753745.1 uncultured Acidobacteriota bacterium
GGCCGCACTTAGCGCAGGCCGACGAGTCCTTTCACCGAATCGATGAGTTTGGCGGAGTCGTAGCCGACGCCATCCTTGAAAACCATCTCGACGTTTTCCATGTCCTTGATATTGGCCGATGGGTCGCCTTGCAGAACGACGATGTCGGCAGCTTTGCCCACCGCAAGCGTGCCAATCTTATCCAGCTCACCGAGAAACTGAGCGCCATTGGACGTTGCGATGTGAATGGCTTCCACGGGCGTGAAGCCAGCTTCGACGAGCAACTCGACCTCGCGCTGGTCTCCAAAGCCGGCGATCACACCGCCGTATCCGGTGGGATCGAGACCGGCCAGAAGCAGGCCACCCTGCTTTGAAAATTCATGTTCAAATTCCATTTCCTTTTTGAAAATGGCCGCGGCATCGGACGACGCGGCGTTGTCGGAGATTCGCGCGCGTGTCGTCAGATACGCAATGCGCGCTTCGGGGGTCATGGCTTCGAGCACGCGCTTCTCGAGGGGCGCACGTCCCGGCACGGAAGTTTCGAACACAGGAAGCGTGGAAGTGACCGCGACGTGATGCGTGACCAGATCGTGAATCATGTCCTGCATAGGGGCACTCGCGATGTCGACGGAGAGCAGCGCTTTCGCGGCGGCTCGCGGGTTGGGACAGACGCCCGGCTTTTTGTCCGCGAGAAATTCGGTATCGACTTCGATGCCGTGCTCGAGGTCATCAATACCGAGGGCCGCAGCTTCGCGGAAACCGATCGAGCAGAGATGGCCGGTGACTTTGATACCGTGCGCGTGCGCCGCTTTGATCGCAGCAGAAAGTTCGTCGGGCGTGATGTTCATGTACGCCTTGAAAGAAGTGGCGCCTTGCGCGATCCAGAATTCGACCATCTGCCGCGCGTCTTCGGCGTCTCTAAGCTGATGCATCTGCAAGGCGAACGCGCCTTGCCCTTCGAGATAAGGGCCGGTGACATGGATTTTCGGGCCGGCCAATTTCCCCGCGTCGATAGCCTTCTTGAGCTCGAGATCCGTGTAGGGTTCGAGGCTGCCAGTAGTGCGAATCGAAGTGACTCCGCCTGCAAGATAAAGGCGCGGGAAACTGGACAGGTGCTCGGGATACATCGGCGGCGGGCCGCCAGGTGCCGGGTAGAACATGTGGTCGTGCATGCCGACGAGGCCCGGGATGACGGTGCGGCCGGAGAGATCAAGCACTTTGGCACCGTCGGGAATTTTTATCGTGGCGGCATCGCCGATCGCGGCGATTTTTCCGTTTGCGATGACCACCGTTTGATCCACACGAGGAGCGGCGCCAGTGCCGTCCACCACGCGCGCATGCGTTAGAGCCAGGATGGCTGCGTCTTCCTTCACGAAGGCGGTCACCGCGGGCGAAAGGCTGGGCTTCGCCTGGCACCAGGAGATAGACGGCAAGAGCAAAAGACCCAGGCCGAGCAGAAAAGTTCTTCGCATCGAACCACCTCGCACCAGAAATGTTGTCGCGCGTTGCAGTGTATTCACAGCACCGCAGCAACACAAGAGTTGCGTAACCAGCCGGATGCGAAAAGCCAGGCTCCGTCATTTGTGATAGATTTTCGGCCGAAGAGGTGAGAAATGGTCCAGTTCCTCAAAACACTTTTTGGCGTGACGCTTGCGGCCGCGGTATTTGTGGCCATGCCTTGCGCCGCCCAGCAGCCGCCCGCCGCCGCAGCTACGGAAAGCGACTTTGTGATTCACAATTTTCAATTCCATTCCGGCGAGTCGCTGCCGGAATTGCGGCTGCATTACACCACGCTCGGCAAACCGGTTCGCGACGCAGCGGGACGCACGACCAATGCCGTGCTCATCCTGCACGGAACCGGCGGCACCGGACATCAGTTTTTCGCGCCACAGTTTGCGGGGGTTTTTTTCGGGCCGGGCCAGCTTCTCGATGCTTCGCGCTACTACATTATTCTTCCCGATGGGATCGGCCACGGAAAATCGTCCAAGCCCAGCGATGGCATGCACGCGCATTTCCCGCAGTACGACTACGACGATATGGTCACCGCGCATTACCGCCTCGTGAGCGAAGGCCTCGGCGTCAATCACCTGCGCCTCGTAATGGGCACTTCGATGGGCTGCATGCATTCGTTCCTGTGGGGCGAAATGCATCCGGATTTCATGGACGCGCTGATGCCGCTGGCATGCCTACCGGTGCAGATCGCGGGGCGCAACCGGATTTGGCGCAAGATGATCATGGATGCAATTCGATATGATCCGGAATGGAAGGGCGGCGAATACATACAAGAACCCACGCAGGGCCTGCGGACGGCCCTGGATTTTCTGTTGATAGCCGGGAGCGCACCAATCCCCATGCAGAAGACCCTGCCGACGCGGGACGATGCCGACAAATACCTCGACGACTTTTTCCGCGCGCGCTTCGCCGCACTGGATGCGAACGATCTTTTGTACCAGGTGAACGCCTCGCGCGACTACGATCCCTCCGGGGAATTGGGCAAAATAAAGGCGCCGCTGATGTGGATTAATTCAGCGGATGATTTTATCAATCCGCCTGGACTCGGTATCGCCGAGCAGGAAATAAAGAAAGTTCACAATGGAAAATTCGTCTTGATTCCCGCTAGTGAACATACGCACGGCCACGGCACGCACACCTGGGCCGAAATCTGGAAGCAGTACATGGCGGAGTTGCTGGCGGAGTCAAACCACTAAAAAGCGCGCGCGAGAAATTGCTAACGAGTGGCTTCGTGGCTGGCGCGAATCTCCTGCCAGCGACGCGGGCGCTTGTTGGCTTGCAGAACCTTTTTTCGAAGGCGAATCGATTTCGGCGTGATTTCGACGAATTCATCATCGGCGATAAATTCAATCGCTTGTTCGAGGCTGAGTTCGCGGTGTGGAATCAGCCGGATGGCCTCATCCGCGCTGGAAGAACGCATGTTGGTCTGCTTCTTTTCCTTGGTGACGTTCACTTCCATGTCCTGCTCGCGGGAATTTTCTCCAATGACCATTCCTTCATAGACTTCGATGGCGGGGCCGATGAACAATTCTCCCCGCTCTTGGAGGTTCCACAGCGCGAACGCGGTGGATGGTCCGGGACGGTCGGCGACGAGCGCGCCCGTGGGTCGAAGTGCCATTTCTCCCGCATAGTCCGTCCAGCCGTCGAAGATCGAGTGAATCAGCGCGGTGCCGCGTGTGTCGGTCAGCAACTGGCTGCGCAGGCCGATCAATCCGCGCGAAGGAATCTTGAAGTCCATGCGCACGCGGCCGGAATTGTGATTGCTCATTTTGAGCATTTCGCCGCGCCGGCTGCCCAATGTTTCTAGGATGATGCCGATAAAACTTTCGGGAACGTCGATGACCAGCCGCTCGAGCGGCTCGAGTTTCCGGCCGTTCTCGGTGCGCACGACGATTTCCGGCTTGCCGACCATGAGCTCGAATCCTTCGCGCCGCATTGTTTCGATCAGGATGGCGAGCTGCAGTTCGCCGCGCCCCAGCACGCGAAAAGATTCCGGCGTGTCGGTGTCTTCCACACGAATCGAGACGTTGGTAAGCAATTCCTTCTGCAAGCGGTCGCGCAGGTCGCGCGACGTCACATAATTGCCTTCCTTTCCGGAAAGAGGGCTGCTGTTCACCGTAAAAATCATGGCGAGAGTGGGTTCGTCGATCAGCAAAGGTTCGAGAGGCTGCGGCGTGGCCAGATCCGTAATGCTTTCGCCGATCTGAATTCCTTCCACGCCTGCGATAGCCACCAGATCGCCCGCGGCAACCGCTTCGGCTTCATCGCGCTCCAGTCCGCGAAAGGTGTAGAGCTTGGTGATCCGCGTGGACAGAAGCTTTCCGTCGAGTTTGCTGATGCCGACATCCTCGCCGCGCCTCAGCGTGCCGTTAAACACGCGGCCTATCGCGATGCGACCGAGAAAATCGCTGTAGTCGAGATTCATCACTTGAATTTGAAGCACGCCATCCGGATCGCCGGGCGGCGCCGGAATGCTCTTCACGATGGTTTCAAAGAGCGGAAGCAGGTCCTTCGAGCTATCCCCAAGCTGGCGGTGCGCGACGCCATCGCGAGCGTTGGTGTAAACCACCGGGAAATCGAGCTGGTCTTCGGTGGCGTCCAGGTCAATGAAGAGGTCGTAGATTTCATCGAGGACTTCTTTTGTGCGCGCATCGGTGCGGTCGATCTTGTTCAGGACGATCACGGGCGGGAGCTTGGCCGCGAGGGCTTTCTGAAGAACATAGCGCGTTTGTGGCAGCGGCCCTTCGCTGGCGTCGACAAGCAGGACGACGCCGTCAACCATGCGCAGCGCACGCTCGACTTCACCGCCGAAATCGCTGTGGCCGGGCGTGTCCACAATATTGATCTTCGTATCATGGAAAAAAAGCGCGGTGTTTTTCGCGAGAATGGTGATGCCGCGCTCGCGCTCGAGGTCGTTCGAATCCATCACGCGCTCGACGAGCGCTTCGTTGGCGCGGAAAATTCCGCTCTGGCGCAGCATGGCGTCGACCAGCGTCGTTTTGCCGTGGTCCACGTGCGCGATAATGGCGATATTGCGAATATTTTGGCTCATGATTTCTGCGTCGGTCTGCGGACTACTCTTCTGGGCAGTCACTGCAAAGACAAAAATAGCCCCGACCCGGTCGGGGCCCGGACGAATCTCCTTTGTTCTCAGGTGCGGTCGAGCAACCTATAGTTTAGCAGAGGGGCTGCTGACGGGACAGCCATTCCTGGCTGTCTCTTGCCTCTGCCAACACCCCAGGAGCGCGACGGACAGCAATGTCTGTCCCACTTCAAATTTCGTGTACTATCCTCATCCAGGTCCGGTGGCCTGATCTCACTCTCACTTCGTCGAGGGAGAATGCTATGCGATTTGCGCGCTTGCTTTGGAAAAGCAGAGTCTTCGTTTGGGTGTTGGTCATAGTGCTTTTGTTTTTGCTCTCAGGCCGCTCTCAGACGCCGAATCCGCCAGATTATTCGCTGCTCTTTGACAAAACGGACGTGATGATCCCCGCACGCGACGGCGTCAAACTGCACACGGAAATTTACACTCCGAAAAATTCCACGGAGCCGCTTCCCATCGTCATGGAGCGGACGCCTTACGGGCTACACGACGATGACAAAGGTTACAGCCGTATCCTCACGCGCTATGCCGAAATGATTCCCGACGACTACATTTTTGTATTTCAGGATATTCGTGGCCGCTATGGTTCCGAAGGAACCTTCGCGATGCAACGGCCGGTGCGTGATCCGAAGGATCCCAAAGCGATCGACGAAGGCACGGACACCTACGACACCATCGATTGGCTCGTGAAAAACGTCCCGCACAACAACGGCCGCGCCGGCCTCGTGGGCATTTCGTATGGTGGCTGGCTTACCGTCATGGGAATGCTCGAGCCACATCCCGCGCTCAAAGCCGTTTCCGAACAGGCCTCACCCGCGGATATGTTTCTGGGCGACGATTTTCATCACAACGGCGCGTTCCGGCTGAGCTATGGCTTCGAATACTCGACCATGATGGAAACGGGGAAAACGAATTTTGCCTTCCAGTTCGACCTTTTCGACACGTACGAATGGTATTTGCAGCTCGGCGCGCTATCCAACGTCAACAAGAAATACATCCACGGGACCCTGCCTACCTGGAACAATTTTGTCGCGCATCCGAATTACGACGCTTTCTGGAAACAGGAGGCCATGCCCTACATCTTGACGAAACCGAGAGTGCCGAATCTCAATGTGGCGGGCTGGTGGGACCAGGAAGACTTTTACGGGCCGATGAAGATCTACGAGCTCCTCGAGAAAAATGATCCCGATCACTTGAATTATCTCGTTGCCGGCCCCTGGAATCACGGCGGCTGGGGCCGCGGCTTGGGCGACTCCCTCGGCCCCATTTCCTTCGGCAGCGACACTGCAGTCTATTTCCGGCAAAAAATCGAAGCGCCCTGGTTTGCGTATTGGCTCAAGAACAAAGGCAGCCTGCCGCTCAAAGAAGCCCTGCTTTTTCAAACCGGCAGCGACAAGTGGGTGCAGTTTGATTCCTGGCCTCCGCGCGATGCGGCGGCGCGCGAGCTGTACTTCCAGGAAGACGGCAAGCTTTCTTTCGACCCGCCGAAGCCGGCCGCATCGCGGGCTTTTGACAGTTACGTCAGCGATCCCGCGCATCCCGTACCGTATCGCCATCGCCCAATTGATATGACCTACCCGACCGATCATCCCGGCGGGTGGTACACCTGGCTCGTGCAGGACCAGCGCTTCGTCGACAACCGCCCCGACGTGCTGACCTGGGAGACCGACGAGCTCAACGACGAAGTGACCCTGGCAGGGCAAGTCACAGCGAAACTTTTTGCATCCACCACGGGAAGCGACGCCGACTGGATCGTGAAGCTGATCGATGTCTATCCGGAAAAGTATCCCGAAGATTGGAAACTGTCCGGCTACGAATTGATGATTGCCGACGAAGTTTTCCGCGGGCGCTTCCGCAAGTCCTTCGAGAAACCGGAGCCCATCACGCCTAATGCCATCACGCCCTTCACGATTGACCTGCACACCGCGAACCACGTCTTCAAGAAGGGCCATCGCATCATGGTGCAAGTGCAAAGCACGTGGTTCCCCATCATCGACCGCAATCCGCAGAAATTTGTCCCCAACATTTTTGACGCAAAGGAGTCCGACTTCCAGAAGGCCACTCAGCGCGTCTACCGTTCGAAGGAGTTTCCTTCCGGAGTCGTGCTTTCGCTTCTACCGGCAGCCGCCGGCAACTAGCGAGTTTCCTTCCGCGAAAGCAGTTCTTGCGAGCGATGGCCTTCCTCGCCGGAATGGCGCGGAATCTCTTGTGATATTCTCAGTCTCGCCGAAGAAATCGTGACCACTCGCGTCATTTCAAAGGGAGTTTCCATGCATTCCATCCGCAAAACAGCCAGCGCCCCTATTTTCCTCGTAGCAGCCGCTCTCGTCTTCGTGCCGCTTTTTGGAGCCACTCCACAACGCCAGCGTCCGGACTTCGCCGCGCTCTTCGACAAAACGGAAGTGATGATCCCCATGCGCGACGGCGTCAAGCTGCACACCGAAATCTACGCGCCGAAGAACGCCACGGAAGCGTTGCCGATTCTCTTGGGACGAACTCCGTATGGCATCTCCAGCCCAGACAAGGGGATCAGCGGCATGATCTATCGTTACGCGGACATGGTTCCGGATGGTTACATCTTCGCGTTTCAGGATATTCGCGGGCGCTACGGCTCCGAAGGGAAGTTCGTCATGCTTCGCCCGCTGCATGACCCGAGCGACCCTAACGGTGTGGACGAAAGCACGGACACCTACGACACCATCGACTGGCTCGTGAAAAATGTCCCGAAAAACAACGGACGCGTCGGCCTCGACGGCATTTCCTATGACGGCTTTCTCGTCACCATGGGAATGATCCATCCGCATCCCGCACTCAAGGCCGCCTCGGAACAGGCCTGCATGGGCGATACTTGGCTCGGCGACGACTTCTTCCACAACGGCGCCTTCCGCCTCAGCTACGCTTTTGAATACACGGCCCTTCTCGAATCCTCGAACGAGAACTTCAGTTTTTCTTTTGACCGCTTCGACGTTTACGATTTTTATCTTCGCCTTGGCGCGCTCTCGAATGCGAACGCAAAATATTTCCACGGGAAATTGCCGACCTGGAATGAATTTGTCACGCACGCTAGTTACGACGATTATTGGAAGCGCCATGCTGTCGCTTATGGCTTGAAGCAACCCACCGTTCCCAACCTCAATGTCGCCGGCTGGTGGGATCAGGAGGATTTTTATGGCCCCATGTCGACTTACGCGCGCCTGGAAAAATCCGATTCGAAACATCTTAATTATCTCGTCGCGGGACCGTGGAATCACGGAGGTTGGGGCCACGGCCCCGGCAAGTCGCTTGGCGAGATACCGTTTGGCAGCGATACCTCCGTCTATTTCCGCCAGAACATCGAAGCGCCTTGGTTTGCCCACTGGCTCAAGGGCAAAGGCGCCCTGCCGCTCAAGGAGGCGATGCTCTTCCAGACGGGCAGCGACAATTGGGTTCAATTTGATTCCTGGCCTCCGCGCCAGGCGCAAACCCGCAACCTTTATTTTCGGGAGGACGGAAAACTTTCTTTCGACGCTCCGCAAACGATTTCCGCTGACGCTTCGGACAGCTACGTCAGCGATCCCGCGCATCCCGTTCCCTATCGCCATCGCCCCATCGACATGACGTATCCGGGGGATCATCCCGGAAGCTGGTATACGTGGTTGGTACAAGACCAGCGCTTCGTCGACGACCGTCCCGACGTTCTGACCTGGCAGACGGGAGAATTAACGGAGGACGTCACGCTCGCCGGGCAGGTCACCGCCAAGCTCTTCGCTTCCACGACCGGCAGCGACAGCGATTGGATCGTCAAGCTAATCGATGTTTACCCTCAAAAATATCCAGATGACTGGAAACTTTCGGGATACGAGCTGATGATTTCAGATGAAATTTTCCGAGGCCGGTACCGGAATTCCTTCGAAAAGCCAGAGCCCCTCAAACCCGGCGAAGTGACGCCGTTCACGATCGACTTGCACACCGCGGATCACGTTTTTAAGAAAGGCCACCGCATCATGGTGCAGGTGCAGAGCAGCTGGTTCCCGCTCTACGACCGCAACCCGCAAAAGTTCGTTCCCAATATTTTCGATGCGAAAGAATCCGACTACCAGAAGGCTACGCAGCGCATTTATCGCTCGAAGCGTTTTGCTTCAAGCGTCGAAATCATGGTCTTGCCGCAAACTACAGCAAGCGCTGCGAACTGAAGACCCGCGGCGCCCTGCCCGCCTACGCAAAGATTCGCAGCCTTTGCATGAGAAGCGATGGGACAGCCTCGCGGACTCGATAGCAGCCACGTGGCTAATTACAAAAAATTACTCATAGTTTTTCCCTGCACAAGTGCGCCGGCCGCGCGGCTGTCCCATTTACGGACACATGTTCGCATCCGGTCATTATTCCTGGATGTTCCCCCCGCAAAAAGATTGGTTTCTACCTTGTTCTTGTACCGCCCTCTACATGTTTCCGGGACTTCGCCCTTTCTCGAACCCTTTCGGACAGGAAGAACGAAACTTCTCTATAGGAATTTCGTATTCATGTGCAAACACAAAGACGAATCGCGCGTCTAATCTCTATAAAGGATGGGGTGTATGATTCCGAACGTTATCCCAACGATGGCCACCGGGATGGACGAACGTTTAAACTTCGCGCATCCTTCAGGCCCGCGATTTGTTCGTTTCGGTCCATTTCAGATTGATCAGCAGCGGCAAGAAATAACCAAGAATGGCTCGCGTCTAAAGCTACAGGGAAAGGTGTATCAAGTTCTCGCAGCGCTGCTCGAAAAGCCGGGCGAGGTCGTAACCCGCGAGGAATTGCGCCAGCGCCTCTGGCCTGCCGATACGCACGTCAATTACGACGCAAACGTCAACACAACGGTGAACAAGCTTCGTCAAGCGCTGGGTGATTGCACGGACAAGCCGCTCTACATCGAGACGATCCCGCGTAAAGGGTATTGCCTGGTGGCGCGCTCCGAAGCCTCGGATGTTCCTGGCGCACCGCTCACTCCGGATGCCGCCATCGAAGCTAAATCTTCGATCGCACCTGGGTCCGCTACGGCTGAGTCACCCTCGCCGCGTTCCGGGTTCTGGATCCCGATTGGCGTGGTTGGGCTGATTCTTGCCGGAATGCTTCTCGGCGCAGGTATCACTATCACTACGCTATGGCTTTCTCATTTCGCGCAAGGCCCGCGTTGGCCATAGCGAGTCGCGCCGAATCGATGCTTGAAAGATGCGGGGCCGCAACCGAGACGCCTGAAAAGCCGTCCAGTCCGTCAGCCGCTATTGCTTTTGCGGCGGTGCTGCTTCGCCGGAATGAAACTCCGTCCACGGTCCTGCTTTCATGTCGTGCAGGTAAGGAGCTTGCCAGGCGTACTCCGGATGCGCCGCAAGAAAAGGCTTGGCAAGAAAATCTCCCCCGCAGGGATGCCCGGCCCGCGCAACCAGCTTCATTTCCTTCGTCATCTCTGAGTCCGTCGCCTTACCCTGCACGGCCCCGCCAGGAAAGTACGGCGCCCATCCCCATACATCCACGCCGCGTGGCGAAGAATCCACGTGTCCACAAAGCGTCCGCTCGTTTGTTTCCGGCTTCTGATGATAGCTATCGATGTGATCGCCCAACATTTTTTCCGCCAGGGCCACGTCGATCTTGCCTTTGTTTTCCTTCAACAATTGATCCCATCGTACGCGACGCGCATTCGGCGAAGTCTCCAGATCATTCGGCTTAAATTGCGGGGTATCCTCTCGCAGCACTTTCGGGTCGCGCGCCCAGTTCGAACCTGCAAAAGCGCCATCCTTCGTTCGCCAAAGTTTGTAGGCCTTCAATCCGAGCTCGAGCTGCGCGATCTCTCCGGTTTTTCTGTCGCCGAGCAGCCAGTCGTTGGCGTAGCCGCCGTTGTTTCCGTCGAGCATGATCTTCGTATACTCGTCGATCGAGTCCGCATACTGTAAGGCTTTCCTTGCTCGTACGAACTCCGCTTTCCCGTTGGGATTCCACCCTTCGAACTGCGTAATCGTGGTCTCCGTGACCATCAGGCCGTCGCTGTTGATTCCAAAATCGTCGTCGCTCGCGATCACTCCCGGAAATCCGTCCATCAAAATTCGATATCCGCTTTTCGGCACGATGTCGAAGACGATGCGCCAGCGCTCCCCGTTCGCGTAGTTTGTCCAGTTATTGTGGGCCATGACGATCTGCCCGCCTTTCGTCCAGCTTCCCGTGGCCACAAACGCGCTACAATTTCCCGGACTTTTCAAATTCGGCGCGTGCGCTGTTTTCTCCTGTTTGTTGTACCAGGGCACGTAGTAGTCGGGCAGCTCTTCGAAGGCGTTCATGGCCACGATGTCGTCCACGTCCAATTTCGAGTTTGTCCGCGCGCGCAAACCGTCAACGATTCCCTGCAGCTCCTGCTGATATTCCTCGTCGATCTTGGGCCACAGCATCTCGTGCGCTGCTTTTCGGAAAAACGCCCAGTCGCGCTGCGTCTCATGCATCATCCCGGCGCTGACCGCCGCGAAGCCATCCTCGATTTCAGGGCCCAGCAAATAGCCGTGCTGAAAGCCGATGCTTGCCGGATCGCCCTCCAAATGCACGTAAATCCAGCCGCCCTCTTCAAAGCGCTCCGCGCCCTTCAGCCGCGCGTCATTCGCGCCCGCGTTCTCTTTCTGTTGCTCGGCGATCGCCTGCGACGTGGCGTTCCAAGCTTCAGCACCACGCACTCCGCTCCTGCCGAACCACCATAGCCCGGCCGTTCCTAGCAGAATTACGAGCACCGCCACCGTCCGTCTTGCCGAACTCGCTCCCGTTTCCGCTCCCATCGAGCCTCCTATTTTTCCCCGCTGCGGCGGCGCGTAAAAATCATCCCCAGCGTGCGCCCTGCATCGAGCTTAAACCCGCGGATCTCCTGATTCGAATCCCTCTCGAAATGAATCTTGATTGGCGATTTGCTCAAAGTAAATTCATCGGTGGCCGCAGCTCCGAACGCTTCGGGAGGCAGAGTGCTCGTGCGCAGAAGTCCGCTGCCATCCAGGATGGCGGCGACCTTTAGCCTGTGGTCCACAATTCCCAGCCGGTACGTCACACCCAGTTCGCTGCTCCAATAGTCGCCCGCGTAAGCTTGAAGTTGCTCCGTGCTCAGCGAAATTTCTTTGTTCTCCGGTTTGTCACGCTCGCGTTCCGCGTCTTTCTTTTCATCCTTGGGCTTCATCATGCTGCCCAGATAAATGTCCGCCACTTGGCGCGCGCGCCGCGAAGGATTCGCGTCCCCCCGGTTGCACAAGCACGCCACGGAAAAGTGCTGCTCCGGGAAACGCAAAAGTTCCGCCCGGTATCCGCCCCAGGCCCCGCCGTGGCTCACTGTGTGCAGCCCACGATAATCGGCAATGCGAAGTCCTTTCGCATAATCGAGCACTTTTCCGCTGCTCAGCCTGCCCGGTTCCTGAAGTTCCGCAAGAAAATCCTGTCCGCCGACTTGCCCGCTATAAAAATTCTCATCCCACTTCAGCAAATCTTCGACCGAAGTGTGCAGCGCGCCATCGCCTGTCTGCTCAAAGTAGGAAACATCCAGCTTGTAGCCGTCTTGGATTTCTTTTGGGTCGTAGGCCATCGCGCGATTGGGAACCAGCGCCGTGTGATCGTCGCGGTATTGCGTATGGGTCATGCCGAGCGGAGTGAATATGCTTTCCGCCGCGAATTCGCGAAGCGTCTTGCCGCTCACGCGCTTTACGATAACAGAGAGCAGAAAAAATCCCGTGTTGCTGTACAGCCAGTCGCTCCCCGGCGCGAAGTTAAGCGCTCTCTGCCTCGTGATGAGCTGCAGCGCATCCTCGTCCGTCGTCACACTGTCCATGTTGATGCCTGCCAGATGCATCAGTGTCAAGTAGTCCCGCAGCCCACTGGTGTGATTTAGGAGATGGAGAATAGTAATCTTGTGCCCGTAGTCCGGCAGCTCGGGAATGTATTTCCGGACGTCGTCGTTGACGGAAAGTTTCCCCTGCTTTTCCAGCAGCAAAATACTTGCCGCCGTAAATTGCTTCGAAGTCGAGCCGATGTCGAACACCGTCTCTGGCGTGATCGCAACATCCTCTTCGATGTTCGCAAGACCATAACCCTTCGTGTAGATCACCCTGCCGTTTCGATAGACCGCGGCCGAGCATCCCGGCGATCCCGGCTTGGTGTAGTCTGCAAACACTTCATCCACAGCCGCCGCAGTCTTGTCCTGAGCAGCTCTCGCCGGAGGCGCGCTGCACGTCCCGAACATCAACGCGCAAGCCGCGATGCCGCTCCCGACTCTCCGCAAAGCGTTCATCCCATGCTCCCCTCGCCGTTACCCGCGCGCCGAGTCTATCTTCTTCGCATCCACGCTTCAATCCTTTGCGAGCTTCTCGTGTAAACTCAGTATCGCAATATGCTCGCAGCCATCACCCGCGCCGTCAGTCCCGCCATCGTGAATTGCGAACTTAGCTTCATTCCGCGCAAGCCGATCAATCTCCAAATCGCTCGCGCGCAGCATCGCGCCTACGAACAACTCCTCGAAAAACTCGGCGCTCATGTCGTCTCCCTTCCTGCCGAACCCGATCTCCCCGATTCCATGTTCGTGGAGGATCCCGCCATCGTTCTCGATGAGCTGGCCGTCATTTTTCCGCTTGGTACGGAGTCGCGCCGTCCCGAAGCCGCCTCGCTCGGGCTAGCCCTTTCCAAATTTCGCAAACTTGAGCATGTCATGCTCCCCGGCACCCTCGAGGGCGGCGACATTTTGCGTATCGATCGAAAGCTTTTCGTCGGTCTCACGAAACGAAGCAACGCCGAAGGCATCCGCCAGCTCGCTGCGATCCTCGAGCCGCACAATTACGAGGTCATCGCCGTTCCCGTGACCGGATGCCTCCATCTCAAGTCCGCTATCACTCTTCTCGGTCGCGACACGCTCCTCGCCAATCGTGCGTGGTTCGATGCCGCGCCGTTTTCGGGCTACGACTGGATCGACGTCGATCCCGCCGAACCACACGCCGCCAACGCGTTGGCCCTTGGAGAAACAGTCATTTTTCCCGCGTCCTTCCCTCGCACACGCGAGCGCATCGCAGCCCGCGGCTTCCACGTCGCGCCGCTCGACATCTCCGAACTCCAAAAAGCCGAGTCTGGCCTCACCTGTTCCAGCTTGATCTTTCAGATGTAACTGTTCCGCAGCTCCGCTCCGCATTTTTCACGGGTATCCACAAAAGAAAACGGCCACTCCGAACTCTCGGAGTGGCCGTTCTGTCGAAATGCACTTTCGTTTTGCGTACTGGACTATTAGTTCGTCAGCTCCACCACGCTGCGCGCCACAAATACCGGCTGACCGCTGATCGGATCCTTGAGTACGATACCGATCACCCGCAACGGATTTGTCGGATTGCTCGTCAAGTCCTGCAGGTTCGTTAACCCGCCGCCAAACCTCGTGAACGGCGTCACGTACACGGTCACCGGGCCGTTGAACAATACGCCCACCAGCCCATTCGAATTGAACTGGAAGGTGCTGGCACCGACATTCACACTGCCTGATACCAGCGTTCCCGTATGTCCTTCATGCCGCAGCACAACGCGCTTCACCGTGACGGCCCCATTCACAAACGGCCCGCCGATGGTCACGCGCTGCCCTGGAACAAGAAGGGACGCGTTGAAGAAAATATTGCTGAACCGCGGATTGACGAACACGTTGTGCATCCAGTAGATGAAATATTTCTCGTTGCCCGTCAAGTCGATCGTTGAGATCTGCCCGGATGTGAACCCCGTGCCTGCCGGCAGGACGCCGCGCACGTAGAGATCGAAGTCCTGAGCAGTATTCACAGGCGGGTCCACGTAAGTGATCAAGCCTCCCGCATAGAATTTATCTTGCGAAAGGATGGCTACCGTATCCGCCAGGAACGTTCCCGCAGTCCGGTCCAGCGTCCCGGAGATCAACACAATCGAGGAATCGGTCAGGTCGTTTATCGTGTTGCTGCCTTCCCATTCCGTCTGATCGTTTACATTGACCGTGAACGCGCGCCCGTGCGGCCCCTGAATCGTGAAGGAATTTCCGCTGACGTTGATGGTCGTCATGCCTGCGATGAATTCGTCGATATACGCGTCCGCATCACTTGGCGTGATCGCTTTCACGTTCAGCGTTGGGTTCACGACGCCCGTGATCTGGCCGTTCATATCGACTGCCAGTGACTTACGGATGTTGAACTCGAAACCCAGGCCGATCACGTCGCCTGAGTTTACGATCAGCGGGCTGCTCAGGCTGATCGTCACCGTCGATTTCGAAAGCGTGGCCGGCGGTGTAGTCGTTGAAGTTAAGCTGCTGATCGTCGGCCGAGTCGGCGGATTTGTCTGTGGATTGGTCACGTTGAGGTAGTCGATTTCCGGGTTCGCCAACGTGACAATCACCGTGTCATAGGTTCCCGGGGCAATGGTGTTTAGATCTAAGAGCGTATGGAGCCCGTTCAGCTTGGCAAAATCCACCGTCTGCGTTCCGGTCGTTACCGTAACCGGAGTACCCATGCCCTCTGCCACGGCAATCCCCGAAATATCCACCTTGAACGAAACTACGCTCGGCAAAGGCGCATCGCTACCGGATACAAATATGGTCCCCGACTGCGGCGGTACGGTCTGTGTGGTCGTGTTTCCTGCCCCACACCCCACAGCAAAGGCAATTAACGCGAGCGCAGCAAGTCCACTTAACCACTTCCTTGCGTCCATGATTTTCTTTCCTTTCCTGCTTGATTACCCCGGAGGCGCACCATGCGCCCACCGACCCTTGTCCATCTAACACGACCCCATGAATTTAGTCGCTGCTCGCAAGCTATTCATTACAGGTAAGTTATAGATGATTGGCAAATTCCTTTCCATTCCTAGACTATCTAGCCCAACGGACAAAATTCCCACAACTGCACCTTGTGGAGGTCCACCTAAGTTTCTTCGCCAATCTTCTCTTTGCTCGCCCTTTTTCTTGTGATAGTCTTTCTTCCGGCATGATTTCCATCGCGACGAAGCGAATTACCACGACGACGTCTATGTCGACTACCTCGACTAAGGCGAAGTCCACTATTTTCGCTTCCGGCGCGTGGAGAAACAGCTAGCAAGCTAGAAAAAGTTTCCAACCCACCGCCTGAAGCGAATCTGGCGGTGGGTTTCTTCTTTTAAACCCCCGCCAAGGACGCTCCAGCAGAAATCAGGAGCGGACGTGATGAGTCCCGAACACTTGCAAGAAGAAGTGCCCGCAGAAAGCGGCTTAGTTGACCGTTTAGCGGTCAGGCCACAGGAGCACCGCTTTGCGGTCACCAGCGAAAAAGACGGCTTTCCATTTGCCGAAAGTGAATGCCCAGCCAGACCGCGCCAGAGCCTTGTCGCCTTAAAGTTCGGCGGTAGCTCTCTACTTGGAGCCCAGCGCATGTTGCACGCGGCGGGTCTGGTGCGCGCGGCTGCCCAGTCCTCCGACGTCATCGTCGTTGTCTCCGCGATGAAAGGCGTCACGGATCGTCTGCTCTCCATCGCGCGCTTCCTCGCCGAAGGCAAGCTTGCCCAAGCTCGCAATGAGACCGAAAGCGTCATCCATCTCCACTTCGAGGTGCTTCACGATCTCCAACTAGCCGAAGAGCACCAGAATCACGTCCGCCGCGTCCTCCAGCTTCTCAGCCGCGACTTGCTCCACGAAGTTCCTCGGGAGGGCCGCGTCGCCGCCACCGCCGAACTCGCCGATCGTCTCGCCTCCTTTGGCGAACGATTCAGCGCGCGTCTCTTCGCCGCCGCTCTCGAAAAAGCTGGCGTCGCCGCTGTTCCCGTTTCTTCTTCCGATTTCGTTCTCACTTGCGATACCTTCCGCGACGCCAAACCTCATCTCGAGGAGACCAAAGAGCGCGGTCGCGCAATTCTCCTTCCGCTCCTCGAAGACGGCCTCGTCCCTGTCGTCACCGGCTTCATCGGCGCCACTCCCGACGGTCGCATCACCACGCTCGGCCGCAATAGCTCCGATTTCTCCGGCGCCATCATCGCCCATGTAGTGGATGCCGAAGAGCTCATCATCTGGACCGATGTAGACGGCCTCTATACCGACAATCCACACGTCTCCGCTGAGGCCAAACTTCTCCACAACCTGAGCTATGATGAGGCGCACGCCCTGGCAGCCAGCGGCGCCAAGGTTCTCCATCCGCAGGTACTGCCGCTCGCCGCTGAAACGGAGATGACCATCTGGATTCGCAACACATTTAAACCCCATGTTCGAGGAACTCGCATCGGCCGGCCTCAGAGCTCAAATGACCACGCGCGATTGGGAGGTGCGGCATGAGTTCGCATTCTTCGGAGAACGGCGATAAGAGTGGCATGCCGCAGCAAGCGGGAAGTCCGCTTCCCGGCGGTGCCGCGAAAAAATGGCGTGCGGGGATTTTGGGAGCAACAGGTCTCGTCGGCCAGAGGCTAGTGAAACTTCTGGGAGATCATCCTTGGTTTGAGCTTACGGAAGTGGCCGCCTCCGAACGCTCCTTCGGCAAAAGTTATTCGGAAGCCGTCCGCTGGCATCTCGATGGCCCCATCCCGGAGGCCGCGCGCGGCCTCGTCGTCAAAGGCCTCGATCCCAGCCTCGATTGCGACTTCGTTTTTTCCGCTCTCGATTCAAGCGTTGCCGGCGGCGCCGAGGAAGACTTTGCTCGCGCCGGATATCCCGTCGTCAGCAACTCCAAAAATCACCGCATGGATCCCGACGTCCCCCTGCTCATTCCCGAAGTCAACGCCTTCCATCTCGACGCCATCCCCGCCCAGCAAAAAAATCGCGGCTACGGCGGCGGCTTCATCGTCACCAACCCAAACTGTTCCACGGCTGGCCTTGTCCTCGTCCTGAAACCGCTCGCCGACGCCTTCGGCCTCGAAAAAGTTTTCGTCGTTACGATGCAGGCCGTCTCTGGCGCAGGCTATCCTGGCGTCGCCTCGATGGATATTCATGCCAACGTCATTCCTTTTATCAGCGGCGAAGAAGAAAAAATGGAGTCCGAGCCGCAAAAGCTGCTCGGCAAATGGGACGGCGCCCGCTTCATCGACGCTGGCCTGGGCCTCAGCGCCCACTGCAATCGCGTCCCCGTTCTCGAGGGTCACCTTGAATGTATTTCCGTTAGTCTCAAAAAAATCGCCTGCCTGAAAGAAGTCCGCGAAGCGCTGCGCAATTTCGAAGTCGATGCCGAGCTCTCGTCACTGCCTTCCGCCATCCGTCATCCCGTGCTTGTCCTCGATGGCGAAGACCGCCCGCAACCCCGCCGCGACGTTCACGCCGGTAACGGCATGGCCGCCGTAGTCGGCCGAGTCCGCGAATGCCCGCTCCTCGACATCAAACTCACGCTGCTCTCCCACAACCTGGTCCGCGGTGCCGCCGGCGCCGCCCTCCTGAATGCCGAACTCCTAGCCGCCCGCGGCTTCCTCCGTCACAGAGTCCAAGCCCAGGGCGAAAAACAAGCTCCCGAGCCCGCCACGCGATGAGTTAGTTCGTGAATTCGAGAAGGATATTTTTTCCAAAGGCGTGCTGCTGCAGCAGTTCCGTCATCTGTCGTCCCCATCGCTGCAATACTTTTGCGCCGCCAAACGAGATGATAATCGCGACCACCTGCTTCGTCGCGAGCGTCACCATCGTCCGTTCCGAATCGCTCGTCGGGCTTCCGTGCGGCCCGAGCGCATCACAAAACACGGGCAATCCTTCCAAATTCAAATCGTATTTCCCAATCCCCTTGTAGGTCTCACCCGCGCGCCCCCTTCGAAAAACTATGTCGCCTTGCACGTGCGCCAAATCATAGAGCCCCACGGGCAGCCGGCTCTCAACACTCACTAGGTTGATCACGTCCACCACATTGTTAATCCGCGGCAGCCCCTTCCCCGCAATCACCCGCCGCAGCAGTGCCTCCGCCGATCCGCGATACCTTGCCGGATCCTTCCCCAGCGCTTTGTACGCCGCCCGCGTCGCCAATATTGCCGCCGACTCCAGCACGGCTTTCGGCTCTTCCATCTTTAATACCTGCTCTTCGCCAACACGCAGTTCGTGGTCCGTCGCCTCCGATGTCGGCCCGGTCACTACCTCCGCCGTAACGCACGCCAACGCCACTCGCGGGCATTTCGCCTTCATCTCCGCATCGATGCTCACCCTTGCCATTTGTCTCCCGCTCGCTGCCGCCGAGCGCGGCCCGCTCCACTCAAGAAGCGCACCACTCGTGTTAAACTACCATCTCTACAGGCTCGTAGCTCAGTTGGTTAGAGCGGGCCGACTGGGTCGGCCAGGTCTGGGGTTCGCCAAATCGCGCAGGATTCAATACGGCGGCCATTTCATAGGCGACAGCACAGTCATGCTAAACTAACGCAATTGTAGGCTCGTAGCTCAGTTGGTTAGAGCGCTACCTTGACACGGTAGAGGTCTGGGGTTCGAGTCCCCACGAGCCTACCATTCCTTTGCTCGTCTGCGTTTCGTCATGGCCTTCGTTTACATTCTCCAAAGCGAAGCCACTCCCTATATCCGCCGCAGCACATTCGGAACGCATCAAGACATCCGGCCCCAGAAATCTGTAGTCTAATGATTCCAGGCCCAAGCACATCGGGTGTGGCATGGGGATTGTTCGCCTACTTATTTCCGCAGCGGTCTCCCTCAGCGCTTTTGTGTCTCTACCAACTCGCGCCGCGGACTCGGCCGTCTGCTCCGGTTTTGTTGTGGACGAAAACACCGTCCCGGTCGCTTCCGCCCTGATAAAACTGGAAGACAACACCGGCCACATTTACCGTACCGAAACCGACGGCGCCGGCCGCTTCGCTCTCCGCAATCTCCCCACTGGCGATTACAAACTGGAAGTCCGCAAGGAAGGCTACTTCGTTATCGTCAACCGTGCCGTCACTCTTCAATCCGGAACCAATGAATTTTCGCTAACCTTGGACCACGCGGAAGAGCTTCATCAACAAGTACAAGTCACCGCCCCTGCAAATCAAATCGATCCGCAAGACACCGCCCAGCGCAACACGCTCACCGCCCGCGACATTCTGAACGTTCCGGTGCCCAGCCCGCATGTCCTTGCGGAGAGCCTCGTCGCTCTTCCGGAGATTACCCAGGACCACCAGAACAATCTGCACATCGCCGGCGCGCGCTCAGGAGAAACTCAATATTTGCTCGACGGCTTCGAAATCGGCGATCCCGTCAATGGCTCGTTGACCGCTCGCTTCAACGTGGACGCCACGCGCGCCGCCGAAGTCCAAACCAGCGGCTTCGGCGCGGGCTACGCTCATGCCGGCGCAAATATCCTCAGCCTCGAAACTCCCGATGGTGACGACCGCTGGCGCTTCGGCACCACCAATCCCGCCCCCGGTATCAATGTTCAAGAGGGGCTCCATCTCGGCAACTGGTATCCCCGCTTCACTTTCTCCGGCCCCATCCACCGCGGCCGCTTTTGGTTTTCCGATTCCATCAGCATTCAACATGTCTTCGCTGTCATCAAGCAACAGCCCTCCGGTGCCAACACTTGGGAAGAATGGGCGGGAGACAATCTCCTCCGCCTGCAATACAACATCACGCCCAAGCACATTCTCCACGCCACCTTTCTCTACAACCGAGCCCGCGACACGCACGCCGGCTTGGACGCCCTCGATCCCGTATCCACCTCCGTCACCGCCAACCAGCAGCGTTACTTCGCCTCTCTCAAGGATCAAATCTGGCTCCTCGACACGCTCTTCGAGCTCGGCGTCGCTGCCGATGAAAGCATGCTCGGCTACATCCCCCAGGGCACGCTGCCCTACGTCCTCCTCGTCAACGGCTCCTCCGGAAACTATTTCCAGCGCCTGCACCAGCTCGGCCGCCGCCTCCAGGCCGTAGCTGCCATGCCCGCCGCAACTCGCCACTGGCATGGCACGCATCAGTTCGCGGCCGGCCTCAATGTCGCAGCGGTAACCTATTCGCTTTCGGCCGAGCGCGGCGAAATCCAAGCCCTCAACCCATTAGCCACCGACGGAACCTCCTGCACCTCCGCTCTCCAACCCGGCTGTTTGGTCCGCCAAACCACTTTTTCCGGCCCCGCAAATCCCTATCTCTCGAACACCCAAGCCGGTGCCTACGCGCAGGATAGCTGGTCGCTCTCCAAATATCTCGTCCTGCAGGCCGGCTTGCGCACGGACTGGGATCGGTTCACGCAAAGCGCCATGGCCGAGCCGCGCCTCTCCGCCAACGTCCTTCCCTTCGGCGACGACACCTCAAAAATTTCGCTTGCCTGGGGCATTTACAATGCCCCGCTGAATCTCTCTCTCATCGGCCAGGCTCTCGATCAGCAGCAAATCGACACCTTCTACAATTCCGCCGGCAACGTCGTTCCTCCAAGCCCGGTAGTAAGCCAGTTCGCCCTGCCATCAGGCGGCCTGCAACAGCCCCGCTTCACCACCACCAGCGCCGCCTGGCAGCAGAAATTCGCCCATAACACGCTCCTCACCCTCAACCTCCTCGCCCGCAACGGTTTTCACGGCTTCGCCTACGTCGATCAGCAACCCGCCCAGCCCGGCGGAATTTTTCTTCTGCAAAGTACGCGCAAAGATCGCTATCGCTCCGCCACCGTCTCCGCCCGTCACGTCTTTTCCGAGAACATCGAACTCTACGGCGCCTACACTCGCTCCCTCGCCCACTCCAACGAAGTCTTGAATCCCGCCCTCGGCTCCATCTTCTATGTGGCTCAACAATCCGGCCCCGTCGCTTGGGATACCCCCAACCGCCTCCTCACCTGGGGCTGGGCTCCCACTCACATCTGGGGCATCCAGCTCAGTTACTTCTTCGAGTACCGCACCGGCTATCCCTTCAGCCTCATCAATCTCCAGCAGCAGCTCATTGGCCTGCCAAACACCTCGCGCTTCCCCGCCTACGCCAATCTCAATATCGGCCTCGAGAAGAAGTTCGGCTTTCGCGGCTATCTCTGGGGCGTCCGCGTCGAAGCCGTCAACATTCTCAACCGCGAAAATCCCGACACGGTAGTCAACAATATCGACGCCCCCAATTTCGGCACCTTCGCCGGCGGCCAAGGCCTCGCCTTCACCCTGCGTGCCCGCTTCATCGGCCGCAAATAACGACGTAAGCTCGCCGGCAGGAACCCGACATCTCGGCGATCAGGGAGAATTATTCGTGTCGCAAGGCGATCATGGGGTCGACGCGCATGGCGCGTCGCGCCGGTATGTAGCATGCGGCGACCGCCACGATGATCAACAACGTGGCCACGCCGCAAAACGTCAGTGGGTCGTGCGCACTGACGCCGAAGAGTTGGTTAGCCATCAGCCGCGTCAGTCCCAGTGCCGCTCCTATGCCGATCGCCACGCCGATCAGCGCCATTCTCGCGCCGTGCCCGATCACCAGCCGCAACACGTCGCTGCGTTGCGCGCCCAGGGCCACGCGGACACCCATCTCGTGCGTGCGCTGGCCCACCAGATAGGAAATCACGCCGTAGATTCCCACGCATGCGAGCACCAGCGCCAGCCCCGCGAAGACGCCGAGAAGAATCATCGAAAGTCTCCGCGCGGCAAACGAATTGGAGACCACCTCGTCCATCGTCTGCACGTTGTACACCACTTCGCGTGGATCGATTTCCTCGACCGCCCGCCGCACGTCGCCCATCACCGCAGTCGGATCGCCTTCCGTGCGCAGCACCACGGCCACCGCATCCGCGGCCAGCGGCATCAGTTTCTCGGGAAGCTGCATGAACGGATAATCGAACTGCGCCTCGATCGCCGATTTCGCGTCGGCGTCCAGCCCCCACTGCTTCACGTGCCCGACCACGCCGACGATTTCGGCTTGCACGTTGAATCCCGCCAGATGGATCCGCTTTCCGATGGGATTTTCATCTGGAAAATACGTGCGCGCGAATACGTCGTCTATATCCACCACCACCGGCGCATTCTCATTGTCCTGCGCCGTGATGAACCGCCCGCGCTCCAGCGTGACTCCCATCGCTCGCTCGAACCCGGCTTCCACCAGATAAAACATCGCCTGCGGCATCTCCTGCAAATTCGCAGGCTTTGCCTGGGCCTCGATCCAGAATGGCAAAGAGGAATTATGGATCATCGGCCGCGAGCCCAGCGTCACGGAAACGGCTTGCACGCCCGGAATGTTTTGCATTTTGTCGTCAAACTGGCGCAAACGCGCGCGCGTTTCCGCGGAGCTGGTTGCGGGCGCGGCCGGCAGTGACAAACTGAAGGTGATCGCGTGGCTCGGATTGAATCCCGGATTGACGCGCCAAAGCGCCGCAAGACTGCGCACCATCAACCCGGCGCCAACGAGCAAAACTAAAGCCATCGCTACTTCCACGGCCACAAAAACTCCTTGCAGCCGGTGCCGCGCCCCGCTCGCACCGCGCCCGCTCTCCTTCAGTATCTCCTGCAAATCCACGCGCGATGTTTTCAGCGCGGGAGCCAGCCCGAAAAGAATTCCCGCAAACAGAGACAGCCCCATCGTAAAGAGCAGCACGCGCGAGTCCAGCGAGACTTCGTTGGCCCGCGGCAAAGCTCCAGGCAAAGTGCCCAGCACCGCTTTCGTCCCCCAAAACGCCAGCAACAGTCCTAGCGCTCCGCCCACGCCCGCCAGCAGAATGCTTTCAGTCAGAAGCTGCCGGATGACGCGCACGTGGCTCGCGCCCAGCGCCGCGCGAATCGCAAACTCTCTCGAGCGGCCCATCGCGCGCGCCAGCAAAAGATTGGCCACATTCGCGCACGCGATCAGCAGCAAGAAACCCACCGCCGCCAGCAGCACGATCAGCAACGGTTGCACGTTTCCGACAATATCCTCCTTCATAGAAACGAGCGTGATTCCCACGGCCTTGTCGGCCTCAGGGTACGCCGCCGCGAGATTTTGTGCCACGCCATCCATCTCGGCTTTCGCCTCCGAGAGCGTCACGCCCAGCTTCAACCGGCCAATCCCGTGCGCGCTCACGTCCACCCGCCGGTCGCGAAACGATGCATCATTCCACTGGCCGATGGGCGTATAGACATCCCGGTCCTGCCCATAAAAAGTGAAGCCCGCCGGAATCACCCCCACGATCGTGTATGAAGTGCCATTCAGAATAATCGGCCTGCCGGCAATTTCCAGCGAGGCGCCGAATTCCCGCTTCCAAAAGCCTCCGCCCAGCATCACCACTGGCGCGGCCCCCACGTGGTCGTCATCGGCTCGGAAGCTGCGCCCCAGAATCGGCCTTACGCCCAGCGTCGAAAAAAAGTCCGCCGAAATCATGTACCCGGTGAGCCGTTCCCCTTCGCCCGTCCCGGCAAAGTTGTAGTCCTGGTTGCGGTACATGGCCATCGACGAAAACGTTCGCGTCTCGCGCTGCCAATCGAGAAAATTCGCGTAGTTGATCGGGGCGTGCTCGAATCCCGGAGTTTTTCCATAAATCGCCACAAGCTCCCCCGAGTGCGGGTAGGCCAGCGGATTCAGCAGCACGCCGTTCACCACCGAAAATAGCGCCGTATTCGCGCCAATCCCCAGCGCCAGCGTCACTATCGCAATCGCCGTAAATCCCGGCGCCTTTCCCAGCATCCGCACCGCATACCGGAAATCTTGCAGCACCGTCTCCATGCCGTCTCCCGCCTTCCCGTGCGCCGCAAACCGCAATCCTCGCCCATCCTACCCCACGAAATGTATCTCATTCCATCTCGTCCGAAAATTCGGCGCCGTCGTCGGATGCGGAGAACTGAGGTAGAATATGGTTATGAAGATTCATCTGCGGCCGGAGCTGGAGGAACTGATCAAGCAGGACGTTCAGCGCGGACCCTACCAAAGCGTGGACGAGTTCATAGAGCACGCCATTTCCATGCTTCACGACCAGGAAGCCTGGCTTGCCGAGCATGGCAGCGAGATTCGGGCAAAAATCGAGCAAGGGTACGCAGCCGCGCACCGCGGTGATTTGGTCGATTCCGGCGAGGTTCGTACCAGGCTCGATGAGAGGAAACGTGCTTGGCTCGCTGAAAAACGCCGGGCATGAGCAGTTATCAGTTCACGCCGCAAGCCGTCGAAGACCTCTTCGAAATCTGGGAATACATCGCAGCCGATGATGTCGATGCGGCGAATCGCGTCGAAGCAGCCATCTACGATGCCTGCGCCATGCTGGCGGGCACGCCCCTCGCCGGCCGTCTTCGAGAAGACCTGACGGCTCTGCCGCTGCGCTTCTGGGTGCTGCAACCCTATCGGAATTACTGGATTGTCTACGATCCGCAGAAAAAGCCGCTCCAGGTCATTCGACTGATTCACGCGGCCCGTAACGTACCGCACCTATTGAAATAAAGAGACCGGCAAACTTCTCAGCAGAAGACAGACACAACGAAGCAGCGTCGACGCTTTTTCTCTGCCCGCCTGCGCAGTGGAAAACCGACCGGTGCCCCAGACGTAAACCAATCCCGGATTCTTGGGCAGCACCATCACGCTGGTCCCCAGTGTATTGCAGAAGTGGTATCCTTTCATCGCATGTCAACGTCAACCAGAAAGAAAGACGCGCGATTGGGCCACCCTCGCTCTTCTTTGCGCCACCCGCCTATGCGGACGAAGATTGTGAAGTATCACGGTCAAAACCCCAGTTATCCGCACGCTTTTCTTCGCGGAGAAAGCCAAAGAGCGCCAACGTAATCGCCAGAACGATCGGTCCAATGAATATTCCAAGCGCACCGAATACTTTCAACCCTCCTACGAGTGCAAAGAAAACATATAGTGTCGAGAGTTTTGTACGGCCCCCGATCAGATACGGGCGCAACAGATTGTCTACCGGATGGACAATGATCATTGCCCAGACGAGGAGAACGAGGCCCTTAATCCAGTGACCGCTGAAAACCAGCATTGAGATCGCGGGGAGGAGAACAATCGCTGTTCCAAATATTGGCAACAAGGCACAGAGCGTCGTGACAATCGCCCACAAGACTGGCGAAGTAACCCCCAGAATCCAGAAAGCGACACCAGTTAGAGCGCCTTGGAGTGCCGCCATGGTAAGAGTCCCATATACGATGGCGTTGAGCGTATCTTTAACGCGAGCGAAGAGTCTTCTTGCTTGGTCCGCATTGAGCGGGAGCAGAACGGCAGCGCGGCGCAACATCGTTCTGCCGTCTCGTAGAAAAAAGAACAAAATGAAAAATGCGATCAAAGTGTTGACGAACAGAGCTGTAATACTTCCGAGAGCGCCGGCTGTCATATTAATAAGCACAGCGACTCCCTTCTCAGCTTGGCTCACAGTCGCAGTTCGCAAATCAGAAGTAGAAATTGGAAGATAGCGGCTAACCAATTCCACTGCCCTGTCAAAAAGCTGAATGAAGTAAATGCTCAGGCGCTCGCTCCCGTCACCCGGACTGCCTAGTGATTGGTAGATGTCGAGCAGTCCGGTTGCGATTGATCGTCCCAGAAATACGGTCGACAGGGCGATGAATAAGATGACTAGAGAAGTCGACAGGAGTGCAGAAACATTACGATTCCGAATCCAACGAAGAATATGCGAATGGAGTGGATAGAAAAGAATAGCCATGAGGGCGGAAAAAAGAATGGGCTTTAGGAAGGGAGCAACTAGAACAAAGCAGAGATAGAGCGCGACCGCTGTCAAGCCGAACAAGAAGACCAGGCCCGCTCGAAGCTTCGCCTTGCTATTGTGTTCGGACACTTATCCCGTCCTTAAGCTCATTGGAGGGATGAAGAACAACCTCTTGACCCGCAGTCAATCCTTGCAGGATTTCCACTCGGCCTGATTTTCGATGCCCGATTTGCACCACTTTTCGACGTGCTCGCCTCCCTTCGATCACAATCACGCTCCAGGTTTCACCCACGGGTGGGACATCTTTTGGACCTGGAATTGTTTTTATTTTGCATCATATGGCGTCGTGAGCGACAGAATAGCTTTACTTGGTAATCGAGTAAAGACTCTGGGGTGGCCTACCGTTTGCAGTTTTATTTCTCGCAAACAGTGGGTCACTCTTCTTTCTCACTCTCGCTTTTTTGGGGTGCCCCAGGTGCCACCGTTCGTACCCAGGTCCTTTGAACGTTCCTGCCCAGTCCGTCGACATCTCTGCCCACTCCCGCTTCGACTGCTCCTAAGAATGATCTCTCCGCCTTTATTCCCGTCTCACCAAACTACAAAATTCTCGCCAACTCCTTCTATCTTCTCAACTTCCTCGCATCCCATTCGAATGATAGTACTAAGGTACTTTACCTTGACAGTAATCAAATTCCCTGCTATCATTTTACATGTTTGCCCCGAGTCTCGAAGGGTTGCGCCCTTACCTTCAGCAATGTCGAAGGGCGTCGACCGCCCCATCACCCTCCTCTTCGTCGGATTTCTTTCCTCTCCGCGCGCACTGCGTCTCTGCCGACGGCTCTCTCCCCCCAGCTTGTCAACCCCAGCAGAGCGAGGGATCTGCGTCTCTCCTATCACTCGCCACTAACGTCTTTAGAATCCGCACTTCCGCAAAATGTGCCTGTAACTCGTTTAGAATCCGCACTTCCAAAACACAGCATTTAAAACCCTTTAGAATCCGCACTTACGAAAAAACCCCCGGGGGAGGGGCTGGTGGGACAGCCATTCCTGGCTGTCCTCTTTCTGATCTCGCAAAGACTGGGCACGGATCATGGACTAACGCTCAACGAGCCACTTTCCCGATTTGTCTGCGTGCCTCAGCCCACGGCGCCTGCGCCGATCCGGTCGGGGCGTCTCCGCGTCATCCCTTTCTGTCCAACACTCACGAGTCTCCAGTCACGCCTCTCCCAGCACTACTCCCTATCCACTACTCCCTCTTCGCCCCAACATTTCCCTTGCGACCAACCGCGACGGTGGTAGGCTTCACACCGGGATACGTGGAGGACTGAAGTGAGCCTAGCCGCTCCCCCTGATCATCTTCATTCTCTCTCCGGCTTGGAGGGCCGCCGCAGCACGCGCATCGACCGCACCGTTCCTCTCGTCGTGCTCGGCCAAACCAAAACCGGCCTCTCCTTCCAGGAAAAAACCGCCACAGTCAGCTTCAATCTTCATGGCTGCCGCTATCCTTCGCGCCATGAATATCCCGTCGGCGCATCCGTCGGCCTTCGTGTGCTCCAGTCTGACGGCGAAACCATCTCTCCCGTCATTCGCGCCTTCGTGAAGTCCGTCCATCCGCCCGCAAGTCCGCGCGAGCTCTTCCAGGTCGGTGTCGAGCTGGAATCGCCCGCGAATATCTGGAATGTTTCTCCGCCGCCGTCGGATTGGAACCGCTTGCTGGGAGGCAGCGCATCGTCCGCAGGCATGGCCACCGCTGTCGCTCCTGCGCTGGAACCGCCTGCGCCGCAAGCCGCTCCCGCACCCGCGCCAAGCGCTGATGATAGGGCAGACACACAAGTAACCCCGTTCCCATCGCCATTTCCTCCCGGAAACGGCGCGCAACTTTTTAAAGAAAACTCTCCCCCCAAACCGGAGCGCGTGGCCATCACCATCGACCAACTCGTCGCCGCCATGCAAGGGAAATTGCAAGTTGCGGCGGAAAAGGTCGTTCAAAACGCGCTGGCCGAGCATCTCGACGAGGCCATCAACGAGGCCCTCGCGCGCATCGAAGGCGTCCGCGAACACAATCTTCAGCAATTGCACGAATTCTCCGAGCAGCGCCTGGAATCGCTTATGCGTTCTTCCCGCGAAGAAATCCTCGGCCACCTCGAATCGCGCCTTGGCGAAGTCCAGAGCCACTGGGAAGAACAGCACAACGCCTATCGCGCTCAGGCGGAAGAAATCGCGCAACGCCTCGAAAAGCTAGCGAGCGATACGCAGCGCAATTTGGGCGAAACCCAAAACTTTATAGAAAAAGCCACTCGCGAAATCGAGCCGCAAACCCGCGGCCGCCTGGACCAATCCCTCAGCCAGGCCGCCGAACAATTCGAGGCTGCCGCCGACCGCATCTCCGATCGTCAATTGGTTCGCGTGATGGAATCCACGCGCATGGTTATCCGCGAAGCCGCTGCTCAATTGGACTCCCGCGTCGCGGAATCCCGCGCGCTGCTGCACAGCGCTTCGGGAAGCACTCTCGAGGAATTCCGCCGTCAGGCCGAAGTGCAAGTCGATCTGGCCATTACGGAAACCACCGAGCGCGTCCGTTCCGCGCTCTCCGCTCTCGACGCGGAAAATCGCACCGCCTGCGAAGCCCGCCGCCGCAACATGATCGACGACGTGACCCGCGCCACCGAGCAGTCCACAGAGCAATTCCGCTCCGGCATCAAAGCCTTTCTCTATTCCTGTCTGGTGGCGGCCGTGGGCGCCGTCGATGAACACGCCAAAACCACCCTCGACGGCCTCGTCAAAGATCCCGGCAGCGCCCCGCACGCTATCGACGACATCAAAATTATTCCGCCCGACGACGAAAAGCCCAATTAAAGGACAGTCAAGTTTGCGGAGTTCGCCCGAGTGCGATTCCCGCTCTCTCGCTCGATTCAGTCTCTTAGTGAATTTAGAAAGTTTAGAAAATGATTCAGTTCGTTGGGGCGCCCAAACCAAATTCCCGATGCGCGGTGATCAGCGCCGTCTTCATGGCCTTCTCTTCCACTACAAAGGAAATATTCGACTCCGAAGATCCCTGCGCAATCGCAATCAAGTTCACGTTCTCTCGGCCCAGCGCATTGAACGTTCTTCCTGCGACTCCCGGAGTCCCGCGCATGTTTTCTCCCACCACCGCCACAATCGCAATATTGGAATCAACCGTGATGTGCTCGACCTTTTCGTGCGCCAGGTCTTGGGCAAACTCTTTTCGTAGCGCCTCGACGGTCCGCTGCGCGTCTCCCGCGGACACGATGAAGCAAATATCATTCTGCGAAGACGATTGCGAAATCAGCAAAACGTTCGCCCGTAATTCCGCCGTCGTTGAAAACGTTCTGCCCACCACGTCCGGCAAACCCACAATCCCAGGCCCGCCCACGCTAATGAGCGCCACGTCCTGGATCGCCGTCAGCGCTTTCACGCCGCCTCCGGTACCCCGCCCTTCCGGTGTGATCAACGTCCCCGGCCGCTCCGGCGCAAAACTGTTGCGTATCCACACGGGAATCGCCGCTTGCATCACGGGATGGAGCGTTTTTGGATGCAAGACTTTTGCGCCAAAAAAAGCGAGCTCCGCGGCTTCGCGGTAAGAGATCACCGGAATCGTTCGCGCTTCCGGCACCAGCCGCGGATCCGCAGTCAGCACGCCGTCCACGTCCGTCCAAATAATCACCTCGTCGGCGTGCAACGCCGCGCCCAAGATCGTCGCAGAATAATCGGATCCGCCGCGCCCCAGCGTGGTCAATGTTCCTTCGGTTGTCGCACCAAGGAAACCGGTCACGATCGGCACAATTCCTTTGTCCAGCAGCGGCCGCAAACGCGACTCGCATGCTTCCCTCGTCCGGTCCATCAGCGGTTCCGCGCCGCCGTGAAACGTGTCCGTAACAATCACTCCGGTGGCATCGACGGCTTCGCTCCGCAGGCCGAGGTCTCGCACCGCTCCCGCCACCAGTGGCGCGGACAGCCGCTCGCCCAAACTTGAGATCGCATCCAGCGTTCGCGGCGTCAGTTCGCGCAGCAGCGCTGTCCCTTCAAAGAGCCGGCTGCCTTCGGCAAGAACTTTCTCCATTTCCTGCTTGATGGATTTCCGAGCGTCCTCATTCCGGACCAGGCTAATCAACGCCGCTTCGTGCTGCTGCCGCAAAGCCTCCAGAACGGCCGCGCCCGGCTCTCTTTCTCCGGCTCCCGCTCGCCGCGCCGCTTCGATGAGCCGGTTCGTCACCCCGCTCATTGCGGAAACCACCACAACACAAGCTCCTTCCCGCGCTGCTTGCGCGACGATCTGCGCAGTCCTGGCCACGCATGCGGCATCTCCCACCGATGTTCCGCCAAATTTCATCACCTGCAATCGTGCTTTCATCTTTTTATGCGTGTCTCCTGAAGTGGCTTAGCGGGAAGTCAAGTCGCGCGCGCAGGATTAAGGCCTCAGCCAATCCAGAGCGTAGATTTCTTGAATGCTGGCGTCGCGCACCACCAGCGGCGATCCGTCCGGGGCAATCCCGCTCCAGTTTCCAAAGGCTCCCCCAGCCGCCCGAAATCCTTGAAGGCTGAAGATGCGCTCGAGTTTTCCGCCGTTAACCTGCACGCGGAAGTAGCTCTCTTGGTTGTCGAGAATGCCGTCAAAATAGAGATAGCGCCCGTCTCGCGACCACGTCGGATAAGCGACGAACAGGTCGGCGAGATCAGTCCATTTCTGCGTGGCGAAATCAAAAAGCATGAGCTTCAGCGAATCCAGCGGAATCGCCGCCAAAAAGCGTCCGTCGGGAGACCACCGCGGAGAATACAGCCCATCGGATCCTGGCAGCTTCGAAGCCGTTCGCGTCTTTAGGTCGAGTACATAGACTGCGGAACCCTGATTGTTCAGTGAATTTTCTCCGAAGGCGAGCGATTTGCCGTCTGGCGACCAGCTAGGATCCGCCGAGTTGGTTGCGCTTCGATAGACCAGTTCAGGAGTGCCCCCCTCCGCGGGAACCAAATAAATCTGCCAGGGTTCGCCGGGAGGATGGCCAAAGAAGGCGATCTGCTTTCCGTCCGGAGACCATCGAGGCAAATAGGCAAGCAAAGGAGGGAAGACAAGTTGAAGCTTTTGCGTTCCGTCGACCTTGCTTCGCCACATGCTGCCATTGGAGGCATCGTTGTAGGCGACCCATTCTCCATCGCGGGAGAAGTCAAGCCCCATCGCCGAAATTCCTGAAAGGTAGGGCACGAGTTGTTTCGATTTGGCGTCGTAGCGCAACAATTCCCCGCGGGGCTGCCAGCCCTGGACAAAAAGTATCTTGCCATCGCGGCTAGGCACGGGATTGCCGACATTCATCGGGCCAGTCGTCAACTGCACCGGCTCCTGGCGTGCTCCGCGGAAAAGACCTGGGTGTTCGTTGATGACCCAGACGTTCGCCGTGCTATCTCGTCGCGCTTGGAAGACGAAGTACTTTCCGTCCGGGGTCCACTTGCCGCAGCATTCGTTGGGCGCATCACTCCAACCCGGTAGCAAGGGACGAAGATGGCCGCCGTCGGCGGACGCTTGCCAAATCGAACGGTTGTTCGTCTTGGGATCATTCACCGTAAAACGCAAAATCGATCCGTCGGGCGACCAGCGGATATCGGTAGGAGTTCCAGCTGTTATCAACAGGCGGTGTGGCTCGCCGCCATCGTTCTTTGCCACGAGGATCTCGTTCCCTTTGCAATAAGCGATCCTCTTTCCGTCGGGCGAGTACGCTCCAGCGTGGCCTTCGAGATCGCCCAATCGACGGGGCGAACCGCCGAGCACGGGGACGTTCCAAAGCGGGCCGTCGAGGGATGTCCCTCGAGCCGTATCGATCAAAAGGACAGAACCGTCTGGCGAGATATCGAAAACGTTAGAAAAACCGGTGTCCTCCAGAGACGTCGGTATGGGAAATGTCTCGCCACCAGTCACGGAGACTTGGGAAAGGGCCGATTGGCCCTCGATGAAGTAAAGCCGCGAACCATCCGTGACCACGCCTGATTTCGGCCGGTTCGTGTTGGTAAGTTGGACAGTTCGCAGCACCCGGGGCTGGGCCACCGGACGCGTCACGACATAACCGAGAATTGCCGTGACGGCGATGATTGCGCCGGCCAGTCCTGTCCAGATTTGCCATCGACGATGTGGGCGGACTTCGCGAACCGGCTCGATAGCGCCCGGTAGAGCAGAGGTGGCTCCCGAGCGGCCCGAATCTAAATCGCGTTTCAAGCGCTTCAAGTCGCCGCGAAGTTCGGCGGCGGTCTGGTAGCGGAGACTGATATCCCGCTCCAGCGCCTTAGCCAAAATATTTTCGAAGGCCAGCGGCAAACGCGGATTCAACTTGGTGGCCGGAGCGGCGGTGGAATGCAGGATGCCGTCGAAGACCAGGGCCACCGTCGAGCCGGAAAATGGAACGACGCCCGTTGCCATTTCATAGAGCACGACGCCCAGCGAAAACAAATCCGTGCGCACATCCAAAACTTCGCCCCGCGCCTGTTCCGGCGACATGTACGCGACCGTGCCCACGGAATTGCCCGGACTTGTGACGAATTCATCGTCCAAAAAGTGCCGGTGTGTGACCATGGACGATTCGTTTGTGGATTCCGCGGGGGGTTGCCGGTAGGCCGCGAACTTGGCCAAGCCGAAATCGAGTATCTTTGCCGGCCCCTGATCGACGACGAAAATGTTTGCCGGTTTAATATCGCGGTGGATGATGCCCCTGGCGTGAGCGGCTTCCAGGCCATCGGCTAGCTGAATGCCTATTTCCAGGAGATCGGATATTTCCATGGACTTTCTGGAAATGCGGTGCTTCAGCGTCTGACCCTCGAGCAACTCCATGGCGATGAATGGCCGCGCTTCAAATTCGTCGATGTCGTAAATGGTGCAGATGTTCGGATGATTCAGCGCGGACGCAGCGCGCGCTTCGCGCCGGAATCGCTCGATTGCCTGAGGATCCTGGGAAATGTCTTCGGGAAGAAATTTCAGGGCAACCTTGCGGCCGAGGCGCGTGTCCTCGGCTTTATAGACCACGCCCATACCTCCACCACCAATTTTTTCGAGGATGGTGTAGTGGGAGATCGTGCGACCGACAATTGAGGAATTATCCGGCACTCGACGTGAAGTTTACCCCAGCCCTTCCAAGCAGGCAATCGCGCGGAATCCTCGCCGCCGCGCCAACGATGTCCCGATATGGGGCATCCTGCGGCGGGAGCGACGGTGACATCTCTTCCCAGGCTACGGCGTTTATCAACGGTGATCCGGGCACGAGCGGAATTGGTGAGTGCGCGAACCGCGCTGGTGAATGCAGCGCGAGGGCTGGTGAAGTCTTATGGCGAACGGCTGCCCAAGTGTGGCACGGAGCAAGTGAGCCGGGAGCTGGCCGCGGAATTGAGCGCGGAGTTGCGTGAGGTTCTGGAACCGTTGCTGAAAGAAATTGAATCGTTGAACGAGCGCATCAAGGAATACGACGCGCGGATGGAGAAAATCGCCAGGGAGAGCTACCCGCAAGTCGCGCTGCTCAAACAGGTGAAGGGGGTAGGAACACAGATCGCGCTGACGTATGTCCTAACCCTGGACGATCCGCATCGGTTCGCGAAGAGCCGCGAGGTCGGCTGTTTTCTCGGGCTAAAACCTGGGCGCAGGGACTCCGGAGAGAGCCAACCGCAACTGCACATCAGCAAAGAAGGAGACCGCTATTTGAGAACGATGCTGGTGCAGGGAGCGCACTACATCCTGGGGCCCTTTGGAGAAGATAGTGATCTGCGGCGATGGGGACTGCGACTTGCCGAGCGAGGAGGGAAAAATGCCAAGAAACGCGCGGTTGTTGCGGTGGCCAGAAAGTTGGCGGTACTCCTGCATCGGTTGTGGGTGAGTGGAGAGGTGTACGAACCACTGCGCAATAGCCACAAAGCGATGCGCACGGCGGCCTAGTTGGTGATCGTCGTTGCTAGGCGATCCTGGCTCGAAATGTCTCTAGGGAAAACAGGGAAAAACAGGAAGAAAGAAAAAGAGCATACAAGGAAAAAGAGAGATGGTATCCGAACAGCCGAGCTCAACCGCCGAGATCAGGTGACTGCGACAGTGCCTAGACCAGGTTCCTTCGAAAGCGGGAACAGAGGTCGATTATCAGGTAGCAGCGCCTACTGAATCGAGTACACCCAACTTGCACCGAGCGACCATCGCTCAACAAAGAGTGCGGATGGAAGGGTGGCGACAGGAGCGGCTTGGCTCAAGGGCAGGAACTCACAGGGAGAAAGAGAAGAACAAAAACATCCTTACAAGAAAGAGAAAACATACTTGACACTCACCAGCCTTCTCATGGAAGGCATGTGGATAACTTCCGGGTGTGCCGTCAACCATCCAGAGTCCGAAATTGTCTTCAATTTCGCGGTTCAAAGGCGAAGCCCCGGGAAACTTTCTCCTACAGCCACTCAAAAGGGAAGTCACAAAAATCACGTGCATTGGCGGGAGCTGTAATAACGAAGGCTGCGGCCCTGCTTTGTTCGCCCGATCTGATCGGCTCGCGTGACCAATACACTTGGATGCCCCGCTGAGTGAGAACTCAGGCGGAGGGCGAATCAGTCCGGCGCCCGGCAAGCAGCAGGCCGATCCAGCAGCTCACCGGCCAGGTGAGCAGCCAGGACAACCAGTACCAGTGCGGCCAGCCCTTGCTCCAGTTGGGAATAGTCGCGCCGATACCCATCGCTTCCCCGATGATAAAGAACCAGAGCACATGACGCGTGGCGCGGCCCGGTGCAAAGCGGGCGCAGAGCCAGGCGCAAAGGATCGAGACGACGACGAAGAGAGCCGTGCTTGCGATGAGAGCAGTGTCGGAGGGGACACGGCCTTTGACAAAATCGCCCGGGAATATGCGCGAGAGCAACGGGTCCGTTGCCACGACAAGTACAATCGAGAGCAGGTAGCTGCCAACGACAACCGCGATGGATTTGAGCATCGATTACACCTCCCGTGTAGGGCATGAAAGACCTCCATTAAACACTCGCGGTGCTCAATGCACAAGATTATGGTGACTGACTTGGATCCTCCCCGCCGCGCCAACGATGTCCCGATATGGGGCATCCTGCGGCGGGAACGACGGTGACATTCCTTCTCGGGCTACGCAGGCATGTGGATTACTTCCGGGTGCGCCGTCCTCCGTCTGCAATTCCTGGCAGAGCTTCCGGCAAGCCGAGTCCGCTGGGAACTGTGCAGCGCGATGTATGGGTACATTCGAAGTAGCACCCACCAAATCCATCTGTTAAATTCGGTTGCGAGTGCCAGAGGCTGTCCGGGTGGCAGATGGGGCGTCCCATAAACGGACACACGGCAGCGAGCGAGAATGGAATTTCGTGCTTGGTTTCAATAATTTAAGGATGGTAAGCGGCTTGCATCAATCATCACTATTATGAGCAGCCTACTCCGCGATATTCGTTACGGCTACCGGACACTCACGCGAAATCCTGCCTTCACTGCAGTAGCCATCCTAACGATTGGGATTGGCATCGGCGCCAGCGCCACAATCTTCAGTTGGATGCGCTCGATGCTGCTAAATCCGCTGCCCGGCGCCACGCAGCCGGAGCGCGTCGTTGCCATCGAAAACATGGCGCCCGACGGCGAGCCGATCACCACATCTTTCCTCGATTTCTGTGATTTCCGCGACCACCTCAAACTGCTGAACCTCGTCTCGGTTCGCGACGGCAATGTATTTTCCGTTGGCGAGTCTCCGAACACCGCGAAAGTTTGGGGCGAAATGGTGTCGGGCAACTTCTTTGACATGCTCGGAGTAAAGCCGGAAGCGGGGCGATTCTTCTCCGGGGCGGAACGCGACGACGCGCAGAATGCCCACGCGCTCGTGGTCATCAGCGATAGCTATTGGAGAAATCATTACCACTCCGATCGACTCGCCATTGGATCTACGCTGCGCATCAACCGCACGCCATTCACGATTATCGGTGTCGCTCCCGAAGGCTTCCATGGCTCCCGGTCGGGACTGGATTACGAGCTCTGGATGCCGATCACGATGTATGGCCAGCTGACACATACGGGCGTTTGGATGTTGCGCGATCGAAATACGCGAAACTTCATGATGCTGGCGCGGCTCGCGCCGGGAGTGACTCTGGAGCAAGCTCGCGGTGAGGTGCAGGGGCTTGCCAATCGGATGGCAGTAGCCGACTCGGACTCTGATCAGGGGATCGGCGCTACCGTCCTGCCAGTCTGGCAATCGCACTTCGGTCCGCAGGTGGTGCTGTTAACGCCGATTACGATCCTGATGGGCGCGAGCGGCGTGGTGCTTTTGATCGTTTGCGCGAATCTGGCGAATTTGTTGCTCGCTCGCGCGACTAGCCGGCTGAAAGAGTTCAGCATTCGCCTGGCTCTGGGTGCACGGCCTGCGCGACTGACCCAGCAGCTTCTCACCGAGACACTTCTCTTGGCTGCAGCCGGCTCGGTTTGCGGCTTGATGCTGGCAAGTGTGCTCGGCAGTGCACTGCGCTGGCTTCTTCCGGCGGTCGCGAGGCCGACCATGTTGCAGCCTCCGCTCGACGGGCAAGTTCTTGCTTTCACGGCGTCGCTGGCATTTCTCGTCGCACTCCTCGCGGGGCTCGCTCCCGCCGTGCACGCGGCGGGCGCCAATATTAACGAGGCGCTGAAGGAGGGCGGCCGAAGCGCAACTTCGGGTGTTCATTCGCAGCGTTTGCGCGGGCTGCTGGTAGTTTCCGAGGTCGCACTCGCCGTGGTTGCTCTGGTGGGTGCAGGACTGTTTGTCCGCAGCTTCCAGACCGCGCGCTCGATCGATCCCGGCTTCACGCCCGAAGGTGTGGTGCTGGCGCAGTTCGATTTTTCCACAGCCGGCTACACTGCGCAGCAAACCGACACCTTCTGCCAGCGCTTGCGTGAGCGGCTTGAGCAGCAGCCTGGTGTGACCACAGTGAGTTACGACGATTCCCCGCCTTTGGGATTCAACGGAGGCAACTGGGAGACGCTTGAGGTCGAAGGTTACGTGCCCGGGCAGAATGAAAACATGAAGATTTACCGGGACCTGGTTTCGCCCGGTTATTTTGACACAATGAAGATTCCGCTCCTGCAAGGGCGTGACTTCGACTTGCGCGACGATGCCGCCTCGCAGAAGGTGATGATCGTCAACCAGGAATTTGTGCGCCGTTTTTTCTCGCAACGCAGCGTGATCGGACGCAGGGTGCATGGTTGGGGCGAATGGTTCACGATCATCGGCGTCGCAAGAAACAGCAAGTATCATCGAGTCACCGAGAGTCCCCAGCCTTACTTCTACATTCCTATCCGCCAGGTTTTCCGGCCGGAGTATGGTCTGACATTTGATGTGCGCACCTCCGGCTCGGTGAACGAAACCATTTCTGCGATTCGCCGCGAGGCTGAGGCGATCGATCCGGCCCTGACGATCTTCGGAGCCGAGCCGATGACAGAGTATGTTGCGGCGTCGCTCTTCGGCGCGAAGATCGCGGCGAGCCTCTTGAGCGTGCTCAGTGGGCTGGGTTTGTTGCTGGCAGCCGTCGGGCTGTACAGCGTGATGGCATATTCGGTGGCGCAGCGAACCAATGAGATCGGCATTCGCGTGACGCTGGGCGCGCAGCCGCGGGATATCATGCGCCTGGTGGTCCGGCAAGGCATCGTGTTTGCTCTGGCAGGGCTGCTGGTGGGATCGCTGGCTGCTGCGGCGCTCGCACACGTGGTGTCGGCGATGCTGGTTGGCGTAAGCCCGGCCGATCCCCTCGTATTCGCTTTTGCAAGCGTGTTCACAGTGCTGGTCACGCTGGCATCCGCAGCAATTCCCGCTTGGCGCGCGCTACGCGTAGACCCGGCGGTTGCGCTGCGCTGGCAATAGAGTTGATCGTTTAGCTTGCATCATTGCAGAGACCGATTGGTTTGCCCAGCCAGACTGTTGTATCTGCTCCCAGCCATTTTCATCGGGAGCACTCCCCGCGGTCTGCCGTCCACACCAGCACAGCTCGCGATGCTTCAAATTCCTTAGACAGAAACGACATCCGGGAAGTTTTCGTCCCGCAGCGATTGTGCCGATTCTGAACAGATAGTTGGCGAGTAGGAACTTATCGCGGGAGCCTGAAGCTAGGTTAAGATTCGTCGGGCACTGTTACGAACTAAATTGATTAGTTACTTTTAGGCTGTTGAATTGGGACCCGGCAAAGGGTGGTTGGTACGCTCACTCGTAAACTGCCTGCTGTGCGTTTGTGCCTTTGGTTGAGCGTGTGGCAAGGCGGATGCTATCCTGCCTTGTATGGCGGAACCCGCGATATCCCCGCCCGAGGCCACCTCTGCAGCGCCGCTCGAACACTCCCGGCGCCAGCTCGAAGCCCTGCTCGAAGTGGCGGAATCCATTGCGCAGCATCGAGACCTTGCCGCTCTTTTTCACGATCTGGCCGAGCGGCTTCATGCCGTCGTGGACTTTGATTTCCTCACGCTCGTGCTTCATGACCCTGTGCGCAACGTCATGCGCCTGCATATTCTGGAAACTCGGCTTCCCACTCCCGTCAAGACGGGCAGCGAGACGCCGATGGAGGGCCACCCTTCCGGCTGGGTGTGGCAATCGCAGCAGCCTTTTGTTGTCAGCGACACGGAAGAAGATCAACGTTTTCCAGATTTTCTCCAGCGCCTTCGCGAAGTCGGCGTTCGCTCTTTGGCTATGGTGCCTCTCACGACGGCGCAGCGCCGCCTCGGGGCCATGGGATTTGGCCGCCTCGTGCCTCAGGGCATCACGGAGACTGAACTACAGTTCATGCAGCGAGTGGGAAGCCAAGTTGCCGTTGCTGTGGACAACGCGCTCAATTTCCAAACTTCCCAGGCCTACCAGAGCCAGCTCGCACGCGAGCGGGACCGGCTGCAGGTTCTTCTCGAGGTCAACAACGTGCTCGTCTCTACGCGCGAGCTTCCCGACCTTTTTCGCGGCATCGTCACATCTCTCGAAAAAGTCATACATCACGACTACACCAGTCTCGCTCTTCGCGACGCCGCTTCCGGCCTGCTGAAAATCCATGCACTGGATTTTTCGAGCCGTCCCGGCCTCTTCAACCAGGAAATCAGCGTCCCTCTCGAAACCACTCCTTCCGGACATTGCTTCACGACGGGGCAGCCGCTCCTGGCCCACGGCGCGGAGATCGATCGCTTCTCCAATGAAATTATCCGCATGCTCCGCGCCGAGGGAGTCCAAACCATCTGTTGCATACCGCTAATCACACAAGGCCGCACTTTCGGCACGCTCAATCTGGCCAGCCTCCGCGAAGACGCGTTTCCTCCGCAAGACGTGGAGTTGCTGCAGCAAGTCGCCGCGCAAATCGCGATTGCCGTCGAAAACGCTCTGGCCTTCAAACAAATAGACGCGCTGAAGGACAAGCTGGCCGAAGAAAAACTTTATCTCGAGGAAGAAATTCGCAGCGAGTTCAATTTCGAGGAAATCATCGGCGACAGTCCGGCGCTCAAGCGCGCCCTGGCCCAGGTGGAACTAGTCGCTCCCGCCGGCACCGCGGTCCTAGTCACCGGCGAAACTGGCACCGGCAAGGAGCTCATCGCGCGCGCCATTCACAATCTTAGCCCGCGCCGCGAGCGCACGTTCGTAAAAATCAATTGCGCCGCCATACCGGGCGGCCTGCTGGAGTCCGAGCTCTTCGGCCACGAACGCGGCGCTTTCACCGGGGCCCTCACACAAAAAATCGGACGTTTCGAACTCGCCGACCGCGGGACACTTTTTCTCGATGAAGTCGCCGACCTCCCGCTGGAGCTGCAGCCCAAGCTGCTCCGCGTCCTTCAAGAGCAGGAGTTCGAACGCCTCGGCAGCAACCGCACGCAGAGAGTCGACGTCCGCGTCGTCGCCGCCACCAATGGCGATCTCGCCAAGCTTGTCGCCGAGCGCGCCTTCCGCAGCGACCTCTTTTACCGGCTAAACGTCTTCCCCATCCACATCCCATCTCTTCGCGAGCGGCGCGAAGATATCCCCTTGCTGGTGCGCTATTTCGTCCAGAAATTCAGCCGCCGCCTCAACAAAGCCGTCGCATACATTCCTGCGGACGCCATGGACGCGCTCACGAACTATTCCTGGCCCGGCAATATTCGCGAGCTCGAAAATTTCATCGAGCGCGCCGTACTCCTCTCTCCTGGCAAGGAACTCCGCGTCCCGGTCGGCGAACTAAAGTCAAACGAGGGTGCAAACCTCGCGGGAAATTCCTCTGAAGGTGCAGCCTCGCTTTTGTCTCCGACTTCGTTTGCGTCCGCTACCTCACCTATTCCCACACTCGAAGAAGGCGAACGACAACACATTCTCCGGGCGTTGCGCCAAACCCAATGGCGCATCGCCGGCCCCAAAGGTGCAGCCGCGCTGCTGGCCATGAAGCGCACCACGCTGCAGGCACGCATGCGCAAGCTCGGCATCCGCCGGCCGATCTAGCGCTGGCCCGAGGCTGCGGCGCTCATCTCATCTTATCCATTTTTTCACTTGGCTTTCTTCTATTCGAGGAGTACATTTTCCTTCAACCAGCCGCCCGCGAGGTCCCCATGAAACCGCTCACCTGCGTTGGTCTTTTTTTGTCGTTCAGTTTTCTAGCTTTCGCTCCGGCGCTATCCGAGGCGCCCACGGGTTTCGACAACAAGAGCAATGGCGTGGTCGACGACGCCACTCACACCGCCGATCAAGCCAAGTTCGAAGAAGTTGAGGCCCTTACTGACGGGCTCGGCCCGCTTTACAACGCGCAATCCTGCCGCGAGTGCCACCAGAATCCGACGACAGGCGGGTCCAGCCAGGTTTCCGAATTGCGCGCCGGTCACCGCGATGCCAAGGGCGTGTTTCGAAACCCGGAAATACCGATCAACCACGGCACCGAAGTCATCAAAGGCCGCTCTCTGATCAACGACCGCGCCATCTGTCCAAGCGGGGCTTTCTCCGGCAGCGAAATTCAGGAGCACGTTCCCGACTCTGAGAAAATCCGGACGTTCCGCGTTTCTCTGAATCTTCTGGGCGAAGGTTTTGTCGAAGCGCTCTCGGACCAAACTTTGTTAGATATCGCTAAGGATCAGTGCAAAAAGAGCCACGGCAAGATTTGTGGCCAAGCGCTTTATGTTCCTATCGTGGAAGTTCCGGGGAAGACAGCAGTTGGCCGCTTTGGCTGGAAAGATCAGCACGCCAGCCTGCTCTCCTTTTCCGCTGACGCCTATCTCAACGAAATGGGCATCACCAGCCGCCTGCAGCCCGACGAAGTCACCAATGTTTGCAACACGGTATCCGAGCCGAACGACAAGCCCGATGCCGATGGCTTATCCGATATCGACCACTTCGCCCGTTTCATTCGCGCCTCCGAAGCGCCCGCGCGCGACGTCACGCTTTCCCAAAGTCCCGAAGTCAAAAACGGCGAAGTGCTCTTTGGCAAAATTGGCTGCGCTACTTGCCATGTTGCAACACTCACAACGGCGGCCGCCGGCACGGCCATTGACGGTGGCAATTTCACCATACCGCCCGCGCTAGGAGATAAAACATTCCATCCTTACGGAGACTTCCTGCTGCACAACGTGGGTACCGGGGACGGCATCGTCCAGGCCCTCGTTGAGCACTACGGCAGAAGATTCGGCGAGCGCACCTGGGAGAAATTCTCTCAGCACGAATTCAATAATACCGCAAACAAGATCCGCACCGCTCCGCTCTGGGGCGTGCGCCTGCACTCCCGCTTGATGCACGACGGCGCGTCGGTCACCTTTACCGACGCCATCCGCCGCCACCGTGGCGAAGCTTCTCAAGTCACGGAAGAATTCGAAAAACTGAAGCCAGCGGAAAAGAGAGCTTTGCTTAGTTTTCTCCAGTCTCTCTAACTTATGGGTTGCGCAGGCAGCAGGTGCACTTTATGCGTCGCAGGGCATGGCAAGCCGTGCCGCGCCGGTTTTTTTCCCGAGGCAAGGCGTATTTCATTCGAATTGAAGCACCACGATCTCGGGATTAGAGCCGAGCCGCAGCGGAGGTCCCCAGGTGCCCGCTCCGCTTGAAGTGAACACCTGCATTTTGCCAATACGGCTCAAGCCGTAGACGAATTGCCTGTAGACCCGGCGCGCCATCCAACTCCATGGAATGAACTGCCCGACGTGCGTGTGCCCGGAAAGCTGGAGCGAAACGCCGGCGGCCTCCGCGACTTGCGGGTGGTCCGGCGCGTGGGTCAATAAAATGCTCGCGCGTTCGCGATCCACTCCGATGCCCTCGAGCACCGAGGCGAAGTGCCCGTCCTGCGTTGCGTGGCGGTATGGCACGCCGATGATCTGCAAGCCGTCCGCTTCCACCTTCTCGTTGCTGAGCACGCGAACGCCGGCCGCTTCGACCGCGCGGAGATACTTGCTGTCGTCTCCAAACTGCTCGTGATTGCCGGCGACAAAATACACGCCGTGGGGAGCCGTGAGTTCGCTCAACGGCTCCGCTGCGCGTTGGGCGTCAATAGCCGTGCCGTCATACAAATCGCCGGCGATAAAAATGGCGTCGGGCTCTTCCTTCAAGATTTTTGCAACCATGCGCCGCAAGAAACTACCGTTGCGCACGTGCCCAAGATGGAGATCGCTGATCAGCGCCGCCCGGCGTCCGCGCCACGCTTCCGGAAGGTTGGCCAGGCGCACGGTGATGCGCGTAATGCGCGTCCAGCTGGCATTGAATACGCCATAGAATCCAGTCGCCATCGCGACGCCGAAAAGCACTTCCACGGTGAGGTGGAAATTCGCAGGCAGCCCCGCCAGCCGTGCAATCCCGAAAGCGATCCAGGAACCGATGGCCGCGAGGAAAAGGAAGCTCAGCAAGCCCAGCCAAACCGCCGCGGCACGGTAAACCAAGCGCAGCGTCGCGCTAGTGTAGCGAAACGCCAGGAGCGAAGCGCCAAGAAAACTAACAGAAAAGAGGCCGAGAGTCAGTTTGAGCCACAACGGCCCGGCCACATCGCTTCCACCCGGCGAAAAGATCCAGGTTTCATAGAGGAAGAAATGCGCCAAGAACAGAATGGACTGAATCACCAAAATAAAGCCGAGTAATCCCGTGCGTATCTTCATAGATCGTTAGATTCTCGAAGTCGCCATTCGTATTCATCATTATGCAGGCTATCTCGCCGCTCCCCCGCATTCCCCCAAGCCCCTGAGGCGCAAGGCGATGCGCGAAGAGCGCTGAAGCCTTTCTAAGAAACCGCAACTAGCCTCGCGGCACGTATAGAATAGGCTGGCTTGCAGCGCCCCGCCACGCGAGAGAACTCTCGCCGGGTGACAAATCACGAAAAGGCATTACGGTACGCAGAGAATCGACGGGGCTGGAACCGCAACAATCGAGTTACAGTGCTATCGATAAACGAAAAAAAAGCGCACACTGCTAGTGGGAGAAATTACATGCTCGCAGTGGCAAGTGGCTTGAAGAAGAAACTCGACGACTTGAGATCCAAGCGCAGTTCGCTTTTCGAAAGATACGCAAAACATCCACAAGACTATCATCTCGCTCTTGAAATCAAAAAGCTCGATGACGAAATTGCCGATTGCACGCAGCACGTTGAGCAAGAACGCCGCTCGGAGCGCTCCGCTTCGTCCTCGAAGAAACTCCAACCAGCGTCCAAGTAAACAAGAAGAAAACTACTGGGAAGCGTGCCATGTTCTTGCTTTCCGAGCCGCCTCACGCCCCTTCAAAAAATAGAGCGGGCGACCTCATCCTTTTCTTTGGACAAGTTCCGCCCGCTCTTCGAGGGCTTATTTGCGCGATGCACGCGCGTTGGCTCAGCTTTGGCTTGAATTCTTCATCGGTATGGTCAACGGCTCCGCAAGTTGAAACGTGAGCGGCGTTTCCGGATGCAGGTGGACGTCTTTCTTTCCCGTCAGAAAGGCAAACGCTGTTCCGGCTCCTGCGCCCACAGGTCCGCCGATCAATGCGCCTTCGCCGCCTCCGGCGACCGCGCCAATCAGCGCTCCTCCGCCGGCCCCGCCTCCGATGAAGGCCCAGTCGCGTCTCTTGTGCCTGCCTCCCGCTCTGCGCGAGGAGCTGGTCTGGACGTCGTACTCTCGTCCATCCACCTCGACGCTTTCCAGCGCGAGCTGCAAGCTTGCGCGGCCTTTCAGCCGACCGGAGCGATGCACATCGACTACCACACCTTCGGCGTTCGCTCCTTCGGGAATCACCGTTCTGCCCTCAATCACAACCGGCTGGGACACGGTCGCTTCAAAATGGTCGCCCGGTCTGTTTTCGTTGCTTGCTATCGCTTGGTCCAGCGTGACATGGATTGGCGTGTCTTCTGGCACGGTTACTTCCACTGTCTTCGGCGTTTCTATACGGCGATGCAAAGTGGCAGCGCCGACTCCCAACGCCACTGCCAGCGCCACAAATCCACCGCCAGCCAAGTAGTGCCTTATGGTCAAATGCATTCGAACCTCCCGATTCATTTAGAAGCACTGAGGTTTCCAGCGGCTGCCCCGTTAACTGACTAAAAATAAACGGAATAAATTCAGTGCAACACCAAAACAAAGCAAATCTTTCCGTCCCCAGGAATTTTTCGCGTACCACAAGTACTATCGTATTCGCATGGCCAGGCACCAGGCACTCTCCCACTCGACTCCAGCAACGTCGCCTCGCGCGCCGGTGGGAAGGCAGCGCAGGCAACGAATTTGCCGCAAAGAGCCTCTTTGCTAGGATAAAAACACGCTGCCGCGGAAGGCGGCAGCAGACAAACCAAATGCCAATGACCCACAAATTGCAAAGGATTGCACATCGAGCAACGCTCCTCGCCCTTGCCCAGTTCGGGCTTCTGGCCGCACTGGGAATTGCTTTTGCGCAACCATCGGCGGCGCAGACTGTCGACGAAATCGTTGCCAAGGTGCTGGACGCGCGAGGCGGCTTGGAGAAAGCCAAGGCCATCCAGTCTGAGCGCATTACCGGCACGATTTATTTCAACGCGGAAATGTACGGGCCGTTCCTGGCGGAGTTCAAACGGCCTGGCAAGATGCACAACGAAGTGACCATCCAAGACAAAACTGTTGTGCGCACATTTAACGGGAAAGACGGAGGATGGGTCATCAACCCTTTTGCCGGCAAAAACGCTCCTGAGCCGATGTCCGCGGAGGACGTAAAGGATGCCGCGAATGAATCCGACTTTGATGGTCCGCTGGTGGATGCCAAAGCCAAGGGAAACATCATCGAGCTGGAGGGCACGGAAAAGGTGGAAGGCCGGGACGCCTACATACTGAAAGTGACGCACAAGGATGGCTCGGTGTCGTCCTATTCGTTCGACAAAGAAACGTTCCTGCTGACCAAGTGGAGCGGGGTGGATAAAGTCAACGGCGAAACCGTCACAAGGGGGACCTTCTTCCACGATTACCGTGACGTGGGCGGACTAAAATTCGCGTTTGAGCTGGTTTCGAACAATCCTGGAGCGGAGGTTGCGCAGAGAATTGTGGTGGATAAGATCGAAATCGATCCACAAATTGATGATTCGCATTTCGGGAAGCCCGCGGGTCCTGCTGCTCCACCGGCCGCCGCTCCCGCAACTGCTCCACCTGGAAGGCGTTAGTCTCTCGCAATGTTTGCAAAGCGGTAGGTCGGGGCAGGAACGCTGTTCGACAAGGAGGCGGCGAGCCGCTGCCTGGATGCCGGGGCGAAATTCCTGACGAGTCCCGGCCTCGATCTGCAGCTCGTGGAATTTGCTCTTAAAAAGGAGATGGTGGTTTTGGCCGGGGCGTTGACGCCGACCGAGGTGACGACGGCGTGGAAAGCAGGAGCGGACTTCGTCAAGATTTTCCCTTGTGCGCAGGTCGGCGGCGAAAAATACATCAAGGCGCTGAAGGGACCGTTTCGGCATGTGCCTTTGATCGCGGCGGGAGGCGTCAATCAAATGACAGCCGCAAACTTCATTCTAGCGGGAGCGGCCGCCATTGGAGTGGGCGGGGAGTTGGTTCCCGAGGAAGCGATCCGGCTGCGACAAGAGGAACGGATCCATGAACTGGCGCGCAGGTTTGTAGGCTTTGTGAACAATGCGCGTGCGCAGATGGCCGCAGTAAAGGGAGTTCGCAAAAACCGCTAGCCCAGCACGGCCTTGGTTTGACTGTATTCCGGATGCTGCTGCGTTATTCTGGCGGCATGGCGAAGGCAGGGAATTCAGCGGATGCCGGGGTAATGCGGGAGCGCGCGGGTCTTTGCGCGGATTGCGTCCATGCGCGTCGCGTGGAATCCAGCCGCGGATCAATCTTCCTTTTCTGCGAACTATCACGCAGCGACCACCGATTCTCCAAGTACCCACGTCTGCCCGTGCTTTCTTGCCCCGGCTACGAGAAAAGCGCGGCGCGGACGGAGCCATCGTAGATTTGCCTTTTTCCAGTTATACCATCATGGTACATTAACTTGCGGGTTTATCTATCCGGCGAGGTGCTCCCATGACTTCGGGCTCGGGCACTCGTGCTGCAGCGATTCTTCTTCTATTTCTCTGCTCGCCGGGCGCAGCAGCGGAAACACTCAAGATCACCAGCAAACCTCCTGGGGCGACGGTGGAGATCGACGGAGTGCTGGCTGGCACGACGCCGTTCGAAAACGACTACCCCAGAGGCTACTTTCACAAAACGAGAACCTCCATGGGCTCGCGGCTGGAGCATGCCATGGTGGCACGGATCAGCCTGGCCGGATACGCGACCAAAGAGATTCGACTGACAAACGGGCCGATGGAGTGGATATCGCTGAACGGCAGAAATCACGGAGAATACTGGCTGATTAAAAGCGATCACTTTGAGGTGGAACTGCAAGCGATCGGGCAAGTGTTTACGGGCGGCGTCACGGCGAAATTATCCGCCGCAGGAAGCGTTGATCTACAGCCCGAACTTGCTCTCGAGGAGCTGGTGCGAAGGACGAAGCCGGCAGTCGTTTATTTGAAAGGTTTAGACAGATCGGGAACGGGATTCTTTGTAACGGATACGGGCGTAATCGTGACAAACGCGCACCTGGCGCGAGGGGAAGAGTCGCTTCACACGATGCTTCCGGGAGGCCAAGAGCTGGAAGCCAAGGTGGTGTATATCGACCCCGATCTGGACATCGCGCTCGTTAAAGTCGAGGGAACTGACTTTCCGCATTTGACGCTTGCGGACGCAGAGACGGTGCGGCAAGGCGAAAGCGTGCTGGCGATTGGCAATCCCGGCGATGCCATGCTGTTCAGTGTGACGAAAGGCGTCGTGAGCGCTGTCGGAAAATTTGCTAACGCGGGGCCCGGGACGTGGATCCAAACGGATACGCCGATCAACCCGGGTAACAGCGGCGGGCCGCTGCTGAACGGCCGGGGAGAAGTAATCGGCATCAACACGGAAAAGCTCATCAAGAAAAGTGTGACGGGGATCGGATTTGCGTTGAGCGCGTCGGATGTTTTGGATGTACTGCATCGTTTTTATCCCAATGTTTCGCCGGTTCGCTTTGCCGACGGCACGCGATCAGCGGCTGGGCCTATGGCGGCTTCCTCTGGCACCGTTACGCCGCGCGAAAGCAACAGTTCCGATGCCCCGATGTCCGCTTCGTCCGGCGCCGAAACGCAGCCGGATTCAAGCAAAGCTTCTTCCGCCGCCGCCGCCGCGGATGATGCAGCTGATCCAGAGGCAAGCCAAACTCCGGTTGGGTTTGGCACTGTGGCGATTACGTCCGAGCCCGATGGAGCGGAAATTTACGTGGACGATAAATTCGTGGGCAACGCTCCCGCAAAACTGAAACTTCCGGCGGGAAATCACAACATGATGTTAAAAGCTGCTGGGTTTGCTGACTGGAAGCGCACGCTGGAGATTTTGAAGGACAGCCACGTCACCCTAAAACCGGTTCTCGAACGCCAGCCATAATATTTGTAGATTACAGAGGGCCCACAAAAAACGGCAGGACGCCTTGCGGGCGCCCTGCCGCAGCGAATATTTCGATGTTATTGCTGAGGAGGCTGTGGTTGCTGCGGATTCGGCATGTTCGACGGGGCACTTGCAGAGGCCTTGTCAGAGACCGGCGTCACGCTGGCTGACCCCGCAGCTGCCAATTCGGACGGCTTGTATTTTGGAGCGCTGATGTAGCCGTGGATGTGATCTTTTTCGATCTTGTTGACGACAATCTGCACGGGCTGCGAATCGCTTTCGTTGTGAATCCAGATGGGCTCGTAGAGGTTTACATTTTTTTTCTGAAGTTCGTTGTCGTCCACAATCATTGCGATGTTGTAGTGCTTATGCTTCGTGTCTGCTTTGCGAAGGGAGATGGTGAGAGGCCCGACGCGCTCGAATTGCTTTGACTTGGCGAGGTCAAATTCGAAATAGGCGCGTTCGCCGCGCTTCTCGAGGGCCACGAGCTCGTCGTGAGTCCTGGCGATGGAACCGTTGAGGTTATCGCGAGTGGAATTGAGGTCGTCGCGAGTGGAGTTGATGGAACCTTCGAGATCGGAACGGTCTTTGGCGACTTCATCCTGTGTTTCCTTCAATTGTTTCTGCTGGTCGGCCAATTGAGACTGTAATTCCAGGTACTTCTTGTCCACCGGGGCGCGCCGTCTGGCAACATGACGCTTGGTGTGAACGGGCTTGGGATGTACAGCGGGTGTGGCAGTGGCTTCGGGAGATTGCGGAATCACATCCGAGGAGAGGACGGGAGCAGCGGCGGGCGGCGTGGATGGCAGCGGATTTTGCGTCGCCGTGACTTCATTTAGCTTCGCCGTCAGTGCATTAACTTGCCCTTGCATCTGGTTCATAGTGGCATTGGCGGTTGCGGACTGCGCGGTAAGCTGGTTGAGCATCGATTTTTGGTGATAGCCGTACGCAAAAGCCACCACGGCGATGCCGAACAGCGCCACGGCTGCAAGGACCAACCAGCGGTTGGAGCCATGGCGGAGTGTGGCCCAGCGGTTCTCATTTTGGTTCGATTCTTGGTACTCGTCCATGATTACCCTCCTGAAAGACTTGGGACCTTTGCACAGCGTCCTTTGGAGCCTGGTTGCCCGCGAATCTTTGCCGCAACTCTTGGCCAGTGAAGAAAATCTTGACCTCGCTCCTTAAGGACAAATATCCCTTTAGAACGAATAGCATGCAGAGGGCCGGGAGGCCGCTCCGCTATTATGCGCTAAGAGGCTTATCTTCATGAAGTAAGAAGGAACGCCACGAAATAAGAATTTTTGTTAGGGTACTAGTCCTGGAAGATTTTCCCTAGCTGGATGAAGAGTTTATTCTACGAAGAGCGAAGAAGCACCTCGTTTGAATTGCATGCAGGCAATGTCTGAGGCGACAGATTAACCGGGAAGCCGAGGAGGAACGGCTCAATACAAGTAGCGAGATTGCCGGGGCACGAGGGCGTGTGCTAGCATCCGCGGAGTTGGGGAACGGACCAGGGGTAATATCCTGTCCGGCGCTTCATTTTGTAAACTGCCGGCATTGGGGCCACGCTCTCCTTCATCTTCTGAAACACACACCCAGGCGCAGGCCCGCGCCTGAATTCTTCGGGACGGACCTCGTCTGACGGCTCCGGCACCGCCGGGGCCACGCAAAGGGAGGTCTATATGAAGAGCTATCTCACCAAGGAGATTCGAAATGTTGGCATTGTCGGCCACGGCGGCACCGGAAAGACGCAACTGGTGTCGTCGTTGCTCTTCACCGCGGGGATGACGCCGCGCTGGGGAAAAGTTGCGGAAGGCAGCACCACGACGGACTGGGACGAGGAAGAAATCGCCCGGAAAATTTCGATTCAAACCGGACTCGCTTACGCCGAATGGCCGACTTCCGGCGGGCAAGCGGGCGGCTCCGAAAAGATAAAAATCAATTTCATCGACCTGCCGGGATATTCCACTTTTATTACAGAAACAAAGGCTTCGCTGATTGCCGCGGATGCGGCGCTGATCGCCGTGGATGCGCATGTCGGCTCGCAAGTGACCACGGAAAAGGTTTGGGACTACTGCACGGAGTACGACATTCCGCGGGCGTTCGTTTTGACGTGGATGGATCGCGAACTGGCTAGCTTTGAACGTTCAATGGAATCGCTGGAACAGGTTTTTGGGCGCAATGTGGTGGCGCTGCAGCTGCCCATCGGGTCGGAAAAGGGTTTCCGCGGAGTAATCGACCTCGTCGGGATGAAGGCGCACATCTACAAGCCGGATGGAGACGGGAAGCCATCGATCGAGGAAATTCCCGCGGCGCTCGCCGATGAAGCGAAAGAGGCGCACGAAAAGCTAGTGGAAATGGTAGCGGAAGGCGATGACGAGTTAATGGAAGAATTTTTCCGGGAAGGAACAATCCCCATCGCGGATTTGATTCCGGGAGTTCGCAAAGCGATCGTGGCCGAGAAAATCTTTCCGGTGCTGATGGTTTCGAGTCTCCATAACATTGGAACGGCCAGCTTGCTGACGTTTCTAGCCGATGCGTTTCCGCATCCCGATGAACATGCGCAAGTCGGCTTTACGGAGCCGAGCGGTAAGGGCGAGCGCGTGGAGAGGAAGTATGACGACAGCCAGCCGCTCTCTCTTTTCGTATTCAAGACCCTCGCCGATCCGTTTGCCGGGCGAATCAACTATTTCAAAGTGAAAAGCGGCGTTCTAAAAAACGACGCCACGCTGACGAATTACAACCGGGGCACACTGGAACGTTTCCAGCACACGCAGGTCGTGCAGGGGAAACAGCTCAGCGAAATCGCGGAGCTGCACGCAGGCGACATCGGTGCGATCGCCAAACTGAAAGAAACGACCACGGGCGAGACGCTTGGCGACAAAGCCGCTCCCATCTATTACAAGCCTGCGCAACTGCCCGAGCCTTCGATTACGTTCGCGATTGAACCGAAGACACGCGCCGACGAGGACAAGATCGGGGTCTCAATTCACAAAATTATCGAAGAAGACCCGGCGTTGCGTTTCATGCGCGACCCGCAAACCAAGGAATTCTTGCTGGCCGGATCAGGACAGCAACACATTGAGGTAGTCGTCGCGAAATTGCACAAACGCTACCATGTGGACTTAACGCTGAAGCCGCCGAAGGTACCGTATCGCGAAACAATTCGTGGAAAAGCCGACGCGGAAGGAAAACACAAAAAGCAGTCCGGCGGGCACGGGCAGTTCGGCGTGTGCCGCATCAAGATGGAGCCGATTGAGCGCGGCAAGGGCGTCGAGTTCGTCGACGATGTCTTTGGCGGTGCGATTCCCCGGAACTGGATTCCCTCAGTGGAGAAGGGGATTCGAGACGCAGCCGCACGGGGTTATTTAGCCGGTTTTCCCGTGGTGGATTTCCGCGCCGTGCTTTACGACGGGAAATACCACGACGTGGATTCTTCGGACATGGCTTTCAAAATCGCGGGCTCGCTGGCTTTCAAGGAAGCGATGAAGATGGCGAAGCCGGCTCTCCTGGAGCCAGTGATGCATGTGGAGGTATATGCACCGGACCAGTACTCGGGCGATCTCATGGGTGATCTCAGCTCGCGGCGCGGCCGCATCGCGGGAAGCGAGGCGCGCGGGCACAACGTGATCATCAAGGCGCAGGTGCCGCTTTCGGAAATGCTGAGTTACGCCAACGACCTCATTTCCAAGACGCAAGGACGCGCGACGTACTCGATGGAGTTTTCCCACTACGACTATCTGCCAAACGAGCTGGCGCAGAAAGTGATCGACGCGCACAAGCCGGCCGCAGCCGGCGAAGCCGAAGAAGAGGCCTAGCCGCGAATTCAGGCCAGCAGATTAGGAAGTCTTGGGAGAAACATCCCGGTATTTCGCTGATGCTCAGCGAATGCGGGGCCAAACTCCTGCGCCAGGAACGATTCTTCGCGGCGGGCCTTCACGTAAAAAGAAAGCCAGGCGAGTGCCAGAGCGATCAAGCCGCGCACTTCACCAAGGGTGATTAGCGTGCCGAAGAGACCGATTAGCATGCCCGTATAAATGGGATGACGAACGGTGCGGTACGGGCCGGTGCGAATCAGTTCGTGGCCTTCCTTCAAGGTAACGACGCCGCTCCAATTAGAACCCAGGTGCCAGCGAGCCCATATCGCGATGGCCACACCAGCGGCCGTAATCGCCACGCCAGTCCATTCCGTAGCTGGACCCGCGGGAACGAAGCGCGCACCCAACAAGCCGTAATGCGCCTCGGGACGAAACAAGAGATAAAAAGCGATGAGCAAGGGAACCGTGTAGCGCAAACGCTCAAAATAAGTTTCTCTCTTTTTCGTTACCTTGCGGTTGAACGCGGACGCCAGCCAGTACAAACCGAAGGCCATCCAGCAAAATGTCATCCACTGCACCGGCGTTGAGAAACTCATGGCGTCTCGATATAGCATTCGCTTTTCGCTGCGGCTTTTGGCTTGCACGCGGAGACCAGCCAGCAGGTCCAAAGGGTGATCCGGCAACACTTGGCCATGCCGAAATGGCGTATCGGAGACATTCGTGCTCCGAATATACTTACGCGCGGCGATGGGGCCATGTTTCGCTCCGCGCGGCGCCAAATTGGTGCTTGCCGGGACAAAACGCGCGGCCAGAATGGTGCTCCTATGAAAAACAAACCAGCCCACAAACACACCCAGCGAAAACTTGGCCCGCAAACAACGGCTATTCATGGAGCCGAACCGCTACGGCATGGCGTCGGCGCGTCCGTGGGCACGCCGATCTGTCGTACTTCGACGTTTACCTTTTCCTCGACTGCGGAGATGAAGCTGTGGGCCGAGGGCAAGAGCAAGGCCTACATCTACACGCGGTACGGCAATCCAACGCTCAGCGTGGCGGAAGGAAAAATTGCGGCGCTCGAAGGCGGGGAAGCCGCCGTGGTGACGGCGTCGGGCATGGCGGCGATATCGTCCGCGCTGCTGGGAGTTCTCAAGTGCGGCGACGAATTGATCTCGACGGCGCAGGTTTATGGGGGAAGCTACCGGCTGATGCGCGACGTTTTTCCTGACATGGGAATCAAGGTCCATCAAGTGGGGACCGATCTAGCAGGACTTGAGGAACTCGCCACGCCGCGCACGCGGTGTCTCTATGTGGAAACACCGACGAATCCCACTTTACGGCTTGTCGATTTACATAAAGCGATTACGTTTGCGAAAAAGCACAAACTCATTTCGATTATCGACAACACGTTCGCCACACCCGTTTTGCAAAATCCACTGGCGATGGGCTACGACATCGTTGTGCACAGCGCCACGAAAGCGCTGGCGGGGCATTCTGACGTCATTGCCGGCGTGGCCGTAGGCAATCAGCATTGGATGGAGCGCATTCGCCACATGGTCATCTACCTGGGCGGCTCGATGGACCCTGGAGCGGCTTACCTGCTGATTCGCGGGATGAAGACGCTGGGCGTGCGCGTTGAACGGCAGTGTGGAAATGCGATGGCAGTTGCGAAGTTCCTGGAGAAACATCCAAAGGTCGCGCGAGTCCACTATCCAGGGCTGGCATCGCACCCAGATCACAAGTTGGCGAAAAAGCAGATGCGCGGATTTGGAACCATGATGGCGTTTGATTTGAAGGGCGGTTTGACTGAGGCGCGGCGTTTCTGCGACCGCGTGCAGCTATTTTTGCTGGCGGCGAGTCTCGGGGGAGTCGAGTCTCTCGTCATACTCCCCATCTACAGTTCGCATTACAACATGAGCGCCGAAGAGTTGCGGCGGGCTGGTGTGAGCCCAGGGACGGTGCGAGTTTCCGTGGGACTCGAGGATGCAGAAGATCTGATTGCTGATTTGAAACAGGCCCTGGCGTAGCTTCAAAGTGGCACAGACTTCAGTGTGTGGTGCCAAAAACTAAAAAGAACAAGAGCACAGACTGAAGTCTGTGCTACCAAAAAACAAAAACGGGCGGGACGCCGAAGCGTTCCGCCCGTTCTGTATTTTTGCGAAGTGGAATTAGAGGGGTTGGACGTTCGAGGCCTGCAGACCCTTGGGGCCCTTGGTCACTTCGAATTCAACCGCTTGGCCATCGTTCAACGACTTGTAGCCATCAGCCACGATCGCGGAGAAATGGACGAAAACGTCCTCACCGCTCTGGCGCTGGATGAACCCGAAGCCCTTGCTGGCATTAAACCACTTCACTGTTCCTTGTTCTTTACTCACTGCTGTACTCTTTTCTGTCGGTTGGGTTGCAACCGAGCATAACTAAATTGAGCTATTTGGTGCCTCGAAATCCGAACCCCTCTTAAGAGTTACGGCCGCCCTCGGACGTAAAAAAAGGCCGCAAGTTTGACCTTGCGACCGCTTTACACATCCAAAGGCGATACAAGAGCAACAAACGCAAAGACAGAATACTACAATTCGGCCGGTTTGCCAAGAGGAATTTTGAATTTTTTTCTGAGCCAGCAAGGCAGGCCAGAAAGCGAATCAGCGGGTTAATCCGGCAAAGTAGCTTCGCTGGTGATGGTGAATTGCGTCGCGACGCCAGCGACTTTGGGCAGGCTGGCGGGCGTGACGGGCTGGCCTCCGCCAATCCAAGCATCGACTCGGCCGGGGGCGATGCGGTGCTTGCCGGATTCGTCGACGATGCTCAGGTCGCGGCCGCGGAGAACGAACTTCACGGTCTTTTTTTCGCGGCGTTCGAAGTGAACGCGCTGGAAACCTCGCAAGGCGCGAAGCGGCGCGCCATTGACGCCGGGGTGTGTGAGATAAAGCTGGACGACTTCGTCGCCGGCTGCGGAGCCGGTGTTCTTTACATCGACGGAAATTGTAACGGCGTCTTTGGCCGAAACGTTTGCGCGATCGACGCGCGGCTGATCGTACGCAAAGGACGTGTAACTCAAGCCGAAACCGAAAGGATACAGCGGCTCGCCATCGAAATAACGGTAAGTGCGATGGGCCATGGAATAGTCTTCGAAGGGTGGAAGCTGGTCCACGGATTTATAGAATGTGACCGGCAAGCGGCCGGCGGGACTGAAATCGCCCGCGAGCGCTTCTGCGACGGCAGTTCCGCCTTGTTCGCCGGGGTACCAGGCTTCGAGGATGGCCGGGAGATTGGCGCCGGCCCAATTGACGGCGAGAGCGCTACCGTTCATCAGGACGAGTACCATGGGCTTGCCGGTAGCGTAAACGCGTTCGAGCAAATCTTCCTGTGGAGCGGGAAGATCGATGCGCGTGCGGTCGCCGCCTTCAAACCCTTCAGCGTTTACCCGCATTTCCTCGCCCTCGATGCGCGCCGAGAGGCCCATAACCACAACGACGAAATCCGCGTTGCGGGCGGCGTCGACGGCTTTGCGCTCTTCGTCGTCGGGAAGACTCCAGATCAGGCGGGATTCGGAGCTGCGAACGTCCTGAAAATATTCGATTTTGAGCGAAGAGGGATGGCCCTTTTCGAGATGAACTTTTTTAGTCAGCGTGGAAGCGGGATGGTGAAGGGTCCAATCCTCAACGAGGAGGTTGCCGTCCAGCCACAGGCGATAACCATCCTGGCCGGTGAAGCCAACAAGATAGTCGCCAGACTCGGGCACCGAGAGGAAACCGGTCCAGCGGACGGAGTAGTTCTTGAGGAGTTGCGGCGAGATGCCCGTGTCGCCCCAAGCAAAGTCGACAGTGGCATCGGTACGGCTCATCGCGGGCGAACCTGCAAGAGTCATGTCTGGAAAGTAATCCGCTTTCAGGCCATGTTCGGTGCAGGTTGCATCGGTGCAAAGCGCGCTGGCGGGAATGGACCTGGTAACTGGACCGACAAGGCCGGTGCCCTCGACGTAGACGACTTTGGATTGCGGAAAGCGAGCGCGAATCCCCGCCAGTATGGTGACGGGTTGCGATGGCGTGCCATTGTAGTTGCCTTCGAGAGCCTCGAGGCTATCGGCGTTTGGGCCGATGACCGCAATCGTTGCGGGCGCTTGCTTCAGCGGAAGAAGGTTGTCCTTGTTCTTGAGCAGGACGATGGATTCGCGCGCCATGCGAAGGGCGAGCTGACGATGCGCTTGGGTGTCGTTCTCCGCGGCGAGTTATGCGAGAGTACGGATCGGAGGAAGGCGGATCGAACATGCCGAGCCGGAAGCGCGCGGTGAAGAGACGTCGCAAGGACCGGTCCAAATCAGCTTCGGTGAGCAGGCCTTGATGCACCGCGTTCAGGATTTCCGTGTGCTCCGTGCTCATAGCGTGGCGGTAATCGCCGCAGATGAGGTCCATGCCAGCTTTGAAGACTGCGGCAACTCCCTGTTCGGGAGTGGGCGAAAAATGGTGGCCGCCAAAGACGTCGGTGACCGCACCGCAATCGGAGACTACATAGCCGTTAAAACCCCAATCCTTACGGAGATGCTCCTGCAGGAGATCGGTATTGGCGCAAGCTGGCTGGCCGTTCAAGGAGTTGTACGCGCACATCACGGATTCGGCCTTGCCCTCCATGACCGTGGCGCGAAATGCGGGTAGATAGGTGTCTTCCATGTCGTGGCGTGAGGCTCGCACGTCAACGGTGTGGCGCGTGGATTCGGGACCACTGTGAACGGCAAAGTGCTTGGGCGTGGAGACGGTCTTGAAATAGTTTGGGTCGTTGCCTTGCAAGCCGGTAACGAACGCGACGCCCAGACGGGCGGTAAGGAAGGGATCCTCACCATATGTCTCTTGGCCGCGACCCCAGCGGGGATCGCGGAAGATATTGATGTTCGGAGACCAGACGGTCAGGCCGCGATACCAGTCGGAGGAGCCGTCAGGATGCAGGGTGGCGTAATACTTGGCACGAAACTCGGTGCTGATGGTCTCACTGACCTGGTGCATCAGGGGTTCATCGAAAGTTGCGGCCATGCCGATAGCCTGAGGAAATACTGTGGCGATTCCAGCGCGGGCTACGCCGTGCAGCCCTTCGTTCCACCAGTTGTACTCCGGAACCTGCAGGCGCGGAATGGAAGGAGCGGTGTGGCCGAGCTGGGAAATTTTTTCTTCAAGAGTCATACGCGAGATCAAGTCGTCGACGCGCTGCTCGATGGGGAGCTTGGGATTCAGATAGGGCGCGTTCGCCAGCGCCTGCTGCGCTGAGCCAGCAGGAGACATTGCCGCGCAGAAGATTAGCCAAGCGAAAAAGGACCAGCCTGTACACTGCAGGCGGACAAATACGGACGGTTTCACGTGAAACACCTCGCGGGAGAGTTTATCCCAGGCTTGTCTCGCGTAGGAACAGACTTAGGATGAGACCTGGGGCTTCAAAAATGTATTGAGTAGGTCAACCCTCCCCTGCCGGAAAGCGTTGACCTGGACTGTAACAGCTACTTAACATAAGGAGATGCGCCCGAAGCTCCATATCATGCCGTACGCGCTGCTCTTGGCCTCGCTTGCCGTGGCCGCAGGGGGCTGCGAGGATGCGGCCAAACACGGCGTGCAAGCGCACGTGCCGGCGCTTTCTCCGGCGAATAGGGCGGCCGCTGAGGTTTCCGCCAATGTGGAAGAGCTCCCGCTGCGAAGACTTTCGCCAGAATGGCTCGGCGCGCTGGCGCTGCGAGTTCCCGGACCGAAGGAATATCTGATCGCCCAAGTGGAAGCGAGATTCGCTTCCGGGGAGCAAAACTACAAAGCCGGACACCTGGAAGCGGCGCGGCGAGATTTTAACGACGCCGTCGACTGGATGCTCGAAAGCGGCTACGACCCAAGCAGTGATCCGAAGCTGAATGAATTATTCCACCGCGTAATCGACACCGTTTACGGCTACGAACTGCAGGCCTTCCGGGAAGGGGACGGTTTTCAGGAAGCGCCAGCAGTGCCGGCGGCGATTGACGAAGTAGCGGAAATGACGTTTCCCGTCGATCCGCGATTGAAAGCGCGGGCCGAGGAAGCAGCCAAGAATATTTCGCACGACCTGCCGCTCACGGTGAACGACGAAGTGCTCTCTTTCCTCAATTTTTTCCAGACACCGCGCGGCCGCGCCATCGTGGAGACGGGGCTGCGGCGCTCGGGCCGTTATCGCGGAATGATTTCGCGGGTGCTGCGCGAAGAAGGCGTTCCACAAGATTTGATCTTTTTAGCGCAGGCGGAAAGTGCGTTTCAGCCCCTGGCGCTTTCGCGGGCCGGCGCGCGAGGAATCTGGCAGTTCGTGGCGTATCGCGGCATGGAGTACGGTCTGCGGCATACCTGGTGGATCGACGAACGGCAGGATCCGGAAAAGGCCACGCGCGCGGCCGCGCAGCATTTGCGCGATCTGTATGGTCAATTCGGCGACTGGTATTTGGCGATGGCCGCGTACAACTGCGGCCCGGGAAACGTACAGAAGGCCATTGAACGCACCGGGTACGCCGATTTCTGGGAGCTCTACCGGCGCAACGTCCTGCCGCGCGAAACGAAAAATTACGTCCCCATCATTCTGGCGCTCACGCTGATCGCCAAGGACGCCGCGCACTACGGCATCCAAGCCGATCCGGAGCAGCCCGTGCCCACGGACGTCGTGAAACCCGGCCGCGCCATCGATCTTCGCCTCGTCGCGGAAACGATCGATGTGGACGTCGAAACGCTGCGAAATCTTAACCCCTCGCTGCTGCGCCTCGTGACACCCGACGATCCTTCCTTCGAGCTGCGTCTGCCCTTGGGCACGGCGGAACGATTTTCCGCGGAGATTGCGGACATCCCTCCGGACAAGTGGGTGAGCTGGCGGCGGCACCGCATCGAAGCAGGCGAGACGCTCACCTCCATCGCGAAAAAATATCGCGTGACGCCGGCGGCCATCTCCGAGGCGAATAATATGGATCGCCACGCGGCGCTGGACGTCGGAGAGAAATTGATTATTCCGGCAGCTCCTCCCGCGGAGTCCAAACGGCGTCTGGTTCGGTATCGCGTGCGCAGAGGCGACACCCTCGGGGGCGTCGCGGATCGCTTCAGCGTTCCGACGGAAGATGTGCGCAAGTGGAATCACATGAAGACCAATCGCGTGAGCCGCGGCATGGTGCTGCGCATTTATACCGTCGGTGGATTGCCGGAAGCAGCGCCGGCGCGTCGGCGCTCAAGAACGAGAGCCAAAGGCCGCTCGCACTCGCCGGTTGCCAGTTCCGGCCGGGCAACCGCTTCGATTCACAACTAAGTCTTTTATTTACAATATATTACAGATCGCTACAAATATAGGCTCACGGCTACCTGCCGCGATCCGGCGTCTTGACCTCTTTCTCGAAGGTCTCGCATTCCCGGGTATGCTGCAGAGTGCTTGACAACTTTGCGGGAGTACGATAACAACTTCGCTGCGGCGGAGGGGAGTCGGCGACTCCGGCTGAGGTAGCGTCCCACGAGCCCCAGGCTCGTGGATTCCCCCTCGGGAGGATGCGATGGATTTCGAGAAAGACAACTTCGAAGATGACAACGAGCTGTCGCGGCTGGAGGAGGAAGACGAGCTGGGCAGCGGCGGCGATGAGATTGTGGAGACCGAAGAGGAAGAGATCCTCATCACCGAAGAAGAACCGGTTGTGACAGCCCCTGCGGCAAAGAGTGCGTCCAAGCCTGCGGCGAAGCCAGGCAAGAAAGCCGCTCCGAAAAAGAAAGCCAAGGCGAAGGCCAAAAAAGCCAAGCCCAAACCAAAACCGAAGAAGACGAAGACGAAGACAAAGACAAAGACAAAGAAGAAGGCGAAGAAAGCCGCCAAGAAAAAGAAGCGGCGCTAAGAGTTCGTATTTGACTGGATCGATTCGATGCAAGAAAAGGCTTGGGCCATCGTCCAAGCCTTTTCTTTTTGAAAACGTTCCAAGGCCACTCTGGCACTCGATCCGCCGGAATGCACTCCCAATTGCGCACGGCAAGTCTCTCGAATCGGGAATCACACGGCCTCACGAAGTGCCCGCTTGCCGGAATCAGTCCGTGCCGTTAGCATAGCGCCGCATGTTGCGGGCGCTCGAACAGATACGGCGAATGCGCGGCGGCGCGCAGTCTCACCTGATGCGCTGCTCCGACGGGCACTATTACGTCGTCAAGTTCCAAAATAACCCACAGCACCGGCGCATTCTGGTGAATGAACTGCTTGGAACCAGGCTGGCGGCGCGGCTGGGGCTTCCGACGACGCCGGTGGCCATTGTCGAAGTGTCCGAGGAACTCATCCGGCTGACGCCCGATCTGGCGATGGAGATGCCGTGCCAGAGGATTCCCTGCCAGGCCGGGCTGCAATTTGGTTCGCGCTACCCGGGCGATCCGAGGCGGCTGGCGCTGCACGATTTTCTGCCCGATGAACAGTTACGCCAAGTCGCGAACCTCCACGACTTCGCGGGCATGCTGGTTTTCGATAAATGGACGTGCAATACGAACGGGCGTCAGACGCTTTTTTTTCAAGGTCCACTCCGCGAGGAACGCCAAGCACCGGATTCGGCTGCCGAGGAAAAAGGGGCATCGCCTTATAGCACGCTGATGATCGATCAAGGGTTTTGCTTCAACGCGGGCGAATGGAATTTTCCGGATGCGCCGCTTCGCGGGCTCTACGCGCGCAGTCGCGTGTACGAAGGCGTGACCGGAATGGGGTCCTTCGCGCCCTGGCTCGAGCGCCTGGAAAAGCAGATGACCGAGCGCGCCCTTGACGACATCACGCGGCAAATTCCCCCGGCCTGGTACGAAGACGATTTCGACGCGCTGCTGCGCCTCTCCGAACAGTTGTTGCGGCGCAGGCCCCGCGTGCCGGAGCTGATTCTGGACGCCAAGAAATCCAATCGCCAGCCATTTCCCTATTGGATGTGACTATGATGAATGAAACTATCGCTGAATCCTCGCAAGCCGAGCGCGCTTGCGTCTACCGCATCTTGCGCTACTCGCCAAACCTGGTGCGCGACGAATGGGTGAATATCGGCGTGCTGGTCTTCGATCCGCAGACCGGAGAACGCCGCCTGCGCCTTATCGAAGAGCAGGAGGAATATACCCGTGTGCGCCGCCTCCATCCCGAAGCTGACGAACGAGTCCTGCGCGGATTGCGCGCCGATTTGGAGGACCGCCTCGAGTCCGCCCGAAGCTCAAACGGGCAGGATGTAGGCGTCCAGGAACTTCTCGACAAATGGGATAACACGCTGGCGAATGTGCTCCAGCTAGCTCCGCAGAAGGGAGATCTCGTGGGCGACCTGGACGCGGAACTCGAGCGCCTCTACGCAGACCATGTCGCCGTGCCGCGCCTGCCCGCCCGCGTCGGCGCTCCGGGAAGCCGCGCGCAGATGCGTTCGTACTGCGCGCAGGTCTTCCGGCAAGCGCACTTGTGGGACAGAATCCAGAAATCCGTCCGCGCCTCGGAATTTACCTTTCCCGGAGATCCCATGCGCATCGACTATAGTTACCGCCGCAACGGCACGCGGGGCTTTCTCCACATGCTCTCGATCTCGCGTTCCCCGGGCGACGCCAAGGGGCTGGCTTACACCGCGGAGCGCATCGCCGCCAAGTCTGCTCTCAAAACTGAATTTGCGGCGATCACCGACATCGATCTCCATGAACAGAACGACCGCAACCGGTTCGTGGACCGCACCCTCCGCGACGCTGGCATTGAGCCGGTACCTCTGGATCACTTTGCAGTGTGGGTCGGGAAACTGAAGCCGACGATTTAGTGAGATTCCCTGTCCGCGGGTTGGGTGTGAAACGCGAAACGCCTGGCGCCGGATCGAGCGCATCCCTATTCCGAGACGGCGAGAACGAGCAATGTAGCGTCGTCATGCCAGCGGCCGCCGCTGAACTCACCCGCTGACGCGAGAATTTTTTCTTGTAAGGACTGTGCGGCCACCGTACGGTTGTCTTGCAGCAAGCGGAGCAAGCGTTCTTCACCGTACTCTTCGCCGGTGCGGTCGGAAGCCTCCGTCACGCCGTCCGTAAAGAGAATCATGCGGTCGCCCGGCGCAAGCTGCGCCGCGCCCGCGGCAAAATCCTGATGCGGAAAAACGCCCAGCACTCCTCCGCCGGCCTCCAATCGCTCATGCGATCCATCGCGGTGCAGCACTATGGGCGCGTTGTGCCCAGCGTTCGAGTACCGCAAAATTCGCGCCGGGCCATCGAGCTCTGCGTAAAAAAACGTGATGAAGCGGTCGTTTCCCGTGTTGTGGCAAACCAGCGAATTCAGCCGCATGCACAAACCATCTGGCGGCAGGGAAGGCGAGGCCAGCCCGCGCACGGCGGCCTGCAGATTGGACATCAAGAGCGCCGCCGGCAATCCCTTTCCCGCCACGTCGGCGATGCACAGGCCCAGGGTGGCCTCCTCGAACGCCAGAACGTCGTAGTAGTCTCCGCCGATGTTCTGCGCCGGCTGCCAGGCGCCTGCGATTTCATATCCCGGCAATTGCGGAATCACTTTGGGCAGTAGCCCCTCCTGGATGGACCTCGCCTCGGCAACCTCCTTTTCCTGCTGGTGAAATTGCAGGGCGATCTCTTTATGGTCCTGGTTTTCCTGTGCCGTGCGGCGGCGGGACGCGCGCCGTTCGCGCCCCAGGGCAATTTGCTTTTGCAAAATTTCCAGCAGCCTCGCGTTGGTCCAGGGTTTTTCCACGAAATCGGCCACTCCGTATTGCATGGCCTCGACGGCCAACCCCACGGTCGCCCAGCCGGTCATGACCACAATCGCGGGCGCATCCTCGTTCTCTTTCAAGTGGCTAAGCAAATTCAGGCCCTCGCGGCCCGAAGTGGTGTCCCGCGCATAATTTAAATCCATCAGCAGCAGATCAAACTCGCGCGCCGCCAAGGCCCGCAAGAGCTCCGCGGGAGAGGTCACTCCTTCGGTTTCGTAGCCCTGGCCCTTCAGGAGCAAGCGCAGTGCGTTCAGGACATCGGGCTGATCGTCGGCGATCAGGATTCGCGTCGGCGGTGTAAGCATTTCTGAGCTCATCTTAGGAAGGAGGTGGCAGGCTTTCTTCCACCGTCCATCTGATGTAAGCCATTTGCTTTGGATACATTGGCGAAGAACGAACGCAGCGCTGCACTCCTGCGACGCCCGCTTATGGGAAAGGATGTCCCAGATTCGGACATGTGTCCGAATCCAGGAAGTTCGCCGCGACGGGCCCCGGGGAGATTCTCGCGAGTGGCCGCGTTCGGCGAGGCGAAAAAATGGGCGAGCTCCGCTGCTGCCGCCCGTTTAGAGAACCGGCTCGCTCCAGTTCTCCAGTGTCTCCTTGACCTTGTGCATGAACTGATGTGCGACCGCGCCGTCTACGACCCGGTGGTCGTAGCTCAGCGTGATGTAACACATCGAGCGGATGGCGATCGAATCGTTGATCACCACCGGCCGCTTTTCGATCGCGCCGAGGCCCAGGATGGCCACGTTCGGCTGGCTGATGACCGGAAGTCCAAAGAGCCCGCCGAACACGCCCGGGTTGGTGATCGAGAAGGTGCCTTCCTGGACCTCTTCAGGTTTCAGTTTTTTCGAACGAGCGCGTTCCGCCAGATCGTTGAGCGTGCGCTGGATACCGAGGACATTCTTCTCGTCCGCGCCTTTCACCACCGGCACGATCAGGCCCCAATCGAGCGCCACGGCGATGCCGATGTTGATCTCCTTGTGCAGCACCACGTTCGTGCCGTCCAGCGAGGCATTCACCGTCGGGAACGCGCGCAGCCCCGCCACGGCAGCCTTCACGAAGAAGGGCATGAAGGTCAGTTTGGTTCCGTAGCGCTGCTCGAACTCTTCCTTGGACTTGGCGCGGAGCGAAGCCACCTTGGTCATGTCGACTTCGTCCACGGAGTAAACGTGTGGAGAGACGCGCTTCGAAGCCACCATGTGCTCCGCGATGCGCTGGCGCATGTTGCTCATTGGCTCGACTTGGTAGTTGCCAAAATAAATCTTGTCGCGCGGAACCGCCGTTTCGAATGCCACGTGCACCTGTCCGCCAGAAACGGCCGGAGGCGCGGGAGCCGCAGCGGGAGGCGGCGGCGTGGGCCGAACTGGCGCCCCGCTTGCCGCCGGAACGTTTGGAGGCACGGCTGCCGGAGCTCCGCCCGCCGCAATCATGGCTTCAATGTCCTGTTTGCTAATGCGTCCGCCCGCGCCGGTTCCAGGAATCCTGGCCAGATCAATGCCGTGTTCCGCCGCCATGCGCCGCACGAGCGGCGAGCTGTGAATGCGCTCCCCTGCGGCGCGCTGGGGCGCTGCGCCAGGAGCCGGAGCAAGAGCCACAGGAATCGACGCTGCGGGTTTCGCCGCTGGCGGTGGCGGGGGAGCAACCGCCGCTGGGGCTGGTGCAGGTATTGGCGCGGCCGCTTTCGCTGGAGCCGGCGCTGGTGCGGCTGCTGCCGCTCCCGCGCCGTCGATCACCGCCACGACCGTCTGAATCGGCACCGTCTGTCCTTCGCCGACTTTGATTTCCTTCAGCACGCCAGCCGAAGGCGACGGAATTTCCGCGTCTACTTTGTCCGTAGAAATCTCGAACAACGGCTCGTCCCGTTCGACTTTGTCGCCGGGCTTCTTGAGCCACTTCGTGATCGTCCCTTCAAAAATACTTTCGCCCATCTGCGGCATCACTACGTCTGTGGCCATTTGCATTCTCCTATGCGGCATCAATCCCGATGTAGGGACACGGTATGCCGTGCCCCTACGAGCAAGCTCTAGTAGCGCGCCAGTTCCTTCGCGGCATCGAATACCTTTTTCGCGTTCGGCAAAAAATATTCTTCCAGCGGCGGCGAATACGGCACCGGCGTATCGAGTGCGGTAACTCGCATCAACGGGCCGTCCAGATCGCCAAACGCCTTTTCGCAAAGAATCGCCGCGATCTCGCCCGCGATTCCGCCCGTCTTCGTGTCCTCGTGTACGACCAGGCATCTGTTGGTCTTGCGCACCGACTGCAGAATCGTCTCTTCATCGAGTGGTAGCAGCGTTCGCAAGTCGATCACTTCCGCCTCGATGCCTTCTTTCGCCAGCGCTTCCGCGGCCTCCAGCGACGTGTGCATCATCGCGGCATACGAAACTATCGTCAGGTGTTTCCCCTCGCGCCGCACGATAGCCTTCCCGATGGGCACGGTGTAATCGCCGGCAGGCACTTCTCCCTTGATCCGCCGATAAAGAAATTTGTGCTCGAAGAACAGCACCGGATTGTTGTCGCGCACCGCCGCCTTCAGCAGCCCCTTCGCATCATACGGCGTCGAGGGATAAATCACCTTCAACCCCGGCGTATGAACGAAGTACATCTCCGGATTCGCCGAGTGAAACGGCCCGCCGTGCACGCCGCCGCCTGAAGGTCCACGCATCACCATCGGCGCCGGCGCATTCCAGAGATAGTGTCCCTTGGCCACGAAATTCGTGATCTGGTTGAACGCGCACACGATGAAATCGATAAACTGCAGCTCCGCAATCGGCCGCAGCCCCATGTAGCTCATCCCGCAAGCCGCGCCAATGATCGCGCTCTCGCTGATCGGCGTATCGATCACCCGTTCCCAGCCGAAGCGCTCCAGCAATCCCTCGCTGGTCTTGAACGCTCCGCCGTATACGCCTACGTCTTCGCCGAGCAGCACTACCGAGGGGTCTCGCTCCATCTCTTCAAACATCGCCTGCTTGATGGCCTCGAGAAACGTGATTTGCGTTCCGTTGCTCTCCGCCATGATTACCTCCGCGCCTTTCTCGAGGCGCCGGAAGTCACCGCGGCTTTCGCCGCACCTTTTGCTGGCGGCTTGGCATCAGCCTTGGCCCCGTTTTTCTTCGCCGCTTCTGATTGAGGGGTTTCTATCGTGTTTCTCGTGTCTCCAAAATGAATCGGTGCGTTCGCGCCGCCTGAGCTTTTCCCGGACCCAAATCCAGCCACAGTCCAAACCGCCTTTACGCTCGATTTCGGCGGCGTCACCTCGGCGATCGGCCGTTCCCACTTCGGCTGAATCTTGTGGCACTCGTCGCCCGTGCAATAAACGCCCGTCTCGGCAAATTCCGGCGGAGGCATCGGCGAATTCTCCGCAAACTCCCGCTCCGCGGTGAGAAGCGTGTCGATCTTTTCCTCCACTTCCTTCTTACTCTTTGCGTCGAGCAGCTTTTCGCCCGTCAAAAACTTTTCATAGAGCGCGATGGGATCGCGCGCTTCCCAGTACGTGCGCATCTCCTTCGGCACGTATTCCGCCGGGTCGTGCTGTGCGTGGCCTAGCCGGCGGAACGTCTTGGCTTCGATCAGGATCGGCCCTTCGCCGGCTCGCGCCCGCGCCACCGCTTCTCTCGCCGTCATAAAGACCTCAACCACATCGTTCCCGTCCACGATGTAGCTCGAAATCCCATACGCTTTCGCCCGGTCCGCCAGATTCTCCAGCGGCACCTGCCGCTTCACGGGCGTCGAGTACGCCCACAAATTATTTTCCAGGATCAACACAAACGGCGCCTTCTGTGTGGCCGCGAAATTCAATCCTTCGTGAAACACGCCCGTCGAGCTTCCGCCGTCCCCGATCCACGTCATCGTCACGATTTTCTGCCCCAGGTAGCGTCCCGCCATGGCCACGCCGGTCATCACCGGAATCAAATCCCCCAGCATCGAAATCGGCGAAACAATGTGCAGCTTCTCCAAATCGCCGAAGTGGCTCGTCCCGTCCTTGCCTTTCGTCGGCGAATCGTATTTCGCCATGTGTTGCATGAACACGTCGCGAGGCGGCACGCCCTTCACCAGCAACGCCCCGATATTGCGGATCATCGGCGCCAGCCAGTCCTTTTTCTCCAGCGCGTATGCCGTTCCCACCGAAACCGCTTCCTGCCCCAGACTCGAATATAGCCCGCCGACAATTTTGTTCTGCCGGAAGAGCTTCACCATCGTATCTTCCACGGTGCGGTTCAGCCGCATGTAGTAATACAAATCCAGATACTGCTGCCGCGTCAGTTCCTTCTTCATTCCCGCTCCCGTAGCACAGGCTTCAACCTGTGCCCCATGTCAAGCATGGCACTCTGACGACCATGAGCGAACGCGCTCACGAAATAACCACCTCAACTGCCTGCTCGGCCTGCTCCAACTTTTCCAGCAACGCCCCCCGCGGCGATTCTTGCATTTCCAATCCGAAAACGTCCCCAAAGTGTTTCGCAATCCGCGGCGCAACTTCTTTTATACCCACCGCCCGCCCCAACAATTTCTCCAGCGAAGTCGCCTTCCGCCCTGCAATCCCGCACGGCACGATCAAATCAAAATTCCGCAAATCCGTTGAAACGTTATAAGCAAATCCGTGCGAAGTCACCCACCGGCTGATGTGCACCCCAATCGCACCGAGCTTCTCTTCCGGACCATTAACTACCTTCACCCAAATTCCGGTTTTACCTTCCACGCGATATGCCTCGATGCCAAACTCCGCCGTAGTCCGGATCATCACCTCTTCCAGCATCCGCACATACCAAACCACATCCTTCCGAATCCCGCCAAGCTGCAAAATCGGGTAGCCCACCAACTGCCCCGGCCCGTGGTACGTAACATCCCCTCCGCGGCTCGTCTCGTAAAATTCCACATTCCGCTGCCGCAAAACATTCTCCGAAACCAGCAGGTGTTCCCGCTTCCCGTTCCGGCCCTGCGTAATTACCGGCGTATGCTCGCATAGCAAGAGCACATCCCCAATCGCATCCGCCTTGCGCGCAGCCACAACCCGCTTCTGCAACGCATACGCGTCCGCGTACCCGATCACTTCAAGGTCGAAAATCCGGCAGCTCTTCACCAGTCACCAGCTTGCCCCGACTTTGTCGGGGTCGCATATCACCAGTCGCTAAACGTTGATCTGCAATCCCCTCACGCTCGCAAACGCATCCCCCATGCCTTCCCAAACCGTCGGATGCGCGTGAATCATGTTCATCATGTCGTCGATCGTGCCTTCGAGGTTCAAGGTCGCCGCCGCTTCCGCCAAGATCTCCGTCGCCAGCGGGCCGATAATGTGAATACCCAGAATCTCGCCATACTTCTCGTCTGAAACCACTTTGATGAACCCGTTGTGATTCCCCAAAATCGTCGCCTTGCTATTTCCCACAAAAGGAAATTTGCCGGTCTTTACCGCGTAGCCCGCCTCGCGCGCCTGTTTTTCGGTCAGTCCGATCGAACCAATTTGCGGTTCGCAATACGTCGCGTTCGGAATCCGGGTCTTCAAGATCGGCTGCGTCTTTTTTCCCGCGATGTGCGTCACCGCAACGATCCCTTCCATCATTGCCGCGTGTGCCAGTTGCGGCATCCCCGCCACGATATCCCCAATCGCATACAAACCCTTCTCATCCGTCTCCATGTATGGCCCGGTCAGCACAAATCCTCGCTCCAGCTTTGCCTTAGACTTCTCCAAACCGCAATTCTCCGTCATCGGCTTGCGCCCCACCGCCAGCAAAAGCTTCTCCGCCTGCAGCGTCTGCGCCTTTCCATCCTTATCCTTGAACGAAACTGTAACGCCCTTGGCGTCCTTCTTGACGGACTCCACCTTGCTGCTCGTGAAAATCTGTATGCCTTTCTTCTTGAAATCCTTCTCCAGCTCCGCGGAAACATCTTCATCTTCGACCGGCACCACGCGCGGCAGCGCCTCCAGGATCGTCACCAGCGTCCCAAACGTATTGTAAATGGAAGCGAATTCCACCCCGACCGCGCCCGCCCCAACCACAATCAACGTCTTCGGTATGTCCGGCAATTCCAAAATTGAACGGTTTGTCAAAATCGTCTTGTGGTCTGGCTCGATTCCCGCCAAAGCCCGCGCCTCCGATCCACTCACCAACAAAATATTCGCCGCCTCGATCTCGCTCTTCTTCCCATTGTTATCGACACTCACGCGCCCCGGCCCCGCGTACCGCCCCCAGCCCTGCACCCACTCCACTTTGTTTTTCTTGAAAAGAAACTCGATACCCTTGGCATGTTTCTTCACGATCTTGTCTTTGCGAGCCAGGATGTTCGCCCAATTGATCTTCAGCCCGCTGACCTCGAACCCCAACTCCGCGCCGTTCTTGAAGTGCTCGTACACGTCGGCGTGGTGCAACAAAACTTTGGTAGGAATACATCCGACGTGCAGGCAGGTCCCGCCGAGAAACGGGTCCTTCTCCACGACAACGGTCTTCAATCCCAGTTCGCCGGCCCGAATCGCCGCAACATACCCGCCCGGACCGCTCCCGATAATCGCCACATCATACTTTGCCACTCGTAATCTCCCTTCCGCAGGGTCGAAACTGGTCAGTCTACTCCTCTGCGGTTGCGCGTTCCTAGGAATGCCTTGTGGGTGCACTTACTATCAGTCTGGATGCCAACGCCATCAGTTTCTGCCGGCTACCCAACCGGCAAAAGCGGGTAGCCTCCAGCACGAACGCCGGCATTCCCGCAAACCATGAATTTTAGCAGCCGCTCGCGGCCCCCGCAACCTAACCGAGAACAGTTATCTCGGGCAACCGGCCATCGTGCCGAACAACTCATTTTGGCCCTCACGCGAAAGGAAAGCTCCGCAAGTTGCCGTTCCTCGCACGAACCGCTCCCCGGAAAGGCGCTTTCAGTTAGCAAGGTAGTACCTTATTTCATCTAAAATATTTTCCTTGCTTTTTTATTTACCGCTCTATATAGTCCCTCTCCACTTACTGCGGGCCCAGGCCTTAGCTGCCTCTCGGCGATCCCAGCAAGCCTCATGTCAAGGGAGACGGGCGTCATGATCATAAAAATTGGAGAACAATGGCATTGTACAAATCCCGCGTGCCACTGCGAAGTGTTGGTCCAAGCGAACAGCAACATCGAAGGATGTAATCCGCGCTGCATCTGTGGCGCGCCCATGAAGAAGAACTACGTGCCGCCGCACCTCACCTACCTCGAATTTCTGCACGTTGAGGAACCGGTCTCAGCGCCAGGGAGCTCCCGCAAGGGATAAGCCATGCGCGCTGAAACTCTTGTCCGGGCGGCCGTGCATCACGCCAAACCGTTGGTCATTCGTGGGGGGGCTTGCGCGAACCTTTGGAAGCTTGGGCGGCTTTCTTGCTGCGATTTTCTTGCTACTGGGTCTCTACTTGCTCCGGGACGCTTTTGTGCACCCGTTGGACGCTCAAGCGGTAGGAATCCTCGCCGCGGCGCTGAGCATTACGCTCTCAGCTATCCTGTTTTATTTCCTGCTTAGGCCCAGGCTCAGAAATGCGAGCGCCCGTGAACAACGCGGTTCAGGCCCGTGGGATAGCTGAAAAGTATCGCTCTTCCAGTATTTGCCGGTGATGCAGTTCGTGCCCGGCCGTGATATATGCCAGCGCCCGCACACTGACCTCATTCTTGTTGGCTGTTCCGCGACGTAACCATGCGTCTTTCCCGAACGACCGAAACAGCCCGAGGCTTGCGCTTCGCACCAGCGCAAACTCTTCCGCCAGGCTCGCAAGCGGACGTTCGTTGAACCCGCCGCCGCGCACGTAATCGTCTTGTTCGAATCCCTCCATCGGAGTCTTGTCGCCCCGCGCAATCCGGAGTGCCCGGTAGGTAAAAATTCGCTCTGAGTCAGTGATGTGGCCGAGCACATCCTTCACCGTCCACTTATCCGCCGCGTAGCGAAAGTTGCCGTCCCGCTCGCTGCGGCCTGCAAAGAGCTGCATGGTCTGCAACCGCTGCGCTTCGAGCGCATGCGCAATGTCATTACCTGGGACCAGCGAAATATACTTCTCGTAGTATGCCGCGTACTCCCCGGGCTCCGGTCTCGCCACTTTCATTTTCCTTCTCCTGTGCGCCGGTTAAACCGGCGAGGTGTAGTGAATGCAAAAGTCATACGAAAGTGGATCAGCGACCCACATCGGCCCCGAGTCATGCGGAGCTGCTCGCAAGGGCAGCGTCGAAGCGTTGACAGGGGAACGTGCGGGCCGGGTATTCAGCCGCGTAAGAAACTTCCTCCGGGACGCTGACGCTGTAGGAGAAAGCGGAAGGCCCCATCGGGTGCACCGATATCGCGAGGTGTGCCAGAGTCCCGCGCGGTCAGAGACCCCGTGCACGTACGCAAGCGCCTCGCATGGGAACCGGGAGATCCCCAGTCCGCCCAAGGCCGCAGCTGCTTTGGGACGTGTCGGGAAGTCTAAGGACGTACGCCGATGACGAACGGACCGGGGAAGTCGGACAGACCGGTAGTACCTGGGAAGTCCCTGAACAACGCCGGGCAACCGGCGGAGGAGGGGATGGAGGGAAGCGGTCTGGCCAAAGGGAACCTGCCACAGCAAAACGCGTCCCGGACACCGAGCCGGAAAGACGCGCCGAGTGCGCTGGAGCGGGTACGTCAGGCAGCAGGAAAGGATAAGAAGTTGCGGTTCACGGCGCTCCTGCACCACATCTACAACCTGGACACGCTGCGCATGGCCTACTTCCGATTGAAGAAGGAAGCTGCGCCGGGCATGGACGGGGAGACGTGGCGGCACTACGGCGAGGAACTGGAGAGGAATCTCCAGGACCTTTCCGAAAGGCTGAAGCGAGGAGCGTACCGAGCGAAGCCGGTGCGGAGAGTGTATATCCCTAAGGCCGACGGGCGGCAGAGACCGCTCGGAGTTCCGGCGCTGGAAGACAAAATCGTCCAGCGCGCGGCGGTCGAGGTGTTGAATGCTATCTACGAAACGGACTTTCTCGGATTTTCGTACGGGTTCCGACCAGGGCGAAGCCAGCATCAAGCGCTGGACGCGCTGTACACGGGACTGCTGACGAGAAAAGTGAATTGGGTGCTCGATCTGGACATCAAAGGCTTTTTCGATGGGCTTTCCCACGAATGGCTGGTGAAGTTCGTTGAGCACCGGGTTGCGGACCGGCGCGTCGTGCGGCTCATCCAGAAATGGCTGAGGGCCGGCGTACTGGAGGATGGGAAACGAATACGCGTGGAAGAAGGGACGCCCCAAGGCGGAAGTGCCTCGCCCCTTTTGGCGAACGTCTATCTTCATTACGTATTCGATCTGTGGGTCCAAGCATGGCGTCAAAAGCGGGCGCACGGCGATGTGATCGTGGTGCGATTCGCTGACGACATCGTGGTGGGCTTTAACAGCAAAGCGGATGCCGATCAGTTCCGGGCAGAACTTACGGAACGAATGACGAAGTTCAACCTGGAATTGCATCCCGAGAAAACGCGGTTGCTGGAGTTTGGTCCGTTTGCGATCGACCAACGGCAATGGCGTGGAGAAGGGAAACCGGAGACGTTCAATTTTCTTGGCTTCACGCACATCTGCGTGAAGAAGAGGAGCAATGGACGGTTCACGGTGTTGCGGCAAACGATCCGTAAAAGGTTGCAGGCGAAACTGAATGAGGTGAAAGCCGAGCTTCAGCGACGCATGCACGAACCCATTCCCGAACTGGGCAAGTGGTTGCAAGCGGTGGTGCGTGGGCACATCCGGTATTACGGTGTGCCTCGGAACCAAAACGCGCTGTGGATTTTTCGGTTCCAAGTAGGACGGCTCTGGCATCGCGCGCTGTCGCGGCGCAGCCAAAAAGGGCGCGTCCTTTGGGATCGCATGCGGCGCCTCATCACTCGCTGGCTGCCTGTGCCTACCGTCTGTCATCCCTATCCCCTGCGCCGCATGGGCGTCGTTACCTAAGGCAAGAGCCGGATGCGGTAATGCCGCTTGTCCGGATCCGTGGAGGGGGTTATGAGCGATCATGATTCCTACTCCGACTCTGGGCAGTATACCTTGCCGGCTCAAGAGAAGCGCTCTTTTGGGGCGCTCTGCTTTCGAATCCTCAGCCAATCTGGAATGATCTCGCGGAGGGCAACGTATTGCAGAAAACGGTGCGCGCTGTGCCTAAGCGGAGAAATGCTATCATTCATAAAATGCGCGTAGCGTTTCAGGGCGAACCCGGCGCTTTCAGCGAAGAAGCCGCGGTCCAGCTTCTCGGCGAAGGGATCACGACGGTGCCCTGCCCCACTTTTGATGTTGCTTTTCGCGCCATCAAGGAAGGCCTCGCGGATGTGCTTCTGGCTCCCGTCGAAAACACACTCGCGGGCCCCGTAGTCCGCGTTTACGATCTTCTCCTCGAAAGCGCCCTCACGATCACAGCGGAGACTATTCTACCCATCGAACACCACCTCATTGGCTGTCCAGGCGCTTCGCTCAGCGGACTACGCTCCGTCGCTTCCCACCCCATGGCCCTGGCTCAATGCGAGCGCTTTTTTGCCACGCATCCACATCTGAAGCGCGTCCCCGCGGAAGACACGGCCGGAAGCGTGCGCGAAGCCATCTCCCGCGGCGATAAAAACTGCGCAGCCATCGCCGGGCGTCGCGCCGCCGAACACTACGGCGGTGTCATCCTTGCCGCGGGCATTCAGGATAACGCCGAAAATTTCACCCGCTTTGCGTTGCTCCGTCCGGCCGCCGAAGCCACGCCGCCTGCTCCAGATGCCCACAAAATGTCCATCGCCATGCGCCTCGCGCACCGCCCTGGCGCGCTGCTCGCGTCTCTCGAGCCGTTCGCAAAACACGGCGTCAACCTTCAGAAAATCGAAAGCCGCCCCATCCACGGTCGCCCGTGGGAATATCAATTTTTTCTGGATGTCGAAGCGGAATCTTCTGCCCAGCTCGAATCCGCTCTCGCGGAAGTCCGCAAAGCCACGAGTGACTTGCGCGTGCTCGGCCTCTACGTCGCCGCGCGCAACTCTGGCACCACTCCCGCAGGATTAGCAAAAGTTACGTAGCGAAAATCGCCTTCTTTACGGCAGCCTATTCGTACCGCAGCGCGATGATAGGATCGACGCGCATCGCCCGCCGCGCCGGAAGATAACACGCCACCAGCGCCACGCCCACAAGCAGCGCCGCGGTAATCAAAAAGCTTGGCGCATCGAACGCGCCAATTCCATAGAGCAAACTGCTCATGCTTTGCGCAAGCAAAGTAGAAATTACAAGCCCCGCCACTACGCCCGCGCAAACCATCGCCATTCCATTCGCCAAAATCAACCGAAGTACGTCGCGAGGCTGCGCGCCCAGCGACATGCGGATTCCGACCTCCTGCGTTCGCTGGCTCACCGAGTACGACATCACGCCGTACGTCCCAATGGCAGCGAGCACCAGCGCCAACAAACCGAAACCGCCCAGCAATTCCGCCCCGAGCCTTGCAGCCGTCAGCGATTGCACCAAAACTTGCGACACCGTTCGCACATTCAACAGCGGCACCGTCGGCCCCAGCGCTTGCACCGTGCTGCGCACGCTCGGGATCGCCTTCTCCGGATCACCCTTGGTCCGCACATACAACACCACCTCGGGAGAGTAGTGTTGCTTCAGCGGCAAGTAAACGATGGCTTGCGGCGGCTCGCCCATCGTTTCGTACTTGACCGTGGCCACTTCGCCTACGATCGCTATGTCCCAAGTCTCGCCAAGGAAGTGTATGTGCTTTCCAATCGGGTTCTCCTGCGGCCACATTTGGTCTGCCGCCGCCCGGTTCACGACCCCGGCCATCGCGCCCTGCGCATCGTCGTGTTCGTTGAAGTCCCGCCCCTGGATCATCGTGATTCCCGCCGTTGAAAAATATCCTGGTTCCACCGCAATCACCGGTGTCAGTTTCCCGTTACGAGGGTCATTCGTATCCACGCCATCCGTGAAAGTCGTGCGCGCCAGCCCGCCAGAAAACGGGAACGTGTCTGATATGCTCGCGCTTTGTACCGTCGCAACACCCGCAAGCCGCGCAACGACATCTTTATAAAACTGCTCCGCCCGCGCCTGCGTGTAGTGCTCCGAGGCCAGGTTCACGAACATCACCACCTCGTGTTTGACTTCGAATCCTGGGTCCATCTCCTGTGCGTTGCGCAGACTATGGATAAAAAGTCCCGCGCCGGCCAGCGCCACCAGCGAAAATGCCACTTGCACCATCACCAGCACGCCGCGAAGGCCATACCACCGCGCGCTCCCGGTCGGATTTCCAGTGCGATCCTTCAACGCCGCGAGGCGGTCCGCTTTCGAAGCTTCCAGCGCAGGAACAAGCCCGAACAACACTGTCGCCGCCAGCGAAAGTCCCAGAGTGTAGAGCAGAACTCGCCCATCCAGCGTGAAATCCAGCCGGCGCTGCAAACCCGGCGGCAACAGCAATAGCAGCAGCGACCGGCCCCAATACGCAAACAAAATTCCTAGCCCACCAGCCAGAAGTCCTATCAGCAAACTCTCCGTCAGCAATTGCCGCACCAGCCGCATTCTCGACGCGCCCATCGCCAGCCGCACTCCGATCTCGCGGTGCCTCTGCGTGGCCCGCGCCAGCAGCAGATTGGCCACGTTCGCGCACGCAATGAGCAGCACCAACCCAACAATCACAAACATCAGCGATCCAGCGCGAACGTACACGCTTCGCAGTTGCGGTGGAATCGCGGTCTGATCGATCGGCACCATCATCTCGTTCCGCCCGCCGTTGTCTTTCGGATACTCCTTTTCGAGTTCGAGTCCCAGGTTGTGGATCGAAGCTCGCGCCTGGACGACTGTCACACCCGCCTTGAGCCGCCCCACCATCGCCGTCATCCGAAATCCACGGTCGTAGAGAAATTTCTTCTCTTCTTCCGCGAGCACCTGATCACGCATCAGCATGGGAACCCACGCATCGGGACTGCCCAGCGCTCCGACGTCGTGGAAATAGCTCGGCATGATTCCAATCACCGTGAAATCCTGCTCGTTGATTTGAATCGTTCGCCCCACCAACTTAGGATCGCCGCCGAATTCGCGGTTCCACAACGCGTAACTGATTACCACAACTGGCTGCGGAGTTTTTTCCTCCTCCGTGGAAAACCCCCGCCCCAGCTTCGGCTGCACGCCCACCACATCAAAGAAATTCGCGTTCACCACTTCGCAGAACGCTTGCACCTTCTTGCCGCCGATGGTCAAATCCACGCCCGCCGGTACCGCAATGGCCGCGCCCGAAAACACGTCATTCTTCTCGCGGTAGTCCACCGCATTTGGGTACGGCGTCGGCAGATACTCCTGCAGAGGACCGCCCTTGCTCTGCGCCGTCGAGAAAAGACTCACCAACCGCGATGGTTCGTTCACCGGAATCGACTTCAGAAAGATGGCCTTCGCCAAGGTGAAAATCGTTGTGTTCGCCCCAATCCCCAGCGTCAGCGACAGCACCGCCACCGCGGTAAACCCCGGCGACTTCACCAACATCCGTAGCCCATACCGCAAATCCTGAAGAAAATTTCCCATGGGAACCCTCCAATGGAGGCTGGCAGGAATCCTCGTCAGCCTTTATGAGTCGGAGGCTCCTGTTTGAAGTGCTGACTTCCGCAGCGTACTCTCTTCACCCTTCTGAAACAACGAACCTTTCACTTGGCGGTGGGGCCGATTAAAAGGCCAATCCAGGAGTTGGCTGCGGCCGCAAAGCTGCGGCCCTGATCCGTTCAGCCGTGAGGACGCCGCCAACACTAGCTATGACGGAATGAATCCGGAACTGTTTCATATGAAACCGCGGCTTCCCGCGCCAGCCCTGCGAATTTGGAGCGGCAAATCTCTTTCGCGCAATCCAATCACACGCCGGAGCTAAACCATCGCGCGACCGCTTTCAATCCAGCCTGCACTAAGTCGCCTGACCGCGCGTCCTCCCACCATTCCGTATCGTCCCCTTGAAATAGGGCCGATGTTTGCTCCTTCGCGAGGGCGAGTTTCAGTGGCAGCGTCGGATCGACCGGCCTAGGCTCGGCAGCTTCTTTGAGTTGAGCCAGCATCTGTTGCTGCTGCTTCATGTCCAGCATGGAGATGGGCGAATGGCAGTAAGGACAAACTGAGTTCGTTTGCAGGTCGATGGCCGCTCCGCAGTTGCAGCAGTTCACGCTCTGCAGGTTCTGTCGCAACTGCTGGATCTCTTGCGGTGAGAGCGTATGGATGAAATTCTTCTCTTTCAGGAAGTCGAAAAATCCGATGAGCCGCCCGCGTTCTTTTTCACATCCCCAGTAGCTGAACCGCATGTTTCGGACCATGTCGTGCATCAGCGTCAGCCGGCCTCCGCATCGCGGGCACCGGAGCACGTCCGACAAGCTTGGCTTCACCGTCGATGAGTGTTCACCGATAAATTTCATCAGCTTCAGCGTCGATCTGGCTGAGAGTTGCAGGCTTTCGTGCTCATCGAACCAGAACGCTTGGCAACCCGTGCAGACATCGATCGTAACCTGTCTGCCCAAGTGGCCTTCAAGCGTCCATCCGGTCATCTCCTTGCCACAATTGGGACACGTCATGGACGGCGATTCTAGAAGATTGCCTGAAGGAATACCATTGGTGACACCGAAACTTCCGGAACGGTTTAGTGGCAGCTGAGGGGGACAGCCATTCTTGGCTGTCTCCTCTTTTCGAGCTTACAGAACGCCGGCAACGGACCGCGGAGCACAGGTCAACAATTCAAGCTTCCTCTGCGTTACCGTTTCACTCCGCCAGTCAGGGATCACGCGCCCCAAAGCACAGCGAAGGACATCGAACATGCCCCGCACACAAAAAAGGCCGGCAAATTTCGCCGGCCCTCCAAGCATCGATTCGTTATTTCATTACATCTTTACGTCATTACTTCAGCCCTTCAGCAGTAGCTGCACTCCGCATCGCCCATTCCTCCGGCGGTCATATCATCCTTGATTCGCCGCAGTCGCTGCCCTAGCCGTTCGGCCATCTGGTGTCGTGCGCGCCACAACCTTGCCTTCAGCGTATTCTCGGTCACGCCGAGCTTCTTTGCCGCCTCGCCCGTTGAGTAGCCCTCCACTTCGCGCAACACAAACGCCGTGCGCAAAAGCGGCGAAAGTTCGTCCAGGTTTTCGCTAATCATCTCCCGCAGCTCCGTTCCGGCAAACATCTGCTCCGGGTTTGGGCCTTCGGCTGCGAAACGCTCGGCAATCGGCATCTCGTCTTCACGCGGAGGTTCATCGAGCGAAACCGCGGGCCGCGCCTTGGCGCTGCGCCGCTTCATCAGCGCCGCGTTAATCACAATGCGCGTCAGCCATGTCGAAAACTGCGACCGGCCCTCGAATCGCTTCATATTTCGATAGGCGGAAAGCAGCCCGTCCTGCAAAGCGTCTTCCGCATCCTCTGTATTTCCCAGCACACGCAACGCGGTCTGAAAGAGCGGCCGCTGGTAACGGCGGAACAGGGTTTCCACCGCCTGCGAATCGCCCCTTTGCCCGGCGCGGATCAGTTTGTCTTCGCTGAACTGTGTTGCCACTGCCATTTGTGTTGCCATCGTTCCCCCAATTACTGCACAAAATCACTGCCAGAAGTCATTGCAAAAATCGCTGCAAGGATTTCGGTCACTGAATGCATGGACGCCTTCGGCCATCAATGCACCGGAACCCCTCCAACCGCCGCTTTCGGCTTCCGCATCAGCAGCAACGCTGGAATCACGGCGAGAAATACCACTCCCAGCATCTTGAAATTGTCGATAAACGCCAGCATCGCCGACTGGTTTTGCACCAGGTGGTAGACCATGCCCTTCGCTTGCAGTGACGCCTGCGAAGCACTCGACCCGTAGGAAATTAGACGCGTGGTGTTGCTGTTCGTCGTTGTCAGCAGCGCCGGATTCAAACTGTTCACGCTCTCGATCAAATGCGCCTGGTGAAACTGCGTCCGCCGCTCCAGCATCGTCGTCACTGTTGCGATGCCCACGCTGGCCCCGATGTTTCGCGCCAAATTGATGATCCCCGTCCCCATGTTCGTCTTTTCTCTGGGCACGTACGCGAAAGCCGCCACGTTGATGGGAATAAACAAGAACGCCAGCCCAAAGCTCTGCAGCATCCGCGCTCGCACTGCATGGCTGTAATCGAGCCCCAAGTCCCACCCGGCCATCCAAAAAAGCGCAATCGCGCACACCGTGCATCCAAACGTAATCAAAATCCGCGTATCTACTTTCGACACCAAAAATCCAACCACGGGCATCATCAACATGATCACCAGGCCGCCCGGCGATAGCGCCATGCCGGCAAGCTCCGCCGTGTAGCCCAGCATGTTTTGCAGAAATTGCGGAATTAGCACCGTGCTCGAATACAATACGAAGCCGAGGAAAAACATCGCCAGCGTCGAGATCGCGAAATTCCGGTCTTTCAGCATCTTCAAGTCCACAACCGGCTCCTTCTGCCGCAGCTCCCAAATAATCCCGGCGATAATCCCGACCAGCATCAGGGCAAAGAAAACCTGTATGAATCCCGATGAGAACCAGTCGTCCCGCTGCCCCTTGTCCAGAATGATCTGCATGCTGCCCAGGCCCAGGCTGATCAATCCGATCCCGATATAGTCGATCCGGAATCCGCTCTTGAAACTCGCCCGCTTCATGTACGGCGGATCCGAAATCAGCATGGACGTCAGCAGCAGCGAAATAATTCCCACCGGCACGTTGATGTAGAAAATCCATCTCCACGAAAAATTGTCCGTAATCCAGCCGCCCAGCCACGGCCCAATCGTCGGCGCAACAACAACCGCGATCCCGTAGACCGCAAACGCCATCCCCCGTTTCGCCAGCGGAAACGTGTCGTTCAATATGGCCTGCTCGCTCGGCTGCAACCCGCCTCCGCCCGCGCCTTGCATAATCCGGAAAAGAACGAGGACGCCGAGGCTCGGCGCAAGCCCGCACAAAAACGAGCTCACCGTAAATAGCGCCACGCATGCCATATAGAACCGCTTCCGCCCGATCAGCCCGGAAAACCATCCCGAAAGCGGCAGCACGATCGCGTTCGAAACCAGATACGACGTCAGCACCCACGTCGATTCGTCCGCTCCCGCGGACAAACTCCCCGAAATGTGCGGCAACGCCACGTTTGCGATCGACGTGTCCAGCACTTCCATGAACGTCGCCAGCGTCACCGTAACGGCAATCACCCAGGGGTTGATCGACCCGTCCGGCATCCTCAACTTGGCGAGTATTCTGTTTCGCATGGCGCATTCAACCTGGCTCTCCGACCTTCCCCCTGTTATCTACGTGCAACTGCCTTCTTGGCTTTCTCTATTCCAGATCATTTATTTCGTGATGACCGTCGCGTCGACGTTCATCCCCGGTCGCAGCAAGTAGTTGCCGACGGATTCCTTGTCCAGCACGATCTTCACGGGTATGCGCTGTACCACCTTCACGTAATTCCCCGTCGCGTTTTCCGGCGGCAGGAGGCTCAACACTCCGCCCGTCGCTCCGGCTATCGAATCCACGTGCCCGCTGAACGTTTTTCCGTAGGTATCTACTTTCACTTCCGCCTTTTGTCCCGGCTTCATATTTTTCAGTTGCGTCTCTTTGAAATTTGCCGTCACCCACACATCCTGCAGCGGCACCACCACCAGCAATCCCTGCCCGGCCTGCACGATCTGTCCTGGCTCGACCTGCTTGTGCGTTGCCACGCCGTCCACCGGGGCCACCAGGTCCGTGTAGCTCAAATTGAGTTCCGCGGCCTCCAGTTGCGCGCGAGCCTCCGCCACCTTCGCCACTTTCGCTTGCGCATCTGCCGTGCGCATGCCCACCTGCTTCTTATTCGCTTGCGCTCCCTCGACTCCAGCCTGCGCTTGCATTACCCGCGCCTTTGCCGCATCTAGTTGCGCCTTCACCACTTCCACGTTGCGCTGCGCTTGCGCCAGCTTTTCCTGGTCCGCTTTCAAGGCGCTTGCTGTCGCGTCGGCATTCGCTTTCGCTGCGTCGTACTGCTGCTGAGAAATCTCACCCTTCTCCATCAGCGGCCTGTACCGCGCCAAATCCGCCTGCGCCAGCGCCGCGTTGGCCATGCTTTTGTTGACGTTCGCTTGCGCAAACGCCAGGTCCGCCGTCTGCGCCTGCGCGTACGTCGCTTGCGCGCTCGCCAAATCCGCCTGCGCTCCCAGCAACTGCGCGTCCGCGCTCGAAGTCCCGCTCGCCACGTTTTCCGCCGTCCGCGGAACATCCACGCCCGCCGACCGCGCTTCGCTTTCCGCCAGTTCCAGCGACGCCTTGGCCTCATCCACAGCCGCTTGGTAATCGCGCGGATCGATCTTCACCAGCTCCTGCCCCGCTTTCACCGCTTCGTTGTCCTTCACCAGAACTTCCGCAACCCGCCCGTAAATCTTCGCCGCGATCGGCGTGATGTGCCCGTCGATCTGCGCGTCGTCCGTGCTCTCCCGGTTGTGGTAGTAGAAGAACAATCCCGCCAGCATTGCAATCAGTACAACGCCGCCAAGAATCGCCAGCCGCTGCATCTTCGGACTCGCCAGCCCGGTTGGCTCCTCTTTCTCGAGCAGCTCTTCTTCGGCGAGCGGCCGAACCTTCGTCGCGTTTTCCAGCCCTACTTCGATCTCAATGCTCATCGTCCCCTCACTTCGAGTAAACTTTTTCCATCTGCCCCGTCGAACGCGCAAAGTCCGCGCGCGCCTGGTTGAATCGGTACAACGCTGCAATCTGGTTGTCGTTCGCTCGCGCCAGCGAATCTTGCGCCTGGATCACTTCGATGTTGTTCGCCACACCCGCCTTGAAGCGGTCCCGCGCCTGATCCACTTCCTGCCTCGAAAGCTGCACTCCCAGATTCGCCACCTGCACCTGGTTGCGCGCCGAGTCCAGATTGATGAGCGCCGTCTTCACGTCCAGCGCGATCTGATTTCGCAAATCATCTTCTTGCTGTTCCAGTTTTTGGATTCTCAAGTCCGCTTGGACCACCTCCGCGTGGATCCGGCCGCCCGTGAACAGCGGCAAATTCACGCTCGCTTCATAGTTGTAGGTGGGTAGCGTGGTGTTTGACGACGTGCCCAAATATGCATAATTCCCGTCGAAGCGCACCGAAGGCAGCCTCGAGTACTGCGCCGCCTTCTTTTCTGATCCCGCTGCTTTCAGCTGGGCCTGCAGCGACTTCCACTCTTCGCGCTGCGCCAGCGCCAGGTCGATGCTCCCTTCCACGTCCGGCTGCGGCGTATCGAAAAAGCTGAGCGAATCCGCCAATTCGATGGCTTGCCGCGGGTCCAGATTCAGCATTCGGCTCAGTCCAAATAGAGAAGTGTCCCGGTCGTCTTCCGCCTCGAGCAACCGCTGCTTCTCGTTCTGCAGTTCCACGTTTGCTCGCAGCGTATCAATCCCTGTCCCAACCCCTTCTTTCTGTACGTCCGCCGCCTGGTCATAGAGCGCCTGCGCCAGTTCCACTCGCGACTCAGACGCTTGCACGTTCGCCACGGCCCGCAGTGTCCCGATGTATTGCGACACCACCAGCAAAATTACTTGCTCGCGCGTTGAAAGGCTGTCTGCCTGGCTCGCGTTCACGGTTTCACGCGCCGCCTGATACTTCCGCCAAAGCTTCAGGTCGAAGATGGGCGCGCTCAGGCTCGGTCCCGCGGAGAAAATCTGGTACGGGCCCAACGATTTCGGAAATCCGGGGAATGGCGTCCTCCCGCCAAACTGCGCCAGCAAGTTTACTTTCTGTGCCTGATCGCTGACTCTTGCATTCAATTGCGGCAGAAGGTCGGCCAGCGCCAGGTTTTTGTCCTGAGCGCTCACTGCCGCCGACAAAACCGCGATTTGCGCTGTCGGGTTCTGTTTCAGGGCCAAGCTTACGGCCTGATTCAACGTCAGCCGCAACACTCCGGTCGGCGCAGTCCCTGACAAGGGCGTTTGCTTCCCGCTCCCCTGCGCGCGTGCAACCGCCGGCATCACCATCAGGCTAAAGAACGCGACATAGAAAATGATGTGCGAACCCTTTTTGTGGCCCCCGCAGCCCAATTTCGCCGTCCGTTCGTGCCCTTCAATCTCATCTACAATCGCCTGGTTCAGGCACCCTTCCGCGATCAGCCTTCCGCCTTGTTGGTGAATCTCTTTCAACAGTGTTTTGCCTGCCGCATCGATGAAGCTCACCCCGCACAAGTCCACGCTGTATTTCTGCCCCGGTGCCCGTTCGCGCCAACATTGGTCCAGTGCCGTAACCCAGGGCCCCGCCAGCCGGCCTTCGACGCTCAGAACTGTCTTTCCCCGTTTTGTTTCCGTTGTGATTCTTAACATTGTCTTGACCCTACCGCTGCCAAATAGATGCACTACGGGCTCCATCCGACGTTAAATCTTGTAGATATTTAAGTTGTTTATTATAAATAATTTAGCGTAAATCTGGGCGAGCGATCAGAGAAAATATGGACTATATATGGGCAAATGACGCTTTGATGGCTTTAAATAACAGACTAAATATGGTCACTCCTGAAACCGGTCCAACTTTCCTCTGCTTATCCCCGCTTCTCTTTCGTCCCGTATCCCAATGCTTCCACGAAAAAATCCGCCTTCTTCACCAACCACAACCGCTACCCCGCATCCAGCTCCACCAGCGTCTCCAGAGTTTTTGCATCCTCGTGCTCCGCTAGCGTGCCTGTTGGCATGTTTTCTCCCAACTCCGATGGGCGCCTGCCGACTACTTTTTGTTGAGGACGGCCGTAAAACCAGGCTAGTCGCAACGCGGCGAGCATTTCCGAAGGACACCCCGACCGGGTCAATTCCAAGCGGTATTTTTCCTTAACGTGGAGAGGGCTTCCCGCGTCTTAGCGGCGAACCGCGATGGCCTGCAACTCGAAGTGGCCGCCGCGAAGGAGCGCTGCCGCTCCGATAAATTCCCGCGCGGGAAAGTCCTTGGTCGTGAAGTAAGTCTTGTAAGCGGCGTTGAATTTGTCGTAGAGAGACAAGTCCGTGCAGGCGATCTGTACGTACACCAAATCGTCCATGGTCATTCCAGCCTGCTCCAAGGTTCCCTTCATACCGTCCAGTAGGAGCTTGATTTCGTCCTCGACTTGCGCCGGAGCCTTACCGGTCTTGGGGTCCAACCCAATTCTGCCCGACAAGTACAACGTATTCCCGGCAAGAATGGCGTCGCTGAAAGGCGCCTGGATGGTCTTCTCCGGTGCATTGAAGACCTTTCGCGTTGATTGCGCGGCCGGTTCGGAAAAAGCTCCGCGCACGGTGAGAACTCCTCCAACAACAAGGGCGATAAGCAGAAAACTAACGCGACGGTTCATGGCTCCCCTCCATTCGAATCCGCTTGGAAACAAACTCCTCGGATTTGTCGCGCGAGTGTAGCCTGCAAAACGTTCCGCCGCAACCGGCGGCACAGACTGGTGGGACAGACTTCAGTCTGTGCGCGCTCTCGGGATAAGCTGCGAAATCTGCAGCCATAATGACTCTCCAGCAGTGCTAGAATGCCGCTTCTTTCTCGAGGTGACCAATGCGTTCCTTCGTTCGAACCAGTTTCCTCTCTCTAGCCGCGGCTTTATCTATCTCCGCCCCGCTCTTTGCCCAAAGCGATTTGGACCAGGGCATCAATAAAGAAGAAGACTCGCTCCTGGCAACCTACAAACATCTCCACGAACACCCGGAACTCTCCACCCAGGAAAAAGAAACTTCCGCGTTGATCGCCGCGGAATTAAAGAAAGCCGGCTACGAAGTCACCGATCATTTCGGCCAGTACGATGACCCCAAGTTAATTTCCTACGGCATCGTCGCCGTCCTGAAAAATGGGCCCGGCCCCGTCGTTTACGTGCGCACCGATATGGACGCGCTTCCCATCGTCGAAAACACCGGCCTGCCCTACGCCAGCCACGTAAAAGCAAAACGTGCGGACGGCACCGAAGTTGGCGTGATGCACGCTTGCGGCCACGATCTCCACATGACCGTTTTTCTCGGCACCGCGCGCATGCTCTCGCAACTAAAGGATCGCTGGAGCGGCACGGTGGTCTTGATCGGCCAGCCCGCGGAGGAAACCGTCGGCGGTGCGCAAGCCATGCTCCGCGCAGGACTCTTCAAAACATTTCCCAAGCCGGATTACGTCCTCGCGCTCCACGACACCGCCGCGGTACCCGCTGGAAAAGTTTCCTGGCATGCGGGGCCTCTTCTCGCTGGCGCGGATTCCGTGGACATCACTGTGCGCGGCTATGGCGGGCACGGAGCCGCGCCGCAAGCGACAAGAGATCCGATTGTCATCGCCTCGGAAATCGTCGTCATGTTGCAAACGATTGTCAGCCGCGAAATGGATCCTCAGCTTCCTACTGTCGTCACCGTCGGCTCGTTCCATGCCGGCACGAAGAACAACATCATTCCAGACGAAGCTCGCTTGCAGCTCACCGTTCGAACCATGAATCCACAGCAACGCGAAAAAGTTCTCGCGGCCATCGCCCGAATCACGAACGGCGTCGCTGCCGCCGCCGGCGTTCCCGCCGAGCGCGCTCCCATCATCCAAGTCGAGGAGGACCACGTTCCCGCCACCATCAACGATCCAGAGCTTTCGCGGCGCGTCGGCGCCTCGCTCGAGCGCGCTCTCGGAAAAGACAATGTCCTTGCCGGCGAGCCCATCATGGCCAGCGAAGACTTCAGTCTTTTCGCTCTCGCGGATCCCAAGCCGCCTATCTGCATGTTCTGGCTTGGCGCCGCCGACCCGGTAAAACTAAAGGAAGCGATGGAAAAAGGCGCGCGGCTGCCCGGCCCACACTCGAGCGAATTCGCTCCCGTGCCCGGCCCCGCCATTCGAACGGGCGTCAAAGCCATGACCTCCGCGGTGATGGATCTGCTCCAAAAATAAATCTTCGTGTTCCCGAGGAACAATTCCAGAAGCGCAACTGCTATCGCGCCCGCGTTGTGCGTCCGAAATATATTTAAAGTGCAATCACTCCCGCGCGAATGAGGTAAAGCGAAGTTACTCCGACGACGAGCCAGAGAATGATGCCTTGCAAGAGCGGACGCCATCCGACTTCCTTCAGCGTGGCGCGCGAAATGCCCGTACCAATTAGAAACAGAGTGGCCGTGAGCCCGAGACGGCCGAACGCGAAGATGGCGTTCGAGAAATAAGTGATCGCAGGGATGTAGGTGTTGAGGATTGCGGCCAGGCAAAAAAACAAAATGAACCACGGAAGCCGAATGGTCGATGCGCTGCTGACCTGAGGTTCGCCGTCAATTTTAGATTTATTATGTTTGACTGCGGCTACGGCCAGCGCCAGGGGGGCGATCCACAGCGCGCGGGCTAACTTCACCGTGGTGCCGATGATTAGTGCTTCCTGGCCATACTTCGCGGCGGCGCCAACGACGGAACTTGTGTCATGAATCGCGAGCGCGGCCCAGAGGCCAAACTGCGATTGCGAAAGATGGAGCAAGCCGCCAATCGGCGGGAAAAGAAGAAGCGCGACGGAATTTAAAATAAAAACCGTGCCGAGGGACACCGCCATCTCTTCGTCATCGGCGTGAAGAATCGGACCGATCGCCGCGATGGCGCTGCCGCCGCAAATGGCCGTGCCCGCGGTAATCAGAAACGAAGAATTTCCGCGAACCCGCAAGAGCCTGCCGAGCGCGAGCCCCATCAGAATGGCAAATGAGATTCCCATCGCGGTGTAAACGAAGCCGCTGCGGCCCGCTTTCAGCACTTCGTGCAGATTCATTCCGAAGCCGAGCGCGACGACGCAAACCTGCAGAAGGATTCGCGCGGATGTCCGTGCGATCGAGGCATACGGATGCGTGAAGCTCAGTCCAAAAATAATTCCGATAGTGAGAGCCACGGGAGGAGAAATAAGCCCGGTGAAAGAGAGGACAAGAACGATAAGGAAAATAATTTTCGAGAAAGTGATCATCGCGAGAAGAAAGAGTATGAGGGCAGCGACAAACGCAGGCAACGTCGAAATTAAAAATGCCGCGAGATATTTTTATCAAGGATTGCGCGGCAACGATCATTGTTGCTCTTTCGGCTGCGCGGGCGCGAGCGCCGCGGGAGTTTTAACCTGGGCGGATGAAGCCGGTTGCGCGGAAGGAGCAGGCTTCGCGGCAGGCGGGGGTTGTGCCGGCGCGGATGGCGAAGGAGCACCAGGCGCGGTTGGAGCCGCAGATGGCTGGTGCGGGACGGCAGACAGTTTTGCGATGATTTTTTCCGTCGCAGCTTTGCTGACGGCGCAAGCCGAATCCCAGATGCGGCATTGCGCCAGAGTATATTTGCAGCCGCAGGTGCAAGACTCGGCGTTGAAACGGTGCAGGGCGATTTTCTTTTGCTCGGGTGTGAGTTTCGAGAGGTTGACGCCCGGAAGTTCGGTGGCTCTGTCGGCATGTTTGAGAAAAACTTCGCCGGTGTCCTCGAACGTTTCCACTTTTGCCTGGATGGGAAGACCGAGCAGGGCGCGAATTTCAGTTTCGTAGAGCGCCGGATCCAAAAGTCCGACGTGCTTTTGAACGACGCGGCCTTCGGTGTCCAGGACGAAGGAAGTGGGCAGGGCAGGGATGCCGCCGTATGCCATGCGGATGGCGTCGGGAGCCATGGCGACGGGATAGTTGATGCCAGTTTCCGCGACGTACTTCTGAACCTCGGCGGCGTCATCGTCGTCGACATTGAGGCCGATGACCTGGAGGCGGTCTTTATATTGATCCTGCAGAACGATGAGATCGGGGACTTCGGCGCGGCACGGTCCACACCAGGTGGCCCAGAAATTCAGAAAGACAACTTTGCCGTGGAAGGCAGCGAGGGTGAGCGGCTTGCCATCGAGGGAGGTGAGTTGGAAGCTGGGCGCGGGATCGGGATTGCGGACAAAGCGGATGACAGGTTCGTTGTTTTGTTGCGCGGAAGCGAATACCGGCCAAAAGAGAAGAAGTAACGAGGCGAGGAAGCAGCGAGAATGAGTCATGGCGTCCTTTATAGGAGAGCACATTGAGCGGCGAACGCCAAGTGGAGGGTGGGCGTGACTTTTGGTCTATGTTCCGTGTCCTGTATCCCGAGTTCTGGGCTGGCAAAACTTCAAGAGGACAGCCAGGAATGGCTGTCGCTGGCCTTCCCCCCCTCTTCACCGAATGAGTTGCGTGGCCGGAAATGTCGTTTAGTACTCCTTCAGGCTCCAAAATGGATTCTTGGAAGCCGGGACGATCACAGGCCAACGTCGAATGCGAACACTATGCATGCTTTCGCCCACGAATCCTCTTCTTACCTTGGTTCGCTTGTGCCGGAGAAGGCGCGGCCCTTGAATGACGAACAGCAGTTGAGAGCCGCTCTGCAGGTCCGCACTCTTTCTGCTGTCCGATACATACGCTTCCTGTTTCGCAGGAATTTATTCGAAAGGACTCGTAGCCCCCGAGAGCGCCTCTGATGAATCTTGCTGAATTTATAGAAGGTAACCGCGATAAACATTTGGCCGAGCTTCATGAATTTCTGCGAATCCCCAGCGTGAGCGCCAAGATCGAATAAAAACCGGACATCGAACGCGCTGCCCCTTCTTGCGCTTCTTTGCTTGCGGTGAGGATCCGTCTCACGAACAACCGGACGCCCCTCTGCCCGACGGGATTGCTTCCAGAACCGAGCCTCTACTGATCAGGGGCGCCATCGCAGGCGAATAAGCGTCGGCAGCTCTCGAAATAGCCCGGCACGGCGCTCGCAGGGTCCGTGCTCCGGACTGTCCCGGCCGTCCCCCTCCGTGACAATCCACTCTTTGCATCGTCCATACAAAAGCACCCCGCGGAATCCCGCTGGCTAAGCTCGGAAGTTTGCTTTATTTGGGAACCCTGGGCGGCTGACCTACGTAACCATGGGAGAGGTGTTTGATGCCAAGCCTGCCCGGCAGTCTTCGGTATGCGCTCCGGCAGTTCCGGCTGGCGCCGGTTTTTACTACTGCGGCGATCTTGACCCTGGCCTTGGGTATTGGCGGGACCACCGCCATTTTCAGCTTGATTCACGCCGTGATGCTCCGCTCCTTGCCCGTTTCAGATCCTGGCAGGCTCTACCGCGTCGGCGATGGCGATGACTGCTGCGTGGAAGGCGGTCCCCAGGACCAGTGGGGTATGTTTTCGTATTCCTTGTATGAGCGCCTGAAGACGGAAACACCGGAATTTGAGGAGGTGGCCGCTTTCCAAGCCGGACGCGGCCGCTTGAGCGTGCGCCGCCAGGGGGTCGAGTCAGCCGCCAGACCTCTGCGCTCGGAATATGTCAGCGGCAATTACTTCTCCACACTTGGAGTGCCAAGCCTTCGGCGGGCGGATGTTTACCCCGGAGGACGACACGCCATCTGCCCCACCGGTCGCGGTACTTAGCCATCGCGTCTGGCAGACAGCCTATGCGTCGGATCCTTCCGTGGTGGGTTCAACTCTCGTGGTCGAGGGCCATCCCTTCACCGTGATCGGTGTCGCTCCACCCGGATTTTTCGGCGAGACTCTCGAAAGCGATCCTCCGGACATTTGGCTCCCGCTCCAACAAGAGCCCATGATGCATGGCCAAGGCGGTTTGGTGAACCAGTCCATCTCTGCGTGGCTGCGCATGATTGGTCGCTTGCGCCCGGGAGCTTCTATTACAGGTATGGCTCCGCGCCTCACGGGCGTTCTGCGCCAATGGATGCAATACGATTCTGGATATCCCGCCAACTGGATGCCAGACGTTATCAAACTTCTCCCCAGACAAACGCTTAACGTCATACCCGCCGGTGCCGGCGTGGCCGTGATGAAGGAGGAATACGGCCGCAGCCTCCAAATTCTGCTCACTGTATGTGGGTTGGTGTTACTGATTGCCTGCGCCAATGTTGCGAACCTTTTGCTCGCGCGCGGTGTAGCGCGTCGCGGGCAGACGGCTGTGCGGCTGGCCCTGGGAGCGACCCCGCGCCAAATTGTTGCTCAAGCGCTCACAGAAAGCATTCTTCTGGCGATTGGCGGCGCCATCGCCGGGCTGCTGGTGGCTACGGCGGCCGCGCGCCTGTTGTTGACGCTGGCCTTTCATAGCGCTCATTTCCTGCCGATTAGCGCCACGCCATCGCTCATCGTTCTGGCCTTTGCCTTCGTGCTGGCGCTCGTTACCGGAATCATTTTCGGGGCGGCTCCCGCCTGGCTCGCAACGCGCACCGACCCTGCCGAAGCATTGCGCGGCTCGGGCCGCGGTACCCGCGACCGTTCTTCCTTTGCGCGTAAAGCGCTGCTCGTTGTGCAGGCTACCTTGTCCGTTGTTTTGGTCGCCGGGGCAACGATGTTGGGCCGGAGCTTGAATAAACTCGAGAATCAGGACTTCGGATATAAGGTGCAAGGTCGCGTCGAGGTCGATATCAACAGGCCTCCGGCGAGCTACACGCAGCCCAGGTTGCAGGCACTGTACCGTCAGCTCGAAGAGCAACTCGATCGTATCCCCGGCGTGCAAGGGTCCGGGATGGCCTTGTATAACCCGCTCACCGATAACTGGGGCGAATTGATCATGGTGGCCGGCCATCCTCAGGGCAAATTTGATGAAAATTCTGGCGCTTCCTGGGATCGCGTTAGCGCGAACTTTCTTCAGAACTGGGGCATGCAGACTATTCGCGGACGCGCGTTCACGGCTGCCGACAACGAAACCACGGCTCCTGTGGCCATCGTGAACGAAGCATTCGTAAAGCGTTTTTTCAAGAGCGATGAAGACCCGCTGGCCCAGCACTTCGGCCTGGACATGCCTCAAAACGCAAGCACGTTCACCATCGTTGGCGTCGTGCGCGATGCCAAGTTTGCGGGTTGGGGCTTAAGTCGGCCGGCGCGTCCGATGTTCTACGTGCCCCTCGCTCAGACGGTTGATTACCACGACGAGATCATGACGAAACTCGAGCTGCGCTCGCACTTCATCGGTGGAATCATGCTGGTAACGAATCTATCTCCCGGGGCACTCGAGCCGCTGCTTACCAGGACCCTCGCGGAGTTGGATCCCGACCTGACCATCAACAGCATCCGGACCATGCAGCAGCAAGTCGAGCTTTCCTTCGATGAAGAGCGCGCCGTCGCCAGCCTTGCCGGTTTGTTTGGGATTGTCGCTCTGGTGCTGGCTGCCGTCGGACTCTATGGCGTTACGGCCTACACCGTCGCGCAGAGAACCAACGAAATCGGAATCCGCATGGCGCTTGGTGCGGACCGCCCAAGCGTGATTCAACTCGTTCTGCGCGGCGCATTCAAACGCGTTCTCGTCGGCTTGATCCTCGGCTTGCCTCTGGCGGTTGGCGCCGGCCGGTTGATCTCCGCCCAGTTGTATGGCGTATCCTCGTGGGATCCGCTTGCCCTTGGCGTGGCTGCGGGCGCTCTGGCAATTTGCTCGTTCTTCGCGGCGATCATTCCCGCAAATCGGGCAGCATCCATTTCGCCCATGAAAGCGTTAAGAATTGAGTAGCGAAGCCTGATGTTCATGTGTGTCAACCGGTAGCAGGCCGGTTCATACGAGTATTGCGGGACAAATCTTTCACTACTTACGCCGGCCCGAATGAGGCTATGGGAATTCAGGAGGGTCGCAAGACAAATTCAATTGGAATTAATCTGCGGCTGTTCCGCCAAGAAGGGTCCAAGATAGCCGCCTTCGCTTGTGCCCGAGAAGGACTCCGCCCTAGAATAGGATCAAGCAGCCGAGGGCAGTCTTATAGATTCGCACTCATTCCGCTGCCGCATACATTCGCTTTAAGTTTCGTCGAATTTTATTCGAAAGGACTCATAGCCCCCGAGAGCTCCTCTTATGAACCTTGCTGAATTTATAGAGACTAATCGCGATAAACATTTGGCCGAGCTTTGCGAATTTCTGCGAATCCCCAGCGTGAGCGCCAAGAGCGAGCACAAGCCGGACATCGAACGCGCGGCTCGCTGGATGGCGGATCATCTTCGCGCCGCGGGTTTCCAGAAAATTGAAATTGTTCCGACGAATCTCCACCCCCTTGTTTATGCCGAATCTCTCGAAGCTCCCGGCAAGCCTACCGTCCTCTTTTACGGGCACTATGACGTGCAGCCCGCGGAACCACTCGACCTTTGGACTTCGCCCGCGTTCGAACCTACGGTTCGCAGCGGCAACTTATTCGGCCGCGGCACTGCCGACGACAAAGGCCAGGTGCACATCCATTTGAAAGCGCTCGAATCCATTCAGAAAGTGAATGGTAAGCTGCCCATCAACGTCAAAGTCCTGATCGAAGGCGAAGAAGAGGTCGGCAGCGTCAGCCTCTGGGACTATGTGCAAAAAAACAAGGAAAAACTCAAAGCCGACGCGCTCATCGTATCCGACACATCCATGCTCGCGAAGGGCGTGCCTTCCATCACCTACGGATTGCGTGGATTGAATTACTATCAGATTGAACTCACCGGCCCCGTACGCGATCTTCATTCCGGCGTATATGGAGGCGCGGTTCCCAATCCGTTGACGATTCTCGCCGAGCTCTTCGCCAAACTTCACGATAAGAATTTCCGCGTCACGGTTCCGGGTTTCTACGATAAAGTTGCAAAAGTCTCCGCGCCCGAACGCAAGGCGTTGAATGCGCTGCCCTGGAAGAAAAAGGCATTTGAAGAAGCCGTCGGCGCTCCGGGTTATGCCGGCGAAAAAGGCTTCTCGATTGTTGAGCAACTCTGGACGCGGCCAACCCTCGAGTTGAACGGGATATGGGGCGGCTATCAAGGCGAAGGCGCGAAAACCGTGATCCCGTCAAAGGCCTTCGCGAAATTTTCAACGCGCCTCGTTCCCAACCAGGAACCACTCGCTATCGCGAAACTTGTAGAAAAGCATATTCGCAAACTTTTGCCGAAAACTGTCAAGTGCAAGTTCGAAGTGCTCAGCACCGGCAAGCCGTGGGTTGCGCCATTCCACGCGCCAATTTTCAAAATTGCTCAGGGTGCTCTCGAGAAAGGCTTCGGGAAGAAAGCGGTTTTCATTCGCGAAGGCGGATCGATCCCTTTCGTGACGCAAATGTACGATACGTTCAAAGTCCCCTGCGTGCTCCTCGGTTTCGGCCTCCCCGACGAAAACGCGCACGCCCCCGACGAGCACATCGCCCTCGAAAATTATTTCGGCGGCATCAAAGCCATCGCCCACTTTTACATGGATCTCTCCGCGCTTTGACGTGGAGCGCCGCCGCTCGCTTGCGCGCAGCCTGCGTTTCCGCAGGTTTTTCACAGGCACGTCTCAAAAACCAGCATTTTTCCAGCCTTTTTTGCAGTTTTTCCTTGCGTTCCACTCTCAGCTTGGCTATAGTGCGGTGCGGCCCGAGCTTTTTACGCTCACCCAGGGGGATTTCGCTCGCGGCCTGCCCCGCATGTTTTGGGGTGGAAAGTAAATACAGGAGGATAAGCAGACTAGATGGCAGCCAAGCCAATGAGCAAGAGCAAGATCGTGTCGCACATCGCTGAGAAGTGCGGCACACCCAAGAAAACCGCGGCGCTCTTTTTCGAAGAGCTTTTCAAGCTCGCGGTGAAGGAATGCAAGGGCGGTGCGGGCAAGTTCGTGATTCCGAACATCGGCCGCGCCGTGAAAGCGCACCGCAAGGCGCGCATGGGCCGTAACCCCCAGACGGGCGAAGCAATCAAGATCAAGGCCAAGACCGTAGTTCGCCTGCGCCCGGCGAAGGCGTTCAAGGACGCGGTACTGAAGTAGATTCCCTGGTGTGTAGGGAAGAGGCCCTGACACAGCGCAAAAGAATCGGCGTTCGCTCATATATATTCATGTATGAGGCTGCGCATCGCCGCTTCCGACCGCGCTAGGTGCCTGGGCGGGTGTCCCGGTTAAGTTTGCCGCCGGTGGCTTGAATGATCAGGCCATCGGCGGCTTTTGTTTCCGCCGCTGAAAATTCCCCTCCGTACCCGACAAATTCCACCTGTAAAATTTACGGCTGAACGGTTTACTGCCTCGCCGAAAGCAGTTGCTATAGCGTTTTCACGTAGGCGATGACGTCCTTAATCTGCCGGGCATCTAGAACATCTTTGAACGGAGGCATCAACGAGTCGCCGTTCTCGATCCAGGTCTTCAGATTCTCAGTCGTAACTTTGTTGTTGTTCACGGTAAACGTGCCGCGCTTCGAGATTCCTTTTAGTCCGGGGCCGATTTTTCTTGCACTGCTATCCGCAAAGTGGCAGATGGAGCATTTCTGCTCGAACAGTTCCTTGCCTTTGGCGGCCGACCCGGAAGACTTGCTCGCCGTGGTCTTTTTGGGCGTGGTTTTTGCCGGCGGATCTTGCGCTACTACCGCTACAGTCATGCTCAATAATGCGATCCCAAGTAACAGATAATTTCGCTTCACGTCTCCCCCTCATTTTTGCTTTCAAAATGCGGCATGCAAAATGCGCTTCTATCTTCTCTTTTTATGGCTGTAATTTCCACTCCGGGCACCCGGCACAAAGTACAGGTTCCCCTTGCGCACCGCTGGAACTCAGGTACTTTTGACGCCTCCGGAACCGTATGTTAACAATTTATAGCATGAGCCAGGAAACCCTGACGAGAGCCTGGGAAATCCTTCAAGACGCTTATCAGGCCCAAATGGAGGGCGAATACGACCGTGCTGTCGAGCTCTACCAATCCTCGCTTGAGCTGCACCCGACGGCAGAAGCCTATACCTTTCTTGGCTGGACGTACCATTTTCAGGGCCGGATCGAAGATGCGATTGCAGAGTGCAAGCGGGCGATCGAAGTGGATCCGGAATTCGGCAATCCCTATAACGACATCGGCGCATATCTGATCGAATTGGGACGTTTCGATGAAGCGATTCCGTGGCTGGATCGCGCCATCGAAGCGCGCCGCTACGAGCCGCGCCATTTTCCGCATTACAATCTCGGCCGGGCGTATCTCGGCAAGGAGATGTACGGCCGCGCGATAAAGTGCTTTCAAGAAGCGCTCGAAGTCGAGCCGCGGTATTCGCTAGCGAGGCAGGCGCTCGCTTCGCTTCGGCGAATGGTAAATTGAGAAGAGAGTGAGTAGTGGGCAGTGAATAGTGAGTAGTGCGCGGAGCAAAGCTAACCGCCGTAGCTTGCAAGCTCACAGCTGCCAGCCGACAGTAAGAAAAATCCCGCGAGACAATTTGCATTCTACGTACAGTCCCGAAAAGTCGCGATCTGCGACGTGGAGAATTGAGCTGCGAAGTGGGCACGATGCATCGTGCCCCTACACACGGCACCCACGCGAGGTTTTTCGCTTTAAGAGGATAACCTCTCATTTTGTAGGCTCCTGCGCGGCGGGCTTGATGGCGCGGTTGTAAACCCACAACAAGAAGGCAGTGGCGAAGCCCACGCTGCTGATGGCCCACCAAGCGCGCTCGGGATGGTGCGCGACTTCGCCGAAATGATGCATCATCGTCCCGCCGAACCAGCCTCCTACCAGCGATCCGATTCCAAGCGGCAGAAATGCAAAGCCCATGTAGGTACCTTGCTGGCCGGCAGGGGCGAGGCGCGAAATGTAGGCGTAGTAAGGCGGCTGCTGAATGATTTCGCCGATGGCGAGTACGGCGATCGAGACGACTGCGCCAGTGACCGTGGGCCAGAACGACAGCACCAGCCAGGACATGGAAGTAATGACGGTGCCTAGAATGATGGCGTGGAACGGAGGAATCTTGCGAGCCAAATAGTTGACAACAAAGGTCAAGCAAACAACGATGGCGGCATCGGTGATGAGGATGAGCTGGACACGGGCGTGCGCGTCCACGTAGGTGTGCAGGAAGCCGGGCAGGCTGGTGTACTGCTGCCAGTAGACGATCCAATAGCCGGTAAAGATGAGAAGAAAAATCAAGAAACGCGGCGGCCAGAGAATCGCCAGGAAGTTGCGCACGACTTGAAGCAAGCTCGGGGCCGGGACATCACCCGGTTTGCGCGGATCGCGGAAGAAAAAGAAGACGAGAAAAAACATCGCGAACACGCTGAGAGCGGAGACTTGAAAAACCCTCTCCAGGCCAAGGTGTCTTTGCGCCCAATCCGCAACGAAAGGGCCGGCGGTGCCGCCGATATTCACCATGGTGTAGTAAATGGAGTACCCGAGGGTGCGGACATTTTCCTTGGAAGCGCGGGCGGTGGTGCCGACGACGCTCGGTTTTACAAGGGCGATGCCGAGCGCGGGAAGTAGCAGGATGACGCCGACAAACAGCGTGAGGGGGATGGCGTTGCGAATGGGCGCGAGCCAGGACGCGCCGATCGAGCCGATCAAGAAGTAAGCGGCGGCCAGAATCAAATAGGCCATGGAGAGTGCGCGGCGAAAGCCGAGCTTGTCCGCGACGGCGCCGCCAAAAATCGCCAGGAACCAGACCATGCCGCCGAAGAAACCGGTGAGCGAGTCTGTAAGCTGAGTGGAAAAAGCCAGCCTTTCGTGGAGGTAGAGAGCGAGCGAGGAGAACGCGCCGTAATAGGAGAGGCGCTCGAAGATTTCGCTGGTGTTGGCGACCCAGAAGGGTCGTTCGAAGCCGTCGCGAATTTCCTGGAGCCGTTGGCCAACGCTCATCGATCCCCCGGAGTGAAGTGAGCCCGCAACATGAAGCTCGGGCTCCCTGCGTGGAGTGCCGGGATTGTAGCCGAGGAAATGGCTAGTGGCGAGTGGTGAGTTCAGGCCGGAAAATCTATCCGACTTGTCGGACGGATGGGAAACGTGGGTACAGCTCCGGTGTTTTGCGAGAGAGTGATCTGTAGCGAGAGAAACCTCCAGGTGCCGAATATGCCTGGGTGTTTTGTACGGGGCGGCGAAAGACCATGCTGGCGCGCGAACGCGTCAGCGGCAGAGGGAATTGAAGTCGATGGGTGGGGCGGGATGGGGAGGGACGGGAAGATTGCGAGCGCGGAGGGCGTCCTCGAGAATTTCCGGAGCGGAGGGGAGACGGAGATTGGTGTCGACGCGGTAGAAGGGGTCGCGCTCGGCTTGGGGGAGGGTGATGAACTGAAAGCCGCGGGAGTGATAGAGGTCGAGGAGTTTGGGGAGCATTTCGGCGTCGAGGGCGCCGATGTGCATGAGCAGGACGTAGGAGATGTCGCGATGGTAGAGGGTGTGGGAGAGCTGGCGGTAATAAGTAATGTTAGCGTCGGCGGCTTCTAGGTAGCTGCTTTTGAGTTGGGCGACGGCGGCGGTGTCACCCTTTGCCATACAACGGGCGTAAGGCTCATTCCACAGATAATCGCTGAAGCTCATGGTGACGGCGGCGATTTTGTATCCGTGCTGGGCGAGGAAGGCGCGGAGAGCGTCGTGTTTGGCGGGGGTGTCGCCTTCGGCGAGGTAGGGGAAGCGAAGCCAGTGCCAGTCTTGGTGATCCATTAGCTTGGTGAGGAGGGGTTCGTTGCGGGTGATGTTGGACTCGAAGTCTTCGAGGGAATTTTGGTTGAGATTCATGTGGGACCAGGTGTGATTGCCAAGAGGATTGCCGGCATCGCGCCAAGCTTGGAGGACGGCGGGGCCGCCGGGCTCTTTCTCGAGGATGGCGGCGTTGACGAAACCGTAGATGGGAGGCAGATGGGCGTCGCGAAGGGCGGAGAGAATTTTGTTTGCGACCTGGAGGCGAGTTTCACCGGGCGGAAGAGGGCCGTGGGCGGGGAGATCGTCGAAGGTGAAGACGATTTGCGGGGGATGGGATTTGGCGATTCCGGCTACAGCAAAGAGGAGAGAGAAAAAAGCCAGGAGTGAGGTGGCGATGGTTGCTGCCAGAGCGAAGCGTGTTGGTCGAAACGAAGGCATGTCAGCTCACTGGCCGGAAGAGTCTGCTGCGAAAAGAAAAACAAAACAGTAGCAGCGGTTGGAGCGGATTGTCTATCGAAGAGATGCGTTGAGGATTAAGAGGTTTGTTCGGAGAAGAACCTGGACGGAAAGATGGATGGTCGATGCGCGGGAGAGTAGAATGCGCGCGGTGTCGAGTAAGAGACAGACTGAAGTCTGTCCCACTGCCGGGCTAAAGCCCGGCGCCTACACACGCGGGATTACGCTTGCGGGATGCGGAGGGAATCGTGAGGAAGACATATTTGGGCGTGGCGGCGATCGCGATGATGGCGGGAGGAGTGTGCGCGGGGACGGCGCAGAACGTCTGGGCGCAGAAGCCGCCGCTTTTGGCGGAGAAGGATGTGGCGGCTTTGGCGAACGAGCTGAGCGGAGAGACGGCGAAGAGGAATTTGGAGATGATCGCGACGTTTCATAGGCAGCGCGGGTCGAAGGGATTTCATGCGGCGGCCGAGCTCGTGGCGGAGCGGGCGCGGGAGTATGGGCTGAGCGATGTGCAGATATTGGAGTTTCCGGCGGATGGGAAGATTTTTTATGGGACGCAGAGGTCGCGGCCGGCTTGGGATGCGGAGGTGGGGGAGCTTTGGGAACTCGACTCGGTTGGGACGGGTTGCTATGAGGCCGCGCATAAGAAACCGCAATCAGACGAGGAAGCACGCAAGGTGTTGGCTGTCTTGCTGAAAGAGGAATGCGATCCAAAGCTCCATCAGCGGCTTCTCGCAAGTTATGCGGCGGAGCCGGTGGTGCTGTCGGAGGATAGCGAGTCGGCGGATGTCACGGCGGAATTGGTGGATGTAGGTGACGGGACGAAGGAGAGCGATTACGCGGGGAAAGACGTTAAGGGAAAGATTGTGCTGGTGAGCGCGTCGCCGGGGGCGGCGCAGGAATTGGCGGTGGGGAAGTTTGGGGCGGTGGGGATTGTGAGTTATCAACAGAACCAGAAGAACGCTTGGTGGGGTGAGGACGAGAATTTGATTCGGTGGGGACATTTGGAGACGTTTTCATCTAACAAGACTTTTGCGTTTATGGTGTCGCTGAAGACGGCGTGGGGGATGCGCGAACGTTTGGCTCGCGGGGAGAAGATTACGCTGCATGCGGTGGTGAAGGCGGGGCAGCATGCGGGGAATTATGAGGTGGTGACGGCGACGATTCCGGGGGCGGATGCGAAGTTGAAGGACGAGGAGATTGCGTTTTCGTGCCACCTGGATCATCAGCGGCCGGGAGCGAATGACAATGCCAGCGGATGCGTGACGATTTTGGAGGTGGCGCGGACTTTGCAGAAGTTGATTGCGGAGGGGAAATTGGCGCGGCCGGCGCGGACGATACGGTTTATTTGGCCGCCGGAGATTGAGGGGACGATCGCGCTGCTCAACGCGAAGCGGGAGTTTGCGCGGCGGATCAAAGGGCGATTCACATGGACATGGTAGGCGGAGGGCCGGCGACGAAGGCAGTGTTCCACGTGACACGCGGGCCGATGAGCTTGCCGTCGTTTGTGCATGACGTGGCGTGGGCGTTTGCGGAGTTGGTGAACGAGGAGTCGTACCAATTCGCGGCGACGGGGAAGGCGGAGTATCCGATGGTGGCGCCGGAGGGCGGGAAGGAGCCGCTGCGGGCGGAGTATTCGGCGTACACGATGGGGAGCGACCACGACGTGTATCAGGATTCGTCGTTCGGGATACCGGCGATTTATTTGAATGACTGGCCGGACCGGTACATTCATACGAATTTCGATACGGCGGCGAATATTGATACGACAAAATTGAAGAGGGCGGCGTTTATTGGGGCGGCTAGCGGGTATTTTTTGGCGGGGATTAATGAGAAGTCTTTGCCGGAACTCCACACCGTAGTCCAGCAGGGAAATGACATGGAGACGGCATCAGACGAACCGAGGATAAGCAGTCTGCCGCCGGAGGATGCCGCGTGTATTGCAGATATTCGAGCGCAAGCGAATTGGAGGACGGAGCTGGGAATCGCGTCGTTTCTGCATTCAGATTTGGCGAACGGGCGCACGGAGGCGCATCCCAAGGTGTGCGCGGAAGAAATGGCACGGTCCAAGGAAGGTGACAGTCGTTTTCGACGGGAAGGGCAGCCGAAGGGGCCAATGGCCGTGTTTGGGTATGACTATTCCGAGGCGGAGTGGAAGAAGTTGGGGCAGGTCCGCCAGCCGAGGCTGCTGGAATATCAGGGATTGTGGGGAGGTGGAGAAGAGTATGCGTATGAGGCTTTGAATTTTACGGACGGAGTGCTTAACGCTCAGCAGATACGCGACCGAGTTTCGGTGGAGTATGGGCCGGTGCCATTGGAGATGGTAGTGGAGTATTTGAAGGCACTGGAAAAGATTGGAGTGGTGAGTGAGGTGAAATGAGGGGTTTGTGGCGCAGGCTTCAGCCTGTGCAGACGTAGGGAGTTGGCAAGCGTGATCCGCGAGTGCCAGCTGTTTGCACTGGAGAGGCACCCAACGCAAGGGACGAAACGAAGTCAACATCGACAAACGGATCAGCCAGAGCTGGGTTGAAGCTAGCACAGACTGAAGTCTGTGCCACTTCGGAGATGAGCTTGACAATTGCGGAGAGGATCGAGAGGTTGCCGCTGGGGGGATTTCACCGGCGGTTTATCGGGCTGGTGTCGCTGGGGAATTTTTTTGATTTGTACGACATTTTCATTGTGGCGTACATCGGCGCGGCTTTGCAGCAGTCCGGTTTTATTTCCCTGAGACAATTTACGTTTTTTGTGGCGGCGGGATTTTTGGGGATGTTTGTGGGGACGGTCGTGTTCGGGATGGGCAGCGACCGGATGGGGCGGCGGAGCGCGTTTGTTTTGCTGCTGCTGATTTATTCGGTGTTTACGTTTGCGGATGCGTTTGCGGTTTCGGCGGCGTGGCTGATTGGGTTGCGGTTTTTTGCGGGGATTGGGATTGGCGCGGAAATTGTGGTAGTGGATACGTACGTCACGGAAGTGGTGCCGAGCTACGCGCGCGGACGGTACGTGGCAATTACGCAGGTAGCGGGATTTTGCGCGGTGCCCGTGGCGGCGGTGCTTTCGCGGGTGCTGGTGCCGACGCATTTTTGGATGAGCGGGTGGAGATGGGTGATGGTGATTGGAGCGTCGGGGGCGCTGCTGACTTGGTGGTTCCGACGGAGATTGCCGGAATCGCCGAGATGGTTGGAGAGCAGGGGACGGGCGGCGGAGGCGGACGCGATTATGTCGGGGCTGGAGAATGAGTCGTTTTCTGGTACGGGAAGAAGTGGCGAGCGGCGAGTGACGAGTGGCGAGAAGGAAAAGAAAAGCAAATCCCTTCCGACAGAGTCGGAACCTTCGGTCGCTTCGCTCGGGATGACAGAAAAACAAAACGGGATGAGGAACACGGACGGCCGGGAGGGGAAAGGATCGTTTGGGGAGTTGTGGAGGCGGCCTTATCTGTCGCGGACGGTGATGCTGGTGATTTTTCAGGCGTTGCAGACGATCGGGTTTTATGGATTTGCGAATTGGGCGCCAACGTTTTTACTGAAGAGGGGAGTTTCGCTGCTGCATTCGCTGGAGTACACGATGTTGATCGCGCTGGTGTCGCCCGTGGGACCGCTGCTGGCGGCCTGGACGGCGGACCGGTTCGAACGGAAATGGACGATTGTGGTGCTGGCGTTGATGGTGGCTGGACTTGGAATTGGATTTGGGAATTCGATTGCGCCCGCGGCAGTCGTAGGATTTGGGGCGCTTTTGACGCTGGCGAATTATTGGTTTTCAGCGGCGTTTCATGCGTACCAAGCGGAATTGTTTCCAACGCGATTGCGCGGGACGGGCGTAGGGTTTACGTATAGCTGGAGCCGGTTGAGCGCGGCGTTTAGTTCGATTTTGATCGGGGCGGTTTTGGTGCATGGAGTGCCAGCGGTGTTTGCGATGCTGGCAGTGGCGATGGGATTGGCGGCCCTTGTGGTGGCAACAATGGGGCCAGCGACAAATCGGATGGTGTTGGAGGAGATTTCGGGGTGAGAAACGAAGGAAGATTGAACGCCAAGGCTGAAGATCTCAGATAGACAGTTCTCGCGAACGGCGCTTTCAGCAAGATAGAAGAGCACAGGCTGAAGCCTGTGCCACTGGCGGGTGTGCTAGCATCGGGGATTGTGTTTTGAGCGAGGGTCGAAGTAGATGGCGACGACGATGAACGCACTCCGGAAGATGCGTGCCGGACGCGGGTTGTCGATGGAAACGGAGCCGGTGCCCGCGATTGGCGCGGGAGACGTGCTCGTACGCGTGAAGACGGCATCGATCTGCGGCACGGATCTGCATATTTATGGATGGGACCGGTGGTCGCAAGGACGGATCAAGCCGCCATTGACGCTGGGGCACGAGTTTTGCGGTGATCGTCGAGCGCGTGGGCGAGGAAGTGACGGCGGTGAAGGCGGGGGACTTTCGTCAGCGCGGAGATGCATGTGAATTGCGGGCACTGCCACCAGTGCCGGCTGGGCGAAGCGCATATTTGCCAAAATCTACGGATCATCGGGATCGATCAGGATGGGGCATTCGCGGAGTTTGTGAAGATCCCCGCGTCCAACATCTGGAAACTTGACTCGGCCATCCCCGAACATTACGGCGCGATTCTCGATCCCCTCGGAAACGCAGTGCATACCGTGCTGGCGGGACCGATCGCGGGGCAGACGGTACTGGTGACGGGATGCGGACCGATCGGGTTGATGTCCATCGCCGTGGCGAAGGCATGCGGTAGCTCGACAGTGTTTGCGACGGAGACGAACGAGAACCGGCGCGCGATGGCGAAAAAAATGGGCGCTGACGTGGTACTGAATCCCGCGGGGGAAGACGCGGTTGCAAGAATTTTGAGCGCGACGGACGGCACAGGTGTGGATGCGCTGCTGGAGATGAGCGGGAATCCCACGGCCATCCAGCAAGGGTTTAAAGCGCTGCGGGCGGGTGGCCGAGCATCGCTGCTGGGGATACCCACGGAAAACGTGCCGCTGGATTTGGTGAACGACGTGATTTTCAAGGGCGCGACCGTGCAGGGAATTTACGGGCGGCGAATGTATGGGACATGGGTGCAGATGACGGCGCTGCTGAAGGCGGGGCGGCTGAATTTGGAGCCGCTGTTTGGGGAACGAGAGCCGCTGGAAAAGTTTGAGAATGCGTTTGCAAAATTGCAGGGCGGGTTGGCGGGGAAGATTTTGCTCTATCCGAACGGAATGCCGCGCTAAGCGAATTCCGTTCCTTGCTTTATTTTCGAATTGATTGCTCAGAGCCGCCAGCTAACGCAGAATAGAAGCTCCACCAGCCTAGTCCACTTCAGGAGTGCCATCATGTCTGATACCGCAACGCTTGCAACAAAGACGAATCCGACGCAATACATTTCCGACCAGCTGAACGAGCTGAGGGCGAAAGGCGTGGCGCCGAAACTGCGCGTGCTGGAGGGCGAGCAGAAGCCGGTTTGCATTTTTGACGGGCGGGAAGTGATCAACCTGGCCTCGAACAACTATCTGGGATTGACGACACACAAATCGTTACGCAAGGCGGCGCTAGACGCGGTGAAGCGATACGGTGTCGGAGCTGGCGCGGTGCGCACGATCGCCGGGACGATGAAGATTCACATGGAGCTGGAGGAGCAAATCGCACGGTTTAAGAATGTGGAAGCGTGCGTGGTGTTCCAATCGGGATTCACGGCCAACGCGGGAACGGTTTCGGCAGTGCTGGGCAAGGAAGACTTAATTATCTCGGATGAGTTGAATCACGCGTCAATCATCGACGGAGCGCGGCTTTCGAAAGCGACCATCAAGGTGTTCAAGCACAAGGACGTTGCGGACTGTGAGCGGATTTTGCAGGAGAACGCCGAGTTTCCCGGCAAAAAGTTGATCATTACGGACGGCGTTTTTTCGATGGACGGCGACATTGCGCCGCTTCCGGCGCTTTGCGGCCTCGCGGAAAAGTACAACTGCATCATGATGGTGGACGACGCGCACTCGAGCGGAGTGCTGGGGCGAGGGGGGCGCGGCACGATCGATCATTTCGGCGTTCATGGGCGAGTGCACATCCAGGTCGGAACATTGAGCAAGGCGATAGGAGCGATGGGAGGATATGTTTGCGGGTCGCGCGATCTGATCGACTTCCTCTATTTGCGGGCACGGCCGTTTTTATTTTCGACTTCTCATCCGCCGGCTACGGCGGCGGCCTGCCAGGCGGCGTTCACTTTGCTGGATTCGCCGGAGGGCGAGAAGCTGGTGAAAAAGCTCTGGGCCAACACAAAAATGTTCAAGCGCGAACTGAAGAAGCGCGGCTTCCAATTCAAAGCGAGCGAGACCCCAATCATTCCCATACACGTGGGAGACGCGGCGAAGGCTTACGAATTTTCGAAGAAGGTGTTTGAGGCGGGCGTGTTTGCCCCAGCGGTGGGGTACCCGACCGTGGCGGAAGGCAAAGCTCGGCTGAGCGCTATCGTGAGCGCGACGCACAAGAGAGAGCAACTGTTGCGGGCCGCTGATATTCTCGCTGAGGTTGGAAGACCACTGGGCATTATCTGAATGGGGAACCCGCCGAGCCTCACGAGTTTGGCGCGGTGTAAAACTTACCAAGAATAGGGCGAAATTTCGGGAGTAAGACTCATCAGGCAGGGACTAAAAATACCCCTATCTTATTGATTGTATTATTCTTATTGGTTGGAATTCATTTTGCCTCTATCAAAATGGGTCTTCATGACCCCTTATACGGCTGAGGGTCTAATTCAGCTTGGGCAAGTTGGACATAAGAATATTGGGAGGGATTCGCATCATGAACCTAATTGGATTGAAGTTTTTCACTGTGACCCTGATCGCGGGGTTTGCGGCGGCAAGCGCAGTTGCACGGCCGCAAGCAGGAGCGCAAGCCAGCGCGCAATCGAGCGCTCAGGCGTCCGCGGATGTGAGCAAGCAGGGAGCGCAAGCTTCCGCGAATGGCTCAACGGCAGCCTCCGGCGCGGCGAACAGGGGAACGAACGAGGCGGCGCTTGCAAGTGGCTCGACAATCAACGCTACATTGAATGCTCCTCTAGACTCAAAAAAGTGCAAGCCTGGTGATCCGGTGAGGGCGCGCACGAGCGAGCCTGTAAAGTCCAGCGGCAAGACGGTTTTTCCGAAAGGAACCAAACTAGAAGGACACGTCACACAGGCTTCGTCGCGAGCCAAAGGCGACTCGGAATCGGCGATTGGCATCGTGTTTGACAAAGCCATCCTCAAGAACGGCGAGGAAGTTCCCTTGCATGTGGCGATTCAAGCGATCGCCTCGTCACAAGCGAGCGCGGCGGCCGCGGGTTCCGATTTCGATTCGATGGGCAGCATGGGCACATCGGCGGCGGGCTCGGGAATGGCCAGTGGGCGCGGCGGAATTGGGGGTCTAACCTCCACGGCGGGTGGCACAGTTGGTTCGGTTACAAATACGGCCGCCAACGTCGACGGAACAGCGGGTGGTGCATTGAGTTCGGCTACGAATGCAGCAGGAAGCGCTACCGGAACGTCAAGGGGAGCCGTCGGCGGATTGAATGCCGCCGGGCAACTCACCTCTGGCAGCCAAGGCGTTTTCGGCTTGAACGGGCTAAACTTGAACTCTGCGACCGCGAACAGCACGCAGGGATCGTTGATTACTTCGGCGGGGAAAAACCTGCATCTCGACAGCGGCACGCAGATGTTGCTCGTTTCGCAGCCAGAGACAGGCGCACGGGGCGAATCCCAGCAGCCGAAGTATGATAGCCACGAGCCGAAATCCCGGCCGCAGCCTCGGACCGAGAGACCAAACCAAAAGTAAACTGAACGCGTAGTTTTCCGCTGACCGCCGGGGAACAAGAATATCCTGGCGGTCGGTGTTTTTTGCCGCTGTACTGACAGCTGCAAATTGTGCGCCGCCGCTTTGCTATACTCGCGGACATGCCTGCCGCGCCGAAAAAACTGTTCCTGGTGGATGCGATGGCGCACATCTACCGGGCTTTTTTTGCGCCGATGAACCGCATGAATGCGCCATCGGGCATCCCGACCAAAGTTCCGTTTCTTTTTTCCAACATTTTGCGCAGGCTGATCAAGGATTACCAGCCGGACTACATTGGGATCGTGTTTGATCCGCCGGGGCCGACCTTCCGCGACAAATTGTTCGACAAATATAAGGCGCAGCGCGCGCCGATGCCGGATGACATGAAGGTGCAGTTGCCGTATGTGCGCAAACTGTGCGAAGCAATGCGGCTGCCGATTTTGGAGTTACGCGGTTACGAGGCGGACGACGTGATTGGGGCGATGGCGCTGCAAGCCGCGAAAAAGAAGATCGAGGTTTTAATCGTCACGAACGACAAGGACATGATGCAGCTGGTGGGGAAAAACGTCCGCACGCTGCGAACGGGTTCGGGAGGAGCGAAGGCAGACGTCATCGTCGATGAAAGAAAAGTGGAAGAAATTCTTGGCGTGCCGCCGGAGAAGGTGATCGACGTGATGGCGCTGATGGGGGACACGGTCGATAACATTCCCGGAGCGAAAGGAATTGGAGAGAAAGGCGCTACCGAGCTGATCCGGAAATACGGGAGCGTCGAAGACGCGCTCGACCACGCGGATGAAGTGCCGAACAAGCGCTATCGCGAAGCGCTACAGCAGCAGCGCGAGCAGGTGATGATGTCAAAACAGCTCGCCACGATTGCCACGGATGTTCCCATGGAGCTGGATTTGCAGCAGCTGGAGAGACGAGAACCGGACGTCGCGGCCCTTGCTTCGCTGTATCGGGAGCTGGGATTCAACTCCTTGCTGAGAGAGCTGGGATCCGAAGCGGTGTCTTCCTCGGCGCCGGCGAGCGATAGCAGCCGCGCAAAGAAGGATTATGCGCAGCTCGCGAACGCCGTGGAGTTTCAGGAGTATCTGGCGAAAATTCCCGTGAAGCAGCCGGTGGCCTTGTGGCTGAATCTTGAACTCGGCGACCGGGAATCGGAAGGGTTTGGCACGCACATCGCGTCGATTGAGGTTTCTTCGAAAGTGGACGAAGGGCGTTCTGTGTGGCTCGACGAAAAAGACGAGGCGCTGAAAACGCTTGCTCCGTTTCTTGCTGACGCAAAGCGCGCAAAAATCGTTCACGATCCCAAACTGTTTCAGCTTCTCGCTGGGCGCGCAGCGAATGTAAAGCACGCCACGCAACTGTATTCGTATCTGCTGCGGCCGACGACGGCCAATCACAATTTTGCCGACGTGGTGATGCGCCAGTTCAACGTGATGCTCGGTGGTGGACCCGGGGAGCGCGCGGACTACCTTCAGCGCCTTGCGCCCATTCTACGCGCGCAGATCGACGAGCAGGAGCTTGCCGACGTTTATGAAAAGATTGACTTGCCGCTCGCTCCGGTGCTTGCCGACATGGAACGCATCGGAATCCGCTTGGACCCGAAGGAACTGGAGAAGATGTCCAAGTCGATGGAGAAAGAAGTCCGGCGGCTGGAAAAGGAGATTTGGAAACTTGCCGGAAATGAATTCAACATCAACTCGCCGGCGCAGCTTGCGGAAATCTTGTTCGACAAGCTGAACCTGCAGCCGCCGGCGCGGCGCGGGAAAGGGAAAGTGCGATCGACCGCGGCGGACATTCTGGAGGAGATGGCCGCGCAGCATCCGCTGCCCGCGAAAATCATCGAGTTTCGGGAGATTTCGAAACTCAAATCGACGTATGTGGATGCGCTGCCGAAATTGATCCACCCGGAAACCGGGCGACTGCACACGAGCTTTTCGCAGACGACGGCGGCGACCGGCAGGCTCAGTTCGAGCGATCCCAATTTGCAGAATATTCCGATCCGCACGGAACTTGGACGCGAGATTCGTGCGGCATTTATCGCGGAGAAGGGCAAGATCCTGCTCTCAGCGGATTATTCGCAGATTGAGCTGCGCGTTATGGCGCATTTTTCCGGCGATCCGGTTCTAACCGACGCGTTCCGCAACGGAGAAGACATCCACGCGCGCACGGCGCAGGAAGTGTTCGGCGTGGGCCCCATGGCGCAAAACGCGGAGCACCGGCGCGCGGCAAAGGCCATCAATTTTGGGATTATTTATGGCCTTTCGGCGTTTGGACTGGCGCAGCAGCTTGACATCGGACAGAAAGAAGCCGCGCAATTCATCAGCGCGTATTTTACGCGGTACCGCGGAGTGAAAGAGTTTCTGGACAAAATTCTCGCGGAAACGCGCAAGACAGGCGTGGCGAAGACGCTTTTCGGAAGAATCCGGCCGATCCCGGAGATCAATTCTCCGCAAGCGCAGCTTCGCAGTTTTGCGGAGCGCACAGCCTTGAATTCGCCGTTGCAAGGGACAGCGGCGGACCTGATCAAGCTGGCGATGATCAATATCGACAATCGGCTGGCTTCGGAGGAATTTGAGGCGAAAATGATTTTGCAGGTGCACGATGAACTGCTGTTCGAAACCCCGCCAAAAGAACAGGCCAAACTCGAAAAACTTGTCCGTGAAGAAATGGAAGGCGTGCACAAGCTCGCGGTCCCGCTCGTGGTGGAGATTTGCTCTGGCCCCAATTGGCGAGATCTCGAGTGAACACGTTCTGAACGAGTCTTAAGCTGTATTTTCCCGCTCCCTGGGCGTAGAATCCGCACAAAGAATTTCGCCGATTCCCTTCGCTCGGCCGGCCAGTGGTGTTAGGAGGAAAGTATGCGCAAAGTCTTCTTGGTTGCAGGTGCGGTTTTTATCGCAAGTCTTGGAATGGCGAGAGCCAAACAGGAAAACACGCAAGAAAAACCGAAGGATTCTCAAGCCGCGACGGAGGAATCCAAGATCCCCCAGGAAGACATCGACAAGAAAAATCCGGTGAAGCCCACGCCGGAGGGGCTCGCGGCGGCGCGCAAGGTTTACGGCTATGATTGCGAGATGTGCCACGGCGCGAACGGAGACGGCAAGGGCGACGTCGTCGAGTCGATGAAGTTGACGATGCCCGATTTCCGCGATCCGGCAGTGCTAGCGGGCAAGACCGACGGCGAGCTTTTCTACGTCATTACCAAGGGCAAGGGGAAAATGATGGGAGAAGGCGATCGCGTGCCGCAAACGATGCGCTGGAACCTGGTGAACCTGGTGCGTTCTTACTCGAAGAAAGATGCGGGAGAAAAGCCCGCGCCCTGACGGGTTGAAGTTCTCATCGAGGCGTACCGCGGCATGCCAGATGATGGGCTAAGCGCGCGAATCCTGCTCAAGAGCAGCTGCTAGGCGAAGCGTTTGCCCGTCGTGCTGCGCTTTTTTTTGATCCAAATGCATTCCGGAGGATTTTATGGTTCACGCACCACAATTCTTGAAGCTTGTTCAGGAGACGCGGCCGCGCGTGAAGGAAACAAATGTTCCCGATGTCAAGAGGCGGATGGATGCGGGTGAGAAAATGCTTCTGGTGGACGTGCGCGAAGACCACGAATGGGTCAAAGGGCATCTCCCTGGTGCCGTGCACATGGGCAGGGGTGTAATAGAGCGGGATATCGAGCAGAAAGTCCCCGATACAAACGCCAAACTTGTGCTTTACTGCGGTGGCGGTTATCGCTCTGTGCTTGTCGCGGATAATCTGCAAAAAATGGGCTACACGAATGTGGAATCGATGGACGGCGGGTGGAGAGGCTGGACGGAAGCTGGTTTGCCGACCGTCCGGGATTAGACGTGAGCGAACTTATCTCAAGGAAATTGGCTGGGGCGGGAGGATTCGAACCTCCACCGTCCTCATTAACAGTGAGGTGTCCTACCGATTGGACCACGCCCCAGCAGTTCACGGAGTAGGCTCCGCCGCAAGCGAAATCGACGGCGGAGGATACTTCTAAGATAGCACGGCTGCGTCCTCTACAAGTCTTCTGCCCGAAAAAAACTTTATCCGCAGAGTACCGCGTGAATCAGGCGGGGAGAAGCCGGAACGGCGTTGAGCAGGCGCAAGGATCAGAGTTATTCCAGCGATTTCAAACTGTTCGAAGCCGTTGTTTTGGCGGGGGCTTGCAGCTGATGGAAATATTTTTCAAAAAACTGCGCGAGACGGTTGCATTCGAGAAAGTTTTATCGGAAACTATGCGGTCATTTACGAGCCGGGTGCGCACCTCCCGGCCATGACATCGCGGCGTCTCCAGGTTCCCGCTCCTTCCCGGGGAGGCTTCGCCAAAGTGCAACGCTGATATGGCCCAGATTTTTCATCGCAGCACGAATTTTATCTCGCGGTTCAGTCTGATCTCGGCTGCAGTTGTGGCTAGCCTGGGGCTATTGGGCGTTTTAGGGATAGCTCGCTCGCCCTATCGCACGAACCAGTATGTGACGCGCGAGCAGCCCGTGCAATTCAGCCATAAGCATCACGTGGGCGACGACGGAATCGACTGTCGTTACTGTCATACTTCCGTTGAGACGTCCTCGTTTGCGGGCATCCCGCCGACAAAAACATGCATGAATTGCCATTCCGTGCTGTACGCCGATTCCGCTTATCTGGAGCCTATCCGCGAGAGCTACCGCACGGACCAGTCGATTCGGTGGGTCAAGGTCCACCGCCTCCCCGATTTCGTTTATTTCAATCACAGCATCCACATCAGCAAAGGCGTGGGTTGTTCGACGTGCCACGGTTCGGTCAACGAGATGCCGCTGGTGTTTCAGGCGTCTCCTCTGTTGATGGAGTGGTGCTTGGATTGCCATAGGAACCCGGAAAAGGCCCTGCGGCCGCTTGACCAAGTTTTCAATATGGATTGGAAAGCGCCCGACAAACAGGAAGAAATCGGTAAGGAATTTGCAAGGGAACGGAAAATTCGCACAACGGCAGAACTGACGAGCTGTTCGACCTGTCATCGCTAATGGACGATATGCGCGAAAACGAATTTATGGACGGCCAGACGCACGAACGCGGGACACACGAGGCATCCGTGCACGAAGACGATCATTCCGAGACGCACGCCGAGGATTCCACCGTGCACGAGCATACCCTGGACCTCCCAGCGATTCGCGCGAAGCTGCGAGGAAAAGCCGGTAAACAATATTGGCGGACACTTGAAGAGCTGGCTGACGATCCGCACTTCGAGGAACTGCTGCACCGCGAGTTTCCACGGCAGGCCTCGGAGTGGGACGAAACAGTCGATCGGCGCGACTTCTTGAAGCTGGCCGCAGCGTCGCTCGCCTTCGCAGGGATTTCGGGTTGCGGCAACCTGCCTGAGCAAGTGATCGTGCCATACGTAAAGCAGCCTGACGGAATGATTCTAGGCAAGCCACTCTATTACGCGACGGCGATGCCGTTCGGCGCGGACGCCGTTGGACTGCTGGTCGAAAGCCACGAAGGCCGGCCCACACACGTTGCGGGGAATCCCGATCATCCTTCAAGTCTGGGCGGCACGGATGTGATCGCGCAGGCTTCCGTCCTCAACTTGTACGACCCGGATCGCGCGCAGACAGTCACGAATCTGGGAGAGATTCGTACCTGGGAGGAGTTTCTGGCAGCCGCGCGGACTTTGGCTCAGCGCGCCACAATTTTAAATGGCGCCGGTTTCCGGATTCTGACAGGAACAGTCACGTCTCCGACGCTGGCTGCGCAAATCGAGAAGGTACTGAAACAGATTCCCGGCGCGAAGTGGCACCAGTGGGAACCCGCGGGGAGCGACGGCTCGCGCGAGGGAGGGAAACTCGCTTTCGGACGTTACGTCAACACCGTGTATCGCCCCGAAAAGGCGGACGTCATTCTTTCGCTGGATTCTGATTTCCTGGCAAGCGGGCCGGGACACATTGGCTACATGAACGCGTTTTACCGCCGAAGGAAGCTGAGTGAGCCAAGCGACACGATGAACCGGCTTTATGTGGTGGAGCCGACGCCTTCGGTCACCGGTTCGACTGCGGATCACCGCTTACCGCTGCGGTCTTCCGATGTCGAGCAGTTCGCTCGCGGTCTGGCTGGACTGGTGGGGCTGGGCGGGAGTGGGGCGCTTGCACCGGCCGCACAAAAATGGCTGGATGCCGTCGCCAGCGACCTGCAAAAGCATCGTGGGAGTTCTCTGGTGATTGCTGGAGAATTCCAGCCTCCCGCAGTGCATGCTCTCGCGCATGCCATCAACGCTGCTCTCGGAAACGTCGGTACAACGCTCTATTACACGGAGCCCGTCGAAGCGAATCCGGTGAATCAGTTGGAATCATTCACCGAGCTTTGCGCCGATATGGACGCAGGCAAAGTCCAAACGCTAGTGATGTTCGGCTCGAATCCGGTCTACGACGCTCCGCACAATTTTGATTTCACGTCGAAACTGAAGAAGGTCGCCAATGCGGTGCGGGTTAGCTCTCATTTCGACGAGACTGCGGAATACTGCCAGTGGCATATCGCGGAATCGCACTTTCTGGAGACCTGGGGAGACGCGCGGGCTTTCGACGGCACGGTGAGCGTGATTCAGCCGCTCATCGCGCCGCTCTACCGTTCGCATTCCGCTTTCGAAGTGTTTGCCGCCTTTACCGATAAACCCGATCTGGCCGCCTACGATGCGGTTCGCGACCGGCTCAACACGCTGGCGGGTTCAGCCGATCCCGAGAAATTCTGGCGCAAGACGTTGAATGACGGCATCATCGCCAATACCGCGTATGCGCCGATTTCCGTCGCCGCCAAGTTTAGTCCCGCGAGTTTGCCGCCGGCAATGACGCCTCTCCCCGGGCAGCTGGAATTTATTTTCCGCCCGGATGCAAACACTTACGACGGCCGCTACGCAAATAACGGCTGGCTGCAAGAGCTGGCGAGGCCCGTCACCAAGCTCACTTGGGACAACGCCGCGCTCGTCGGTCCGAAGACCGCGGAGAAACTCGAGCTCACCCACAAGGTTGCGGCCCGCGGCGGGGAACACGGCCAGATCATCAGCAATGTCATCGACATTTCCATTTCCAACAGCAAAGTCACCGCGGCTGCCTGGATTCTGCCGGGCCAAGCAGAGGACGTGGTGGTGCTTCCGCTTGGTTACGGCCGCAAAAATGCCGGGTACACGGGCACGAACAAGGGATTCAACGCCTACGAGGTTCGTGTTTCAGGCGCTCTCTGGAGCACCACGGCGGGCACCGAAGCGATCAAGAAAACCGGCGGTGAATATCCCCTGGCTTGCACCCAGTATCACTTCAACATCGAGGGCCGGAAGATCCTCAGCACCGGAACACTTGCGGAATACCGCAAGAATCCTGCATTCGCCCACGAAGGCGATGAACAGCCGCCCAAGTCCATGTCGCTGTACAAAGAATTCGCCTACCCCGGATACGCATGGGGCATGGCTATTGATTTGAATAGTTGCAATGGCTGCAACGCTTGCGTGATTGCGTGTCAGTCGGAAAACAACATTCCCGTCGTCGGCAAGGATCAGGTGATGCGCGGGCGGGAGATGCACTGGATTCGCATCGATCGGTATTACTCCGCCAAAACGCCCACGAACGATCCTTCGACCGATCAGGATGACGTGCTTGAAAATCCCGAGACGTTCTTTCAGCCCGTGCCGTGCCAGCAGTGCGAGAACGCGCCTTGCGAGCAGGTTTGCCCCGTCGGCGCCACGGTGCATAGCGCAGAGGGCCTGAACGACATGGTCTACAACCGGTGCGTGGGCACGCGCTATTGTTCGAACAACTGCCCCTATAAAGTGCGCCGCTTTAATTTTTTCCGCTTCCAGGATTGGGAGACGCCTTCGCTCAAGCTAATGCGAAATCCGGAAGTCACGGTGCGCAGCCGCGGAGTCATGGAAAAGTGCACCTACTGCGTGCAGCGCATCAACAACGCCCGCATCAATGCGGAAGAGCAAAACCGCCCGATCAAAGACGGCGAGATTGTCACCGCTTGCGAATCCGCGTGTCCATCTCACGCCATCGTTTTTGGAAACGCCAACGACCCCAAGAGCCGCGTAGCCATCTTGAAAGCGCAAACGCGAAGCTACGCGCTTCTAGGCGAACTGAACTCGCGGCCGCGCACCACTTATCTTGCTGCTGTCCGCAATCCAAATCCTGAACTGCCGGCCCCGGCTCAATTAAAGGACGAGGAGCAGACATGAGCGCCGGCCAGCCTCCCCTTAATTCTCCAGAGATTCGCCGGCTCTCGCCGGTGCTGGGTCCGGGGCACACCTACGCTTCGATCACGGACAAGATTAGCTCGATCGTATTGACCCGGCCCGTTTCGCTTGGGTGGCTGTTGGGATTCGGCATTTGTTTTTGCTTCATCATGCTCCTCAACCTCGCCGTCGTTTATTTGATCGGCAAAGGCGTGGGCATTTGGGGCATCAACATACCGATCGGCTGGGGCTTCGCCATCGTCAATTTCGTCTGGTGGATCGGTATCGGACATGCTGGAACCCTTATTTCCGCGATTCTCTTCCTGCTCAATCAGAAGTGGCGTACCTCGATCAACCGTTTTGCCGAGGCCATGACCCTCTTCGCGGTGATGTGCGCCGGCATGTTTCCGCTGCTCCACATGGGCCGGCCGTGGTTCTTTTTTTGGATGTTTCCCTATCCCAGCACAATGAAGATCTGGCCACAATTCCGCAGTCCCTTGATTTGGGACGTTTTTGCGGTTTCCACCTATTTCACGGTTTCTCTTTTGTTCTGGTTTGTCGGCTTGATTCCCGATCTGGCCACACTCCGCGATCGTGCCGTCTCGAAGCCGAAAGCCATCATTTACGGCATGCTTGCCATGGGTTGGCGTGGTTCCGCGCGGCATTGGCAACGTTATCAGTCTGCCTACCTGCTTCTGGCCGGACTGGCCACGCCGCTAGTGCTCTCGGTGCACACGGTGGTGAGCTTCGATTTCGCCATTGCCATCGTCCCCGGCTGGCACACCACGATCTTCCCGCCATACTTCGTGGCGGGCGCGATCTACTCGGGATTTGCCATGGTCCTCACGATCGCCATTCCGCTTCGCAAGGCCTACGGTCTCGAGGATTTCATCACCATGCGGCACCTGGAAAATATGGCCAAGGTGATGCTGGCCACCGGCCTGATCGTGGCCTACGGCTACTTTTTTGAATTTTTCATGTCGATGTACAGCGGCAACAAATGGGATGTATTCCTGGTCGAGCAGCGGCTGCACGGCCCCTACGCGCATTATTATTACGCCTTGATCCTCTGCAACATCCTTACGCCGCAACTGCTCTGGTTCGAGAAAATTCGCACCAATGTGTTCATCCTTTTCTTGATGTCGTTGGTCATCAATGTTGGCATGTGGCTGGAGCGCTTCGTGATCGTGGTCATCAGCCTGACCCGTGATTTCGTTCCTTCCGCTTGGGGACGCTACTCCGCCACGTTCTGGGACTACGCCGTTCTGGCAGGCACGCTCGGTTTGTTCGCAGGATTACTCTTCTTGTTCGTTCGCGTCTTGCCGGCGATTTCGATTGCGGAAATGCGTGAGTTGGTGGCGCATAACTCCGAGGAACACGAGTGATGGAACAACACCGATTGCATACCTATGGCGTTGTAGGCGAGTTTGAAACGCCGCGAAAGCTTATTCAGGCTGCGGAGAAGGCGCGCGACGCCGGCTACAAGTGCATGGATGCGTATACCCCTTTCCCGGTCGAAGGCCTTTCCGAAGCCTTGGGACTCAAGCGTTCGTTGGTGCCGTTAGTGACGCTGACCGGCGGGCTGCTCGGCGGGCTGAGCGCTTTTGGATTTCAATACTGGGTTTCCGTCATCTCCTACCCGGAAAACATTGGCGGGCGTTCCTTGAATAGCTGGCCGGCGTTCATTCCCGTCACATTCGAGTTGACCGTTCTCGGCGCGTCGCTCTTCGCCGTGTTCGGAATGCTGGCGATGAACAAGTTGCCGCAGCCGCACCACCCGCTCTTTAACGTCGAGCGCTTCCAGAAGCATGCTTCTGTCGACCGTTTTTACCTTTGCTTGGAAGCAACTGATCCGAAATTCAGTGTGGCAGAGGCCACCAAGTTCTTGAAAGAGAGCGATGCGCATAATGTCAGCGAGGTCGAGGATGATTAATTCCTCGCAAATGCGGCGCATTGCGAAGACGCTCGCATTCCTGTGCGCCGCGGCGTGCATGCCTTTCATGGCCGGCTGCCGCCAGGATATGGCCGATCAGCCTAAGAACACTCCGCTTTCGCCCAGCACATTCTTTGCGGACGGCCGCTCGGAACGGCCTTTGATTGACAATACCGTGCCGCGCGGCTCCCTCGTGGACGACCCATTGTTCATACCCAAGGATTCGAATGCTTTTCCTCTGCCCCTGACGATGGAGCTTCTGGATCGCGGCCAGGAGCGCTACAAGATTTTTTGTACGCCGTGCCACGGCTTGCAAGGTGACGGCAACGGCATGGTCGTGATGCGCGGGATGAAACGTCCGCCCACCTACCATCAGCCCCGTCTTCGCGAAGTTCCCAACGGCTATCTCTTCGACGTGATCACCAACGGCTTTGGGGCCATGCAGGGCTACTCGGCGCAGATCCCGCCCGCGGACCGCTGGGCCATCGTTGCGTACGTCCGCGCGCTGCAATTAAGCCGCAACGCCCCGGTTTCCGATCTGCCCGCGGAGCTGCGGCAGAAGCTTTCTCAAGGAGGCTCCGCGAAATGACCGCGCAGGACTACATGGCGCCGGAGAGCATTGGTCGCCTGCAGCAACGCGCATTTGGCGTGGGGGTAGTCGGTGCGGTTATTTGCATCATCGGCTGGCTTAAGTGGCCGTCGCAATTTTTCCACTCTTATCTCGTTGCCTTTCTTTTTGTCCTCGGTCTGTCCCTGGGCTCGATGGGCTTGCTGATGCTTCAGCATTTGACCAGCGGGGATTGGGGCATCATCATTCGCCGTCCCTTGGAGGCGGCCTCGCGTACGCTATGGCTCGTCGCGATCCTCTTCGTACCCGTCATTTTCGGCATGAAGTATATCTACGGCGCCTGGCTGAACGCTCCGGCAACGGGAGAAGGCGCGCTATCTCATTTCCAGAAGACGTATCTCACCACAAACAATTTCATCATCCGAGCGGTGATTTATTTCGCCGTTTGGCTGTTGCTGGTGGCTATGCTCGAGCGCTGGTCTCGTCAGCAGGATGTGGATACCCAAAACCGCGCGTTGCGCCGCAAATTTAAAATGCTCAGCGGACCGGGCATCATTCTTTATGTATTTGGCGTGGGCTTCGCCTCGATCGATTGGGCTATGTCCCTTTCGCCGCATTGGTTCTCCACGATTTATGGATTCATTTTCGTGGTGGGAGAGGTCATTTCCTCTTTGTGTTTGGTGATTGCCGTTGCGGTTTTGCTGTCCCGGACCGCTCCGATGGCCGGCCTGATCCAGGCGCGCCATTTGAGCGACCTTGGCAAGTTGCTGCTCGCGTTTGTCATGTTATGGGCCTATTTTTCGTTTTCGCAGCTACTGATTATTTGGTCTGGGAACTTGCCGGATGAGATCAGCTTCTATCGCAGCCGGCTCTACGGGAGCTGGGGTCTGGTTGCCGTTATTATTTTGATTTTCCATTTTTTCACGCCGTTTTTCATGTTGCTTTCCCGCGAGTTGAAGCGCAGCGTCAGCCTGCTTCCCAAGGTGGCCCTCCTCCTCATCGTCATGCGCCTCGTCGATCTTTACTGGACGACGCGCCCGGAATTTACCTCCAGCGCCGTACCCAGCTGGTTTGATATTGTCGTGCCTGTTACGCTCGGTGGACTGTGGCTCGCCTTCTTTGCCAGGAATTTGAAGAGCCAGCCGCTTCTCCCGCTGGGCGACCCAAAACTCGAAGAGGCCATTCAAGTCCATGAGTACTGAGCATCACAACGCGGGTCAGGCGGGCGGGCAGCCGCCCACGCACTCGGACGTCAAGTTCGAGGCGGCGGACATCAACACCCGCACGATTCTGTTGTATCTGTTCTATCTGGCACTGGCCGTGGCTGCCTCATTCTTTGTCAGCATTTATATATTTCGCTTCACCACGAAGCTGGCCGCTGAATCGGACACGGCGCCTCCTCCCGTTCGCCAGGGAATTGGGCCCACGATGCCGCCCGAACCGCGTCTTCAAGGCATGCCCGGGCACACGACCGACCCGCAACAGGATCTGCGGAACAAGATAAGCGCCGACGAAGCAGCGAATGAAAGGCTTGGCTGGATGGACCAGTCCACCGGCATCGCGCAAATCCCAGTGGAAGAAGCGATGAAACTCATCGTTTCGAAAGGTTTGCCGGCTTTGCCCGCGCCGCCGGCGGGGAAGAAAAGGTGAAATCATGAACTGGCTGCGTTCCATCCCCGCGGCGTTTGCTTTATTGCTGAGCGTTAGCGCAGCCACTGCCCAGACGGTTCCGAATAATGTCGGCACGGCCTCGCAGGGACTGCCGCCCATTTTGCAAAACGTGGGTTTCGAGCCGACACTTAACGCGCGTTTGCCCCTTGATCTTGCTTTCCGCGACGAGACCGGCCGCAATGTTCAGCTGCGCGATTATTTTACGAAAAAGCCGGTGCTCCTCGCGCTCGTTTACTACGGCTGCCCCATGCTCTGCGATCAGCTTGAGCAGGGCGTCGTCGGCAGCTTGCGCATGCTCTCTTTCAATCCGGGCCGGGACTACGAGGTGGTTTTTGTCAGCTTCGACCCGCGGGAGTCTCCGGAGATGGCCGCCGAAAAGAAGGCGTCGGCGATGAAGCAATTTCACCGGCCTGAAACGGCCGACGGCTGGCACTATCTGACTGGATCAGAAGAGTCCATCGATGCGCTCACCAAAGCGGCCAATTTCCGGTATTCCTTCGACAAGAAATCCGGCCTCTTCGCGCACGCCAGCGGCATCATGCTCCTGACTCCCGATGGCCGCATTTCGCGCTATTTTTATGGGGTCGAGTATCCTGCCCGCGAAGTCCGGCTCGGCCTGGTGGACGCCTCGGCCGGGAAAATCGGCACGGTTATTGATCACGTTTTACTTTATTGTTTTCAGTATGACCCTTCGTCCGCTCGTTACAGCGCTTCCATACTCAAGATTCTCCGTTTGGGAGGAGTTTTAACGATTGTTTGCCTGGTCGCAGGAATGTTGATTTTCCGCCGGCGCGATGTTGACGCCGCGCGAAGGAAGATCCAAGGAGCCCACTAAGCCGTGCAGTCGCAATTGCCAATCTACCCGGAGCAGGCCTCCAACTTCGCTCCTCAAGTGGACTCGCTCATGACGTTCATGATCCTCGTGTCCGCCTTTTTCATTATCGCCATCACCGCCGCGATTATCTTTTTCTTTTTCAAATATCGGCGCAAGAGTGAGAACGAAATCGGCGTGCCGATTCACGGCGACATGCGTCTCGAACTCACCTGGATTGTCATTCCTTCTCTTTTGGCCATGGTGATGTTCGGTTGGGGAGCCGTGGTCTATGTCGACTTTCGCCATGCCCCGCAGGACGCTCTGGATATTTACGTGATCGGCAAACAATGGATGTGGAAAGCCGAGCAACCCAACGGACGAAGGGAAATCAATGAGCTGCACGTCCCGGTGGGCCGCGACATTAAACTCATCCTTGCCAGCGAGGACGTCATCCACGATTTCTACGTGCCGGCGTTCCGCGTCAAGATGGACGTAGTTCCAGGGCATTACAACACTCTGTGGTTCCGTCCCACCAAGACGGGACGCTATCACTTCTTCTGCTCGCAGTATTGCGGCACAAACCACGCCGTCATGGGCGGTTGGGTCACCGTGATGGAATCTTCTGACTATGCCACTTGGCTTTCCAGCTCTATCGAGACCGACGTCGATCCCATCCTCGCGGGAGAAAAACTGTTTTCCGAAAAGTCTTGCAGCACGTGCCACGTGGCTGACGGAACCGGGCGCGGCCCGTCGCTCCAAGGCTTTTATGGCGGCAAGGTTCGATTGGCCGACGGCTCAACCGTGACGGCGGACGATGCTTACATCCGTGAATCCTTGCTGCTTCCGAACGCGAAGATCGTCGCCGGTTTTGTTCCCGTCATGCCCTCGTTTCAAGGGCAGTTGACGGAGGACCAGATTTTGAGTTTGACCGCCTACATCAGGTCTTTGCAATCGCAGCCGGCACCCCCGACTGGTGCGGGCGTGATAGCGGCAGGGAAAAAATAAGCCATGGCTACGACAACTACAACGCCGGCACACACCATGCCTCGCGAGCATTACCTGAATTCGTCCTACGGCATCCGCTCCTGGTTGCTGACCACCGACCACAAGCGTATTGCCTGGCTCTATCTCGCGGGTGTGACTTTCTTCTTCACCCTTGGCGGCATCTTCGCCGCCATGATTCGAATCCACCTGCTCACTCCTGAAGGGCTCCTCGTTTCACCCGAGACTTATAACAAGCTCTTCACCATGCACGGCGTGGCCATGATTTTCTTTTTCCTCATTCCTTCCATTCCAGCCGTGCTGGGTAATTTTCTTATTCCGCTCATGATTGGCGCCAAAGACGTTGCCTTTCCCAAGCTCAATCTCCTCAGTTGGTACGTGTACATCACCGGTGGCTGTTTTGTTCTCTATGCCTTTGCAACCGGCGGGCTTGACACCGGCTGGACCTTTTACACGCCACTCAGCAGCGTCTATTCGAACTCCGCGGTTGCGCCCGCGGTGATCGGAATTTTCATCAATGGATTTTCCTCCATCCTTACGGGTATCAACTTCGTTGTGACCATCCACACCATGCGCGCTCCCGGCATGACCTGGTTTCGCTTGCCTCTTTTTATTTGGGCTCACTACGCCACCAGCATCATCTTTATCTTAGGTACCCCGGTCATCGCCATCACGCTTCTTCTCGTAGCGCTTGAACGCACCCTCCATCTTGGCTTTTTCAATCCCGCGCTCGGGGGCGACCCCATTCTCTTCCAGCACCTGTTCTGGTTCTATTCGCATCCGGCCGTTTACATCATGATTCTTCCCGCCATGGGCGTGATCAGCGAAATCATCCCGACCTTCGCGCGCAAGCCCATCTTCGGCTATGCGTTCATCGCCGCCTCGAGCATCTCCATCGCCGTGATCGGTTTCTTCGTCTGGGCGCATCACATGTTTCTGACCGGAGAGTCCACCTACGCAGCGTTGGCCTTCTCGCTTCTCAGCTATCTCGTGGCCATCCCTTCGGCCGTCAAAGTTTTCAACTGGACAGCCACCCTCTACAAGGGTTCCATTTCTTATGACACCCCGATGCTCTACTCTCTCGGATTCATTGGGCTGTTTCTCATCGGCGGACTGACCGGTTTGTTCCTCGCCTGTCTGGGCCTGGATATCCACATCCACGACACTTATTTCGTGATCGCCCACTTCCACTACATCATGGTTGGCGGCGCCATCATGGGCTACCTGGGTGGTTTGCACTTCTGGTGGCCGAAAATCACCGGGAAACTGTATCCGGAGTTTCTGGCGCGCATCGCTGCGGTCACGCTTTTCGTGGGATTCAACTTGACCTTTGGCCCGCAATTCCTTCTTGGTTTCATGGGCATGCCGCGCCGCTATCACAACTATCCGCCGGAGTTTCAGGTGCTTAACGTTTTGTCCACGGCGGGAGCTTCCATCCTGGCCATCGGCTACCTGCTCCCTATGATTTATTTCACCTGGTCCATGCGCTATGGGAAGGCGGCAGGGCCCAATCCCTGGCCGGCTACGGGCCTGGAATGGACTACTGCTTCCCCGCCGCCGACCGAGAATTTCGAAGTCACACCGGTGGTGGACTGGGAGCCGTACGATTACAAGAACCGGCCGGATCTCGGACTTGCGACTTCTGTTGGGCCGCTCGCGCCGGCTCACGGAGACGACTGAGCACTACGGCGAATTTAGCTTGAAGTACTGGCACCTTCAGAGGCGCCGGAAATCGAAGGGGAAGAGGGGTACCGAGTGCATCGCACCGGAGAACTTTACGGACACTTTGAGACGCTCGAGCAGCAGAAGGAGTCTGCTACTCTCGGCATGTGGATCTTTCTGGCCACCGAAATCCTGTTCTTCGGCGGCCTCTTTCTTACCTACACGATTAACCGCCATGCTTACGCCGACGTTTTTGCTTTCTCCAGCCGCACCATCGATTTGAAATGGGGCGCAATCAATACTGCCGTCTTGATCGGCAGCAGCTTGACGATGGCTATGTCGGTCTGGTCTGCCCAAGTCGGTAAGAAGAAGCTGGTCACACTGTTCCTGATTCTCACTTTGGCTTTGGGTTCGGTCTTCCTCGGCATCAAGGCCATCGAGTATCACGCCAAATATGTCGAGCATCACATTCCCGGCCTTAGCTTTGATCTCTACTACTGCACCAACAATCCTTCTGCCTGCGGCCTCAGCGGCAAGGCCCTCGAAACTGAAAAGACGGAACTGGAAGACTTAACCGCGAAGGCTGGTGGCCCCGGTGCCGTCAATGCGCACTCGCAGCTTTTCTTCTCTCTCTATTTTGGCATGACGGGTTTGCACGCCCTGCACATGATCGTGGGTGCTGGTCTTCTGATTTCGCTGATCCTTCAGTCGTTAAAGGGGCGTTTCACTCCAGAGTACAATACGCCAGTAGAAAACATCGGTCTCTACTGGCACTTTGTCGATATCGTGTGGATTTATCTGTTTCCGTTGCTCTATCTGATAGACCGCCATTAGCGAGCTCATTCGGGAGAGGTGCGCGTGTCCGAACACATTGTTTCGCCCAAACTTTACCTCTTGATTTTTGCCTCGTTGATTGTTCTCACGGGCACCACCGTTTTCGCCGCCACCGTTGATCTCAACGCATACTTCGCGGGCCTGAATATCATCGTGGCCCTCGTGATCGCCACTTGTAAGGCCCTTCTTGTCGTTCTCTTCTTTATGCACGCCTACTACAGTGCGAAGCGGACCAAGCTCATCATCATTTGTGGCGTTTTCTGGCTCGCCATCATGCTCTTTCTCACTATGGGCGACTACGCCACCCGCTCTTGGGAAGTGCATTAGCCTTTCGAGAAGCGCACTTGTTCGGTCTTGAAATCTTTCCCATCCAAACCATCAATTTTTCTCTTGTGGGCGCGTACCGGCCGCAGACACTTCCGCCGTGCTCGGGTTCGTTTGGGTGATCTGCGATTGGTTGGTGACGGTCCGGAGGGACTTTCCAGGCACCGGTCGGTAAAAGTCATAGGGGGGAGAAACGAACCGGCCCAGCCCTCAATCCCCTAAAGGGATCCTCGGTTCGCCTCCCCCACTGTCTTTAGTCATGCACACGGCAAGCCAAGTGTAACTTATTTGTTTTCAGTGGCTTGTCGCTTTATAGGCGGGTAAAAATGCTCTACCCCCGTGAAAATTTATCCGTCAGGTAAACCCCTTATGGTCAAATGCCCATTCCTTTTAGAAAGGGCCCTTCCTCTATTCAGCCATTCTTGACCCCGCCGAATTCTCCCTGCTATTGTAAAGAGCTATTCTGGCCTCAGTCTACCTACTGGGCGCTGGAGCTCCTGTGGAGGGAGCGTTCTCGTCTCATGGGCCTGACTAAACTGGTAATTCGGGGCGCGCGCCAGCACAATCTGAAAAACATCAGCCTCGAAATCCCCCGGAACACGTTGACCGTCATCACCGGCCTCTCCGGATCCGGCAAATCCTCCTTGGCCTTTGACACTATCTACGCGGAGGGTCAGCGCCGCTACGTCGAATCGCTTTCCGCCTACGCCCGCCAGTTTCTGGACCAGATGGAGCGCCCGGAAGTCGATGTCATTGAAGGTCTCTCCCCCTCGATCGCCATCGAGCAGAAAACCACCACGCGCTCACCCCGCTCCACCGTAGGCACTATCACGGAAATCTACGACTACCTCCGCGTCATTTACGCCTCTGTCGGCGTCCCGCACTGCCCCAAATGCGGCAAACCCATCTCGCGGCAGTCCAGCGAACAGATCGTTCAGGCCATTCTAAGTGGCGAGCTGTGCCAGCCCGACGATCGCATCATGATTCTGGCGCCCGTTGTTCGTGGGCGAAAGGGAGCTTACCGTAAGGAGTTCGAAAAGTTGGCGCAAGATGGTTACGTCCGCGTGCGCGTCAACGGCGAACTTTTCCCCCTGGACGTCCCCCCCAGTCTCGACAAACGCAAGAACCACACTATCGAAGTAGTCGTGGACCGGCTCCTCGTCAAGCAAGGCATCGCGGCCCGCCTTGAGCAGTCCATCGCCACGGCTCTCAAACTCGCAGGAGGGCTCGTCACCGTCGCCGTCGTTGGCGGCAAGGAGCATGTTTTCTCGGAAAAGCTGGCTTGCCCGGACTGCGGCATTTCCGTTCCGCAACTCGAGCCGCGCTCCTTCAGCTTCAATTCGCCGTATGGCGCATGCCCTGCTTGCAATGGCTTGGGCTCCAAATACGATTTCGATCCTGCCCGGATCATCACGGACTGGACTCGTCCTCTGTTCGACGGCGGCCTGGGTCCTGGATCCAGCTCCGCGATCCTGAAACGCACGCTCGAACTTGCCGCCTATGCCTATCACTTCGATTTGGAAACGGCCTTCGAAAAATTCCCGCCGCGCATCCAGAACCTGCTTCTCTATGGCTATCCCTCTTCGAATGGTCGCGGCGCTCCGGAACAAAAAGAATCCGCCGCTAAAAAGTCTTCCAGCGAAAAGGCATTCCGTTTTCCAGGCATCCTGAAATTTCTGGATCGCAACTTCGCGGAATCCAATTCCGATTCGTATCGCGAATGGATGACGCAATACATGTCCGCCACGCTTTGCAACGTGTGCCACGGCAAGCGCCTTCGTCCGGAATCGCTCGCCGTCAAGCTGGCCGGCTATTCCATCGCCGACTTCACAGCGCTCTCTCTCGCAGCCTCCCGCCCGGCGGTGGACAAAATCCTCGCGCAACTCACTTCCCGCCAGCACGAAATTGCCGGCCGGCCGCTTGAGGAAGTCGCCGAACGCATCGACTTTCTCCTCGCCGTTGGTCTTGGGTATCTCAGCCTGGACCGCTCCGCGGCCACGCTTTCCGGCGGTGAAGCCCAGCGCATTCGCCTTGCCACCCAGATCGGCTCGCGCCTCCGCGGCGTTCTTTACGTTCTTGATGAGCCGTCCATCGGCCTTCACGCACGAGACAACGATCGACTTCTCGGTTCTCTCGAACAGCTCCGCAATCTTGGCAACACCGTCCTCGTCGTCGAGCATGACGAAGACACCATTCGCCGCGCCGATTTTGTCGTTGATCTGGGCCCTGGCGCAGGCGACGCTGGAGGCTATCTCGTTGCTCAAGGCAAGCCCGAGCAGATCGCTGCCAGCGCCGAATCGCTCACGGGACGCTATCTCAGTGGTGCTTTGCGCATTGCTATCCCGGAAAAGCGCCGCAGCCCCAACGGCAAAGCCATCCAGATTCTTGGCGCGAGCGCAAATAACTTGAAAGACGTCGACGTGACGCTTCCTTTGGGTCTGCTCACTGTCGTCACCGGCGTCTCCGGCTCGGGCAAATCCACCCTCGTCAACGACATTCTCTATCGCTCTCTCGCCCAGAAACTCTATCGTTCCATGGAGCCGCCAGGCGCGCACCGCGAACTCCTCGGCGCCGACCAGATTGATAAAGTCATCGAGATCGATCAAGCTCCCATTGGCCGCACGCCGCGTTCAAATCCCGCCACCTACACCGGAGTTTTCGCGCCCATTCGCGAGCTCTTTGCCATGCTTCCGGAATCGCGCGAGCGCGGCTATCGGCCCGGCCGCTTCAGCTTCAATGTGAAGGGCGGCCGCTGCGAAGCCTGCCAGGGCGACGGACTCCGCCGCATCGAAATGAATTTCCTCCCCGACGTCTACGTCATGTGCGAAGTCTGCCGCGGCAAACGCTACAATTCGGAAACTCTCACTGTTCGCTACAAGGGCCACACCATCAGCGACATTCTCAACCTGCCCTCTTCCGACGCGCTGAAGCTCCTCGAAAATATTCCGCAAATTCAGCAAAAGCTTTCGACGCTCGTTGAAGTCGGCCTCGGATACGTCACGCTCGGCCAATCCGCAACCACGCTCTCGGGAGGCGAAGCTCAGCGCATCAAGCTCGCCCGCGAGCTTTCCAAACGCCAGACCGGCCGCACTCTCTACATCCTCGATGAACCCACCACTGGCCTGCACTTTGACGACGTTCGCAAACTCCTCGACGTCCTTCAGCGTCTCGTCGCTCTCGGCAACACCGTCCTCATCATTGAGCATCACCTCGACGTCATCAAACAGGCCGATTGGATCATCGATCTTGGCCCCGAAGGGGGCGAAGGCGGCGGCCGCATCGTCGCCCAAGGCCCGCCCGAACTCGTCGCCCGCACAAAGAAGTCCTATACTGGCCAGGCTCTCGCTCGCGTCCTCGGCCTCTCCAACAACGGCCACGCGAATGGACACAACCCCAGCAGCGCTCCCTCAGCCAAATGACGACCCTTGCCTTCTTCGTCGCAGGGGCACGGCATGCGGTGACCTCTCTTCGCACGCCTCCTGCCTGCTTGGTATCAAGCCACTCGCGCGATACAGTATGTAAACCTCTATGAGCATCTACTCCACCCCGCCCCTCACCTTCGGCGCAGTTCGCACGTATCCACTCTCTTCTCGCAGGAGCAAAGTGAATGTCCGCCACTTTGCCAAACCTCCTGTCTCCCACGCCTCTCTGACAAAATTTCTCGACTCACTTCCACATTTTCTTGCTGCGGACGATTTGCGCCATCTCCTCGCCGCCATTCATCGCGCTCGAAAGCAACGCCGCGCCATCCTTTGGGGCATCGGTGGTCACGTGATCAAAGTTGGCCTCGGTCCCATCCTCATTGATCTCATGCGCCGCGGCTTCGTCTCCGGAATCGCCATGAACGGCGCCGCCCTCATCCATGATTTCGAAATCGCTCTTGCCGGAAACACCTCCGAAGATGTCGAAGCCGGTCTCGGCGCCGGCCGGTTCGGCATGGCCAGCGAAACCGGGGAGTACGTCAACGAATTTTCAAAGCTCGCGGCTCGCCTCCACATCGGTTACGGCGAAGCCGCCGGACAATTTCTGAATAGCGGGATCTTGAACGTAAAGCACGCCGCCTCCAGCGTCCTGGTCGCCGCTTACAAGCAACGCATTCCCGTCACCATTCATCTCGCCATTGGCACCGACATTCCGCACATGCATCCCGCCGCCGACGGCCCTTGCCTCGGCGCCGCCACCTTTCTCGATTTCCGCCTCTTCTGCGCTCTCGTGAAACAAATGCATCCCGGCGGTGTCTACTTGAACTGGGGATCAGCCGTGCTTCTTCCCGAGGTTTTTCTGAAGGCCGTGAGCGTCGTCCGCAATCTCGGTGTGCCCTTGCAGCCAATCACTACAGCGAACTTCGACTTTATCCAGCACTACCGTCCATTGCAGAATGTAGTGAAGCGTCCCACCGTTTCCCAACGCGGCGGCCGCAAATCCCAATCGCGCGGCTACGCCATCACGGGCCACCACGAACTGCTCCTGCCTCTGGTTGCCGCTGCGCTGGCCGCGGGCTGGCCGAAAACGTCGCGCCAAGGCAAACCATGAACGTCTTCGACGAAAATTCATCTCTCCCGCCCGGTCAGGAAACCCTTTCGAAATCTCCCGAAGATTCCGGCGCTGGCGCCGCTCAGCCTCCTTCCGCTCCCGCCGAACCGCCCCTGGCAGGCGATCCCATCACCCTCGCCGCCACCGTTCCTCCAACGCTTACCACCTACTCCCATAAATCACTCCTGCCCGAGGATCTGCGCATCTCCTGGTCCTGGACGCATCTCGTCCTGTTTCTTTTTTTTGGATTCTTTAGCTTGATTTTCATCCAGGCGGGCTTTGCGATTTACTACGCCCCCCTCCACCATTTCTCCAATGAAAAGGATTTCGAACGGTTCGTCATGTCAAAGCCGGTGTTCGCCATCGGCAGCATGGTTCTTTGGTACGCCTTCATTTTCCTTTTTCTCTACGTCACCTTGGCGGTTCTTCGTGGCTTTCCGTTTTGGCGCACGCTCGGTTGGAGAAGAATCACGCGGCGCAACGGCGGCGCGCCGCGGAGTCCCTGGATCTATTTTTTTTCCGGCTGCGCTCTTTCCCTCGTGGTATTCGTTGTTACCGCGAAGGTCCAGCCGCCGGAAAATGTGCCCATCGAAGAGCTGTTCCGCTACAAGAACACGGCCTTGCTCTTTATGGCCATGGCTGTTTTGGTGGCTCCGCTCGTCGAGGAAACCGTATTTCGCGGTTATCTCTACCCTTTGCTAGCAAAATCCTTCGGCGTAGCCACCAGCGTAATCGTTACCGGAGTCCTTTTCGGACTGATGCACGGCGCGCAGCTCGGCTGGACTTGGCGCCTTGTTTTGGTGCTTATCGTCGTCGGTATCATCTTCACATTCGCTCGTGCCCGCACTGGCTCCGTATTCGCCAGTTTTTTGCTGCACCTCGGCTACAACTCCATGATCGCCGCGGTAACCATTCTCGGCACCCAAGGCTTCACAAAAATGCCCTCCGCCCACTGACCGATTCGTTTTCTTCGCCAGCGTTCGCTACAATGATTCGTTCCGAGGTCTCAACAGGAATGTACGTAGCACAGCCCATCCAATGGACCGACCGTGGCGTGGTCATGCTCGACCAGCGCCTTCTTCCCGCCCAGGAAGTCAGCTACACGTACACCGATTATCGCGAAGTCGCTAAAGCCATCCGCGACATGGTCATTCGAGGCGCCCCAGCGATTGGCGTCGCGGCAGCGATGGGAGCCGCCCTAGGCGTTCTTCATTCTTCGGCAAAATCCGTAGACGTCTTGCGTACCGAATTGGCGGAGATTTGCGAGACCCTCGCGAAAACCCGTCCTACCGCCGTCGACCTCTTCTGGGCCATCGAGCGCATGAAGCGCCGCTTTGCCGAACTTACGGCGCAAACTTCCGACCTCGCCAAAATCCGCCAGGCAATGGTCGAAGAAGCGCGTCAAGTTCATCTCGAAAAGAAAGCCACCGACGAAGCCATCGGCCGCTTTGGCGCGGAATTCATGCCAACCAACGGCCAGGTCATGACCCAATGCAACGCCGGCGCCCTAGCCACCGGCGGAATTGGCACCGCACTCGGTGTCATCCGCGTCGCCTTCCAAGGCGGCAAAAAAATCCACGTCCTCGTTCCCGAAACGCGCCCCTATTTACAAGGCGCGCGTCTCACCGCATGGGAACTCCACAAAGGCGGAATTCCCCTCACGCTGATCACCGACAACATGGTCGGCCATTTTCTGAAAACCGGCAAAGTCGGCGCCATCGTCACCGGAGCCGATCGCATCGCCGCCAATGGTGACACCGCCAACAAAATCGGCACGTACCAAATTGCTGTCCTGGCCAAAGAAAACAAAGTGCCCTTCTATATTGCCGCGCCCGTCTCCACCTTCGATCTCTCCATCCCAAACGGTGATCACATTCCCATCGAAGAGCGCTCCGCCGCCGAAGTCACTCATCTGCAGGGCGTTCGCATCGCGCCAGACGTTCATGCCGCGCATCCCGCCTTCGACGTCACCCCCTTCCGCTACATCGCCGCCATTTTCACCGAACGCGGCGTCGCCCGCGCTCCCTACACCGATTCACTCCGCGCCCTGGCGTCCGCGTCTCATCCCATTGCGGCGGCCCGCCAATGATTTCAAGGCTTGTAGATTTTCACCAGCGATCGTGCACAAGCGCGCGAATCTTCTTTTTGTAAATTTTCCGCACGCCCGACATCGCTTCGTGCGTCAGCGGCGCCTGTCCTGACGCGCCGCAATTGTCAGTCACCTGCTCCGGCTGCTTCCCTCCAGGAATCGCGCACGTCACCGCGTTGAACAATCGCACCTGTCCTCTACCGCCACGTCGTAAACCGAGACTAGTCCACATCCTTTCTTGAGGTCTTGTTCGCCACATCTTCAGGGAAAACATTGTGCTGCGGCTGCGGCATTGCAGTATCGCCCATGCGATCCTTCCAAAGAAACTTGTTCAGCAGCGCGGTATCGACCGCGTCGGCGTGGCTGAAATCCAGATTTTTCCCTTCTTTCCACTCTTTCGTGTTCATTTGATAGATCAGCCCGTTGTCGCGGTTGCGGTAATCCGCGCTAAACGCCGGCTGCTCTCCCGTTCCGCTGAAAAGCGGCACCATCACGGCCGCGCGCGAATCGTTCGCGTTCATCGGCGGCACGCCCAGCAACGCTTCGATTGTGCGAACCACATTTACCGTCGTGTAGAACGAATGATCGACAAACGGCTTAGCCTCCGCGCCTTCACCCTTCAGCATCGGCGCGTACTTGCTGATCACCAGCGCGATGCTCCTGTGCGAGTCCACGTGATCCGGCCCGTCCTGCGCGTCGTCTTCCAAAATCAAGAACGCTGTGTCGTCCCAATAGGGGCTGTGCGACACCGCGTCAACGACGCGCCCGATGGCTAGGTCATTGTCCGCAACGGACGCCGCTGGCTTCGGTTGGCCTTTCGTTAGGCCTGCTGTGTGATCGTCCGGCAGCCGCAATAGAATGAATTGCGGCATCGTGTCTTCTCCCGCCTCGCGCGCTGTCACGAACTCATGAAATTCATTCAAGAATTCATCCGCGCGCAACTGATCCGGGTACGCCACCTCAAAATCGGGAAAGTGCGGATCGAAGTGGCCCTGCAACTCGACTTCGCTCGCAACATTCTTCGCCAGAATCGGAATGGCCCACGGGTAAGGGCTGGGCCCGCCTCGCGGGTCACCGACATTGTTTTCGAGCGGCTCGCCTTTACGGATCACGTCGCGCGCGCAATTCTCCCCCGCCGCTTTCGGTGGACCCGAGGCGGGTTCTTCCGCATTGTTCTTTTCATTGCACCAGCGGCTCACGATGAATTCTCCGTAGTGCCGGTAAGTAACTCCATGCCGCGCAAAATCTTTCCATAGATAACCACCTGTAGGTTCGCCCGCATCCGGAATTTCGTCCTCTGCGGACACGCCGCTCAGCAAAGTGCCTTCCGAATCGTACGTATGTTCCTTACCGCGATACGCGATCGGCCACGTCTTCTCGTTGTAGTCCGAGTTGGACGCCGAAGTCGACCACACATGGCCGTCCCCAGAGACTTCCCCGCTGTCGTAAAAATTATCTAGAATGCCGAATTGCCGCGCTAGTTTGTGCTGATTCGGCGTGATCTCTTCCCCATACATCGTCAGTGAAGGATCGCCGTTGGCGCCCGCTAAATCGCCGAACACCTGATCGTACGTCCGATTTTCCTTGATGATGTAAATCACATGATGAATCCTGTTTTCGCCGCTCGCGAATGGCACTCGGTCGCCATTGCCGCGCGACGCGTTCATTTCAACAACCTGCTTTGTGTAGACCGCGAGGTTAGCCGTCACGTCGGCAAGCGGAATGCGCGCCAGCGAGCCGTGTATCATCGCCGGCCCATAGGGATAGCGTGGACGTCCGTCGCTTCTCTTGCCGATCGGTTGTGGATTCGGTCCGGAACTTCGCCCTTTGCCGCTCGCGATGAGCAGATCCTTGCCGGTTGCGGCAACAACGGTGGGGTACCACTCCGTGGGAATGAATCCCGCGGCTTGCGCATCCTCGCTGGCGCCATTTTTCGTAAGATCAAACACTGCTACCGAATCAGATATCGCATTTGCGGAAAACAGCGTCTTTTCGTCTGGCGAGAGAGTCAGATATTCCGGATCGCTGCCGCCGTATTTTTGTCCCGGAAGTTTTGTGGAAAGGTAGGACACAACCTGGCCCGAGCCCGTATCGAGCACGTCAATTTCGTCCCGGTCAGTCAATGCGACATAAAGCCGTGAGTTGTCCCGATTCAGCAGAAGCGCTGTCGGATGCGACCCTCCCGCGAGCGGCGATGCTGGCTTGCGCAAGGGAATAATCCTCAGCACCCGTCCGCGAAGCAAATCGAGCTCCGCAACCGACGAAGCATTCCACAGGGAAACGAAGCCCCGTTTCCCGTCTTTGGTCATCACTGTCGTGTACGGCAGCGACGCCGGGATACGCTTCATCGTGGAAAGATCAAACCTATGAATGATTTTGCCGTCGCGCACACTGAGCAGCACCGACTCATCGGAATTGTTACAAGCGACGAGCAAGCTCTCCTCTCCTCCGCTCATACCAACACTCAGCCCCGCCGGATAAGTAACGTCCTTGAACTGAGCGCGCCGCAGTTTCCCTGCCGGAATCTTGGTGCGCGGCGTCAAACGCAGGAATCGCTCTGGAGCGATGCGTCCGTTTTCAAAGCTATAAACGGCGATGCCGTTGCCCGTACTGCCCCTTTTCTTGCCGAGCGGATCGGTAAGAGAGGCCATGCTCGCATAGACATGCTTGCCGTCCAGGCTAAACGCCAGCCCCAGAAAATACGTTTGCCGCGCTTCGCTGCCCAGCCGGTTGTCCGGAAAATCGGCAAGTTCATTCGTTTCGAGATTGAGCACGGAGAGAGATTGTTCCTTTCCCGAACTGTACGCGCCATACCCGCTGTGCAGCAGCACCGCATACCGTCCGTCGGGCGAAAGCGCGATCGCCGTGGGAAGATTGTTGATGGGCCGCGGCGCGCCCGGAACTGCACCCAAAGATTTGCCGTTCGGCAATGGCACCGTCGGTGGCGCGTCCTGCGCAAGGAGAAGTGGTGCAGAAAAAAACAGAAGAGAGAGAATGCGAATTCGCCGGATGTGATTTTTCATGCGGCGATTATAACGGTTCCGCACCACAAAATTGTAAACTTGAAGGTTGTAAAGTGTTGGCATCGGGTCACCAGAGATCTCCATTCGCAGCCGCGGAGTTCCCGAATCCTACGCCACCGTCCCACAGTCGGCAAGGATCTCTCCACCCAGTTCTTTCTAGTTCTCCGCCGGACTATCAATTTGCAAAACTCGTTCGGCGCTTGACGTGGCCGAACGCCTGGCCTAAGGTTTTGCGCGAAGCTAAACTGGAAATGGCAACTTCTTTCACAATGCCACGGTCGCGCAAAGACGTTTGCGCAAAGAAAGGCTGCACATGCCCGCCGTTGAGGCCAAGGTTTTTCCCATCGATGCTCTGCGCGAATTCAGCATTCGCGTCTTCCTCCATTTCGGTGTCCCCAAAGACGATGCGGTTCAGTCCGCCGACGTTCTCGCTTCAGCGGATCTCCGCGGCATCGACTCCCACGGTGTAGCCCGCCTCTCCAGTTATTTTGGTTTGCTCAACGAGGGGCTCATCAATCCCAAGCCAAAGATTGCAACCGTTCGGTCCACTTTGAGCACCGCGACCATCGACGGTGATAACGGCCTCGGCCTCGTCGTTGGTCCGCAAGCAAATCGCATCGCCATGGACAAGGCGGAAAAAGCCGGCACCGGCTGGGTCAGCGTTTGCAACACCAATCATTTCGGCATCGCCGGCTATTACGTTCTCCAGGCCCTCGAGCGCGACATGATCGGCTGGGCCATGACTAATTCCAGCAAGCTCGTCACGCCCTTGTGGGGCATGCAGCGCATGCTCGGCACGAATCCCCTTGCCATCGCGTTTCCCGGCAAAGAAGAGCCGCCGATTGTGATTGATATGGCCACTTGCGCCGCCGCTTACGGGAAAATTGAGATGGCCCGCCGCAAAGGCGAAGCGATTCCCATCGGCTGGGGAATCGATAATCAGGGCCGCAACACCACGAATCCCGACGATCCCGTGAACGGCGGCGCACTCCTTCCGCTCGGCTCCGATCGCGAACGCGGCGGACACAAAGGCTACGCCCTGGCCATTATGGTGGATGTGCTCTGCGCCGTGCTCAGCGGCGCGAATTGGGGACCGTTCGCTCCGCCCTTCGCGTTGCGTCAGGAAATTCCAACCACCAGCGTTGGCAAAGGCATCGGCCATTTTTTCGGCGCGATGCGCATCGACGGTTTTATCGACGCGGATTCCTTTAAGCGGCAGATTGACGATTACGTCCGCGTTTTTCGCGCCACAAAACCCGCTCCCGGAACCAACGGTCCGCTAATCCCGGGCGATCCCGAACGCATTGCTGAACGCGAACGACGCAAAAACGGCGTGCCGCTGATCATGCCGATCGTCGAAGATCTCCGCGCCATCTCCAAGCAAACGGGCATTCCCTTCGATGAGCCGTAACGCGGCGACGAAGCGTTTCGGAGGCTGCGCGATTCAGCGTTCGCTCGGCAACGAAAAACGCGCGTCAAAGCAACTACACTGGGCGGAGCACCATGACGATTCTTTCGCGCCGGCTGAAAAGCGCGAAAAAACCGAGAAGCTGTTTCAACGGAAAATATTTCTTGTTGAGCAAGCGCATTCCTCGTCTAGCTTCTTCTCCGGTCACGATTACGGCGGTCGCGTCCACGAATCCGGCGAGCGGCTCGCCCTTTATAGTACAGGGCGCGATTTTCACGTGGCCATTGTTGCGGATGCGTTTCACTTTCCCCGTATTTCCGATCGTGTAGATGAAGAGCCGCGCGTCGTTTCCGGCGAGATCGCTGGTTGGATCGGCTGCGAACCACACCGGGGTCTTCACGCCCTCGCCGCTCTTTTTGAAGGTTTCGAGACTCAGATATTTGTGATCGCGAAATGCCGCAAGTCCCATAGCGTCGCTCCTGCCCGTTCGATGCAAGGTGAGGTAAATCCGGCACGGAAGGAAAAGGCGAGCGGGACGTTCGGGCGCCGGATTCCAGTAGGGCTATTTCCTCGCCGGAAATGCAGAGAGGTTCTTCCTCGCTACGCTCGTCAGGACAGATTTCCTCGTCGGAAATCTGGTTAACGATAATTGACCCCTCCCCCTGGGGTTTTTTCGTAAGTGTTGATTCTAAAGGAAAGCGGGCGGCTGTAAGCGGTTTAGAAAGAATAGTTACAGGTGGTATTGGAAGTGTTGATTCTAAGGGAGTTGCGGCGAATATTATGGGACGCGGAAAATTGTTGTGGGAAACGAGTGGGCGGGGTGCGGGCAGCGAGGAGTGTGGCGACGAGAACATGGGGAAGGATACCATGGATTCTCATTACTGTCAAGGACTATTATTGAGTGTATATCATTCGAACGTGAGACGGGAAACTGGAGTGGTTTGAAGCGGTTGGCGGGAATTTGGGAGTTTGGTGAGACGGTGGAAAAGTCAAAAGCCCCACATATAAAAACGATACATGGGGCACCCGATTATTAGCGCTCTGGTTGCTTTTGCATGAAACTGAGGACCGACCGCTACATAATCGACGAAAAGAAAAAAGCAGATCCCTTCCGACAGGGTCGGAACCTTCGGTCGCTGCGCTCGGGATGACACTGGGGTCGACTGGGGGAAGAGATCGCGGGTATAAAAAAGAGGAGGCGGACCAGGTCGTTCCGCCTCCTTGTGTCCCCTTTCGGGGATGTCCGGCCAGCCTGACGGAGGGCGGCTGGCCGGTCGTGTGTTGGCCTACCTATTAATCCCGGTTGGACGAAAAAAGTTCCTGTAAAAATGAAAAAAAGTGACAGAATCTTTGTGAAAGAGTAGTGCCGCGCCGGGGTGCATCCAGCTTATGCCACGCCCATCCTCGTTGAGTCCAGATAACATATTGCGTTTTCTGCAGGTTACGAAAGGGGAGGTGTCTGCGAACGAGATCGCGGCGGGGCTACACCTGAGAAAGGCGGAGCGCAAAGCTCTGTTTAAGATGCTGGTTTCTTTGAGGAAGCGGGGGGCGATTGAGGAGCTGCCAGGGGGACGGTACCACCTGGCGGGCAGAAAAGTGGGGGAGCAGCCGGGAGGCATGGGAGCTCGCTCGAGCGGGCAGGGGTCTGAAGAGGCTGGAGCGGCAGGGCGGAATATGCCGGAGACTGGGCGCTCGGCACAAAGTTCCACGGGGAACGTTCGGGGGCAGGCGGTTGGTCCTGCGACAGCGCGAGATGAAGTGCGGGGACGGCTGGTGTTGCATCACGACGGATACGGATTTGTGGTGCCGGATGTGCCGATGCCGCAGCTCGATGGAGACGTGTTTATTCCGCGAGACGCTGTGGAAGACGCGATGCACGGAGACCGAGTGGTGGCGAGGCTGCAGCGCGTCAGTGAGTCTCGCGGCGGAGCGCGAGGCGGGCAGCGGGCGGAAGGGCGAATCGTGCGCGTGCTGGGGCGGGCGCATCCGTCGGTGGTTGGGTTGTTTCGTTATGGGCCGCGCGGGAACGTGGTGATGCCTTATGACGTTCGAATGCAGCATGAGGTGGAAATTCCTCCTGGTGAGGAATTGACTTCGGCGCTGCGAGAGAAATTGGGTTTGAGCGTTGCTCGAGGGCAAGGGGCGCGCGGAGGGAGGCTACCGGAACTCGATGGAGCAGTGGTGAACGTGGAGCTGCTGCGTTATCCGCGGGGCGGAGCGGCGCCTACGGGACGGGTGATCGAAATCTTGGGGCGACCCGGCGAACTCGGGGTGGATACCGAGATCATCATTCGCAAGCATCATTTGCCACACGAATTTTCCGGCGCGGTTTTGAGGGAAGCAGAACAGCGGGCCGCAGCGGTGAGCGAAGCGGAACGCGCAGGTCGCGACGATTTTCGGCATTTGCCGATTGTGACGATTGATGGAGAGACAGCGCGGGATTTTGACGACGCCGTTTACGTGGAGCGGCGGGCGGATGGCGGCTGGGGCTTGCAGGTGCACATCGCGGACGTGGCGCACTACGTTCGAACGGGAACGGCGCTGGATCAAGAAGCGCGATTGCGTGGGACTTCGGTGTATTTCCCGGACCGCGCGGTGCCGATGCTGCCGGAGGCGCTTTCGAATGGGATGTGCTCGCTGAAGCCGCGCGAGGAGCGGCTGGTGATGAGCGCGCTGATGGAGTTTGACGCGGCGGGGAAGATGCTGAGCGCGCACATGACGCCGGGAGTGATTCGTTCGGCGGAGCGGATGACGTATACCGACGTGAATAAAGTGATAGAAGGCGACAGGGAAGCTAACGTGCGGTACGCGGGGCTGGCTAGGCATTTTCGCGATATGAAAGAGCTGGCACTTCTGCTGAATGCGCGGCGCAATGAGCACGGCTCGATCGATTTCGATTTGCCGGAGCCGGTGATCGAATTTGACGAACAACAACAGATGACCAATATCGTGCGGAGCGAGCGGAACATCGCGCACCGTTTGATTGAAGAATTTATGCTGGCGGCGAATCGCGCGGTGGACGGGTACCTGTTGAAGCGCGGGATAGCGGCGCTGCACCGCGTGCACGAAAAACCGGATGCGAGGAAAGTTCTGGAGTTTGAAGAGTTGGCGCGGGCGTTTGGATATTCGCTCGGCGTGGCGGATTTACACCAGCGGGAAATTGCGGTGCGACATGGGCGCGTGCCTGCGCCGACAAAGGCGGGGCGGCCGGATTCTTACGGACACGGGCGCGAACGCGGGATGCGCGTGGCGCTGCCTGGTTCCACGGAGCTGCGGATTACGCCGCAGCATTACCAGAGGCTATTGCGCAAATTGGCCGGCAAGCCTGAAGAGCGCATCGTTTCTTACTTGATGCTGCGCTCGCTGAAGCAGGCGCGCTACGCCGCGGAGCCACTCGGGCATTTCGCGCTGGGATTCGACGAGTACACGCATTTCACCTCGCCGATACGGCGCTATCCGGACCTGATCGTTCATCGCGTGCTGAAGTGGGCCTTGGAGCATCCGCAAGCTGCCGAGCCCGCGGCAAGCCATGCGTCACGCGGCGTGGAGGCGACGCTATATCCGGAAACGGAGCTGGAGGAGATCGCGACGGAAACTTCGGAGGCGGAACGCAGAGCCAACGGTGCCGAGCGTGAATTGATGGACTGGAAGACGGCGCAGTTCATGGAAGCGCATCTGGGCGAGGAATACGAAGGACTGATCATTTCGGTTCAGAAGTATGGGTGTTTTGTCGAGCTGTTCGAAGTGTTCGTCGAGGGATTGCTGCCCATCAATGCGCTCGAGGACGTTGCAGGGGCGCGATGTGTTTTTCGGGAACGCGATCACGCCATTGTCGCGCTGTCGGGGGGCGAAGGGCGGCGGGGTGCGCCTGGAGCGCGGCGTGGGCGAGGAGCAAAACCCAAGGAGCTGGCCTGGCATTTGGGCGACCGCGTACACGTGCGAGCCGAGCGCATCGATCCGATGCGCCGACGGGTTGAGTTTGCGATTGCAGAGGTCGCATAGAAGATTGAATCGAGGCCACACCGCGGATTCGGAGCGCCCGCAGGAGTCTGCTATTCTGAAGAGCTAAGTAAGCACTGGCAGCCCCGGCGCCTTGGTTTGGCCACAATTCATCGAAAGGAATCATCCATCGTGAGTACGACTACAGTTTCAGAGCGCGGCGTGAAGCGCGTGCACAATTTCAATGCGGGACCAGGGGCTTTGCCGCTGCCGGTGCTGGAGCGGATCCGGAAGGAGCTGCTGGATTGGCGCGGGAGCGGAATGTCCGTCATGGAAATGAGCCATCGCTCGCCGGAATTCGAAAGCATCATTGCGGCGGCCGAGGCGGGACTGCGCAAGCACCTGGCAATTCCCGACGAGTATGCTGTGCTGTTTTTGCAGGGCGGCGGGAGTTTGCAATTCACAATGGCACCGATGAATTTGTGCCTGCCCGGAAAGCCCGTGGATTTGATTCATACCGGAACTTGGACGGCGAAGGCGCTGGGGGAATTGAAAAAAGGCGTCCTGCATAACATCGCGGCTTCGACCGAAGCGGACAAGTTTGCCCGGCTTCCGCGCAAAGATGAGATCAGGTTCTCGGCGGACGCTTCTTATGTCCATATGTGCACGAACAACACGATTGAAGGCACGCAGTGGACAGAGATGCCGGAAACCGGCAGCGTGCCGCTAGTTGCGGATATGTCGTCAGATATTGCTTCGCGTCCGATCGAGGTGAAGAAATTCGGACTGATTTTCGCGGGCGCCCAAAAAAATCTTGGACCTAGCGGGGTGACCGTGGTCATCGTGCGCAAGGATTTGGCCGAGCGGGCGGACAAGAATCTGCCTACGGTTTTGCAGTACCGGACGTTTATTAAGGAAAAGTCACTGTACAACACGCCGCCGACGTTCGCCGTATACATTGTTGGACTGGTGATGGAATGGATTGAGGCGGAGGGAGGCATCCCCGGGATTGAAAAGCGGAACAACGCGAAGGCGAAGCTGCTTTACGACACGCTTGAAGCAAGCGGCGGCTTTTATCGCTGCCCGGTAGAAAATTCTTCGCGTTCGAAGATGAATGTAGTGTTTCGCGTGGCCGGCGGGGATGAAGCGATCGAAAAGCAATTCGGTAAAGAAGCTGCCGCTGCGGGGCTCGTGGGCACGCCGGGGCATCGGTCGGTCGGCGGGATGCGCGTTTCGCTCTACAACGCCGTGGCGCTCGAGGCCGTTGAAGCACTTACGAGCTTTATGCGCGAATTCCAGCGCACACGCGGCTGACGAATATCTGAAACATACCCATAGGATGGTTTCCGGCGGTAGACTTCTCCTTCTCCCACAAAACCTTCTTTCCCCTTGCGCTTCGACAAGAGCAGGCGTATTGTCTCTTGTCGAAGTGACAGGGGACGCCATCGATGGGTAACAAGAGGATTGAACTTCCACAGGGGACGCTGGACCTTCTCATTCTTCGCACGCTAGCCCTCGAACCGCAGCATGGCTGGGCGATTTCGGAGCGCATCCAGCAGATATCGAGCGACGTTTTGCTGATTCAACAAGGGTCGCTGTATCCGGCGCTGCATCGGCTGGAGAGGCGCGGGTGGATCAAGGCGAAGTGGGGCACGTCCGAGAACAACCGGCGCGCGAAATATTACGAACTCACAAAAACCGGGCGCAAGCAACTCGAACTCGAGAAAGATTCCTGGAAAAAACTGGCGGCTGCCGTCGCACAGATTCTAGAGACGGCGTAGGGAGGTTTTTGTGTTCAACGATCTTTTTTTCCGCCTTCGTTCCCTATTTCGGCGCGATACCGTTGAATCCGAAGCGGACACAGAGCTGCGCTTTCATTTCGAGCAGCAAGTCGAGAAGAATCTCAAATCTGGAATGACGCGCGAAGAAGCGCTGCGGCGCGCGCGGCTTGATTTTGGCGGACACGAGCAGCTGAAGGAAGAGATTCGCGACGCGCGCGGCGTCAACTTTATCGAGACGCTCTTTCAGGATATTCGCTATGGTCTGAGGATTCTGGGCCGCACGCCGGTGATTTCTTGCATTGCGATACTTTCGCTCGCTCTTGGCATTGGCGCTAACACGGCGATCTTCAGTTTGATAGATACTGTGATGTTGCGGATGCTTCCCGTCCAGAAGCCAGAAGAACTTTCGCAGTTGGTGATTCAAGATCCGAAGTCAAGAAACGGCGAAGGCGATACAACATTTTCAAATCCGCTTTGGGAAGAGTTGCGAAACCGGCAGGACGTTTTCTCCGGAGTGTTCGCGTGGAACTCGACGCAATTCGATCTTGCACAGGGCGGGGCGGTACACGATGTAAATGGTCTCTTTGCGAGCGGGGACTTTTTCAGGACACTCGGAGTCCGTCCCGCAACCGGGCGGCTGATTACCACAGCGGATGACAAGCGTGGGTGCCCCGGAGTGGCCGTCTTAAGCTACGGCTTTTGGCAGGATCATTTTGGGGGAGCGCAGAGCGCAGTAGGCAGCACACTTTCTCTCAATAATCACATTTTCGAGGTGGTCGGGGTGAGCGCGCCGGGATTTTTTGGCGTGGACGTGGGAAGCAAGTTTGACGTGGCGATCCCGATTTGTACGGCGGCCATTTTCGACGGACCAAGAACGAGGCTTGATCGAGGATCCTGGTGGTGGCTGCACGTGATCGGGCGAACCAAGCCGGGCCTCACTCCCGAACAATTGAAAGCACGGCTTGCGGTGTCATCGCCGCAGATATTTGCGGGCACGGTGCCGCAGAATTACGATCCAAAAGAGCAGCAAGAATACGTCAAACAGTGGTTCGAGACGGTTTCGGCGGCTACGGGGACTTCGTACCTGCGGCGACAATTTGACGAGCCGCTCAACATTCTGTTGGGCGTCGTGGGACTGGTGCTGTTGATTGCGTGCGCGAATATTGCCAGTCTGATGCTGGCGCGCGCGGCCGCACGTCACAAAGAAATCGCAGTGCGCAAGGCTTTGGGCGCTTCGCGTGCGCGGTTGATTCGGCAATTGCTGACGGAATGCGTGATGCTTTCCACGGGAGGCGCGCTGCTGGGGGTCTTATTTGCGCGCTGGGGAACTTCGCTGCTGGTGCGGTTTATTTCCACGGGCGAGAATAGGGTTTACCTTGATTTGTCGTTTGACTGGCGGATTCTCGGGTTTACTGCGGCGGCCGCTGTCTTCACGGGCCTGCTCTTTGGTGTGCTACCCGCGTTCCGCTCCACGCGCGTATCGCTGACGTCCGCTATGAAGGGCAGCTTAGCGATGGATGCCGAGAGCCGCGCCAAGTTTCGGCCGGGAAAATGGATTGTCGCGTCGCAGGTGGCGCTGGCGCTGGTGTTGCTGGTGGCTAGCGGGCTATTTCTGCGTAGCCTCGTGAAGCTCGTCACCATGGACACTGGTTTCGACCGCAACAATGTCCTTTTGGTGCATGCGAATCTGCATACCGCGAAAGTAGCGCCCGAGCAACAGCCTGCGATGTTCGAAGAAATGGAACGACGGTTGCGGGCGATTCCTGGCGTGGTCTCAGCGAGCCGTTCCGTCATGACACCGGTAAGCGATTTCGTGTGGAACAACCATCTTGTGGTGGATGCGCCGAATGCGCCGACGGGGGACGCCGCGCTTGCTTATTTCAACTTCGTCTCGCCTGGATACCTTGGGACGATGCGTACGCCGATTTTGGCGGGACGGAATTTTAACGAAGGAGATTCTAAAACAGCTGCGCCGGTCGGCATAGTCGACGAAACGCTCGCTCGAAAATTCTTTCCGAAGGGTGATGCGCTTGGGAACTATTTCCGCGTCCAGCCAGAGCCAGGGAAGGCTGCGCCGCTGATTCAAATCGTTGGACTTGTGAAGGATGCGAAGTATGAGTCGCTGCGCGAGGAAGCCCTTCCCACCGCGTACTTCCCGATTGCGCAGATTACGGAGCCTGCGGAAGAACAGGTATTCGAGCTGCGAACGGGCACGCGTGCCTCGGCGCTTATTTCGGCGGTGCAGGAAGCCGTGGCAGGCGTGAGCAAAACAATTCCGCTGGACTTCGGTACGCTGGCTCAGCAGGTGGACGACTCGCTGGTGCAGGAGCGTTTGCTCGCCACACTTTCCACCTTCTTCGGTGGCTTGGCCCTTTTGCTGGCAATGATTGGGCTGTATGGCGCGCTGAGTTATCTAGTGGCGCAGCGACAGCCGGAATTCGGTATCAGGATGGCGCTTGGCGCGCCACGTAGTTCCATTCTTCGTCTGGTGATGCGCGACGTGATCATCGTGCTTGCCGGAGGCCTGACGGCGGGTGTCTGTCTGGCGTTAGCAACCGTGGGCGTGCTGAAAAAAATGCTGTTTGGGCTTGCGCCTCACGATGCTTTCACGTTCATCGCAGCTATCGGTCTGCTCTCCGCCGTCGCGATAGTTGCCGGTTACATACCGGCACGGCGCGCCATGCGCGTCGATCCGATGGTTGCTTTGCGTTACGAATAACGCGCGACATAAAAAAGTGCGCAGGAGCTGCCCTTTGCGAGCAGGTCCTGGGCGTTTGACGCTTCTGCGGTTGCAGCTATATTTACGCCAAGTCGAAGAGAAGAACCTCAGCGTTGTCGACTCCGGCGAGCTCGACGGCTTTTTCTTTGGAGATGGCTGCGCCGTCGCCCGCGTCGAGTTGCTTGCCGTTGAGCGTGATGCTGCCGCGGGCGACTTGGACGTAGGCATGGCGATCCGGCTTCAGTTCATGCTTTACCGCTTCGCCTTTGCTTAGCACCGTCGCGTACAGTTCGTTGTCCTGGCGGATTTGTACAGAACCATCGCGTCCATCCGGTGAAGCGACGAGACGCAACTTTCCGCGCTTTTCGTTTTCGCTGAAAGTTTTCTGGCCGTAGACCGGTTTCAGGCCCTTTTCTTCGGGGAACATCCAGATTTGGAGCAGGTGCACGGGCTCGGTCTTGGACGCGTTGAACTCGCTGTGCGTCACGCCGGAGCCTGCGCTCATGTACTGGACATCGCCGGGACGAATCACGGAACCGGAGCCCATGCTGTCGCGGTGTTCGAGCGCGCCTTCGAGGACGTAAGTGACGATTTCCATATCGCGGTGCGGGTGCGTGGGAAAGCCCTCGCCGGGTGCGACGCGGTCGTCGTTAAGGACGCGCAGCGTGCGGAATTGCACGTGCTTGGGGTCGTAATAGTCGGCAAAGGAAAACGTGAAATAAGTATCGAGCCAGCCGTGGTTGAAATGGCCGCGTTGCTGGCTTTTGCGGATATCGATCATGAGCTACCTCCCGGGTGTGACAGGGGCATGATACTCGTTATAACGACTATTGTCAAGAGGTACATCGGAGCGTTGCGGAAGCTGCTTTGCGGGCACGCCTTCCCCGGCTCCAAGGCGCACATCTGCCAGCACTTATGCCTCCGAAGCCCCATTCCCGGCGGCCTCTGTTTGGTGTAAAGTGGTGTGGTAAGAGCTGTTCACCGTCTCTGCTGCCAAGGATCACCCTATGGATTCCGCGCCGACCGCCACGCAAACGAAAAAGCCCGATGGGGCTTCCGTATCGCGCGAGTCTCTATCCATCACGGACAACCGCACCGGCAAGAGCTACGAAATTCCTATCAAGAACGGCGCGATCCGGGCCATGGACCTTCGGCAGATCAAAGTGGACCCCACCGAGTTCGGCATGCTGAGTTACGACCCGGCGTTCAACAACACGGCATCCTGTGTGAGCAAGATTACGTATATCGATGGCGACGCCGGCATCCTGCGCTACCGCGGCTACCCGATCGAAGACCTCGCCGAAAAAAGCACCTATCTCGAAACGGCTTATCTGCTGCTTCACGGAGAGTTACCCACACCGGCGCAACTGAAGGACTGGACGTACAACGTCACCCATCACACCTTCATCCACGAGAGCATCAAGAAATTTCTTGATGGATTTCACTACGATGCGCACCCCATGGGGATGATGATCTCGACAATCGCGGCGCTTTCGACTTTCTATCACGATGCCAAGGATATTTTTAACGCGGAGTCGCGCCGCAAACAGACCTACCGCCTGGTCGGAAAGATGCCCACGATCGCGGCATTCTCCTACCGGCACACTCTCGGAATGCCTTACGTCTATCCGGACAATGAACTCAGCTATCCCGGAAATTTCTTGAATATGCTTTTCCGCACGACGGAGGCGAAGTACCGTCCCAATCCGACGCTTGAGCACGCCCTCGATGTTCTTTTCATTCTGCACGCGGATCACGAACAGAATTGCTCTGCAAATACAATTCGGGGCGTCGGAAGCTCACATGTTGATCCGTATTCGGCGGCGGCGGCGGCGATCGCGGCGCTCTATGGCCCGCTGCATGGCGGCGCAAACGAAGAAGTGCTGCACATGTTGCTGGAGATCGGCTCGGTGCAGAAAGTTCCGGAGTTTATCAAGCGCGTGAAGGCCGGCGAAGTGAAGCTTATGGGCTTCGGCCATCGGGTGTACAAGCATTACGATCCGCGCGCCCGCATCATCAAAAGCGTGGCTTACGAAGTGTTCGAATTGATGGGCAAGAATCCGCTGCTGGAAATTGCGCTGGAGTGCGAACGCATTGCTCTCGAGGACGAATATTTCATCAAGCGCAAGCTCTATCCCAATGTGGACTTCTACACTGGCCTCATCTATCAGTCCATGGGCTTTCCGATCTCGATGTTCCCGGTTCTCTTCGCGATTCCGCGCACTTCCGGCTGGGTCGCCCAGTGGGAAGAAATGCTGCTCGACCCAGAACAGAAAATTGCGCGGCCTCGCCAAATTTATCTCGGCCACGACACGCGGCACTACGTCCCGCTTGACCAGAGAAGCTAACCGCGGACTTCAATCCAATACTACAATGGGCCTTCGGGAAAAATCTTACGGGACCACGATTCAGTACCGATCACCGCGTTGTCGCTCGATAATGCAGCTTGGCTTTCTATAGTTGACCGAGAGAGGTGCAATGGCACAGGCCCATACAGGTTCTCGCAATCCCTTGGCACGCCGGCGCAGCCAACGAGTGCTGATGCAAGTCGCTGTGCGCGTTCGCGGAACGGACTCGCAGGGCAAAGAGTTTGAAGAAGAGACCGAAACCCTGGCTATCAACGCCCACGGCGCCTTGATCCTTGTGAGCGCCCGCGTGACCAGCGGCAGCAAAGTGATGATGCAGCACAAAGGCACGCAGGAAGAGCAAGAGTGTCACGTGGCGTTCCTCGGCCCGGTGCGTGCAGGCAAGGCCGAGATCGGCCTTGAATTTTCTGAACCACGGCCCAGCTTCTGGCGTGTGGCCTTCCCTCCCGAAGACTGGACCTCGAAACATCCGGATGCCCGCCCGCCCTCTATCTCCCGCACGAACAAATAACCGCCACTTCTTCTGCGGCGCCGACTGAGGATTGAGGTAGGATTCTCGCGTCTCCACGAATCTGCGGTTTGGCAATAACTCCTCTCGCGAAAGAATTGATTCGAGCCTCGGGAGACACAGGAGTTCATGAAAAGCGCTCTGCGTAAAGCCACGACATCTCTTTTGCTGATTGTGATTATCGCTTTGGGAACGCGTTTGGGCTTCGCTTGGTATCAGGAACGGCAATTCGCGGCGCAAGTTCTGAGTATCGTCCCATTCCAGACGGAAACCGGCCACATCGCGTACTCGATTGCCAGCGGGAAGGGATTCTCGTCACCATTTCAGAGGGATAGTGGCCCGACCGCGTGGATAGCGCCCGTTTATCCCTACATGCTCGCGGGCATTTTCAAAATCTTTGGCATCTACACACGTCCTTCCTTTTTCGCCGCAGTTTTCTTGAATATTCTCTTATCCGCGGCTACGTGCGTGCCGATTTTCTACACCGGCAAGCGCATTGCCGGGCTTGGCGTCGCCAGTGCAGCCGCCTGGCTGTGGGCTCTTTTCCCCAATGCCATCATGATTCCTTTCGAATGGATTTGGGACACGTCCCTTTCCGCGCTCTTAGTCGCGACTTTGCTGTGGGCAACACTGGAATTGGGGGAATTGCGCCGCCGCCGCGATTGGTGCTTCTACGGCAGCTTGTGGGGTTTTGCGTTCCTCACCAATCCTGCTGTCGCTTTGCTTTTTCCGGTGCTGCTGCTGTGGGCTGCAAATCGGGTTCGTCATCGCGATCGCACACAGGCGCGGCTCGTCAGCCCCGCACTGGCCGCAACAATCGCCCTACTTTGCTGCGTACCTTGGACCGTCCGCAATTACATCGTCTTCCACAGGCTCATTCCTTTGCGCTCTAACTTTGCATTTGAACTGTATGTCGGCAACAACGAAAACTACGACGACCGGTACAGATTTCAGCCGGGACCGATTACGCAGGACCGCGAAATTCTGCGATATCTCCGCATGGGCGAGACCCCGTTCATGGAAGAAGAACAGAGAAAAGCAGTTACTTTTATCGAGTCACATCCGCGCATCGAGTTGTGGCTGATCTCGCGGCGGTTTGTGGACTTCTGGACCGGGACGGCAAATCCGCTGGGTGCGTTTCGCCAAGCGGGCTCACTTTGGCTTCGTTTCATATTGGTTTGCAATGATGCCGCGCCGGTCTGCGCATTGATCGGCATAATTGTTCTTCTTGTCCGGAAGAGTGAGTATGCATTTCCGATCGTGGTTATTCCCGTAGTTTTTCCGTTGCTTTACTACGTGACCCACACCTCGCTGCGCTATCGCCATCCCATCGATCCCGTCGTGCTTCTTCTGGCGGCGATCGGAGTGCAGGGCTTGTGGGGCTGGTTCACGCGCAAGAGCCGCAAAACGGCAGTCGTGGAAACATATGCAGCCTAATTCGCTCAATACAAATGAAAATAGCCGTCCTGCTGGACAAGGCGGACAGGAACGCCGAAGAGCGAAGAGAGATTCCCGGCTGTGAGGATTTCCCGTTTGGGACCATCGGCTAAAATGCGGCCCGCTCGGAGCAGCACCACTCGCTCGATCTCCGGAATGATTTCTGAAACATGGTGGGTCACCAGCAAAATGGAGAGACCGCTTTGCGCGAGATGCCGCATGGTGTCGCGCAGTTGAAATTGCGCGGCGATGTCCAGCGCGTTGCTCGGCTCGTCGAAAAGCAATGTCTGGGGATCGTGTACCAGGGCACGGGCGATCAGCGTCCGCTTGGCCTCGCCGGAAGACATTTGCGAAATGGCGCGGCCGGCGAGATGCGCGATTCCCAGCCGTTCGAGAGTCGCTTCCGCGCGCGCGAGATGCTCGGGATCGGGATGATGGTGCGGAAAGATGCGCGTGCTGCTGAAGAAACCAGAAAGGACCACGTCGCGGCCAGTGGCATCGGTGGTGCAAGAAGCCAGAAGATCCGGCGATACAATCCCCAGCAGTGAGCGCAGTTCGAAAATGTTCCAACGCTCGCGCCCCAGAATTGAAATCGAGGAGCCTTCGCGCGCTACGGGATAACACTCGCGGGTAATCGTTTTGATCAGCGTGGATTTGCCGCAGCCGTTCGGTCCGAGGATGCAAACATGTTCCCCAGCCCCGATTCGAAGCGAGACGCCGTCGAGCGCTGGCCGCTCCGCGGACTCCGCGCGCACAACGGTAACGTCATGTAAAGCCAGGAGTGGCGGCGGTGTGGGCGTCAAGGAGTGAGACAAGGCGGAAACTATCTTAACCGAGAGACACCTGTAGGCAAGGACTGAAGGAAGATCGCAGCCAGCCAGTTTCCGATTGCGCGACTCATCGGGACTTAGCATTGCGACCGAGGAGCCATTCAGGGGCTTTGCCAGCGGCATCAAACGCACGGCACCGGCACCTCAGGGCCGATGATAATTGCGAAGTCTGCGACGAGATATCTTGAGGCGCGTTGTCAGTTGGTATTTGAGGTAAACGTCCGGACGGGGAGTTTCATCGATTGAACGCGGAAGTCGAGCAGAAGGCCCGCTGTACGGCCGGGCCTTCCGATTTTTCGACGAAGCCGAGACGGCTACCTTACGGAGGCAGATGCGGCAACAGCTTTGACTTTGCCGAGCTCAGGGACGACGCCGAGCTGCTGCATGAGGCCCAAAGCATCCCAGTTGACATAGCCTTCAAACATTTTGCCGTTCGTAAAGCGGGCAATACTTACACCGGTGATGTTGAATTGCTTGCCGGTTGGCGCAATTCCATTGAGTTCGCCCTTATGGGTACCGCGGCAAGACCAGCGAGCGACTACGGTTTCGCCTTCGGCAAGCATGTCCTCGATCGTGAAACGAATGTCGGGGAAAGCATTGCGGTAGAGAGTCACTCTCTTCTTCTCACTCTCGGGGCCTCGCCCAACATCGGGAGTCGAGCTGTCGTGATGCGTATAAGTAGGTGCGAAGAGTTCGTCCGCCACAGGCACATGGCCCTTGTTCCAAACTTCTTCAAACAAACGACGGACGTTAGTTTTGTTTTGTTCAGACATGGTGAATCTCCTTTTTGAAAACACGAACTTCCTGCTCGCATATAGCGAGTGAGGATATGGCCTAAAACCGCTGGCGTCTTGGTTGTGCCGACCTGTACGTCGAACAGGAGGTAGGGCCCCGCGCGAGGGAATGAAAAAGAACCTGATAGGTTCTGCCCTGTTGGCGCTCGATGCGGGGCTTGTCCTTTAAAGAAACAGTGAATGGACTGAGAAGCGGGAGTTTCGCCTCAAACAGCGAAACCTCGAACTCATACTGTTCCTCACGAGCGTATGTGTCAAGGAGAATCGAAAACTTTTTTTGTGCAAATCGTGCGAAGGCGGCTTTCATCCAGCACCTGTTCGTCACTCCAACGGCAAAATAATCGGGAGAGACGCCTGGATGCTGGTGTCCAGACTTCCTAGTCGCGAATCGGTCTTTAGATTAGATCGGAAGCGCGACGGATTCGCCGAGAATGTCAAAGGGAGATGGTTCCGAATCTTGAACAGGAAATAAAAAGGAGGTGAAAACCGCGAGGTTCTCACCTCCCGGGGTGGGGTGGGGTGTTACACGACAATACCTTGGGCGGTCCTGCAGGCCTGCCCTGCCAGGCAGGTCTGCGGCCTCACTCGCTGAATGGATTGCGATAAGAGACTTACCACCAAAGGGCTTGTCTTTGCGGCTTTGTAGCACTGCGAACCGCAGGTGTCAACGGCAAAAGCAACGCGCCTCTTGAAGAATAGCGTGGCGGTGAACAGGCTGGCGTTGCACGAACGCGAGTACCTCACGTGTGAGCGCCGCAGCACGCATAGCCTGTTCTCGCATGCGTGCGAAGCGTCAAGATAACGTTCGCCCAGGGGACGCCGAAGTGCCGCTGTCGGCACGGATGAGAGCTGTACCGGGCTTGCCGCGAGCATTATTTCGGCTTTTCGGAGAAAATCGGCCGGACCGGTGCGAAGATGTCTTCGATTTTTTCAGCGAGAACGAAATCGTAATCGCTGATGCCTTTGACGCTGTGCGTGGTGAGGTCGATAACGACTTTGTTCCAGACATTAGACCACTCCGGGTGGTGGTTCATTGCTTCGGCCACCAGAGCGACGCGAGTCATGTTCCCGAAGGCCGCGACGAAATCCTTGCAGGCGTATTCCTGATGCAGTTTGCCATTGACGATTTTCCAGCCCGGTAATTTGCGAAGCAGGGCTTGCACTTCGGGGTCGGTCAGTTTCTTTGCTGGCATGGCATGGTCCTCCGGAAGCGCGGATCAGTCGCGGTTCAAGTATGAACCCCGTATGGTGCAGGCACAAGATTACGGCTGATTTGCGCAATTTGACACAGGGAAGTCCCCTCAAACTTGACACTCCGGGAGGGCAGGTCTACACTACGGAGTTTTTAGATGGCCCCGAAAGCATACAGAGGGGCGGGACTTCTATGGACAAGAAAAGGCTAGAGTACTACAAGAAGAAGCTGGTAACGCGGCGCGAGGAGCTGATGAAGACGATCGCCCGCACGCAAGAAGAGGGGCGAACCGCGGACGAAGATCCGACGGTGGACCTCGCGGACAAAGCAGCGAACTCCTACACGAAGGAGTTCCTCTTTGGCATGACCAATACAGACCGCACGATTCTGAACATGATCGACGCGGCGCTGAAGCGCATCCAAACCGATGAATACGGGGTTTGCGCGAACTGCCAGGAAGAGATGCAGCAGAAGCGGCTCGAGGCGGTACCCTGGGCCAAGCACTGCCTCACCTGCCAGGAGAAGATGGAGCAGGGACTTTTATAAGGCTCGCGGGGTGCGCGCAGGAAGAGCGGCCAACCTTAGAAGGCTGGCCGCACATATTTAAGGCTCGGCTCCTCGCGACATTACCTTAGCGTACATTCTCTCTTTCAATATAGAAGCGGGAGGAGTAGATTTCTCCGGGTGTGATCGGAGAAGGCTCTTCCATGCAAACGGCCGGGAGCGCGAGAAGAGGTGTGCGCAAATGGGTTGCGGAAGCTAGCGATGCGGTTGTCAGCGTGTTTTTTCCGGCGGGGTGCAGAGTATGCGAAGGTCTTCTGACAGGGGCGAGCCGGGTTCCGATCTGCGAAGTGTGCCTGGCTTCGTTCGAAGCGCCGCCAGAAAAAAAGTGTGAGATTTGCGGGCAAGCGCTCGGTTGGGTAGTTACCGAAGAAGAGCGGCCTGTTTGCCGGGTCTGCCAGCAGAAGACATACGCGTTTGATCGGGCTCGGAGCTATGGCATTTACGAGGGGCCGCTTGTGAGTGCGATCCTCCTTCTGAAGTGGGAGCGGATGGACCCGCTGGGAAGGTGGTTCGCGGAAAGACTGGCGGAGATGGCCAGGCGGGAAGGTGAGACGCTGGTGGCGGACGTCGTTGTGCCGGTTCCGCTGCACCGCGACCGCGAGCGGGAACGCGGATACAACCAAGCCGGGCTTATTTCCAAACCGCTGGCTCGGAAACTTGGCCTGCCTCATAAAGCGGTGTTGCTGATGAGGACGCGGCCCCGGCCGAATAAGCAGGTGCTGAGTTTAGAGGAGCGCTGGGAATCCGTTCGTGGCGTTTTTGCCACACGCCCAGGCAGCCAAGTTGACAATAAGCGCGTCTTACTGGTAGATGATGTAATGACCACTGGGGCGACGCTTGATGCGTGTGCTCGGGCGCTGCTAGATTCGGGAGCCAAGTCTGTACTAGGACTGACGGTAGCCCGAGCTGCGAGAAATCCCCTGCGGGCCCCGGATAGTGGTAACCTGTGATTTAGGATAGTTAACCAAGGGTAGCGCGATGAGCGCAAACCGGCCAAAGTCGGTCGATTTCCGAGGGCGGTATGCCCCCGAGGCGGGCAGCGAGACTGTGTCTGGGTCCGCGGATCCCGCGGACAGTAGAACTCACAACCCGATATTGCCGAGGCGTGCATCGCTGATGCAAGAGCCTGTGCTGGTGCTGAATGCGACGTATGAGCCGATCAACGTGACGGCGGTGCGCCGCGCGATGGTCCTGCTCCTCAAGGGCGTGGCGCAGGCTGAGGAGATGCACAGCGCGGAAGTGCATTCGGCGGCGCACGCGCACAAAGTGCCTTCTGTGATTCGCTTGCTGGCCTACCGGCACATTCCACAGCAGAGCCGGGCGCTCTCGCGGAAAAACATTTTGCTGCGCGATCGCAATACGTGCCAGTTTTGCGGGAGAATTTTTCCTAGTTCTGAGTTGACTCTGGACCATGTGGTGCCGCGATCGCGCGGTGGACGTTCTTCGTGGGAAAACCTGGTGGCGTGCTGCTACCGCTGCAATAACAGCAAGGGCGACCGCACGCCAGAAGAAGCAGGTTTCAAGCTGGCGCGGCGGCCGCGCCCCTTCACGTTGCATACCTCGAGGCAATTGATGCGGCTCATCGGGCACCGCGACGAGCGGTGGCGTAAGTATCTGTTTTACTAAGCGTTTTCGGCGAAAGAGGGAGAAGCAAAGTTTTTTTTAAGTTCTGGAAACCTTTTTTGCTGCCATGCATCTAAATTAACAACTAACCACTTCGAGGACACACCCCGGGAAGCAGCTAAGGCACACGCCTTAGCTGCTTCTCTCCTTTTGAGCCTAATTTTTTCTCTAGTATTTTCATACTAGGTGTTTCGCGTCGATTTATCAGTTTGAGACGCCGGAAAACTTTGCAGCGCGGTTTCCTCGTCGGGAAATTCCGGGAACACCTGATAGAGATGGGTGATTTTCAAAACTTCTTCCACGTTGCGGGTTAATCCGACAACCTTCATTTCACCGCCGCTTTTAAGCACCATCACGTAAATGCGAGCTAGTTCGCCGATTCCGGAACTGTCTAGATATTCCAGTCCGCTCAAGTTGAGGACGATGTGTTTGCGGCCTTCGGCAAGAAGGCGAGAAACGTTTTCGCGGAGAACGCCGACTTCGAAAAACGTAAGGCGGCCGCGAAGATCGATGAGAGAAGCTTGTGGCGAATGCCGGATGGTCGCGGAAAAGTCCAAATTGCACTCCAGATGGCTGGTGGCTCTAATTCTACAGTGCCGGAGGAATTCAGGACAGGTCATTTAATGAGGGAAAAATGATGAAAGGCTGTCCAAAACGAGAGGAGCGCCGGCAGGCAGTTGGTTCAGCGTTGCCGTGAGCGGCTCGCAATGGCGAAAGCTTATTGACGCATGACGACGCGCAAGCCGCGGCGCCAGCTTTCCGCCAAGCCGACGCGTGTGCTTTCCAGTTCGGGCGAGAGATAGCGCAGAAGAGTGTCCGTGGACGGATGGAAGCGAATCGCTGGCGCGACCAGATAGACAAGAGGCGCGGCGGCCTGCAATTCGATTCCTGGAAAATATCCGTAGCGAGCAAAATCACGCTGCTCCAAATGATGGCGGATGCGAAGCCAGTATCCAGCGGCTTGCAGAGGCAGATGAATGTGTTCGCTGGCTTTCAGTTCGAGAATGGCCAGGCGGCCCGTACGAGTAACCGTGAGCAGATCGAGAATGCCATGCTCGCCGCCGGCATGGGCAATGACTTGCGAATAGACATAGCGCGGATCGAGGGCAGCGTCGACGCGCGTAACGTCTTCGCGAACGAGAGCTTCGAGCCAGCGTTCAGGCTGCGCGCGATAGAAAGCATGGCGGGATTCGGTGGCGAGAGGATGTCGATGAGCTTCGAGCTGTTGGAGAAGTTTCTTGAGCGCGGGGAGCGTTGAGGAAGTAAGTTCTTCGCGGATATCGGGACATCCGAAGAGCACGCGTCCATCGTCCCAACGGGCAAAGGCGAGGCCTCGAAAACGCAGCAAAACTTCGCGGGACTGCGCCACAGGATGAACGGTGACAGCCCGCGGCGAGAGGGCCACGACCGGGTCGAGCGCAGAACGCGAGCGATCAAGGAGCGCTTGCGATTCGCGGTGTGGGACTAGCCAAGTTTCTCGATTTCCGGCATGGCGCGACTCGATCCTCTCGAACGTCTCGCGGACGGGATCGCGCTCGTAGAGTTCGATGGACAAATCCGGAGCCAAGGCGGGGGCGCGATGGGAGACGTGGCGAGCGGCTCCTTTCGGAAGGATAATCCGTAGAGCGATGACCGCGCCGCGCCGGTAGGAATTGCGCGAACGATCCAGCCAAAGCAGCGCGAAAGTGAGACTGCTTTCCACGGTATCAGCGGACTCCCCGTCGGGAACGGCGAGAACGGCAGTATAAGAAGAGCCGCGGCGTAGAAGGCCGCGGACGTAGTTGCCGGAGATGGAGTGTTCCAGATCGGGAGAGGCCGTCAAAGAATCTACAGATTCATCGGGGAAACGTTCCGCCAGCAGGTTGCGGAGATAATCGCAAAAGGCTTCGCGTGAAAGATCGCGCTGGGCGCGCTCGTATTCCAGCCGAACAAATTCGAGGCGATCCGGCTTGGGGCGGCCAAAGCGCTCAACTGCGAGTGCGAGGCGCTGGTCGGAATGGTCGGTGATAGCTAGAACGCGACGCGTCAGATTGTGATTTTCCGACCACAGATGCAGGAGCGGCTTCTCCGCGGTGCCGCGGATTTCCCAGGAAAGTCCGAAGAAGGGAGCAAGGCGTCCGCCATTCTCGCGAATCTCGATGGCGCCGTCGGAGGCGAACTCCTTCAGACAAGCTTCCAGTTCGGCGGAGAGGTCCACCCAGGAATTATAAATGAAACAATTGGCTACGGAACTATTCTTTCTTGGAGGTAAACAGGATTCCAGAAATGCGAACCGTGGGCTGCTGAATGTTCCAGGAAGAAGGGATGTGCTCGAACGAGATTTCAAAATCTCGGCGCTCGCCCGGAGCAAATGGAGGCTTCTGCGGCGCAAACGCCGTGCGGGATTCGCGCAGAACCACTTGGCCAAACTCGTCGGAGAATTCTATAGTGAGTTCGACGTTGGAAAGCGGCAAGCTACCCGCATTGGTGAGGCGCCCCCCAAGAGTGGTGACTTCTTGATTCAGAAAATTCTCAGCGCGGCTGAGCGCCAGGCCATCAATTTCGATTTTCGGCGCGTAGGCCTGTTCCGCAGAGCCAAAGGGAAGGTGCGATTCGCGGGTGAGCGAACCGGGAGGCCTCTCCGAACCGGGCCACATGACGATGATCAGCGCGATGGCGATCGTGGCGGCGCCCATCCAGGCAATCCGCAAGCGGCCACGATTTGGCTGCGGCTGTCCGGGGCTCTCGATCGGCAAGGTGTCAGGCACGCAATTGACTCCGCAAATGATGCTGACGCGGATGCCGCCCGACGTCAAGGCTGCGCGCAAAATGACGGCCTGAGACTAGAGCGAGCGTGATTCCCGGTCCACGCTTACCGCCTGCGCTTACCGGCCAACGCTGAGGCGATGAATCAGTGGTTCCGGAAGCCGTGCGGCGCGCATGCGCTCCTGCACGGCGGAAATGTCATAAGGAACACGCCAGAATTCGACTGTGTGATGCTCGAGGTCGGCGATGGCAAAACCTGCCCGGGGGTCGCCGTCGCGCGGTTGGCCGATGGAGCCGGGATTCAGCAAATACCGGCGAGGCTGTTCGATGCGGAGCGCGGCAAAGGACTCGGATGGACGCGGCCGAATCTGCAGCACTTCTAGATTCGAATCCTGGTAAGAGAAGCCCCCTTGATGATGGGTATGTCCGAAAAAAGTAACTTCCGCAGTGGAATCGAGAAGGCCATCGAGAGCTTGCGCGGGAGTGAAGACGTATTCGTCCTCATCTTGAAACGCGCCATGCACCAGAACAATTCCGTCGGTGGCTAGCGGTCCCTGAGGGAGAGCGGAAAGCCACGCAAGATCCTCTCCGTTCAATTGATCGCGAGTCCAATCCACGGCGGCCTTCGCAACTGGATTGAAATCGGTGGTGTCCATCAGGCCGGAGACAGCTTTGTCGTGATTGCCGCGAATCGTTTGCGTGCCGAGTTCCCGAAGCCGGGCGACAACCTCATGCGGATCGGGCCCATAACCGACGACATCACCAAGGCAGACGGAGACGTCCCACCGGCCCGCGGCAGAATCAAGCGCAGCGGCGAAGGCTGTGGCGTTCGCGTGAAGATCACTAAGAACAAGAATCCGCATTCAGGCCATCCGCAAAATGCCATTGAGTATAGATGAAGCCGCGAGCCGATGCACCTTACGCCAGTGGACCGCGGGAAGAAATCGCAAGCGGTGCAGGAGAGGGGGGAAGGTTTGGAAGGAGATTTCAGTTATTTACAAAAAGTTTAGAAAACGGAAACACGAGTTATTTCCAGGAAGAGCACCAGCATCAAAGAATGAGGAGAATCAAACATAAAAAACTGATGACCGGCGAAACATTCGCGGTGTCCGCCTCGTCTATACGAGTGCAGCCGGAAGTGCTGCGCAGGTGAACCAGAGAATTAAAATGAAAAACCCCGCGGTGGCAGCCGCGGGGCGATGACACGCAGTCTTTCCGGCCGTTAGTCCAGGAAGAACGAGGTGTCTTGCGGGTGAGACTACTCGCCCAGAGCACGCGTGTCAACACTCTGTTCCGCTTGCGACAGCTGGAAATCCGGCTGACTCGATTTTGACGGAAAGGAAGTTGACACGCATGAAATTCAATTCGATTCTCCGCAGTGCAGCTCTGGTCGCGGCCCTCGCTTCGACCGTACCCCTCCTCGCAAAACCTATCAGCAAAACCATTAACATCGCTCAGTCGGCAAAGGTCGGCAAAGCTGATCTGCAAGCAGGACAATACCGCTTGCTGATCGACGGCAACAAAGCCACGGTTCAGAAGGGAAACCAGGTGCTGGCCGAATCCGAAGGGCGCTGGGAAGACCGTGCAACAAAGTCTGCGAATGATTCCGTGCTCATCGGCGCGAACGGCCAAGTGAAGGAAGTCCGTTTTTCCGGGAAAAACCGCGTTTTCGTATTCAGCGAGTAAGCGAGGAGTTTTCGTGACTCCTTCCGGATGGACGGGAGGGAGGCTGCGCTCAACGGTAGCCTCCCTCTCGCATTTTTGCATCGACCGGTTTGGATGGCAGGAACCTGCCTCCGCGTTTGTGGACGAAATTGATCTCCCGCGACAGTCTAACGGGCGAGCCCAAAAAACTTCTGCGTCTCTCGGACACCTCTCTTGGCGGCCGCTAACGCATCAACATGCAATCTCCATAACTGTAAAAGCGGTAGCCTGCCTGGACAGCATGCCGGTAGGCCGCGAGTACGTTTTCACGTCCAGCAAACGCGCAGACCAGCGCGAGCAAGGTCGACCGCGGGAGGTGGAAATTTGTGAGCAGGGCATTCACAACGCGGAAATGAAATCCCGGATAGATGAACAAACGGGCGTCCGCTTTGCCGGAAAACAATAATTCGGAGGCGCCAGACTCTGCTGCGCGAAGGGCGGCATCTTCAAGAGCGCGAACAACAGTGGTGCCAACGGCTAGAATCGGGCGGCCGGCCGTTCGCGCTTCCATGATGAGATGAGCTGTTTGAACGGGAATTTCATAGGATTCGGCGTGCATCACATGCTCTTCCAAGGTTTCGCTGTGGACCGGTTGGAATGTGCCGAGGCCGACCTCCAGCGTCAGCTCGCAAACCTCCACGCCGCGTGCGCAAATCCTTTCCAGAATTTCCTGCGTGAAATGCAAGCCTGCAGTGGGCGCAGCAATGGCTCCAGGCTGTTTGGCGAATACAGTTTGATAACGCTCGCGATCGGAATCTTCATCGGTGCGATGGATGTAAGGCGGGAGAGGGACGTGACCGAGCCGTTCGAAATGTTCTGACACGTCGCGTGTGTCACGTGAAACAAAGCGCAGAGTGCGCAACCCCAGGTTCCCGCGTGCCGTCACTTCAGCTTCGAGTTCCCCCTCTCCAAATAGAACATGTTCCCCGGTTTGCATTTTCCGGCCGGGACGGACGAGCGCTTCCCAAGTTTGCGGATCGAGCTGGCGGACGAGAAAAACTTCCACCGCGCCGGTTAGATGCTCATGGCGAGTGGCACGCGATGGAGGCTGAGCATGGACTCCGGCGCGACGGCCAAAAAGGCGTGCAGGAATGACGCGCGTGTTGTTCAGGACCATGAGCTCATCCCCGCGTAGCAGATCGGGGAGATCCACAAAAAGACGATCTTCCAGGGTGCCGGCGGATCTGGAGACGGCGAGGAGTCGGGAAGAGTCACGTCGGTCAAGCGGCCGCTGGGCGATCAAGCTAGTAGGTAGGTGATAATCGAGATCATCGAGGCGCATCGAGAGAAGTCTAGCAGCATCGTGAGTTAAGTGACGACAGGAAAAGGGGTGATAGGACTGCGATCAAAGTCGAAATAATCATTAAATGGGAGCGGAAATGGAGCAGTTTGTACTTCATATAATTATGAATACAAAGGATTTACTAAGCTTAATAAAAATAAGATAAAGCTTGACATAGACACGCTCATATAATATTATTGCGACGCAGTGAATAATTTAGGAGAATGAAATATGAGATCTACATTGAACCGTTGGGAACCTTCCCGCGGGGCTTCTACCCTGCAGGAGCAATTGAACCGTATGTTTGGGAGTGTGCTGGAACGTTCAGCCGAGGAATCAAACCTCACCAGTTGGGCGCCAGCAGTGGACATTTACGAGACCGAGCAAGAGCTGGTCGTAAAAGCCGATCTGCCGGAAGTGGATCCAAAAGATCTGGACATTCGGGTGGAGAATAATATCCTGACAATTCGCGGCGAGCGCAAGTTCGAGAACAAAGTGAACGAGGAAAATTATCTGCGCGTGGAGCGCGCGTATGGCGCGTTCAGCCGAAGCTTCTCATTGGCCAACACCGTGAACTCAGAAGCGATCAAGGCAGATTATCAGAACGGTGTACTTACTCTGACGATTCCGAAACGTGAGGAAGCGAAGCCGAAGCAAATTAAGGTGAACGTGGGGACGCCCGCGATGGCTGCGGCGGCCGGGGCGAGGTAAGCCAGCAAGACAGTTGCGATCTGGGGGGCTGGCCAATTCGGCGGCCCCCTTTTTTTAAGAACCGAGGTAGAACATGCTGCGATTTGAAAAGATGACGGTGAAAGCGCAAGAAGCGCTCCAGCAGGCCAACGACGTGGCGGCACGCCATGAAAATCAGCAGATTGAGCCCGTGCATTTGCTTGCGGCACTGGTGTCGCAAACGGACGGCGTGGTGCCTCCGCTGCTGGCGCGGCTGGGGATTCGAAGCGAGGCACTGACACAAGAGATTCAGCGCGAGATTGCGCGCTTGCCAAAAGTGCAGGGATTTGCGCAGCAACACATGGGCAAACCGCTAAACAACGTGCTGGAGCGCGCGTTTGATGAGGCCGAGAGATTTAAAGACGAGTACGTTTCGACGGAGCATCTTTTTTTGGCGCTCGCCGGCGAGGAGCGCGACCCGGCAGGGCAGTTGCTGAAGCGGCAAGGAGCCACGCATGAAGCGATTTTGCAGGCGCTGATTGGCGTGCGTGGAAGTCAGCGAGTCACTTCGCAGAATCCAGAAGCCACGTACGCTTCGCTGGAAAAATACGCGCGCGACCTCACGGACTTGGCGCGGCGCGGCAAACTAGATCCGGTGATTGGGCGCGACGAGGAGATCCGGCGTGTGATGCAGATTCTCGCGCGGCGTACGAAGAATAATCCGGTATTGATCGGCGAACCAGGAGTAGGCAAGACGGCCATCGTCGAGGGCTTGGCGCAGCGAATAGTTTCCGGAGACGTGCCTGATGTGCTGAAGACCAAACGGCTCGTCGCACTGGACCTGGCGGCGCTGGTGGCTGGCGCGAAATTCCGAGGAGAATTTGAGGAGCGTCTGAAGGCCGTCTTGAAGGAAATTACCGAAGCGGAAGGGCAAATCATTCTGTTCATCGACGAACTGCATACCCTGGTTGGCGCCGGAGCCGCGGAAGGGTCGATGGACGCATCGAACATACTTAAGCCGGCACTGGCGCGCGGCGAACTGCGTGCAATTGGCGCGACGACGCTGAATGAATACAAAAAGTACATAGAGAAGGATCCGGCGCTGGAGCGGCGGTTCCAGCCTGTGCTGGTGAGCGAACCGACAGTTGAAGACACGATTGCCATTTTGCGTGGCTTGAAGGATCGTTACGAAGTTCATCACGGCGTGCGGATCAAGGACGCCGCGATCCTGGCCGCGGCAACGCTTTCCAACCGGTATATTTCCGACCGCTTTCTTCCGGACAAGGCAATCGATTTGATCGATGAAGCGGCGGCGAGCTTGCGCATGCAAATCGATTCTCTCCCCGTGGAGATCGATGCGATCGAGCGGCGCATTCTGCAACTCGAGATCGAGCGGCAGTCGTTGCTGAAAGAAACCGATGCGCATTCCAAGGAACGCCGCAATCAGATCGAAAAAGAGCTGGCTAAGCTTAAAGAAGATTCGAGCGGAAGGAAGGCTCGCTGGCAAGCGGAGAAAGAAGCGATCGGCAAAATACGCAAGCTGAAAGAACAAATCGACCAACTGAAGACGGAAGAGCAGAAATACGAGCGCTCTGGCGAGCTCGCGAAAGTCGCGGAAATACGCTACGGCAAAATTGCCGCGGCGGAGCAAGAGTTGAAGAAAGCGGAAGAGCGGTTTGCTTCGGTGCAAAAAGATTCGCCGATGCTTAAGGAAGAGGTCGACGAAGAAGACATCGCCAAACTGGTGAGCAAATGGACGGGTATCCCGGCGGGGCGTCTTCTCGAGGGCGAGGCGCAGAAGCTCGTGCACATGGAAGAGCGCCTGCGGCAGCGCGTGATTGGGCAAGAGGAAGCGCTGAGACGAGTCGCAAACGCCGTACGCCGGAGCCGTGCGGGACTATCTGATGCGAAGCGGCCGATCGGTTCATTTATCTTCCTCGGGCCCACCGGTGTCGGGAAGACTGAGCTGGCGCGGGCGCTGGCAGAATTCCTCTTCGACGACGAAAAGCTGATGATCCGCATCGACATGAGCGAGTACATGGAGAAGCATAGTGTCTCGCGGCTGATTGGCGCGCCTCCAGGCTACGTCGGTTACGAAGAGGGCGGCCAGCTCACCGAGCAGGTGCGAAGGCATCCGTACTCGGTGATTTTGTTCGACGAAATTGAGAAAGCGCACCCGGATGTGTTCAACATCCTTTTGCAAATTCTCGAGGACGGCCGGTTGACGGATGGCAAAGGCCGTACTGTGGACTTTCGCAACACGGTGATGGTCATGACCAGCAACGTAGGCTCGACGGCGATTTTCGAGCTTTCGCACAAGGACCCGGAACTCGCGAGAAAAGAAGCGATGGAAGCGTTGCGCGCGGCGTTTCGTCCAGAGTTCATCAATCGGATCGACGAGATTGTGATTTTCAATCCGCTCGGGAAAGAGCAGCTTGCCCGCATCGTGGGGCTGCTGCTCAAGAGCGTCGAGAAGCTTCTGGCAGAGCGCCAGATCACTCTAACTTTGACGCCCGCAGCGGAAGAACTGCTGCTCCGAGAAGGCTATGACCCGGCGTACGGCGCACGGCCGCTGCGACGCACGATTCAGCGCCTGATTCAGGATCCGCTGGCGATGCAGATTCTGGAAGGCAAGGTGCTCCCAGGCGATCATGTTCGAGTGGATCGCGACGGGCAGAAGGACGTGATGCGGTTCGAACGATCGAAAGCGAAACAACCGGCGGCTGCGGCTAGAATCTAATGATGCGAGAGAGGAGGCCGGCAACGAAGCTTCCTCTTTCCAGTTCCGGTGTGCCGAAAGGTTTAGCGACTTTGCGCGTATAGAGTAGTGAAGGAACAACATGAGAGTTCTTCGAACGACATTTGTCCTGGTGTTGCTGACGCTCTTCCTGATGATGGTAGGCGCGTATTTCGGCGGGCGAAATGGTATGACCATTGCGCTGGGCATTGCGGTTTGCACCAACGCGTTTGCCTATTTCTTTTCCGATAAAATCGCGCTGAAGTCGAGCGGCGCACAGCCAGTCACGCGGGAACAGTTACCTCGGCTGTACGCGGTGATGGAACGGCTTGCGGCAAAGTCTAATATTCCGGTACCTAAACTGTACGTCGTGCCAGAACAAGCGCCGAATGCCTTTGCCACAGGGAGAAATCCGCAGCATGCATCGGTGGCAGTGACGCAGGGTCTGCTGGAACTGATGAATGATGAAGAGCTCGAAGGCGTCATCGCTCACGAGCTATCGCATGTGCGCAACTACGATATTCTGATCAGTTCCGTAGCGGCCACCCTCGCTGGCGCGATTACGTGGATTGCGCACTGGGGCCTGTGGTTCGGGGGAGGCGACGGCGAAGATCGGGAGGGCGGCGGTGTAATAGTCGAGCTTGCGCTTATGATCCTCGCGCCGATTGCTGCGATGCTGCTGCAGCTGGCCCTTTCGCGGCAACGTGAGTATGCGGCAGACGCGACCGGAGCCCGGATGGTCGGCAACCAATTCGGGTTGATGAGCGCCCTACAAAAGCTCGGGGCCTACAACAATCGAATCCCGACAACAGCCATTTCGCAATCCACATCGTCTTTATGCATCGTGAGACCTCGCTTTGGCAGAAGCACCCTTTCCACGCTCTTCAGCACCCACCCGCCGCTTGAGGACAGGATCGAGGCGTTGCGTGCGATGAACGTAGTCCCAAAGCGCTGATACCTGGACGCGCTGGCTCTCCGCACAATTATTGCAATTGCTGAGTAATCTTTCCCCGGAAAGTCCAATTACTATTGGCATCGTTTGATCTCGCGCCTTCCAAACCATTGATTTTGTGGCAATTAGAATCTCGGCAGCAGTGCCGGGATTTGGTGAATCAAATGCACTAGATGTCGGCGAGCCGGAAGTCGGCGCGGGGCCACGGGGGGACCGCAGTCATGAGCTGTCGAGACACTATCCATTTGATTTGTTGGTACTTAGAGGGAAGGCTTTCGTTGCCCGTAGCGAACGAGATTAAGCGGCATGTGGATTCTTGTCCCGATTGCCACATGGTTTTAAACGCGGCTATGAGCACTTTGGACCGTTATTTTGCCCCGGTAAAGGGCTCCGACGAAGAGCCAGCTCCTCAAGCGGCTTGACAGACTTCCGATAAGATATTTTTTAGCAATAACTTACGGTGAGCCTTCCTACCTGTGTTCGTTATAGTCAACTTTAGCGCCCCACTTACCGCCTCTACTTCGCGCCAGGATCCGCCAAAAGCAAAAATTACCGCGTCGAAACCAAGCACGTAATCTTTACTGGTACTAGTACTTATAAATCTAGCTCTGCGGAACCTCTGCCCTCCCGACAAATACAAGCAGCGGCTCGGGTTAAGGGAAGCCGATGGGCAATTGGACTTTTGGCGCAAGGGGTGCACATTTTCCAAAGCACGGGGGGAAACCCCAAAGGAGAAGAAGTTTATGAGCGAGTTTCAGGAACCCTTAAACCACACCACAACCGGAACACCACGTTGGGTGGGACTGGCGGTTGCCGTGTTGGGCGGAATTTCATTGCTCGGTCTAGGAGTCGGCTGGAGCGCGTTGAATCACGCAAACAACGTCGAGCAATCCACGCAAGCATCGCTGAAGCAGTCGAATGACGCGTTAAGCCAACGCCTCGCTAAAGAGGATGAGGTCAATCAAGGATTACAGAGCGACTTGAGAGTGGTCACGAATAAGCTGAACTTGACGCAGGGAGAGCTAGCCGCGGCGCGGAAGCAAAACAAGAATGCGACTGCTGCTGTGGACCACAAGGTCGACGGGTTGGCGAATTCCGTCAAGGCCGATCTTGCCACCAAGGCGAACGCCGAAGATGTTAACAAGCTCAACGGCGACGTCACGGGAGTGAAGGGCGACCTGGACGCAACGAAGAACAACCTGCAGATGGCGCGCAGCGAAATGGGCACCCTCATCGCGCGGAACCATGACGAAATTGATCAGCTTCGCCGCATGGGGCAACGCGACTACTTTGAGTTTACAGTCACGCGCAAGGGCGGATCCCAGAAGGTGGGCACCATTCAGGTTCAACTTAAGGACACGAACACCAAGAAGAACCAATTCACCATCAATGTGCTGGCGGATGACAAAAACTTCGAAAAAAAGAACCGGTCCGTCAACGAGCCCATTTTCTTCTATACGGGCGGAACCCGCGCAGCATTGGAGCTCGTCGTCAACAGGGTCACCAAGACCACGGCGTCGGGCTACCTAAGCATTCCGAAGGCGCCGGAAACGTCCGCGGCAGCCAATACTTCGGGCGCGTCTCAATAAAACATTTCGTAACAACCTGAGGGTACATGTCAAAGGAGGGTTCCAGAGAACCCTCCTTTTTTATTTCTCTCAAGAAAATCCGGGTACCGATTTCTTTTTTGAAAGATCACCAGTTTCCGCTACGATACAGCCATACCCATGCCAACCACCCTCTTGCACGCCGGACGGGCGCTCACTCCAACCACCGAGATTCCGAGTGCAGGAATTCTAATCCGTGATGGAGTGATCGAGGAAATCGGCCCGCGAGAAGGAATGCGTCTCCCGGCAGGCGCTCAGGAAATCTCTGCCACGGACAAAATCGCGATTCCCGGCTTCCTGGATGTACATATTCACGGCGCGGGGGGGCGCGACGTGATGGAGGGCAGCGGGGAGGCGCTCGCGGGAGTAACCAAGACCGTCGCGCGACATGGTACGACTTCATTCGTGGCTACGACCGTGACGGCGAGTCCCGAGGACACGGTTCGGAGCGTCGAAGGCATCGCTCGCTACATTTCGCAACAGCATGAAACGGCCGACCCTCGAGCGGAAGTGCTGGGGATTCATTTTGAGGGCCCTTTCCTTAATCCGGTTCGGCGCGGTGTGCATCCCCCGGAATGGCTGAGGCTGCCGTCCGCGGAGCTGCTGGATAAATTCCTGCAGGCAGCTAGAGGTAAAGCCCAGATATTAACGCTCGCACCAGAGCTTCTCGGGGCCACTCCGTGCATTGATGCGGCACGAAACGCCGGGATGGTTGTTGCAATGGGCCACACGGATGCAACATACGAGCAGGCCCGTGCGGCCATTGCGCACGGAGTCCGGCATGCCGTACATGTCTACAACGCTATGCGGCCCTTTTCTCACCGCGACAGCGGCGTGATTGGCGCCGTACTCACTTCGCAAGAGGTGACTGCCGAATTGATCGCTGACGGCGTCCACGTGGAAGAGACAGCGATGAAGGTGCTGCTCCAGGCAAAAGGACCTGAGCGCATGATTTTGATCAGCGACGGCACCTCGGCAACGGGAATGCCGGACGGTAATTACACGCTCGGGAAAATGGAAGTTACGGTGAGCGGAGGAGTTTGCCGTAATTCGGAGGGAAAACTTGCGGGCAGCACACTGACTCTGGACCGGGCGCTTAGGAACATCGTCGCACTGGGGATTCCGCTGGCGGACGCAGTGCGCATGTTGACGCTGAACCCCGCTGCGCTGTTGGGAATTGAATTCAAGAAGGGCGCGCTGCGAACCGGGGCGGACGCGGATATCGTGCTGCTTGATGAAGGTTTGCGGCTTACGAATGTTTGGGTGCGTGGCGTCGCGGTGGAATAGAGCTAACTTCTTTTCTCCGGTCAATTTGTAGGGATAATCGCTGACATTAAGACAAAGCACGAGGCACAGTCTTTGCTGGAAAACGCAAAGCGTTGAGCTGCTATTTCGCTCTCGCCCCTACAACGATTAGTACCAATCCCGAAACCAGCAGGGCCACCGTCACGCCCACGGGAATGCTGGCCGTCTCCGGCTTATCAACTGTTGCCGTGATCGGTCCGATTCTCGCGACTTCTTCATGTTTGTGGTAATCAAAGCTCGGATGCACGAGCGCAACGATACCGAGCAAAAAAAGGAGAATCCCCAGGACCACTATGACCCGTTTCATAACGCAGACCTTAACATACTCGCCCCATTCGCGGTGGCAATTGTGCCCAGACACACCCCTGCGCCAGATTGGCGCGGGGACGCTTTAGACCTTTGTTGAGAAGAGAGAAACTACGAACGTCCTGCGGTGGCAGCGGCAGCGGCTGCAGCTTTCTTGGCGGCTTTTGCGGCTGTGGAAGCCTTGCGGCGGCGCTTGGTCTTCGGCGGAGTTGCCGGCGCTTCGCCAATCAGCTCGGCCACCATAATGCTGGTAACGAACAACTTGGGGCCGTGATCGTCAAAATCAATTGCCGTACGCTCCTGGTCGGATGCCGTAACAATTCCCAAGCCGTACATCTCGTGCTTAACGGTTTGTCCTTCTGCCATCACTTGCACATCATCCTCCTTGACCGCATTTGCGCCGTTGAAACTCGATTCGACTCACTTGAGGTGCGGCTTTCGAACTGATCGAGGCTACCCAATTACAGGTCTAGGATTTGTAAGGCTCTCTGCCAGAAGGCCTTTGGGGTCCTTCTTCAACTCAAATTCTAGGAGTCTTTCTTCTCTGAGCAATTTCTACCTACCCGGCGACAGTCCGCGCTCCAGAGAAAAGCCACAAAGACTCGCCTTGCAACCCCTCGAACGAATCAAAAGGCATTACAAGAGCAACAAACGCTAGCCAAAGAGTACCACAAAATAAGGCATCTGTCCATGCCGCGCATGCCAGCAAAACTGCCACAGTGCGATTCTAAACTATTGATAACATTTGATTTATATGAAGAAAAGGGGCCGTCGCAACAGCGCTATTCTGCGGACTCTGGCTACTCAAGGGACTCTGGCTGCAGGCTCAAACTGCCTTCGCCAGACGCCTTCTTTTCCCAATACTTTCGTACCCATGCTTCCCAACTTTTGCCAGCGGCGGGATCACGGCCAGTGAACGCGAGCGCAGCAATTTCAGAGTAAGCGATCTTCTGTCGCTGATTGGAATCTTTCGGCAGGACGCGCACGAACGAGGCAGCGAGCGTAGGACCAGATACACGATCGAAGACGTATCCTTCTAACTTCTTGCCATCCTTGGTGGTTAGGGTCACATCACCGCGATAGTCGAAGGCTTTTTCGAGCGCTTCGCGCAATTCCTCTTCGGTTGCGAGTTCCGGCAGCCATCCTTCGACTGCCTCACGCATTCTTCCCGGAGCGACTTCCAAAGTATCAGGATTCTGCGGAGCAGGTTCCGAGTGAGAGGTCAGGTCGGCGTGTCGAGGACCGGTCAAGCGCGGGTCTCCTCAAGCTGAGACTCACCCTTATCAATCTGGATCAGGGGATTGTAGGAATGGACCGGCTTCACAGGCTCATTCAGAAATGCCAGCGCGTCCGGGTCAGCGTACTTGCCGGAAAATGTGGCCTTTATCGTTGCGAAAAGTCCGCCGAGACCACTAAAGGTGTGGTCAACGGCCGATGCTTCGTAGCCGCTGTGGACCATGCAGTTGGCGCACTTCGGATTTCCGGATTCCGTCCCGTAATTTTGCCACGCCGTCGTTTCCAGCAACTCCTGGAACGTGTCAGCGTAACCATCCTGGAGCAAGTAGCAAGGCTTCTGCCATCCAAATACGTTGTATGTAGGCATTCCCCAGGGCGTGCAGGCGTATTGCTTTTTGCCCATCAGGAATTCGAGAAAGAGCGGAGATTGATTGAACTGCCAGGACTTTTTGCGATTGGAAAGAATGGCGCGGAATGTGCGACGCGTGCGCGCGCGGCCGAGGAAGTGCTTCTGATCCGGGGCTTTATCGTAGGAATAACCCGGCGAAAGCATCATGCCTTCCACGCCGAGTTCCATCATTTCATCGAAAAAGGCCCGAACACTGGTGGGATCGGCGCCGTCAAAAAGGGTGGTGTTCGTCGTTACGCGGAAGCCGCGCTTCAACGCTTCCCTGATTCCCTCGACAGCCAAATCATACCCACCTTCGCGGCAAACGGAAAAATCGTGGTGTTCGCGCTGGCCGTCCATGTGCACGGAAAACGTCAAATACTTGCTGGGCTTGAAGAGGTCCAGCTTTTCCTTGAGAAGCAGCGCGTTCGTGCAGAGATAGATGTATTTCTTGCGGGCCACCAGGCCTTCAACGATCTTGTCGATTTGCGGGTGCATCAGCGGTTCGCCGCCAGGGATGGAAACCATCGGCGTGCCGCACTCGTCGACGGCCTTGAAGCATTCTTCGGGGCTCAATTCCGTCTTCAGGATGTGCGCGGGATACTGAATCTTGCCGCAGCCCGCGCACGCCAAATTGCAGCGGAAGAGCGGCTCGAGCATCAGCACAAACGGATAGCGCTTGCGCCCCGCGATTTTTTGCTTGAGGACGTACGTTGCAACCGTCCACATCTGTGAAATAGGTACCGGCATTTAACCTGCTTGCGAGAGAAATAGATAGGGGTACACGAGGTCCCCCGAAGACTCTATTGTACCCGAAACTCCGCACGTTCTGCTTGCGAGCTTTTCTTGAGATGCAAGGGAGTGTTCTTTCGTGGCATGGGCTCAATGGCATGGGACGTGCTATTTCCTGGCACAGGCGAAGACTTGTACGCTGCCCGCTGGCGTAGAATCAAGCCATCTCAGAGGTGCGAGAAGACTGGGGATCATGTCCCGAGAGAACCTTCTATCCTTGTTTCGTGACTTCGAGCGCTTTGCCAACGACATCGCGTTCGTGCAGCGGCGGGGTTATCGCCGCGAAGCATGGACGTACCGCGAACTCGTGCGTGTGGCGATTACTTGCGCGCGGAGCTGAAGGAGCGCGGCGTTCGAACGGGCGATCGCGTTCTGCTCTGGGGGCCGAACAGTGCCGAATGGACGGCAGCTTTCTGGGGCTGCTTGTTGCGCGGGGCGGTGGCTGTGCCGATGGATGACGGCGCAACTCTCGATTTCGCCGGTCGTGTAACACGGGACGCGGGCGTTAAACTGATTTTTTCTTCGCGCGAAAAGGCTGCGCTCGATCCCGCCATCCCAAGGCTTGTACTGGAGGATTTGCCAGACACCGCCCGACCTGCGGCCATCCAGGCGCCTTCGGCGACGACCACGCAGCCGAATAAAGCTCTTTGCGAAGGTCTCGCTGACGAGGCCATCACGCGAAATCACATCGCGCAAATCCTGTTTACTTCGGGGACAACGGCCGAGCCGCGCGGTGTTGTTCTGACGCATGGCAATTTTCTGGCAAACCTCGAGCCGCTCGAACGCGGAATAGACCCGTATCGAAAATATGAGCGATGGCTTCATCCCTTACGCTTCGTCACGCTTGTGCCGTTGAGCCACGTCTTTGGGCAATTCATGGCGCTGTTTGTGCCGCCGCTGCTTGGCGCGACCGTCGTTTTCGAGCACTCCGCGAATCCTGCTGAGGTCATTCGAACTGTGAAGCGCGAGCGGGCCACCGCGCTCATCGCGGTGCCGCGAATGCTTGACGTGCTTCGAAGTGCTCTTCTGAACCAATTTGCTCCTCCTGGCAGGGCTCACTGGTTTGGCCGCCTTTTTATCTTGGCAGCAAAACGCAAATTTCTTCGACGCGCATGGACGTTTCGATTCATGCATCGTCGATTCGGCTGGAAGTTCTGGGCGTTCATTTCCGGTGGCGCGGCGCTCTCTGCCGAAACGGAAGAGTTTTTCAAGCGCGTGGGCTACGCGGTCGTGCAAGGTTACGGCCTGACGGAGACCGCGTCGCTCATCAGCTTGAACCATCCGTTTCGAGCCACGGAGGGCTCGATTGGGAAGGTCTTGCCAGGTCGAGAATTCAAGCTGGCCGAGGACGGAGAAATTCTTGTGCGAGGCGAAAACGTGGCCACCGGCTACTGGGAAGGCGGAGGGCTACGACAGGGCCTGCGCGACAAAGAAAATTGGCTGCGCACGGGGGATATAGGCGAAGTCGACACCGAGGGAAATCTCCGGTTCAAAGGCCGCAAGAAAAACGTCATCGTCACGGCCGCGGGATTGAATATCTATCCCGAGGACATAGAGGCAGCGCTTCGTAATCAGACCGCGGTGCGCGATTGCGTCATCATTCCTATCGAGCGCGGCGGCAACGCAGAACCGTGCGCAGTCTTGCTGATGGACAACAGCTCTGAATTGAAAGAAGCGCCGGCGCTCACGGCGATTGAGAAGGGCAACGCTTCGCTCGCCGAATACCAGCGCGTGCACCGCTGGCTCGTTTGGCCGGATCCTGATTTTCCACGCACGCCGACCGGCAAGCCTCGAATAAGTCTTATCGCTGCCCGCGCGGCAGAATTGCTCTCTGGCTTTTCGTCCGCAAAAGCGCCCGCGGGCACTTTAGACGATTTGTTAGAGAAGTTCGCAAAATCGAGAGGCTCGTCGGGGAATCTGGAGAACCGGCTGAGTCTTACTTCTCTCGACCGCGTGGAACTGATGAGTGCCCTCGAAGAACGCTTCCAGGTCGAACTGAACGAAACGTCTTTTGCCGAGGCGAAAACCGTTGCGGATGTGCAACGTCTCCTGCAACAACCTGCAGCCCATCGCACGGAATACGTTTACCCGCGATGGACGCAGCGCACGGCCGCGCGTTGGCTGCGGCTCGCGGTCTACTACGCTTTGGTCTGGCCGGCTACGCAGATTCTCGCGCATCCTAAGATCGTTGGCCGCGGATTTCTTCGCGGCGTCCAAGGGCCGCTGCTCGTTGTTTCGAATCACATCACCCGCCGCGCCGATATCGGCTTAATCCTCGCTTCGCTTCCGCCGCGCTTTCGCCACTTCCTCGCGATCGCGATGGGCGGCGAGTCCTTGCAGAGGATGCGCCGGCCGCCGCGCGATTGGTATTTTCCGAAACGCTGGGCGTATCAGCTGGGCTATGGCCTCGTAACGTTGTTGTTCAATGTGTTTCCTTTGCCGCAGCACTCCGGTTTTCGCGAAAGTTTCCGTTTTGCCGGCGAATCCGCCGATCGTGGCTACAGCATCCTCATTTTCCCCGAAGGCGAGGTCAACAATTCTGCAGACGGCCGCATGGCGCCTTTCCAAAGTGGCATTGGCTTGCTGGCAGAAAATCTCCACCTTCCCATCATTCCGATGCGTCTCGACGGCGTTTGGCAAATGAAGCGCGAACGCCGCCGCTGGGCCCGCTTCGGCGAAATCACGGTCCACATTGGCGCACCAGTCCTGTTTCCTCGCGATATTCCACCCGAAGAGATCGCCCGCCGGTTGGAATCAATCGTTCTCTCATTGTAGAAATTATGCCCACCGCCGCAGAGCCGTTCGAGTCATTTTGGTCGGAGCGAGAAACTAGCTGGAAGAAGCACGCAAGTCTTTCCTCATGAAAATCGTGGCCTGCGGATTGTCGTTATACTGCAGCGTCAGTTCGTATCCCAACGCGGCATAGAACCGCTGCGCCGCAACCATTTCGTTTGTCGTATCCAAATACAGCCATTCATAGCCACACCCGCGTGCGTAAAGCTCCAAAGCTTGATAAAGAGCAGCCGCTATTCCCTGCCCCCGAAGCCGCGGCTGGACGTACAAACGTTTGACCTCCCCACTGTGTGCGATTGTCGCGAGTGGCCGAAGCGCGATGCATCCGACAACAAGATGCTGCGCGGTTGCCAGCCAAATCCCCGCTCCATCCTGAAAATAGATTCGCGCGAAGTCGTCACTTGCGTCGCGCGCGACAACCCCAGCGGCCTCGTAGTATTCCTGAACGATTTTCCAGGCGGCATCCCTTCCTTCGGCTGGAACTCGCTGCACGGTAAACGGGTTCTGTGCGTGTTCCGTCATTCGCACCTACGTCAAGATCCACGTTAGAGTTTTCCTGTGGACCAGTGTCCATCTAAATTCGGAGCCGTACAGCTCCATTTTGGCTGCCGACGCGTTCCAGTTTTGCCAAATACCGGCCAGACACCTCCGAGAAATCCCATCCCACACCCGAAATCCGCCGAAACGAGTTCTGTGGCAAAATAGAAGGCTGTCTGAGATGGATTTATGGCTGACCGCACAATCATGGCGTTGGAACGTCCCGCGAAGCCTTCGAAGGGGTCTAAGAAATCTGCGGCGAACAACGAACAGCGCGAACACGTTTTTGACGCTTTCCGCCGATGGGGCTATTACGAAGCAACGCTTGACCCGCTCGAGGTATTCCAGCCACAAAAGCTCGCTGATCTCGAATTAAGCGGCGAGGCCGCTGAGGAAGCGCGCCGCATCTACTGCGGCAACATTGGCGTGGAATTCATGCACTTGCCCGAACCGCAGCGGCGGCAATGGATTGCAGAGCGCATTGAGGGTCCTGAAATAAAAGTCGACCAGGGAAAAATTCTCGACCGACTGGTTCGCGCCGACCTCTTCGAGCAGGTTTTGCAAGCGCGTTATTTGGGCACCAAGCGATTTTCTCTGGAAGGGGTCACCTCGCTGATTCCGCTTCTTGATTCGATCCTCGACACTGCCGGGAATTTCGGTGCGGTGGACTGCATTATGGCCATGAGCCATCGTGGCCGCCTAAACGTGATGGTGCACGCCGCCTGTAAATCTCCGCACGACGTGGTTGCCGGCTTCGAAGACGTCGATCCGCGTAGCGTCCTTGGTGCAGGCGACGTGAAGTATCACGTTGGCGCGACAGGGACGTACACAACCACGGCTGGCAAGCCCATCAACATGCATCTCGTTTCGAATCCGAGCCACCTCGAAGCTGTCGATCCTGTTGCGATGGGACGCGCGCGTGCGAAGCAAACGCGTCACGGCGTCGATGGACCCATCATCGACCGCTCGCGCGAGACACTCAACAAAGTCTGGCCCATCGTCATGCACGGCGACGCCGCCTTTGCCGGTCAGGGCGTCTTGGCGGAAACCCTGAATCTTGCGGATTTGAAAGCCTACAGCGTCGGTGGTACGGTCCACATTGTCGTCAACAATCTCATCGGATTCACCACGCAGCCGCCACAAGAGCATTCCTCCCGCTTCGCTTCGGACATCGCCAAGCGCCAAAGTGTTCCGATCTTTCACGTCAACGCCGAAGATCCCGATGCCGTCGTGCGCATCGGAGAACTGGCTGCTGAGTATCGTGCGACGTTTGGCAGCGACGTCGTCGTGGATATCATCGGGTATCGCCGCCACGGCCACAGCGAAGTCGATGATCCCACTATCACTCAACCGGTTCTCTACGAGCGCATCAAGAATCATCCGCCGCTCTGGAAGATTTACGCCGGGCAAACGGGTATCGACGCCTCGCTAATCGTCGAACGGGTAAAAAAGGAATACGAAGAAGAGCAGCAAAAGGCCGGGCAACTTACAAAGATTCCGCATTTGCGCAGGCTGCCGGACTATTGGTCCCCCTACAAACACGGGAAGTACGATCCGGCCTATGAAGTCGACACAGGATTGACTCGCGAGTATCTAGCAGAACTCACGGACGGTCTCGTCCGCGTGCCTGCCGGCTTTCATGTCCATCCGAAAATTGCAAAGCTTCTCGAACAACGCGCCGAGATGGGCCACGGCAAACGCGCCATCGACTACGGTTTTGCCGAAGCGCTGGCTTTGGGTTCCCTGGTGCTCGACGGCAACCCCGTCCGTCTGACCGGGCAGGACACCCAGCGCGGCACCTTCAATCAACGGCACGCCGTCCTGATCGACACGCAAACCGAGCACAACTACCTCCCGCTCTCGCATCTCTCGCGGCATCAGGCTTTTTGCGAAATTTACAACTCCTCGCTTTCCGAAGCCGCGTGCGTCGGATTCGAATACGGCTTCAGCCGCGACTACCCGGAGGCGCTGGTTCTTTGGGAAGCGCAATTTGGAGATTTTGCCAACGGCGCACAAGTCATCATCGATCAATTCCTCAGCGCCACCGAAGATAAGTGGAATCTCCCGAGCGGCCTAGTGCTCTTGCTCCCGCACGGTTATGAAGGCCAGGGCCCCGAGCATTCCAGCGCCCGCATCGAGCGCTACATGCAATTAGCTGCCGAGGACAATCTACAGATCTGCCAGCCTTCCACGGCCGCGCAGTATTTCCACATGCTTCGTCGCCAAGCCCGCCGCGCCTGGCGCAAGCCGCTCATCGTCTTTACTCCCAAGAGCATGCTGCGCCATCCGGACGCCAGCTCGAACATCGAAGACTTCACTCGGCCGCGTTTTCTGCCGCTCGTGCCGGACCACGAAGTGCAAGACGCAAGGCGCATTCTTATTGCTAGCGGCAAGGTCGGCCACGAGCTTCGAGGGGAACGCCGCCGCCGCAACGACAACAGCACGGCCATTTTTTTCCTCGACCAGCTCTATCCACTGCCCCGCACCGAAATTTCCGCCGCCCTCGCAGAGCACCCCAACGCCCGGGAGCTCGTCTGGGTACAGGAGGAGCCCGCGAATATGGGAGCGCTTTTCTATGTCTTGCCCCGGCTCGAGCGTTTAGCCCAGTCCAAGGGCCTGCAAGTCCGCTCGGTAAAGCGCTCGGCCAGTGCCAGCCCTGCGACCGGCTCTGCCAAGGCCCACGAACTCGAGCAAAAAACACTTCTGGCTCTGGCTTTCACGACTGCCGGCGCGAACTGAACCCTCCAACACCATTAACACTCCATTCACATTCATGTTATCCCGGCGTTACGAACGCACAGCGAGAATAAGACGTGTTACGCCAATCTCATGGTGACCCAAAACTTTCAACCTCCTATCGCATTTCTCCGGCCTACGGTAAACTGCCGCCAAGCCGGCGAGCGGAACGTGCCAAACCCATGAAACGCGTACTCATCATCGAGGACGACAAGGACATCGTCGAACTCGTTCGCTATAACCTCGCCAACGAAGGCTTTCAGGTCAGCGCTGCTTTTGACGGCAGCACCGGCCTGAGCACGCTTAAGAAGACGCCACCCGATCTGCTCCTTCTCGATCTCATGCTCCCCAAGCTTTCCGGCCTCGACATTTGCCGGGAAGTTCGCCGGGACGAGGCACTAAATCGTCTGCCGATTCTCATGCTTACCGCGCGCGGCGATGAAGCCGACCGTGTTGTGGGCCTGGAAATGGGCGCCGACGATTACGTGACGAAGCCTTTCAGCCCGCGCGAGCTTCTCGCGCGCGTCAAGGCGTTGCTCCGCCGTGCGGAACCGCCTGCTGACTCGCCTCGCGTCATCGAAATCGGCAAGCTGGCCATCGATCCGGCGTCTTACCGCGTGAACCATTCCGGCAAGCCCGTTCCGCTTAGCACGCTCGAATTCCGGCTGCTCTATTACCTTGCTTCGCGCCCCAACCGGGTCTTCACGCGGGATCAGCTGCTCGATGCCGTGTGGGGTACGGACCGCTTCGTAACTCCGCGCAGCGTCGACGTCTACGTCCGCCGCCTGCGTGAAAAAATCGAAAGCGATCCGGAGAATCCCGTTTATCTGAAAACCGTGCGCGGCGCGGGCTATCTGTTCGAAACTCGTGCGGCTTAATCTATTCTGGAAATTCGCGTTCGCCTTTCTGGCGCTCCTGGTGAGCGTCCTGCTCGCCGTGGACTTTTTTGCGGAACGATCTCTTCGTAACGATTACGAACGCACTGGGTTCGAAAAGCTCACCGCGATTGCCCGCATCGCGCAAGCTCGTCCTCCCCAATGGTCGCCCGCTTCCCCTGGACATCCTGAGGATCTTTCCGCCCTCCGCGACTGGGTCGCGCAACTGGCCGCCAGCGGCGCTCGCGTCACGGTGATCACCGCCGATGGCAGGGTGCTTGCCGATTCGCAATCTGATCCTGAAACCATGGAAAACCACGCCACTCGTCCCGAAATCCTCGAGGCCATGGCCAAGGGAGACGGGCGTTCCATTCGCCACAGCGTCACCATCAAACGCGACCTTCTTTACTATGCAGTTCGCCAGAACACCGCTGCGGGATCCCCTATTATTTTGCGTTTTGCGCTTCCCGTCGAAACGGTTGATCTAGTTCTAGATTCCTTCCAGCGCAGGTTGTGGGTTGCATCGTTTTTCATTCTGCTGATCGCCGGTGCAATTTCCTTGTTGTTCTCACGCAGCCTTACGGGACGCATCGAGCGGCTCAAGGAGTTTTCCCGGCGCGTCGCGGAAGGCGACTTCCGGCCTTTGGCCCGGGACGGTTCAGGCGACGCGCTCGAAGCTCTGGGCATTTCACTCAATCGCACGGCCGCTCGGCTGGACCGCACCATCCACACTTTGACGGAGGAGCGTAACCTTTCTTCCGCGATTCTCGGAAGCATGGTCGAGGGCGTCGCCGTGGTCAACGGTTCGGAGCGCCTCCTGTTTGCCAACCCCGGCTTTGCCGAAATTCTCGGCCTCGATGTGCCGCCGACCAGTGGCAGCGCGCTCGTGGAAGTGATCCGCCAGACCGAACTCGTCGAAGCCGTGCGCAGAGTTCTCGGCGGCGAGCCGCGCGTTCAATCGGAAATCGTCACGGGTACTCTGCGCCAACACTATTTCGCGATTACAGTTGCCGCCGTTCGCGCCGCAGACACCACCGGCGCCGTCGTGGTGCTGCACGACATCACCGAGCTGCGCAGGCTCGAACGCGTGCGCCGCGATTTTGTCGCAAACGTCTCTCACGAATTTAGAACTCCTCTCACCGCTATTCAGGGCTTCGCCGAAACGCTTCTCGCCGGTGCCATCGATGACCCCAAAAATCGCACCCACTTCCTCGAAATCATTCTCGAACATTCCCGCCGCTTGGCACGCTTGACGGAAGATCTCCTCGTCCTTTCCAAGATGGATGCCGAACGCCTCGAGCTCGAGATTCAGCGCCTCCGCGTCTCGCAGCTGATCGAAAGCTGCCTCGAGACCGCCCAGCGCCGTGCCGCCGAAAAGGATCTCCGCATCTCCGTGAACATGCCGGAACGCTTGCCGGACATCGCCGGAGATCGCCGCCGGCTCGCTGAAGTTTTGCAAAACCTTTTGGACAACGCCATTCAGTACACGCTGCCAGGCGGACAGATTCAGGTCAGCGCGGAGGAAGGCGAATCCGAAGTGATTCTCACCGTCTCCGACACCGGCATCGGCATCCCCAAGGCCGACCAGCCGCGCATCTTCGAGCGCTTCTACCGCGTCGATGTCGCACGCTCCCGCGAAGCCGGAGGCACCGGTCTCGGTCTGGCCATTGCCAAACATCTCGTCGAAGTGCATGGCGGCCGCCTCTGGGTCGATAGCGAAGTGGGCCAGGGTTCGCAATTCCATTTTTCGGTGCCCTTCTTTGACCCAGACCATCCCCCCTCGCGTTCCACCGCTAATAGCGCCGGGGGGCGCGGCGACGCCGGGTCCACGCCGTCCTGAAGCTGCACTTCACGCGCCGCGCTCCTGTTTCTGCACCGGCAAAATGGCGGCAGGTCGTTTTCGTGCGCCTCTTGATCTCTGACAATGTTTGCACTAATCAGCAGTCAACAGTCGCTTCGAATACTCGCTCCACCCACTTCGGAATTCAGATTTATCCGCATGTTCATCTCTTTGTGAACGAGCCGTAACCATCCTTTTGCCACACTCTCCATTACGAGCAGGGGTGTAATCTTAGCCGCCCGCTCTCGAAGGAAGCTCATGGCCACTACCGCTGGAATGACCGAAGCTGTCCTCTACGATACGCTTGTCAATTATCTGGTCTCGATGGCTCGCACCGTTGAAGCCGCGATGAACCGAGCTTTGCATGCCATCGTCGGCGTCAACGATTCGCGCACCTTCTCTCTTTCGGGCGAAGTTTTTCTCCTCGAACCGCGCATCAACGAAATGGAAATTGTGATCGATGAGCACGCCATCCGGCTGCTCCGCCGCGGCTCCTTTTCGGACGACGAGGTGCGCCTTATTGTTGCCGCTCTAAAAATTACCAACGATCTCGAGCGCATCGGTGACTTGGCCGTGAATCTCGCCGAGTGTGTCATTTCGCTTCGCGAAATGTCGGCGGCGCAATTGCCGGATGAATTGGGTCCCATGACATCCGCCGTGCGCGCCATGGTCAGCAAGAGTCTCGGTGCCCTCATCTATCGCAACGTGGATATGGCCGGGCAGGTTCTGCAAAGCGACGACCTCGTCGATCAGTATCGCGACCGCATCTTCGATCAGCTGCTGCAAAGCATGACGCAGCAAGCCGCTCTTGTCAGTCCGGGGATGCAATTCATTCTTGCCACCCGGCATCTCGAGCGCATCGCCGACCATGCCACAAACATCGCCGAGGACATCATTTTCTGGGTCCGCGGGCTCGATGTGCGCCATGGCCGGGGACTCTCGATGAACACGGACGGAAGCGATCGCACAGCATCGGCCGGAGCAGAGGTCATCGAGAATTCACAAGTCCTTCATTCAGGTGTGACCACGGGCTGCGACTCTCAACGCGTTTGATCTTCGTACCACGTCCTACCTCGGGGATCGGCGCACCCCTGGCTCCGATCCCCTTCTCCTCTCCTTCGCGGTTTGCCGGGAGTCCTTTCATTACGCTTCTCAACCCATCTGGTGCTCGTGTTCGCCCAGGAAGATGTGCACGGACGCTTGCAATCAATCTTGACGATTGACGTAAGCAAGTCGATATCGCCGGCACAAATACTTACATGGATCTCTCTTGACGCATTCTGCGTTCCCTCTTACGATGTTTGCACCGAAGTAGATTCTTCCTCGCGTCGAGGGCGGAAGGCCGTTTTTCGAAGGCGCGAATGAGCAAAGTTTTCAATCCACTCGCAGATGAATGGAACTTTGCCGAAACCTCCGTCGTCCGGCAAAATCCCATTCTTCCTTGTGCTTGTTGACTCGCTTCATTTTTTATAACCTTCGATATCTCAATGGTTTACGTCCATCGCTCCCGGTTTGTTGCAAGATATTCACATTCGATTGACGTAACCGTAAGACGCGGCCTTTACCTTCTCTCGCGGGGTGGTACTCATCTTCATCGGTATGCGGTCGAATATTGCTCCAAAGAGAGAGGAAATGAAAAAAATAGCAGCACTCACACTTTCGCTGTTTCTGTCGTATGGAATCGCTTTCGCGGATTCACCCAAGGACGCCGACGCGCAGCCCGCTAAACCTGCGCAGCCGGCCAAGCCAAAGGCAGCCAAGAAGGCGGAGAAGTCGGACTCGGCGATCGCTGCCGAGATTGAAGAGCTCCGTCAGGCTGTTCAGGCCCAGCAAGAGCAACTTCAAATGCTGAAGGAAGAGCTCGCCAAGCGTGATCGTCAGATTGACGAAGCGCGTGACGCCGCCGCAGCAGCCAATGCTCGAGCAGCAGAAGCCAGCACCAAAGCCACCGAAGCGGTCAATACCACCGCCGAAGTGAAGAGCACCGCTGCTACGCTCAATACCACCGTCGCGGATTTGAAAGCCAGCAACGATGTCCTCAAAACCGCGGTGGCCACCGAAGCTGCGCAATCTTCGAATGGCGAGGAGAAGGGCCCAGCCTCCATACGATTTAAGGGCATCACCATCACTCCCGGTGGCTTCATAGCGGCTGAAACGGTTTTCCGTAGGCGGGGGACCGGCTCCGATGTTAATACTCCATTCAACGGCATACCCTATCCGAACAACAGCCTCAGTCAGATTTCCGAGTTAAACGCCGGTGGACGGCAGTCGCGACTGTCCCTACTCTTCGAAGGCAAGGCCGACAATGTAAAAGTCAGCGGTTACTACGAGATGGACTGGCTCGGCGCCTGCGTTACCTCGAACGATCGTCAAAGCAACAGCTATTGTCTGCGGCAGCGGCAACTCTGGGGCCAGGCGGCCCTTTCCAGTGGCTGGACTTTTACTGGGGGGCAGATGTGGAGCCTCGCGACGGAGACGACGAAAGGTCTCAATAACCGAACGGAAATTCTGCCCATGACCATCGACTCGCAGTATCACGTCGGTTTCACTTGGGAGCGTCAGTACGGCTTCCGTGTCACGAAGAACATCGGCGACAAAGCTTGGGTCGGTTTCTCAGCCGAGGAGCCTCAGGCGACCATCACCGCAACCGGCCAGCCGACAGCTTTCTTGCTCGGTTCGGCGGGCAATGCGGGTGGTCTCTACAACTCTGTGGATGGCACAGGCTACTCTCTGAACAAGACTCCCGACTTTATCGTCAAGGCAGCTTTTGAACCGGGCTTTGGCCACTACGAAATCTTCGGAATCATCAGCGATTTTCGCGATCGAGTCTTCCCATGTTCGGCTGCCGTTAGCATGATACCCCTCCCCTCCACTTGCCCGGGCACAACCCCCTCTGCCGCAAACGCTTTTAATGACAGTCGCATCGGCGGCGGCATCGGCTTCAACCTCCGCGTCCCGGTCGTACCCAAGAAGGCTGACCTTGGCGTTCACCTTATCGGCGGCGACGGCATTGGCCGTTACAGCTCGGCGCAGTTGCCCGATGTAACTGTCCGCCCGGACGGCACTCTCGCTCCGATTCGCGGCGGTGGCGCCCTCGGCACCTTGGAGCTGCACCCGAGTCCCAAGCTCGATGTGTACTTCAACTACGGCGTCGAGTATGCCTACCGCACAGACTTCAACTTCACCAACGTCGCGGGAGCAAACGTCGCCGTTGGTTATGGGTCTCCCTTCTTCAATAACTCGGGCTGCGAACTTGCCCCGACCTTGCCGGCGGGGGCATTTGCAGCGAGTAACAACGGTGCTTGCAGCGGTAACACACGCAATATCCAGGAAGGTACCGTCGGATTCTGGCATAAGTTCTATTCGGGGCCGAAAGGTAACCTTCGCTGGGGTCTTCAATACTCCTACTTCGTCAAGAACTCCTGGTCCGGCAACAACAACACTCCCACTGCGGTGGGCGTCAACGCCAAAGCCGTCGACAATATGCTTTGGACCTCTTTCCGCTACTACATCCCCTAAACCGGGAGACTTAGCCCTCCGTCCTCTCCGGACGAAAACGGGGCAGCCCCTCACCGGGCTGCCCCGTTCCTTTTCCCGCTTTCCTTTCCTCGCTTGGCACCCGGGACCGAATACGACGTTCTGCCATCGTCGATTCTATTGTTCGTGCGCCTCGACGGGGATGCCCGGTCGGATGGAATCCGTTGCGTTATGGACCACGAGGTCACCTGATTTCAGATCTCCAAACACCTCAGTTTTTCCATTCACCGTGACTCCGTTCTTCACATCAACCCACTCCGTCTTTCCTTCCCGAACACGAATCACGAACGTGCGCTGCAGGTCGGTAGTAATCGCGGTTGCAGGCACAAACAAAGTTGGGTAATTACGCTGAATTGGCCATTCGACATTTGCAAATGAACCGGGCGTGATTTGCGCGTCCGCGTTGTGATAATCGAGCTCGACTTGCATCGTCCGAGTGGTCTGGTTGATGTCGTGCGAGATGCGCGCAATTGGGGCCCGGAAATTTCTTCCCGGATACGCGGGCACGCTGAAAGTTACATCCTGCCCTTCTCGTACTCCCGCAACGTATGCTTCCGGTACGGGAACGACCACGCGCAAGCGATTTAAGTTTTCGATTTGCACGATTGGCTGTGCGCCAGCCTGCCCGGATGCGGGCCCTACGAGAGCGCCGGGATGCAGGTTCCGCGTCGTGACGATGCCGTCGAAGGGAGCTCGGATTTCCAAGTACGATTCGAGCTGCGTCACACTGCGCAATGCTTCGCGAGCGCCCTGCACATTTTTCGACGCCGCCTCAATCTGTGCACTATCTGCTGCTGCCGTTTGTTCGGCAACCAGAAGGTCATTCTGCGCGACCACGCCCGGAGTCTTGGCAGCCGCCGCAAGATGCAAATAGGTTCCGTGGTCCGACGCAAACTTCGCTTGCGCCACACTGAGCTGGGCTTCCGCCCCTTGCTGGGTTGCTTGAGCCTGCGCACGCTGCGCCACTAATTCAGGGGCCGATAGGCGAAGAATGACTTCCCCGGCGTGCACACGCGATCCACGGTCTACCGTTATCATGTCCAAGAAACCGGTTACCTTGGGATAGATGTCCACCACTTCATAAGGCGCAAGCTGTGCTGGTAGGAGAAGCGTCGTCTCAAGCTTTAGAGATTCGACAGGAATAACACTTACGACCTGCGGGGGGCCATTATTGGAGCTTGAACCGCCGTTCTGCACAGAGCGATTGCCACAACCGGCGATGACAAAACTCAAAATGAATATCACCGAAAGCGATCTCATTGCGAAACCTCCGTTGCACCCGCGAATGGGCTTTCAGGATCGTCAGGATCAAGCGAAGGCGAAACCAGAGAAGCACGTTTCTGCACGATGCCGAAGACAGTCGGCAGGACAAGAAGCGTCGCGGCGGTGGCGCTTAACAACCCGCCAATCACAGCCCGGCCAAGAGGCGCGGTTTCCTCGCTTCCGCGTCCAATCGCTAGCGCCATAGGGATCATTCCCGTGATCATCGCAAGACTCGTCATCAACACAGGGCGGAGGCGTTCGCTGGCGGCATTTCGCGCGGCGGTCTTTGCATCCGCGCCATTCTTCCTGTTCTTTTCAGCGAACGTGACCAACAAAATCGCGTTGGCGACCGCAACGCCGATGGCCATGATTGCACCCATAAAGCTCTCGAGGTTCAGGCTTGTTCCGGTGATAAGCAACATGAGCAAGACGCCCGTAAGCACTGCCGGAATCGTGGACAATACGATTAGCGAGAGCCGCATGGACTCGAAATTCGCTGCCAGCAAGAGCAGTATGACTAAAATGGCGAGCGCGAGCCCGATGCCCAAGTTGCCAAAGATTTGCCGCATCGCGCTCACCTGACCTCGCACCTGGACCGTAACGCCGCGTGGCGGGCTGCCAGCTCGGGCGATTGCGCGATCAATATCGGTCGCTGCACGACCCAAGTCACTCTTCCCAAGATTGGCGGACAGGCCAATCATCCAAAGTCCATTCTGCCGATCCAGTTCGCCCGGCACCGTACCGGCGCGCACGGACGCTACCTCACTCACGAGCGGATCGGCTCCCGTTGCGCTCGAGACTGGAATTGTCTCGACATCTTTCATCGAAGTCATTTGAGCTTGTGGAACCTGGACTTGCACCTGGTAGCTAACGCCGGACTTAGGATCCCGCCAGTAATTCGGGGACACGAACCGGCTTGAGGCCGTTGCCGACACAACCGCTTGGCCAACCTGATCGGCCGTCACACCAAGCTGTCCAGCCAACACACGGTTCACGTGAACGTCGATGGTCGGATATTGGAGCGGCTCTTCGTATTCGAGGTCGCGCAGTTCGCCGATTCGTGAGAGCTGCTGCTCGATTCGTTGCAAAAAACTTAGAACATCGTTGTATTGCGGACCGGCGGCCGTCACCTCAATCACAGACGAAGTTCCAAAGTTCAGCGTCTGACTGACCAGATCGCCGGGATCGAAGGAGAAGTGGGTGTCAGGGAATTGCTTCGGCAATGTTTTGCGGAGCTTTTCTTCCAGCTCATGAAGGGAAATCGAAGAGTCGGGCCGAAGCGCAACGTTCATCACGGCCTCATGCGGCCCGCTCGTCCAGAGGAAAACTGTATTAATCGGGTAGGCAGAACCCTGCGTGCCCACGTACCCGAGAGTCAGCGCCACATTACCGGCTCCCGCTTCGCGATTAATTGTGTCCAGCACGCGCTGCGTCATCTCTTCGGTCACAGGCACCCGCGTGCCATCAGGGGCATCGATGCGCAAACGAAATTGATTCGCCGCCGCCGAGGGAAAGATTTCTCGCGACAGCCCCCGCGCCCCAACCGCCAAGACGACGATGGCGACCGCCGCATACACACCTAGCAGGAGTGCAGGATGGGCCATGAGGCGACCCAGTTGGTCGTAAAATCTGTGCCGGAAGCGGTCGAAGTGCGCCTCCATTGTGCTTCCTGTTCGGATCTTCTCCGCCTTCAGGAGCCAGTTGGAAAGCACTGGCACCAGAGAACTGGACAGCAAGTACGACGCGGCCATGGAAAATCCGACCGCGAGCGAGAGAGGAACAAAAATGGAGCGGGCAGGACCGACCATGAAAAACGAAGGTAGAAACACCGAGAGAACGCTCAGCATCGCCAGCAGCCGAGGGATGGCCACCTCCTTGCTCGCTTCCAGGACAGCTCGCGGCTTCGCCGCTCCCTGAGCCAGATGCACGTGAATGTTCTCGAGGAGCACTGTGCCCTCGTCCACGAGTACACCAACTGCCAGGGCGAGCCCGCCGAGGGTCATGATGTTGATAGTTTGCCCGGTGGCCCATAGAGCCACCACCGCCATTAGAAGCGCAAAAGGAATCGTGATAACCACAATCAACGAACTGCGCCAATCGCGCAAAAAGAAGAGCAGGGTGAGACCCGTGAGTACTGCCCCCAGCAGTCCTTCACGCAGGACCGCCAGCAGCGCATCGCTAACGTACTGCGACTGATCGAATTCGTAGCTAATCTTAATATCTTGGGGAACCAGCGACTGGAATCGCGCCAAGTTTGCGCGGACCTCGTTGACCACGGTAATCGTGGAAGCGTTGGGCCGTTTGGTCACCGGAATGTACACGGTTCGCTTGCCGTTCACCAGGGCGTAACCTGCAAGAAGGTCCGAAGAATCCGATACTGTTCCGATGTCTCGAAGGTACACGGATGGCCCTGAGCCCATGTGCAAGGGAATGTCAAGCAAGTCGCTGATTTGTCCGACTGTCGAGTCCGTGGTGACAAGTGCTTCATAGTTTCCGATGTTTGCATCTCCAGCCGGCTCGATGCTGTTCCCCGCAACGATTCCCTGCACCACATTTTCTGTCGACAATCCGTAGGCCTTCAATTTGTTCGGATCCACACTGACTACGATCGTGCGCTGATTGCCTCCGAAGGGCGGCGGTGAGGAAACGCCGGGCAGTGTCGCAAAAACAGGCCGCACACGATTCAGAGCGAGATCCTGTATTTCGCCGAGGGTGCGCGAATCACTCGAAAAGACCAGATATCCCACTGGCAGCGTGCCCGCATCGTAGCGAATCACGAACGGAGAAACTGTGCCTGGAGGCATGAATGCGTGGGCACGATTTACATACGAAATCGTTTGCGCCAGCGCTTGACTCATGTCCGTGTCGGCATAAAAAGTGAGCTTGAGCAACGCGTTCCCCTGGATAGACTTCGCTTCTACGCTCTGGATGCCGTTGATATAGAGGAAGTGGTATTCGTAGTAGAACGAAACAAACCCTTCTATTTGCTGCGGGCTCATGCCTCCATAGGGCTGCGCGACGTAAATTACAGGGAGATTAAGGTCCGGGAAAATATCGATGCGCGTCCGCATCAAGGCCAAGATAGAGGAGAGACCCAGCGCGAATACGATTACGATAACCGTAATTGGCTTGCGCAATGCCAAACGAATCAGCCACATGGCTATTGCCCCCCCGGTGTTGCGCCGTGTAAAGCCTGCAGAAAATCTTTCAAGTCACCTTGCGCGTATGCGACTGCGAATAGTCCACGCCACACATTTAACCGGGCAATAGAATCATCCATCTCTGCTTGCGCGAGAAGATTCTCCGCATCGGCCACTTCCACCAGAGTGGCCAAACCCGACTGATACCGAGCCCGCGATTGCGCTTCGGATTGCCTCGCTGCCGCCAACTCAGTCGGAGTCTCCTGAGCCACGAGTTCAACTGCCTTCAGTTGATCGCGTGCGGCTCGAATCTGGCCTGTCAAGTCTTGAATTGTCTGATCGTAATGTGCCTGTTGCGAGCGTTCGTTGGCCTTGGAGATCTGCTCTTCCGCGCTCCGCGCTTTGAACGCAAAAACATTGGGGAAAAGAATCGTTATTCCGGTCACCCAGTTTCCGCGCGCCGGCGCTGCTCCGTTCCAATTCCCAATGATAGACCCATTGTTTGGAACTTCACTGCCGCGGCCAAATGCTTCAGCCTGCAAGAACAAGCGAGGATAATCACTTCGGTGCAGGATTTTCTCTTGTGCCTGAATCTGCTGCACGGAAGCCATCTGCTCCCGCGCCAAAGGATGATCGGATGCAGAGGTTTCGAGCAACAACCTAGTCTGCGGCAAGTCCACCAAGTGGCTTCCATCCACTTGGATCTCCTTCCCCGCCTCTCCCATAAGCGACGCAAGAGTATCGAGCGCCGCGCGTTCTGCTTGCTGCGCCCTGTAATACTCAATCTTGGCTCGCGCAAGTTCAGCATCCGCACGCGAAGCGTCCGCCCCTGGACGCAGTTCATTTTCAACGAGGACATGAATGGATTTATTGACCACCTGCCAGCGGTCAACGTTGGCCTGAGCCGCCAGCGCAGCTTGCCGGTTCGCCACGGCCAGCAAAAAGTAATTTCCGACCGCCGTCGCGACTTGAAGCTGCGTCAAAGCCAGGTCGGCTTGCGATTTTTCTTCTGCACTCCGCGCTTGCCCAACTCTTGCAGAACGTAGTCCAAAGTCCAAAGGTTCCCACGAGAAAAGTGCCCCTGCCTGACTGCCCCAATAGCTTTGTCCGCTCGTTGGACCAATCGGCCCCTCCACCGTGGGAGTGATTGGCGTCGGCAGCCAAATACCCGGCACCTGATTCTGAGTGGCTCGGCTGTCCTGGTAAACGCCGTTCAACTGCGGAAGATACTGCGTTCGGGCAAGAGTTACGCCACCTCGCGCCGCGGACACCTGTTCCAACGATGCGCGAACGGCAGGATAGTGCTGAAGAGCGTACTCGACGGCATCTTCCAATGTCAGCGCCTTTCGCGAAGGTTCATTGGTCTGGGCGATACACAGGTGTGGAAAGAGAACAATAACAAGCACAATCGCCATGCCTTTGCAGTAATGCTTCCAGGGATTCGTTCTCACGATTCTCATTCCTCTCTCCGAAGGGCACTCCCTCTTGACTTGCCACTTCCTCGGCGCATTCTTTCGTCTCTTGGCCCTTCACTCCAGCAACTCGCCCAGGAGTAACTTCACCTTCTCCCGGGCCTTGGCGAGCGCCTTTCGTCCAGATGAGGTGGCCCGGTAAACTCTACGGCTTCTCCGGCCCAAGCGAATTTTCTGGGAACGCAGTAAACCTCTCGATTCAAGCCCATGGAGCATCGGATAGAGAGTGCCTGCGCTCATCTTGTAACCGTGGCGTTGCAGTTCCTCGATCATGCCCAGGCCAAAAATCGGTTCTTTGCACGCGTGATATAGAATGTGGATCCGGATCAAGCCCGACAACAGCTCCTGACCCCTGATGTGATTGATTTCAGTCAGTTTCATGAGTAATTATCGGGTTTAGTTATCGAATACCGATAATACCGTACCCACATCCCCCGCGCAGTTCAAGTGGATTGTGCGAGGCAGCGCTTTCCGCTCCAAGGAAGTCAACAAACTCTGAATAGATTGTAACAATCCTGTAACACGGAAGCGCCACACTCTTACTCCTTGGGCTAATACAAATCCTTCTTTTGGAGATGACGGATGAAAAAAAGCGTAGGCATCCTTTTGGCTGGTCTCGGACTGGCAGGCATGGTTTGGGCGCAAGGTGCGCTGTCCCTTACCGGGGCAGGCGCTACGTTTCCCTACCCGATTTATTCCAAGTGGTTCGACGTGTACCACAAGGCCCATTCGAACATCGAAATCAACTACCAATCCATTGGTTCGGGCGGAGGCATCAAACAAGTCACGGAAGGCACGGTCGACTTCGGCGCTTCGGATGGTCCGATGAACGACGATCAGATCAATGAGTTCACCAAGAAGCACGGCTTTGGAATTCTGCACTTTCCGACGGTTCTAGGCGCCGCGGTTCCCGCTTACAACATCCCTGGCGTAACGGCCACCCTTAAGTTCACTCCGGCGGCGCTTGCAGGCATCTATCTGGGCAAAATTACGAAGTGGAACGATCCGGCAATCGCAAGCGAAAACAAGGGAGTCAACCTGCCTGCCAATGACATCATCGTCGTGCATCGCGCGGACGGCAGCGGCACAACCTACTGTTGGACCGATTATCTCTCCAAGGTCAGCGAAGAATGGAAGACCAAGGTTGGCAAAGGTACTTCCGTCAATTGGCCGGTGGGACTCGGTGGCAAGGGAAATGAAGGCGTGATGGGAGTTATCAAGGAACAGCCCAACTCAGTCGGCTACGTGGAGCTGATCTACGCCATTCAGAATCACACGCCTTACGGCGATGTCCAGAACTCATCTGGCGTATTTGTGAAGGCCAGCCTGGAAGGCGTGAGCGCAGCTGCCGCGGGTGCAGCGAAGAACATGCCGGACGACTTCCGAGTGTCTATTACCGACGCGCCCGGTAAGGAGGTCTACCCCATTTCCACTTTTACCTGGCTGCTGATCCCGCAGAAGATCTCTGACCCAGCGAAGCTGGCTGCAATCAAAGGCTTTCTGAAATGGATGATTACGGACGGCCAGCAGTACTGCGAAGCTCTGGCGTATGCCAAACTTCCGAAGGCAGTCGCGGCTAAGGAACTGAAGGCCATCAGCAAGGTACAGTAAGCGACCCGTGGGAACACCAACTGCCATCACACCGAGCGCGAGCCCCATCGCGAGCTCGCGCTCGTTTTTATCCCGGCTTCGCGATGGCGACGAAATCGCCCATCTCATCACGTTTCTCTTCGCCGCCAGCGTGGTGCTGGTGACGGTGCTCCTGGTTTTCGTGCTGTGGCAGCAGTCGGTTCTGTCGAGGCACAAGTTCGGCTTGGCCTTTTTCTTTACGCGCGTATGGGATCCCATCTCCGAGCAATTTGGCGCGCTGCCTTTTATTTACGGAACCGTTGTCACGACCGTCGTAGGCTTGTTGCTCGCCGTGCCCCTGGGCTTGGGAGCCGCGGTATTTCTGGCGGAGCTCGCGCCGCAGAGAATCTCGGACACCCTGCAGTTCTTCATCGATCTTCTGGCAGCCGTGCCCAGCGTCATCTACGGCCTACTCGGTATATTCGTCGTCGTACCCCTGATGCGCTCCGTGATCGAGCCCGCTTTGAAAAATACCTTGGGCTTTCTTCCGTTTTTCCAGGGCCCTGCGTACGGCATCGGCTTCCTGACGGCAGGGATCGTGCTGGCGATCATGATCGTTCCCTTCATCATTTCGGTTTCTCGTGAAATCTTGCTAGCCGTCCCTCGTGAGCAACGCGAAGCGGCCCTCGCCCTCGGCGCCACCCGCTGGGAATCGACCTGGAAGGTAGTTATTCCATTTGCTCGAGCCGGAATCATGGGGTCCATCTTCCTTGCGATGGCGCGCGCCCTCGGTGAGACCATGGCCGTGGCCATGGTTATTGGCAACACCCCGACCATCAGCGCGTCACTTTTCTCTCCTGGATATTCCATCGCCGCGGTCATCGCCAACGAGTTCACTGAGGCTACTGGTGATTTGTACCTGCAAGCGTTGGTCGAGCTGGGCTTGGTCCTCTTTTTCCTGACGTTTCTTTTAAACGGAATTGCCCGCTTGCTGATCGTGGCGACCACCCAAAAGGGCAGCAGGACGGCGCAAGCATGAGCGGACGCCTGCGTTGGCGCAAGTTCCTGAGCGGCTTCATGCTGGCGATGACCGGCGTGTGCGCGCTGATTACCGTGTCGGTGTTGTTTTTTGTTCTCGGCGACCTGCTGGTGCATGGAGGAACGTCCATCAACTGGAATTTCTTTACGAAACTGCCGACACCCGTGGGCGAAACCGGCGGGGGAATGGCGAACGCTATTGTCGGCAGCGCCAAACTGTTGTTGCTCGCCTCGCTCATCGGAGTGCCCGTTGGCTTCTTAGGAGGCGTCTATCTGGCCGAGTTCAGCGGCTCGACGGTAGCGTTCATCGTGCGGTATTCTGCGGACCTGCTCAATGGCGTTCCCTCCATCGTGATTGGCATTTTTGCGTACGCGATGCTGGTTCTGCCTTTTAAGCACTTTTCCACGATCGCTGGTTCTTTTGCGCTGGGTCTGATGATGATACCCATCACTCTGCGAAGCACCGAACAGTTCCTGAACGGGGTTCCCCGTGCTCTCCGGGAAGGCTCCATGGCGCTGGGAGCCAGCAAATGGAAAACGATCCAGGCGGTCGTGGTACCGGCAGCGTACCGGGGTATTCTAACCGCGATCCTGCTGGCCTTCGCACGCGTTGCTGGCGAAACCGCGCCGCTCCTTTTCACCGCCTTGGGCAACCGCTATTGGAGCCATGGCTGGAACGAGCCGACCGCATCTTTACCGGTGGTAATCTATACCTATGCACTGTCGGCATATGATGATTGGCACCGCCAGGCTTGGGCCGCGGGTCTTGTCTTGCTGGGTTTGATTTTGATCATTAACATTGTTGCTCGCGCGATTCTGTCACGTGGCATATCGGTCCCGAGGTCTTAATCCATGCACGCGTCTGCGAGGCAAGCAGTGTCCGTAAACATAACTCCACCAGTAACCCCCTCCGCGAGTCGCGAAACCCCGGCCCCCGCGGAACTGCGCATGACCGTTTCCAAGGTCAATTTTTGGTATGGCAGCAAGCAAACCCTTTTCGACGTCAATCTGGGCGTCGCCACAAACAAGATCACCGCTCTCATCGGCCCTTCCGGCTGTGGTAAATCCACTCTCCTGCGCACGCTCAATCGCATGTACGAAACTGTCCGCAACGTCCGCCTCCAAGGCGAAATTCTTTTGGACGGCAAAAGTATTCTTTCGCAGGATGTTACTCAGCTCCGGCGCCGCGTCGGCATGGTTTTTCAGCGCCCCAACCCTTTCCCCAAATCGATCTTTGAAAACGTCGCCTACGGTCTTCGCATTAATGGCTCAAAGCTGCCTCTTGCCGAAGCCGTCGAGAAAAGTCTCCGCCACGCTGCTCTCTGGGACGAAGTGAAAGACCAACTGCACAAGTCCGCTTACGATCTTTCCGGCGGCCAGCAGCAGCGCCTCTGCATCGCCCGCGCCCTCGCCGTTGAGCCCGAAGTTCTTCTTCTCGACGAGCCTTGTTCCGCCCTCGATCCCATTAGCACCGCCAAGATCGAAGAGCTGCTCGTCCAATTAAAGGATCTTTGCACCATCGTCACCGTCACCCACAACATGCAGCAGGCCGCCCGCATCAGCGATTTCACTGCCTTCCTCCTCATCGGCCAGCTCATCGAGTTCAGTCCCACTCCGCAGCTTTTCACCACGCCCAGCGACCCGCGAACGGAGGCGTACATCACCGGCCGCTTTGGCTGACGCATTCAGGCAGGAAGGTATTACGATGTCTGCTCAGTTTGGACAGGCTGAGGGGAAAGAATTCATGGAACGTCACTTCGAAAAAGATTTGAACGAATTGAAAGAGCGCCTCTTGTGGATGGGCAGCCTCGCCGAGCGCGCCGTCCATCAGTCCGTGCATGCCGTGCTAGAAGGTGATGAACAACTCGCCAAGCGCGTCCTCGAGGAAGAAGACGCTATCAATGAATTGCAGATCGAAATCGACGATCGCGTCGTTCAGCTCCTCGCGCTCCACCAACTGATGGCCATCGATCTCCGCTTTGTTCTTGCCGTTTCCCGCATCAACAACGACCTCGAGCGTATCGGCGATCAAGCCGTGAACATCGCGCAGTCCGCCACCCGCATCCTTCGCCATCCCCGCGTCAAGCCCTACGTGGACCTCCCTCGCATGAGCGAGCTTGCCGAGGAAATGGTCCGCAACGCCCTCAACGCCGTCGTCCGCCGCGACGTTGATTTGGCGCAAAAAGTTCTCGCCTCCGACGATCAGGTCGATCACTATCGCGACCAGATCTTCCGCGAACTGCTCACCTACATGATGGGAGATTCCAGCGTGGTCTATCCTGCCTTCGAGCTCATCCTCGTCGCCAAGAACCTCGAACGCATCGGCGACCACGCCACCAACATCGCCGAGGACGTCATCTACATCGTCCAAGGCCAGGACGTCCGCCACCCCACTGTCGATCGCCGCTAATCCTCGTTTCCCAAAGGGGCCCAGCTCGCTTCGCGCCATTCGAATAACTATATAGTATTAAAACTACAATGTACTTGACTCTCCGTCAGACCTAGGCTATTCTTCTTCTCGGGAAACCCCTCGAAATTGGAAGCCCTCGCTGCCGTCTCTTTTTTCTTACCCCTCAAACTCCCAGTCATGCCTGGATCGCCGACTGCGGCACAAGTAGGGACAACTTTAAGTGCTTTGGAATCAGCGTCTATGTGAACTCCGGTAGGTGTTGATTCTAAATGAGTTATTGGAATGCTAAACCCTTTATATGCAACACTTACAAAAAATAGGGGGTACTGTTATGGCTTACACAGCCTCCGCCGGAAGAGTAAGCACAAGCCGATGATCGCGCTGGCGAGGCTGCCGCAGCCGCCAATTGTCCGGTCCCACGTTCTCGCGAACCTAACACGAATGTCGGACTCTCCAGTCGGCACCGGCACTAGCATCTGGTTGAAATCCTCTCCGTTGAGCGGAGTGACTACACCGCCATTCATCGTCACTCGCCAGGCGGGGTAGTTCAGAAGCCGCAGTCCAAGCGCGAACGGCTCTTTCGTATTTACCGTCACTTCTTTGTCTTCCGGACTCCAGTGCAGCACCTGAACCTTCGGGGGCGTATCCGGGCCGGGCGTGGAATCCGTATCCATCACTTGCACCTCTGGAGCTTTTTGAACCGGCACATTGGTGTGGTCATCTCCCACGGGATCGTATTCGTACGTGCCCTCGAACCCTTCTCCCTGCGCGATTGCTTGACGCAAGAACGGAAGGTCGCCCTTAAACCACCAGCCCTGATGCACCAGCCCAGCCCCGGTGGCCCCCATGAGACCAAATGTCACTACCAACCAAACCCATCCCCACCGCTTCCGTCCCATCTCGCTTCCAACGAAAATTGCGAACGGCACGGCGAGAAGTGCCATCCAGCGCCAGGGGAATTGCACAAAGCGCAATTTCGGCAGCACTTCCCAAAGTATGGCGCTGAAGTGCAACATCAGTGCGGCTGCCAGCCCCGCGATAAGCAGCAATGCCTGCCACAATCTGTTTTCTAAAGCGCCTTCGCCGCCTCGCCGCGTTCTGTGAACCGCGACCGCCGCGAGTCCCGTCATGACCATCAGGAAAACCGCGATGCCCGAGACGATCCAATTAAACAGCGTGTGCTCCGGATCGTTTATAACCGTAAACAGAAAGTTCTCTGAGGGAAGCAGGCCAGAAGAGAGTACTTCCGCGATATTCACCCAGCGCTGCTCGTAAGCCGCTGGCACCAAATAGATGCCCGCGAGACCCAACCCAAGCGCTAGTCCCGCAGCCCCGCGCAGCAGCGGCTGCCAGGATCTCCTCGCCAGCGCGGCAAAGCCAAACACGGCAGCCGAGCTATAACAGGCCATCACTCCCGCCGGCGCGTTGGATAGCCAAATCGCGGCTAACACTGCGGCAAAAAACGCGATCGCTCGGCGCGAGGATGGCCCCGGCGGGCCCTCGGGATCCTCCAGCAATTCGCAGACTCGTAACGCCGCAAAAAACAAAAGTGGAAGAAACGCATTCGCCAGCAGTTCTGCGAAATCGCTGCGTAAATAAATAATCACCAGCGCGTAGGGATTTGCGGCGTAGCACGCCACGCAGAATAAAGCTGTTCGCTTCGGCAAGACGCGCCGCGCCAGCGCAAACGCGCTCAATCCAGAAAAGGTTTGCACCAGCGCGATGAAAACCCCCGGCACCGCGTTCCACGGCAAAACCAAGCCAAGCGCGGCTCCCAGCATCCACGAGAAGGGCGGATAAAAAATAAATCTCGGCTCGCCGTAACCGTAATTGGCCCATTCCGTCCATCGCGGATACGGAATTCCTTCTTTCCATTGCCCAGCGGCGTCAAGCCAGGACGAAACATGGAACAAGAAATCGTGCCCTGTGGCGCTTCCGAGCCGGAAAAACGGCGAAATAATAATCAACGAAACCAGAGCCGAAACGAAAACGGCCGGAAGCCAGCCGTGAAGCCGAGCGGTCGAACGCACCGGATTCTGTGGTTCTGCGAAGGATGTCATGCGGTGTTCATGCCATTGTAACCAGGAAAGAAACCGTCATGCGAGCTTCATCCTCCTGTCCGCGCCGCATCCAGTTGAGCGATAATACACGCGTTCATGAGCACTCCCAGCACAGCGCCCGCGCCCGTCAGCCCCGAACCTATTATCGAAGCTCGCAAGCTCGAAAAATTTTACGCCCAGCCGGACGGCAGCCGCATTCAAGTCATTGCCGCCACGGATCTCGCCGTCTATCCCGGACAGATCATCGCTTTGCTTGGCCCTTCCGGCTGCGGAAAATCGACTCTGCTTCGCATGCTCACGGGCCTCTCGCCCGCCAGCGCCGGCTCCGTCTTTTGGCACGGCGCGCCGGTGCGCGACGGTTTGCCCAATGTCTCCATCGTTTTCCAAAGCTTTGCTCTTTTTCCCTGGCTCACCGTGCTCGAAAACGTCGAAGCCCCGCTCGAAGCGCGCGGCATGGTGCCCATCGAACGCCACAAACGCGCTCTCCGCATCATCGACGCCGTCGGCCTCGATGGTTTCGAGTCCGCTTATCCCAAGGAGCTTTCCGGCGGCATGAAACAGCGTGTCGGCGTCGCCCGCGCTCTCGTCGTCGAGCCGGAAGTTCTCTTCATGGATGAGCCTTTTTCCGCTCTCGATGTGCTCACCGCTGAAACACTGCGTGGCGAGCTTCTCGAACTTTGGCTCGACAACAAAATTCCCACGCGCGCCATCTTCATCGTCACGCACAATATCGAGGAGGCCGTCGTCCTCGCCGATCGCATCGTTGTCCTCGGCCGCAATCCCGCCCACATTCACGCCGACATTGCCGTGGATATGCCTCATCCGCGCGACCGCAAATCTTCCAGCTTCATTGAACTCGTCGACGACATTTACCGCGTCCTCACACGCCCCGACCACGAGCGCGAAGCCGTTCCTCCGAAATCCGCCGTTCCCGGCAAGCAGTTGCCGCGCAAAGCCATCATGCTTCCCCACACGCGCCCCGGCGGAATGGCTGGCTTGCTCGAAATTCTCATGGACCAGGGAGGCCGCGCCGACCTCCACAAACTCGCCGATGAGCTCAGCCTCGAAGTCGACGCGCTCCTCCCCACCGTGGACACTGCCGTGCTCCTCGGCATGCTCCGCCTCGAGGAGGGCGACGCCATCATCACTCGGGAGGGCCAAGGCTTTGCACAAGCAGACATTCAAACTCGCAAAGCCATCTTTCGCAAGACCGCTCTCGCAAATGTCCCGTTGCTTGCCCAAATGCAAAGTGCTCTCAAAGCGAAGTCGAACCGCACTCTCTCCGACGAGTTTTTCCGCGACCTCCTCGACGAACATTTCAGCGAGGACGAATCGCGCCGCCAGCTTGAAACCGCCATTCAGTGGGGACGCTACGCGGAAATCTTCGATTACGACGCCGCAACGGGCAAGCTGACCCTCACCGAGGCCTGATCTTCCCGTGCCGACTTCTTCAATCGCTGCCAATAGCGCCACTCCTATCCCGCCAGCGATCCGGCGGCCCGCTGGTTCGCGCTGGTCGTGGTCCTTCCTGATCGATATCGCCGTTTTTCTTTTTGTCGCTGCCGCCATCTACGGCGTCTACGCCATCGGCCACACCTGGCTCGGGCCAGTTCCCGCGCAGGCCGAAATTTCGCAGAGCCCTCGCGCTCTTCCGCTTTACGCGCTCTATTCGCTCGTGCGCATTAGCGTGGCCTACGCCCTGAGCCTGGCCTTTGCGCTTGCCTATGGCTATACCGCGGCCCACTCCAAACGTGCGGAGATCGTCCTTATCCCGCTCCTCGACATTCTGCAATCCATACCCGTCCTCAGTTTTCTCCCGGGCGTCATGCTCGCGATGGTGGCGCTCTTTCCGCACAGCCAGCTTGGCATCGAGCTCGGTTCTATCATTCTTATCTTCACCGGGCAGGTTTGGAACATTGCCTTCAGCTTTTACTCTTCTCTGAAGGGCATCCCGCGTGAATTAAGGGAAGCCGCTATTATTTACCGCTTTGGCCGCTGGCAAAGATTCGTCGAGTTGGACTTGCCGTTCTCCACGATCGGCCTTGTCTGGAACTCCATGATGTCCGTGGCCGGCGGATGGTTCTTTCTCATGGCTTGCGAGATGTTTGTCCTCGGCAAACGCGACTTCCGTTTGCCGGGGCTTGGCTCCTATCTCCAAACCGCGGCGAGCCATGGCAACACGCGCGCCATTCTCTGGGGTCTCGCCGCGATGGTCGCCGTCATCGTCCTTCTCGATCAGCTTATCTGGCGGCCGGTCATCGTTTGGGCGGATAAATTCAAGTTCGAGCAGGTCGAAACCGCCAAAGCCGCCACGCACAATTTGCTCAGTCTTCTCGGCCGTGCTTCTTTCGTCATCCGTATTTACCGCCTGGCCGTTCGTCCGGTCATCGATTGGATCACCATCAGGCTTGCCGTTGGCGCGCGCCGTGCCGCTGAGTCCTTCAGCGCCCCGAAGCGCGAGAGCACGCGCCGCTCACTTCTTGTCGTTCTAGCAGGTGTCATTCTCGTTGGCCTTGGCTTCGCCGTATTTCATGGGGCTCGCGAATTATCCGATTTGCGCCGCGCGGATTACTTCACGCTCTTGCGCAGCGCCGGCTTCACGCTACTTCGTGTCCACGGCGCTCTCCTCCTCGGCGCTCTGTGGACCATTCCCGCCGGTGTGGCCATCGGCCTCAGCCCGCGCCTTGCCCGCATCGCCCAGCCGCTGGCTCAGATTGCCGCTTCCATTCCCGCGACCGCGCTCTTTCCCGTCATTCTCCTCTTCATGCTTCGCTTTCGTGGCGGACTCGAACTGGCCGCCATGCTCGTCATGCTTCTGGGCACGCAGTGGTACATCCTCTTCAACGTCATTGCCGGAGCAATGGCTATTCCTACCGACCTCAAAGAAGTCTCCAGCATTTTCCGTTTCGGCTCCTGGGATCGTTGGCGCTACCTAGTCTTACCGGGAATTTTTCCTTATCTCGTCACCGGGCTGGTGACTGCCTCCGGCAATGCCTGGAACGCCAGCATCATCGCGGAGTATTTTCATTTTCAAGGGAGAATCATTTCGACAACTGGCCTTGGCAGCGCCATCAGCGGCGCCAGCGACGCCGGCCGCTTCGATCTTTTGCTGGCCTCGACGCTAATCATGGCGACCATGGTTGTGCTCATCAATCGGCTGGTTTGGCGCCGCCTCTATCGACTCGCATCGACGCGCTTCAAGCTCGAAACGTAGCTCTCGGGTGTCGAGCTTCTGCTATCTCTCTTCTGAAGTCGCCGGCACAGATGTGGATCACGGCTCCGCTTGTTTTGTCAGCTCTTTGCTCAAGAAAATGATTTGCCCAACGTGGTGATAAGCGTGGCCCGCGCAGCGCAGAAAAATCATGAATCGGTCCCCGGCATGGGGTTCGCGTTCCGCCGAATATGCCTTTAGCCAATCTGCGGGCTCCTGCTTTCGAATCGCCGCCACAACCATCGCAATGGTCCGGTCGAACGCTTCCAGCACTTTTTTCTTTTCCGGTTTTGCCGCTTCCGTGAATTCCCGGTCCCGGTTGCGGATGTAGCCTGTCTCTGCGACGCGCGCTCCGATGTAGTAGCTCAGGTTACCCGTCAGGTGCAGGATGAGGTGTCCCACACTGTTCCCATACGTGTACGGATTGCGCCAGAACTGCTCCTGCGTTAGCGGGTCAACCCACTGGTGCGTCTGTGCGGCCACAAATTCATAGTAGCTCGCCAAGTCTGAAGAAATGGTGCCTGGAAGGTCAGTCATGAAAATTCCTCTGCTCGCGGAATCCGTGAGGCCGGTGCAAACGCTCAGTGCGCCGCGGCGGCGCGGTCATTCTTATAAATCACGCCCTCCTTCATCACAAAAAAGACGTGCTCCGTCTGCCGGATATTCTCCACGGGATCGCCCGGCACCGCTACAACATCGGCGAGCTTGCCCGCTTCCAGCGTTCCGATCTTGTCCGCCAAACCCAGCAAGTCCGCATCGGACGAAGTTCCTGCTTTCAGCGCATCGATTGGTTTCATTCCCAGGTCCACCATCAGGTGAAATTCTTCCGTATTGCGTCCATGCGCATAAACCGCAGCATCCGTTCCGAGGCCAATCTTCACACCCTTCGCCAGCGCTTTCTGAAACGTCCGGTGAGACGCTGCAATTGCGGCCTTGGCCTTGGCAAGAATGGGCGGCGGAATATAAGTCCCCGCGTCGATCTGCTCCTGTATGCCTTCCGGGGCCATCAGGGTCGGCACAAGATACGTACCGCGCTGCTTCATCATGTCCAGGGCCTCGTCGTCGAGAAACGTGCCGTGTTCGATGGAGTCGATGCCCGCGCGGATGGCGCGCTTTGCGCCTTCCGCCCCGTGCGCGTGCGCTGCTGCCTTGCGCCGCAGCGCATGAGCTTCGTCCACGATGGCGTTCAATTCTTCTTGCGTCAGTTGCGGCGTGTCCACGTCGTCCGTGAGGGACAGCACGCCGCCCGTGGCACACACTTTGATTACGTCGGCTCCGTACTTGTGGTTGAAGCGCACGGCAAATCGCGCTTGCTCGGGCCCGTTGATGACGCCGTCCATCGGCCCGGATTCGTGGCCGAAAAGACCGGCCCGATAGCCGTCCTCGCCGTCACAATGGCCGCCGGTGGCCCCGATTGCGTGCACGCACACCAGCATTCGCGGGCCGGGTACGACGTGATCGCGAATGGCGTTGCGCAACCCCACATCCAGGAAATACGAGGAGCCCACGTCGCGCACCGTGGTGATGCCCGCCATCAGCGTGACGCGAGCGTTTGCACTGGCGTCCAGCGCCCGCTCGGGAATTGTTTTTTGCAGCGTGTCCAGCTCGCCTTGCTTGTAGTCGTCGGTATGCATCATCGTCAGATGGGTGTGCGCGTCGATGAATCCCGGCAGCAGCGTCGCGTCTCCAAAGTCGATCACTTCCGCTCCGGCGGGTATCGCCGCGCCCGCGCCCACGCCCGCGATTTTCCCGTCTGCCACCACCACCAGCCCGGGCTTTATCAGCGCATCGCTCTTTCCATCAAACATCCGCGCGGCCTTCAGCACGTATGTCTTGCTCGCGGGCTTCCGCGCCTGCCCGAACGCGGGCATCACCAGCAGAAAACTCGCACACAAGAAACCCAGCACAGCAATGTTTCGCACTCCACGGATCATTTGTTTCTCCCCGTTTTTTCTAACATTTTCCGTGCGAAATCTCGGAACGCCGACAATAGCCTGCCTCCAAAAAAAGTCAAGATGTTCCTCGCGCGCTTTGCGCCGCAAGCGCAACGGCCAGAATGCGCAGTGGCCGTCCCCACGCCCGCAAGTTCTCCGTCCAGAATTACATCCGAATCTACGACGCTATGGAACAATCGGCCCTAATTTTGCTAAAGTAAGGCTGCCGCTTCCGATAGGAAGTTTTAGCCCGCCTCGGTTCCAGGAATTTCCCAGCCCATGGTTCTGGAAGGCGCCAACTTTTTCATGCTCGTAGAGGTGTCCCCATGTTCCGTTCGGCGCATAGACCTCAAAGGCTCTCTGATTCTGGTTTCTTCTCCAGTCTTCGCCAATTGTTGAGCAACTTCTTTTTCGCCGTTGGGTTGACTCCAGCGTCCGTCAGAACTTACAAACATCAGGCTCAAGGCATGTCTACCGCATCACCTCGTCATCGGACTTTGCTCTCCCTCCCACGAGACTTCACCCACCGTCGCCGCTTTCGACGCCGCCTAACCAATTTCATTCTCATACCGCTTCTCAGCGCGCTCGCCGCATATGCCATCACCCGACCGACCGGCGGCGGGGGCTTCACGCTGCCCAAACCTGCACAACAAAAGTCTGTTTCCGCGGCGTCGAATCACGAATCCGAACCGCGTGCGACAGCGGCCGTTTCCGCGCATAGCTCAAGCGCAGACACAATTGCGAATCCCGATGCAGCCCCTCCCGCGGCTTCTCCGGCAGCCCCAATGCTCGGGGGCACTTACATGTTGGACCACGGCCCCCACGCGGTCACTGAGGTTCAGGACATCGTTCTTCACGATGCCAAGCGCAACAAAGATTTGCAGCTTCGCATTTTCTATCCAAATGAGCCGGGCCCGTACCCCATAATTATCTTTTCAGCCGGCGAGGGCAGTTCCCCGTCTTGCTGCGATGCCTTGACTCGTCACTGGGCCAGCTATGGCTACGTGACCCTCCAGCCCACTCACGACGACTCGACTGTTCGGCTTCGCACTGGCGGCGAACAAAACAACAACTCTTTGAAAGCCGTGCGCAACGCGCTGGAAGAGCCGGCGCTCTGGGAAAGCCGTCCTCGGGATATTTCGTTCGTTCTGGATTCGCTGCCCGCCTTGCAAAATCGCATCCCCGCGCTTTCCGGAAAGATTGATGCAGACCGTATTGGCGTCGGTGGACACTCCCTAGGCGCGTTTACGGCGGACGCCGTCGCCGGAGCGCTCGTCGATCTGCCCGGGCATCGGGCGGTCAGCTTCGCCGATCGACGCGTGAAAGCTGTTCTGCTCCTTTCTCCGCAAGGACCCGGCGAATTTGGCCTGACCAGCCATTCCTGGGATCACGTCTCGCTCCCGCTCTTAAGCATGACCGGTTCCCGCGACCTGGGCGTCGACAAGCAGAGCCCGGAATGGAGAGAGATTCCTTTTGAGCGAAGCCAGCCGGGCGACAAGTATCAGGTTTATATCCAAGGCGCCGATCACGCGTCGTTTATCACGGCGAAAACCTTGCTGCGTGGCCGCGCGGCGCTGGGCGAATCCATTCTTGGCTACACCAATTCCGCTTCTCTCGCGTTTTGGGATGCCTACTTGAAGGCCGATCCCAAAGCAAAAATATATCTGCAGTCCAGCGCTCTCCCGGACTTCAGCCACGGAGCCGTAAAACTATCGCGCCGATGACCCGCTGATCGGCAGCGTTCCTCAGGTTTTCCACATTTCCGATGGGGGAGTCCTTCCGTACCATTGACGCTGTTACTGCCCTGTTCGGAAACTAAGTACAGTATGGCCCGCTATTCCGCTTTTCTTGGGCGCAGGGTTGAGGTGCAATACCGCGCCGGCGACATTCTATTGCCCGCATCCGGCACATTTGTGGCTGATTCGGGCCGCTCGATCTTCCTTGAGCAGAGCTTCGAGCAGCGCGGTTCCCAGAGGAATTTCCGCTGGGAGATTCCCTACCAATATATCGTTCGCCTGGAAGAAAAAACGGCGCCGCCTGGACAGCCTACTTCGAAAGCCATTCCTGTCCCTGCTGCCGCTCCGAGTATCGAGTCCGCAACTTCTTCCTCTAGCGACAAAGCGCACAGCTCTTCCAGTGCCACGACATCCGCGGGCGGCGCACCGGCAATCCTCCCGCTCCAGAATCGTCCCAAGACCGCCTGACGCCCTCTGTTTTTCTCATCCTTCGCGCGACTGTACTTTGCCGATTCGGTTACAATCATCCCGGTTTACAGCGTACATTTTCGCCGCGGCGGCCCGTCTTTGCTCCGTCGCGCGCAGGAGGCTTTTGTGACCCCCGATGCCACCCCTAAGACCAGCATCGGCCCCGGAGTAGAGATCGGTCCCGGAGCCAATGTCAGCCCGGCCAGAAAAATCGGACCCGGCTCAAAAGTCGGCTTGATCGGTCTCGGACTGATGGGCCGGCCCATGGGGCTGAATCTCTTGAAGGCCGGTTTTTCCCTGACGGTTTGGAATCGCACCGCCTCGCGCGCCGAATCGCTGGTAGCCGCAGGCGCCAAGCTGGCGAAATCACCCGAAGAGGTCGCCGCAGCCTCGGACGTGCTCATCACTATCGTCAGCGATCCACCCGCCCTCGAGGAAGTCCTGTGGGGCAAGCCCGGTTCTGGGCAGACCACGGGCGCCCTCGCTGCGCTCCAGCCGGGCAGCCTATACATCGATTCCAGCACGGTTTCCCCTGCACTGGCCCGTAAGATTGCGGCTGGTTGCGGTGAGCGGAAGGTGGACTTCCTGGACGCTCCCGTGACCGGGGGTACCTGGGGCGCCGAAAAAGGGGAGCTGGTGTTCATGGTTGGCGGCGACGCCAAAGTGCTGAAGGATGCCGAGCCAGTCTTCAGTGTGATGGGCAAGCGGTGGTTTCACCTCGGCCCCAACGGTGCCGGTCAAACCATCAAGGTGGCCATGAACCTCATACTTGCGCTCCAAGTTGATGCCCTCGCGGAGGCTCTGGCCCTGGTCACAGCCGCAGGCCTTCAAGGCGAGAAACTCGTCCAAGTGTTGCAATCGAGCATGGCCCGAGCTGGCGTGCTCGACGTCAAAGCCCCGCTGCTCCTCAAGGGGGAGTATCCGCCCAGCTTTCCCTTGCGGCTGATGCACAAGGACGTCGGCTTGGCGCTGGATTTAGCAAAAGAAGTTGGGGTCGTGCTTCCCGCTGGCGCGGCCGCCTACTCGACCTATTCCGCCGTCAAGGACGCTGCCAAGGAAGACCTGGACTACGCCGCGGTCATGAAATTCTGGCACGGGTGAGCCCGCTACAAGGCTGCGGATGCGTTTTCAGAGGCGCGGAGGGTGGGGCTGGCTTTGTAGCTCGATGCGAGTGTAGAGCTATCGGGCTTCTATTTGCTGAAGAGAAGGAAAGAAAGGGAAAGGCGTGGCTCCAATGGCACCACACGCCCAGCTGGCGAGCTTAAACTGACCGAACCGCCGCGCGCGTGTCGAGATCGAGCGAAAGATTCTGATCGAGGACGACTGCCACATAGCGCGAGCAGGTTTTCATTTCGGAAGTTGCCCAGGCTGCCACAGCCGGCTGAATCGACCGGCAGGTCTTCTCGAGCTTTGCCACAATGCTGTAATAGCCTCGCACCTCGCGCAGCCAGGGAGTGGTCTTCTTGATGCGCGGAGAAAGCTCATCGCACAGTCCCAAGAGCGTGCCAAAATCGTTTGGCCCAATGTTTTTCGCTTCGATTCCGGTTGCCGCGCGCAAAGCCTCGGAAAGAGGCTGATTGGCGGTCGTCAACCAAATCATTCGCCACTGGCCAACGGCGAATTGGGCGAGAGCGGCCAGGGAAAACGCGAGTATAAGAAAGGCAGTCATAGTCTCCGCTGTCTTTGCTACGAGGAATAGGGTGCCAGCGGGCATGGCGGATCCCTATAGAACTCCCGTACCAGAGCATGGGTACCGATTGTGCAGCCAGATGAGGCACCACTTCTTCTGGGTCCTCGCTTTGTTGTTACTTATTAACCCGTCAGTGACTACTCTGGCGCTGCTGCCACGAATGTTCTTGACCGCCAGATGCGCTCATCTTAGCGTGGGTCATAACGTTTGTGGCACGGATTGCCCCTTCATGGACGTTCAAAAAGATCCATTGAATCTGCCTCTAGAAAGCGCCAGCGATCGAGAGATCGTTGAGAACCTGCGCAAAATTGAAAAGCGAGATTGGTGGGTCTGGGGCAACTCGATTTTTGTCATGCTGCTTCTGACCGGGGCCCTCATTTCTTTTATATTGCCCTCACTCTCCCCGGCAGCGAAACCTCTCTTCAAAATGAAGGTTACGGAAGCCGTATTTGGTTTGGTGGCTCTCGTCGTTCTCTTCAACATCTACACCATCTACCAGCAGGTGCTCATCAAGCGGCTCCGCCGCCAGCTCGCGGAAAAGCACCATCACTCTCTGATCTTGCGGGATCTCGCCATGATTGACGCATTGACGGGCCTCTACAATCGCAGGTTTGGCGAGCAGCGGCTTGCCGCGGAGGTGGCTCGCTCCGCCCGCAAGGGCCATCCCCTCACCGTCGTCCTCTTCGACCTGAACGAGTTCAAGCCGATCAACGACACCTACGGCCATCCTGCGGGCGACTTGGTCCTCCAGGAATTCGCTGCCGCGCTCAATCGCGCGGTTCGGAGCGGAGATCTCGCCGTCCGCATGGGCGGCGACGAGTTCCTCCTGATTCTTCCCGAATGCAATCACGGGCAACTGCAGCTTGTTCTGGACCGTTTGCGCCCTCCCGATGTGGTCTGGGAAGGCCGGAAATTTTCGATCCAGTATTCCGTTGGCTGGAAGGAATACGCACCCGGCGACCAGCCTGAAACTATGCTTGCCGCGGCGGATCGGGCGCTCTATGAAAGCAAGCGCGCCTCCAGAAATCCGCGCTTTCCGGACACCGTCCCTGTCTGACTCCTCGAATTTTGGCCAATCTGTTTGGTGTGCGCGCGATCTGATTGCTTTCTCTGGTACGGCCAAACGAGTTGCAAAGACTTGTCGCCAGGGTGATATAGAATGTTTTCGTTCTTCCGGAGCTTCGGCCTGTGCAACGATAAGTCTTGGCGATGTCTTATTCCAGCGCGCGGATTCTGGAGAACCGTTCAAAGGTCGAGAGGCTTCGAAAATGAAAATGGGGATAGGACTGCTGGCGCCAATGTGCGCGGTTTCGGTCGTCATGGCCGTAGGCGTAGTAGTAGCCTTGCCGCAGGCGAACGACCTAGGCATCTTCACGAATGAGGGCAGCGTCGGAACAACTCCGCCGGGTTGCAAAGCGCATTACGATTCCGCTAAAGGCGAGTACACCATTACAGGCGGCGGCGCCAACATGTGGGCCGCGACCGACGCGTTCTATTTCGTCTGGAAAAGGGTCTCAGGCGACATCAGTCTTACCGCCGACATCCAGTGGGTTGGCACAAGCGCCGCAGAGCATCGCAAAGCGGTCCTCATGATTCGGCAGAGCCTCGATCCAGGTTCGTCCTACGCCGATGCGGTCTCCCATGGAAATGGGCTTACCTCGCTGCAATTTCGCGGCGCGCCCAACGAGCAAACTTATCAAGTCGTCGCTGCGGAAGATGGGCCGTCGCGCCTGCGCATCGTGCGAAAAGGCGTCCTCATCATGATGTACTCTGGCAAACCCGGCGAGGAAATGAAAGCTTCTGGTCCCGTGGAATACATCACGCTCAAGGATCCCGTCTACGTCGGCCTCGGCGTTTGCTCGCACGTCGCCACAACGCTCGAAACCGCGATCTTCTCAAACGTGAGTCTCGAGGAAACGGCGCCGGCAAGATAGGTGCGGCTCCGAGGAGAGGAAATCATGCCTAGCGTCGCGTCCATAATGGCCGAGCTGAAAAAGAAGGGCACTGAGAAAACGCGCAAGATTTATGCGCGCCACGGGATGGCCACGAACAAAATGTTCGGCGTGAGCATGGCCGATCTCAAAGCCATAGCGAAAACGATCAAGGGGCAGCAGGCTCTTGCTCTCGAACTTTACGAAACGGGGAATCTCGACGCGATGTATCTGGCCGGGATGGTTGCGGACGGCTCCCAAATGACGACAAAACAATTAAATGCGTGGGCGGAGGGCGCAGCGAATTTGCAGATGATCTCTGAATACACGGTTTCCTGGGTGACGGTTGAGAACGCGAATGCCTGCGATCTCGCGCTGCAATGGATGAAGTCGAAGAAGGAACACGTTGCTGCCTCTGGCTGGTGCACGTACTCCGGACTCCTCGCCACAAAACCCGACGAAGATCTGGATCTTGCCGAGATCGAGAAACTGCTCGACGCTGTCATTAAAGGAATCAAGGACCCGCGCAACCGCGTCCGCTATACGATGAATGGGTTCGTAATTTCGGTTGGAGCTTATGTGAAGCCGTTATTGAAACGGGCCAAGACCGCGGCCCGGCAGATTGGAGCGGTCTCGGTGGACGTGGGCGACACCGCCTGCAAAGTGCCGCTCGCCACGGCCTACATCGAGAAAATCGAAGCCATGGGGCGCGTCGGCATGAAACGAAAAACGATCCGCTGCTAGCCGCGAAACAGACTACATACGGCGCCACTCAATTCCCTGGATGGTATTCCCTCTCGGTGTGTCCCTTCAGTTGCGAGGGGTAGAAATAAACATCGCGTAGATTTCCCGTGGCGTATCGTTCGGCCTCGTCGTTGAAGTGTGGTGACGACGGATGGCCGCTTTCGCCGCCGGCTGTCACGGCCCGAGCGCGCACCGTTTTGCCAAATTCGACCACGGCGACAAAACTGTTGCCGCTCGTGCCGTACCACTTTTTTGTTCCGGGATAGGGTCGCGCTCCAAACGACGCCAGCGAGCCCCACATTGAAGAAGTGAAGCCCACCGGAATGCTCGACCCAGCATCGCTGAATGTCGGAAAGATATCGTCGGTTAGCCGCTGGAAACGGTTGATGTCGCCCCACGGGGTTTTCCAAGTTCCGAAATCTGACGAAAGCCTGTCCGATGCGTCCGAAAGCGATTGCAGCAGCATTTCTGGCGGGACCTTCGTGCAGACATAGTCGCTGAGGTACACGCCTTCTTTTCTCGCCTCGCCGCCCACGCGCTTTCGCATGTCCTCGCCCCAAAAAACGGCCAAGGACGTTGGCACGGACCCGACTCCCCAGCGCAAATCCCAATCGCGCAACGCGGCGATTTGTCCGGCCAATTTCGCTTTCAGCGCGTCATCCGAGGGCGCAGCGTCCCAGGCCTTCAGGAGGCACGGGATTGGCTTTCCGAACCATGTGAGGTAACTGTCGTACGCGGCGGCAATCAGCGAGTCGACCGTGAAATCCTTTTTGTTCTCCAACACGCGGATCGCGTGGAGCCCGCGCGCGGTCTCACCGCCGGTCTCCACGTATGAAGGATAATCTTCGCGCTTCGGGCTGCTCGGTCCGGCCGCGGACCATGGCCAATTGTTCGAGTTGTAGAGCCAGCCGCTCTTCGGATTCAGCAGATGCGGCGTTTCATCGATAGAGAGCAGCCCGTGCCACTCCGTCGCCGGATTGCTTCCATCGACGGGCTTCGTCCAATCAAATTTTGTATCACGCCTCGGAATGAAATTCCCATGAAAGTAAGCGATGTCCCCGTCGGCATCCGCAAAAATCGTATTGTTCGAAGAGTTCGTATGCAGCTCCATCGTTTGCCGGAACGACTTATAATTCGTCGCTTTTGTCCGGGTATAGGACTGCGTCAGCGCCTTGACGTGCTCTTCCATCAAGCGGATGCTCACCCATTTCCCGTTCATCTCTCCGATGATTGGCCCGTGATGGGTGCGGTAGACCGTGAACTTTTTTTCCGCCATTCCGTTCGCCGTCTTGTAGGGCACGGTGATCTCTTTCGCCACCAGCGGGCGCTCCTCTTTTCCGTACTTGTAATAAAACCTGCCGCCCTTCTTCTGCACAGTTTCGAGATACCACGTGATGGCATTCACTCCGCTCGACGTGTGCATCCAGCCGGCGTGCTCGTTGAAGCCCTGGTACACAAAAAATTGTCCCCAGGTCACCGCGCCGTAGGCATCCAACCCTTCGTCGCTCGCCATCTGCAATTCCGAGCGGAAAAAAAACGAGGTATGCGGATTGATCAGCAGCAGCGCGTGACGGTCCGCGGTGTTCGAAGGCGCAATAGCCATCCCATTCGAGCCGGTTGGTTCCTCGGTCTCGTCGTCCTCCGCGGCGGTTCCGGCGCTCACGGGAGCTTTGCCGTAAAACGCTTCGAGTTGCGCCAGGTCCACTCGCTCGATGTCACCGCCGATGCTTCCCTCCGTAAAACTCAGCGCCATCCACGGTTCGAATCGCTTGATCGCCCGAGGCTTTACTTCCGGATGCTTGAAAAGGTAGTAGTTCAATCCATCCGCCCACGCATTCATCAATTTCTTTAGCCACGCAGGGCTTGCGGCGTATTCCGTTTTCAGCGCCTCCGGATCGATAAAAAGTTTCATCCGCAAATCCTGATAAATCCTGGACTCGCCTTCCGCTTCCGCAAGGCGCCCCATCGCGGTGAGGTAATTCGTCTCCACGCGGTTGAAATCGTCTTCCGCCTGCGCATAAATCATGCCGAACACTGCGTCGGCGTCCGCCTCGCCATGAATGTGCGCAATTCCCCAATCGTCGCGTGTGATCGTGACGTTGGCCGCCTCGTGCTCCCACCGCGCCGCTTCCGGATTCTTGGCCGCCTGATCAGCAGCCGTCCCCACGCCAGCAATCCTAGCCGTCGCCTGCGAACCAAATGAACATGCCGCAGCAGCAAGAACCAAAGCCAAAACGAATTTCTTCATGTGTGCCCCTAAAGGAAAGAAAAGTCACCCGTCGCCGCGAGGCTGAATCACCAGCACAGTCCCGCGCAGCCGCGCCAGCGTAGCATCATACTCCGCTCCATGGAGAGCGGCAGCAATCAGCTCTTCCCGCGAGTCCACGCATCGTGTAGATTTCTTCCTTCCATGCGCGTCCTACTCGCAGTCTTTGCACTTTCAGCCGCGGGCAATCTGTTTGCCGCAACGCCGCCAGACGGCATTCCGCGCGAACTGGCCCGCCAGCGCGCCGGCCAACTTTCTGACATTCGCTATCATCTCCGGTTCGCGCTCGCGCCTCATGCGCCATCCGCATCCGGCCACGAAGAACTTCAGTTTCATTCCAGTTCCTCCACAACCGTTTTTCTCGATTTTCGCGAAGGAACCGTCAACAACCTCACCGTCAATGGCGTCCGGATCCCCGCAAAAATCGAGAACGGCCATATCGAACTTCCCGGCAGCGCCATACACTCCGGCGAAAACACCATCACCATGGATTTCACCGCTCCAGTCGCCACCGCCGGAAAAGCTATCACACGATTCGAAGACAAAGACGACAACACCGAATATCTCTACACGCTCTTCGTTCCCATGGACGCCGAAATGGCTTTCCCGTGTTTCGATCAGCCCGATCTCAAGGGCCGCTTCCATCTCGAACTCACCGCGCCAGAATCCTGGACCGTCATTTCCAACACGTCCATCGAGTCGCAGTCTACCGCCGGCGTTCCCGGCCAGCGCCTCACGATTTTTTCCGAGACTAGCCCCATCAGCACGTATCTTTTTGCCTTTGCCGCCGGGCCCTTTCGCAAGGTTCACGAAACCACCGGACTCCCCGGCCTCTATGTCCGCCAATCAAAATTCAAAAAAGCCGAAGCGGAGGCTCCCGAAGTCCAGCAAATCACCGCGCAAGGCATCGACTATCTCTCTAAGTTTTTCGCTCAGCCGTTTCCGTTTCCCAAGTACGACCTCGTGCTCATCCCCGGCTTCGCTTACGGGGGCATGGAGCACGCTGGCGCCACTTTTCTCCGCGAAGAATCCGTTCTCTTCCGCACCGCGCCAACGCACAGCGACCATCTCAATCGCGACATCCTCTTGCTCCATGAACTCACGCATCAATGGTTCGGCGACCTCACCACCATGCGGTGGTTCGACGATCTTTGGCTCAAGGAAGGCTTCGCGCAATACATGGCCTATCAAGCGCTCGCGTCGCTCAAGCCCGGCGAAGATATCTGGAAGCGTTTCTATCTTTCCATCAAGCCTGCAGCCTATGGCATCGATTCCACCAAAGGCACCACGCCGATTTACCAGAACATCGCCAATCTGAAGGACGCGAAGTCTGCTTACGGCGCCATCGTCTATTCGAAAGCCCCGGGCGTCATCAAGCAGCTCGCCTTCGTTCTCGGAGAAGAACGTTTTCGCGATGGGCTGCGTCTGTATCTCAAGGAGCACGAGTACGCCAATGCCGAGTGGAGCGATCTCGTCCAGGCCTTCGAAAGCGTCTCCGGAAAGTCTCTGCAAGAGTGGGCCGCTATGTGGATTCGCCACCGCGGCATGCCCCAGGTCGATGTCGACTGGTCCTGCAACGCGCAAGATCAAATCGACCATTTCACGCTTACGCAGCACGATGTTCTCGGCGAAGGCGGCATCTGGCCCATCGCCATGCAAGTCCTGCTCGCTTATCCCAATCACGTTCCCCGCCGTTTCCGGGCACAACTCAACACGCAAAGCGCCGCTTTGCCTGAAGCGCTCGCCAAACCTTGCCCCGAATACGTCTTCCTCAATGATCAGGACTACGCCTACGGCCGTTTTCTGCTTGATGTACAGAGCCGCACAGCCGTTGTCGAGCACCTTGGCGGAGTCGGCAATGTTTTCGATCGTGCGCTCTTTTGGGGCTCGCTGTGGGATTCCGTCCGCGAAGCCGAACTTGCTCCGCGGGATTTTCTCGACCTCGCGCTCGAGCTTCTCCCCAAGGAAACCGACGAAGAGCTCGCGCAAAGCCTCATCGGCCACGTCGCGACCGGCCTTCACCGCTACGCCAGCGACGCCGCGCGCGCGCAAATTGTTCCCGAAGCCGAAACACTGGCGTCGGACCGCATGCTCCATTCTCCAGAACAGGATTTTCGCATCATCTGGTTCCGCGGCCTTCGCGCCATCGCGGAAAGCTCCGAGGGCCGCGCGCAGCTTAAAGATCTTCTTATCGGTAAGCTCACCGTTCCGGGGGTCGACCTCCGTCCGCTCGATCGCTGGACTATGCTCACCGCGTTAATCGCTCTCAACGACCCGGACGCAGGTTCACTCCTCGCCGCCGAAGAAAAGCGCGACCAAACCGGCGACGGCCAGAAATACGCCTATATGGCGCAAGCCGCCCGCCCCGATAGCGACTCCAAACAAAAATATTTCAACGACTATCTTCACGACTCTTCCCGCCCCGAAGACTGGATTGCGCAAAGCCTCGGGGCCTTCAATTACTGGAACCAATCCGCTTTAACGCTCCCCTACTTGAAGCCCGCTCTCGAAGCCCTCCCGCAAATCAAGCGCGAGCGCAAAATCTTTTTCCTTCTCGGCTGGCTCAACGCCTTCATCGGAGGCCAGCAATCCCCCGAGGCCCAAGCCCAAGTCCGCGATTTTCTTGCCAGCGCGCCTCTCGACAAGGATCTCCAGCTAAAAATTCTCGAAGTCTCCGATGAGCTGGACCGCACCGTTAAAATTCGCGCGCGTTACCCATGAACGATGGAAGTCACGGCGGCAGCGCTTTTTGAAGGCTGCCATGGCCGACCGTGGGAAAATTTTTAGTTCGGAAGATATGTCCCCTTAAAAAAGGGACCGCGCGCAAGCTCGATCAGGCAGACCCCGCAGCAAAGTGTTGCCATCTCCGCGCATTCTTGAGCCACGAGGAGCCATTCAAGTGGTATGCTCTTGCTCTGCTCTGCCGCGGAAAGAGAACGGCAGCCGCGCCGTGGCCTACGGGCTCCCGGCGATGGCGCACGCCTTTATCGGATTTGGGAATACCGATCGAGGCAATCTGGAATCTACTTCCGGTCTCCGGTGAATCCGTCAGGCAGGTTCTTCAAATCCGTCACTTGAAGTTTTGGAGGCTTCATGCGAGTTATGTCCTCAAGAATGGGCTCTCTGGTGTTGTTCGTCGCCCTTGCTGTCGTGGTTTCGATTGGCTGGGCGAGGCAGAAGCCGGCTGCCACGTCACCTGAGAAGGCCGAAATCGAGCGCGGCCGCTACCTCGTGGAAAATGTGGCCATGTGCGGCGAGTGCCACACACCGCGCAATGCGCGGGGTGAACTTAATCGCAATGCCTGGCTCCAGGGCGCTTCGATCTGGATCATGCCCGTACGGCGCATTCCCAATTGGGCGCAGAGCGCTCCCGCTTTGGCGGGCTTTCCGAGTTTTACGGAGGAAGAAGGGGAACGAATCCTCGAGCGGGGCATCGGGCCGGAAGGCGAAACTTTGCGCCCACCCATGCACATTTACCACATGAAGCATGAAGATGCGGTAGCCATTATTGCCTATCTTAAATCGCTGCCTCTCCCACCCCATTAGGTCCGTGGCACGGCCCAGCGGGTTCTTCATTCCATGCTGGTATTTCTCTGACGGCAATCCTTCTCGTCGTCACTCGGCCATGGTTTGGCTTTGGTTTCTCAGCCTACAACAAACCCAAAACGCCGGCTCCAATTGAAGTCCAGAAGGAGATAGTTCTGGCGGCGCACGCAACCGGTCATCTTCTGTGGATTTGTGGACGCGCAGACACGCGCTTCTGCCACATCGCGGTCATTGCCATAGCCAGCTGACTAGTTAAGTCTTCTATTGTCTTAAGTTTACGGACCTGTGTTCTTTCATCTCCGGCGGCAATTCGCATGCACTACCCCTCTGCGAATATGCGCCACCGTCGAGTGCAACGAGGGCTGCCACTATGCCAGCCAAAAAATTCATCAAGAATCTTTTCCCTCCCGCCGCAGCGATCTTTCTCTCGGCACTTGCGCTATCTTCATGGATTGCCTATCGCGTTTGCCCGCGCCGCATCCCCGTCTCGTTCGAACGGCGGATGCCTGGGCCAAAAATGCGCAACGGGCGGATCGTTCTGCCCTTTTCGAACGGGGTGGCTTGCGCGGAAATCGCATCGTTCGACGATCAGCTGGAGGCGTTCTTGCGTTTTGAATATCTTCGGGGGCGCGACACGGCCGATGCTCCGAAAATCCTTCTGACGGCAAGCCAAGACGGCACGCGCGTCTCTTACAAAATTTTTATTCTCGTCGAAAACGATCAGCTCGCCGCCCTCCCGCGCCTCGACCAAATGAGATCCCATGGACTCATTACGCACTACGAGCTTGTGGCGTGGACGCGGCAGGATCTCGCCCTTGCTGCGGAGCAAAGCCGCATGTTGGAAGAAGCCTACAACGTGCCCACCCGGCAAAGACTGGAAACACTTCCTTCGTTCCAGCTTCTTCCGGCTCTTGCGGATTTTCTCGTATTCAAATCGCAAACCGATTGGCGCGTGGTTGGGCAAAGCACGAGTGCACCGCAGCCGCTCACTCATCATCAAGCGCTGCGCCTCGCTTCGGATATTCTTGACGTCGCGCATTTTTACAATCTGCCGCTCGATTATTTTCTAGGTGTGGGCGCGATGGAAAACAATTACATGAACGTGAACGGCGACCTGACGCATGCCATTTGGAAAAAGCGTGCGGAACGCGGCGACATCATTCTCGAACACGGCCGCAAACGCGTTCTCGTGAGTGACTATTCGATCGGCACGTGGCAAATTTCGCGCGAAACGCTTCGCGCCGCTCACCAGCTCTACTTGAAGGACAAGCGCCACTATGAGCAGTTGCCGCCACGACTGCGTCCTCCGCGCCAGTTGGACGTGAATTCGATCAACAGCGAAGTCCTCACCACGTACGCGGGGATCGTTCTACGCGATTTGCTGGACCGCTTTGGCGGGGATGTCGACCAGGCGATTGGGGCATATAACGGCGGCGTTCGAAAACCCAATCCGGCCTATGCCGCTAGCGTGAAAAACGCCGCGCTCTATGCGCGGAGGGTGCTCGAACACGCACCTCTTCGCACAGCAAAATCTCCCACAGCGACTCTGCTGAATGGCACCGTGCTCTAGCGCCGGGTCGGAGCTGCATGAATTGGATTCGATACTCTCTCGCCGGCTGAACAGCGCACTGCTCCGCTCCTGCCCGAATGGTCAGGTTCTAGGATGGCATGAGCCTGTACGCTTTCGTTGTTGCCTCGGCTTGTCGCGCACGCCTACATTGATGGGTGCAGGATTTCCAGCTCACAAAATGAAATCGGTCTTGGGAACCTCCGCAATTACGCCAAAACTCTCGCCTCTCGAGGGCAGCGGCCATTTCCGCGTTCTGCCAGACGATGTGAATCCAGAGAAACTCTCGCGGCGCGAGTGGTGGCTGTGGCTCTCCGCTTTACTCGTCACCACACTCTCGGGTGTCGCCTTCTTGCTTTCTTCGATTCATTCCTTTTTTCGACATGCGGATTATTTTTATGAGATCCGTTCCGATCAAGCGCGCTGGGCGACGCTCTGTTTGGTTCTCGTTTTCAATGCGTGGCTGGTCTATCGGCAGTGGTCCTTCCGGCGCTTGCGGAAACAATCCACGGCTCAGCCTCTCGACGTACAAGCTTTCCCTCAGCAATTTTCGGAAACGACCGGACTCGATCCAGTTACGGTCTTATGCACGCGCGGTGCACTCGAGCAGCATCTCGGAAAAGAGGTCGCTCGAGCGCGCCGGCAGAACACCGCGCTGAGCCTCGCCACGATCCATGTGGAGGAATTTTCGCAACTTGCCGCGCGGCACGGCAAGTCCGCAGTGGATGCCGCGCTCAAGGAACTCGCCCGCCGGATGAAAAAGGCCAGCCGCGGCTCGGACATTGCTGTGCGCCTGAACGATGACGATTTTCTTCTGTTGCTTCCCGAATGCAGCGTGAACGAGGTCCAACAAGTATTAAACCGTCTCGGCTCGATCGAAGTGGGTTCCTCAGGACAGAAAGACTTGCTGGACATTTCCACTGGATGGGTCGATTACCAGCCTGGCGAGCTCCCCGCTAACCTGCTTAAGCGCGCCACCGATTTGCTTCATCTCTACGACACTGCAGCGCAGGATAGGCTCTCTACTACGGTCGCGCCTCGGTAGTTTCGACCCCGGAAAACATCTTGCAAATTTCATGAGCTGCTCGGCCGGGGCAAGCCCTGTCCCGACAAGTTCTTCAGAGCCGCGTTAACACTAGACCCCTTTCAGGCGTCTTGCCTCTCAGCTAAACCAAATTGTGAGGCATCCCATGCAATTACGGTCTGCGAAAACATTTGGATTCTTTGTGCTCTCGCTGATGCTCCCGCCGCTGCTCTGTTTCTCAAGAGCCGGCGCTCCCTGGCCTTCTGGACCCGGTTCGGTGGCGGAAATTGCGGCCATGCACATCGCCCGCGCCAGCCACACTTCGACACTTTTGCCAAACGGCAAGGTGCTTATCGCTGGCGGCTTCGCCGGCAGTGGCGGCGAGTCCAACCCGTATCGCAGCACCGAACTTTATGATCCGCGGTCCGGAACTTTTCAGTCCGGTGCCAGCATGTCTATCGGGCGCTCAGGGCATACGGCTACGCTCATGAAGAACGGGAAAGTGCTGATCGTCGGAGGATGGACCGGCCATTATGGAGTGCGACGGTCGGCCGAACTGTACGATCCGGGGACAAATACTTTTACTCCGACGGGAAACATGGTCGTGGAACGCGCGGGAAACACGGCCACGCTCTTGGCCGACGGACGCGTTTTGATCGCGGGCGGCGAAGATCGCGGTGAAGACGCGCTCGCGAGCGCCGAAATTTATGATCCCGAGAGTGGAAAATTCACATTGACCGGCAGCATGGCCGAGCCGCGTGGAGCGCACACGGCGACGTCTCTCGAAGATGGCAGAGTCTTGATCGCCGGCGGGGGCTCGGGCCATTATCCTTCGCAAAATGTCTATCGCTCCGCAGAAATGTTCGATCCCGGCACCGGCAAGTTTACTTCTGCAAGCGAGATGAGCGTGGGCCGTCACAAACACGCCGCGATTTTTCTTCGGAGTGGAAAAGTGCTCATCGTCGGAGGTTCAGACAATCGCGATTGGCGCGGCGAATATGCGAGCGCCGAAATCTACGACCCTGCCTCCGGTAAATTCACCGCCTCTGGCTCCATGAATACGCCGCGCTTCAAATTGCCCGCGGCCGTGGCGCTGCTTCCGAACGGCAAAGTCCTCGTCGCCGGAGGCGGCCCTTTCGCCGAGTTGTATGACGAAACCACAGGCATCTTCACCAAAGTTCCGGGCTCTTTGGGGGCTGCGCGCTTCTTCGCGTCGACCACGTGCCTTCCTGGCGGCAAGGCACTGATCACCGGAGGCTACGCCGACAACGGCAGCGGACTTCCCGCCACGCCTGCAGCCTGGCTTTATAAGCCCACCGATAGGCCAACTTCCAATTAACGTGCTGGCCGGTCAAGTGTCCGATTCACTCGTCTTGCTCCGGGCAAACTGAACTGCTAAATCGCCTTAGTCCACCCTCGGCGAGCAAGCCGTTGAAGTGCGCGTGTAAGCCTGAAGGGGCGCTCACGGGGATACAAACGAGGTGTAGCACCGCGCAACAGCCCAGGGCTGCAAGCCAACTCCTTGAGAGTCAGCTTGGAAAAGCTCGCTTCGTCGGGAGCAACGCGACGAAATGCCGGCCATCGGCCGTGTCGAAGTTGAAAGCGTCGTGGTCTCCGTGCCCGTGATCGTCATTGTCATCGCTGGGCTTCTGAAGCCAAGGAGTAAAGCGAATGTTGGAGCCGCTGGTTGTGGTGCAGCCCCCACCGCCCGGGCCTTTTGGACATCCCCAGTAGTTTTCCGTCGCGTCGATGGTTCCCGTGCACACAGCGGAACCGGCGCCATTGTCGAGGGCGCAAACGTCGGCCACGCCAACTTTGCCACCGAGCACATCGTTGAGATGGATGTCGACCTCGGTAGGAGTGTTGACCGCGATGTCCACGTCCTCATCGCGGATCACGTTCTGTGAAATGACAGTACCGCGAACAGGAGAGCCACCACCGCCGCTATTGATGTTGATTCCGACTCGGCCCGGGGTAGCGGTGTCGAACGAGTCGGCGAGGTTCCCGGCAATGAAATTGCCGATGATCATGTTCCCATCCATGTTATCCGCCGACGCGCCAAAGGCCGGGCCGACGTGGGTGTGGAGAGTAACGCCTCCGAGTCCATTGCCAGTCAGCGTGTTGTGGATGATTACGTTCTCCGAGACGCGGCCCGGGCCAATGCCGTCGGAAAAAATGCCCACTCCCGCGCCTCCAATTTGCACGCCGTTTCCAGTCGAGACGTTTTCGGCGACGGTATTGTGGTGAACCCCATAGTGCGCAGAGCCAATTGAGCCCATGGGTGGATGGGAGGCGAGAACAATGCCGCACTCAAGCGGGTTGTTCTTGAGGGTGTTGTGAATCAGCAGATTGCCGTGGCTTTCCCCGGTCTCGTCGCTGATGAGGATGCCATCAGCATTGCCGAACATGGTGTTACCAGACACGACGGAGTTCACGGCTCCTATAAGGTGCAGCGCGCCGCCGCAGTCGCCGCTTTCGTCGGTCTCATAGGCGGCCTGACCAGGGCAGCCGGTCGGGTTGCCCGTGAATAGGAGGCCCGGCGAGGCATCGTTGTCCGCGATGCGATTGTCGCGGATGGTGATGTCCGAGGCGCTGACGACAAGAATCCCTTCGAAGAGGGCGTTCTCCACGGTAAATCCGGCAACTGTCACATTATGCAGGCCAGGATTGTTGAAACCGTCCACTAAGATGCCATTGGAAAGGCCGGTGGCATCGATGACCGTCGACTCGGCGTCATCGCCAATAATGGAAAGGGGAATGCCAATGGTTACGTCCTCCTTGTAGGTTCCGGCGCTAACGTTTATCACGTCATTCGCAGAGGCATGAGTGACAGCCGTCTGGATTTTCGAGTAGCAGCCGTGGTTTCCAGCGGGGTTGACACAAAGAGTATTGGCAGCAGCAGTATGAGAGAAAGCCACGAACAGGACGGCGCTCCAAATGGTCAGCCATGGACGAAATCGAACTGGATGCATGGATATTCTCCTTCTTTTCAGTGGCACAGCCGTTCTTAAAGGATCGGAATCATGGGAACTCGGAGAGTCCACTTCACGATCTCTCTGACATGGGGCTGTGCCGTTTGTGAGGACTATTCAGCCGGGAGTTCCGAGCGGAAACTCCCGCTCGCGCATCATATGCTTCTGCTGCTTCGAATACAACGAACTTGGTTTGGAAGTAGGCAAGACCAAAGTCAGCAGTCTGCGGGCGCCACGTTTTCACCAGAACTGCGAATTTGCTTCGCTGCACCCTCACTTGCCTCTAGAATCCTCAAGGCTTCGAAAGAAGCCCCACAACAAGTCATCCACTATAGGAGCGGCCATGAAAGCCGAGCGAACGGGAAAATCTCCGAGAGTTCTTGTGATCGACGTCGGCGGAACGAACGTGAAGATGCTGGCCACTTGGCAAAAGGAGCCGAGAAAGTATCCGTCTGGCCCGACGATGACCCCGAGCAAGATGGTGCGCCTGGTGAAGAAGTCCGTCGCGGATTGGAAGTTCGACTGTATTTCGCTCGGCTATCCTGGGCCAATCATCAATGGGCATCCGCTGCGGGAGCCGCACAATCTTGGACGGGGTTGGGTGGGATTCAACTTTCAGAAAGCGTTTGGGTGTCCGGTGAAAATCCTCAATGACGCCGCCATGCAAGCGGTCGGTAGTTACAAAGGCGGGCGGATGTTATTTCTCGGATTGGGCACCGGGCTGGGATCGGCGATGATTGTCAACGGAATCCTGCAGCCGATGGAGCTGGCGCATTTGGCGTATAAAAATGGCAAGAGCTATGAAGATTATCTGGGTTTGCGCGGATTAGAACGAATGGGCAAGAAAAAGTGGCGACGCTACGTCGCCAAAATTACCAAAACGCTGAAGATCGCGCTGGAAGCGGATTATGTGGTGCTGGGCGGCGGAAACAGCAAGAAACTGAAAAAACTGCCTGCGGGCGCGCGGCTCGGCAGCAACGAAAACGCGTTTTTGGGCGGTTTTCGAATCTGGCAAAGAAATCAGGTGACAAACCCTTTTTAATCGTTTCGCTCATTGTCTGACAGACACGGTCTGACAGACATGAACGGTCTGCCTCCCCGAAGGAAGTCGGGTAAGCGCCAGGCGGACCCGACAACTTCCAATCTGCCGCTTCCGCTTGTATATTTCCCACGCACACAAAGGAGGAGTCTCCGATGGAACTGTGGTCACGCCGCAAATTTTTTCTGACTTCGCTCGCGAGCAGTTTTGCCGCGGGCGCAGGCAAACTTATTGCGCGTCCGCTTTCGGCTGATGCGGTTGCACTGCCGCCCGCGCAGGGTACGCGCCCGATCATCATCTCAAGCGCCAATGGGCTGCACGCCCTTGATAAGGGAATGGATATTCTTAAAAAGGGCGGGGACACGCTCGATGCTGTGGTCGCGACCGTCAGCATTGTGGAAGACGATCCCAACGACGACTCTGTGGGCTACGGCGGCTTGCCGAACGAAGAAGGCGAGGTCGAGCTGGATGCTTGCGTGATGCACGGCCCAACGCACCGCGCGGGGTCGGTCGCGGCGCTGCGGCGCATCAAAAACGCCGCGCGAGTGGCCCAAACGGTGATGGAGAAAACAAATCACGTGATGATTGTGGGCGAAGGCGCACACCGCTTTGCGGTGGACGAAGGATTCGAGGACGTCAACATGCTTACGGAGCATTCTCGGAAACTGTGGCTAGCGTGGAAGGCGTCGTCTTCGGTGAACTGGCGGCCGGGGATTGACAGTCCAGAGTGGAAGGAGCAGCTCTCGGGAATTTTTGGCGATGACGAAAACGCGATTGCGTACGCGGAGCGCGTGATCGCCCATCCGCCGACCGGGACGATTCCCTGCATGGCGGTAAATGAAAAAGGAGACATATCCGCGACGACCACGACAGCAGGTTTGGCGTGGAAAATTCCCGGGCGAGTAGGCGATTCGCCGATCATCGGCGCGGGCTGCTTTGTGGACAATGAGGTAGGCGCGGCGGGCTCGACCGGGAAGGGCGAAGAAAACATCAAAATTGCGGGCGGGCATACGATCGTGGAAATGATGCGCCGGGGAAAGTCGCCAGACGAGGCTTGCCTCGAAGCGCTGGCGCGCGTGGCCCGCAACTACAACAACGACAAGAAAAAGCTCTCGACGTTTCACATTTTCTTTTACGCGTTGAATAAAGATGGAGTGCATGGCGCCGCTTCGCTCTGGCGCAACCACTACGAAGAGAAGCAGCACGCGGTGTATGCGGTTCACGACGGCACGCAGGCGCGGCTTGCTGAATGCAAATCGTTCTTCGACGAAATCAATGTGCATGGATAACACACACGGATAAAATAAACTCATGGACCAAGCCAACATTCTGATTATCGGCGGTGGCGTTGTCGGCTGCGCCGTCGCACGCGCCGTTTCCGCGCGGTGGCAGGATATTTTCCTTGTCGAGCAAAATCCCAAGCTGGGCATGGCGACCAGCTCGCGCAATAGCGGCGTCATTCACTCCGGCATCTACTATCCGAAAAATTCGTTGAAGGCGCGGCATTGCATTGCGGGCAACCGGCTGACCTACGAATTCTGCAAAAAACATAATGTTCCGTTTCGCCACACCGGCAAGCTTGTGGTTGCGGCCAATGCGCACGAGGAAGCAGACCTCGCGGCGCTGAAGAAAAAAGGTGAAGACAACGGCGTGGAAGGTTTGCGGCTGATCGGGCCGGCGGAAATTCGCAAGCGCGAGCCGCACATCGCGGGCGCTGCGGCGATTGAGGTGCCTTCGACCGGGATCGTTTCCGCCGAGGAGCTAGTGCACGCGTACGCCCGAGTGGCTACCGGGCAGGGCGCAAACATCGTGACGCGCGCGCGCGTCGTTTCTCTGGAGACAGTGAGAGGCGCGATACGCGTTGGACTGCGCATCGGCGACGAAGAAGACGCGCAGGACGAAATGATTGAAGCGCGTTGCGTGGTCAATGCGGCCGGGCTCTACTCCGATGAAATCGCGGCTTTGCTGGGAAATAATTCGTGGAAGATTTATCCAGTGCGGGGAGAGTATTGCGAGGTGCGCGGGCCGCGGGCTTCGCTAATCAATGATTTGGTTTATCCGCTGCCGCACCACGACGGGTTGAGTCTCGGCGTGCACTTCACGAAAACGCTGTGGGGAACTTTTTTGCTCGGGCCGACTGCGACGTACGTCGACGCGAAAGATAATTACGAGCGAGGGCGGCTGCCGATTGCGGCTTTCGCGGAGAGCGCGAAGACGCTTCTGCCGGAAGTCGAGCAGAAGGATTTGCAGCTCGGGTATTCCGGGCTGCGACCGAAGCTGGTACCGCCTACGGGGCAGGGGATTGCGGATTTTGTGATCACGCGGGATGCAAATGTGCCGCAGGCGATTCAGCTTGTGGGGATTGAGTCGCCGGGGTTGACTGCTGCGCCGGCGATTGCGGAGCATGTGGCACAACTGGTTGCGGAAACTTTCGATTAAACGCGTTTATTCGACGATGATGCGTACGAATTTCTTTTTCCCGATCTTCAGGGCATAAGTCGCGGGCCGCGCTAAATCTACTCTGCTCGATGGGTCTGTCATGGGCGCTTCATTTATCTCAAGACCCCCGCTCTTTATCAATTGTTCCGCTTTTGAAACCGATTCCACACAATGCAGAGCCGACAATAATCTCGACCACTTTTCGCTGGTTCCCCCAGTTAAAGTTATCGGAGGGCTCGACTCATCTATGTTGCTCCGCTTTACGAAAACGAAAAATGTGGTCGCGGTAGCATGCACCAGACGAATCTGCTCCATGTCGCGCGGTATCAGACGTTCACGGAAAGTGCGAATGAAATTAGCTTGGGCCTCGTCCCCAGCTTCTTGTCCATGGAAGGTGGTGACTAGCTCTTTCGCTAATTCCATCTTGACAGTCATTGGATTGAGCGGCATCGGCCGTAGAGTACTCCGAGATTGAGCCTCTGCCGCTTGAGCGTTCGTTTGCCTTTTCAAATCCTCGATTTCAGCCCGGCTGCGGTCAGTAAGTAGCTCAAGATACGACCACATTAATTCGTCTGAAATGCGCATGATTTTGCCGAAGATTTCGCCCGGCGGTTCGGTGATGCCGACGTAATTGCCGAGGCTCTTGGACATTTTGCGCTGGCCGTCGAGGCCGACGAGAATGGGCATGGTGAGGGCGACTTCGCCTGCAAGGCCGTACTCGCGCTGGATGTCGCGGTGGACCAGGATATTGAATTTCTGCTCGGTGGCGCCGATTTCGACGTCGGATTTGAGGGCGACGGCGTCGTAGGCGGTGAGGAGCGGATAGAGAAGTTCGTGGACGGAGATTGGCTGGTGGTGTTCGAGGCGGGAGCGGAAGTCTTCGCGCTCGAGCATGCGAGCGAGGCTATAGTGGCCACAGATGCGCACGACTTCCTGGCTGGAAAGCTTGTCGAGCCATTCGCTGTTGTAGCGGACCTCGGTTTTTTGCGGATCAAGAAGCTTGAAGACTTGCGCGAGGTAGGTTTTGGCGTTGGCGTCGACTTGTTCGCGCGTGAGTGGAGGGCGGGTTTCGGAGACGCCCGTGGGATCGCCGATCATCGCGGAAAAATCGCCAATGAGAAAAATCGCAGTGTGGCCGAGATCCTGAAAATGTTTTAGCTTGCGAAGGACCACGGTGTGGCCGAGATGAATGTCGGGCGCCGTCGGGTCCACGCCGAGATACGCGCGCAGAGGCGTGCCGGTCTTCAGCGAATGCTCGAGTTTTGCCTTCAGATCGGCCTCGGGAATAATTTCCGCGGCGCCCTTTTTCAAGTAGGCGAGCTGTTCATCGACCGGTTTGAACTTTGCTCCAGTCATTTGTCTTTCAAGCCGTTCGAACGACGCGGCGGCCTTCGATTTTGTAACGTCCTTCGAGCACGATTCGAACGGCTTCCGAATAAATTCTGTGTTCCTCTTGCAGGATTCGCAAGGAGAGGGTTTCTTCCGTGTCGTCATCCTTTACGGGCACAACGGCCTGCAGAACGATGGGGCCCGCGTCGAGATTTTCATCTACAAAATGCACGGTGCAGCCGGCGAACTTCACGCCATATTCGAGCGCTTGCCGCTGCGACTCAAGTCCCGGAAACGATGGCAACAGCGATGGATGAATATTCAGGATGCGATTCGGAAACGCTGTCACAAAATAGGGCGACAGGAGCCTCATGTAGCCGGCTAGGCAAACCAAATCGACTTTTTGTTCGTTCAAGACCGCGACAACCTGGCGATCATAGGTTTCCCGCTCCAAGCCTTTCGACGGAATCACGCGCGTAGCGGTGCCGCGTGATTTCGCGCGCTCGATGCCGGGCGCGCCGTCGCGGTTACTGATGACCATCGCTATCTCCGCGTTGGGTACCCGCCCGGCTGCAATGCTGTCCGCAAGCGCTTCGAAGTTTGAACCCCGCCCGCTCAAGAGCACGCCTATGCGCTTCTTCATAAACGAAAAACGTTAACACAACCGCGGGCATCGGCAAAACGCAGGTACGTAACCAAACGGCTGCCAATTGCGTCGCAATGTGTGCGCGACGGCGTTAGAATGCCGAGGCCGATAAGGACTTCTTCAAATAGAAAGCGACGACCATGAATAAATGCTGGAATATAGCTGGCAAAGAATTAAGACGGGCGGCAATGTTTGCGGGGCTGACCGTTTTGTTTGTCGCAACCACGAGTGCGCAGACAAGCGCGGCGGCGAAAGCGCGAAGCGTTTCGCACGATCCGGCCGAGCCGCTGGAAGGCAGGCCGCATCCGAAAATTCTGCCGAAGCCCTCAGGGGCCATCTCGCGGGCATCCATTGATGAAAAGACCATGCGAACCATCATTCATGAACAAGTCAGTTGCGGGACGCGGCTGACGCTTTCGTCGTGGACGGATCCGAAACGCGGGATCGGCTGCGGGCGCGATTTTATTGTGCCCCGGTTCAACAAGATCGCGGAGGAGTCCGGTGGAAAGCTGCAAGTTGTCGTGGACAAATTCGAGATGACGGCGGAGCGGACCGGGGGAAAGCCCATTCACATGGAAAACGTGTATGGAATCCTGCCTGGGACGGATGCCAAGCTGGCCAAGACGGTTTTCATCGTCGACGGCGACTTCGACTCGCGGCCTTCGAAGGTGATGGATCCGGATGCGGATGCCCCGGGGGCCGACGACGATTCTTCCGGAGTGGCGGTCATGTTGGAGTCGGCGCGGCTGCTCAGCAAACGCTCCGCCGCCGGGCATGGAGGTCGCGCAACGGTTTTGTTCGCTGCGCTTTCGGGCGAGGAACAGGGGCTGCTCGGGAGCACGCGGTTGCTCGAATGGGTGAAGCAGCAAGGGTATACGGTCGGCGGAATGATGGATAACGATATCGTGGGAGCGGACCCTGCGCCGGGAGGGCCGCACCGCGTGCGCGTCTTCTCGGGTAATGGTGCCCTCGAGGATTGCGATTCGCCTTCGCGCGAGCTGGCGCGCGCGATTGAAGAGATCGATGGACGCCCCGCGATTCGCATGATTTTCCGGATAGACCGCTATGGGCGCGGCGGCGATCATTATGTCTTTTACAAGGCGGGACTTCCGGCGGTGCGTTTTACGGAGCCGCTGGAAGATTACAACCACCAGCACCAGACGCCGCGAATGGAAAACGGAATCGAATACGGCGATCTGGAAAAATATCTGAATTTCACTTTCATGGGGAATGTAGCGCGGGACAACGCCGAGGCGTTGCGGCAACTTGCCCTGGCGCCCGCTCCGCCAATGAATGTGAAGCTGACGGGTGCCGTGACGCCGGATGCAAAAGTGTCCTGGTCGGCGGAGGAGGATGCAGAACGCGCCGGATTTGAGATTTTGTGGCGGGAGACGACCGAAGCCCGGTGGAGCGTTTATGATTTTGCGGCGTCGGCTGGCGAGACGGTTTTGAAGGGCGTCTCCACGGATAACCATTTTTTTGCGGTGCGGTCCGTGGGGGAAAATGGCGCGCGGTCGATTGCCGTGATCGCCGAGGCGGAGAGACGCGCGCCGCCACTGCCGATCGCACCAAAATAGTAACCTTGGATTGTTGACGAAAAACCATTCGTGAACTGACGTCTTGGCGAACTGGGGCGCATCGTGCCGCGCTCCTACACTACAATAAACAATGAAACGGCGATGAATGTGAGTTAGTGCTTTGACGGGGCGTTTGGTTGAGCGAAGGTGATGAAATGTCCAGCGGGGTCCTGAACCGCGAATTCGCGCATGCCGTAGAAGGCGGTGCGCTCAGGCATGGCCTTCTTCACGTCTCTCATGGCGGCCAGGACGGCGTCCAGGTTGTCGACTTCCAGGTACAGATAGGTGGGTCCTTTTCTCGCCGCGGCCGCCATCTCGGGCGGGGCGTCTTTTTCCACGCTGGCGTATGTTTGGTACATCACTTCCACTGAACCTTTTTGGAAATCGACAAAGCCCAGCTTGTTTCCATCCGGGACTTCAATAGCCTTGGTAAAACCTAGGCGGTCGATCCAGAACGGCAAAATGGGCTCGATAGCGTCGACAAGCAGGACCGGGGTGATTTTTTTCACGTTCATGAGGTTCTTCTCCTCGATTGGATTGGCTTGCGGGGCAACGAATCCGAATGACTGGGCGACGCCGAGAGGGCAGAGCTTCGGGCACACACGCCTAAATTCCCCCTTGCAACGAATACTAGTCTTGTTTAGACTAGTTGAGAATACGGAAACCGCTTCCGGCTGTCAAGGAGGTTTTTATGGCTGTAAAAGCCCAGGAACTCGCGGATTTGATCTCCATCGGGCCGGCAATGCTGCGGGATTTCGAGCTACTGGGGATTCGCAGCCTCGCGCAACTGGCGCGGCAGAATCCGCAGCGGATGTACGAAAAGCTGGGGCGCGTGGCGCGGCAGCATCAGGATATTTGCGTGCTGGATGTGTTTTGCGCGGCAGTGGCGCAGGCGAGGAATCCGCGCCTTCCGGTGGAGAAGTGCCAGTGGTGGTATTGGAGTCGAAAGAGGAAGCGGAAAAGTGTGAAAGCAAAGAGATGAAGAAAGATGATGCAGAGAACACGGAGGAGCGAGGAGAGATTGAAGCGATCTATCGGGGCAAAGAGGAAATTGGAATTGACTACGCCTGACCTGGTGCTGCTCAGTTTGCTCGCGGAGCGGCCGATGCACGGGTATCAGGCAAACGCGGAATTGGAGCGGCGCGAAATTCGGGATTGGGCGGGGATTTCGCGGCCACAGGTTTATTATTCGCTGGAAAAACTTGCGCGGACAGGGCTGATTCGTTCGCTGGAAACAGATGAGCCGGCGTCGGGACCGGAACGCAGCAGCTATGAAACTACGCCGAAGGGGCGAACGGCGCTGGCCAACGCGCTAGAGCACATAGATTGGACTACGCAGCGGGAACGGCCGCCATTTCTAACATGGCTTGCGCTTTCCTGGCAGGCGCGGCCAGGGGTGTTATTAGAGCAACTTCAGCGGCGGCAAAAATTTCTGAACCAGGAACTGGCCAGAGAAAAGGAAACGCTGCGCTCGATTCTACAGGAAGTGGGACATCCGTATCACGAAGCGGTATGGATGGTGAGCTTGATGATCGAGCAATTCAGAACGGAATTACACTGGCTCAAAAGAGTAGCGCGAGAAGTGAAGAAACGTGGAAGGGCAAAGCATCCGGAGTACGCCTAGTAACCTACAGATTAAGCGAGCCAGAGTGGGCGACACGAGGCTTGCCGGAATCGCCTCGTTCAATGCGGCCAATGCGGAAGAATTTCTCGCGGCGGCGTTTAAGGTCGGCTTCGACGGATTTGACGTGCGCCGGGGGCACCACGAGGATCATACCCACGCCCATATTGAAAGATTGCAGCAATTCGTTGGTCTCGATTTTTCCGAGCTCGGCGAGAAACTTGAAAATGTGCGGAACCGGCCAGGAGGCAAGATCGATTTGTGCTTTCACCCCCGAGGGCAGTACGCGCGGCAAGTTGCCGGGAATGCCCCCGCCGGTGATATGCGCGAGAGCGGAAACCCAGCCCCGCGCGACGATGTTTTTGAGAGCCGGCGCGTAACACAAATGGGGCTTTAAGAGTTCGGCGCCAATCTTGTTACCCACTTCAGCGACGTAAGTGTCCGGCTTGAGCATGGCAACTTCAAAGACCAGCTTGCGGGCCAGAGAGTAGCCGTTGGTGTGCAAACCGGCGGATGGAAGAGCAAGCAGCGCGTCGCCGGGCTTGACGGACTTTCCGGTGAGAAGCTTTTTGCGTTCGACCACACCGACGATGAACCCCGCGAGATCGTATTCTCCCGGAGGATAAAATCCGGGCAACTCCGCGGTTTCACCGCCAATCAACGCGCATCCTGCTTTGCGGCAGGAGCGGCCCATGCCTTCAACCAGCTGCTCGATGACCGCGGGATCGAGTTTCCCCATTGCGAGGTAATCGAGGAAGAAAAGTGGCGATGCGCCCTGAACGAGTATGTCGTTGACGCAGTGATTGACCAGGTCACCGCCAACCGTCGAGTGCACGCCCATGGCGATCGCGATTTTCAGCTTGGTGCCGACGCCGTCGGCGCTCGAGACGAGAACCGGTTCTTTCCATTTCTTGCTGTCAAGGGCGAAGAGTCCGCCAAAGCCGCCGATGCCTCCGAGAACGCCGGCAGTGAACGTGCGGTTGGCATGGTGCCGGATGCGCTGCTTCACTTCATCAGCGATGGCGATGTTCACTCCGGCGTCGGCATATTTCATCGGCGATGAATTCGCTTTCGTTTCTCTTCGGGCGCAGGTTCGCGCCTGTCGTGCTCGTTGCGGAATGAACTGCAAACGGCCGCGGCGGGGCTCGCGGCGAAATCCTCAGGCTGTGCTTGCGCAAACCTCTTGACGGATGCTCGCCTTAATCACGCGCATCCAACGTCCGGATCAAAAAGTGTGGAATAAGCGCCTCCAGCGCACCGTACTAGGATGAATAACAGCATCCGCGTAGGCCAAAAATCTTTCGCGAATCTGACCGGGTTCCCAGGCATCCCCCGGAGCGTCCAGCGACATATAGATCATGACCGGCGTGCCGATAATGTCTTTTCGTGGAACCGGGCCCCAGAAGCGGCTGTCATAGGAGTTGGTGCGATTGTCGCCCATCACGAAATAGCACTTGGGCGGGACTTTGTAGGTCCCTTTAAAATCGTAAGGCTCCGTGCGGCCGAGCGTGTAGTTCTCTATGAGCTTTTGGCCGTTGATCCAGACCGAGCCGTCGTGGATTTCCACGGTATCGCCCGGCAAGCCGATAACGCGCTTCACGTAATCCGGCTGATCGGGCGCGAAAGGCGGCTTGAAAATAATAATCTGCTGGCGTTTGGGGTTCCGCCAGAGAGAAACATGAACATTGGTGAAGGGAATGCCGGCGTCATAGCCGATGCGGCTCATGATGAGATGGTCGCCGATGAGCAGCGTGTTCTCCATTGAGCCAGAAGGAATAACGCGCGCCTGGCCGATGGTGCCGTTGATGAGCAGAAAGGCAAGCCCCACCCAGAACCAGGCAATGATCTCGCGCTGCACGCGCTTGCTCATGGGCAGCTTCGCTTCTTCCGCGGCTTTGTCGGATTCTTTGCCGCTTGTTTTTTTTGCTTCGTCAGCCTTCATGTTCCACCGCGACAGGCCTTTCCGTGGCAGCGTTGTCCAAAGCGTCGTTGTTCTTGACGTCCGGGGCGTTTCCATTATTCTCGCGGACTTCAAGCTGCACCAGGTCCGTCGGATAGACGCCGGTATAACAAGACGTACAAAACTTGCCATCGGTGTCATTCACGGCCTGGCGCAGAGCGGGAAGCGAAACGTAGCCGAGCGAATCCGCGCCAAGGAATTTGCGAATCTCTTCGGGAGAATTCGAGGAGGCGATGAGTTCCTCGCGCGTCGGTGTATCCACGCCGTAGTAACACGGAGAAATGGTGGGCGGACAGCTGATACGCACATGAACTTCGCGCGCGCCCGCTTCGCGCACCATGCGCACGATTTTGCGGCTGGTCGTGCCGCGGACGATGGAATCGTCGACCAGAATCACGCGCTGGCCCTCGATCAGGCCGCGGACGGGATTAAGTTTCAGCTTCACGCCGAAATTGCGGATGGCTTGCGACGGCTCGATAAACGTGCGGCCGATGTAGTGATTTCGGATTAACCCCATGCGAAAAGGAATCTTCGATTCGAGCGCGTAGCCGACGGCTGCCGGTACGCCGGAATCAGGCACGGGCACGACGATATCCGCTTCCACGGGATGTTCGCGCGCGAGCACGCGCCCGAGCGCTTCGCGGCTTTCGTTCACGCTGCGGCCGAATATGATGCTGTCCGGACGCGCGAAGTAGACATGCTCGAAAATGCATTGCTGGCGCGGCTTTTGCGGCGCGAAATGGATGGATTCGATGCCCGAGCGGGAGATGCGCACCATTTCGCCGGGCTCGATTTCGCGGACGTATTGGGCGTTGAGCAGATCGAACGCGCAAGTTTCCGAGGCGACGAGCCAAACTTCGCCGCCCGTGGGCAGCGGAAGTTTACCGAGCACAAGCGGACGGAAGCCGCGAGGATCGCGCACGGCGTAGAGTTCGTCCTGCGTCAGAACGAGCAGCGAGTACGCGCCTTCGACTTGATTGAGTGCGTCGCCCAGCGCGCCGGAAAGATTGCGGGCTTGCGACCGAGCGATGAGATGCACGATCACTTCGGTGTCGCTGTTGGTTTGGAAAATTGAGCCGCGATGCTCGAGCTTGCGGCGCCATTCCGCGGCATTGGTGAGATTGCCGTTGTGGCCCAGCGCGAGTTTGCCTTTGTTGCAGTCAATCGTGATGGGTTGCGCGTTGAGGAGCGCTTTGTCGCCCGCGGTCGAATAACGCGTGTGGCCGATGGCGAGGCTTCCTGGAAGCTTGGCAAGCACGCTGGGCTGAAAAATTTCTTCGACTTCGCCCATCGCACGGTGGAGATGAAGATCGTTGCCGTCGCTCGAAACGATGCCGGCTGATTCCTGGCCGCGATGCTGTAGCGCGTACAGGCCAAGATAGGCGAGATTCGCGGCTTCGGGATGCCCAAACACGCCGAATACACCGCACTCGTCGTGGAAATGATCGTCAGCGTAGGCGAACTTGTTTGTCATCTCGAGGTTAACGTATGTTCGAGCGAATTGGCCCAAATTCCATGCAGGGAGTCGACTGGGGAATCGACCACTGCGCTCCCCTTATATTCGATGCGGAGCGCGTCGCCAAGATGCACTTTGCCGATCTCTCGCGCGCCGACACCATATTGTCTCGCAGTTGAGAGAACGGCGGCAAGTTTTGTGGGTGAGACGGATACGACACAGCGGGCGCCGCGTTCGCCGAAGAGGGCAAATTCGGCCGGCGCGCCTTCTCCCAGCGAAACGCGCGCGCCCAATCCTGTCGAGGCGAAGCAGGATTCGGCGAGTGTGACGGCAATGCCGCCGTCAGAGACGTCGTGGGCGGATTGCACGGAGCCGTCCGAGGCCAGCGCGACCAGGCAGTCAATCAAGCGTTTTTCGGCAGTGAGATCGATGGCTGGCGGTTCGCCGGCGACGATGCCCGCGATGTTTTTAGAATATTCCGACGAGGAAAATTCGCATGCAATCTCGCGCAGGGGCGCGATATTTCGTGCCCCTAGGGTTGCCGCTTCAGGCGAACTTTCTCCGTCAAGGAGAACAATAACGTCGCCTTCGGCGCGAAACGCGATTTTCAGAACGCGCGAAGCGTCCTCAAGAATGCCGAGGATGCCGATGACCGGCGTCGGGTAAATGGATTTGCCGAGAGTTTCGTTGTAAAAGCTGACGTTTCCGCCGGTGATAGGCGTGCCCAGTTCGTTGCAGGCGACGGTAAGCCCGTCGATGGCTTCGCTGAATTGCCACATGACATCCGGTTTTTCCGGGCTGCCGAAATTGAGGCAATTCGTTGCAGCGATGGGGCGCGCGCCGGATGAGGCGACGTTGCGCGCGGCTTCCGCGACGGCGTGCATGGCGCCAACACGCGGATTCAACTGGCACCAGCGGCCGTTGCCGTCGGTGGCCAGCGCCAAGGCGCGTTTTACGATTCCTGTTTGCGGATCCTTGATGCGCACGACAGCGGCGTCGCTCGCACCGGGCCCGGCGAGCGTGTTGGTGCGCACGCTCGTGTCGTATTGCTCGGTGATCCAGCGCTTCGAAGCGATAGCCGGCGAAGCCAAAAGTTTCGCAAAATTCGCGGTGAGATTTGTGCCATCCGGCGCGAACGAAAACCAATCTCCAGGCGTTTCGTGGCGCAGGGGAGGCTGCGCGATGGGGCGTCGATAGACGGGGCCTTCTTCGGCGAGCGGATGCGCGGGAATTTCCGCGGCTACTTGGCCATGATTCAAAACCTTCGCGATGCCGCCGTCGGTGACCGTGCCGACAACGACGGCATCAAGTCCCCACTTTTTGAAAACTTCGAGAACTTCGCGCTCGCGTCCTTTTGACGCGACGAGCAGCATGCGCTCCTGCGATTCACTGAGCATGATTTCATAAGGTGACATGCCCGTTTCACGTTGTGGAACTTTGGCGAGATCGATTTCGATGCCTGTGCCGCCGCGCGAGGCCATCTCCATGGTCGAGCAGGTCAGACCGGCGGCGCCCATGTCCTGAATCGCAACCACCGCGCCGGTCTGCATCGCTTCGAGGCAAGCTTCAAGCAACAGTTTTTCCATGAACGGGTCGCCCACTTGCACGTTCGGACGCTTCTGCTTGGACTCTTCCGTGAACTCTGCTGAGGCGAGCAGCGATGCGCCGTGAATGCCGTCGCGGCCGGTTTTTGCGCCGACATAAATAACGGGATTGCCGATGCCCTTGGCCTTGGCAAGGAAAATGTCTTCTTTGCGCGCGATGCCAAGCGCGAGCGCGTTGACCAGGGGATTCTGCGAATAGCAAGGCTCGAAACTGACTTCGCCGCCGACAGTCGGGACGCCAAAACAATTTCCGTAATTCGCAATGCCTCGAATCACGGCGTCGAGAATGCGGCGATTCTTCGCGGCATCTTCTTCGCTCGTTCCGGCGCCGGGAGCAATTTCGCCGAAGCGCAGCGAATCGAGAACGGCGATCGGACGCGCGCCCATTGTAAAAATGTCGCGCAGGATTCCGCCAACTCCAGTCGTCGCCCCCTGGAACGGTTCGACATAGCTCGGATGATTGTGCGATTCGATTTTGAAAGCAGCGACAAGTCCATCGCCGATATCCACGACACCGGCGTTTTCACCGGGGCCTTGCACCACGAGTTTGCCGCGCGTCGGCAGCCGCTTGAGGTGCACTTTGCTGGATTTGTACGAGCAGTGCTCGCTCCACATCACGCTGAAAATGCCGAGCTCGGTGACGTTCGGATCGCGTCCCAGGATTTGCTGGATGCGCGCGTATTCGTCGCGCGTGACGCCGTGTTCGGCGGCGATTTCCGGAGTGACTTTTATTTCGGCGCTAGCGGTAGCCATTTGATTGCAGTGCGGTCCTTCAGTCGATTTTCTTCTCGAGATAGCGTTCAAAACCTGCAGGCCAATCGCGGCAGGAATGCCAGGTTCTTCAGCCCCCATCACCGATTTTCGCAATTCCAGCTCCTTCGCTGCTCCCAGAAACGCTCGAAATTCGCCCCACACGGCAAGCCCGCAAGCCGAGCCGTCCGCTGCCCAGCCGATATCCACCACATCTTCATCAACGACGACATTCGCGCGATTGTAGATGTGCGCGCATTTCAAGATCGCTCGTTGCTTCGCACTATAAAGATAAAACCAGCCGGCTTGACCGGAATCCTCAAACACGGCGAAAATTCCTTCCGGGCCGGGTGCGTACAGCATGAAATTGCTGCTATCATCTTCAGCCGGTTCGCCGTCGTTTCCGGTCACTACCAATTCCTTCCCGCCGTTTTTCCTTTCTTGCAGCCAGTGAAGCTTCCGTGCGCGAACAAAGTCCTCGTAACTCAATTCAGAGAGTTCTTCATTCATCGAATCGCTCAAATAGAGTCAGAATTGAGCGATTCTGAGGATTTCGTGAATAAAGTGCTGCCGTCGTCACGCGGTAGCCTTCGCGGCGCCGACGAGCGCTTCGACCATCGACTTGAAGATCACCAATCCGTCGTTGGAACCGAGAGCGGATTCAACGGCTCGTTCCGGATGGGGCATCAGGCCGGCGACATTGCGCTCGCGATTGCAAATGCCGGCGATGTTATGCATCGAGCCGTTGGGGTTGCCGGCGGTATCATCCAATCCGTCCGAGGTCGTATAGCGGAAAATGACCTGGCGGTTTTTCTCCAACTCCGCGAGCGTTGCCTCGTCGCAATTATAGTTGCCGTCCGAATGAGCAATGGGAATTTTCAAGATTTGGCCTTGCTTGGCCGCGTCGGTAAACGGTGTGTCCGTTTGTTCGACGCGGATATACACCTGCCTGCAGATGAAGCGCAATCCGCTATTCCTCATCATCGCGCCGGGAAGCAATCCCGCCTCGAGCAGAATCTGGAAGCCGTTACAGATGCCGAGCACCATGCCGCCGCTCTTGGCAAACTTCTCGACTGTCTTCATCACCGGCGAAAAACGCGCGATCGCGCCGGTGCGGAGGTAATCGCCATAAGCAAAACCGCCCGGCAGAATAACCGCGTCGCAATTTGCGAGATCCTGCGCCTGGTGCCAGATGAATTCGACGGGTTTGTGCAGCACATTCCCGATGGCGTAAAACGCGTCGTGATCACAATTGGATCCGGGAAAAACGACGACTCCGAATTTCATTGCGCGTTGGCTCCGTTTGGCATTCGGGGAACTCCCATTTTAGCACAGGGCGGCGATTTCAGACCGAGAGTAGAAAACCAGACTGAAGATGACGCAGAGACAAGGAGTGCGCCGAGAAGACGCAGAGGGAAAGAGGCTAGCGGCGCTTCTTCGCGGAACGGCGTGGTTTCGTTTTCTTATGCGCGCGCTTGGTTTTCTTGGGCTTTTCCGCGGCGGCCAATTCGCGACGTTTTTTCGAGGCCCATCCTGCTTTGTTCACCTGGCGGCCGCGTGCGATGGCCAGCGCATCCGCCGGAACGTTTTCGGTAATCGTCGAACCTGCCGCAACGTACGCGCCATCGCCAATGCGCACCGGCGCCACCAGCGCGCTGTCGCTTCCGATAAACACTTTGCTGCCGATCGAAGTTGGATACTTGTGAAATCCGTCGTAATTGCAGGTGATTGTCCCGGCCCCGATATTTGATTTTGCGCCGATTTTCGTATCACCCAGATACGTCAAATGCATCGCCTTGGCACCTTCGCCGATGGTGCTCTTCTTCAGCTCGACGAAATTCCCGATGCGCGCGCCGGCCTTCAAATGATTGTCTGGGCGAAGGCGCGCGAACGGCCCAATGATTACGCCGTCGTCCAAGCGGCTCTGCGCCACGACGCAATGCGGCTCGACGGTCACTTCATCGCCAAGCAGTGCATCGCTCAGCACGCTGCCGCTGCGAATCGTGCAACGTGCGCCGATTTTGGTTTTGCCCAGAAGCTGCACGCCTGCCTCGATCACCGTGTCTTCGCCCACGATAACTTCCGGATCGATCAGCACCGTCTCCGGCAATTGAATGGTGACACCTGCGTCCATCAGCGCCGCGCGCTTCCGTTCCCGAAAGATTCGGTCCACTTCCGCCAAGTCCGCGCGCGTGTTGCAGCCCAGGATTTCGCGGGGATCGGGAGCGACTTCGGCGAGCACCGTCTCGCCTCCCGTAGTCAACGCGGCGATGGTGTCTGTCAGATAATATTCGCGGTGCTTGTTGTTCGGCTTGACGTGAGCCAAAGCCGGCCAGAGTTTGTCGAGCGTGAAGCAATAGATGGCAGAGTTGATTTCGTTCAGCTCGCGCTGTTCTTCTGTCAGTTGCGATTCTTCGACGATGGCTCCGACCGCCTTCTCTGATTTTCGCAATATTCTGCCGTAGCCTGAGGGATCGGCAAGCACGGCCGTCAAGATCGTGGCAACGGCATTCCCGGCGCGATGCGCGGCAACCAGAGCCTTAAGCGTTTCCGTACGCACGAGCGGCGCATCGCCTGGCAACACAACGGCAAATTTGGCTCGGCCTAAAGCGCGGCGCGCGACATGCATGGCATGGCCGGTACCGTGCTGAGGCTGCTGCAGCACAGTCTCCGCGCCAAGGGGTTCAACCACCGGAGCGACCTGTTCCGCCTGATGACCCACGACGACAACCGTTTGTTTCGCGCCCAATGGCGCGCACGCCCGGACGACGTGTTCAACAAGCGTCCGTCCGCCCGCGCGGTGTAATACTTTCGCCAGACTGGATTTCAGCCGCGTGCCTTTTCCTGCCGCAAGAATGACAACAGCTAGATCGTGATTGGACATGGCTTCAGCCCATTCTGCGGGAGCACCCGAGATTTCGCAATCCAGGGATGATCGGGACGCGGCGAATGCCTAATCAGTGGCTGGTGCAGGAGAGAGCGTAGCAAGCCGGACTTCGCGCTCCACCGGAGCTGCTTCCCCTGTGGTTATGGTCCAAAGCGATGGGTCGGCAAGCAGTCGGCTCACAAGCTGGGTATGAAGGGCGTGCCCCGCCTTGTAAGCCTCAACGCGGGCCAATAAAGGCAATCCTACCAGGGCCAAATCGCCGATCAAATCCAGCGCCTTATGGCGGCCGAATTCGTCGGGAAACCGGAGTGGCCCGTTCATCACGCCGTCGTTTGTCAAAACAATGGCGTTTTCCAGTGACCCGCCGCGGATTAAGCCCATCGAGCGCAGGGGCTCGATATCCCGCTCGAAGCAAAATGTGCGTGCGCGCGCCAACAGCTGCCGGAAAGTCTCCGGGCTAACCGCCATCTCGATTTCTTGTTGGCCCACCAGGGGATGGGGGAAGTCGACATAGCAGCGCACACGAAATTCGTCAGCGGGATAGATGCCGATGCGGCGGTCGCCTTCCTCGACTTCCAATGGCCTGAGCACCTTCAAATAACGGCGCTTGCGGCGCAATTTGCGAACCCCCGCTTGCTCGAGCATTTGCATAAAAGGTTCGGCCGAGCCGTCCAGAATGGGGATCTCGATGGAATCGATGTCGATATAAACGTTGTCGATCTCACAGGAATAGATAGCCGCGAGCAGGTGCTCGGTCGTCGAGAGCAACACGCCCTGCTTCATCAAGCTGGTCGCGTAGCTGACGCGCGCGACATTGTGGCCTTGAGCTTCAATGGGAAAATTATCAAGGTCCGTGCGGCGAAACACGATACCCGTATCGGCTGGGGCTGGAAGCAGGTGAACGTGTCCCGAGACCCCGGTGTGCAAACCCACACCTGCACCCGACGCTTCTTTCGCTATGGTGGATTGAAACATCGCCCCTGGTTAAGATAGCATTTTGTTGGCCAGGGTTTCCTCTCTTTGTCCATTTTTTTCAGTAACTTATAAGAACATTAGAGGGCTATTTTTGTCTTGGTGTGTCAATTACGCATCATTTCACTCGCCAGACGTGTCTTATACCCAACCCCTCTGAACGAGCCTTCTAAACTCTCTTGCTCCTCTCAGGCTTCCTTTCTCATTCAGACCGCGTCCCAACTTCTGACAGTGCTATAATTGGTAGTCCATTTTTCAGAGGCGTCGGTTTGATCGCGGTAGAAGGGGACAGGTGAGGCATGAATCGAGCGGCTCGCATCGGAGTTCTTTGCGTTTCGGTGGTTATCTTTTGTTATGCCGGGCTGGGTCATGTTCTCGGTCGCACGCCGGACGACAAAGCGTATAAGTCGCTCACTGTCTATAGCGAAGTGCTGCAGAAGATCCAGCAGGATTACGTCGACGAGCCCAATCTCCATTTAGTGACGACCGGATCTCTCCACGGTCTTCTGGAATCTCTTGATGCGCAGTCCAGTTATCTGACGCCGCGCGAATACACGGAATACAAGCAGAAACTTGCGGCCAATGCGAGCGGCGATGCAGGCCTCACACTGAGCAAGCGCTTCGGCTACATCATAGTAATTTCCGTTCTGCCGGGAAGTCCCGCCGATAAGGCCGGCATCCACAGCGGCGACATTTTGGAATCCGTCGCGGGCTTCACGACTCGCGATATGTCCGTGGGGCAGGCTAAGAATTTTCTGCATGGCCAGCCCGGAACCGGCGTAAAGGTCGGGGTCATCCGCCGCGGCAAGGCGGATCCCGACCAGGTAGACGTGGTGCGCGAGAAACTCGCGCCGGAAAAGCTCATCAGCGAAAAAGTCGATCCCGATATTCTTGCCCTGCGCTTGCCTTCCCTTAATCCCGGCCGCGCCGACGAAATACGCGCTCGCTTGCTGGAAGCGGAAAAACAGGGCATCCATAAAGTGGTCCTGGACCTTCGCGAATGCGGACGCGGGCCGGTTTCGGAAGCGATTTCCGTCGCTAGGCTCTTCGTGCCTTCGGGAACTTTGGCCACACTGAAGGGCCAAACGATTTCCACTCAGGTTTTCTCTGCCGAACCGAGTAAGGTGGTCTGGAAGGGGCCGGTTTCCGTACTGATCGACGCAACTACCTCGGGCGCTGCAGAAGTATTGGCTTCCGCAATGGTAGCTAACCATCGTGGTGACGTGGTCGGCGAGCGCACTTTTGGACTTGCCTCGGAGCAAAAACTGATCACGCTTAATGACGGTGCCGCGCTCTTTTTGACCGTCGGCAATTATTACAATGCCGACGGCAAGTCCATTCTCGAGGAGGGTGTCGCGCCTTCCGAAGTTGTCAGTGCCTCGGCTGCCGACGACTCCGACACCGGCGATGATGATAGCGGCTCGGCGGACTCGCAGAAAGAGCCTGTGCCTCCCCGTCCGCTGTCCCCGGAGGATCCTATCTTCCGCAAAGCGCTCGAGCTCTTAAAGACGCCGCAGAAAAAAGCCGCCTAGCGTTCCGTGCTGGCTCGGCGCGAGGCAACATTCCAATCTCTCTTGCTACCTGAACGCCGCCGTCGGCGTCTTGCTATCGTTTCGTTTGGATGGCTCTTTGTGGTGGCCCTTTTTTTCTCGGGCTGCAAAAACGAGCAGGAAAAGCGCCTCTCTCCCAGCCGAGTCCACGCCATCACCCGCCAAATGATGCATGCCGCAGCAGGCTTCGGCAAGCAACCCGGAGACATAGCTTCGCACCTGCAGTTTGACGGCACGCACGCCGGCCGCTCCGATCAACTTTTCGTCGTGCTGCCTGCGGGCGGCTCTGAACAATCCCGGCGCGAATCAGTGGCCCAGCTCGTGCAATCAATGGACAGCATCGCCACTTCGAACCATCTGACGCGCGACGCGCCCACAAAGTCTGGAGCCCTGCTGGTTTTAAATTTTCGCAGCGCGGATGTGGTTACCAATTCAGTTCACATCCTCGTTCCCCTATCGGCGGGCGCTGCATCGCCAGCCATCCCGCGCTCCAGTGGGCAGATCGGCTCGGCGCGGTTAGCGATCATCCTGGATGATTTGGGAACGGATCGCGCTGCCGCCGACGCCATTTTTGCATTGCCTTATCCCCTGACTATCTCGGTCCTGCCTTATCACGTGCATTCCCTCGACATTGCGGAAGAGGCGCATCGCCGCGGCTATGAAGTGATGTTGCACCTCCCCATGCAATCCGTCGGAAACGAAATGGCGGAATCACAGGAATTGCATCCGGGCATGCCTGCAGACGAAATCCCCATGCTTTTCGAGCAGATGATGGAAAGCGTTCCGTATGCTGCGGGCGTCAATAATCATCAGGGCTCGCAAGCCACGGCCGATCCCGCGCTGATGGTCGAGCTGATGCCCGTTCTTCAAAAATGGAATCTTTTCTACGTGGACAGCCGCACCACCGCCGCGACCGTCGCTTACGACACCGCGCAGCGCCTGGGAGTCCGCTCCGGCTTTCGGAATGTTCCCTTTCTCGACGACGTCACCGAAGTTTCCGCGGTCCGCAAACAGCTTGAACTGGCTCTTCGCGACGCGAAGATAAAAGGCGGAGCCATTGCCATCGGCCATCCTCACCCCGCCACGCTGCAAGCGCTCCGCGAAGTTCTGCCGCAAGCCAAAGCGCGCGGCGTTCAATTAGTCTTCGCTTCCGACCTGGTGCATTGAAAAATTCAACTCGCTGCAATGCCGCTTTTCTGTCCCTGCCTTTCGGGATACAGAAAATGAACGATCAAGAAAAAAACAACCAGAATCACAAAATCAAAGACGCTGGCTTCTGGTCCAGCTGTGCCTCCGGTCACCCACTTCGGCCCATGCAGCGTGGCGTTCGATAGATGGCCTGGGAAAATCATTCCGCTATCCGGCACGGAAAAGAGAAACGTCTCTCCAAAATCGAAAGTCGCATGCATACCCAGCGCGAACCACAGACTTCCAGTACGTTTCAGCGTGAAACTCCAGAACAGGCCAACGAAGGCCACTCCTGCTATGCCTACCCAGCCCTCGCCGGAATTGCGGATATGGACAGCTCCGAAGGCGGCGGAGAGAAGCACGGCGGCCGGCCAAAAGCCGATGCCTTCAGCCAGCGTGTGCAGCGTATAGCCTCGGAAGAGGAACTCCTCGAACAGGCCAACCACCACGAAAAAGGATCCCCAGTAAAGCGCCCATTTGCCAATCGTCGCTCCATGTTCCGCCAGGCTTCCGAAAGAATAACCACCAAACGCCGCAATTAGCCCTATCAAGACAGATATCTCGCAGAAGCCAAAGAGGCAGCCCTGGCCAAATTGTTTCCCAAACGCGCCTCGCGCGGGCAGCCCATAGACTGCCGCGGGGACATCTTCGAATTGCGACATGATCCAAGCCGCGGAAAACGCCGCAAGGAAGCTCGCCGATTCTCCGAAGAACTGATAACTGGGAGAAAAAACACCTCGAGTCGGCGTGAAGAGCTCGCCCAGCAGAAAAATCGAGGCACTCCATAATACGAACGAAATAGACACGTAAAGCAGCAGTCGCCAGCCCGCGCCCAGCTTCGTTTTGCGTGGAACTACTTCGCCGGAAAATCCGCTTGCGGAAGTGCTGATTTCTCCATGTTCTTCCGGCGGCGTGCCGGAGGTCTCACCGTCCATTTTTCTCTCCAACGAAACACCTATTGCCCGCGTTAGGTTCTGCCGCCTGCTCCAATGGCTCGAAGTTGGCCCCTGCGCGGAAACCAACCGAGCGCAGCGGTCTAAAATGAATCAGCTCCGCCGAACGCCGATTCAAGGCAGCACAGCGCCAAGCGGCTGTTCGAGCCCTACTCCGGGCGTCCGATCGAGGGCAAACCGCGACACGAAAGTAATCCTTCGTGCGGATAATAAAGCAAGTGACAGCCCTTAACCGGCTTGTTATATTTAACCGGTTTAAGATCGGACCAGGCCGCAAGACTTTCCCTAACCGGTCCGGAGTGGCAAACCCTATGCCTATCTCTTTCCAAACTCCAACTCTTATCGGCGGCCGCCTTTCGATTGATTTCGCCAATGAACTTGGCCCCTCCCCTGATTTCTCCTGGGAAGAGCTACTTCGCTTTCTTCTGGTTACACGCATTATTTCCTCGGAACGCAGCTCCCAGTTGCTCGCTCTCCCCCAAAACGACCCGCAAAGCGCCAGCGCTCTCCTTCTCAAAGCCCAAAGGCTGCATGCAGCCCTGCGCGAGACCTTTGGCGCACTGCTCCGCAAGGAAGCCATTCAGCATGACTGGGTCGAGCCCGTCAACGACGTCTTGCGCATCACCGAAGGGCACGACGAGCTTCTTCAGCAAGGCGGTGCATGGGGCTTGGAATTCGTAGCCCGCGAAGGCGGTCTGGAATGGCTGCTTGCAGCCATCGCTCGTTCCGCAGCGGAGCTCATCGCCGAAGGCCCAAGCGCTCGCCTTCGCGTCTGTTCCAACCCCTCTTGTGGACTGTTTTTTTATGATACCTCGCGCACTCGTCGTCGCCGCTGGTGTTCCATGTCCCGTTGCGGCAATCGCCATAAAGTCGCAAGCTTTTCCCGCCGCCATTCTTTGGCGCGGCGGGTCCATTGAACTTCCAACGCCCATCCTCCCCGCGCAGCTACTTCACGTACTTGGGCGATTCGCCCTTGGACCATGGATCATAGCTGTACGCGAACACCAAACGGTCCGCCAGCGGCGGGTGCGAGTAAAGCCAAAACGTGATGAACTCAGGCGGATTTGGGTCCGCCAGGTCCACCTCTCCCAATACCTGAAACGATTGCGCCGCCACCTCGGAAGAATCCGGCACAATTCCGTGAATCACCTCCAGGCCGTAGACATCCGCGGCATGTTCCTGCATCCGGGAGAAACCATTGACGATCGGCGATGCCAAAAACATCGCAATCTCCAGCAAAAGCAGCAGCACGGCAACTGCAGCCCAATCCTCCGGCCCGTAGATTCTCCATTCTGCGCTCCAACGGCCGAGCGCCCAGTGCAGCGCGCGAAACAGCGCGTAAAACCCAGCCAGCAACAGAGCGGCAAAAAACAGGAACCCTTTCCAAACGTGTCCGAGAACATAGTGACCCAGCTCGTGCCCAACGACAAACAGCGTCTCGTTGGTAGTCATCTTCTGAATTGTGGTATCCCACACCACCACCCTCTTCGACGCTCCCAATCCGGTCACGTACGCATCGATCGCGTTCGTTTTTTCGCTTGCTTTCATAAGAAACATGCGGTTTGCCGGGATCGGCACGCCTGCATGTTGCGTCAGTTTTTCGATCGCCGCGACCAAATCAGGATGCGAGTCTTGCAATGGTTCGAACGTGTTGAAAAGCGGATCAATGAACCACGGGCTGATAAAAACAAAAAATAGCAAAACCGGTAGCGCTGCAAACCAGAAATACAGCCACCACCGCCGCGGGCTCCTGCGGATGACAGCCGAAAAGATCAGCGCAAGAATCAGCGCGAATCCTGCCATCAGCAACTGCTCCTTGCTCCAATCCAAGAACCAGGAGTCCCAGTTTTGCACCGAAACTTCATAGCGGCGCGAGAGGACATGTCCATACATGCGCAGCGGCAGCGCAATGACATCCAGCGTAAGTACCAGCAGCGGCACGAACAACAGCGCTTGCATCCACCTCTTGTCGCTTACGCCCTCCGCCCAGTTGCGGAATTTCGCGGCAATTCCGAGCCGCAAAAGAATCACCAGCGCGAGCACGGAAAGAGCGACTGAAACAAAATATAAAGTGTAGGACGCGCGAGAAAAAGTAACTGCTTCTTCATAGCGTTCCTGTGAAAGCGTATATTCTGCGGTTTTTGTTTGCTGCGGAGTCCTGGATTGGGCCGTCCGCGTTTCAGTGGGAACCGGAGGCGCGGGCAAAGCTTGCGCGGGAAGCGGCTGTTCATTCGCCGGCACTGCTGCCTGAGTGGATCCGCCAATGCCCGCGGAAAAACACAGGCTCAAACATAGCAGCGTGCCGAAACGGTGAAAACATGTGCGCCGTTCCATTGCGACCTCCTCGCAAACCGCCCAGCAGAACCACGCGTGCGTTTCTGAACTAGCCTGCACGCCGCGGGAGTATGCCGCACGAAGTGCGAGCGCGCAAGACTCGATCTCCGGCATGAAGGATTGCTCCACGGCCAGCACGCATCGTGTCGCCGCGACCTGCCGAAGTTTCCTAAGGCGAGCTCGTGGTTACGGCCGGATGCGCCGTCTTCAGGCAATAATTCCGCACCGATCCCGTCGTAGCCAGCCCGATGTGTACCCACGACGTCCAGCGCTCCAGCTTGTGATGCCCGTACCGATGAAATAAATACGAAGCTCCTATGGAGATTACCGTTGCCGACGCTTCGATCGCCGCGAATGCCGCATGATTGTCAATGGCATCATTGGTCAGAAATATTTCCTGCCTTCCGCGCCTCCGCATATTCAATGTCGAAAAATAATCCAGCGTTCGCGCCGCTCCGACTCCCGCGAATAGCCAATCGTTCTCCTGATTCCAGAACCGATGCGCTTTCTCCCGGAGATCCTTCTTCTGTTCCGTCGAAATGCTGGGCGCAACCGCATCAGGCGCGTCCGGCTTCGGCGCACCCTGCGTCTGGGCACGCGAAATAGGCGCACAACTCAGCCAGCAGCTTACAGCGAGGAGGCCCATCCTAATCTCCCGAAGTCTTCTAGCTCTTTTCATCGTTCGCCTTGCCGCGCCTGTTTTTACTTCAGCTCACGAATGAGTATAATCGCGATGTCGTTCTCGACGGCAACCCGTCAAAGGAGTCCTGCAATGCCCCGCCGCCTCTTCCCATTCCTTTGTGTTCTCGGCCTCCTCGTCGCCCTAGTTTCTGTTGCTCAACCGGCTCGCACTACAACGGGCGTCTTGCCTTCGGAAGCGTCCACCCGCTCCTTCGAATTCACCTATCAAGTTCATTTCTCCCCAACCCAGAACCCCGCAGGCCCTGTCCGGCTCTGGATTCCGCTGCCGCAACCAGACGGCTATCAGGACTTGAGCACGCTGCACATCGACAGCCCCGTTGTGCATTCAGAAGGTCGCGACCCGGAATACAAGGACGCCTTCGCCCTGTTTAAGCCCACGGCTCAGCAAGCCGCCGACGGCTTTGACGTAACTCTCCGCTTCACCGCCACGCGCCACGAGCACAAAGTCGCTCTGGACCCCGCTCTAAAAAATGTCTTCGCCCCCTTGCCCGACGGACCCTTTGCTTCACCGTTATCTCGAGCCGGACAAGCTCGTCCCCCTGAATGGCGTCATCGCCGAGCTCGCAAAAGAGCATACCGCCGGCGACACCACTCAACTCGAAAAAGCCCGCCATATCTATGAGTTCGTCGTCTCCACCATGCGCTACGACAAATCCGGAGTAGGCTGGGGCCGCGGCGACGCTGTTTGGGCCTGCACTTCCAAACGCGGCAATTGCACCGACTTCCATTCACTCTTCATCGGCATGATGCGCGCTTCCAGCATTCCTGCGCGTTTCGAAATTGGTTTCCCGCTTCCCGAAGGAAAGACCGAAGGCGACATCGCCGGCTACCACTGCTGGGCCGAGTTTTATCTCAACGGTGTCGGATGGGTGCCCGTCGATGCCTCGGAAGCGTGGCAGTTTCCGGCTAAGCACGATTATTTTTTTGGCGCGCATGACGCCAACCGCGTTTTCTTCAGCTACGGCCGCGACATCCGCCTTTCGTCCCAGCAAAAGGGCGATCCCCTCAATTATTTCATCTATCCTTACGCGGAAGCGGGCGGCCAGCCGGTGAAGAACCTGCAAACTCACTTTTCTTTCCACGATGTGGCCACAACGCTGAAGGCCGCTGCCCACTAGGGTCAGGCTCCGGCAACGTCGCCCTCATCTTGAGGGACCATGCCGCTCTTCAAATTGATCCTCGCCCTCAGCTGCAGTTGCCCGATTCGCAGCATGGCCGCCCTGGGGAGTTGTCCATAGGCATCGGTAGCGGTATGCTTGCTTTTGACCCCGCCTGTAGCCCGAGAGGTCTAAGACCATGCCACACTCCATCTCTTTGCGCTTGTCCCTCGCAGTCTTGGCTGCTGCCGCTGTGCTTCCACTGGCCGCACACTCGCAATCGCAAGACTCGCAAACTCAATCTGTGGCCGAAGCCGCCCGCCGCGCCCGCGAGCAAAAAAAAGCCTCCACGAAGCCTGTGCCGGTCATAACGGATGACACCCTGAAGCCGGCTTTCCCGGCTCAATCCTCCCAAGCTGCTCCGGCGTCCGCCGCGCAACCTGCTGCGGATTCTTCCAATGCGCCGGCTCCCGGCAACGCTTCAGCTTCCCCCGCAGATAAGGATGATGCCGAGCAAAAGGCAAAAGACGCTGCGGAGCTGGCCAGCTTGAAGCAAAAACTTGCCGATGCGCAAAAGGACGTGGATATCCTCCAGCGTGAGCTCGCCTTGGATCAAGACAATGTCTATTCGAATCCCAATTACACGGACGACCCCGCGGGAAAAGCCAAGCTTGACGACCTCAAGCAGCAGATCGCGGACAAGCAGCAAGCCGTCGATGCTCTCAAAACGCACATCGCCGCCCTTCAGGAGACGCTGGGAAAGACTGCTCCGGCAGCGCCGGCCACACCACCTCCGGCGCCACCAACTCCTCCGCAATCCTAGGCTCTGTTAGCCTTTGCCTCCGCCCGCCTGCCGCGCGAGGAACAACGTTAGCCCTGCCGGCGGCTCAGTATCGTTGCGCTCCCACCCATTGTTTAACGCGGATTCTTCAAAGAACCATCCATGGCACAAATTCGCGGCTGTTCGTACCAGTCAGCCGCCACCACTTGTCCGCAACCATGCCACAATCCCTTGTAGTCTTTTCCCTTGACACCACAGGCACAGAACGGCAGAATTCGCTCCAACATTTCTGTTTGGCCTGCCCAAGGGAGCTGCTGCCGCACCCGCTTTGCCATGCGCCGCAGGAGCTGGCTGGCCACTGAGGGGGCATCTATGCAGTATCTGCCCGGTTTCACCGTGCAATGCATCAACCCATTGTGCGAGGCCCGCGGGCACTGGCTCCGCGCCGATGCCACTGGACGCATTGTCGACGACGGCCGCTGCCCCTGCTGCGGTGACTCCCTCCGCAATGTCCCACCTCCCCTCAGCCCGCGCTTCCGCATGCGCCCCCGTCCTCTCACCGCGCGTCCGCCCCTCCGCCCGCGCCCTCGCTGAACGCTTTTGGGTTCAAGCTCTCGGCCGCTAGCCGGCTTCCTATGGCCAGTCGAGCTCAAACCCTCGCCGGCTAGCTTTTGATTGACAAACGATTACTCCAAGCGTATAAGAGACTTTAGGTAATTTTATGTTTTGTATTCAGTAGCGCCAGCATCCTTGCTGGCGTTTTTGTTTCTATCTAGGACGAGCGGCATCTATCCCAACCGGGTCGGAGGCCTGCGCCCGTTTCCAATCTCTTGCTGCGCGAGCTGGGCCATGCAAATTTGGAATGGCTTTCTGCGACGAAGAATGCGACGTGCGTCTCCGCAAGCCGAAAAACTGCACAATTTTGGTGCAACCCTAACTACCTGTAGAATCAGCACATGCAAGGTTGTCCAGAAGTGTTGATTCTAAACCACTTACAGGAGAGCTAAAGCCTTTAGAAGCAACGCTTACAATAAAACCGGGGGGACCCTCTGCACCACTCATCCAAAAACAAAAGCCGGAGGGCATCATTACCCTCCGGCTTCCGTCGGTTCTTCTGGCTTTCTGTTTAGCCCTCGACGAGATCTTTTTCCAGCATCTCCTCGTCGCTGAGCCACAGACCGGGGATATTGGCTGAGCCGAGCCGAAGAATATCTTCCAGGGCGCCGCGGACTTCCTTGAGCCTGAAATCCACGCCGATGCGCTCGAGCAATTCGATCAGTTGTTGCGCGCCTTCCGCCAGCGCCGGCTTTGGCTGAGCGCCAACAGTATCTAGTCGATGGTACGTGACGACGTAAATCGCACCGGGTCCCGCGCCGTGCCGCACGATGTGCAGAAATCCGCGCGTCTTCGGTTTTTCCGGAGCTAGTCTTGCGGCCAGCCCTGAACCGGAAGAGAGCACGCTCATCGTCTCATTTCCCTCGGCCGCTCCCCTGGCCTCAACTGCATCCGCTCGTGCTGCCGCAGTTTTCGCATTTGTAGCAGGCGCCGTTCGGCACCATGAGCATGCCGCACTCGGAGCACGTCGGCGCGCCCTCGTGTGTGTCACGCGGCTTTGACGAGACGCTTCCAGCCTGCAATGACGTCATCATGGGTTCGGCCAATGCCGGAAGCGGCTGAACCAGAGCGGCTGCCGCAGAGTGCTCGCCACCGTTCAATTTCAGGTAATCCGGAGAAATGAATCGTCCGCCGAGCCAGCGCGCCAGATAATCAAGCACCGAAGAAACAAAGCGAATATTTGGATTCGCGGTGATGCCTGACGGCTCAAACCGCGTGTTGACTAGCTTGTCCACGAACACTTTGAGAGGAACGCCATATTGCAAGCCGAGCGACACGGTCAGCGCCAAGCCGTCCATCACGCCGGAAAGCGTCGAGCCTTCTTTCGACATTTTGATGAAGATTTCGCGCCGGGCGGCCATCATCGTACATGCCCACGGTGACGTAGCCCTCGTGGCCGCTCACGCTAAATTTGTGTGTCACCGAAGCGCGCTCGTACGGTAATCTTTTCACGCTGCGCCCGTGGGAATAGCTCGTGTTGTATCGGCTCCGTTCCCGTTGCTACGGCAGACTCCGCTTTCTTTTCTTCTTTCGCTCCGCCCGCGTTCAGCGGCTGCGAGCGCTTCGAGTTGTCCCGGTAGATGGCCACGGACTTCAGCCCCAGCTTCCAGGACTCGATATACGCATTGCTGATGTCTTCGACCGTGGATTCTTCGGGCATGTTGATGGTCTTCGAGATCGCGCCGGAAAGGAACGGCTGCGCCGCCGCCATCATTTTCACATGCCCAGTCCAGCTGATCGAACGCCCGCCGCCCAGCGGCGCCAGCGAGCAATCGAACACCGGCAAATCCTCCGCCCTCAAATACGGTGCGCCTTCGATCTTTCCATTCTTATCGATGTAAGAAACGATTTCGCTGGTCTGTTCCGGCGAATAGTGCAACCGCATCAGTGCTTGCGGCACGGTATTGTTGACGATTTTGATCAATCCGCCGCCGACCAGTTTCTTGTGCTTCACCAGCGCCAAGTCCGGCTCGATTCCCGTAGTGTCGCAGTCCATCATGAAACCGATCGTGCCCGTGGGCGCCAGCACGGTTACTTGCGAATTCTTGTAGCCGAACTTTTCGCCGTGCTGCAGCGCGGTGTCCCACGATTCCTGGGCCGCCATGAACAATTCCGTCTGCACGTGCTCCGGCTTGATTCCGCGCATCGCGTCGCGATGCATGCGAATTACGTCCAACATTGGTTCGCGGTTCGCTTCGTAGCCGGGGAACGCACCCATATTTTCCGCGATCCGCGAGGACTGCGCGTACGCTTCACCGCACATCAGCGCCGTGATCGCGCCCGCCATGTCGCGGCCTTCGTCCGAGTCGTAAGGCAGCGCCAGCGACATCAGCAGCGCGCCGAGATTGGCGTAGCCCAGGCCGAGTGGCCGGAAGTTGTGTGAATTCTCGGCAATCTTCGGCGTCGGGTAGCTGGCGTTGTCCACCAGGATTTCCTGCGCCGTGATCGTCACGTCCACAGCATGTTTGAACGCCGTCACGTCGAACTGCCCGTTCGACCCGAGAAACTTCATCAGGTTCAGCGAAGCGAGGTTGCACGCCGTATCGTCCAGGAACATGTATTCCGAGCACGGATTCGAGGCGTTAATGCGTGCCGTGTTTTTCGCGGTGTGCCAGCGGTTAATCGTCGTGTCGTACTGCATTCCAGGATCGCCGCAGTGCCACGTCGAATCCGAAATTTTCAGCATCAAGTCGCGCGCGCGCATTTTTTCCGTTGGTTGGCCGTCGGTCACGTTCTTCGTCCACCAGTCCTTGTCTTCCACCACGGCGCGCATGAAGTCATCGGTCACGCGCACGGAGTGATTCGCGTTCTGAAAGAAAATCGAGGCGTAAGCGTCGCCGTCGATCCCGGCGTCATAGCCCTGCTCGATCAGGACCTGCGCCTTGCGCTCTTCCTTCATCTTGCATTCGATGAATTCGACGATGTCCGGATGATCGATATTGAGGATTACCATTTTCGCCGCGCGCCGCGTCTTGCCGCCGCTCTTGATCACGCCCGCGAAGGCGTCGAAGCCCTTCATGAAGCTCACCGGCCCCGAGGCGATGCCGCCGCCGGAGAGAGTTTCTTTGCTGCCGCGAAGCGAAGAGAAATTTGTGCCCGTTCCGGAGCCCCATTTGAACAACATCCCCTCGGTCCGCGTCAGGCCCATGATCGATTCCATGTTGTCCTGCACGGAATTGATGAAGCACGCCGAGCACTGCGGCTTCGGCTGCACGCCCACGTTGAACCACACCGGCGAATTGAAGGCCATCTTTTGTTCGACCAGCAGGTGCGTCAGCTCGTCGCGGAACGCGTCGCGCGACGCATCGGACGCGAAGTAGCCACCCTCCCGGCCCCAGCGCACAATCGTATTCACCACGCGGCTGATAAGTTGCCGCACCGAGCCTTCGCGCTCTTTCGTTCCCGGCTTGCCGTGAAAGTATTTGCTGGTGACAATGTTCGTGGCCGTCTGCGACCAACTCTTCGGTACTTCGACATCTTCCTGGCGGAAAATCGTCACGCCCTTTTCGTTTCCGATCAGGGCGGTGCGCTTCTCCCACTCCACGGCGTCGAACGGAGAGATCGTACCGTCGGTAAAATATCGTTCAAACGGGAGGCCTTTGTGCGCTCCCGCTCCCGTAATCTCCGGATTGCTATCCGTGATCGGGGAATTCCCAGTCAGTGCTTGTTTCACCGTAGCCATCCCGTTCCTCCGCAACCCTCGGGCTCCCACTCTTTGCGGGGAACCCTTTAATTTTACTCCACTGCGGCCCGCGGGGTTCTGGGTTAACCCTGAAGGTCACCGCAGCTTAAATCCAAGTGTCCATTCGCCGGACCAGAGAAAAAGGCGACCGCTAAGCAGCCGACCCTTTCATCGACCGCCTCGCGGTCAAATTCAAAAAGCAGTACAAAACGCCAATGCTCTGCCGCCGGCCGGCGGGTTCCGCACGGCCTAACAGCAAGTCTCGCGCCGAAATGACGGGCGCGGAGCTTCTACTTCGCGCTCGATTTTTTTGTTTAGTACCCGGGCTGGCCTCGTGGAGCCTTTACGGACCTATCTCAAATCCTCGACTGGCCCGCCTGGCGCTTCCACGTCCCCCGAATCTGGAATCGCAGTATCAACGTCCGCGAATTTCCTGTCAAGAGAAAAACGCAAAATGTGGTTGACGTTTTCGTACCACATCTATTTGTAGTGGTGCCATTTCTGGACAACCTCTCTGCTTACAACGCCTTTGGCGCGCTTGCATCACGCGCCAGACTAACGGCATCTAATCAATCATGAAGCGCGCGCTCTTCATTTTCTCGCTTGTTCTTGTTTCCGTTCTCACCGTGCGCCTCTCTGCTCAGACGGAGGTCAAGCCCTCCACGCCCTCCACGATGCGTTCCGCATACGGCGAAAAGCTGCGGATCGCGGGCGTCCCAAATTCTGGAAAGATCAATGATCAGTTGTTCCGCGGAGCACAACCTCGGGATACAGGATTGCTGGAGCTGAAAAAAATCGGCATCACCACCATTGTGGACCTCCGCGCCGAAGACCCTTCCAAAGCTGCTTGGGAAGAAAAAAGAGCGGATTCATTGGGAATTCGCTTCGTTCACATCGCCGTCAACGAGTGGTCTCCACCGACCAACGAACAAGTCGCGCAGTTTCTCTCCATCTTCCGCGGCAACTCGCAGGAGCGAGTTTTTGTGCATTGTCATTACGGCGAAGATCGCACCGGCGTTTTTATCGCTAGCTACCGCATGGCCTTTGAAAAATTGCCGTCGGATCAAGCTTTAAAGGAGATGTACTTTTTCGGATTCAACCGCTTCTGGCATCCCTCGATGGCGGCTTTCGTGCGAGACTTTCCCGCGAGCTTGACCAGCGCCCCGATTCTTGTGCGCTTCAAAAATAAGGAGTGATGCTGAACTGTTATGCCCCGCGCCACACCGTAGAAGTACTCGGTACTTTTGCTGCTTCTTCTTTCCAAACCTGCCGCAAACTTTCTCGGCTCGCCGCGGGATGCCTAGTGTAGTGAATTGTCGCCCGCGGGAATGGAGGCTCGCCGGCAGCACCAGTAGGCTTCGTAAGTTAGAACCTGCTTATTTGAATCTTTCGCTCTAGTACCTTCGTACTCTTCTCAACGGGACGCTTGCTTCATTTAATGTAACCAACCCCTTCGCTATCATCTTCCATTGTTGGGCACCACCCAACTGAGGGAAAGGCCACCATGCAAGTAGGCCGCTATCAAATTATCGACGTCATCGGCGCCGGCGCTAACAGCAAGGTCATGCGCGCGCACGATCCCATGATCGGGCGCATCGTCGCCATCAAGCTCTTTTCCCCCGCGCTGGCCCAGGGTGCAGGCCGCGACCGGTTCCTGCAAGAAGCGCGCGTGGTCGGCCAGCTTTCGCATCCCTGCGTCGTCACATTGCACGACATGGGCATCGACGAACCGACCCAGACGCCGTATCTCGTGATGGAGTTTCTGGAAGGACAGCCGCTGGACAAGATTCTCGCCAAGGGCAGCGTTCCTTTGCCGCGCGCTTGTGCGTGGACCGGAGAGATCGCCTCGGCTTTGCATGTAGCTCACCGCAGGGGCGTGATTCACGGCGACATCAAGCCCGCAAATATTTTGATCCTCGATGACGGCCGCGTGAAGCTGACGGACTTCGGAATGGCGCGCTTGGCCAGCCACGACAAGAAGGACACGCCGCTGCTCGGGACGCCCGCCTATTGGTGCCCCGAACAGATTCTGGGCCGGCCGCAAGACGCGCGATCAGACATTTTTTCTCTCGGCGTAGTTCTGTACGAGATGGTCACGGGAAAGCGCCCCTTCGATTCCGATTCGCTGCAGGGAATTTGCACAAGGGTTCTTTCTTCGAAGCCGCTTCCCGTTTCTCAGGTAAATCCCTCAGTTCCGACGGTATTCGACGCGATTGTCGCCAAGACCCTGGAAAAAGATCCTGCACACCGTTATCAATCCCTGGATCTCCTGGCCGTCGAATTGTACCCGCTGGCCCGGCGCAAGGCCGCGGCGCCCGTGCCAGTGCAGCACACCAGTTTTCGTGAGCGCGCCACCCGATTGTTGCGCTCCGCATGAGCCCCACTCTTCAGACTGGCCGCTATGAAATCATTGAGACCCTCGGCTGCGGTGCGACGAGCCGCGTAGACAAGGCCCGCGATAACCTCATTGGCCGTACTGTTGCACTAAAGTCCTTTCTCCAGGGCTTCGGCAGGAATGGCGAGCAGCAATTTCTCCGTGAAGCGCAAACCATTGGGCGGCTCTCCCATAGTTCCATCGCCCAGCTTTACGACGTCAATACCGACGCTAGCGGCGCGGCTTTTCTCGTGATGGAATTTATTTCGGGAAAAAACCTCGAGCAATTGCTTGCGCAGTCCCCCATACCGTTTGCGACCGCAGCGGTTTGGGCCGCGGACATCGCTTCAGCGCTCTGCCATGCTCACCGCGCGGGGATCATTCACAGCGACGTCAAGCCTAGCAACATTCGCGTCACGGAAGACGGCAAAGTGAAGCTGGTGGATTTCGGCGTGGCCCGGTTTGCATCACAGGTCACAGGATCGGACCGCGTGCTCGGCACGCCCGCTTATCTTTCCCCCGAACAAATTGAAGGAAAGAAGCAGGATGGACGCTCCGATCTTTTTTCGCTTGGAATCGTGCTGTACGAGATGATCACGGGTGTGCGGCCGTTTGTCGGAAATTCGCTCGGAGAGGTCTGCGCGCAAATTCTTACCGCGAACCCTATTCCGGCGTCCAAGCGCAAACCAGCGATTCCCGCGGCCTTCGATCGAATCCTTGCACGGTGTCTCGCGAAGAATCCGGATGACCGCTATCAGTCCGGCAACGATCTGGCGCGCGCCCTTTATCTGGTCGCTCGATGCGGGACTCGGCTTTCTCCAGAATCAGAACGCTCTTACTGGTTTTTGCGCCCGGCTCATGCACGCGATCTCTGGGCCATCGCGTCGGTAGTGTTACTGGTCGCAAGCGCAGTGATGGCCACGAGCTCTCTGCACGATTGGCTGCAAACCCGGTCCACATCTGCCGTCGCGGCGGTCCACACGAAATCCTCAGAGGAGTTCACGTTTGCGAACCGCGCGCGGATCTCCAAGGCGGTGCAAGGTTCCGCGCCGGCCAAGAGCGTTCCGCCGAATTCGGCTGCCCAGCACGCGAAGGACCGCGTGTCCACCACAAAAGCGCAAAGTGAGCACGGCGTTCCGAGTGCAGCTCCTCCTTCGAATCGGTCTGCGCTTCAACAATAAGTCTGACTTTTGCAGGAATTGAAGACGTCCGATTCTTTCGAGGGAAAACCCGCCGTCGTGAGGCTATTCGTAGCGGAGGGCTTCGACCGGATCGAGTTTGGCGGCCTTCATTGCCGGCCAAACGCCGAAGATCAAGCCGATGCTCACGCTGACGATGATTCCTGTTGCCGCGGCCCAGAGCGGCACGCTTCCGGGCCATTTCAATCCCAGACGCACCAGGATAACCAAGCCATTCACTAATACGAGCGCGATCACGCCGCCGGCGCCGGTCAGCGTCATAGCCTCGAGCAAGAATTGCCAGGTGATATCTCCGCTCTTCGCGCCGATGGCCTTGCGAATGCCGATTTCGCGAGTGCGCTCGGTGACGCTGACGAGCATGATGTTCATGACGCCAACGCCGCCGATCAGCAGGCCGATCCCGCTTAAGACGACGGTGGCGAGAGCGACCATGCCCAGAATGCTGTGAAACTGTTCGATCTCTTGCTGCGAGGTCTGAATCGAAAAATTGTTTTTCCCGCTGTATGGGACATTTCGGCGGCGGCGAAGCACTTCGGTGGCTTGATCCACGGCTTTATCGAGCTGTTTCGGATACGCCTGGAAGCGGATCTGGTTTTCATAGGCAGCGGGATAAATCTTGCGGAACGTGTTGTAAGGGATCAGGACGCGCTTGTCTTCATCGTCCATTCCGAACATGCCCTTAGGCTTTTCCACTACGCCAATCACACGAAACGGGGAACCATCGATCATCACGTCTTTCCCAATCGGTGAAACGTTCGGAAAGAGCACCGGCGCGGCGTTTTCTCCCAGCATCACTACTTTTTCACGGTGCAGATCATCCCCTTCGCTGATAAACCGGCCCTCGAGCGTCGAAGCATTCGCATAGACCTGTCCGAAATTCGGCTGTACGCCGCGAAAATCGATGGAGGTGACTTCACCGTATTTCGTCCGCACCGTGTGGTCCTGCTCCCACCAAGTGAGGAAGACGGTGACCTCCTTCACGGCAGAGCAACGATCCTTGATGGCCTCGGCATCTTCTAACGTAAGCGGCTTGCGCTCACGCTCATCCCTGGGACGGCGGCCATTGTGCGGGCCTTGATCGAAGCGCGAGACAAACGCGGTATCCGCGCCGAATTGTTTGATGTTGTCCTGGACTTGCGCGTCGAATCCGGTGATCAGAGCGGCTACGAGCATAATCACGCTTACACCCAGCACGACTCCAAAGACCGTCAGGGTGCTGCGCAATTTGTGCGCGCGGAGCGTGTCCATTGCTTGCTTGAGGTTTTCGCCGTGTTGTTGAGCCATTTTTATTTGACTCCGATCCGTGGAGTCAACGCTCCTCAGCCTTCCGACCGCAGTGCTTCGATGGGGTCGAGTTTTGCCGCGCGCATTGCGGGATAAATTCCAAAGAAGAGTCCCACCGCCGTCGAAACGGAGAGCGAAAGAATCACAGCGCTCATGGGCGTACGCATGGGAATCGAGGTCGCGGCGCGCGCCGCGGCGACCAGCGCATAGGCCAAGCCGATGCCGATCAATCCGCCCGCCGCGGCCAGCACCGCGGACTCCGTCACAAATTGAAGCAAAATATGTTTCTTTCGCGCGCCAAGAGAACGCCGCAAACCAATCTCACGGGTGCGCTCGGTCACGCTGGCGAGCATGATATTCATGATCACGATACCGCCGACCACAAGAAACACGGCCGTGAGTCCGACAGCGACCATGAAGATGTTTGCCGTCAGAGATTTCCAAAGACCCATGATGGAATCCGAGCCGATTATCCCGAAGCTGTCCGGGGCGTCCCACGGTTCGTGGCGCCAGGCGCGCAAGAGCATGCGCGCTTCGTCCTCGGAAGATTCCATCATCTCGGCGTTACCCGCTTGGAGGAAGAGCGTAAGGGAATCGCGCTGCGTGCCCCATTCCTTGATGTAGGTGCCCAGAGGAATGAACATGAAGCGGTCCTGGGATTGTCCGAACGCGCTTCCAATGACCTCCGATACGCCGACGACTTCATAACTGTGCGAGCCTGCACGGATGGTCTTCCCGATGGGGTCCACATTGTAAAAGAACTTTTTGGCCACGTCGGCACCGATGAAGCACACCGGAGAGTGATGGGATTCATCCGCTTCCGTGAGGAGGCGACCCGAAGCCACATTGAAACTCCGAACATCGGAGTAATTCGGCGTGACGCCAAGGATGTTTACATCTTCCAGGAGGTCGTTGCCAGCGCGGACGTCGGATGATGTGCCGAGGACGGCGGCAATCTGGCTTGTGGTGTGCATCCCGGCCTTCAGCCTTTGGTACTCCTCCATGGTGATTAACGGGCGCTTCTGCGCCTTGTGCCATGCGTCATCGCTGGTGATGATTCCAAAGCGGTTTAGGACGTAGACGTTCGCGCCGAGGTTGGCGATTTTGTCCGCGACGTAGAAATTGAGGCCAGCCACGACGCTCATAACTGCCACGAGAGTGGTGACAGCAAGGATGACACCGAGTAACGTCAAGAAACTGCGCAACTTATGGGCGCGAAGAGCGTCGAGAGACAACTTCAGAGTCTCGAGCATGGTGATAGCCGCACTGCGAAATCTGCCCATCGTCCACGGCATCTTTCGCGTTTGCGGAATCACACGCCCGAAGCCGCCAACGCCTTCAATCGGAGTTACACCCAAACACTCCTCCGCATGCTATAGGTAATACGGGAATAAGGGTCAATTCGTTCCCACTTATATAGACGTTGAAAGCAGCCCTTTGCTTTCAAGAATTATGAGTTCAATCTGTAGCCTAAGCTCATTTTAATAGATTTCCGAACGAACTGCCTGAAACGGTTTGACAGGTGGCGCTGTGAGGGCCAGAGCCAGGATCCACAAAGCGGCAGATTAACCTTTGTTCTCTTGGACTTACAGGGGTTAGCCCCCAGGTGCCGTTGCTCGATGGGAAGCAACAATTGTCCGGGAGTAAGAATCAGAATTAAGATAGATGTTGGCGGCCGTTTTGCCGCTGGCAAGCATGCGCGCGCGATCTCTTATTCTCGTTGCCGGACTGCTCCCGGCTTTGGCAGTCACCTCTATGGCTCAAGACCCTGCTACGCCTGCGCCGCCCCAATCGGAAGCTGAAAAGATTGCTCTTCTTAATCGGGTCATCGCGAACGAGAAGAAGAGCGACGAAGCGATGAGCTTGTACGAGCGCGTGGAGCGCGTGGAAGCACGTAAAAAAGCGGATGATCCCCTCTCCGTCGAGATTCGGGTTTCCCGTGTGGTTCCCGCAGGGACTGGAGTGGACCATATCCCCATTGGTCCGGACGGCAAACCGGCAGACCCTGACGCGTACCATGCGGAACTCCTGCAGCTGGAACGTGCGCTGTCCTGGGCTTCGCATGACGGCCATGCGCAGCACGACGCGTACGAAAAAATCGCAAGAAAACAAAAGGAGCGCGACGAGGTAATCGACGCTACGCGGACCGCTTTCCTATACACCTTCATTTCCACAGAAACCCGGGCAGGCCACGTTCTGTACAAATACAGCATGGCGCCCAATCCGGCCTACAAACCCATTTCTCGAACCACTGCTGTCTTAGCCAAGGTTCACGGCTTTGTTTGGATTGATCCGGTGGCGGGCCAGATCGCACGCATCGAGGGGGAAATCACGGAGGATTTCAGTATTGGTCTGGTCCTCGCCAAGGTTTACAAGGGCAGCCGCTTCCTGCAGGAACGCTATGAAATCCAGCCGGGTGTCTGGATGCCCACCTTTTCGCAGTACGACTTCGACGGCCGAAAATTCTTCAGCACGATCGCAATTCACGACCGGACTTTCTATAGTCAGTTCCATCGAATCGGACCTCCCAAGGAGGCACTCGCGGAGATCCGTGCCGAATTGGGCAAGCCCGGGGCTGCCGTTTCCGACCCATGAAACTTCGTGCGCTATCCTGGACTTAGAGTTTTAGAAACAGTATCGGCCCTCGAGGCAATTGGAGGCGATATGACCCGCTCGAGCATACTTTGGGTTGCGCTCGCCCTCTGCTGGGTTATGACGGTCTCGACGGCTGATGCGCAAAGCCCCGCTGCGCCGGCTACTCAGAGCCCAACTGCGACACCTACTGCAACACCATCACAGCCTCACGGTGCTTCTCCAGCGACGCCAGCCGATGCTAAAAAGCCCAAGCGAGTTTGGACGAACGAGGACGTCAACGGTTTGAGCGGCCCGGTTTCGGTGGTCGGCAATTCAAGAGATGCGGGGAAGCCAGCCTTAGGAACAAAGGCGGACGGGCAATACATCGCGAATATCCGGAAGCAACTCGAAAAGCTAAGATCGCAATTGGATGACGCTGAAAAGCAGCTCGCGGATCTCAAGGACTTCAGCGACGGAAAGTCTCCTTCCACTTCAAGAAGCTACCAGCTTAATAAGGGGTACAACCGGGTGCCCGTGGACCAGCAAATCACAAGCCTGCAGGATAAGCAGAAGCAACTAGAAGACAAGATCGATGCCCTCCTCGATGAAGCGCGCAAGAAGGGCGTGCAGCCCGGCGACCTTCGTTGACCGCGTACGTGTTCTAGGATTGAACCCGGACAGCTCCGCTAATTTCTTCGACAAGCGTTCCACGCCGCTGTAAAATTCGTAGCGCCCGGCGGATGCGGGCACGTATGAGACATCATGGGCACGCCTTTGCGGTATCCCGCCTGTTCCTGATTGCAATTATTGCGGCGTGGTTCGCGCCCTTCGGCTCGACTGCTCGAGGCGCGCAAGACACGGCCTTCGATCTTGCAGGAAATCCGGTGGATCCGTTGAAGATGTCCACCGGGAAAGTGGTGGTGCTGGTTTTTGTGCGGACGGATTGCCCGGTCTCGAATCGCTACGCACCGACGATTCAGAAGCTGAGCGCAGCGCACGAGGCTAACGCATCGTTCTGGCTGGTTTATCCGAGTAAGGCGGAGTCCGCGGAAGTCATCCGCAAGCATGACCGGGAGTACGGCTATAAAATTCCGGCGCTGCGCGATCCGCAGAAAGTGCTAGTGAAAGAAAGCCAAGCGCAGATTACACCGGAGGCGGCAGTGTTCGACGCGCGAGGGCATCTCGTCTATCACGGCCGCATCGACAATCTTTACCAGGATATTGGCCGGTCTCGCACGGTGGCCACCACGCACGAATTGGAGGACGCCATTGAAGCTGCGCTCAGCGGCAAAACACTGGCTGTGAATACGGCTCATGCCGTGGGATGCTACATTTCGGACCTGGAATGAAAGTCGGGTTGCCAACCCTCTCTGGATTCTTCACGCTTCTCGCACTCGGAACGGCCGGCTTGGCTGCTCGCCACGCTCAGGCCGATCGTCAATCCGAGGCGCGCGGGGCAGCGCTGCACCAACAGGTGACGTTTAACCGCGATATAGCTCCGATTATTTTTCGGAACTGCTCGCAGTGCCATCATCCCGGCGAATCGGGGCCCTTTCCGTTGCTCACTTATGCTGACGTGAAATCGCACGGGCGGCAGATCGCTTACATGACGAGCAAACGCATCATGCCGCCGTGGCTTCCGGATGCCGGCGGGCCGAAATTCGCGGGTGAGCTGCGATTGACCGAGGAGCAAATCACGACGATTCAAAAATGGGTAGAACAGGGCGAGATCGCAGGCAATCCTTCCGACCTTCCTCCTCAGCCGAAATTCGAAGCAGGCTGGGAACTAGGCAAGCCCGACGTGATCGTAAGAGCCGAGAAACCTTTCCGGCTGCCCGCGAGCGGCACGGACATGTACTGGAATTTTGTCTTTCGGACTCCGGTTCATCGCACGCGGTGGCTGAAAGCGATTGAAATCCGGCCCGGCGATAAACGGCTGGTCCATCACGCAAACGTCTTGGTGGACCGCCAGCAGTCTGGCCGCCGCATGGAAAAAGAGCCGGGCGCGGGATTCGGCGGGATGGAGCTGATCATTGAATCGGAGGCTTTCGATCCGGACAGTCATTTTTTGTTTTGGAAGCCGGGCTCTCCGCCGTATGTGGAGCCCGACGGAATGGCTCTGCGCCTGGACAGAACCACGGACCTGATTTTGAACACGCATCTGCAGCCTTCGGGAAAACCGGAACTCATTCAACCGACGCTTGGCCTCTACTTCACGGATAAACCGGCCACGAAGCATCCCATCCTGATTCAACTCGATAATGACCGCGAGCTGGACATTCCGCCGGGCGCTAAAAACTTTCTGGTGTCGGACGATTTCGTCCTTCCGGTTGACGCCAGCGTCCTGGCCATTTATCCGCACGCGCACTATCTGGGGAAAGACTTGCTCGCCTTCGCGACGCTTCCGGATGGAACCAGGAAAACGCTGATTCACATTAGCAACTGGGATCTGAACTGGCAGGCCGTCTATCACTATGCGCAGCCCTTGGAGTTACCCGCGGGAACGAAGATTTCGATGCGCTTCACGTACGACAACTCGGCGGACAACATTCGAAATCCCAACGATCCACCCAAGCGCGTGATGGCGGGCAATCGCGCCGTTGATGAGATGGCGCATTTGTGGCTGCAAGTTCTTCCGCGCGAGGTTCCGGATGCCACGTCCGATCCACGCGTCACAATTCAGGAGGCGTTGGCGAAGCACCATATTCAAAATAATCCCGAGGATTTCGAGGCGCACTACAACCTCGCGGCCATTCTTCGGATGAAAGGGGATCTTGCAGGCGCGGTCACTGAGTTTGAGCAAGCCGTCCGCCTTCAACCAGACGATCCCACCGCCAACAACGCCCTCGGCGGTATGCTTCTGGCAAGCGGCCGCGTCGACGAAGCTATCAGGCATTTGAACACCGCGCTGAAGGGCCGCCCCGATTATTTCGATGCTCATTACAACCTCGGAAACGCGCTGGCGACGCAAGGTGACTACACCGCCGCACTTGCGCAATTTCGCGCCGCGGTTCGATTGAATCCCGAGGATGCGGGAGCGGAGGCCAATCTCGGAAGCTCGCTGGCGGAGATTGGAAACCTGAAGGAAGCGCGCCTGCACTTCGAGCGCGCATTGCAAATCGATCCAAAGAACGAAGTTGCCCGTGAGAACCTCGAGCAATTGAACCGCGACAGGCAGGGACCTCCGAACTAGTTTGAAGTCCAAAGGCAGCCAACTCCCTGTGGGCTTGATCGGCAAGCCAACTCTTCTGTAGGCCCTCGCCGTCCAAGCGAGGAGGCTGATACTATTCTCCGGCGGTTGAGAAAATCGCCACACGGCGCGCAATTTTCACCCTGTGCAGGTGTTCGTTGAAGATATCTATTGTTGAGGACAAGAAACAAATTTCGCGTAACTTGGCGCGCCGCCAGCCCGCTCTTGCCCTTCTGATCCTTGGGCTGGCCTTCTCGATGGCGATGAGCGGGAGTTCCCGCGGCCTTTCGCCCAAAGGGCGCGAGCAAGTTTTTGAAAAAGTCTGGAAAGACGTCGAGGAGCATTACTACGACCCGGAATTCGGCGGGGTAAACTGGCCGAAGATTCATCAACGATACCTGCCGCTCGTGCAAGCAGCGAAAGATGACAGGGAGTTCTATTCGATCCTGGATCGCATGACGGCGGAACTGCACGATGCGCATACCCGTTTCAGTTCGCCAGAGCAGTGGAAAAATCACGAGAAGCATGTCGGCGTCAGCGTCGGTTTCCGGCCCGGCTATGTGGAAGGCAAGATCGTCGTGCTTGACGTCTCGCCCGAGAGCCATGCAGCCCATTCGGGCATCGAGGCAGGCATGATTGTGACCGCTCTGGATGGCCAGCCGATCGCCGACCGCCTCGCCGCAGCAGCGAAGACAGTTTTGCCATCTTCCACCGAGCGTGTCACCAGGCTCCGCATCCTCAGCAATGTCTTTGCGGGCTCTCTGGAAAGTCCATTCGAAGCCACTTTGCAGCGAGCGGATGGTTCCGTGTTCGAGGTCAAGTATGCACGGCAAATCCTTTCCAACTCTGCCCGCGTCACGGCTGCGAAGTTGCCCTCGGGCTTCGGATACCTGCGCTTCGACGAGTTCCAGCCCTCGCTAGTTCATGATTTCAAAGCTGCCCTTGAAAATCTGCGCACGACACCGGGATTGATTCTGGATCTTCGCAGGAACCGCGGCGGCGTCGGGGCCACCTTGGAAGCCATGGCGGGATTTTTCTTCGACAGCAAAACTCTCTTCGAGAGAAGAATGACCAGAAAAGAAGTTAGCGCTGCGGAACGCGACGGCCGCCACACCGAAGAGAAGGAGTTCTTTGTGGGGAGAAGGGGCGCGCAAATTTATGCCGCGCCTGTGGTCATTCTTGTGAGCGAATACTCCGCTAGCGCCACGGAGGTTTTTGCCGCCGGCATGCAAGACTCGGGGCGCGCCACGCTCGTCGGCAGCCAATCATGCGGCTGCGTGCTGGGAATCACGCATGAAAGAGTGATGAAGGGCGGCGGCGTGCTGGAAATCAGCGAGATTCTGTGGTTTTCGCCGAAGGGGCGCAAACTCGAAGGCCAAGGCGTGATACCGGATAGAGTTGTTGTCCCGACGATAGCTTCGCTACAAGAGAAGCACGATCTGGTTCTCGAGGGGGGCGAAAATATCCTGAAAGAAATGGCGGCCTCGAAACGGGCTGTTCCATCTCCCTGAGAACACTTCGCCGCGGCTCATAAACGCGATCTCTACTCGACTCGTAAAGCGCGCATGGGATCGATCGAAGCAGCGCGCCAAGCCGGCAAGACGCAGGCTATAGCCGCAACAAAAATAAGGATCGAAGCGGCGACCGCCAAAGTGAGCGGATCGCGCGAGCTGCCCCCAGCCCACGAAGAAACAACATGGTTCAGAACCACACTCAACAGCAAACCGGCTGCGACACCCGCGCCAAGCATTACCGCAGTAGAGCCCAGCACGAGCTGCACGACGGTGCTGCGTCGCGCGCCCAGCGCCATGCGAATGCCCAGTTCCTGCGTGCGCTGGGTGACGGCAAAGGAGACGACGCTGTAAAGTCCGGTGCCGGCCAGCACCAGCGCCAAAGCGGCAAAGAGACCAAAGAGCGTGGCGATAAAGCGCTCGCGGCCCCACCCATCCGTATCGAGCCACCAGGAGAGCGTGCGGTCGCGTTCAACCACCAGCTCCGGATTGATTTCGCGCAACCGCTCTTTAACGGACCGGATGGCCGTTTGAGGATCGCCATTGGCACGAACAAGGAGCGCTTCATCCAGCGCCATAACAAAACTATAAGGCAGAAAAATAGCAGGCTTCACGGGGTGGTCCAGTCCATCGTTCTTCGCATCTCCGACTACCCCGATGACTTCCAACCAATCGTCGGGAGACAGCGCCGAAAGAAGATTCGCTTGGTTGATCCTAAGCTGCGGGCTACGCACACTTTGCCCGATGGGGTCGAGGTCGCCCAAATATTGCTTTACGAACGCTTGATTCACCATGGCCAAATGCGCGGCGCGCCGGGACTCCGCATCGTCGAAGATTCTGCCCCGCAGCAGAGGGATACGCAGAGTCGAGAGCAATTGCGGACTGATAAGCGACAGCACGGCCTGCGAGTCGGTCAAAGCCGGCTTGCTCTGAATTTCGATTTTGGCGTTAAATCCTCCAAAACCTGGAAACCACGTCGTTGAAACGCCTGCTTCGGCCACTCCCGGGGCCTGCGCGACAGCTTGCCGCACCAGTTCGTTTTGATTGATGCGCTCCTGCCAAGTTGAGGCAGATCCTTTCGGCATCGCCACGTTCATAGCAAAAACGTGGTCCGGGTCGAAACCCAACGGAGTGTGCACCTTTGCGAGGAACGCTTTCACCGCGCCGCCAGCTCCGGCAAGGAGAAGCAGAGTTAACGCGACCTGCCCCGCGATCAAGAGCCGGTGCGTATTTCGGCTGCGCGTGCTGCCGGTGAGCTTTGCGCTGCTGGCCTGGATGAGCGCGCCGAGTTCAGGCCGCGAGAGTTGGTACGCCGGCGAGATTCCAAAGAGAATTCCGGTCAGCAATGCAATCGCGGCGCTGAAGATCAAGACCATGCCGTTCACATGAATGGCGGCCTCATGCGGAAAGGAATAGTAGGGCAGCATATTGGAAAGAGCTTTGACTCCCCAATAGGCAGCCAGGATCCCGAGCGCTGCTCCCGTCACGGAGAGCAGAAGCGATTCCGTCAGCAATTGCCGGATCAGCCGCCCGCGGCCCGCGCCCACGGAAGTGCGCACGGCAAACTCGTGCTGCCGTGCGTTCCCCCGCGCAAGCAAAAGAATTGAAACATTCGCGCAGCCGATCATCAATAGGACAATGACGGCGCAGAACAAGAAAACAATCGTTCCCGCGAAGCGGCCTAACACCTCTTCGTTGAGAGTGACAATCTTCGCGCGCATGTTCTGCGGATAATTCTTGGGGTCTTGCATCGCAAAGCGGTCCACCAAGACCTGCATTTCGGCCTGCGCGGCGGGATATTTCGTTCCCGGCTTCAGTTTGATGAAGGCGAGCCAATAGTAGTGCGGATCGGCGGTGGGAAGTGCGGGCAAGTACACATCGGAATCGCCCCAGGTGAAACGTGGCGGCACTACGCCGATAACCGTGTAGGGCGTGTGGTCTAGTTCGATGGACTTCCCAATCACGTCGCGGCTTGCCCCAAATTGCCGTTGCCAGAAGAGATAGCTCAGAACTGCAACCGGGGCCGGATTTCCGCCCGGAGCGTCGGCAAGCGCGAACTCTCGACCAAGCAGAGGCGGCACGCCCATATAGTCGAACATGTTTGGCGAATAGAGGCCGACATTCACCGAGACGGGGAATTTCTCGCCGGTGAGGTTTTCCCGTTTTTCGTCCTGCAAGAAAACGTCATCGATCGAGGACGTTTTACGGAGCTCTTGGGCTTGCGTGCCGTTGACGATCAGCAGGGGTCCGCGGCCATTCTTGTCGCGGAGCTCGACGTGGACCATCCGGCTGGCGTCCTTGTAGGGATACGGATCGAGGAGAATGCCATAAACCACGCTGAAAATGGCTGTGGTGGCCCCGATTCCCAGCATCAGGGAGAGGATGGAGCTGATGGCAAAACCGGGCGATTTGAGAAGCTGCCGCAACGCGTAACGCAAATCCTGCAACAAGGTCCTCATACTCACCCTCCGCCCGGAGATATACACGTTAAGACGTAGCTCATCCGGATTTGTTCCTAGGGCGGGACTTAATTACAAGAAGTTTCTGGTTTAAGTTGTTTGGGCGACTTCGTACAGAAATTCTACGTAGGAGCGCACGGCGTCGTCCATGCCGGCGACTTTCGGGTTGCTCGATTCGATTAGGTAATACTCATCTGGGGCGTGAGCGCCGTTGCCGTGACCCATGCCGAAATGGCCTGCGGGGAGATGCAGAGGCTCACCCGTGAAGACATAACCCGGCCAAGAGCCGGCGAGGCGAGGGAACAGCACAGGATCGATCCCGTTTTTCCTGTAGACGGCCAGGGACGCTCGGATGATCGACGAATTGGCGGGCGTGCTCGTTGGATCGTAGCCGCCGCTCATGTTCACTTCGATATCGCCGAAGCCTTTTTGGGCGAGGTGGCCCTTGAGCGCGGCGAGCGATTCGGCCGCCGTCATGTCTGGAACGAGACGCATATCGATCTTCGCAACCGCTCTTGAAGGCAGAATAGTTTTTCCGCCAGGGCCAGTGTAGCCGCCGACGAGGCCTTCGATATTTACCGTGGGACGCGAGGCGAGCAGTTCGAGCGATTCTTGCCAGCTGACGTCGTGCACCCAACGGTCCACGCCCATCAGCTTTTTTGCTTCTGCTTCGCTCAGGCGACGCGCGGCCTCGGCGATCATTTTCTTGTCGGCATCCGAAAGAGGCCGCGCCTTGGTGGCGAAGCCTTCGATCACGGGATCATTGCCGTCCGGTGAGACGAGCGTCACGAGCGCTTCGACCAAATGCCAGGCGGGGCTGTCCACGCGCGCTTTGTTGCTCGAGTGCAGGTCCTTCTTTGGCCCGCGGCCCCAGCGCGCCCCGCTGGAAACCAGCTCGAGCTCGACAACTCCTTTGGCGCCGAGGTAGACCGTCACTTCGCCGCTCAGACCTTGCGCTGCAAACGGCATGAATACCGACGTGCACTTTTTAAGCGCGGCAGAGATCTCCGGTCTGCGCACGACTTGCGGGAAATGGGTCGAGCCAATCTCTTCTTCACCTTCGGCGACGAACACAAAATTGACAGGCATTTTCTTTCCTGCTCCGCGCATGGCGTGCAGCGCGGCAAGAAAAGTAGCTTCCGGCCCCTTCTGGTTCACGGCGCCGCGACCGACAATCACTTTGCCGAGCCCGGGCTTATCGACCAGCGCTGCTTTGAACGGCGGCGAACTCCACTCCGCGGGATCGGCTTGCTTCACGTCGTACATGAAATAGAGGCCAACGGTGCGCGGCGCACCCGCGTCCAGCGTGGCGAAAATTCCGGGCTGGCCGTCTGTCGGGAACTTTCGTGACCTGCTCGAATCCCGCGTCGCGCAGCATGTTCACGGTTAGTTCGCAGCCTTCGGCCATTCCGCGATTCTCTGCGGCGATCGACGGCTGCTGAATCCAGTGCTGCAAACGCTGCACGGCTTCGTCGTGGCGCTTTTCGATTTCGGCGCGGATCCCGTCCATCTCGTCCGCCGATGCGGCTGGAGCTGCGGCTGCGCGCACCCATTTCGGCAAGGCCAGGGCGGCCGCGCTGGCCACCGCGCTTTGCAAGAACGTTCGCCGATCCGCCACCGCCTCGCCATCGGCTGCGACAGGGCTTCCTTCCGCATTGCGCTGCTCCGATTTGCAGGTCTTATCGCCCACACGTTCGAATTCAAATTCGGTTCCCATGATTTCCTCCGAGCAGGTTTTCAGTGAGAGTAATCGATTAAACCGCCAACGTTTCATCCGAGAGCATTCTTGGCCAGTTCCGTTGCCTCGCGCAGCCGCAAGACTTCCTCACTTTCAAAGGCAGGGGCGTATTCTATCCCCGATTGCCTGCCCTGAGGCTCTAAATACTGGGGCAGGACAAAGTGAAACGGGGCGCAAAAGAGTGCGCCCCGTTCGGTTTTGAAGGATGCTGTTTTCGGTTGGTTCGGTGGTAGACTCGCGCGTTATTTCGCGGCAGCGGCTGAGACTTCCTTCTCAATTGGCGCGCCAATCAAATTTCCCCACTCTGTCCAGGAACCGTCGTAGTTGCGCACATCTTTTATGCCCATGAGGTACTTGAGGACGAACCAGGTGTGCGAGCTGCGTTCACCGATGCGGCAATAAGCGATGACTTCACGATCGCCGGTGATGCCTTTCGCGCCGTAGAGCTGTTTCAGCGCATCGAGGCTTTTGAACGTGCCGTCCTCGTTGACGGCCTGTGACCACGGAATATTTGCGGCACCGGGAATGTGGCCCGCGCGCTGCGCCGTCTCGCTCATGCCGGGAGGCGCGATGATTTTTCCCGTGAATTCGTCCACGGAGCGAACATCGACAAGCTGAGCGCCGGATTTTTTCTCGATGGCGGCGAAAACATCGTCGCGCTTCGCCCGGATCGTGGCGTTGGCCGCTTTGACTTTGTATGTGGCCGGCGCAACCGACGGTTTGACCGTGCTAAGCGGGCGCTTTTCTTCGAGCCATTTCTTGCGGCCGCCGTTCATGATGAGGGCTTTTTCGTGGCCGTAGTATTTCAGTTGCCAGAAGGCCCAAGCTGCGAACCAGTTGTTGTTGTCTCCATAGAGGACGATCGTGGTTTGCGGAGAGATGCCGGCCTTGCCGAGCAGCTCTTCGAACGCGGTGGGCTGCGCAAGGTCGCGGCGAATGGCGTCCTGCAATTCGGTTTGCCAGTTCCAGGAAATAGCGCCTTCGATGTGGCCCTGATCGTAGGCCGTGGTGTCGACATCGACTTCGACGACGCGGATGCCGGGATCTTTCGAGTGGGCGGCCACCCATTCGGTGGTGACGAGTACTTCGGGATGCGCATAGTCAGACATGGCGATTCTCCTTCGCGTTGGATGCGGGTAAAAAGAGTAACGCAGATGAGGCGGCAAATCACCCTCTTTTTTATCGGGATTCAAGGGGTCCTTCGAGGAAAGCTTGTACGATAATAAAGACTTTATTTATAATACGTTACAAAGAGTTATTCGGCGATTTGCAGCGTGCCGTCGCGCGTCTCCCATTCGATGCGGACGAGCCAATCGTAGTGCATGCCTTCAGTTTTGAGCCAGGCTTCAAGGATTTCGCGGGAATCGGAACGAAATTCCGCGAACATTTTCCCCTCGAGCATGTTGACCAGGACGCGTTCCGCGCACGCGGGGCCGCCGCCTTGCATGCGTTGCGCGAGCGTCTCCGCGCCCTGGCGCGTGAGGCAAGCAAGCGTGTGTTGGGAAAGGTAGCGTGGCATGGGAACTCCTCAAAGTGACTCGAAGTTCAAATATTTCATAGAAGGCGAGCCGCATGCATGTGCCGACAAGGGGAAAATTTATCGTTTCCTTGAGTCTGTCGACGCTGATGATAGTTTAATTGATCGGACAAATCGAGTAAGAAGCCAGATTCCAGAGCAAGCAGACCGGAGTGGAAGGATGCCCCTTTCGGATTGCATAGGACTCAGTAATAATCAGAGCACCCGGCACGAAGCCAGTCTATGAGAATTGCATCGGCTCTATCTTCAGGGCAGTTCAGAAGACGTCCGCTAATCGGATTCGGAATGCTGGTCGTAGGCGCCTTCGCTGCTTACGAAGCAGCCCAGTATGTGATCAACGACGACATGATCGGCTTGGTCTACGCTGGTGGATGCATCGTGGGCGGAGCGGTCGTCGTCGGCATTCTCAACAACTGGCGCAACGGCGTTTATTTTTTTCTGAGCTGGTTGTTGTTCGAGGATTTTGTCCGAAAATTCCTTGGCAATAACATGGCGATTTACTTCATCAAGGATTTTCTGGTCCTGGTCGTGTATATCTCGTTTTTCGCAGCCTATCGGAGAAAAGAAGTTAAATTCTTCCGACCTCCGTTTCTCATGCCGCTGCTGATTTTCATCTGGTTTGGCGCGCTCCAGATATTTAATCCCGCGTCGACCAGTATCTGGTACGGATTGATGGGCTTCAAAATGTTCTTCTATTACGTGCCATTGACGCTTATCGGTTATGCGCTCCTGAATACCGAGGCGGAGCTACGGCGTTTCTTCACGGTGAATCTGTTTCTAGTTCTGATCATCGTTTCCTTGGGTATCGCTCAATCCATCCTTGGCCCATCCTTTCTGAATCCCGCGGTTCCGGCCGAAGACATTCGTCGACTGAGCGGTCTTTACCGCGTATCTCCTATTTCCGGGGAGATTTCTTACCGGCCGACTTCGGTCTTCGTCAGTTCCGGACGCTATGCGGATTTCATCATGGTGGCGTGGATACTGGTGCTGGGGTATAGCGGCTATCTTCTTCTGCGCTATAAGAAAGGGAGAACCCTCGCTTTTATCGCGCTCCCTGTGACGGCGGCCGGAGCATTCCTGACTGCGTCCAGAGGCTCGTTCATGTGGGGGATGATCAACGCGGTCGTAACCAGCGTTGCGTTTATTTGGGGCGCTCCATGGCGGCAGGGGCAAGCGCTGCGCGTGCTTCATTCCATTCAGCGCGTGGCGATTGGCATCGCACTGGGAATCGTTCTGCTTTTCTATTTTTATCCAGATGCTCTCCTTTCTCGTCTCGCGATCTATCAAGAAACGCTTATGCCTAATAGTCCGACTAGCGAACTTGGGCATCGAGCGTGGTCGTATCCCGTGGAGAACTTCCTTGGCGCCTTTAACTACGAGCGCTGGCCCTATGGTTATGGTATCGGTACTTCCGCGCTCGGCGCCCAATACGTCTCGCGAATTTTTAATGTGAAGCCGGTGGGCGCCGGCGTAGAAAGCGGTTTTGGAACGCTGGTCGTTGAAATGGGGATCGGAGGGCTGATTCTGTGGATCATCATGAGCGTGGCGATATTGTTCTCCGCGTGGAAGGTGGTTAAAAAGTTGAGAGGATCGCCCTGGTTTCCGCTCGGCTTTGTGATTTTCTGGTATGCGTTCTTTTTGCTCGGTCCGGCCACTTTTGGCGGCATCGACGCCTATGAAGATTTTTTGCTGAATGCGTATTTTTGGCTGTTGCTCGGCTTGCTCTTCCGGCTTCCCACCCTCGCGCTCTCGCCGCAATTCGCGATCGACGCTCCGGCAACCCCGCCTGCGCGCCGCTGGATGCGCTGACTTGCGGCTCGCCGTTGTTTCCCCTTTTGTCGACCGGCGCCACGGCACGGAGCGCGCGCTCGCGGAATTGCTCGAGCGGCTCGCCGGCGAGTACGGTTGCGAGATTCACCTCTACGCACAGCGGGTCGAAGACCTTCCCGTAAGCGATCCGAAATCGGCGCATTCGGCGGGGCCGGGCGGCATTATCTGGCATAAGGTCCCGTCCATTCCGGGCCCGCATGTGGCGCAATTTCTCGGCTGGATGCTCCTGAACGCATTCCAGCGAAGATGGGATAAGACATTTGGCGGGGTTTCTTATGATCTTGTTTTGTCGCCGGGAATCAATTGCCTTCATCCGGATGTCGTGATCGTACATGCGCTCTTTCATCGATTGCGCGAACTCTCGCGAGAAGAAAAGCAAGAACAGGCGGACAAGGCCGGTCTTTTCAGGCGCGTGCACCGCCGCGTTTACTACGCGCTGCTAACCGGATTGGAGCGCAGGATCTATGGCGACGCGAAGGTGACTCTTGGTACTCCATCGAGGCGCACTGCCGGGCTCCTGAGGGAATACTTTCATCGCGAAGACGTCTATCTCGTCCCGAACGGCGTGGACCTGGAGTATTTTTCTGCAGGGGCCAGAATCGCGCGGCGTGCGGAAGCACGCAAGAGGAGAGGATTTCGCGACGAGGATTTTATCCTGCTGCTGATCGGCAATGATTGGCGGGTCAAGGGTTTGCCTAGTGATTCTTGACGCAGTCGCCCTTCTTTCTGCCCTGCCGATACGATTGCTCGTAGTTGGTAGCGATGCCGCGGAGACTTTCCGCGCACGCGCCGTACAGCTCGGAGTGCAGGACCGTTGCCTTTGGGAGCTACCGCGTGCGGATGTACTCGATTTTTACGCCGCGGCGGACGTTTACGTCAGCCCTAGCCGCGAAGACTCTTTCGGGCTTCCGGTGGCGGAGGCCATGGCCTGTGGCTTGCCGGCGATTACCTCCATATTTGCCGGCGTCGCCGACTACATTCACGACGGCGTCGATGGCTTGGTTATGCGCGAACCGTGCGACGCGCAAATGCTGGCCCAAGTCATTCAGCGGCTCCAAGCGGATACAGACTTCAGGCAAAGCCTCGGCGAGGCGGCAGCCAAGACGGCCCTCGAGTGGAGCTGGAATCGCAGTGCCGACGCAGGATGGGAACTTCTTAAAGGTGCCAAGGCGAAGAGGCAAATGGGCGGTTAGTGGAATGTACCTCACCTGAGGTCATTCGCCACTTTGGCCCCGACAGCTTTTCGAGTGGCGTCCAGCGTAAAGAAAAGCGTTTCCTTCGGGATAGAGGTGACGAAGGGGCCGATCAGCCAGCCGAGGCCGGTGGGAATATCGCGCGTCAGCGAGGCGACCTCGCTCTGCACATAGACGCCGCCGTCGCGTTCTTCCATCCGCCACCACGTTTCCATGCGCCACAAAAAGCCGCCGTCGTCGCCCGGCTGCATTTCGCGTTCGTCGCTCTTGCCGGGGTCTTCCACTTGAGCGATGCGCACCGCGGAGCTGCGGCTATGGGCGCGCCCAGGCGCATCGTGGAAGTAGCGCACGTCATGCTCGGTATCGAGCACGACGGTAATGACTTTGTGGCGGCGGAAGCGAAGGAACACGCGGAAGTGGTCGCCGTCGCGCGACTCGATCTTCGAGCGTCTCGACATCGGGAGCGTAATAAACGGATTGATGGTCGTAATCCTCAAGGACGCCGAGCACGTCGGCCAACTTCGCGCGGGGAATGAAAACCACGCCGACCCAGTGATGAATCATGCCGCCGGGACAGTCGACCGGCTTGCCGTTATCGAGCGTGGTGAGTTGATGGATCTGCACCTCCCCGCGCTTCAGGGCTGAGTAGGCCTCCGCACGCTGGGCCTCGGGTAGCGCATCGATCCAAAGAAGCGAGCTGCCGCGTCTCAGTTCCGTTTCGTTGCGTTCGTCGGTCAGGTGCACATAGCGGTCGAACGCGGCCACCGTCTCGGAGCGCAATTTCTCAGGAGCAGGATTGGCGCTTGAAGCGGACTGCGCGGAAAAGAGGGATGTTGCAAGCAGGGCTGCCACGAGGAACCTGATGATGGGCAGCCTGTCCGCCGATCGTTTCACCTGTCGCCTGAATCGTTCACCCACGCCCGCAGGCCCTCCGCAAATCCATGATGACGCAACGCATTAGGAATAGAAGCAAGAAACACCAAGGTCGGAGAGCACGGAGGCGGCCCAAAGTTGCGGCAGCATGGTCCGACAAAATTTGGGTATCAGGCTACTGTTGGTCGAGAGTCGGTCGCTGGGAGATCGACGAATAGAGTGGCGGGTTGGGTAGCTCGCACACGGCCCCTTGCGGAGCCGCTGTCCCCGCGCGGCCCCCAACCCGTTCTTAGAAGCCTACGCGGCTGATGTGGGGCCCTCAATGGGACGCTAGAGCCACCCGGCGGGGTACCGGAGTCGTGGTACTAGACCGAAACCCGTCGTCGGGGGACGGTTCATATATATGTTATTTATTTACTGTTAGTTATGGGCTGGCAGAGGGTCTTGCAGGACTTCAAAAGGTACTATCCATGGGTCTACCACGCCTAGGAATCGAATGTACCTGGCTCAGACTTACGCTTTCGGCTTTTTGTTCGGAACAGACTTGGGCATTTCCTTCGCGTAAATCAATCGCAACTCGACGGACCGCGTTTGCCCTTTGCGCAACGGGAGATTCCTTTCCCAATCGGAAAAGACGCCATTTGCGGAGGCCCGAATGTCGTAGCTGTTGGCCCGGAGATGCGAGATCGTGAACCGTCCATGCGCGTCGGCGCGCGCGGCGTGAGGACCGCTTCCGTCGGAGAATTGATACGAGATGTTGGCGTGCGGTGCGGGCTTGTCATCCGGGCCGATGACCACGCCGCTGAGCGTGGAAGTTCCTTTTGCATGCTGCGCCGCGAAGACGCCGCGCTCGGCCACCATCGCCAAGAAGAACACCGTAAGGAAAATGAGTAGGCGTTTCATATTCTCCGTCTCCAGCCACGAGTGGGGCCCATTTTGGACTGCCAAGAATGAACCAGCGGGTCTCTCCGCACTGTGTTCCTTACAGCCAGTGTAGACCTGGGAGCTCCCCGCTTCGACGGAGTTTCCTTCTCTGTGACGCACGGCGAACCTGCCTTTTCGGACAGGCCAGGCTCGCTGATCCCGGCAAGACGATTGACGCAACTGCTAACCGAGCCGCCCGCCGCTGTCAAGCGACCCCGCCGCCGGCTGGTTGCGTGCGGCGAGTGTTTTTGAAATTGCAAGCTTAAGAGTGACGGCCCAAACGGCCACGTCTACAGGCAAGAAATAGAACCGGCCTTTCACTACGTTTCGTCCCATTCGGATAAACAGCGTTTTCGACCGCTGGAACATAAACCGGCTTAGCGCGTAGTCTTTCGGGGATTCCCAGGCATTGCGCGACAGCTCCTTCTTGGCAAATTCGGTAACGGTATTATTCTGAATCGAGACGCATTGGCTTTTCGCGATGAAGTGAGTGTCCCATCCAGCCGCGCGAATGCGCTCGCAAATATCGGAATCTTCTGACACGTTGCCCAAGTGAATGTTATAGCCGCCCACATTTTCAATCGCTTCCCTCCGGAACAAGGCCGCATGCCCGGTCGCGAAAACGGCCCAGCCCGTATCGGGGCCAAATCTGTTCTCCTGGAATCGCATGCGCCATCGCGAGAGAAGCCGGTCAGGGTGGTCGGGAACAGTTCGCGTGTAGCACACGCCAACGTCGGGCCGCTCTGACAAGTAGTTTACACACGTCGCCAGCCAGTCCTCGGCGGGCAGAACCTCACAATTGATGCAAGCGATAAGGGGAGATGTGCATTTTGCTAAACCTGCATTGCGCGACGCAGCGTTTTTTTGATTCTGCGGCAGCCGCGTAAGTGTCACCAGTCCAGTGGCCGCGATTCTCTCCGGAATGGTTGCGGGAACCGGAGAGCCGTCATCGATCACATGGATGTGCGAGATCGGATGTGTCTGCTGGAGGCAGGCATCCAACGTGGCTTCGATGGCTTCCGACCGCTCGTTGTAGACGGGCATAACCACGTCCACAGGCTCTTTGGCCAGTGTGGCGGATTGACTCGTCGGATTCATCGGTGCGAGTGATCCTACTCCCGATCCTGGTTCAACTGCTAGCTTCTCGGCATAACGTAGCTGTCCGGGCTAAGTCTCTAGCCGCGTTGTGTTATTGCTCTTTTCCTGCCCCGCCCGGCAGCGCAGTGGTGCGCGCGTAAACGTCGCCGTATTCTTCATGGGCTGCGAATTCAGAGAGCCGTTTGCACAGTTCCTGGCCACTCATCCAATTCTCGGAAACATTTTTCAGTTCCAGGCCGCGGCTGAAGTTGAACTCATAGCCACTCGATAGAACCGGGGTTTCGAAGCACCGTGCGGCCACTTCGGGGAGCAGACGATTGTACTCGAAGCACAATGCTCGCGGCCTGAACGACATCCCCCGCAGAACGTGATCGTCATAGCCTTCGGCATCGATCTTCACAAACACAGGAGTCCCGTAGCATTGCGCCAACTGATCCAGCGTGACAACGTCCACCTCCACGCTTTCCAACCACTGCGCGTCCTGATGAATCGGAGAACGCTTGGCCCCTTCGTACCACTCTTCGACAACCGTGCTGATTACCGAATCCTGGCAGATTCTTAATTTCAGTTTTCCCGGAGCGTCTCCTGCGGCGCAATGCTCCACGCGAATGTCCCGAATCTTGGCCAGCCTCTCCAGGTGCTCGCAGCAACTGGAATTTGGCTCTATTGACACAACTTTGGCGCCGAGATCGGTAAAAACCTCCGCGTGCCTCCCAACGTGGGCCCCCACGTCGAAAACCAAGTCACCCTTTCGCACAAAAGCTCCATAAAACCTTCGCATTCCGAGGCGATGCGCAAATCTGGCCCGGTCGAACAAGAATTGATAGCCGGATCGCAGTGGGGCATAAACTCTGCTCCCCAGCAACATCCTTCTTGCCGCAACCTCTATTCCGCTCGCACTAAAACGCAAGAGTGAGCCACCTCTCCCAGCAAGATTCACCAACCGCACCTTATAATAACCGCAACCGAGATCGTACGCTGTTGCAAGTTCGTTTCAGCGCCGAGCTAAAGTTTACGATAAACGGCCACGTGGGCTTCCAGCATGCGCTGGAAGTCGCAAAATTCAATGGCGCGTTGCCGCCCGCGCTGCGCGAGGCGGGCGGCAAGAGCGGGATCATCGAGGATTCGAGCAAGTGCTGCCGCGAGCGCCGCAGCATCGCCGGTGCAGAAGGTGAGGCCACCCTCTCCAAGAACCTCCACAAATGCTCCGAGGTCCGACGTCACCACCGGTAAACCTCGCAACATATTTTCGGCGACGACCAGCCCGAAAACTTCTCCACCTAAGGATGGCACGACAACGACAGTGGCTTCCGCGAGAGCGGCGTCGAGTTGCGCTCCAGCGAGACGGCCTGCAAAGCGAACGCGGCCCGCGAGCGGAGCTGCTTCCGCCATTCGCTCGAGAGAAGCGCGCTCTGGACCATCGCCTATAACGAGCAGTTCAAATGTCTGATTTTGTTCACAGAGGATGCGCGCGGCTTTAAAGAGAATCCTGACGCCCTTGGTCGTCACCAGACGCCCTTGGAACGTGATCACGGGCGGCTGGGATGTTTTCGTCTTCGTTAAGGGGACGAGTGCGCCATTTGCCAGGCCGTGAGGAATCGCGACGCTTCGCGGAAGCTGCAGCAGTTCGCCGAGCCACGCGGTCGGCGTGATATTGCTCGAGTCGCGCCGGCAGAGAAAGCGGCGCACGAAAGTCAGCAGCCAAAGTTTGCGAGACGCGGGCCAACCTTGGCCGGAATTGCAGCGGAGACATTCAGCATGGCGGCCGGCCATAAAGTGCCCGGGACAGGGTGTCCCCGACGGCTCGATGAGAAGCTGGCCGTTAGGGCATATCGTTTGAAAGCCGTGATGCTCGACAACCAAGGGCTTGCGCGCAAGAAACCCGAGAAACATCGGCGCCAGAGCGGGGCCTGCAACGTGTACAACATCGGAAGCGCGAATTAAGTCCCACAAATGAATCAGACTTGGCTGGCGTACAACATGAAAAGGGAGCGAGGTATCGTCAAACTTGTCCGCAGCGGTTTGCGTAGCCAAACTTACTTCGAATTCCGGATCGCCGCTGGGCTTGCGAAGCTCTGCGAGGCCCCGCGCCAGAGATAGAACGATGGTCTCGACGCCGCCGACACTTGGAGCAAAGAAGTGAGAATACAGCAGCAGCTTCATGGCGGCTGGTGGTTTGCCTGCTAGGGGAAGGCCTTTCCCGGTCACAGGACTTTTCGCGTTGGCGTTTTTTCCATCACGATGTTCCGGTGCACTCGTCCCACTTCTTTGGACAGTATATCGGTTTTGCGACCGCAGACAGCGTGATAACCTTGCACCGTCAGCGCGAAAAGTTCAATCTTCTCGCGCCGGCAGGAAACGTGGACTCTCCAGAGCGTTTGACGAATGCATAACCGCTGCCTCGCCGTTCTCGGCCGACCCGATACGCCAACGGATGCCGTCGAAGAATATTGCCGTTACCTGGCTTCCGCGCTTGAGGCGCAGGGAACATCGCTGCAGATAGCGAGAGTGAAGTGGGCAGAAATGGGCTGGCACACAGCGTTTGAGGAACTTTCCGGGGAATTCTCCAGCCAGGAAAATTCCTGGTTCCTGCTTCAGTACACGGCCCTGGCCTGGTCGCGCCGCGGCTTTTCGTGGCGTTTCCTGAAAGTGATCCATCATTTGAAAAAACGCGGAGCACGCTGCGCAATTGTTTTTCATGATGGGGACGCATACTTCGGCACCCGTCTTATCGATCGCGCTCGACGTGCCGTGCAACTCCATACAATGCGCAAGGCCTTGCAGCTGGCCGATTTGTCCATTTTTACTATCCCGCCAGAAAAAATCCCATGGATCGTCGCGCCATCCCCAAAAACCGCTTTTATCCCGGTGGGCGCAAATTTGGCTTCGCCGGAATTGGGCTGGCAGAAGGCGGAGGCAAACAAAGCAGCATTGCCAACGGTCGCTGTTTTTTCGTTGTCAGAGGGAAGCGTGGGCGCCGACGAGGTAAGACAGCTCGCCGATGCGGCGTGCTTTGCCGCGGAACGCATCGGCCCCTTGCGTATCCTGGTGCTTGGGCGAAACTCGGAAATCGCGCGAACCCTTCTTCCGGAAAGATTGGGAGAAGCACCGGTGCAAGTTATCGTGCACGGGCTTCTGCCCGCGGAGGAAGTCGTGCAGTCGCTGGGCTCTTGTGACGCCATGCTCTTTGTCCGTGGCCAACTTTCGACCCGTCGGGGTAGCGCGATCGCGGGAATCGCTTGCGGCTTGCCGGTGATTGCTCGCCAGGGGGAGGAGACGGCGCCACCGGTTACGGAAGCTGGCATTGAATTTGTCCGCCCAGACGAGGCAAACAATTTTGGCCCGGCTCTCGTTCGTGTTCTGGCCGATTCTTCGTTACGTGCGCAGCTCGCCAAGCGTAGCCGAGAGGCCTACCCACGATATTTTTCGTGGGAGGTCATCGCCTCCCAATACGCCGAGACTATGCAAAAGTACGCGACTAAACCTGACCCATAGTCGAAGCTTTGCCGGTGAGGCGCGACCGTTGACAGGGCCAACGTTCCGAAACCCCATGTTTTCGGGGGTACCGCGCCTGTGCTAAACTGGCTCAGTTCTGCAGGGGTTTGCGGTTTACCCTAAGTCTCCGCACAGATTAGCCCCGCCTTGCGGGGTAGAATAGCCTAACCGTCACGCAAGTGGCGCGCGGTCGCACGAAATTTCACTCAACGTGAATCCCGTCAGGCCGGGAACACGCGAAAAAGAGGAAGTGTCATGTCTGGGCATTCAAAATGGGCCACTATTAAACATAAGAAGGCGGCCACCGATGCGAAGCGCGGTCGCGTCTTCACTCGAGTGATCCGCGAAATCACCATAGCTGCCAGAATCGGCGGCGGCGATCCGAATTCGAATCCTCGTTTGCGCACCGCCATTCTGGCGGGCAAGAACGAGAATATGCCGAACGAAAACATCGAGCGCGCTATCCTACGCGGCACCGGGCAGCTCGAAGGGGAACAGTATGAAGAAGTGACCTTCGAAGGCTATGGTCCGGGCGGCGTGGGGATGCTGATTGAAGCCGTCACCACGAACCGCAACCGCATCGTCGGCGATTTTCGTCACTTGATGAGCAAGAACGGTGGAAACCTCGCTGAAGCAGGCGCCGTGGGCTGGATGTTTCATCGTAAGGGAGAAATCGTGGTGCCCAAGGAAGCCGCCAGCGAAGACAAGATGCTCGAAATCGTGCTGGAAGCGGGCGCGGAAGATTTGAAGGATGATGGCTCGGGCTGGTACGTTGTGACGCCGCCGGAAGCGCTCGAAAAAGTAAAGGAAGCGCTGACGAAGGCAGGCATTACGCCGACTTCCGCGGAAATCAGCATGGTCCCGCAAAATTACATTAAGCTGACGGGGCAGCAAGCCACGCAGATGGTGCGGCTAATCGAAGCGCTCGAGGAGCACGACGACGTGCAACACGTCTATGCGAACTTCGATATCGATGAGTCGGAGATCCAGGCGGCCGTGGGAGCGAATTGAACGCAACTGAACTTAAACGGGACAGGCGGGAATGTCTGTCCCACTTTTGCGGCCTTTCCAGCTCAGGGAAATGGCCGTTTTTCTTTTGGCGAAAGCCTTAGAGACAAAGCTCTGGCAGCGGCGCGGAGAACGCCGTAGACTTAGGTCGATGAAAGTGACAGTCACAGCGGGGACTCCAGTCGCCAAGAATGGTTATTTCCGCGTGTTGGGCGTGGACCCGGCCGCAGCGGGCCCCACCGGGTTCGGCATTATCGAAAGCGACGGCCGCCGCTGCCATATGCTGCATTATGGTGCATTGAAGGTAGCCCCGAAGCGGCAAAGGGAATGCGTCGGCGCCGTTTTGCAGGATGTGCACGCTTTGCTTTGCCGCTTGATGGACGAGTATTCCCCGGACGTGCTTGCCGTGGAGTCGGTGTTTACCGCACTGAATATGAGAACGGCGTTGCGGCTCGCCGAAGTGCGCGGCGTGGTGCTTTTGGCCGCAGCGCAGCGTGGCGTCGAAGTGCACAGCTACTCGCCGCGCGAAGTGAAAGCCTCAGTTGCTGGTTATGGCCAGGCGGACAAAAGGCAAATGCAACTCATGGTGCGCGCGTTACTCGCGATGAGTGAAACCCCGGAGCCTTCCGATGCCGCGGATGCGCTGGCCGTGGCGCTCTGCCATTTGCAGGCAGAACGGGCGCGACAGCGGTTCGGACTTCCCGACAAAATCCAGATGGTTAAGTTGCATTCGCAATCTTTTGCTGCAAGAGCCACCGTCAGCCGCGACGGCGCAACTCACGGTGTGCGACGCGCATCGTAACAAAACGATGAATACTATTTTTCTGCGCTTACTCCTGCTGGCCTTTATCGCGAGCGGCTTCCTGAATTTGCCCGCAGACTCAGCCGCGTCCGCGGCGGTGCCCTCGCCCGCTCACGCAAAACTCTCCTATCGCCGAATTTTCAAATCCAGCTCCCCGGAGTTCATCGAGATTGTCGTTCGGGACGATTCCAATGCAGCGACCTTTGAAATTCGCCAGCTCGATGAAGAACCCGGAGCTTCGCCGTTCGAAGTGGGTGCCGGATTGCGCGAAAAGATGTTCGAATTGGCAGGGCAGTTGAACCATTTCCAGGGCCAGGATTTGGACGTGCATCGCAGGATCGCCAATCTAGGTGAGAAAACTTTTCGCTGGGAACAGGGAACAGAGAGCCACGAAACAAAATTCAATTACACGTTGAACTCCGCGGCCGTACAACTCATGCAGATTTTTGAAGGCCTGGCTCGGCAACAGGAATTGGTCACCATGCTGGAACGCCGGATGAAATACGACCGCTTGGGAATCAACGACGCTCTCCTGCAATTCGAAACGGATCTGGATCGCAAATTGCTTCCGGAACCCCAGCGCGCCCTGCCGACGCTCGATCAAATCGCCGGAGATTCCCGGTTTGTCGAGATTGGCCGCCAGCGCGCCCGTGCACTCGCTGAGCGCATTCGCCATCCAAGCTAAACATCCGAAGCTAGCTGCCAAGGTTCCACTGTCGCGGCCCGCGTGCTGAATCAAGCTCGTGCAATTCCACAAGCAACCTGAGCGGCAGCAAAGCAGTTTTCCCGTAATGCTCGCCTTCCAGAATCCGCGCCTGGCAGCGCGAGAGCGCTTGTTGTACTTCGAGAATCCTCACCGGCGTTCCTTGCGGCACGATCAAAAGCCTCTGCGAAGCGATCAAAAGTGACAGTCCCACGTCGTCATTCGCCGCATCCAGTTTTTGTCTCTCCAGCGCGGCCGCTTCATCGATGGGCGCCACGGCGAACGACAGGCCGTCCTCGCAAGATAGTTTTGCGACACGGCCCACCCAGGAAGACGCAGCTGGCGTCCGCATGATCGGGGCTCTCGCCGCAGTCGCTGTAGGCTCAGGTTCGCGCGCCGCCACCGGCCGCTTCACCGTTCCAAGAAACCTATACCCGCGCTTAGGCAGCGTCTCGACAAAACGCGGCTTTTTTTTGTCGTCGCTTAGCGCCTGCCGCAGCTTTTTGACTGCCGTGTTCAGGCTGTGATCGAAATCCACAAATGTATCCGCGGGCCAAAGTTTTTTTTGCAACTCTTCGCGTGTGACCACTTCGCCGGGCCGCTCCAGCAATAGGGCAAGCACGTGAAATGGCTGCACTTGCAGCTTGATTTTCCTACCGGCTTTGTACAATTCCCCGGCGCGAAGATCCACTTCGTACGCATCAAAACGTACCAAGTTCGAGGATCGCGCAGATATGGCCATCTGAATAACCCCTGTGATCAAGAAACTATACCACTCCTCCGAATCATCGCGGCTCAGCCTGTGATCGTTTAAACCCTTCATTTTTGTGTAGTTGGTTGTTCACCCACAGTCGCTTCGCAGTTCACCGCTGGTGCATTGTGCGCTCCGCGAGAATGCGCGAAAGTGCCCACCATGTTGAGCCGCTGAGCACGCAAACAAGGCAGGCGAATGACAGTTCAACTTGGGTGCTGGCCAGTGAATGAAGAAAGTGGAGGGACCCATGAAAACGAGAGCTTTGGTTATGGCGGGCATGATGGCGCTGACCGCCATGTCGTACACGAGAGTGGCGCAAGCACAGGAGCCGTTGGTCTTCAACATTCCCTTTGAGTTCGTTGCCGGCAACAGCATGCTTCCGGCCGGCGAATATACGGTCCAAGTCTCGGGGCCCACGCACGTGCTTCAGCTGGTTGACCGCAAAGACTCCGCGGCATCCGCCTTCCTGGGCACAAACGCTGCCGTCGCTCCCGAAATCCAATCCGAATCAAAACTAATCTTCCAACGTTATGGCGACCGCTATTTTCTCTCGCAGGTTTGGACGGCCGGAAACTCCCGCGGACGGCAACTCCTGAAGTCGGCCCGCGAAAAAGAGATGGCACAAATCGCAAAAGTTGAGACCGAGGGCCGAGTCACACTGGTCGCAAGCCTCTTCCGCACCAACCCCTGATCTACAGCCCGCCTTAAACGCTGCAACCCCCGGGAATCCGGAACCCCGCCCCGGATTCCCGTCCCTTTTTTTGGCGCTGTAATGAAGGTACGAGAGGTGCCACACATGAGCAATTTGTCGCGCGCGCTATCCCCGTTAAACCTTTCGATCACACTCCGTCCCGCCAACTGCGCCAGCGTTGCCCGATGCGCACTAACACTGGAGCCGCCATAATTCCGGTGATAAGCTGAGCGTGCAAAAAGCTTCGTATTCAAGTCTGTATGCAAGCAGGAGGGCACATGCCAGGTTTTTGCGGGAATTGCGGTGCACCAATCTCGGGCGCTTTCTGTGGCAAATGCGGCCAGCCCGCGGACGCTCCTCGAACGCCCATCCAGTCCCAGCCAGTTGCAAGACCTCCTGCTCAGCCTCTTGCGCAACCCGCCGCCGGCGCAGCGAAAAAAAGCTCCGGCCTCGGCAAAGTCCTGTTGATCGTGGGCGGTGTCGTGGTGGTTTTGTTTGTCGCCGTGATTGGCGCCGCTTTCTACGGTGTGCATCTGGTCAAAAAGAAGATTTCCAATTACACCGAGGCTGCAACCGGCGGCTCCTCGTCGGATATCGTCCAGGTAGCCCAAGGCACTTCCTGCGCTCTGCTTTCAAAAGAAGATTTGCAGCAGATCCTCGGTGTCACTGTCGAGAAGAGCGCCGAAGTCGAAGAGAATTCCGAACCCGGTTGCGCCTATTACACCAATCCCGCCGCTTTCGCTCAGCTCCAGCAGATGGCCATCGAGCAAGCGCGGAAAGACTCCCAGCGAGCTGCCGCCGAGCATAAGGGCGAAAAGGTGGATAATCCTCTCGAGCTTCTTAAGGACACCAAGGATCTCGAAGGCGTCGTAAAAGGCTTTGGTCTTTCACAGCCTGACAAAGACGGCCGCGTTTTTTCCTTCACCGTAAGACACAACTATAGCAGCGCCGATTGGAGCGCCATGCGCACCACGATGTCCGTCGTCCCCGGTTTTGAGGAATTGCCCGGAATCGGCGACGCTGCCATGATCGGCTCGTTTGGCCACGCGCTCTTCGTCATGAAGGGAGACACCGTCATCTCCCTCCAATTGATGTACGTCCCCGAAGCGCGCACCCGCGGCGCTGATATTGCCCGCAAAATCGCTTCTCATCTCTAACGGCAGCCTTTCCAATCCGTCAGCCTCTCGGACGCTGCAATCCCGACCCCGGATGTGTTGCACGATACCGTTTCTCCCATGGCTATTGATCCGAATACAGGCCGCCGCCACATGGGCCACGCATCAGAGGTCTCGTCCGGTTTTTTCCGAACTCACGGAATTCAGCTGCTTCGTGGACGTGGATTTAAGGAGTCAGATGCTCCAAAGTTCCGCCGGCGCCAGTTTCTCTTCGTCTTGTCCTTGCTTCTTTAGCGCTCTACTTCATTACTTCAGATTTTGATCCAGCTCCAGTCCTTTGAATACGGCACGCGGCTCATGCGGTAGCCGGACTTCACTCCGGTGACGACTTGATCGCTCCAATTGAATCCGACTCCCGCCTTGGGATCGTAGAGCCCCGGCTCTTCGGAAAAGCACATGCCCTTTTTCAGTACTGTGTAGTCACCCAGCGACATGTAAGGCGGCTGGTGTCCTTCCGATCCTTCTCCGTGTGCAGGGCGATGGTAAATGTAGTCCTGCATTCCCTGCGCCACCTGGTATTTGTGAATTTCATAGGCGACGCTCGAGCACGTCGAGCCTTCCTTCTGCAGTTCCACCTGCATATCGCAGGTGTGCTGGCTCACTTCCCAAAGTTTTCGCATATGCTCATCGAATTGGCCAGCATCGTCCGCAAGGATGTACATGCGATAGTTTTCTCCGCCGTGTCCGCCGATGTACGCATCGCCATCGACTTGCAACGGCATGTTGCGTTGAATACGGTTGAATCGCGGCTGATTCGGGTGTGGGTAGGCACAGAGCCGCCCGACGCGGCAGTCGATCTCGACGCTCGACTGCACGCCATGATGCGGTAAGCCATTCGCAAGATCCAATTCCGAATACAAAATGTTGTTGATCCAGAATGTGCTGGCCACGCCCACTTCGTAATCCGTCGCGTCCGTTCCGTACGTCAAAATGTAGTCCCGCGCATAGGCGTGAGCGCGGTCAAAATAGGTGTACGCCCGGCGGATCAATGCAAGCTCTTCTGGCCCCTTTACTTCACGCATGTCCAGCAGCGTTTGGCTGACGTCCACCCATTTGATCTTCGGGAGAATTTTCTTGGCCGTGGCCAGCTCGTCCGCGTATAGCTTGCCGTCGATCCCGATTTTATTTCCCTGCACGCCCTTCGCTTTGATTCCTTCAAGCAGCATCTGGAACAAATCTACGGTCTTCCCTTGCACGACTTTTCCTTGTTCCGGAAAGCCTCCTTCGGCGTGCTTCGTGTCGAAATACTCGAGGCCGCCGCCAAACCACCAGCCTTTCACAAGGTCGCGGTCCAGCGCCGGATAAAAATACCAAGGATCTGCATCATCCTTATTCATAAAGACGCATTGCGGCCGCTCCGTGTGCGTGTGCCAATAGCCGGTCAAATAAATAATGTTGAGCTGGTCGCGCACCAGAAATGCGTGAACGTCTTTTTGCGCCAGTTGCTCCTTGAAGCGCGCCACCGTCTGCTTGTTCCAATCCAGCGGCAGCCGCTCGTACTTGGCAGGTTCCGGCGGCCCCTCCTCGCCGGGCGTCTGGCCAAGCAACAGTGTTTCGCTGTTACCGGAGCCGCGGCTTTTCACGATCTCCGCCAGCGATCCGCTCGCGCCTTGCGCCTGCATTCCATCGACCTTGTCCATGCGGCGAAACAGACCGCCGCCCAGCAATGCAAGACTTCCGCCTTTCAAAATGTCCCGGCGATTTCGATTCATCTCTCCTCCATTTGTTTCAGCACGTCCGATCACTTGAATCAGTTCTGCCCTGTAACTTCCTTCCACTCACGTTCGCCACGTTCGAGCATGGCAGGCAAGTCCTCGGGCAGCAAAAAACGTTCATGGATCAGTTTCATCGTCGCTTCCGCGAATTTGCCCAGGTACTCGTCGCGCGAAGCATAACGTTCCGCAACCGAAAGTCTAGGATCGCCCGATTTCTGGCGCTCCGCCGATGTTTTTGCGAAAGGAATGAACGAACCGTAAAAACTGAGCCGCAAATCGGAAGCGCCAATACTCGGATCGCGCAAGTTCCATCCCGTGTAGGTGGCCAGCGGAACTTGCAGCTCCGGCAATCTCACGCCCCCCAGATCGTTGCCATCGCCGTCCACTTGCGGAACCAGAACTGGGAACGGGTTGCCAACTTTCGGAGGCTCAAAACTGACGATTCCTTCTTTCCATTGCGGGCCGAAGTCCAGGTGGTACGCGAGACTCGCCTCGTGTGGTTTGTTCACGCCCGGAATTGTTGGGAATTTCCATTTGCCGAGCGGTACAAGCGTGGCATCCGCAATTTTCGGGTAGGTACTTGGCGGGGGCGGAGTGCCATCTTTCACCCATTGGTCCATGTCCGTAATCAGCGCGCGCCAATACCACTGAACGGGATTTGAATTGTAGCGCTGTTGCGCGTTGGAATCCGGCGAGCCGGGATTGTTTTGTTTCGGAGGAAATGACGCGGAAAAATGCTGCAAACCGGCGAGCATGTAAACGCGAACATTCTCGCCAAGCTTCGCGTCGCTCAATCCGTCGGGAGACGTATGAATCAAAGAGGCCGAGCGTCCCCAATATTCATAGGAAGTATTGGTGAAGAATATTTTCGGCATCGTATGCGATTTGTTCGGAGCATCCAAAAGACCGGCCGTTTCGCCGCTTTCCGGATCGGTTTCCGGAAGATCGGTGTAGGGGAACAAATCCGTCGGAAAGAAAATGCTGGAAAGCGGCTGCGCGTCGCGCGAAGGCTGGGCGAAACGATGATTGAAGCTGCCTCTGCCGGCTCCAGCGACGTGGGCGATAACGCCGTCCATCACCTGGCGGCCTTGCTCGTCAGCGTTGAAGTCCTGGTAGAGAAAATGGCGGAGAAAGCGGCCGCTCTGCGATATTCCAACTGCATAGACGCGATGAACCGGTGCAGCGGCTTGCGGATCGTATTTCAGATACGAGAGAAAATCGCGGACGGAGGCGAGGCCCAGGCCAACGACGACCGGGTCTTTCGCTTCGTAGACGATTTCATAAATTTTGCCCGGCAGAAATCCGGCATCCAGATGAATGTAATGCGAATCGTTAACCATATGGCCATCCACGGTGTGGGCAAAACTCCACCGGCTGCGAGGGATGATCTTTCGCAAGCCATCCGGCGTATCGCGCACCGTCAAGATATTCTTTGAACTGGCGGGATCATCGACCGAGTAGCTTTTTCCACCGGCCGGCCCAAGGAGAAAATGTCCGAGAGGCATGTCCTCCAATTTTTGCGCGGGAGTGAAATCCGAGCGCACCAAACCGCGAATCGCTTTTCCTCCCGGATCGTGAGCCACGGGAGCAAAAAGCCGCAGGCGGTCGCCTTGCTCAGCGAGGTCAGCTTCCCAGCCCACCCAGGCAATGGTGTAGCCCTCGCGCATAAGAAAACCGTCGCCGAATTCCGCTTTTGGATCGGATGAAGTCACGTCGTTCACGATATGCAGAATTCCCTTTCCGCCGCGGTTCGAGACTTCAAACAGGACGGCGCCGTTCCCTTTGTCCATGTCCTTGGGTTTCAGGAGATAGAGGTCCGCCGAGAATTCGACTTCGCCTTGCGCATTGCGCGGCGCTTTATCGAGATCGACGATCTGCCGGTTATGGATGTTTGCGGGGTCGACTGCGAAATAAACGCGCCCGACTATTTTCTCGTAGGGTCCAGCCAAGCCGAATGCGCAGCCATCCTGAATATCCGTGCGCGAGATAATTTCGACGCGCGTGACATGTGCTTCCGCGCCAACCGCGGAAAGCAGAAATGCAAGAATCGAGAAAACCCAAACGATACGCGACCTCAAACGATGCATACGTGGCCTCCCAAGCCAGCACAGCTTACATCATCGCCTGCAGAAGCCAAGCTCGTCCTTGCAGATTTTATATGGGAGAGCGATCGAATTCAGCGCGTGCGCGGAATCAGGAATTTAGCGGGATATTGAGTGCTTCGGCCAATTGCTCTGCGTCGAAGGGGCTGCACGCAAAAAATCGGCCGCCGATTTCCAGCGTTGGGACGACGCGTTTGCCGTTATTGGCTTTGATGACGATTTCCTCCGCGGCCGAATCTTGTTCGATATTTACTTCGCGGAATTCCACGCCTCGCGCTTCGAGGAATGTTTTTGCGCGCCGGCAGTCCGGGCACCAAGCAGTGGTGTACATCGTCAGCATTTCCATCAGAATCTCCCACCATGTTGGATGCTGCACGGGGGATAGAGTCGCAAGAGTCGTGAAACGGGCAACGCCAAGCAAGGCTCAGCGAGTGTCGATGGGAACGCCTCTATATTTGCGCGCTACCTGGATTCGCAGGAGGGCGCGCTGAAGTGCAATGGAAGCGCGGTCCCAATCGATGTTCGGGTCGCCAGAGACCAGGTGCTTTTCTGCGCGAGCTTTTGCGGCTTCCGCGCGGGCGAGGTCAATTTCCGCGGCGCGCTCGGCAGTCTCCGCAAGGACGGTGACGCGGTCGCCCAAAACTTCGGCAAAGCCTTGGATGATCGCGAGAGCTCCGCTGGGATTTGCCCCGGCTCCGCGGTACGTCAACTCGCCGATACCCAGCTCTGTCACGAGTGGCGCGTGCCCCGGCAAAATGCCGAGGGATCCTTCCGAGCCGGGTAGCACGGCCTCGACGACGCTTTCGCGCAGGAATTGCCGCTCCGGCGTAACAATGACCAACTCGATGGAGTCTGGAAGCATCTGCGTATCTATGCGCTCGCCTTCATTTTCTCCGCCTTCGCGAGTGCTTCGTCTATCGTGCCGACCATGTAGAAGGCCTGCTCGGGAATGTCGTCATACTTGCCCTCGACGATTTCCTTGAAGCTGCGGACGGTATCCGCAATCTTGACGTACTTGCCTTCGAGGCCTGTGAATTGTGCGGCCACGAACATGGGTTGCGAAAGGAACTTTTCGATTTTGCGCGCTCGAGCCACGGTGCGCTTGTCTTCGTCGGAAAGTTCCTCGATGCCGAGAATGGCGATAATGTCCTGCAGATCCTTGTAACGCTGAAGAATGGACTTCACGCCGCGCGCGACGGCGTAGTGTTCCGCGCCGACGATGCGCGGATCGAGAATGCGCGAGTAACTCGCCAGCGGATCGACAGCGGGATAGATACCGCGCTCGACGATCTGACGACTGAGGTTCGTGGTGGCGTCCAAGTGCGTGAACGTCGCGGCCGGAGCGGGGTCCGTGTAGTCGTCGGCGGGAACGTAAATGGCCTGCACGGAAGTGATCGAACCGGACTTCGTGGAAGTGATGCGCTCCTGCAATTCGCCAATTTCCGTGTTGAGGTTCGGCTGGTAGCCGACGGCGGAAGGCATGCGGCCTAGCAGAGCGGAAACTTCGGAACCGGCCTGGACGAAACGGAAAATGTTGTCGATGAAAAGAAGTACGTCAAGATGTTCTTCGTCGCGGAAATATTCCGCGACCGTGAGGCCGGTAAGGCCGACGCGCAGACGCGCGCCGGGTGGCTCGGTCATCTGGCCGTAAATCAGCGCGGCGCGGGACTTTTCGGAATTACCAGGGACGACCACGCCGGCTTCCTGGAATTCCAGCCAGAGGTCGTTTCCTTCACGAGTACGCTCGCCGACGCCCGCGAAGACAGAGACGCCACCGTGCTGCATTGCGACGTTGTTGATCAATTCTTGAATCAAAACGGTTTTTCCGACGCCGGCGCCGCCGAACAATCCGATTTTGCCGCCCTTCAAGAACGGCTGAATCAAATCGATGACCTTGATGCCGGTTTCGAACATTTCGAGAGTCGTCGATTGGTCCGAGAGCAAAGGCGCGGGGCGATGAATGGGATAGTTGGTCTTGCTCGTCAAGGGTCCAAGTTGATCGACGGGCTTGCCGAGCACGTTCATCACGCGGCCAAGCGTCGCACGCCCCACGGGAACAGTGATCCCCGCGCCGGTATCGTAAGCTTTCATTCCGCGAACGAGACCTTCCGTAGGCTCCATGGCGACGCAGCGGACGCGGCCTTCGCCAAGGTGCTGCTCCACTTCGGCGGTGACGTCGATCGGTTCGGGAACGTTGAACCCTTCGCTGGTGATGCGAACCGCGTTGTAAATCGAGGGCAAGTGGCCCGCCTCAAATTGGACGTCGAGCACCGGTCCAATGATCTGCACGATGTGTCCGACGGCTGCGTATTTCTCTGGCATGCTTTCTCCTACGCGGTGGACGATGCCCCGCTGACAATTTCAATAATCTCTTTGGTGATGGCGGCCTGGCGCACTTTGTTCATGTACAGCGTCAGGGCCTCGATAACGTCGCCGGCATTTTTCGTGGCGGATTCCATGGCCGTCATGCGAGCGGCATGTTCGGCCGCGGAAGATTCCAGCATGGCGCGAAGAATCTGAGTTTCGATGTAGCGCGGGAGCAGCCGGTCGAGAAGGAGTTCTTTGGGCTGCTCGTAGATGTAGTCGATCTGCGCGGTGGCCCGTTCATTGGCGGATTCCTCGTCGGCGCGCATGGGTTCGACGGGTAAAAGTTTTTCGAGAACGAGGTTCGGCGTCATGACCGTCTTGAATTCGCTGAAGACGATGTACACCGAGTCCGCTTCTTCCTTGGCGTAGAGATCGGTCACAACGGACGCGATGTCGCGCGCGGTCCCGAAATTGACGCGAGCCAGGACGTTGACGTATTCGGCGGCGATGTGAAAGCCGGCTTTTCTGAGAGCATCGCGTCCTTTTTTCCCCACGGGAATGACAGAAAGTTTCTTGCCTTTATTGGACCGGAAGAAGTCGCTGGCCTTGCGCAAGATATTGGAGTTGAAGGCTCCGGCGAGGCCGCGCTCGCCGGTCAGAACGACGACCAAAATCTTTTCTTCTGGGCGATGCGCGAGCAGCGGATGCTCGGGCTGATCAATGCGCGACATGATCGAGCGCAGTACGCGAGCGAGTTCCCTGGCGTAAGGGCGGGCGGCAAGTGCCGCTTCCTGTGCGCGGCGCAAGCGGGCGGCGGCGACGAACTTCATCGCGCGAGTAATCTGCTGGGTGTTTTTCACCGAGCGGATACGGCGCCGAAAATCGAGAAGTGTGGGCATCGTCGTTTGTTTAGGTCTCTAACCTCAGTTCGCCGCGACTGCGGCACTAGCCGTAAAGCGCTCCTTGAAACCATCCACGGCGGTTTTGATTTCAGCCTTGATGCCGTCATCGAGAGCTTTTTTCGTGGCGATGTTCTTGAGCAGCGAGGGATAGTTGGTTTCGGCGAATTGCAGGAATTCACCCTCGAAGCGGCGAACGTCCGCGACGGCCACGCTGTCCATCGCGCCGCTGGTCGCGACGTAAATGCTAAGGACCTGTTTTTCGATCGTGAGGGGCGCGTACTGATCCTGCTTCAGAATTTCCGTGAGGCGCTGGCCGCGGGCGAGCTGCGCTTGCGTAACCTTGTCGAGCTGATCGGAGCCGAACTGCGCGAAAGCGGCGAGTTCCCGATATTGCGCCATATCCAGACGGAGAGTGCCGGCCACCTGGCGCATGGCCTTGATCTGCGCGTTGCCGCCGACGCGGCTGACGCTTATGCCGACGTTGATGGCGGGACGAATGCCGGCGTTGAAGAGGTCGGCTTCGAGGTAGATCTGGCCGTCGGTAATGGAAATCACGTTTGTCGGAATGTAGGCGGAGACGTCGCCAGCTTGCGTCTCAATTACCGGAAGAGAAGTGAGCGAGCCGCCGCCGAGCTTGTCGTTGAGCTTCGCGGCGCGTTCGAGCAGGCGCGAGTGGAGATAGAACACGTCGCCCGGGAACGCCTCGCGGCCTGGCGGGCGGCGTAACAACAAAGAAATTTCGCGGTAGGCCTGTGCGTGTTTCGAAAGGTCGTCGTAGAAAGTGACCGCGTGGCGTTTGTTATCGCGGAAAAATTCGCCCATGGCGCACGCGGCATAAGGCGCAATGTACTGCACCGAAGCGGGTTCTGCGGCGCTGGACGCCACCACGATCGTGTAGTCCATGGCGCCGGTGTCGGTCAGAGTCTTCACGATTTGGGCAATCGTCGAGCGCTTCTGCCCAATGCCGCAGTAGATGCAGATAACGTCGCCGCCCTTTTGATTGATGATGGTGTCGAGAATGACGGCGGTCTTCCCGGTCTGGCGGTCGCCGATAATGAGCTCGCGCTGGCCGCGACCGATGGGGATCATGGCGTCGATGGCCTTGATGCCGGTCTGAAGCGGCTCGCGGACCGGCTGGCGGTCGAGCACGCCCGGAGCGATGCGTTCGAGCGGATTGCGCTGCTTTGAGACGATCGGACCCTTTCCGTCGAGGGGTTCGCCGAGAGGATTGACGATCCGGCCGATGAGAGCGTCACCCACCGGCACGGACATAATCGTATTCGTGCGCTTGACGACGTCCCCCTCTTTCAGTTCGGAAGATTCACCGAGCAGCACGACGCCGACTTCTTCTTCCTCAAGATTGAGCGCGATGCCGAAAATGTTGCGGGGGAAAGCGAGCATTTCGCCGGCCATGACCTTTTCGAGGCCGTGGACGCGCGCGATGCCGTCACCGACGCTGATGATCGCGCCGACTTCATCCACGGAAACGGTCTGCTCGTAGTTCTCGATCTGCTCGCGCAGGATCTTGCTAATTTCGTCTGCTTTGATGTTCGCCATGCCTGCTCCTGACCTCTGATCCGCTATTGTGCTGCCAGACGCGCGCGCAGTTCATTCAAGCTGTTGCGCACCGAGCCGTCATAAACCGTGTCGCCGACGCGTACAACCGCGCCGCCGAGTAACGCGGGATCCAGCGAATATTTTGCCTGGATTTTCTTGCCCGTGAGGCGCTCGAGCGTTTGCGCGAAGCGCTTTTTTTGCGCCGCGCTCAGCTCGACGGCCGAGGAAATCTCCGCCTCGGCGATGCCCTGCCTCCGCCGGATGACGCCCTCAAAAGCGGCAATGATTTCCGGCAGGATGTGGGTGCGCTGATGGTCCGCGATGACAAAAAGAAAATTGCGAATGATCTTGCCTACCCCGACGCGCGCGGAGATTTTTTCGATGACGGCGTGTTTCGCATCGCGCGGCACTGCGGGACTCGTCAGAAAATTTCGCAGCTCAGGAGAGATGGCAAAAGCAACGCCAAAATCAGCCAACTGCTTGAGTGCCGAATCGGCTGCGCCCTGCGCCAGGGCGACGTCCGCGAGGGCGTTGGCATATTGGAGACTGGCGGACTTCAATTCGGCCTCCCCTCAAGACTCTTCACGAAAGTGTCCACGAGGGATTCCTGCGCCGCGGGCGTGAGCTGTTTAACGAGGAGGGACTCGGCGCCGTCAACGGCGAGCGATGCAGCTAGGGCTTTCAGCTCCAGGCGCGCGGCGCGTTCCGCAGCTTCGATTTCCGCTTGAGCCGCGATGCCAACTTTTCTTGCGTCAACCTGCGTGGTCGCGCGGATGTGTTCCGCTTCCGCGGCAGTATCGTGTTGTGCGGCAGCCTGGAGCGTAGCAATTTCCTGCTGGAGGTGCGCCAGCTTGGCCTCGGCTTCGCGGACCTGACGCTCTGCTTCCTCTTTAGCGGCAGTTGCTTTGGCAATGGCAGAGCTAATGCTCTCAGCATTGCCGCGAAACCACGCAGGCAATTTCTTCGCAAAGAGCCAGATCAAGATGCCCACCACGATCGCGAAATTGATCCACTTGAAAATGTTGTCGGCGTTTTTGGCCGCCGCATTGCTGCCTTCCTCAGCGGCGTGGGCGCTAAGAACCACGCAGAAATAGAGCAGCAACAAACTCCAAATCACGTACAGTCGCTTTTGCCTAATCAAGCGATGCCTCATCGGGCCCCTCTCGCGGAGCCGCCGGACCGCGGCTGCAACGGCAGGATGCGCCGGGCAATTTCAGTTGAAAGTTGCGCGACGGTGGTTTCGATTTCGCGGCGGGCCGCTGCGAGCTCGCCGGCGATGCGATCCTTGCCAGCGGCAACCTGCGCCGTGGCCACTCTGCGGGCTTCTTTGATCACTGCAGCGCGTTCATCGAGCAGCTTCTTGCGAGCCACTTCCTGCTCTGCGTAGATACTCGTACGGGCCTGCTTAAGCGCGTCCTGGTACTGTTTATTCTTCTCCGCAGCGGCAGCCTGGGCCTGTTCAGCGGCTTTCTGTGCGCCCACGGTGCGAGCATCGCGCTCGGCCATGACCTTAAGCAGCGGCTTGAAGAAAAGCGCCCGCAAGATGAAGTAAAAAAGGAGGATGATCAGGACTGTAGGCACAGCCTGAAGGACCAGGTCTCCCAGTTGGTGAACCATTTCTTGCATTAAGTTGAGTAGCCTAACACTCGCTTCGGGGCCACGGAACGGCCACCAAGTTGGCAGCCGCGCCGCGCCCCCCTACCCGGGAAGGGGCCATACGGTGGGCCTGACGCTGCCTATTTGAACAGTATTTTATAACATCCAGTCGGGTTCGCGTCAACGTGACCGGGAAACGCCGGTTTCGCTTGGTTTCGGCGTGCTCGTCGTGGTCACGGCTGCAGAAACTTCGCGGATCGCGGCGACGATCGTGTCGGGCCGCTCGAAGGGGATCATGTGATCGCTGTCGGGAACCATGATTCGCTCGCCGCGCGTTGAAAGGTGGGCCTCTTTCAGCTGCAGATCGTTGACCCAGATTTCGTGGAAGTCGTCGAAATCTTTCTTTGGAAACCCCTCGGGAAGTTGCGACGCAGGGACGAGCTTGCCTGCGGTGAGAACGACGAGCGGTTTATTGCCGAGATTGCCCGCGGCGCGCACTTCGTTGGCGCTTTCAGGAAACAAGGTCATTTCCGAAGCAGCGGCGTCTATGAATTTTGGCTGCATTTGCAGATAGAGCATCTCCTGCCCAAACTCCTTCGAAACGCCAGGGCTTTCGCCCTGGTTGCGCTGAGAGAAACGCGCAATGCCGAAGCGGATCAGCAGAGGGGCAAGCCTCTCCTGCCGTTTTAGCTGCTCGGTAGATTTTTTCATGAACGCTTGAATTGCGGGCGACATGCGGCCTTCTTGGTCTTCGTGCGAAGCATCAACCAACACCATCCCGGCAACCTCGGCCGGGTATTGGCCGTTGTAAACGCGCACATCAAACCCTCCAAAGGAATGACCGACCAAAATGTACGGCCCCTTTTCGTGCGCGGCTTCGAGAAGCGCGTGTAGTTCCTTCACAATCTGCATGCTGGTGCGAGGAAGGACGCTCGGGCCGCTCCAGCCGTAGCCTGCGCGGTCATAGGAACAGACACGCGTGAATTTAGCGGCTTCCGTCTGGACAGGATTCCATCCGATCGCCGGAACGCCGAGGCCGCTGTCCAAAATGACGGTAGGGCCGCCTTGTCCTCGGCAATCGAGATTCAAGGTCAGGTTGTTAAATGCCGGACCGAGAGAAACGGATTTTCCCTGTTGAGGGAATCTCCGCGCGTCCGCTCTGTTTTCGATAGCCTGGTAACTCGCCCCGACTGCCGCACCCGTAACGACGAGGACAAGTAGGCCGAGCAGCCCCCGGCCCAGCCAGCGTTTTAGCCGGCCTGAAACATTTGTTGCATTTTCGCTCGGCACTGAACTCTCCTGCGATTCGGCACTCGCACCTGTTGAATGGGCGGATGTTAGACGGTTCGTTGCCGCCCGTCAATGCATGTGGGATGCATGAGGAAGACAGATGAAGATGGCGGATGTGGAAGGTGGGACGGCTGGACAGAGCGAACGACAATACAGGATCTTGTCCGCGAGGGAGAGAGCAAACGGGAAGGCAAGATCATGCGGGAGGGAGCCAATCATTGAGGGCCACGATCCGCGGCAGAAGGGCGATCGCGCCGAGCTCCCGGAAACGGGCGGCATGTTTGCGGTGCTCGTGCGCGCTGGGCGGCAAGATGGCCATGAAGGGCACTCGTGCATCGCGGGCGGCGAGTGCGTCGTCGATATTGTCCCCGACGTAGAGCGCGGTGCGGGGATCCCGCTGGCCAAGAATTTTCAGCAAGCCGTCGGGATGTGGCTTTTTGCGTTTTACGTCGTCCATGGTGATGACGGTGCGGAACTGCCGCGTCGCAGGCCAGCGTTCAAACGTATGTGAAAATTCTTGCCGCGTACGTCCGGTGAAGAGATCAAGCTCAAAACGGCGGGCCCAGCGCGCGATTTGCTGCGGAGTGACCACGAGCTTTTCCTTGCGAACGTTTCCGGGCTTGCCGTTTTTGCCCCAATAAAATTGTTCAAACGCCTGGCGAGCTTCCTCGTATGTCGTGGGACGCCCCAGCGCGGTCGCCCAGTTCGAAACCAACTTCCAATCGTCGTTGTTGCCGGGCTTGCTTTTCCATTTATGCAACTCGGACCATGTGACAAGCTTGCCGGTGAGGTAACGCATCGTTTGGATAGCAGAGAGCCAATACGACCGGCGAACGTCCACGAGAACGCCATCGACATCGAAGATCAAAATTTGCGGTAGGACACGAAGTGTCTTGGAACTGCGTGTCAATCGCTTTGTTCGCCCGGAGAATGCGGCTGGCACAAGACCTCGCCAAATAGTGAACTGAGCTGTTGAGTCAAAATACAACAGAGCTGACATAGAAAGTGTCTCCGCTCTGCTTCTCAAGGTCAACCTGGCGACACCGTGATCCACTTTTGTCGATGGGAAACTGAAAGTGTAGGAGCTGGAGTATCGCTGAATTTTAGCGCGGCGCCTTCGCGGAAAGTTGCCGGAGATTTCCGGTCTCATTTATAAGGAGTCGAAATTTCGGCGAGACTCTGCGTTTCCAAGCGCCGCGCCACGTACGTCTCTAGGATTTGGTCGAGTTCCTGGGGCCGGATCGGTTTGGTGAGATAACCGTCCATCCCTATCTCCATGCATTTCTCGCGATCCCCTTTCATGGCGTGCGCCGTCAGGGCCACAATCGGCTGATGAAGTCCGGTGCCTTTTTCCTTTTCCCGGATGGCCACGGTTGCCTCGAGCCCGTCCATCTCGGGCATCTGGACGTCCATCAGCACAAGGTCAAAACTTTCTTTCTCCAAAGCCTGCAAAGTCTCCAATCCGGTGGCCGCTACCACCACTCGGTGTCCTCTCTTTTCCAGTAATCGCACGGCCAGACGCTGATTCACGATATTGTCTTCCGCGAGCAGCACGCGCAAAAACGCTTCTGGTTCGCGCGCATCCTGCAGCGAGAAGCGGGTGATCAGAGGAATTGTGCCTTCGTGCTCACGCGCCCCGAGCACGCGCGCAACGGCTTCCCGCAATTCGGATTGCCGTATCGGCTTCAACAAGTACGCGGATACTCCCAGTTCCTGGCAACGCGCCGCGTCGCCGCGATGGCCTGCCGAAGTGAGCATCATAATTGTGGCCGTGGACAGCTCTGGCCTCTTGCGGATTTCTTCGACCAATGCAAAGCCATCCATGTCCGGCATATGCATGTCCGTCAAAATCAGGCCATACGGCTCTCCCGCTTCGCGCGCCGCGGATAGTTGAGCAAGTGCTTCCCTGCCGCCCTCCACCGGTGTCGGCTTCATATGCCAGCGCGATAGCATCCCTTCGAGAATCCGGCGGTTGGTGCGGTTGTCGTCCACCACAAGGACCTTTACGCCGCGTAATAGTTCCGGCGGGGCGACCATTCCCATTTTGATTTCTTTTGCATCCGCCGCACCCAGTCGCGCCGTAAAGTGGAATTGACTTCCACCGCCCAGTTCGCTCTCGACCCAAATTTTCCCGCCCATCATTTGCACCAGGCGCGTTGAAATGGTCAGTCCTAATCCGGTGCCTCCGTACTTTCGTGTAGTAGAACTGTCCGCCTGGGAAAATGGTTCGAAGACTGATTTGCGCTTGTCCTCGGGTATTCCAATTCCGGTGTCCGCCACCGTAAAGCGGCAGACATAGTCGAGGCCTTCCTTGGACTCGACTTCGATTTTTACCGCGATCTCGCCTTTGTCCGTGAACTTGATGGCGTTGCCCACGAGGTTGACCACGATTTGCCTCAGCCGGCTTGAATCTCCTCGTACAATCTCTGGCACTTCTGGCGCCACTTCGCATAACAACTCGAGTCCCTTCTCGTCCGCACGCAGGGCCAGTGTCTTCAGCGTGGCTTCCAGATTTTCGCGCAAATTGAAATCGAGGGCCTCCAGGTCGATCTTTCCCGCCTCAATCTTGGAAAAGTCCAGAATGTCATTGATGACCGTCAGAAGAGTATCCCCTGACATTTTAACGGTCTCCAGATATTCGCGCTGCTCCGGCGTGAGCTCTGTCTCGAGCACGAGATCCGTCATTCCCATCACGCCGTTCAGCGGCGTGCGAATCTCGTGGCTCATGTTGGCCAAAAACTCGCTCTTGGCGCGGCTGGCTGCCTCCGCGGCTTCCCGCGCCATTTTCATTTCTTCCTGCACCTTCTTGAGATGAGTAATGTCGTGGCCGATGCCCACCAGTCCGGTGACTCGCCCGTTCTTGTCCCTCAACGGAACCTGAGTCGTCATAATCTCGCTCTCGTTCCCAAGTGAATCCACGCCCTTCTCTTCACGGTTGACCACTGCTTGCCCTGAACGAATTACATTCTGTTCGTCTTCGTAGAACGTTGTCGCCAAATCGCGAGGATAGAAGTCAAAATCACTTTTTCCGAGCAGCTCCTCGGGCGTTTTCGCGCCCATTTGCTGGGCTACCGCAAGGTTGGCCAGCAAGAACCGGCAATCCGCATCTTTTACGTACATGAAATCGGGAACGTTGTCGATCAAAGCTCGCAGCACTTTTCGTTCTTCCGACAATGCCTCCTCCGCCCGCATTCGCTCTTTGACCTCGGATTGCAACTCCTCGGTTCGGGCTTGGACGCGTAGCTCTAGATCATCCTTTGAGCCCTTCAGCGCCGCATCGCGCTCCTCAATCTGCTCAAGCATTTGATTGAACGAATCTATTAGCGTTCCCACTTCGTCATCACCTCGTGGAATCGCGCGAAGGGTGTAGTCCTTCTTGGTTGTGACTGTGCCCGCAATCTGTGCCAAATGCAGAATGGGTTCCGTGATGAGCAGCAAGAGACGCGAGGAGACGAAGTACGTTACCAGGATAGAAATCAGAATGACCACGATGGAAATTTCCGTGTACTGCCTCATCTTGGCTTGCAGAGCGCCGAGGTCCGAGATGACGGCGAAGGTGCCCATTTTCTCGCCCCTAAGGGAAACGGTCCGGAAGAGCGTGAGAGAGTCCTTCCCAAATTGTTCTCCGTCATCGTGCGGAGCCGGCATGGGAACCTGAGGGCCAATCCCTTCGCGTCTATATTCGGCGAAGACTCTTCCATGCCTGTCATACAGGCACGCACCGACAATGTGGCGTTCGGCGCGGAGCGCGCCCAACATATCCTTCGCGGAGTTTCGATCATTAAAAGCCAGTGAAGCCGCCGTATTCGCCCCCAGCGTGTCGGCTAGCACCGAAAGCTCGCTCGTCATCGCACCACGAAAGCTGCTTCTTTCGTAGAGGTCAAAGCCCAAGCACGCGAGGCTGAGACCCACGAGACTGGTGCACACGATGACAAAAGTCAGCTTTCGCTGAATAGATGAATTTCTAATGAGGGGCATTTCGAATTCCTTCTGCGCTCTAGTGCCATCGCCTCATTGGCGGACACCTCTTCCTCCCTTGGCACAACCTGCACATCTGGTACCGTATTTCGATGCCTCCACCAATCTCAACCCATTTGCTTTCAATGCGTTAATCAGTGGAGGTCATCCACCGTAATTCCTGAATTGAGCCACCAACACCGGCATGTGCCATTGTGGGGCAAGTTGAGCTCGTCATCCCGCTAGCCCCTGCTTCTGCAATCCTCCCGCAATCCGGCCCCCTTCCTCGAACTCCGGTATGATTGCTGCAGCCGGAATGGCCCTGCTACAATCACGCGCGCGGACGCTGCGGCTCAGAAAGAGGAAGGAATGGCTGGATTTGCCGGTGTTGATTTCATCGACTTTGACTCGCAGTTGAACGACGAAGAAAAGCTGGTCCGGCAAACGGCGCGGCAATTCGTCGACAACGAAGTTATTCCCATCATCGAAAAACACAGCCGCGAGGGAACATTTCCGAAGCATCTTGTGCCGCAGCTCGGAGAATTGGGATTCTTCGGCGCGAACTTGCAAGGCTACGGCTGCGCGGGGATGTCCAACGTAGCGTATGGCCTGGTGACGCAAGAGTTGGAGCGCGGAGATTCCGGACTACGCAGCTTCGTTTCGGTGCAGAGCGCGCTGGTGATGTATCCGATTCATGCCTATGGGAGCGACAAGCAAAAAGAAAAGTGGTTGCCGTTGCTGCAGCAAGGCACGGCGATCGGCTGCTTCGGCTTGACGGAGCCGCAGTTTGGCTCGAATCCCGGCGGAATGCTTACACGCGCGGTGAAGAAGGGCAGCAAGTACGTCCTGAACGGCGAGAAGATGTGGATCACCAGCGGGTCGATCGCTGACGTGGCTGTGGTCTGGGCTAAGTGCGAGGACGAAAAAATTCGGGGATTTTTGGTTGAGAAAGGCACGCCGGGATTCAAAACCTGGGACGTGCATGGAAAATGGTCGTTGCGAGCGTCCGTGACTTCCGGCTTGGCGTTCACCGATTGCCTGATTCCGGAAGAAAATTTGCTCCCCAATGTGGTCGGACTGAAAGGGCCGCTGGGCTGTTTGAATCAGGCGCGCTATGGCATCGGTTGGGGAGCCCTGGGTGCGGCGATGGCTTGCTACGATACGGCGTTGCAGTACGCGAAGACGCGCAAGCAATTTGCGAACAAGCCCATCGCTTCGCACCAGTTGGTTCAAGAAAAGCTGGCGTGGATGATCACTGAAATTGTGAAGGGACAATTGCTGGCGTTGCACGTGGGGCGGTTGAAGGACATTGGCAAAGTCGATTTCTCCCACATCTCGATGCTCAAAATGAATAACGTAGCCATCGCTCTGGAAACGGCGCGGAAGGCGCGCGATATTCTCGGCGCGAACGGCATCGTCGACGATTACTGCATCATGCGGCACATGAACAACCTCGAAAGCGTTTTCACCTATGAGGGGACAAACGACATTCATAAGCTGATCATCGGAGAGAAAATCACAGGAATTTCCGCGTTCATGTGAGTAGCAAAGAAAGCCAGCTGATGCCTGTCCCACATTTCGGCAACTGGAAAACGAGACTGACTGAAGTCTGTCCCACTCCAGCCAACCAATCTCGTCGCAAGCTGAATCTTGTATGCTGTAGAGGCTTGGCATGCGGCTTGCCACGCTGATTGTTCTCGACTTTGCCGCCACGGGCACTACGTGTCGTGTCCCTATGGGAGACAACTCCATGAATGCTTTTGCGATCGGTTGGTCTCGCGCTTTCTTTCGCCGCGTTTCGTGGCTACTGATCCTGCTTGCATCGGCGTGCGCGATGGCGCAGGCGCAGCAAAGGAAAGCCGCGCCCGTGCAGAAACCCAAGATTCGCGCCATCACCGCGTTCGTCAACCTGGACCGCTCGCAATATCTGCTGCAAATCGCGGACGCCGTGAAAATGCTGAAGTACGCGCGCACGGTTTTTGAATCGCGCGGCTTTGAAGTCCAGACCATCCGCATCGCCACGCAGCCGTTTCCCGAATACATACAGGGACTGACGACGGATCAAGCGCTGACGTTTTTCAAGGATTACGATGCCCTGGCGCAGCAGGACGGTTTTGCCGCGTCCATCGGACCTGCGATGTTAAATGCAACGGACAGCCCTGCGCAGGCGGATTTGCTCGCGGATATCCTCCTCAATACGAAAGTGTTGAACGGCAGCCTCGTAGTGGGCGGGCCGGATGGCGTGCGCTGGCCAGCGGTCGGTGCCGCGGCGCGCGTGATGAAAAAACTTGAGGACACCGAGCATAGCCAGGACAATTTTCGGTTTGCGGCCATCGCCATGGTCCCGCCTCTGACACCATTTTTCCCCGCGGCGTATCACACCGGCTTCGGCCACCAATTCGCCATCGCATTCGAGTCCGCCGGCATCGTGGCGGCGGCCTTCAAGGATGCGCCGAACCTGGCGACAGCCAAGCAGCGATTGATCGATAAGCTGGGCCAAGTGGCCTTCGATGCCCAAGCGCAAGCGGGACGCATCGACCAGGACACTGGCTGGACCTACATGGGAATCGATCTTTCGCCTGCTCCGATGAAGGACGATTCGATCGGCGCAGCGATCGAAGATCTTACGACGCAACCGCTGGGGTCAAGCGGAACATTGACCGCAGCGGCAACGATCACCTCCGCGCTGAAAGACATTCAGGTAACGCAGACCGGCTACTCGGGATTGATGCTGCCGATCCTCGAGGATTCGCGGCTCGCTCAGCGTTGGAGCGAGGGGCGCATTTCGATCGACTCTCTGCTGAGCTATAGCGCGGTGTGCGGCACGGGTCTCGATACCTTGCCTCTGCCTGGCGACATCAGCGTGCAGCAGCTCTCCCTCATCATCGGCGACATGGCCAGCCTCGCGGTAAAGTGGCACAAACCGCTCTCCGCGCGCCTCTTTCCCGTCGAGGGCAAGGGCCCAGGCGACAAAACTGACCTGGAGGGTCAATACCTGGTGAATGCGACGATCCAGCCGCTCGAAAAGCAGTGAGAAGCACTCAGGTGCGTGGCCGCAAAAAAGGCGCGGACTTGCAGGACTATTTCAGCGGCGATTCGCGCTGGCGGATTACTTGGAAGGGATGAGGGTGCTCTGGCTAGCAACGCAGAGCCAAACGCCGCCGCGTTTGATCCAGGTGTCCGTGAACCGCGAGCGGATGACGTAATGTTTGCCCTTATTGGTGCCTGATTCCCGATAAATGCCGGTGGCCACGGCGGCGTTGCCGTAGACCTGAACGGTGACGCCTTCGTCGTAGATGTGATCCGCTTTTTGCTCCGGCGCAACGATCCAGTTCATGTATTCGGACTTGTTCCTGAATGAGCCGTCATAGTCGGTGTAAACGAGCGAGTCTGCCAGCAGTGAGGAGACTTCCGCGACTTGCTGGCTGGCTTCGGCTTGATTCCAGGCGCGCTCCAGTTGCTTGATCTGGATTTCGTCGTCGACCGCGGTTTTAACTTGAGGCAATGGCGGGGCGGAAAAAAATAGGACGACAAGTGTTGCGAGCGCGAAACATTTCATGGCGTGTTTCCTTCTAGTGAAGCAAGTTGACGAATCTTAGCAAAAATGCGCGGTTGGGAAACAGTCCGGTTTTCGCCCTGTAGACTAAAAGGCACCGGAAATTCTTGGATTCACGACAGGAAAGGCAGGGGGACGCGCCACTCGTCGGCCAGAATAACGTCCCAGGCTTCCCCCGGGTTCTCGGCTTCCCCGGCTTCCCACACCTGCATCTAGGATGCACCCATCGTGAAACCGCAGGGAGATACGGCCCCCGCAGCCGTGGTAGTACGTCAAGGGCGCTACATCCGTCCACCTGACAAGCTTTCTTGGCTGAAGCTTGCGGTTTGAAAGTCGGATACAATCTGGCCGAGCGGGATGGCATTCGACGCAGGAGGACATGGTGAGACCTTCAAGGCGGGATTTTTTGATTGGGAGCGGGGGAGTATTGGCGGCGACGGCGTTTACGTTCGCTCGGCCGTCGGAGTTATGGGCGAATCCTTTGGGCAAACCTATCGGGCTGCAGTTGTACACGGTCGGCGCGGAGTTGGAGAAGAACTACGATGGGACGCTACGACAGATCGCGGCGATTGGCTACAAAGAGATCGAGACAGGCGTCTCGCCCAAGCGAAAGGCCGCCGATGTGAAAAAATCGCTGGAAGACGCGGGCTTGCGGTGTCGCTCGATCCATATGGGCTTCGGCGGAATGGAAGAAGCGATTCCGTACGCGAAAGAGCTCGGCGCGAAGTACGTGATCTCTTCGGTGACGCTGCCGAGCGTTCCAGAAGCGGGAAAGTTTGATATGAAAGGTTTTATGACGCGACTGGCGGCTCTGAATCTCGAAGATTTCAAAAAAATTGCCGCGCGCTGCAACGAAATGGGCGAGCAGGCGAAAAAGGCGGGGCTGCAGTTCGGCTATCACAATCATAATTTTGAGTTCAAGCCACAGGAAGGCGGCGCGATTGGATATGACATAGTGCTTAAGGAGACGGAGCCGTCGCTTGTCAAGTTCGAGCTGGATTGCGGCTGGATGGCCGCCGCGGGGCACGATCCGGTGGCGTACCTTTCGAAATATCCGAAGCGCTACCGGTTGCTGCACATCAAGGATTTTCACCCGACGGCTAGCCCTTCCGTCGGTTTGGACGAAAGCGAACGGCCAAAGCCGGCGGAACTGGGACGCGGGCACATTGATTACAAACCGATCTTCGCGGCGGCGAAAAAGACGGAGGTCGAACTTTTTTACGTCGAGCAGGAGCCGCCGTTCACGACGACGCCGGCCATGGAAGCGATCAAGATCGATTACGATTACCTGCACGCGATGACGTGAGCGCTCGGAAGGGTTCGCCCGGCTCGTAAAACGGATTCGGCCAGGCTCCAAGCGGAGTGATTTCTTAGCACCGAGACATTAGAGAAGTGAATACCAACTCTTAAAAAGTGTGAAGCAGGGCGCCTCTTCGCACCGGGAAGCGGGCGTTGGCGAAAAGTGATGCGGTGGCCGGAAATGCTGCAGAATGGGGCGGCTATGGAAGACCTGTCTCGATACCATTATCCGGTGGGGAACTTGTTTGAACGCGCCCGGTCGGCGGAGGATTGGGAGAAATTCAGTCTGAGCGAGGAGCAGGTCGAATTTTTCCGCGAGAATGGATATTTGAAGGGCGTGCGAATTTTGACGGACGAGCAGGTGGAAACGTTGCGCGAGGAATTGCAACACTTGATGGATCCGGCGCATGAAGGGCGGGAGCTGTTTCACGAATATCATTCGAATGAATCGACCGATCCGAACCGCGTGGTATTTCACGCGCTGGGGGCCTGGCGTGTCATGCCAGGGTTTCACGATCTTTTGTGGAACCCTGCGTTTCTCGTGCCTGCATCACAACTGCTCGATGGCCCGGTGCGCTTCTGGCACGACCAACTATTCTGCAAGCCTGCGCGGCATGGCGGAGTGGTGGCGTGGCACCAGGATTATTCGTATTGGACGAGAACGACGCCGCTGGCTCATCTGACTTGCTGGATTGGGCTGGACGATTCTACGCGCGAGAACGGCTGCTTGAATTATGTCCCCGGAAGCCACAAGTGGCCGGATTTGCCGAAACCGGTGCTGACGGGAGAGATGGACGCTATTCGCAACAGTTTACCGAGCGAGTTGAAAAACAAGTTCGAGCCGGTAGCGGTCGAACTGAAACAGGGCGAGAGTGCCTTTCATCATGCGCGGACGATGCACGGCTCGGGCGCGAACGATACGCCGCGGCCACGGCGGGCGACGGTGATCAACGTGTTTCGCGACGGCGTCATGTCGAATGCGGATGAGCCATTGCTCGCGGGTGTGCCCGCGATTCCTCGGGGGCAGACAATGGGCGGGCAATTCTTTCCGCTATTGTACCAACCCAAGTGAGCAAGCTGAGAACTCTCGCTTGTTGACTCTTTCCGCGTCCTCAACGACTATAAGCTCAAACTTGGCCTATCATTGGCACTCGCGGGAGAGGGCTTCTCTATGGAAGAACAACTAAGCCTGGAATTTCTGCGGGTCGTGGAAAATGGCGCGGTGGCCGCTGCGCGGACCATGGGGTTCGGTGACCGCCATAAGGCCGACGAAGTAGCTGTGGAAGCGATGCGCAAGACCATGGACGCCGTGCCGATGGACGGAACGATCGTGATCGGCGAAGGTGAGCGCGACGAAGCGCCTATGCTATACATCGGCGAAAAAGTCGGATTGGCGACGCACGCACCGAAGGCGCTTTTCCCGGAAGTGGATATTGCGGTCGATCCGCTGGAAGGCACGAACCTTTGCGCCACGGGCGCGCCCAACTCGATAGCCGTGCTGGCCGCGAGCGAACGCGGCGGCCTCTTACACGCACCTGACTTGTACATGGAAAAAATCGTGGTGGGGCCGTCCTGCAAGGGCGCGGTCGATTTGGACGCTCCCGTTACGGATAATTTGAAATCCATCGCCAAGCGGTTGGACCGCGACGTGGAAGATCTTGTGATTATCGTGCTGGACCGTCCTCGCCATGAAAAGCTCATCGAAGAAATTCGCAGAGCCGGCGCGCGAATCCGCTTGATTGGCGACGGCGATCTATCGGCTGGAATTTCCGCCGCGGTGGTCGGCACGGGAGTCCATGCGGTGATGGGCACGGGCGGAGCGCCGGAAGGCGTGCTGACCGCGGCGGCGCTGCGCTGCTTGAACGGGCAGATTCTGGCGCGGCTGGTGATCGGCAAACCGGAAGATCAAGTGCGCCTCGAAAAGATGGGCGTGAAGGATCCCAAACGGATTTACGACACCGAGGATCTGGCGCCGGGGAAGAAAATGATCTTTGCTTGTACAGGAGTAACGGACGGCAATATTTTGAAAGGCGTGCGGTTTTTTGGGGAAGGCATACGGACTTCGTCGATGATTCTGACGTTGGATGACCGGCAAGTGCGGTTTGTGGATTCCGTACATCTTGAAAAGCGGCCCGATCTTAAGGTGCGGTTCAATTGAGGCGGTGCCTCGTGACTGGTGACTCGTTGAGACCCCGCGGACAAGATCTTATGAGCTGAGCACTGCTCAGATTTCTTGCTGAGAACCAAGCTTTAGGACAACTCCACCTGTCCAATAGCAATGCCGCCTGAACTCAGGAACAGGAACGCTTAGAGCACATCTCCGCAGCATTCCTGGTCTCCCCAACGGCACATCTGCCAAGCTTAAAGCCGGGCGAACTGTGCCCGCTTGGGAGAAACAGGAACATGGCTGAAGGATCCTCCTCGGGCAATTCGTCTTCATCCAAGTCTCTCATGTGGATGATGATCGGGCTGTTTGTGGGAATTGGAATTCTCCTGGCAGGCGGGTTGTTCGTCGCCAGTCGGGTGGTCCGCTCGATGGGGTTGAACGCAGCGAGTTCCAGGGACACGGTGCGAACTCCCGGGGGAAGCTTCCGGCTAGAAAAAGAATCGGAAGTAGGCCCAGGCTTGCCGGTCTATCCGCGATCGTCGCTAGTAGTGCCGAACGACGATGCAGCCCTAGCAGCCGTCCAACAGGCGCAAAGTGGCATCGAGACGGTGACCTATCACACAACCGATGTACGGGATTATGTCGATGAGTGGTACACGAAACATTTGAGTCCGGAGTTTACGCGCCACAATGAGGGTGACAAACTGGCGCCGGAGATTTTCGGTGACGCGCGCGTTTCCGATAGTGATGTTACTTTCGTGGCGGAACGCGATCAGATGGTTCGTATCGTGGCGCTTTCGCTTGATTCCGGCGGTACAAAAATCTCGCTTATCCGGCTTAAGAAGTCGGCGGCCGCTCCAGATGGGGCACCCGCTGAGGCACAGCCGGCACCCAACCAGCCAACCACCACACAGTAAAGGAAATTCCCCATTCGAAGCGCAGTACCCCAACGCTCGCCTTTTTTGCCCGATGTGAGGGCTTACTGCTGATTTTTCGTGAGTGCCAGAAACACGTTGTCATCGACGGCGATAGAGCGCGTGAAGAGTGTGGCTGCATTTCCACCTGCAAGCGCAACGTGATCGGCGCTGCCGCTGATCGCCGGGCCCGCAGGCTGGGTGGTTCCAGTTCCAGAGCCGTCGCCGGGTCGCAACGAAATGCGGGTCGTCTGCGGTATGCAATTCGCCGCGCCGAGACAGGTATCGCGCACGAAAACCTGACGAAGGCCGCTGTTGGACGTGCTCGTCCCGGAAACGGATTTATTCGGGGCCGCGGAAGTTGGAGCAGCCAGGCTTGGCGTCACCGCCAGGAACGCGACAAACCTGCCCGACGAACTTACGGAGGGCAGGATGCTTTCCGTACCAACGAGGCTTCCATTGGGATCCGTGGAAATGAGCTGGGTAGAAGGAGTGCACGAGGCAGTGACTCCAAAGCAGGTGTCGCGCAGATACACTTGGCGGCCGGTGGTCGACTCTGAAACGAGGTTTGCCGCTGCGGAACTAAACGCCACGTAACGTCCATCGGAACTCATCGAGGGGAAATGGCTGTCGTCGCCGGCGGCGGTGCCATCCAGCGCGGAAGAAATCAGAACGGTGCGCGGCTGGCAAGATGAGTCCGCGCCCAGACAAGTATCGCGGGCGAGAATCTGCGTGTGACCGTTTTGTGACGCCGTAAACGACACATAACGCCCATCCAGGCTGACTGCAGGCGTCTCTTCTTGCACCAAGCCGGCGTTAGCTTTGGCGGCAGCTCCTGCCGGGCCCGCGATCGTGAACGCAGTCCCGTTGCTTGTGCCGCCGCCTCCAAAACCCGAGCAATTAACCTCGCAGGGCGGTGAAGGAAGCGGTGGCGCTGCGGGATTGAAAACCGTCACAGTCGCTGTGCCCGCGGCAGCAAGCAGTGTAGCGGGAACTGTCGCCTGGATTTGCGTCGCAGTGATGTTTGTTACAGAAAGATTCGTTTGCGATGAAGTGTTCCAGCGAACCTGCGAACCACCCGAAGGGTCCGTGGTCAAAAGAAAGTTTGTGCCCGTGATGGTCAGGCTTTGTGCCGCACTACCTGCTGGGGCAGTGTTGGGGCTGATGCTCGTAACTGTGGGGACGGGATTGGGAGGAGGAAAAACTTCGAACGCCAAAGGATTGGAAAGCCCGTTGGTGCCCGCGCCGGAGTGCGGCTGGACCGTCTGGACGAAGTGCGTGCCGGACTTGGCGGTCAGTGCGGCAGGGACCACCGCGGTCACTGAAACAACGCTTCCCGTATCATTCGCCGGCGCGCATACGTTCGCGGCGGTAGTCGTCACGACGCATGTCTTGAGATTTTTCTGGTCCCAAGTAGCAACGGTTTGCACGACAAAACCGCCGCCCGACAGCGTGATGGTTAGATCTGGCCCACCGGAGTTTACATTGGAGGGCGAAACAAATTGTAAGAACGCACCCGTATTGGCCTGAAAGGTGTTGCCGTAATCGTTGCAACCTGTGGCGGCGAAAATCGCCGCAATCGCGACAGCTGTTGCTGTCCAAGACCGCTTCATCGAGACTCCTTCATCGACACTGGTTTCCCCGGATCGGCCGGGTCAACCTGTTTGGTCAAACGGCGGGGAACCCCCGGTGCCAGTGTGCTTTTCGGGTGAGATGCGCAAATCGCGCAGCGCGTTGACCCGGGCTACGCCTGAGCCACGCAAACCTTGCCCAGCCCGCCCGGCGGTCTTCTACCGCCTCCTGCCTTGAATTAACGGGTCTGGTCAACCCTACATGCTTACCATTCTCCCCGAAGCTAGGTCAATGAGCAATTCTTCCGTCCGGTGGGGGAACAGGCGGCGCGGCAACCCTCCCGTTTTCAGCGGGTCGCAGAAATATTCGCGACGCCTTGCGCGGCCAGCGACGCAACCACAAGCTCATGAATATGGCCGCGACATTCTGGATCGTGCACGGAGAGCGCCGCCACGGCACGGTAGCAAGCCAGCGCTTGCTCCTTGCGCCCCAGCTTGCCGTACAGATCGCATTGGGCCAGTTGAAACAGCGGATTGGACGGATATCTCTCGACCAGTGGGCCGATGACGGCCAGTGCCTTTTCGTATTTCTGGTCATAACGGTGGAGGTCCATAGCCAGATAGAACCGGGCAACGTCAGGGGTGAGCACCCCGTCCGCAATATCGTGCTCCAGTTGGCGAATGCCCTCTTGCTTGTTCCCGCTGGGGATGCCCATAAAGAAGCCAAGGAACTTAGCGATGGTGCTGAGGGTGTCGACATAATAGTTGTAGAGGCCCAGTCCAAAGTCGGCATCCACAAGTTGAGGGTCCATTTGAATGGCGCGGAGAAAATGCGCCCGGGCGCGGATTCCGGCTCGAGCCGTGGCGCGATTTTCGCCTCGAAGGCCATAAAGCCGCGCGGCAAACGCATCCGCCAGCCCCGCATAAAACTGCATTTCTGCGGTCTCATGTTCCCGAAGGTGCGCCTGAGCGATCGACGAGGCGCTGGTGATGAGGTCGAAGTAATGCTGGTCGGCCCGAAGCTTTGGCCGGCGACGGGCGTCGCTCATTCCATATTTGAATTCCGCCGACGTGCACCAAATTCTCCACCATAACGCTTCCGCTTCCAGCAAGTAGCCCAGTGGGTGGCCGGGCTCTTCTTTCTGCATGCGCTGCGCATCAGCGATGGCTGCATCCATATCGAATGAGTAGATTTTTCCGATTGCGTCGGATGCTCCGCCGGGCAACTTCAGTTTTTGGGCATGCGCCTCGGGTGCGAAAAAGCACTCGGTCAACACTATGGAGCAGAGGAGTACCGCGCCCGTTGCAAAGTCACGCCTTAGGTTCATGCGGGCACCTGATGAATCTCCAAGAAAGCCGCAGCCAGTCATTCTTGCGCAGGCCGGCCCCGCGCCTGAAGAGTTTAAGCTGTTCGACCAAAGTTGCAAACTCGAATGGCTCAAGGGACAAGTCAAGTAAGGAATCTGGAACATAAGCAGAAATTGCGCGTTAGCCGCAGCGAGGCGCATTTGCTATTCTCGGCGACGTGCCGAATAGCCATGACAATGTTGTTCCTGGCAAGTCCGGGATCCTGCCCGTAGAGCAGCCCTCCGGCCTGGAGCGCGGCCTGGGCCTCAAAGAGGCCGTCGCGCTCAACATGATCGAGATCGTGGGCATCGGGCCGTTCGTAGTGACGTCGCTGGTGATCAAAGCCATGGGCGGGCCGCAGGCGCTGATCGCCTGGGTGGCGGGAGCGGCACTTGCCACGCTGGATGCCTTCGTGTGGTCGGAGCTTGGCGCGGCCATGCCACGCGCCGGCGGATCGTACGTTTTTCTCCGCGAAGCGTACGGGCCCGGACGCTGGGGCCGCCTCATGTCTTTCCTGTTTGTGTGGCAGACGTTCGTTCAGGCCCCGCTTTCCATCGCATCCGCCTCCATCGGGTTTGCGCGCTACGCCGGATATCTTCACCCGCTCACGACGCTCGAGGCCAAAGCCGTCTCGGGCAGCCTGGTCTTGCTCCTTGTAATTCTCCTTTACCGGCGCATCACCACCATCGGAAAGATTTCAGTCTTACTCTGGGCTGGCGTGATTGGCACTCTTCTTTGGTTGATCTGGGGAGGAGCAAGCCATTTCAATGCGAAAATGGCGTTCGATTTTCCTCCAGGCGCGTTTTCTCTTTCCTGGGTGTGGTTCGCGGGCCTGGGCTCCGCGATGGTGAGCACGGTTTACAGCTACTGGGGCTACTACAACATTTGCAACTTGGGCGGGGAAATACGCGATCCCGAACGCAACATTCCGCGGGGGATTTTTCTCTCCATTCTCGGAATCACGGCGCTCTATCTGGCGATGCAAACAAGCATCTTGGGAGTCGTGCCCTGGCGCGAAGCTCAAAATTCGAAATTTATCGTGAGCACGTTTGTGGAGAGATTGTATGGCCATCACGCGGCGCAAGCAGCCACGTGGATGGTGCTGTGGATCGCGCTCGCGTCGGTTTTCTCGGTGCTGTTGGGCTATTCTCGCGTGCCCTACTCGGCGGCGCTGGACGGAAATTTCTTCCCCATCTTCGGACGCCTGCATCCGACCAAGCATTTTCCTTACATCTCGTTGCTCGTTCTCGGCGGGCTCGCTTTCCTTTTCAGCATAACTTTGAAGCTCGAGACGGCCATCGCCGGCATCCTTGCGATGCGCCTGCTGGTTCAGTTCATCGGCCAGGCGGTCGGAGTGATATTGTTACGGCGGCGCTGGGGTGCGGCGCGATTGCCGTTCCGGATGTGGCTCTATCCCTGGCCCGCGGTGCTGACGATGATCGGCTGGGCCTGGCTTTTCTGGCAGACCGGCCCGGCCCGAAAGTGGGGGTTGGCGGAAATCGCGCTGGGCGTTCTTGCATTTCTCATTCGGGCGCGTGAAATGCGACAATGGCCGTTTACAAAAATACCCGCTAAAGGGTGAAACAACCGGAGGCCGCGTGAATCGTCCAGTCTTAGGCTCACTCAGATCAATCCTGTTCAGTGTCGTGCTCGCCTCCCTTTCCGCGCAGCCAGCCTCGCCCCAATTCTCCCCTCCACCAGGAACAGGCCCCGGTCTCCCAGACACCATCGAGGCTATCGAAAACGCTCGCGTCACCACGCGCATCCTCTACATCACCGCTCATCCTGACGATGAATCCTCGACCTTACTCACATATCTTGCACGCGGCCTCCATGCCGACGTAGCTCTTTTGACCCTCACGCGTGGTGAAGGAGGGCAAAATGACCTCGGCCCAGAGCAATCGCCTCAGCTCGGGCTTATTCGCACGCAGGAGCTTCTCGCCGCGACGCGAGGCTATGGCGTAAAACTCTTTTTTGCAAATGCTCCCGATTTCGGATTCTCAAAAACACCGGCGGAAACGGAAAAAGTCTGGGGACAGCCCGTCCTCGGAGAAATGGTTCGCGTGATTCGCACGTTTCGGCCCAATATCGTCATCAACGGCTGGGGCGGAGTGCACGGCGGCCATGGACATCACCAAACATCTGGTTTGTGGACCCCGCGTGCCGTGGAGATGGCCGCCGATCCCAACGCGTTTTCCGAGCAGATTCAAGAAGGACTGCGTCCCTGGGGCGGCTCGTCCAATCCCGTGCAGCTCCTCGATACGGAACGCGGCGGCGCGACCAGCACAGACGGCGTTACGCTGCCCGTGGATGACATTTCCCCCCTTTGGGGCAAGACCTGGCGTGAAATCGGACTCGATGCCTTCGCCAACCACCGCTCGCAAGGTGTCACAAATTTTATCGGTTCCCCTTTTCTCCGAAGGCCGGTGGTTTTGCTCCTCGAAAATCGCGGCAAGTTTGATTCTTCGACCCTGGCTGTCGGTCTCGAGCAATGGGCAGACTCCGCTGCTCGCGCGCAGTGTGCGTCGCTCAAAAAGGAAGGATGCACTATCCTCGCAGCCGTCGAGGCGGACAAAAAAATCGCAGCCGCGCGAACGGCCGCTCTCGCGCTGGACTGGAGAAATGCTTTGAAGCAATTAGCGGAGGGAGGAACTCTTCTTGCGAGCATTTCCGCTCCCGATTCTGCTTCTCATCCGTCGACTTACACACCTGACCAGGCATTCGATCTCAGAGAAATAAGGGAGCGCCTCCAGCGCGCCATCGCTCTCGCTGCCGGACTTGAGCTGAAGGTCGAGGCGGACCGCAGCACTCTGGTCATTGGCGAATCTTTCGGAATTCATGCCGAAGCGCATTGCCGGAAGGAAGACGGATGCGAACTCGGCAGCCTCAATCTGAATCTTACGGACGGATTCAAAATATCCAAGCGAGAAGGCGATGCCGAGAAAGGATATGAATTCACGATCGCGGTAACTCGGCCCGCGCCTCCGCTCATTGCTTGGGACAAGCTTCTGCCGGATCCTCCGCCGCTCATCCACGCCGAGCAAGAAGTAACTGTCGCCGGCTATAAATTCCAAACGGAAGTTCCGGTGACCCATATCGAGGCCAGCTCCACTCGTCTGGACCGCGTCCCGCTGCGGATTGTCCCGGCATATACCCTCGCGGTGGACCCCAAGCAAGCCATTGCCATCCTCGGGAAACCGGAGCAGCCGTTCGATGTACTGCTGCGTGTGCATTCCTATGCAACGGAACCCGCCAAGCTCACTGTCGGCCTCGACGTACCCCACGGTTTCTCCGCCAGCCCTCCCGTCGAAATCTCCATCGAGGGCTCCGGTGACCGCTACGCGAAAATGACGGTAACCGCGCCAAACAGGCTGGCTCCAGGAAATTACCCCATCATCGCCTACGCAAAACGCGGCGATGAAAAATTCTCCACGTCGCTCGCGCCGCTGCCCTCCTTGCCGACGCAGCTTTGGAGTGAGCCCGCGGATTGCGTCGTGCATGCCCTCGCGATCGAAATTCCAGAAAATCTTCGTGTCGGCTACATCACCGCGGAGGGAGAGCCGATTCCGCAAGCCCTTCGAATGCTTGGGATTCAAGTTGAAACTCTCGATGCCCAGGCGCTGGCCTTCGCCGATCTCTCAAAATTCGACGCCATCGTCGTCGGCGTCCGCGCGTATGAGCTTCGTCCCGAACTGCCCGGGGCCAACCAGCGGCTGCTCGACTACGTCTCGAAAGGCGGCACCCTCGTCGTACAGTACAACCGGGACTTCGCGTGGAACAAGGCGCAATACGCCCCATATCCTGCGAAAATCCTGACGGAGCAAGGACACCTGCCGCGCATCACCGATGAAGACTCGCCCGTCAAATTTCTCATGCCAGAGGACCCGCTCCTGAACCGGCCCAACAAAATCACGCAAGCCGACTTCGAAGGTTGGGTCCAGGAGCGCAGCCTGTATGACTGGACCCAGTTTGACCCTAGATACACGCCTCTCCTGGCCATGCACGATCCCGGCGAGCCGGACCTCAACGGAGCGCTGGTCTACACCCGCTATGGCAAAGGCATGTATATCTACACGGGTATCGCTTTCTTTCGCGAGATTCCCGACGGCGTCCCCGGCGCCTACCGGCTTTTCGTCAATTTGCTCAGCGCGACTCATTCGCACTGAGCCCACGCGCCTCTGGCGCCTTCCGAGCCACTTTGCCGCCGCATCAGGCAAGGTAAATCAACTGGACACACTGCTCCCGCGCGCAAATCAGCGTGCTATCCTCATTCACCGGGGGTTGAAGACGCATGAAGAATTTTTTCTATAATCATTTTGCCGGGCGCACGATCCAGACGGCCGTGGCGTTCCTTCTAGGGACGGTATTTCTTCTGGTTTGCTGTTCGCCGGCTGTGGCGAGCCAGAAGGACAAAAAGAAGAAAGATGCACCCGCCGAGACCACGCCCTTCATTCCCATGGGCGATGAGCAGCAGATCGACTATATGATTTCGGAGATGCTGGGCGCCTGGCAGATCGGCGACATCGAGAAATTGCACAAGGACTATGCCGACGACGTCTCGGTGGTCAACGGCATCTGGGCTCCCCCTGTATTTGGCTGGAAGAACTATCTCGCGGCCTATCAGCAACAGCACGCCCGGATGCAGCAGGTCCGCATGGATAGAACGAACACCTACATCAAGTTCAGCGGTAACTTCGCTTGGGCCTGCTATCAGTGGGAATTTTCAGCCGTAGTGGACGGGCAACCTTCTGCAGCCCGCGGGCAAACCACTCTCATCATGGAAAAAAGGGATAACCACTGGGTGATCGTGCATAACCATACTTCCGTGGTGCCGACAGCCGAGTCCGTCCCGCCCGCGAACACACCTCAAATCGTGCAACCCCGTCCAAACGGTGGTTCGGCGCGATAGGAGTCGGGGGCGGGCCCGTTACCTTCAACGGTTTAGAAATTCTTCAATCCGTTGTACAGCCACAGACCGGCAAGAACCAGCAACAAGACACCGGAAGCAATACCGCTCGTCAGAAGCGGCCGCGAAAGTGTGTTTATCTTTGCGATTAACTCTCGCTGTTCCCGGGCCATGTGTTCCTGTGCTCCATCGAGAAAGATTTGATCATCTTCATGGCTGGCAAGAAGGCTCCGCCGAATTAACAACAACATGAAAACGGCGGTTACGATCCCCCAGGCAATCAGTACATACAAGATGGAACCCGTGAGGTTTTCCATGGTGGCCTCCCATTGGAACGGGCGCGCGGTCTCTGTTTTTGCGAGGACGAGTAAGGTGAGAGACCGCGTTCTGAGGCGGAGTATAGCACCAACCATTCAAATTTCAACTCTTGGGCATAAGCCAAACTGATGCTTGAAAGCTTGCAGGCCCCCGCGTGCGGAGGCCCTCCCGCATGGGTAAACCGCCCCTGACCATTGGCCGTGGGGCTCTACCATTCCGCTCTCCCAATCCGGAGAGAGCCTCACTCCCGCGCCGCCACCACGGTTCGGGTACCTTTGCTGGCCCTTCGTTGACAAAGCCCAGAGGCGGCGGGCACAATGAAAAAGCCTCGTTGAATCGGAATCCCGAATTGTTCGGGGATTCATCCACCGCACTTGTGCCCGAGTGGCGGAACTGGCAGACGCGCTAGCTTCAGGAGCTAGTGATCGCAAGGTCGTGGAGGTTCGAGTCCTCTCTCGGGCACCAGCAAAACTATCCTATGTTGTGAGCTATTTTAGTAACTCTGCGGTATGGCAAAATCCACCGCTTTACAGAAATCTACTCCACACGCAGCATCGTAGCTGGGTCGATTCGCACCGCGCGCATCACCGGCCGCAGCGCCGCCAGTAACGCTCCCGCAAGAATCGCCAGCGCAGGCAACGCCAGCATCTGCAAATCGGTTGCTTTCACTTGATAAAACAGCGACTCAATGTATCGCACCGAAGCCATACCCAGTCCTACGCCTGCGATCGCTCCCACCAACACCATCGAGAACACCTCCAGAGTCACCACCTGCGCGATGCCACCCGCTTGCGCGCCCACTGCAATGCGTATCCCAATTTCGCGCCGCCGCTGCAGCACGGAGTAGTGCAGCACGCCATACAGCCCTACACCCGCCAACAAGAGCGCCACGACAGCAAAAAAAAGCGCCAGAGTCGCCAGCAACCGCTCCCGCACCGTATGGGACTGATTGATTTCCATCTGCGTTCGAATCCGGCTCACCCGAAATTCGGGCCGAGCGCGAGGCACTTCCTGTCGCAGGACCGATGCCAGCGTCATCGGGTTAGGGAGAATCGTTCGCACAAGCAAAGTCCCCGCGCTCCTCTTTCCCGATGCTCCGCTCGCGTCGACCGAATGAAATGGCACATAAAGCTGCGGCAAAATCGGCTCACGCAAATCCCTGTAACGGACGTCCCCAACCAAACCCACAATTTGATACCGTATCCGCCGGCCCTCGTCCATACTCAGCTCAAACGTTTTTCCCACCGGGTCCACGCCGTCGAAGTACGTTTTCGCGAAAGTCTGGTTGACGATCGCTGCCCCCGGCTGCGCTATCGCTCGGGCGAAAATCTCTTCCATCGATCAGCGGAATCTTCATCGTATCCAGCCAGTCCGGCGAGATGCTCCGCATGTACGCCAGAATCCCGTTGGGAGGCGCGCCATTCACCGAAATAAAGTTATTCCAGCTGCTGCCTCCGAGCAACGGATGATCCGTCAACGCCACCATCTGAACTCCCTGCACTCCGCGCAACTGCTCGGCCGTTTGCTCCCAGAACTCGACCGGCTGTGGTTGCTTTGCGACCGCGTCGAGAACGAGCAGTCGGTCCGCGGAAAAACCCGTAGGCTCCTGAGACAACCGTTTGAACGTCGTGACGAAGAGTCCCGCGACGAAAAGCACGAGAAAGCAAAACGCGACTTGTACCGCGATCAACGCATGCATCAGCCGCCGTTTCGAATGCGGATCTTCTCCGCCTTTCAGCGCGCTTACCGGATTTACGGACGAAGCCCGCAGCGCCGGCGCCAATCCAAAAAGCAAAGTCACGCCGAGCGCCAGCGCCATCCCGAATACCAACACGCGCCAGTCCGCCGGGAGCGCCATCCGCGCTGGATTGTCTGGTGGATTAATCATGCTCAGCACAAACGGGCCCGACCACCATGCAAAAAGCCCACCGATGCCAGCCGCGAGAACCGCAAGCCAGGCACTCTGCACCAATACCAGTTGCACCAGCCGCCACCGTCCACCGCCGATCGAAACTCTCACCGCCATCTCGCGCGCCCGCGCCGAAGCCTGCGCAGTCATCAGATTCGCCACGTTGGCGCAAGCGATCAGCAATACCAATCCCACCAGCACGCCAAGAATCTCCAGCGGTCGCCGCGTCTCTCTCTGCAGATTCGAGACTCCCGTATCCGCTGGCTCCAGCACAAGCGTCTGATTCAAGAAATTGTCGATCTCCTCTTTGGACATTCCCAGGAAGCCCTTGGCGCGCTCCTCTTCAAACGCCCGCGATCTTGCCTCCAGTTTCTGCCGCATCGGCTCCAGCGCCGTTCCCGGTTTTACCATCGCCAAAGTTCTGTGCCAGGTCCAGTCCTTGTGCGTCACTCCGGGATGCATCATTGTCGGCACGAAAATGTCGACCATCGTACCGGGCATCGTTCCCGTGAACGGCGCCTCCGCCACGCCAATGATCTCGTAAAGCTCGTTCCCCATCCGGAATGTTCGCCCAATCACTTTGGGATCTTGACCAAAACGAAGTGTCCAATAATCGTAAGAGATCACCGCGTAAGGATGCCCACCCGGCTTGACGTCATCATTCTCTGTAAAAACTCGCCCCAATTCCGGCTTCACTCCGAACGTCGTAAACATCCAACCGGATACATATTGCAGGCACGCTCTTTCCATCTCCTCGTCCGATTTGTACGTAAGGTCCACCGGCTCCGCGTACGACACCGCAATTAATTCCGCTTCGTTCTTCACCGCCGCACGCATCAGTTGGAACGCGGGATAAGCCCAGCCATCGAAGGACTGCGGTCTTCCGTCAGGCCCAATGCCCTGCTGCGCCAAATTGTAAAGTCGCTCGGGATGCGCCACCGGCAAAGGCCGCAACAGCAGCGCATCGATCAGCCGAAACGCCGCCGTGCAAGCCCCGATCGCCAACGCAAGCGAAAGAATGGCCGCCGCCGAAGTCATTTTGCTCTTCGCAAGCTGCCGCCAACCAAACACCGCATCCGCCCGCAGCGATTCCAGCCATGCAATCAGCCTCACGTCGCGGCTCCCTTCGCGGTGCCGCAGCGACGAGCCGAACGCTCTTCGTGCCTCCTCAGGGTCGCGCCCTTGTGCGACCGCCTCCGCAATGTGCGATTCCAATTCTTCATCGATCTCTCGATTCACGCGCTCGCTACGAAACGTATTGCCTATCCGCGACCAAAACGACATCTCATGCCTCCCGCAAAACCCGGTTCACCGCCAAAGTCACGGCCTGCCACCTCGACTCTTCCAACCCAAGCTGCTTTTTTCCCGCCGCCGTCAACTCATACAATCGCGCCCTCCGCCCCGTCTCTTTCCGAATCCACTCCGCCCGAATCCACCCGGCTTCCTCCATCCTGTGCAGCGCCGGATAAAGCGACCCCTCTTCCACCCGCAGTACCTCGCCGGAAATGTCCTGAATCGCTGTCATGATGGCGTACCCGTGCAGCCCCGGCCGCCTCGAAAGTATCTTCAACACAAGCAAATCCATCGAACCCTGCAAAGCCTCAGCTTTGGCCATACCCAGACCTCATAATACATAGACGTCTTAGCATCGGAATTGTTCCACTAAATATCAATCCCAGGGTCAGCTCAAGCCCCCCCATAAACATTCGCGTAGTGCCGAAACTCACTAGTTCTTGCTTCATCTCTAGCTCAGTCTGGCCGAATATGCGGTCCGCCAGCTCGCGCAAATGCCTTTTTCCGTCTCACACCGTTCATCGATCCGGTAGATTTGTGGAAAAACTTGCTGCCAATTCCTCCACAATCTTGTCGTTCGCTTCCCATGACACTGATTCTGGATCGCGATCTTTGCTTGTAGTTCGGCTGAAATTCAGATTCTGAGCACAGATCTTTGTCCGATTCCGCGACAGTATTTTCCCGCAAGCGCACAGCTCCGGGATCCTACCTTCCTGCCGGTAAGCTGATAAGCCCTGGCAAAACAGGAACTTAACAATAAAGATGTTTGGAAGGACATCTGCCCTCAACTCAGCAGATCTTAGGGGTGCATCCATGCAAACTCTTCTTCAGGACTTGCGCCATGGGCTGCGAATGCTTGCGAAGTCGCCGAGCTTCACGATCGTTGCTGTCCTCACTCTCGCCCTCGGCATAGGCGCCAACACCGCCATCTTCAGCATCGTGAACGCCGTCCTCCTGCGTCCGCTTGCTTACAAGGATTCCCCTTCGCTCTTCAATATTTGGGGAAAGTTCGAGAAGGATGGCATCGCGCAGAACTGGATCTCAGAGCCCGAATACTGGGATTTGCTGGATCACAACGAATCGTTTTCTCAGATTGCCGCATACGCGCTGGGCGGCAGAGCGAACCTGACTCGCGCGGATGCACAACCCGTGCAAGTTTCCGAAGCCAGCGCGACGGCAGGTGTCCTTCCCATGCTAGGCATTACCCCGATTCTCGGCCGCACCTTTGGCGTCGATGAGGACCAGCCTGGCCATTCTCACTTTGTGCTTCTCAGCTATGCACTTTGGCAAAGCCAGTTTGGCGGCGACCCGAACATCGTAAGCAAACCGATTCAGCTCGACGGCGAGACCTACAACGTAGTAGGTGTTCTGCCCAAACAATTTACTCTCGGCGGCAAACAGGACCTTTGGATTCCCCTTGGTCTGGATCGCGCGAGACCCAACGATCGTGGCTCGCACTATCTTCATGTCGTGGCGCGTCTGAAACCGCGCGTGGATTTTGCCCAGGCCTCAGCTGTGCTGACACGGTTCGCGAGCGATCTCCGGCGCGGGTTTCCCGGCACTTACGGGCCGGACCAACAGAACTTCGACATGTACATGGTGCCCGTGAAGGAGCAGCTTGTCGGAAGGCTTCGTCCGGCCCTACTCGTGCTGCTGGGCGCCGTCGCATTCGTGCTTCTCATCGCGTGCGCCAACGTGGCGAATCTTCTGCTCGCGCGCGCTTCCGCGCGTGAAAAGGAACTTGCCATCCGGGCGGCGATGGGCGCGGGACGTGGGCGCCTTGTAAGACAATTACTTACGGAAAGCCTGATTCTAGGGTTTGCGGGCGGCCTGCTTGGGCTTTTGCTCGCCTACTGGGGGATTGGCGCGCTCCGCGCGCTTGTCCCGGTTAATACCCCGCGCATAGGTGAAGCCCATATAGATCCGTTGGTGCTCGCGTTCACATTCGGTGTATCGCTGCTGACGGGCGTATTCTTCGGCCTAGTTCCGGCCTGGCACGTCGCGCGAATCGATCTACGCGAAACGCTCAACGAGGCTGGCCGCGGCACGTCCGCAGCAGGCGGCACCCTCAACCTGCGCAGCTGGCTTGTGATTTCAGAGCTGGCCCTGGCAGTGCTACTGCTTGTCGGAGCGGGCCTCTTGATCCGCAGCTTTAGCCGGCTTCTCGAAGCTTCTCCGGGCTTCCAATCGCAACACTTACTTACGATGGAGCTCTCACTGCCGGAAAAGACTTATCCAGACGGCGTGCCGGTGCAGACGTTTTTTACACAGCTCATGACGAAGGTGAAGACAGTTCCGGGCGTTCAATCTGCGGGTGCTGTTTCGCAAATGCCGCTGAGCGATTCTTATACTTCCGGTTCCGTCTTTTTCGAGGACACCTCGATTCCCGACATCCCGAGACTGCAACAGCTGGGCAACCTTCCGTACATGGAAATCGATCAACGCGTGGCCACACCAGAGTATTTTCGAGCGATGGAGATCCCGCTCGTCCGCGGGCGGTTCCTGACGGCCGCCGATGATGCGAAGGCCCCGCTCGTCGCTGTGGTCGATGCGAATTTCGCGCGCCGCTTTTGGCCACATCGGGATGCCATCGGCCAACGCGTGGCAATCGATACCATACCCAACGTCAAGCCCGCGGCGCCGCGCTGGCGCACCATCGTGGGCGTGGTCGGACACGTGAAGCACTACTCGCTCGACGTTGAAGGCCGGGAACAGATTTACTTCCCGCACAGCCAGCCGCTTTACGGTGTTTTTTCCCCGCGTCAAATGACCCTCGCTGTGCGCACTTCCCTGGACCCCTCCAGCGTGACTAATGCCATCCGCTCGCAGGTCTTCGCTATCGACAAGGACCTCCCGCTCTACAACATTGCGACAATGGATCAGCTCGTCTCGAATTCCGTCGCCCAGCCGCGGCTGAATCTTTCTCTCCTCGTTGCGTTTGCCGTGCTGGCTCTTGCTTTGGCTGCGGTTGGCGTGTACGGCGTCATGGCCTATGCCGTGACGCAGCGCACGCAGGAATTCGGCATCCGCATGGCGCTCGGTGCTTCTCCAGCGGACGTTTTGAAACAAGTATTCCTCGAAGGAGGCCGCCTCGCTGCGCTGGGCTTGGCTCTTGGCCTCGTCGCCGCTCTCACTCTCACTCGCTTGATGGCCAGCATGCTCTTTGGAGTGAAGCCGAGCGATCCGGTGACCCTCGGACTGGCCGCCGCCATCCTCGCCCTCGTCGCGCTTGCCGCTTGCTACATCCCTGCGCGCCGCGCCACCCGCGTCGATCCATTGGTTGCTTTGCGATACGAATAGCTCTTCATCAAGCTGAGCGGGAACTCGCTCACCAGTCTAACTCTCAGAACTTCATGGAGGTTTGCGAACTCCATGCTCACTCACGCGAACGGGCCTTCTGCTCCTCGTAATCACTTGTACAAAAGGGCTTTCCCTCGCCCTTTCCCTTCGCCCCTTTCTTGCTACGATAAAAAGAACCTAGTACATCGTTCCCTTTTGGAGTTGCAACCGCTCGCTGGAACAAAGCGAGAGTCGTTTGTCTAAAAGAGGTCGCCATCGACGGCGACCGAGGAGTCTGACGTGAAAAAGGCATCTTTTTATCTCGCAATGACAGGCATGCTCGGCACTCTTGCCTACCCCGCACTCGGCCAAGCGCCCCCTGCGGCCAAGCCCCAAAGCCAGGCTTCCGTTTCTCAGTCTGCGGGCGGCTCGCCTGCTTCCGCGCCCAGCACCGTTTTCCGCACCACCAAAGCTGTCAACTATCGCCGCGCCGGCGGCACCACCAAGATTGATTTTCAAAGCACCGAACTCATGCAAGGCGCCTCGGGCGAAGCTAAGGTCGAGAGCAAAAGCAACCGCATGGAAATCGAAGCCAAATTTTCCGGTTTTGAAAACGCTACAAAATTTGGCCTCGAATATCTGACCTACGTGCTATGGGCCGTCTCCTCCCAAGGACGCGCCGTGAATCTCGGCGAGGTCGTCCTCAATCACGGCAGCGGCCAGGTGAAAGCCATCACCGATATGCAAACCTTCGGCATGATCGTGACCGCCGAGCCGTATTTTGCTGTCACCCAGCCGGGCAACATGGTTGTTCTCGAAAATGTTCTGGGCCCCGCCACGCAAGGCAAAGTTGAAAACATTGACGCCCAGTACGAATTGCTTGGTCGCGGCATCTATTCCTCTTCGAACACGAAAATTGAAAACGCCATCTTCGGCATTGACCGCAAAACTCCCCTCGAACTGTTTGAAGCGCGCAACGCTGTGCGCATCGCGCACATCGCGCAGGCCGATAAGTACGCCGCTTCTTCCCTTGCCAAAGCCGAACAGCAGCTCCAAAACACGGAAGACATTTACCGCAATCGCGGCGACAAAAAATCCGTCTCAGCCGCGGCTCGCGAAGTCGTGGAAACCGCCGAAGAAGCGCGCGTGATGGCCGTAAAGCAGAAGGCCGAGGAAGAAGCGCAAGCCAAAGCTGCAGCGGATAAGAAAGCTGCCGAAGAACAAGCCGCTGCGGAAATTAAACGGCGCCAGGATGCGGAACTCGCTCGCCAGCAGGCAGAAGCCGCCAAAGCCGATGCCATTCGAATGCGGCAAGAAGCGGAAAAAGCCGCCGCGGATGCCGCGCGGCAAAAAGCGGAAGCCGAGCAAGCCACGGCCGCCGCGGTAGCGCAGCAGCAAGCCGCTCAAGCAGCCGCCGAACAAGCCGCGCGGGATAAAGCCGCCGCTGTCGATCAGCAGCGCGCCGCGGAGGCCGAAGCCGAAAAAGCGCGCCAAGCGGCCGCGCAAGCCGAAGCGGAAAAGGCGCAACTTCGCGCGCAACTTCTTAGCCAGCTCAATTCCATTTTGCAAACGCGCGATTCCGCTCGCGGTTTAATCGTCAATATGTCCGACGTGCTCTTTGATACCGGCAGCTACACTCTCAAGCCCGGTGCGCGCGAAAAACTCGCGAAAATTTCGGGCATTCTGCTCGCGCATCCCGGCCTGAATCTGCAGATTGAAGGCCACACGGACAGCGTGGGCGGCGATGAATTCAATCAGCAGCTCTCCGAGCGCCGCGCGGATTCCGTACGCGATTTCCTTGCCGAGCAGGGAGTTCCCGCTTCAACCATTACCGCGCGCGGCTTCGGAAAATCGCAGCCCGTCGCCACGAATGACACCCCCGAAGGCCGCCAGCGCAATCGCCGCGTCGAACTCGTCCTGAATGGCGACGCCATCGGAAACGCCGCCGCAGCGAACGCCACAACCAATCAATAAATTGTCTGCTGGCAATCTCCGAATTTCTTGGAGTGCCTCGAGTTTTCTTATATCTCTGCTACCTTCGTGCATCTTGCGCCGCAAACGCCGCATCGCGCAAATCTCTAATTTGGCCGCACTCCACTGAGCCTCCACTAATTTGACGGCGTGGCCCGCATTCCGCTACGTTGTTTCTGCAACCACGATCCGCCCGAAGCCTTTGAACTCGGAGGCCCTCGATGTTCCATATTTTTTCGGCGCTCACTTTTCCCGCTTGGACGCCTCGCTTCAGTGTTCTGGAAAGTCCCCTAGCCAACGAAATGATGGCTCTGCGCTGGCTGCATCTCATCTTCGGCATCATCTGGATTGGCTTGCTGTACTTTTTCAACTTGGTTTTGACTCCGGCGATGAAACAAATTGATCCATCGGTTCGCGTGAGAATCTATCCCGCGCTGATGTCCAAAGCGATGGCGTGGTTTCGTTGGTCGGCGCTGATCACTGTGTTCGTGGGACTTCGCTATTTTCAGCTGTATCTCGTCTCTGACGCACGAGCCGCGGGACGCCCTTCGCTTGCTTTCCAGTGGCTCGGCTGGTGGCTGCTCGTTTGGGCCGCCGCGTATGCTTTCATCTATGCCTTTCAACTCCCTGCAAAGGGGTTTCTGAATAGCCCCTGGGTGCGCGGCATCGGAATTGTCATTGTCGTGGCCGCCGCATCCTGGCTTGTCTTGGCGTTGAACGGCGGGCCGATGGTCTCGAACCCGCACCTGGCCATCAGCGTCGGCGGAGGGCTGGGTCTCGTCATGCTGCTGAACACCTGGGGCGTGGTTTGGCGTGTCCAGAAAAAGCTGATCAAGTGGGCGCGCGCGAGCGCGGAGCAAGGAGTACCGATGCCGCCCCAAGCCGAGCGCCTGATGCGCTGGGGCTTTCTGACCGCGCGAGTTTCGTTCTGGCTTTCTTTCCCCATGCTCTTCTTCATGGCCGCCGCCAGCCACTATCCTTTCCTAAGCACGATTGCCCGCTGAGATTCCATTTGTTGAGTGCCGCGGATGGTTGCTCCCGCCGGCTGCACCTTGGGCGAATGAGCCGGAATTCGTTCATGGAGGCGCGGGCGGATGCCGAGACGGGGGAGAAGAGATAGACTCGACGTGTGGCGGCGATGCGTTTGACGCGCTGAATGTAGCTGAGAGGGAATGTGGCTGGGCCGAAGGCGGAGTACGAAAAGCGGTTGGGGAAACATTTGGAGACGATAGCCGGGAAAGACCGTCTGCACTTGCGTATTGGCTACGCGAAGTTGATTGCCATTGCGGCGGGCTTGGTCTTGGCGTGGATCATTTTTGGCAGGCACTGGCTGGCGATTTATTGGCTGATTGTCCCGGCTGCGGTTTATGCGCTGCTGGGGATTTTGCATGGACGCGTTTTGCGGGCTAAAGGACGCGCGGAGACGGCCGCGGACTTTTATCGGAAGGGGGTTGCGCGGATTGAGGATCGTTGGGCCGGCAGCGGGCAAACGGGTGACCGGTTCCGCGACGCGAATCACGTGTATGCGGAGGACTTGGATCTTTTTGGGCGAGGGTGCCTGTTCGAATTGCTTTCGACAGCGCGCTTGCCGATGGGAGAAAGCCGTCTAGCGAGTTGGTTGAGCGAAGGATCGCCAGTCGCAGCGATTCTGGAGCGGCAGAATCTGATTGTCGAACTGCGCGAAAAACTGGATTTGCGCGAGGACTTGGCAGTGACCGGGGAAGCTTTGCGGTCGCGGCTGAACCCGGAGACGCTGATCGAATGGGCGGAGGGCAAGCCTATTTTGCCGGTCGGCTCGATTTGGCGCACCGCAATGGCTTTGCTCGCGATTGGTGCGGCTGCTTCGATCGTCTATTACTTCGAGAGTGCCGCGCTGTGGCCGCTTTTGAGCGTTTTGGGAGCGGAGGCGGCCGTTCTGGCTTGGCTCTGGCGCAGAGCGCACACGGTGATCGAAGGCGTGGACTGCAACGCGGAAGGCTTGCTGCTTTTTTCGGAGATTCTGGAACGATTGGAGCGGGAACCGTTTGCGTCACCGCGATTGCAGGACCTTGCTGCGGAATTGAAGCAGAAGAGCGAGCCGGCTTCGCGGGCGGTACGCAAATTTGCACATATCGTTTATTGGATCGACGCCAGCGACAGCCTGATTTCGCGGATGTCCGAGCTGCCGTTTCTCTACAGCGTGCAGGTGGGGATGGCTGCGGAAGCATGGCGGCGGCGGTGCGGCGCGAGGCTGCGGCGGTGGGCGGAGCTGACCGGAGAGATCGAAGCCCTGCTTTCGCTCGCGACGTACTCGCATGAGCATCCCGCGGATCCGTTCCCAGAATTTGCGAGCGCGGAAGACGGGCTGGGATTCTTTGACGGCGTGGAATTGGGTCATCCGCTGATCGCGGCGGAGAAGTGTGTGCGAAACAGCGTGCGGCTCGACGCGCGGACGCGAGTGCTGCTGGTTAGCGGCTCGAACATGTCCGGAAAAAGCACGTTGCTCCGTGTGGTGGGAATAAATACCGTGCTGGCGATGGCGGGAGCGCCAATTCGCGGCGCCCGGCTGCGCCTGACGCCGCTCAGAATTGGAACGCGTCTTCGAAGCACCGATTCGCTCCAAGAGGGACGGTCGAGTTTTTATACGGAAATTCTGCATATCCGGAAAGTGTTTGACGCCTCGAATGAAGCGTTGCCGTTGGTGTTCTTGTTCGATGAGTTGCTCGAGGGCACGAATTCGAAAGACCGGAGGATTGGAGCGGAAGGATTGATTCAGGCGCTGCTGAAACGGCGGGCGATCGGCGTCGTGACGACTCACGATTTGGCGTTGACGGAAATTACAGCCGAAGTGGGAAACGTTTTGCGGAATATGCATTTCGAGGATCAAGTCGTGGACGGCAAAATGAAATTCGATTACAAGTTGCGCGAAGGTGTGGTCGAGAAGAGCAACGCGCTGGAATTGATGCGCTTGATTGGACTGGAGATGTAGTTGAATACGCAGCCGGTGCGCGCGGCGGTTATCAAAAAGCCGCGCGATTCTATTTCAGGGGCGAGTCCGTGGAACCAGTCTCATTGGCCGGGGGAATTCGCGCTTCCAAAGACAAGTTCGAACGAATGAGCGATTCGACTTGCTTCCAGACAGCGGGATCGCACTCGATTTGAATGTGTGGCTTCATGAAGGTGCGGTCCCACCAAGGATACTGGCCGCACGTGAAGGGCTTCGATTTGTAGTCGGAGCGGAAATTGCCGAGGATGCGAGTGCGGGCGGGATCGGTCGCGCGAATCTTCGGCCGGCCGTGGAGAAACCCGTCTAGCTGATAAAAATTGATGGCTTGGGAGACGTTGGCGGGAATCATCGCGTCATTTTCGCCGAGCTTGGAAACGCTGTCGACCTGGATGGTGAGAAGCACGGGAATGCCTTCTTTTCCAAGTTCGCGCGCGAGTTCGACCGTTTCCGAGGCGCCCCAGCTGTGCCCGAAAATAATGATGCGGGCGTTCTGCTTTTCTTCAGGAGACAAGGCACCATCGTGGTTGGCATCCAAGAGTCGGAGTACTTCTTGATAGGCGTCCTTGCCACGGTGATTTTCAAACGTTTGTCCAAAAACGCCGGACGCATATTCTTCGCGGAGCCGATCGACGAGCTGGACCTCGATGTGGACGCGATCATCGCGGCGAACGAAGCCGCCAACGAAGCCAATGACAATGACGGGAGAAGCAGAAGAAATGCCTGCAGGGGCAGCGGGAGGATTGGAGCTCGCCTGACCAGAGACGAGGAGCAAAGCCAAAAACAAAAACAGGACCCGGACCAAGAGGAGCATTTGCTGCACCGTGACGGGCAAACTACATCAGTACAGATGAAAGAGACAAGACTAAAGTTGCGCAAAAGCAGAACGGACAAAATGGTACGGAGAGGCAAAAAGGATAGGCGGAATGCCTTAGTACTCACAGGACCCGCCAAGAAAGCGCCGTTATGGAGCTTGTGCCGCGGACAGAGAAGTGGGACGCGAGCTTGCTGAGGGCGAAGCGCTATTGCTATTTGCTGCGGTGGAGATCGAGCTATTGATGCGCGCCGCTTGCAAGAGGGCCCAATCGCCTTTGAATTCCGGCATGACCTCGCGGCTGTGCTTGGGGCTCTTTAGGTAGTGATCGGCGCGTGCCAGAATCATGGCGTAGGCCCCCTGGGAATCCGTGCCAGGGGCGAACAGGTTGCTAGCGCTCAGACCAAGCTTTGCAGGCTTGCCGCCTTGCGAGAGCTCCAGCCATAGGGCCCCGTTGGAGTCGACGGAAGGGGTGCCGGAGCGATCGAGATATTTAAAAAGACGGCCCAGAAAATCGTAGTTGGGAATAATTTCTCGGCTAATGGCGTCGTCGGCTAGATCGTCAAATTCCGCTCGATATTGTTTCCATTCTCTCGCGGTGCCCACCAGTTGCTCGCTCTCTTGACTGGCGACCGCTTCGAGCTGCAATTCTCGAGGGGCGTTGTTCTCCGATTTTGCTTGGCGGATTTTTTGCGCGAGGTCCGAGGACTCGGCGTTGGGATGCTGCTCCAACTCATGCTCGGGGTTGAAGCGCGCGGTGAGCAGGTAAGAAGCGGCCATGAATGGCAGTTCGTGGTCGGCAAAAATGAGCATGGGAACAAGGAGTTTTTTGGAGTGGTACAACTGCTCGGTTGCGTTGCGGCATTCGCTGCTGCGTTTGAAGGTGCCGGGCAACTGGGCGAAATGAAGGACGCGAAGATGCGCTTCCGGATGGTGTTCGGCATAGTGGTCAAACGAGCGAGCGATGGCCTTGGGGGTGATGAGGCCGAAGTCGTTCAGATAGTCGGCCTTGGCGGCATGGGGGAAATACGTGTTGATGACGCGCCTGACGAAATCGGCGCAATTGCGCGTGATGCCGTTGAAGCGATTCTTATTAGGGAGAGAATTGAATTCGTCGATCAGAGCGAGATCCTGCTCGACGGTGGTTCCGACGACGAAAGCGTACATGCTCCGCTCAAGCGTGGCACCGACCATTTCGCGCCATTCGGCTTTCTTGCTGGTGCGGCAGTCGGAGGTGTCACAGTAGCCGGAAAGAAATTTCTCGAGATATCTTTCCTCGAGGACATGCTTGATTTTTTGCGAGCCGAATAGCGGGCGGTTCCCAGGATCCTCGACTCCGTATAGATAAATCGAGAGGGGGACCACGTTCCACTCGAACGGCTGGTCTTCACCAAGAGTGGTGTAATTGCTCATGACCGCGCCTTGCTCGCCAGGTCGGCAGAGACGCAGTTTTATGGGCGAATCCGCGCAGATGCGGGAGAAATAGACGGCGGTATGGCCGGAGCCCGAGATTCTGGCAAAGCTCGTATCCAACGATTCGTTGAGAAGGACGCCGACGTCTCCATAGGCCGGGGAAGGGGCGAGCCAGATGAGCAGGAGAATCAGGGCGGTCGCTAAGCGGGCAAGGGCTGTCACCCGGATGGGCATAGGTCCGTCCGATGCGATGCGAGAACTGATTGAAGTCAGCTTGGGCAAAGCAATCGGTCTCCATTTCTGCCGAAGGCTCAAAGTACAATTTTAACGGGCCGGAAAGAATCGGGCGGACCCTGTAGGGGCTGGACTAATAGTGTTTTAGGCAATTTCGAGCCAGGCCTAAAGGACAGGTAGTTATTCCGTAAACTACTGAAACGGAATGACCTATCAGCAATCTAAGATGCCCAAGTTCTGTGAAAGGTTGCGCTTGGGTCTAGCGAGTCCGGGGCCCTCCTCGGATGGAACCTCGAGATACAAAAAATTCAAGCAACAAGCCAAATCCCCGTGAAACTAACCCTGCCGGGAGGAGCGAGTTGCGGTTGAACATGACCGTCCGACGGCGGTTCTGTGGAGGCTCAAAAGGCCTGGCGTGGCCTACCGGATGAGAAGCTCCAAGCCTCGGACTGGGTCTCTTACATGGACGGCCTGTTGCAGCCCAAAGAGGAGCACAACAGATTCAATGACGTTGGAGGGGCTCCCCGACGCTTGGGAAGCGACGAAGAGCGCACAGTCGCCAGATTCGGGGTTGACATCTCCGCGAGCGGCTCTTGTAATGAATTGATTCCATCGTATGCTCAAACTAGCTCCTAATCCCGCGTGACGAACCCCGCAAAAGCAGAAGATTCCAGGGGCGGATCGAAGAAGCACGCCCTTCTGGTTGCGGCGGGAATCTTGCTCAGCCGCATCGCTGGACTTATCCGCGAGCGGGTGTTCGCCCATTATTTCGGCAACTCCGACGCCGCGGATGCTTTCAAGGCCGCGTTCCGCATTCCTAATTTTCTGCAAAATTTGTTCGGCGAAGGAGTGCTTTCCGCTTCGTTCATTCCCGTCTACGCCAAGCTCCTGGCGCACAAAGACGACGAAGAAGCGCGCCGGACTGCGGGTGCCGTGGCGGCGCTGCTTGCGCTGACTACCTCAGTGATCGTGCTGCTGGGCGTGCTCACCACGCCTTACCTGATCGATGCCATCGCGGGAGGATTCAGCGGCGCTAAGCGTGAGCTGACGATTCACCTCGTGCGTATTCTATTTCCCAGCGCGGGCTTGCTGGTCTTTTCAGCGTGGTGCCTCGGAGTTCTCAACAGCCACCGCCGATTCTTCCTATCCTATGTGGCGCCGGTCGTATGGAACGCAGCCATGATCGCCACGATGTGGGGATGGGGAGGCCGCTACGCACAATTTCCGCTGGCGGAGATCGTGGCGTGGGGATCGGTGGCCGGCAGCGCGTTGCAAGTGGCCGTGCAACTGCCTGTCGTGCTGCGACTGCTGCAGGGCCTGCACCTTTCGCTGAATTACAAGACGGAAAATGTGAAGACGGTGGTGCGCAATTTCATCCCCGTTTTCGTCGGGCGCGGCGTCGTCCAGATCAGCGCTTATGTGGATACGCTGCTGGCAAGCTGGCTGCCGATGGGCGCGGTGTCGGCGCTCTCCTACGCGCAGATTCTTTATTTGCTTCCCGTGAGCCTTTTCGGCATGTCGGTTTCGGCCTCGGAACTTCCGCACATGTCTGGCACGCTAGGCAGCGAGGAGGAAGTGGCTGCCGTGTTGCGCCGGAGGCTCAACTCCGGCCTCGGCCAGATCGCCATGTTCGTGGTCCCTTCGATCGCCGCATTCTTGATCCTCGGCGACGTCATCGTCGCGGCGATTTACCGCACGGGGCAGTTCAAGCAGGCCGACGTGATCTATGTGTGGGGAATCCTCGCGGGAGCCACGGTTGGGCTGCTGGCCTCGACGCTGGGCCGACTCTATTCGTCTACTTACTATGCGCTGCGCGATACGCGGACTCCGCTGAAGTTCGCCGTGATCCGCGTTATCTTGACGACGATTCTTGGTCTTCTTTGCGCGTTCCCATTGCCGCATGTGCTGGGCATCGAAGCGCGCTGGGGAGCGGCCGGGCTCACCATTTCCGCCGGAATATCTTCCTGGGTTGAGTTTGCGCTGCTCCGGCGAACGTTGAACCGCCGCATCGGCCCCACAGGTCTTCCGCTGGATTCGTTGGCTAAGCTTTGGGGAGCAGCCCTGGTGGCGGCTTCGGCGGGGTGGGCAATCCATCATTTTCTGGGCCGTCACTCGCCGATTCTAGTGGCTGTTGCCGTCCTGGTTCCGTTTGGGGTCATCTATTTTGGGGCTATCCTGGCGCTAGGACTTGATGAGGCGCGCGGATTCTTGCGGAGCGTGACGGGAAGATTTGCGAATCGTTAGCCGGTCGGACTGTCGGGCAATCCGTAAAACTTGGATAGCCCAGCGGTAGCGGTCATGCATGGACGCCGCTGGCGGATACTCCACCCCCCCTGTTTTTCGTAAGAGTAGCAAACAAAAGACTTACGCGGCCTTAAATTGCGCAGAATGCGGCATTGTTCGCAAGAGTGGCAGGCAAAGGACTTAGGCTGCAACCGCGGGCTACAGAAAGCAAAAACGCCAATCAGGAGATTGGCGTTCCGGGTATATGGCACAAAGTTGCCTAAAAGGATTTATACGCTTAGAGTAACCTTTTGTCAAGGAAAAAGCGGGAAACATTTTTGGCATCTCAGGGTCTATTCTGGGTGCTGTACCACCAAAGGATCTCAAATTAGGACGTCACCAAATGAAATCTACAGGGGCAGTTCGTAGTGCCGATCATGGATCACTCCCGGATTGCCGATCACTCGCTCAAAATTGGTCAACGCGCCGCAGGACTAGACTTATCGGATCCTCGTGCAAGTGTTGCGCCGACCAGTTGAGCCCGCAGCGGTTACCGGACGGGTGAAATCTAACTAATTCCTCAGAAGTGCCGTTGCGGGGAGTGGGAAGCTCCAAATGTGGCTTGTATCCGATTGTGGTCGGGATCACCCGGTGGACTCAGAAACAACCTCTTGGCAAACCGGCGCTGCCTTGTAGAAGTGACGCAGAATCGAGATGGGGCAGCACCGGGCAAAAGGCGAGCTTTGAAGGAGGTGAGGGGTCTGTTAGAATGGGAAGCTCGGTATTGCGACTTCAACAGAGCAAAATTTCCGGCTGGACAAGACGGCCTGAGTAGGAAGAACAATGGCACTGAAGTGTGAATTTTGCGGCAAAGGGCCGCATTTTGGCAACGTGATCAGTCACGCGAACAATACACGGCGGAGACGGTGGAATCCGAACCTGAAGCGCGTCCGCGCGGTCGTGGACGGCTCGAGGAAGCATGTTCGAGTTTGCACGGCCTGCATTCGCGCGGGCCGCGTGAAGAAAGCGGCCTGAGCACCCCCCTTGAATCTACCGCATGCGAAAAACAGCGCGGCTAGGCGTCCGCACGGCCTGATGAATGGCGTGGCGCGCGTGGCATGGATGTTGCCCGCGGCGGCCATGGCGCTGGCGATGGGCACGGGCTGCAGACAGAAGGCGCAACCGTCTCCGGATGTGTGGGCGGTGGTAAACGGGCAAGAAATCAAGCGCGATGACGTGGAAAAGTACTACCGGACGCGAGTGAATCCGGAGGGGCAGGCCCCTTCGCAGGAAGAAGCGCTGTCACTGAAGTTAAATGTCCTGGACGAACTGATCAACAACGAAATCCTGCTGGAGCGCGCCAAGAAGCTGAACCTGGAAGCTAGCGACGGCGAAGTGGAAGACAAGTTCACCGAGCTGAAGAGCCCCTACACCGAGGATGAATTCCAGAGACAACTGAAAGAGCGCGGCGTGTCCGTGGACGATTTGAAGAACGACCTACGGCGACAACTCTCGATCACCAAGCTGCTGAATCACGAAGTGGTGGCGAAAATAACGATCACCGACCAGGACATCGCCGACTCTTACAACGCGAACAAAGCGCAATTCAACGTCGCGGAGCCGCGCTACCGGATTTCCGAGATCGTGGTGACACCCCGCAAGGAATTGCAAATCCGCAACCTGAAGAATGACGACGCGACCACCGAGGCGGAAGCGCAGCGCAAAGTGAAGATGCTCGAAGACAAGTTGAACAGCGGCGCGGACTTCGCGCAACTGGCGATGGACTACTCCGAGGATATGAACTCGGCGGCGATGGGCGGGGATTTGGGATATGTGCCGGAATCGGCGCTGAACCAATCCGATCCGATCTTGAAGAAGACCGTGATGGGAATGCAGGCGGGGCAAGTAAGCCCGCCGCTGGCGATTCAGTCGAAGGATGGATCGCGCTTCGTGATTTTGAAACTCATTTCGCGCGAATCGCCCGGGCAGCGCAGCATTACCGATCCGCAAGTACAGCAGACGATTCGCGACACGCTGCGCAATCACAAGGAACAGTTGCTGCGTGCCGCTTACCTGACGATCGCGCGGGATGAATCGCACGTCACGAATTATCTGGCGCAGCAAATCATCGAAGCTGCGGGCAAGCTGCCGGATGCGGCAAAGACGGAGTTTCCTGCCAAGTCCTCGGGGCACTAAGAGATTTTCCTGGCTTTCAGACTTTCCCCTACTCCACCCAACCAAGTACTTCGCCCGCGTTGACGGGCTGGCCCTCTTTGACTTGGAGGCGCTCGACGATGCCACTCTTTGGCGAGCGGATTTCATTCTGCATTTTCATCGCTTCCACGACCAGCAGACCTTGGCCGGCTTCGACTTTATCGCCGGCTTGGACGAGCAGGCGGACGACTTTGCCAGGCATCGGAGCGACGACTGGCTGGCGGCCTTCGGCTTCGAGTGCGCCGTGCTTGCGGCCACGCCACGCACGTGGATCTGCGACTTCGGCGCTGAATTCCTGCAAGCCGGTCTGAAGTTTGAGCAGATCGTCCGGTGATTGCATGATGCGAACTTCGTAGGATTGGCCTTCGAGAAGAAGAGAAAGCGCGTTGGGAGCGATTTCGACAGCGTCAGCGTCGACCGTTTGGCCGTCCAGCGTGATCTTCCAGCGATCGGCATCGCGTTCGAGTTCCACGATGCGGAGCTTTTTGCCGGAAGGGCCAGTGAGCTGGACTTCAAACTTCTTGTTCATGGCAGGCGATCCAACTGTTGGCGGCGGCCTTCTTGTTTCCAACGGGAAAGTTGAGAGGAATCCTGGCTTGAGGGAGACAGGCCGAAAGGCCTTTCTGACTGCTTGGCATGCCAGAGAGCGGCGGCGATGGCGGCGGCATCGGCGGCACGGTCTGAATTTGCCGACTCCTGTGAGGCGGGCGCTGCGGTGGGCGAGCGTTGAAGCAATTCATCGAGCCACTTGGTGTGGATTTCTCCGCGGAGGAAATCCGGCTCGGAGAGAATACGGCGAAAAAGGCCTGCGTTGGTCTTTATGCCTGTGACGGTGTACTCCTCGAGAGCGCGGCGCAGACGAGCGATAGTTTCTTCGCGGCTGTTGCCCCAGGCGATGAGCTTGCTGAGGAGAGGATCGTAGTCCATCGGGACGGTCCAGCCTTCGTACACGCCTTCATCGAGACGGATGCCGGGGCCGCTGGGCGCGTGGCGGGAGAGGATTTTTCCGGGGGATGGAAAGAAATTGTTGTCGGGATCCTCGGCGTAGAGGCGCACTTCCATGGCGTGGCCGCGCGGAGTGATGGTCTCCCACGCGAAAGGGAGACGATGTCCGGCGGCGATAGCGATTTGCAGTTTGACGAGATCGAGGCCGGTGACTTGCTCGGTGACGGGATGTTCGACCTGAAGGCGCGTGTTCACTTCCAAGAAATAAAAATTGAGATGGGCGTCGACGAGAAACTCCACGGTTCCTGCATTGACGTAGCCGCCGGCTCGCGCAAGCCGGACGGCCGCGTCGCCCATTTTTTTGCGCAGCTCCGGCGTGACGACGAGCGAAGGCGCTTCCTCGATCACTTTTTGATGACGGCGCTGAACGGAGCATTCGCGTTCGCCGAGAGAGACGACGCGGCCGTGAGTGTCAGCCAAGATTTGAATTTCGATGTGCCGCGGCTTTTCGAGGTATTTTTCGAGATAGAGACGCGAATCTCCGAAGGCATTCAGGGCTTCCGAAGAGGCATCGCGCCAGGCGGGCGCGAATTCGGCGTCGCGAGCGACAACGCGCATGCCTTTGCCGCCGCCGCCGGCGACAGCTTTGAGCAGAACGGGATAAGCCCATATTCTGTGCGAGGGCCTGAGCGTCATCGGGATTTTCGATGGGCTCGTTTGCGCCGGGGACGGTGGGCACGTCGGAACGTCGCGCGAGTTGGCGGCCGGCGGTTTTCGAGCCGAGGGCTTCCATAGCTTCGGCGCTCGGGCCGATGAAGGTTAGGCCTGCGTCCGTGCAGGCTCGCGGGAGTGCCGCGTTTTCGGCAAGAAAGCCGTAGCCAGGATGGACAGCGTCACAGCCGGAACGGCGCGCGACGTCCATAATTTTATCAATGCGAAGATAGCTTTCGCGCGAAGAGGCCGGGCCGATGGGATAGGCCTCGTCGGCAAGGCGAACGTGGAGAGACGAGCGGTCGACCTCGCTGAAAACAGCAACGGAGCGAATGCCCAGCTCGCGGCAGGCGCGCAGGATGCGCACGGCGATTTCACCGCGATTGGCAATCAGTATTTTCCGGAACATGGGCCTTTTGCGATGCTGCGGGATTTTAGCATGCGAAGGGTCGGAACCACCGTGGCGGAGGGCTTTAGATGTGCTGGGTTCGCGCATGCGCCCGCTTCATGTCTGTCAGACAATCGTGATATACTGTCTGACACAGATTCGAAGGGGGAGAGATGGCATCGCAAAGGATATCCGTGCGGGTTCCCGGAGGGATTGCACGCCGGCTGAAAGAGCGGTCGCGAACGACAGGCACTCGCGAGTCGCAAGTGGTACGCGAGGCGCTTGAGGAATATCTTTCGAAGGATGACGATGAAGAAACAGCCTACGACCGGGCTCGAAAAGCCCGACTGATCGGCTGCATCCGCGGCGGCCGGAAAGACGTAAGCACGAACAAAAGTCTTTTCAAGGGATTTGGAAAGAGCAAATGATATGGCTGTATTAGTGGACACGGGACCGCTTGTGGCCATATTGAGGGCTGAAGACCAATATCATGAGCTGTGCGTAAGGACGCTCACGCAGCTCCGTGACCCATTGCTCTCCTGCTGGCCGGTGATAACGGAGGCGGCGTGGCTCCTTCGGGGGCATCCTCGAGCCCTCGAGAAACTGCTGCTCGGTTCGGCGGGGAGTTTTCTGGAATTGAGCCATCTCAGCGGGGCCGAAGCAATTCCAATCGCGGAGATCCTGAACCGATATGCCGGGTTGCGTCCGCAACTCGCGGACGCGTCGCTGGTGTATCTAGCGGAGCGCGAGAACATCAACACGATCTTTACATTAGACAGGCGCGATTTCTCTGTGTACCGCACGGCGCACAAGCGCGCCTTCCGCATCATTCCCGAATAAGAAAACCCTACTCGCGTTTTCAGAAGCGCTTTCCTTCAAGTTCGTTTCTTGTCCCGAGAATCAGAGCCAGAGCTTCCTTGGGATTGCGACGAGCTTCCGCAAAATTCCGCTTTTGCGTGTTCACGCGGGGGATTTCCTCTATGCATACAGCGTACCAATTACCGCGCTTCCGGAGTATCAAAGTGAATTCCCCTTCCATGGTGTCGGTTTTATCCACGCTTCAGTACAAACTCACTATCATTTCGCGGGCATCTTGCAGGACAGCCAGAGCAAGTTCGTCTGTTTGTGGGCCGTAATGGAGAGCTTTCTTACCTGCGTCCCTGATGGTCTCGGCGAGCGTCGTGCCACGGGCAGTCAGCAGATTTCCATCTCTCGCCTGCTTGATCTTATCCGGCAACGACCAGTCTGGCTTGATTTACAGCCTCTTCCTGATTGAATCGTCTAGGGCCATCTCGACTGTCGCACGGCACAGGGCAATGGTCGCTTGAGGAAAGCCGTAAATGAAGCAGCGGGTCGCTTCGCTGACGTAGATATCTGTCTGCTTGTTAGGAACCCTGCCCACTGTCGCCGGATCGATTTGTAGCAGGCGGCTAACAATACCTGGGACGGACGCAACGACCTCTCTCGAGTAGTGTTGGTCAAGAGCCCATCGAAGCCTCTTCGGTTCGGGGAACAGATCATGAATCTTGGCGAGGCCAGCCTCCGTAAGAGATTCTCGACAGCTCGCTAGGGCCGTCAGTATTTTTCGGACAATTTCATACCCCTCCTTGTCGTCGAGGTCATTTTCCCGATCCCACTGAAGTATTGAATTTCTAAGATGCTCAGATAGAGCTCTCATATTCGATCTCCCGAAAGGGTCAAAGCGGGATGTTGCCGTGTTTCTTGCGGGGATTGGTGTCGCGCTTGTTTTCGAGGGCGCGGAGAGCGGTGACGATGCGGAAGCGGGTTTCGGCAGGCTCGATGATGGCGTCGATATAGCCTTTTTCGGCGGCGACGAATGGGTTGGCAAAGCGGTCGCGAAATTCGTCGATCTTTTCCTGGCGGAGCCTTTCGCGATCGGCCTCGGGAGCTTTGTCCAGCTCGCGCTTGTAAACGATATTCACAGCGCCCTCCGGCCCCATCACCGCGATTTCCGCGGAGGGCCAGGCGAAATTGGCGTCGGTGCGGATATGCTTGCTGGCCATGACGCAGTAGGCGCCGCCATAGGCTTTGCGCGTAATGACGGTGATTTTGGGAACGGTGGCCTCCGCGAAAGCGAAAAGCAATTTCGCGCCATGCTTGATGATGCCGCCGAACTCCTGCTGCGTGCCGGGCAGAAAACCGGGAACGTCTTCGAAAGTGATGAGCGGGATATTGAAGGCGTCGCAGAAGCGGACGAAACGGGCGCCTTTTAGCGAGGCGTTGATATCGAGAACGCCGGCGAGAAACGCCGGCTGGTTGGCGACAATGCCGACGGGGCGGCCTTCAAGGCGCGCAAATCCAACAACGATATTTTTGGCAAAATGCTCGTGGACTTCGAAAAAGTAACCGTCATCGATGATGGCGTGAATGGCATCTTTGATGTCGTAAGGCGTCTGCGGATCGGCGGGGACTAGTGAGTTCAGCGATTCTTCGCGGCGGTCCGGCAAATCCAAGGACGGACGGCGCGGGGGATCGTCGACATTATTCGACGGAAGGAAACTCAGGAGTTCGCGAATCATGGCGAGGCAATCCGCGTCATCCGCGGCCACAAAATGCGCCACTCCGCTTTTTTCGTTGTGGGTCATCGCGCCGCCGAGCTCTTGCTTGGAGACTTCCTCGTGCGTGACGGTCTTGATGACCTCGGGACCGGTAACGAACATGTAGGAGGTCTCGCGGGTCATGAAAATGAAATCGGTGATCGCGGGAGAGTAGACCGCGCCGCCCGCGCACGGGCCCATGATGGCGCTGATCTGCGGGATTACGCCGCTGGCGAGCGTGTTTCGCAGAAAAATATCTGCATAGCCTGCCAGCGAGGCGACACCTTCCTGAATGCGCGCGCCACCGGAATCGTTGAGGCCGATGACGGGAGCGCCGGCGCGCATGGCGAGATCCATTATCTTGCAAATCTTGCGGGCATTGGCTTCGGACAGCGAGCCGCCGAAGACGGTGAAGTCCTGCGCAAAAACATAGACGAGCCGTCCATCAATGCGGCCAAAGCCGGTTACAAAGCCATCGCCGGCGGGGCGCTGCTCCTGCATGCCAAAATCGACGCAGCCATGGCGGACAAATTTGTCCAACTCTTCAAAGGAGCCTTCGTCGAGCAGCAGATGGATGCGTTCGCGAGCGGCGAGCTTGCCGGCTTGGTGTTCGCGCTCGCGGCGTTCGGGGCCGCCCCCGGCCTCGGCTTCCGCCGATTGGCGGCGGAGCTCCTCCATGCGGTCGTGATGCTTTTCTTTCGCGCTTGCGGCGGCATTTTTCTCAGGCAAGCTTTCCTCCGGGAGCGGACGGCTCATTTTTGGAAAAGATACGAACGGCAAGATGCGTGGCGAGCCAAAGTGTGCCCAAAAGCAAGACAACCCCCAAGAGTAGCTCCGCACAGATGGCAGTGGCGCGCTGCAGAGGTGAGGCGAGAGACGTAACGTACACGGTGGCTTGGACGAGAACGAACATAGCGCCGAGAGTCATCGCAACGATGAGGGCCGTGGTCAAGACCGAAGCGAGGATCATTTTCATGAGACGGGCACGGCAAATCGAAGCCGCAAGGAGAAGGATAGCGCAATCAGGCGCAAATCAGAATGCAGTCCGGAAGCCGCCGCACGAGCTTCGAAGATCAGCGCAAGCCAGACCAATCGTCGGCGACCAGGATCGAATCGCTCGGATTCGATGGGTCGTATTTCACGCTGGCGGGCTGCCCCGCAACGAGGCGTTCGAAACGAATTTGCCCTTCTAGGCCGGTGATATCTTGCGCGGTGTGATAGGTAACGCCGGAAATCGCGTAGCTATAGGTGACGAGGTGCCTGGGTTTCAAATCGATGATCGGACGGGCACGCGATCCGAAGAGTTTATTTTGACCCTCGCGCGGCTCGGCGGGATGCTCGGCTAGCTCGACGACCTGGCCTTCCGCAATGCGCCCGATCTGATTCAAATGGAGACGCCGCCTGCGCTCCACGTCCTCGGGCTCTTCCGCCGGGCGAAAGAAGGCGTAGGCGATCATGGCGATGGCTACAATGGCAGCGGCGCCCATAGCCAGAACCAGTTTCCAGTCTGCGAACCAAGATTTCAACTAGCGAGCTCCCAGCATGCAAGTGAATGGTGGAGTGCAGCAGGCACGCGAAGCGGCACATTCACGACACACGAGAAATGACCTTCCTGCGGAATTCACCCCACAACCGTGTATTTTACCGAAACTGCGGCAGCGAGGTGCAATTACGTGTGGGGGGCATGCACCGGATTGCGCAACACGCCAACACCATCGACGCTGACCTCGGCGATGTCCCCCGCAACAAGCGGGCCGACGCCAGCGGGCGTTCCGGTGGCTATCACATCGCCGGGATAAAGTGTCATCACACGGGAGATCCAGCGAACGAGGAAGGCCACCGGATAGACCATCAGGGAAGTGCGTCCGGATTGGCGGAGGACGCCGTTGACCCGCGCTTCCACCAAAACATCGGACGGATCGAGCTGCGTCTCGATGTGCGGGCCGACGGGACAAAAGGTATCGAAGCCTTTGGCGCGCGTGAACTGGACGTCGCTCTTCTGCAGGTCGCGCGCGGTGACGTCGTTGAGGCAGCTGTAGCCGAGCAGAAAAGCGAGCGCGTCGTCGGAGTCCTTAAGGTGCGAACAGCGACGCCCGATGACTAGTGCAAGCTCTCCTTCGTGCTCTACTCGCTGGGATTGCGGCGTAAGCACGATGGGTTCGCCGGGACCAATGATTGCCGAGGGAGGCTTTAGAAAAATGAGTGGCTCCTTGGGCACTTCATTGCCAAACTCGGCGGCGTGCGCGGCATAGTTGCGGCCGACGCAAACGATTTTTGTAGGCTCGACGGGCGCCAGCAGACGAACGTCGGCAACCGGCCAGGTATGTAAGCCCTTGGACCAGGACGTCCAAGGAGGACCGGAGATTTCGCGAATTTGTTCGCCTTCGAGCAGGCCGTAAAGCGGAGAGGCTGGCTGCGCGGCGGAAGCATCAAGGAGAAGGAATCGGCCAAATTTCATTTGGGATCAGCTCGAATGGTGATTCGGATGAGATCGGTACGACGCGCGAGCGCGCCGGATGATGGTTCCAATCCAAGAAAGAGTAACGACGAGCATGTAGACTACAGCACCGAGCACGAAGATTTGCACGGCGCTATAACGCTCTTCCAGGCCTGGGAAATCCATACAAAGAATGCGATAGGCCAGACTGAAAATGAGCCAAGCAACCAAGCTCGAGGCGAGCAAGTTTCCCGGCAAACGCCAAAACCGGAGAAGGGGAATCAAGGCGAGCAGACCGAGAAGAGCTACGGCCGCCAGGTTGCGCACGAGCGCGAAGCGATCGAAGAACGGAATGCGATTGGCCACGATCACCCAGCTGCTGAATGCGATGGATAGGAGAACCCCGACGTAGACACCGGTGCGCACCGAGGCGTTCCGAAAAGCGTGGAACGAGCCGTACGCGGGCATGTGGGCTCGAACGGATGTCAAGCGATGCGCTCCCAAGAATTACGCCAAACAATCCCGGGGCTACGAAGGAGGTTTCGCGACATCCACGACGACGGCTGCGCTGGGTTCACTTTCGTTGCCAGCACGATCGACGGCAGTCACGGAGTACCAGTAGCGGTGGCCGGGCTCCACAGACGTATCACGATACGCCGGTGCAAGCAATAGGTCCGGAGTGATAAGCGCACCCCGTGTGCCTTGCTGCTCACTTCGATAGACGCGGTAGCCGGCCAGGTCGGTTTCAAGATTGATGGACCAGGACAGGTCCGCGAGGACGGAGCCAGGCGTGGCGCCGGAAAGAACGGCGGCGACCACGTTCTGAGGAGCGGCGGGAGGAAAAGTGTCGCGCGGCGTAACGATGGCAGGAGCGGAATCCGAGGATTCGAGCGCGCTGTCATCGACCTGTACGACGCTTCGGACGATGTATACGTAGGTTTTGCCAAAGTCAAAAAGCGTGTCCTGGTAAGAGGTTTCGTTCGAGGGAGCAAGCAAAGTGAGCGGTGATTTCCATTTGGCTTTCGAGAGATCCGCTGAAGCAATCTCCGCAGAGGAAGGCTCGAGTTCGCCGCGATAAATGCGATAGCCGGAAAGCACGCCAAGCGCATCGCCTCCCGACGTGCGAGTGGGAGCCGCCCAGCTCAAGTCAATCGCAGACTCCGTGACGCGGGCCTCCACGTGAGCGACGGCCTCCGGCACGGGAAACATGCGCACGGAAACAGGATTGGAATTGGCCGAGGCGCGCTTCTTCGAGGCGCGCGTCCGCACCATATAGACAAGCAATCCGCCCGGATGCGCACGAGTTTCCGACGGCGCGATGGGGTCGATGAATTTCAGGTGGCCATTGGAGACGTAATTATTTACGAGCGAACCGGGAATCGTGTATACGACGCGCAACGAGTTTTTGTCCGGCGAGCCATCGGGTTTTGACCCACCCCGGAGGAATTCGACGGCGGGCGGCGCGGCCAGGCGATCGCCAGCGACGGTCTTGGCAGGCAAAGTGAAACTGAGTTCCACTCCATCACCGGATTGCTGCGCGCTGAGATCGGTGACCGCCAGGGGGACCGGCGGCGAAGGCGGGACAGGCTCGCCGGGAGCGCCACAACCCGCGACGGCTAGAAATGCAAGCCCCAAAGCCAGATAACTGAAACTCGCAATGGCGGAATGTTCCACGTGGCACGCTGCAGGCTTCCGCAAGTCTCGAATTTCCATTTTCGATTTTCGGAGTTTACAGGATATAGCGGCTCAAGTCCTGATTCTTGACGATCTCCGCGAGCTGCTTGTTGACATAGGCGGCGTCGACTTTGACGTTCTTCTTCTTAAGGTCGGGCGCCTCAAAGGAAAGCTCATCGAGAACCTTTTCAAGGATGGTATGCAGGCGCCTTGCACCGATATTCTCAGTCGACTCATTCACCGTGGTGGCGAATCGCGCGATGGAGGCAACCGCGTCTTCGGTGAAGTTTAACTTGACGCCTTCGGTCTCCAGCAGTGCCACATACTGCTTGATGAGCGCGTTCTTCGGTTCGGTGAGAATGCGGATAAAATCTTCTTCCTTGAGCGATTGCAGTTCCACGCGAATCGGCAAGCGGCCTTGCAGCTCGGGAATGAGGTCCGACGGTTTCGTTACATGGAAAGCGCCCGCCGCGATGAACAAGATGTGGTCCGTGCGAATCATTCCGTAGCGCGTGTTGACGGTAGTGCCCTCGATGATCGGCAGAATGTCCCGCTGTACGCCTTCGCGGGAAACATCCGGGCCGTGGCCGGATTCGCGTCCCGCGACTTTGTCGATTTCGTCGATGAAAACGATTCCCATTTGCTCGGCGCGTTCGACGGCGATGCGCGTGACCTGGTCCATATCCAGCAGCCTGTTTTCTTCTTCCTGAATCAGGTATTCGAAAGCGTCGGCGACGGACATCTTGCGTTTTTTCTTCTGCTGGCCAAACATGCCGGAAAGCATGTCCTTGATGTTGACGTCCATTTCCTCGACGCCCTGGTTGGAGATGATTTCAAAGGAAGGCATGGCGCGTTCGCGAACCTCGATGTCGACCATGCGCTGATCGAGCTTGGCTTCGCGAAGCTGGACGCGAAGTTTTTCGCGTGTGCGCTGCGTCTGCTCGCGCTGGGCGGCCGCTTCGGCTTCCGTCGTGCCGGGCACGGGCGGCGGAGGCGGAGGAAGCAAAAGGTCCAGAACGCGCTCTTCGGCGGCTTGCTCCGCGCGATCGGCCACTTCATCGAGCTTTTCTTCGCGCACCATGTCGATGGAAGTCTCGACGAGATCGCGGACCATCGATTCCACGTCGCGCCCCACGTAGCCGACTTCCGTGTATTTCGAAGCTTCGACTTTGACGAACGGACAGCCGGCCAGGCGGGCAAGCCGGCGCGCGATTTCGGTCTTGCCGACGCCGGTGGGACCGATCATCAAAATGTTTTTGGGAAGGACGTCTTCGGCGATCTCCGGCGGAAGTTTTTGGCGGCGGACGCGGTTGCGCAAAGCGACGGCGACAGCGCGCTTGGCCGCATTCTGCCCGACGATGTATTTGTCGAGCTCCGCGACAATCTCACGCGGAGTCATGTCGTCAAGCGCGGGAAGTAGTTCCGGCTCCTCGGCGGGCGGGGCGCCGTTGCCGCCGGGCATATAAACGATTTCTTTATCGGTCTTGCTGGCCATGAAATGTCCAATCTGCTGGTGTGCAGTTCCTTTGATGCGCGAAAGTGCCCCGGCGTGTTCTCGCGCGAGCCCTAGAGTTCTTCCACTGTAAAGTTGGCGTTGGTAAAAATGCAAATCTCGCTGGCGATGCGCATCGCTTCCATCGCCAAGTCCTTCGCGCCGAGCTTCGAATGCTTGATCAAAGCGCGTGCCGCGGCGAGCGCAAAGCTCCCGCCGGAGCCGATAGCGCACAAACCGTCGTCCGGCTCGATGACGTCGCCGTTGCCGGAAAGGAGAAAAGTGGATTTCGAATCCGCTACGATGAGCAGCGCCTCGAGGTGCCGCAGCGCGCGATCCTTGCGCCACTCCTTCGCAAGCTCGACGGCCGCTTTCTGCAGATTTCCGGAATGCTCCTGGAGCTTGCCCTCGAACCGTTCGAACAGCGATATAGCATCAGCCGTCGACCCGGCAAAACCGGCAATAACCTTGTCGTTGAAAAGGCGGCGCGTCTTGCGCGCGGTATGCTTCATCACGTGATCGCCCATGGTCACCTGGCCATCGGCGATCATCACCACCTTGTTGTCCTTGCGCACGCACAGAACGGTGGTGCCGTGCATCGGCGCGCTTCCCTGTCTGTTCCGCATCCCGCCATTATACAGCGGGGATTAGTTCAAGGCACGTCTGCGCATCTTAACTAACTCTGCGAGCATGAAGAGGCCAATCGCATGGGAGCTTGCCTGGGATGGCTGGAATAAACTCAGATAGAAGATGGCGGCGGGGCCGCTGTCACATTTGCCGGCGGCTTCTGCAATTCCACGAGGTGGTCCTGCAGCACTTTAAGTTCATTCTTCGCCCGGTCCAATTCGTCCGTGACAATCTCGATCTCTTTCTGCTTTGCTTTTAATTGTTCTTCGGGCGCGGCTGCCAGCTCAGCATTTAAGCCGACGAGCGTAGCTTGCTCGTCGCTAATATCTTGTTCTTTGTTCTTGATGAGCAATTGGGTCTCTTCGATCGAGGATGGAAGCTTGGTTTGAAATGCAGCGTCTTTGGAGGCACCCGGCTTCGTCCCCACTTTGGTGGCGGCTTTCGCATTCGCCGCTTCCTTTGCTTTCGCGGCATCTTCCGCTTCTTTCTCCACCAGATACTTATCGGCAGGTGTTCGCAGCGTAACCACATCGTCGTTTGTCCAAACCTTGCGCCTCTTGACGGGCAGTTCGCCGATCGATGGCACCGGCTCGGAAGCAGGGTGCGAACTCGAAGTAGGTGCTGGAGAAGAGGAAGGCGGCGGTTGTTGCGATTGCTGCTGTTTGAAGGAAGCAGCGCAACTACCTTGCGCGGCGAGAGCCAGCGCGCAAAGAGTTAGAGAGGAAATTCTGAGTTCTCGCGAAATCGTCATTCGTTTCATAGTTGGTTCGATCTTTATTGCGGAATCTCGTGGAAGGAAAGAACCTTGTACTTAGAAGGAGCCTGGACGTAATTCACCCAGCAACTACTGTATTGAATTCCGTCGCTGCTCGACGCAGAGGTGAAGTCAAAGGAAGAAGGACCAAGTTGATTGCCCGTGCCTCCTACCGTATTCGCGACGAGCATGGCTCCATAGAACTTGCCCGTTCCTGTCTGGTGCGAAGACATAACGCCGCTGCCGATCACTAGGATGATTCCATCCCAGCTGGCATCCGGATCGTAGGTAAACGTCCCTGTCACTAGGAGAATTCCAAAACCTGTGGCGTGCCAACCATTAAGAGTCAGGTCGCCATTGACCACGATCGTCATCGGATTCGTCAAAGACATCGCCGCCGGCATATCGCTTTGTGTTGCCGGTCCGTTTATCACGACGTCAGCATTCTGCGTAATCGCCTGCACCAGTGCGTTCATCCCGCTCACGGTTTGCAGACTCGAGGCCAGGCCTCCGACGCCGCCCACAGGATTTACATTAGGCGTTGAGCCGCCTAGACCGGAGTAATTGTTGATATTGGGCACAGGTATCGCGGCAACGATGTTCGAGTGGCTCGCGTCGCCCGCATTTGTGTACCCCACTGCCGAAACGGCGGTCGCCCCAGGCATGCATCCGTTGGGCAAGGTGTTGAGGGGGTCATTCTGGTCGGTTCCCTTAACCAGGAATGCGGCCGAACTCGGCACGGAAAATGTCACGTTATTCCCGTCCATGGTCAATGCGGATGGAAAACTCAAACTGGGCACCGTTGGAGGCCCTGAAGAAGGTATGGTTGGGCCCGCCGCTGTCACAAGATACTGCAAGATTTTCTTGGTGCCGTTGGGCAAGGCTGCGAGAGCCGTTAGTTCAAGCACTTGCGTGGCCGTGGAAGGGGGACTCGAATTTATAATCATGCTGGACCATGGGTTCCCGTTGTAGTCCAGATGAGCGGGATCGTAGTAAATGGGCGTGGTTGGATCCAAATAGCTGTCGGAGTTCACGTCGAGGTAGAGGGACACCTCGGTTACGGCGTTGATACGGACCCACTTGAAAAGAGGACCAGGGATACCTTGCACATTATTGTCCCAAACTGAATAGACCGACTGCCAGGAGGCGCTCGACGCGGGAACACCAAACTCACTCTGGTATTCATTATCGTAATAGATATTGCTTGAGTCCCAGGGGACGATAGTTTCACCCGGCAAGCGATTTATAAGGTAGACCGTCTGGCCCAGTGGGAAAGAGGTGGGAATGACGGTGCTGCCAAGGTAGTTTGGATTCTTCGGCAGCAAGCGCCCGCGGGCCTCCTCGAGACCTGCGAGAGCGGCATAGTAGACCGTTGAGGACGACCGGTAGTTCGCGCCAAGCGCCGTTTCCGTGCCAGAAGAAACAAGCAAAGCGATCGCCACTACGCTGATCAATAGCAATACGAAGATAGCGATCAGCAGCGCGATCCCTTTTTCAGAGCGGCGGCTCGTTTTGCGGTCTTGCTTCATTCTTGCTCTTTGTCTCTACTGAATCGGATTGAGGCTGTGGCCCCTGCCCTGCAATTCGATGAGCCTCGGCTCCCCCGTCTGCGCATCTACCGTCGGTGCCATGACGATCAGCGTGATCTCCACATCCGTGATGTTCATGGGAGAATTGTACGATCCGGCCAGGGGACAAGCTATCGTTGCAGGAGGCGGCGTCGCATTAGGACAAATGTAGCTGAAGATAGGCACCGGGTTTCCACCGGGAAACATTTGCGGATAGACCGCCCGAAGTGTCGCAATCTCGGCGGCACCGGGGTTGTTCATTACGTTTTGGACGTAGGGGACAAATGCCGGCGAAGTGGTCGAGTCCGGGTCCCCTCCCGCCACTTTGTAAGTTTGGGCGCGAGACAGAACGGTGCCTTGTAGCTGATAGCGGGTCCATTCCACGCCGTCGTGTCTCCAAGGGTCGACGTCCCGTTCGATGATCATATCGAAATCGGAAGGTGTAGGGTTGCAGGTGCCGCCGCCTGCAGTTCCGATCTGGCATGGCGTGTTTGGATATCCCGGGTCCCAGGCAACCGGGGTACTCGCATAAAGATTTGAGGCCGGTGGGGTGCTCGAAAACGAGAACGAGTATTTTGAAGGAAAACCTGAGCCATTCACGTCTCGAACCATTTCGTCCAACCCGAAACGCGCCTCTTGAAACGAATTCAACACCTGCGATTCCGTTTGATAGCGCTTCTGCGCGACAGAGAGAAGCGCGAACGCGGCGCCGCAGAGCAAAACGAAGATTACGGTGGCGACCATCATTTCGATGAGCGAGAAGCCTCGTTGGTCTCGGATGTGATTGTCGCGTTTCATTGCTCGAGTATCGTATCGAGCGTCACCGGCTTGTAAACCCCGTTGCCGCCCTGTCTTCTGACTCCCAGAATGAACCGTTTCGAGGTGACCTTGCTGTTGCTGGTCACGGTGATGACCGCCCACCGAACGTCGTAGCGCACTCCAGCCGGATCATTCGGATCTTGATAGCTGAAGCTGTATCCGGCCACCGGCGATCCGCTAAAATCGATTATGACTTGGTCGTAGTTGACTAAGGTAGGGCTGCCAACGACAACGTTTGGCTGCGTTGGATCTCCGAGGTTACAGCTAAAGCCCAGCGAGTCGATGAAGGAGGGCGGACTGATCGACATATTGAGCGGCTGGCGCAGGAATTGGTCCATCTCCCGCTGCGCGAACACCAACGAAGTAGAGTCATTGCGATTCGCGGAATTCGAGCTGATGGAAGCGGGCACCAATTGAGCGACCGCCACGATGCCTACAAGGAGAATGACAATGGCCATGAGGACTTCTACCAGCGTGAAACCGCGCTGGCTGTTCCTTCTCTTCGCGCCCATCTCAGGATGATGCCGCTTTGTCATTCGTCTTGCCATAAAAGTCGTTTCAACTGATTCGATGCCAATTCCCCGCGGCCGAACTAGACCACACTTGCACCGCTCCCGAAGGCACCGTCAACACTGCGCGGAAGCCAGAACTTGGGTCAGCGGGGTTGCCAAGGTACAGCACGTACACCACGCTGGTGTTGCAGGTCGCGTTCCCGACGCAGCCCAGGACGCCGCGTTGGTCGTACGTGACGCTGCCGTTGGATCCAGAGAGCACCGTCCAGGCGTAGCTCGATGCAGCAAGCCCCAAACTGGACTTGATCGGAGCTGGACTGGGCACCGAGCTTTCAGGCGGAAGCGTGAAATTCCCACCGATGTACATCTGCGGCTCGGCTTGATCAGCTGCTCCGTTGCCGTTGGAATCCACCCAGACCAGCCAACTTGTGCCTTGCTGCGCAAATTGACAACTTACTGGCGTGTTCTGCCGAATCGCATCAAATTTTGCGAACTTCAGCATTCCCGCCAATTGAGAAGCGCTGGAATTCAGTTGATAAGTCTGCAGAGAGCGCACCACCACGGGGATCGCGATGACGGTGATAATCAGGAGCACTGCCAACGAGAGGACAAGCTCCACCAAACTAAAGCCATTTCGTGGGCTTCGACGCGGGTACACGAAGTTGGCGCTCAGTTTCATTTTGGGACGACACTCATCACATTGACTCCGCCAACAACAGCGGAGCCCACCTAACCTGCCAAGATTATTATATTTTATCAGCAAATTCCCATAGGCAGGGGGTACCTTAATCTGCGCAACCATAGCACTAGTTATTGGCAGTACTATGCGTTCGTTCAAAAAAACTCTCCAACTGGCTGAAATCCCGAGCCTTCCAGGTACCAATAACCTTGCTGAATAAAGCTTCTAACTAGTCCGCCGCTTCTGACCATATTATTGTAAACACAGCACTTATACGTCAGAACGATCCGCGAGTGCCCTGGCGTTCCGCCGGGCTATCGCCTCGATGGAAATCATGGGATTCACTCCCGAGGCGCTCGGAAACGACGATCCATCCATGACAAAAAGATGGCGTGCTTCCCAAGTCTCTCCTTCCGGGTTGGTGGCGGAGGTGTTCGGCGATCCGCCAAGTCGAGCGCTGCCCATGATGTGAAACGAAAAGAGCGCTAGACGCCCGGAATCCCAGCCCGCCGCGTCCATAGCTTGCGTGAAGGAAGTCAGCGAGCCGTTGCGGCCCGGCTCATAAGCGCACCATTTTGCATGGGGAGAAAAAATCAGCCGCGCTCCGGCGGCCTCGAGGATGCGAGCGGCCCCGATGAAACCGCGGCGTAAGTGGCTGCGGTCGAAATCCGACAAAGCGTAGTGAGCAACAGGATTGCCTTCGTCATCGAGCGTGACGCGGCCGCCATCGCGGTCGCGCAACAGAACCCCGATCGCCGTCATGTTGGATAATTTTCCAAGCAGAGAACGATAGTGGTCCGGGTCGCGCCAAGGCAGGATAGCCACGGCGATGACCGGCTGCAACGCCGTGGTCTCGTATTTCACGCCGTAGTTTCCCGTAAGGTAGCGGTGCTCGTCGGAATAGATGGCCTGCATGGTACCTTCCCACGGGCGAATCTCTTCTTCAAAGACTCCGCAAACATTCGAAACGGGATGTAGATGAAGATGGCCGCCAATGTTTTCGTTGCGCAGTCCAGAACGAAGGAGCAACCCCGGCGTATGAATAGCTCCGCAGGCCACAACGACGGCTTTGCTTCGAATCGTGACGCGACAACCACTCCGCGAGCGCGCCTCCACGCCGGTCGCAGCGCCGGCTTCAATTCGAACGCGCTGTGCCCGCGTTTCCGTAATCAATCGAGCTCCCATTGCTTGCGCGTCGGCCAGCCAGGTTTTCGTGCTCGATTGCTTCGCGCCAAGCGAGCAGCCGTAGCCGCAGTAGCCACAGACTTTGCCCTGATCGCAGCCCACTACGTTGCGCGGCATAGCCGCTGAATGCCAGCCCAACGCGCTCAAGCCGCGATCGAGAACTGCTTCGCGCGCGGAAATCCGATTGTGGTCGAGGTTCACGGACAGGCGAGTGCAAACCGCGTCGAGGCTGCTGGTATACTCTTCGCTCGTAAACCACGGCACTCCGGCAGCGGCCCATTCGGCGCGCACCTCCTCAGGCGTTCGAAACGAGGTGCAGTAATTGATCACCGTGCCGCCGCCGAGGCATTCTCCCGCCAGGAGACCGACACTCTGATCGGCGGTCCCGGCAAACCCGCCTTCCAGATAGAGCCGCTGAAAGCCGCCAAGCTCCGCGCCATCGAAATCAGCATCGTCGTAATAGCTGCCGGCCTCGAGCACGACAACGTCTTTGCCAGCCGCAGCAAGCACCGCAGCCGCCACGCTTCCGCCAGCACCGGAGCCGACGATGCAAATTTCACACGACAATTCCATGTCCTTCTCGGGAATCAGCGGCTTCAACGGCCGCGCTTGGGATTGCCGCGGTGCGCCCAGCGGGCCGGGATAGCCAAACTGCCTCCACACCGGACTCGGTGCGCCGTCCGCGCCGGGCAGCATGACGTAAAGAAAACCAATTGCTTTTCGCAAAGCTTGAAAAGCGCCCCGACGGCGGCTCAGGCCGCTGTCCGCCCAAGAAAGCAAAACGCGGATCCGCGTTTCCAGAGGAAGCAGGGAAAAGCAAGACCACTTGCCGACCGTAAGCAAACTATGGAGGTTCGAATCCCAAAGATCGAGGAGCTGCAAAAATTGCGCTCGCTCACCGGAACGAGGGTTGAAATCGAGGGCCTTTGCGATCGCCGCGGGAATGCCGAGCTCGGAGGCGGAAGGCCAGTCGGCCGATCGAGGCGCAAACGTATCGCAAATGGATCGCAGTGCGCGCTCCTGGCGGGGGGTGAAGTTCATCGAGGGCTGCCAGTCTAGCAAAAGCGCGCCGCGCAAACATGCCCTGCCGCTGCAAAATCAAGCTTCCGAATTCGTTGGCGAATTGGCTGGGATGCAAGGCCGGTTGATCAAAAGCCAGGAGCTCGACGCAGACGGAAAGGCAGGTTTAGCCGCAACCTAATTGTTGTCGTCATTCTTTTTGCTCTTCTTCAGGCTTGCTTCGCTGCTCCGCTTCAAGAGAGAGGATTTGTCGAAGAAGTCGCTGGGGAAACCCGGGTTGTATTTGCAGGATTCAAAGAAGAACTGAGCCGTGCGGAGTCCGTTGTGATCCTTCGTGATTTGCATCGGCGTCCACACGGTATCCTTCAACTGGTAGTTCGTATAAATGGTCGTGTCGTCATCCTTTTCATGAGTCTCTTCATTGTTGGTGGTGACGACGCTTCGCACCAGCAGGTGTGTGTGTGTGTCCACGGCCAGGCGAAACATCCGTTCCTCGCTATCCGTAAGCTCCACCCAGTCCACTTCCTTCAAATCGACGGTATCGAGGCCTCCGTAGTGGTAGGTCCAGCCGGGCTCGTTGAGCCTTATCCTCAGCACGTTGTCGATGTTTCTTTTGACTTGCTCCTCGAAGTCGGCAACGGAGGTGACCGGAAGTTCGCTGACGCCGCTGCGGTCCAGAGTCCAGCCGTGATCGCCGTTATACAGCGCGATGATCACGCCGCCATGAGACCAGTCCAGTCCGTCGACACCGATCACCGTATTGATGATGCTCTTCAGATTGTGATTCTTCGCCGAATATTCCAGGCGCTCTTTGTCCGGGTAACGCCGTGCTTCCAGGAATCGCACGTATCCGGTGACGGCTCCATTGTGGCCAAATTGCGCACGGGTCCCTTGGCACTCGTCTTCAATGGCCTCCCGGTATCCTGCCCCGCCGCGCGCATTAATGAGATCCCTGAGAATCTCTTTGGCCTTCGCCGCGCTCTGCTCCGGCATCATCGCGTCCGGATTCTGCGCCGAGGCGCACAACGCAAATGACGCGCTGACAAGCAATCCAACAACCGCGAGCCGGGCGATCTTCAACCGCACAAGACGGATCCTCCGTTTACATTGATGATCTCCCCGGTGAGGAAGTTGGCCAGGTCCGAAGCCAGGAAAAGAATCGGCCCGGCGATTTCTTCGGCGGTTGCGGCGCGCCCCAGAGGGATGGCCGCGGCAACAGCTTTTGCCCCGGCTTTCGTCTGAATGTAGGGATTCGACATGTCCGTCGCAACCCACCCGGGAGCCACCGAGTTTACAAGAATGTTGTGCCGTGCGAGCTCGGTCGAAAGGCCCTTGACCAGGCTGATCACGCCGCCCTTGCTCGCTCCGTAGTGCGTGTGGAACGACTCGCCACGCTGTCCTGCTGTCGAGGTGATCGGAATAATTTTGCCGGACTTCTGCTTGATCATCTGCGGCACGCTGAAGTGGATGATCGAATAAACGCTCTTCAAATTGACCCGCATCATCTCATCCCATTGTTTCTCGCTCATGTTCTCGATCGGGAGGTCCTCGGCATTCCAGATTCCGGCGTTGGCAACAACAATATCCAGCCGTCCGAGCCGCGCGATACATTGGTCGACCAGCTTCTTGTTATCCGCGTGGCGGCCCACGTCGGCCTTGAAAGCCTCTACCCGCGTGCCGTGCTTCTTGGATTCCTGCTCCACCTGCAGCGCGGCGTCCTTGGCTTTGTTGTAGCTGAAGATCACGTCCGCGCCGGCCTGCGCGAAGAGTTTGACGGCCGCCGCGCCGATTCCGCGCGAACCGCCGGTGATGAGTGCCGCCTTGCCTGCGAGTGAAATCATCCATTCCCCCCAACTTGTTGAAAAACGAAATTCGGACAGCAGAAGCTCAACCTCAAGCCTTTTGAACGACTGCGCCGCGAGCCGCGGCCACAAAATCACGGAACAGCCGTTCCGAGAAATCATCGCCAAACATGCGTTCCGGATGCCACTGAACGCCAACGACCCAATTGGCATCTCCGGTCCACTCCACTCCTTCAATAATCCCGTCCGTCGAGTGCGCCGTGACCCGCAGACTCTTTCCCGGCTTTGCGATAGCTTGATGGTGCGAACTGTTGATTTGTGCCCGCTCGCCTGACGCCAGCCCGGCCAGCCGGCTCTGTGGCTCGAAATTCGCTCCGTGAATGGGATCATCCGTGGGTTCCGGGGAAAGATCCTTCTTCCGGTGTGCCGTGGTGGTCCCAAGCTCCGAGCGCACGTCTTGTATCAATGTTCCGCCCAGATACACATTCAAGAGCTGGCAGCCGTAGCAAATGGCGAGGACGGGTTTCTTCTCGGCAAAGGCATGCGCAAGGATGGCACGGTCAGCCCGCTCGCGAGGTAAGTCGGCGGGCGCGGACTTGCCGTGATTCACGGCGCCGTACTCGCGGGGCTCAACATCTGCTGGACTGCCGGGCAGGACGAAGGCATCCAAGCTCGGTATTAGCTGCTGCTGCGTTGCTCGGTCGCCTAGGGGGATGAGTACCGGTTCGCCGCCCGCTTTCCGAACGGCTTCCTCGTAATTCGCGATTTTGGGGCGATTGTTCAGCGCCTCCTCTTCAGACGTTCGCCAGGGGATCCCCACACGGGGCCGGTTAGGAGTTTCGGTGCTCATGGAATCCCAAATCGTAGCATTGGCAGGGGAGTGCGGCAACCCGGCCCCTGGCCGCCCAGACTAGGCAACCGATTAAGCTCAGGGAAAGATGCTTTTGCGACTCCCCGCTTCCAAACAAAAGTCGGGGCGCTGGAAAAAGGCAGGTAAGCTGGAAAAACGGTTCGTGAGTTGGTCGAGAGACGGAGCCCGGAGCGTCACATGGCCCAATTTGCGGCCGGGGCGGGCTTCTTTGCCATAGAGATGAAGATGAGCGGACGGGATAGCCAACACTTTCGCGGTCTCCGGAACTTCCCCGATGAGATTGATCATCGCGGAAGCCCCAATCGCGGTCGTTGAACCCAGCGGCAGGCCGTTGATGGCCCGGAGATGGTTTTCGAACTGGCTCGTCACCGCTCCCTCGATGGTCCAGTGTCCGGAATTATGCACGCGCGGAGCCATTTCGTTGGCGAGGAGTCGGCCATCGCATTCGAAGAATTCGATAGCCAGAACGCCCACATAGTTCAGCGATTCGAGCACCTTGCGCGCGGCGTCTTCCGCAGCCTTTTGTATTTCCGGCGAGACGGCCGGAGCGGGAGCCAGCGAGAGCCGCAAGATGCCATTGCGGTGATGATTCTCGACCAGCGGATAGAACGCAGTCTCCCCTGACTTGCCGCGGACGGCAATCACCGAGAGCTCTCTTGTGAATGGTACAAAGCGCTCTGCGATGAACGGCAGCCGGGGCAATCCTTCCTTGGCCACCCTGACATCTTCCTGCGTCCTCAGATTCCACTGCCCTTTCCCGTCGTATCCCATCCGGCGGGTCTTCAGCACTGCAGGGAGGCTCAGTTTCTTCAGGGCGAGGTCGAGATCCGAGGCCGCGGGGACGGAAGCAAATTCCGTGGTCGCAATTCCCAGCTTCTCGAACAACTGTTTTTCGCGGAGGCGATCCTGCGCGGCCTCCAGCGCCCCCGGGGGTGGATAAACAGAGACCTTCTTGGCGAGAAAATGCACGGCATCCACGGGAACGTTTTCGAATTCGTAGGTGACGACCTCGAGTCCGTGAGCAAATTTTTCCAGCACGGCGCGGTCGGAAAAATCGCCGGTGACGCGCGGAGCAATCCGTCCAACCGGTGCTTCCGGAGACGGGTCGAGAAAGCGGAATCGCAACCCAAGCGGATAGCCCGCAAGCGCCAGCATATAACCAAGCTGTCCGCCGCCCAGAATGCCAATGCTCACGCGGACTTCCCCTTTTTGTGGTGCGGAGCGCTACTCGAAGGATCAGGAGTTGCGAGAACGCGATTCGTTTGCTCGGTACGGAATTTGCGCAGCGCTTCGCGGATATGCGGATATTTTCCGCCGAGGATGGCGGCGGCGAGCAGCGCTGCGTTGATCGCCCCAGCTTTGCCGATCGCCAGAGTGCCCACGGGAATCCCGCCCGGCATCTGTGCGATGGAGAGCAACGAATCGAGCCCCTTGAGAGCTTTCGACTCCACGGGAACGCCGAGCACCGGCAGCACGGTTTTTGAAGCCGTCATACCCGGCAAATGAGCGGCGCCGCCCGCGCCCGCGATGATCACTTCGATCCCTCGATTTTCCGCGCTTGATGCATATTCAAAGAGCAGGTCCGGAGTTCGATGGGCGGAAACGACGCGCGTTTCGTGAGGCACGCCGAGCTCTTTGAGTGTTTTAACCGCGTGTTCGAGGGTCTCCCAATCGGAAGACGACCCCATGATAATGCCCACGAGTGGACGTTCTCTGGGCTGCGCCCCGCGGGGGCTTCGTTCCTTCGCGCGCTTTTGTGTCTTCGAGATTCTCTTCGGCATCGCCATCCACTGTGTCTGTGTCGAGAAACAAATGCCAGCCTAAACGCCGGCGTTCCAGCACTCTATCGGAATCCGAGCCGAATATTCTACGGCGTTTTTCAACGCGCGGCGACCTGCGCGCGGTTTTTCCAGTAGTGGCGCAATTGCCCGACGAGGTAGAGCGATCCAGCGACAAAAATGATGTCGTGCGGCGCGGCGCGGTCCAGTGCGTATTCAAGCGCCGCTTCCGCTTCCGCGATCACCACAAAATGCACGGCGTGGTGAGCTGTGATTTCGGAAAGCTGCGCCACGGAGATGGCCCGCGTGGTGCGCGGTTGCGTGAAGATCACCTCGGCGGCATGCGGAAAAAGAATACCGGCAATTTCGTCCACGGCCTTGTCGCGCAGCGCGCCGAAGACCAGCCAGATTTTTCGCCCGGCGAGATGCTGTTCCCAGAAAGAGGCGAGTTCTCTTGCCGCGGAAGGATTGTGCGCGCCGTCGAGGTACACGTCGGGATTCGACTGCAGTTTCTCGATTCGGCCGGGCCACACGGCTGCGGCGATTCCCTGCACGATCGCATGATCCGAAATGCGATAGCCGCGCTTCTGCAGGTACCGCGCGGCGGCCACGGCGTTGAGGCTGTTTTGTATCTGAAATTGTCCGGGAAGCTTCGGAGCAAGCTCCATCGACCAGCCGGATTCATTTTCGGTGATGATGGCGCGGCTGCATCCATTTTCCATCGATTCCTTCTCGACGCGAAAATCTCTTTCGGTTTCGATGAGCGGGCAGCCAAGTTCGTTGGCGTGCGCGCGGATCACTTCCAGAGCCTCGGGCCGTTGTGCGGCCAGCACGGCTGGAACGCGCGGCTTCAGGATGCCGGCTTTCTCTGCTGCGATTTCCGCAAGAGAATGCCCGAGAAAATTTTCGTGGTCGAAATCCACGCGCGTAATGATGGAAACCACCGGGTTCAGGACGTTTGTCGCATCCAGCCGCCCGCCCAGTCCCACTTCGAAAACCGCGAAATCAATCCGTTCTCGCGCGAAGTATTCAAACGCCATCGCGGTGACGCATTCGAAGTACGTCGGATGCGCGCGAAGTTTGCCGGCAGCTAGGAGCTCTTCGTTCAAGGCCTGAATGCGAGTAAATGCTTCTGCAAATGCGTCGTCGCTGATCTCTTCGCCGTTTACGCGAATGCGCTCATTGATTTTTTCCAGGTGCGGAGAAGTGTTAAGTCCCGTCCGAAAACCGGCGCGGCGCAGGATCGATTCGAGAAACGCAGCGGTCGAACCTTTGCCATTGGTTCCCGCAATGTGCGCGGAGGGATAAGCCCTATCAGGCCGCCCAAGCCGCTCGGCAAGAATGTTGATATTTTCGAGGTCGAACTTTGCCGCCGCGGCCTGCGTTGGCGCGGCCAACTCCCTGCCCAGCGAAAGCAAATAGCGAACCGCGGCGTCGTAATTCATTTTAATTCAGCAGAAGATCGAAGGAGTTGGCGATAAACGCTTTCAAATCTTTCCGGTGGACGATGGCGTCGAGGAAGCCGTGCTCCAAAAGGAATTCCGAGCGCTGAAAGCCCTCGGGAAGTTTTTGGCGAATGGTCTGCTCGATGACGCGCGGGCCTGCAAACCCGATGAGCGCGCCGGGTTCGGCGATATTGATGTCTCCCAGCATGGCGAAGCTGGCGGTGACGCCGCCCGTGGTGGGATCCGTGAGCAGCGAGATATAAGGCACCTTCGCGTCGTCGAGCCGTGCAAGCGCCGCGGAAACTTTCGCGAGTTGCATGAGGCTGATCGTACCTTCCATCATGCGCGCGCCGCCGGAACAGGAGACGACCACGAGGGGCTGGCGCGTTTCGATAGCCAGCTCGATGCCGCGCGTGACTTTTTCTCCAACGACCGCGCCCATCGAACCGCCGATAAATCCAAATTCCATCGCGCAGCAAACAATCCCCCGGCCGTTCAGCCGGCCTTCCGCCGTGATGACGGCATCGTTCATTCCCAGCTTTTTGCGCGCTTCCTTGAGTCGCGTGGCATAAGGCTTGGTGTCCACAAACTTGAGCGGGTCCGTCGACGTCATGCCCGCGTCGTGTTCCGTCCAGCGCGAATCGAGCAGCATTTCCAATCGGTGCTTCGCGCTCATTTTGAAATGGAATTGGCATTTCGGGCAGACGTAAAGATTGGTTTCCAGGTCTTTGCGAAAAACAATCGTGCGGCAGGACTCACACTTGACCCACAGCCCCTCCGTGCGCACGCGGCGCTCCTCCGGAGGCGTGGTCTGTTCGATCGATTTTTTGTCTCGCTTGAACCAAGTCATAGGATAAAGTTCAACAGTCGCTCGCGCGAAATCGCTAATGAGTGTATCCAGTACGCACAGCCGCAGGGCCACCTCCCCGCGTTTCAGCTAGTAGTCGATACCCCGCTGAGCCAGTATACCCTTGGTGTAAGGGTGTTTCACCTCGCGCATCTCCGTGACGAGGTCGGCCAGCTCGACTAGCTGGGGATGGGCGTTGCGGCCCGTGCAGATCACATGCACGCGCTCGGGACGGTTTTTCAGAGCCTCGACGACTTCAGCGGCGTCCAGCATTTTGTAGCTGATCGTGTAGTTGATTTCATCCAGCACCACGAGGTCGTACTTCCCGCCATAAATCGCTTCGCGCCCGGCTTCCCAACATTCCCGCGCCAATTTGATGTCTTCCGGGTCGGTTTCAGCGCCGCCAATTTTCACGAACCCGCGGCCCATCGGACGAATTTCGAATTTATCGTCGCCCAGCATTTTGGCGGCGTCCAGTTCGCCGTAGTGCCACGAGCCTTTGATGAACTGGACCATCAAGACCCGCAAGCCTTGCCCCACCGCACGAAACGCCGTCCCCAGCGCGCAAGTTGTCTTGCCTTTGCCCGGCCCGGTATAAACGATCAGCAAACCCTTTTCTTCCGGCATGAGTTCCTTCCCCATCAGCGAGAGCTGGCCATTGGAAAAGGTCTAGAGTTTGGAGGGTGCGGATGAAAAGGTCAAGATGACGCAAGCAGCGGTGTCGCCCGCTGCCTCCGTCAGAATTTTTGTTGCTGGCTTCAGAAACCCGTCGCGCCAAACGCCTGCTTGACGTGCGGCTTGAACAGATAGACCAGGATCCAGATTTCGATGGCAAGAACGATAAGCCGGAACATCAGCACGACAATCATAAAATGGAGGAGCACGGTCACCAATCCGAGAAGCCCGAAGAGCACCCCAATACCTAAAAAGATGATTGCCACGACGCGGGCCCAGTTTTGCAGCTTGAGGAAACCGATCCCGATGGCCAGATCCAGCACTGCGATAGCCAACAGAATGGCGCCGACGACGGCACCCCCCATGGCGAAGAGCGCCGAAGCTGGTCCGCCGGTGTTAGCCAGCCCCGAAAGCATGGATCCGCTGACAATGATGAGTACTCCGCAAAGTGCGAGAAAAGCGGCACCGAGAAAATAGAGTACGGCAAGGATCGTAACGCCTGTGGGACGTTCCATGGAGACTCCCGTCTATCGAGATTTTCGCGTTTGATGGGATCCGCCTAACCAGGTTTCCAGGGACAGTTACGAATTGCGGACCGCCAATTGGGCGCAACGGTATGCCACGTATCGCTGGCGGTCAAGAAAAAAATCGCTGGCGGGCCAGCTTAGGAAAGCCCGAGGCGCTTGGCAAGCCCTGAAGCGACAGCGGCGATGCGCTCCTGCGTGGCCGCGGGAAGCGTTGTTTTCGGTTTGGCGTGAGGATCGCGGACGATGATCCACAGGCCGGGGCGGTAGACCTCGTCGTCACCGGGACAAATCGCGCCGGTAAGTTGGATGATTTCGAGCGGGAGCGGCGCGGAATGAGTGAAATCGAGATTGGCGTGTTCCGGAGAGTTCGCCTGATACGGAGGATGCGCGAGAAGATCCATCAGCACGCCACGCGCGTCATCGACGAGGTCGCGAAAGCCTTGCGAAACGAGAATGAGATCGACGTCCCTAGGCGTGGGCTGGTCGGTCTGGAGCAAGTCATAATCGGGCAGCGGCTTTTCGAGAGAAATCTCGATGGCGGCGGACGGCTGGTCTTCATCCGGAATGATGCGAATCGACATGGTCCTAAGGTTTTACACCAGAGCGGCTATTTCGGGTAGGGGCTGCCGGAAAGGATAGCGAAGGCGCGGTAGAGCTGCTCGGCGAGAACGGCGCGCGCAAGCTCATGCGAAAACGTCATGGGGCCGAGAGAGATTTTTTGCGGGACGCGTTCTCGGAGGGCGGCGGGGAAACCATCCGCGTCGCCGCAGACAAAAATTAGCTCGCGCGTTCCGTGGTCGCGGAGTTCGCCGAGCCACTTCGCAAAAGCGTTGGAATCCAGATTTTTTCCGAGCGCGTCCAGCAAAACCGCTGTGGCGGCGCGATCCGCGTCGAGCTTCTTGATCGCGGCATCGCCGTCGCGCACTTCCAACACCTCAACAGGCGAGTGGCGACCGATGCGTTTCACATAGTCGCCAATCACCGCGCGCAATTCCGCGCGCCGCGTTTTGCCGAGCATGAGCAACCTTATATTCATAGCGCAAAACACCCAATCCGGAGAGATCGCTCGGCTCTAGCCAAGCCGCTGTTGCAGAGTCCCCGTATCCGAGTTGTGCAACTCGAGAAAACTCGAACACTTCGCGAGCCGATCCGTAAACACCACGAAGCTCAAATCACTTGTAGCGCTCTTTGCCGACAGATATGCCAGCCCAAGGATATTTCCTTCATGATAGGCCGCCTGCGCAAGCAGTTGCGTGGGCGGCATTGGCCCTGCGCCACTCAGATATTTCTGTTGGGGCAGTTCCCAGGTTCCGGTTAGCTCAGAGACCGTCGTTCCTAGCGCGAGTTGGTTCCCGTTCTGCGAGATATCGAGGATGTTTGTCAAAACTCCCTTTACCGCCATCACGACCAGCGGATCGAACAGAAGCCGGACCGGACTGCCAGCGGGCCGGTACACTCTGCTCACCTCGAGTACCGGTGTTGCATCCTCCGACGCCAGATACAGGCAATCGATGGGTGACGCCGGCGGCGCTTTCGGTGTGAACCTCGCGCCTTTGCGGTGGGCGGCTCCGGGCCAAAGGGGTCGAACAGGACTGCCCGCCGGCGCACCCGGTGGAGGCTTGAGCAGATGGTCGAATCCCACGCCGCGATACCAAGGCCCGGAAAACGACCTTCGCTTCAAGGTCGGCAAAACTTTGAGTAGATCGGCAAGCGGTAACACGGAGTTCAGGAAGGAATGCCGGCCATGGCATTGCTCAACAACGTTACTACTGCGTCGGCGTCTCCCGCAAGAATAACGTCAATCGGCGCTCGTTCGTCCAGATCCGGATGCGCGCTGTTCAGCCACGCCCGCGCATCCTCGGGAGAAAGCGCTGCCGCGGAGATCAAATCGATGCTCCTTTTGATCGGGCGAAGACTCTCCTGCAGGTTCGGCGCAAACGGCGTCTTGTGAACGGCGGGGTAGCTCACCTTGAGTGCCCCTGCAAGCTGCCCGAGCGAAATCCCCAAAAACTGCGCCATTTTCTTGGCGTCAATCCGGCCCGTTTTCGGATCGTGAAGTTCGCGATGCGTCACTTCGACGCCCGGTCGGCGCTTGGTGGTTTCCAGAGCGCGCCGCACTCTCGTTACCAATTCCCCGGGATGGAAAGGCTTGGAGATACAATCCGCCGCGCCCTCGGGGATCTTCGCCGGATTGGTTTGTTTCGTGCACATCATCAGCACAGGAACATTCAAACCAAGCTCGCGCATCTGCTCAATCACCCTCCTGCCGTTCATTTTTGGCATCACAACATCCACGAGCAGCAAATCGGGCGCGGCCGTCTGCAGCTTTTCCAAAAGTTTACGGCCGTCCGCGACGGATTCCACTTCATACTTCTCGCGCTCGAGTAGTTTGGTCAGGCTTTTGCGTGTGGACGCCTGCTCGTCGGCGATAAGGACTTTAGACATTTCATCAACCTCGTATCAACCGCGATTATACCACAAATGGAGACTCTTTACCGCGCCACGAGCCCGGAAATCACGCTCCTGGATGCGGCTCTGATTCCTTTACTTCAGTCCGTATTTTTTGCGTTTTTCGAGCAAGGTTTTGCGGCTGATGCCGAGCGCTTCGGCGGCGCGGCTGATGCGGTAGTGCGTCGCTTCGAGCGTTGCGGTGATGACTTCGCGCTCGACCTCTTCGAGGGAACGCAGGCCGGCAATGGAACCGGCGGATCCGGAGGCTGCGGCCCGGATGTTGTCGGGGAAATCCCTTGGGTCGAGTGTGTCGCTGCGGGAAAAAACGATGGCGCGCTCCAGGGCATTCCGAAGTTCACGGACGTTGCCGGGCCACGCATAGGTTGCGAGCATGCGGCGTGCAGCCTCGCTGAGGTGCGAGCCTGGGCGCCCATGGATGGAACGCAGAGACGCTAATAAATAATCGGCCAGAGGGAGAATGTCCGCGCGGCGCTCGCGCAGCGGAGGCACGGTGAGCGCGAGGACGTTCAAGCGGAAATACAGGTCCTCGCGAAAGTGGCCGCTGGCTACCGCGGCGGTTAGATCCACGTTGGTCAGGGCCACGACCCGCGCTTCGATGCGCAGCGTTTCCGTGCCGCCGAGCCGCTCGAAGGTGCGCTCCTGCAAAACGCGAAGCAGCTTGCCTTGTGCGCCAGGTGTGAGCGCGGCGACTTCGTCAAGAACGATGGTGCCGGTTCCACCCAGCTCCAGGCGGCCAAGTTTGCGCTCGACGGCGCCCGTGAAAGCGCCAAGTTCATGGCCAAAGAGTTCGCTTTCCACCAGGTTTGGCGGGAGGCTGGCGCAATCAATTTTCAAAAAAGGCGCGTCGCGGCGGGGGCCAAGCTCATGGACGAGCCGGGCGAGATGATCTTTGCCGGTTCCACTTTCGCCGCTGATAAGAAGCGTCGTGGCAGCGGCAGCGACTTTTTGCGCGAGTTCGAGAAGACGCAGCGACGCAGGGTCTTCCGCAATCCACGGCAATCGCTCCGTGCTCATTTGGAATAGGCTTCGCCGGCGGCTTGCGGCTCGCCGAGCGAATGGTTTCGCGCGGCCACGCCCGGTTCGTCGGGGATCTCTAGCTTGGGGGAAAAGCGCCAGAGTCGTTCCAGATCGTAATAGCGGCGGGCTTGCTCGCTGAAGACATGCAAGATGAAACCGCCAAAATCGATGAGCGCCCAGTCCGCGGAGGAGCGCCCCTCGCGGTGCTTTGGCGAACGATGGAGATGTTTTTCGAGTTGGTCTTCGACTTCGCTGCAGATGGCCTGTACCTGCGGCGTGCTGAATGCCGTGCAGATCACGAAGTAGTCGGTGAAGGCGCCGACGCCGCTGAGGTCGAGAACGGTTATTCCGGAAGCTTTTTTGTTTTGCGCCGCTTCGACAGCCAGGCGGACGCCTTGTGGCAAAGAGTCTAATTTCACCGGTATAGGCCTTGTTTGAGAATGTATTCCTCGACGCGCACGGAGACAAGCCCATGAATAGACTGGCCGCGGTTTGCACGGCGGCGGATGTCGGTGGCGGAAACGTCCACGGAAACAGAATCCAGAAGATAAACGCTGGTGCTGTGAAGATGCGCGACCACTTGCGACGCCGGCGTTTCCGCATCTTTCTTGGGGTCGCGGCGCGCAATTAAATCCGGGGGAATGACAAGGCGCAGGGCTTCCGCGCGAATTCCCGGGCGGTTCGCGACGATGAAATCGCAAAGGCCAAGAAGCGTCTCGTATTCCTTCCACAGCGGGATATCGAGAAAAGCGTCGGCACCGACGATGAAGAGAATGCGGTCGCCGGGGGCGTTATACGTGTGCCGGAAATAGCGCACCGTGTCCACGGAATAGTGAAGCTGCGTGCCACTGAAGTCCTCGCCGGCTTCCGCGAGCGAAGGAACAAAATGCGGATGTTCGGCGCAAGCGAGAGAAAGCATGGCGAAGCGGTGGGGGAAAGGAGCCAGGTGCTGTTTCAGCTTGTGCGGCGGCCGGCTCGCTGGAATGAAATGGATTTCGTCAAAATTGAAGCGGCGGTCGGCGGCGCGAGCCGCGGCGAGATGACCATTATGAATCGGATCGAAGGAGCCGCCGAAGAGCGCGATGCGGCGCGGGTGATGCTTAGCGGCGGTGCGATGCGCCTGCGCGGTGGTCAATACGCCTCCCAAGAGGTAACTGGAATGGATTTTCTCACGATTTCTTGATCGGCGCAGGCAACGAATCGTTGCCATGCGCGTTCTCGTCAAGCTCGTCTGAGTTGACATGCAGATCCAGAGTTGTTTCGTGCGCCGGGCGTGGAATCTTATCGAGCGCATCGGCGATGGAACGGACCAGATCTTTCACGCCGTCGCCGGCAACAGCGGAAATGGAGTGGAACTCGAGGTGACGATCCTTGCAGAAGTCCTGAAGTGCTTCGAGTCGAGTGCGGTCGGTGGTGGCGTCGAGCTTGGTGGCCACGACGATCATTGGTTTTTCGACGAGCGAAGGGCTAAAGGCTTCCAACTCTCCATTGATGACTTCAAATGAGTGGACCGGATCATCGGCGTTGGAGTCGCTGGCGTCGATAAGATGCACAAGGAGGCGGGTGCGTTCGACGTGGCGAAGAAAACGGATGCCAAGACCGGCGCCCAGGTGCGCGCCTTCGATGAGTCCCGGCAAATCAGCAACAACGAAGGTGCGGCCGAGTTCTTGGCCTTCTTTACCCGTGCCGCCGTCGGCATTGACGACGCCGAGATTGGGCTGGAGCGTGGTGAACGGATAGTTGGCGATTTTGGGGCGAGCCGCGGAAATGACCGAGATGAGCGTGGATTTGCCCGCGTTTGGAAAACCGACCAATCCAACATCGGCGAGCAGCTTTAGTTCAAGGCGAAGATGCCGCTCTTCTCCAGGAAAGCCATCCTCATGTTCGCGAGGAGCTTGATGCCAGGGTTTTGCGAAATTTTGATTGCCCCGTCCGCCGCGTCCACCTTGCGCGATCAGCACGCGCTGTCCAGGCGCGGCCAGGTCGGCGATGGTTTCGCCCGTCTGTTCGTCGTAGGCGAGCGTGCCGACGGGAACCTGGAGGATCATGTCTGCGCCGGAATGGCCGGTACAATTCGAGCCTTCGCCATGGCGTCCGCGGTCCGCTTTAAATTCGCGATTGTACCGATAGCGCAGCAGAGTGTTGTCGTTGGGGTTCGCTTCCAGATAAATACTGCCGCCGTGCCCGCCGTCGCCTCCGGATGGGCCGCCGCGCGGAACGAATTTCTCGCGACGAAACGCAACGCAGCCGTTGCCGCCGTTGCCCGCCTTCACCAATATTTTTGCTTCATCAACAAACACGAGAATGACACTCCAAGAGAAGCGGGCGCTCTGCGGCCACCCTTATGCAGGATAGCAGAAGCCGGAAATAGGATGGTGGACCGCCTAAGAAGGGCAGGCGCCTGGACTAATTGACCGCCGGAGCAGGCTCAGATTGCGCGGATGGCTGCACGCTGATGAAGCGGCCGTGCCGGCCCCTGTCCGTAAACTTGACGTAGCCGGTGACGAGAGCGAAGAGCGTGTCGTCCTTGCCCTGGCCCACGTTTTCGCCGGCCTGGTGGCGCGTGCCGCGCTGGCGCACGAGAATGGTGCCCGCGTTGACGAGCTGACCGCCGAAGCGCTTTACTCCCAGCCTTTGTCCGTGAGAATCGCGGCCGTTTGTTGAGGAGCCGCCGCCTTTCTTATGTGCCATGACGAATTTCCTTTTTTTCTAAGAGACTTTTTCTCTGGAAAACCAAGTCAAACGACTTTGGTTTGAAAGAGATTACAGCTTGATTTCGCTGACTTCGACGGCCGTGAAATTCTGACGGTGGCCGCGAGAAATCTTGTATTGATTGCCCTTCTTGAATTTGAGCACGGTGATTTTCTTGGCGCGGCCTTGCGAGACGATTTTGCCGCTCACGCTGGCTTTGGAAGCATCGCCGCCCAGAACGATTTTCTTTTCGTCCGTATGGACGGCGAGAACTTTGCCGAACGTCACTTTTTCACCGACTTCGCCGGTGACGCGCTCGATACGAATGGTGTCGCCCGGTGCGACGCGATACTGCTTTCCCCCGGTTTGAATAACGGCGTACATCTGCCCTCCAAGCTGTAAAGACAAACACTAATTATACGGGTGAATCGCCCAAGCGGTCAACGAAGGACCGCGAAGTGTGTCAAACCTCTTTTAAAATGTCCCCTTCGTTGGGATTGGAAGATGGCTCCGGGAGGGGTGCTGGAGTGCAGCACAGTGCCACGCTTTTTGCGGCGCCGGGCGGAATGCAAACACGCCTCCCAGCTCGGTGCTCGGATAGCCGAACCAGATTGCCGGAGGTGCCAGAGCAAGTGCCTGCCAGTACGATCATTCAAGGAGACGCGGGCATCCTGAATGCCGGTACGAAGCCACCCCCAGTTTTTTGTAAGTGTTGTTTCTAAAGGGTTTAGACTCCCTGTAAGCGATTTAGAATCAACATTTACAGCCCTCTCAGTACCTGCTGATTCTAAAAGACTTACCTTGGACCAAAAACGCGCGGCTTGCAGAGCGACCGGTAAATATTGCAACCAGGGGACTTACGGTGCGCAGGCTCCAAAAAGCAAAAACGCCAGCAAAACGCTGGCGCCTCGGTAAACGGCATAATCTCACGCACTTTGAACTCTAATTTAGGAGTCGCTGTTAGTCAAGAGAAATGCGGCAGATGTCAAACCTCGTTCAAGATGTCGCTTGGTTTGGCTCGACGGAATTCACCGACCGAAAGATCAGAGAGGGCGGCGAGCGAGGGTTGCTCCGGGGGCTTCTAAAGTGACCGCAACTTTTGTTCCGTTTTGGAGTTAAACTAGGTAGGTGCTTCAGAACGAGTGGGACACCTGAAGGCACTTAGATCCGAGGCGGTTTGGAGATGTAGATCGGATCTAGCGAGGACAAGATCATGCGTTATTTAAGATATCTTGCGTTATTCGCGATTTGCGCACTTCCCGCGGCATTGCCATCACAGGCGCAGGTTAGCGTTGGAGTCGGGGTCGGATATGGCCCGGATTACTATGGATACGACGATGCGCCGCCTGTCTGTGTTTACGGCTACTATCCCTATGCTCCTTACGCCTGTGCGCCTTATGGCTACTATGGGCCAGACTGGTTCTTCGACGGCGTGTTTATCGGCGCGGGGCCGTGGTTCCATGGCTTCCGTGGAGGTTATTGGGGCCGAGGCGGATACTACGGACGCGGAGGTTACTACGGTCGTGGCGGCTACGGTCGCGGTGGCTATTACGGACGCGGTGGTAACTATGGCCGAGGCGGATACAACGGGCGTGGGTATGCAGGGCGCGGACCTAGCTACGGTGGACGCGGTGGATTCAGTGGCGGACGCGGCGGATTCAGCGGCGGACGTGGCGGGTTCAGCGGCGGACGTGGCGGGTTCAGCGGTGGACGCGGCGGATTCAGCGGCGGCCGCGGTGGGTTCAGCGGCGGACGTAGCGGATTCAGCGGCGGACGCAGTGGGTTCAGCGGTGGACGCGGTGGATTCAGCGGCGGACGCGGCGGCGGTGGCGGCGGACGCGGTGGATTCAGTGGCGGACGCGGTGGCGGCGGATTCCACGGTGGTGGAGGAGGCCATGGCGGTGGAGGCCATGGTGGTGGCCATCGATAATTGAACTAGATTCTCCAAGCAAACTTGAAACGGCTGGCAGCCTCGCTGCCGGCCGTTTTTTTTCGGGCGCGGGTAAATGACCGTTGAAGTCTGTCGTCTGTAACGCGGGCGATGCAAATGACTGGCATTTGAACGGATGTGCCTTGAGTCGAGGAATTCCCTGTCGTAAGGTATTGCTCGTGAGTCCCGGCTCGAACACCTCGAAACTGCGCATAAACCCTTTGCCTAATCCCGAGAGGAAAAGCTAGGTGCCGGCTCTCGAACTGCTTCACTCGCCACATGCGCCTGATCTCAGTCCGGTCACGATCTACTATCGGGAATTTGGGCATGGAAAGCCTCTGGTCTTTCTTCATGGCGGATGGGGCTATGGGGTCTATCCATTCGACCAGCAGATCGAGGCGTTCAAGAACGAATTCCGCATCCTGATTCCCGACCGCTCCGGGTACGGGCATTCCACGCGGGTGACGGGCGAGTTGCCGCTGGATTTTCATCGCCGAGCTGCGGGGGAAACAATCGCATTTCTAGATGGGCTAGGGATCGAGCGGGCCGCTTTGTGGGGCCACAGCGACGGAGCGGTCATCGCGGCGATGATAGGGATGGAGGCACCGGAACGCTGCGAGTGTCTGATTCTGGAGGCTTTCCATTACCTGAAGAAAAAGCCGGGGTCGCGGTCTTTTTTCGAGCGATTTGCCGCGCGTCCGGAAGATCTAGGCGAGGAAACGAAGAAGTTGCTCGCAGAAGACCACGGAGAAGGGCAGTGGCCGGCGGTATTGCGGCGGAATTGCGCGACGTGGTTTCGGCTTGCCGATCAGGCGCATCGGCCGGAAGAGGATTTGTACGACGACCGTCTTGGGAAGTTAGCGGTTCCTACGCTATTCCTGCATGGAGGCCTCGATCCGCGAACTGAGCCCGGTGAAATGGAGCTGGTTCGCAGCGCACTTCCGCAAGCTACGATGAAGTTTGTCGCAAACGGGAAGCACAGTCCGCACAATGAAGAGGCTGCGTTTGCCGAATGCAGTGCGATTGCGAGAGAGTTTTTGCGAGATCTTCCCTGAAGCGTCAACGGATTCATGCCATTCTCGAACTAACTCAAAAATCGAAACGGTAGCCGAGAATCATTTTGGCGATCAGATGATCGGTCGAACCGGTGAGGCCGACGCCGAGACCGAAATTCACTTCCCACTTCGGGGATAAGTTCAGGTCGATGGCCGGAAAAATCTGATGCTGCTGCTGGCCGATGGGCGAAAAGTCCGTAGCGGGCCCTACCGAGCCGTAGTATTCGATGCCCCCGGTGATTTTCTTGGTGAAATCGTAGCTGAACTTGACGTTGGGCGAAAAGACGAAACCTTGAGCTACCGTTTGGCCGTGCAGGGATTTGTCGAACGTGGGATTGAAAGCGAGATACCAGCGGCCGAGCTGCTTATCAATGATCGGGCGCATTTCCCAGGTCCAAGTGTCGGTGGAAAACTGGCGGCGCTGATAGCCGATTTCGTTGGAGAGGCTGAGACCGACGGGCCACTTCCATTTTTTGGGGATGCTGACCCGCGGGCGAATATGGTCGCCGACCCACTGAATGCCCTGGCCACTGCGCTCGGAAGTGAAGATGTAGAAGCCCACTTCCAGCCAATCGTTAAAACCGTGAGTGATTTCGATGGTTTCGTGCTCGGCGTGATTCGTAGGATACACGCCGTCTTCGATGGACTTGCTGCCGTCGATTGTGAAGTTGCTGTGGAGTTCGACCATGGTGTGGTGGGGGTCGAGGAGATCGGAGCCGTAGACTTGGATTTCGTAGTTGTCCTGAGCGCGGGCAGGTAGAACGGTAGCAAGCATGAAACCGCAGACTAGAAGAAGGCTCCGAAGCAGAAGTTTAGTGTCCACAGTAAAGTCCTTGGGAAAAATCGCGAAACGAGACTAACGCGTTTGGTTTGATGCTGCAAAGCGGTTTAGGGGCAAACAAGTTTTCCTCAGGTATCCGCAGTGCAACGGATTGCTTACAAATCGTTCATGTGCTAGAAACGTGTCACATTCGATGATTCCCGGGGCGGTTCAGACAACGAGATTAGACTGAGGAAGACGGGCCCACACTCAAATAGAAAACCCCGTTCTAGCGGCTATTGCTTCTTTCAGTTGGTGCCCTTGTTGCTGACATTCTGATTTCTGAAGGAGGCTCCTCCATGAAGAGGACAATCGGCGGTGTTTTTGTTGCGGGGCTAGTATTTGCTTTGTTGCTGATGTTTGCGGCGACGAACAGGGCGAACGCGCAGTCCACAACGGACGGAGCGATTGGCGGCACGGTCACGGATCAGTCCGGCGGCGTGGTGCCGAATGCGAGCGTCGGTACAACGAATCTTGGCACAGGCAGCAAGTCGACGGGCACGACGGACGAGAGCGGACGGTATCAGATCATCCATCTGCAGCCGGGATTTTACTCCGTCGAGATTAGCGCGAGCGGGTTTGCTGCGTTCAAGGCCACACGGGTCACCGTTGAGGTTGGCCGAACCACGAATATCGACGCGAACCTGAATGTAAAGACGGCCACGGAAACGGTTGTGGCGACCGCTGAAGCGCCAGTGATAGTCGCGGACCGCGCGGACTTTTCGACCAACATTAACCAGACCACGATCGAGAATCTGCCCATCAACGGGCGGCGGTGGTCGTTCTTCGCGCTGAGCACGCCTGGGGCAGTGCCCGACGGCGGTTTTGGGTTAGTTAGCTTTCGTGGAATTTCTGGACTACTGAACAACAACACGGTCGACGGCGCCGATAACAATCAGGCGTTCTTCAGCGAGGAGCGCGGCCGAACGCGCATCAGCTACTCCACCAGCGAGGCCAGCATCCAGGAGTTCCAGGTCAATACTTCCAACTACTCCGCGGAATATGGACGGGCTGCCGGAGGCGTCGTAAATGCGGTCACGAAGAGCGGAACGAATCAACTTCACGGACAGGCGTTCTGGTACGACCGCAGCAGCGATTGGGGCGCTATCAATCCGTTTCAATTGCATCGCGTAAACGGAACTCTCGTACCCTTTTTGCCGGAAGACAAGCGGCATCAGTTTGGCGGGTCGCTTGGCGGAGCGATTATCAAAGACAAGCTGTTCTGGTTCTTTAGTGCGGACCAGCAGCTTAGGCCATTCCCGGCAGTTGCGAATTCCGGGACTCCTGGCGCCATTTCTGCTCCGCTCAGCGCGGCGGAAACGACGACGCTGACGACTCGCGGAGTATTACCGGGGAACTCGACGGTAGTAGCCGACGCCCTGGCTTTTCAGACCAGCCTCACTGGAACAGTACCGAGAAGGGGCGACCAACTCATCCTGCTGCCAAAGTTAGATTGGAACATTAATTCGAAGAATCACGTTTCGTTCACCTACAATCGGCTGCGCTGGAATTCACCGGAAGGAATTCAAACGAATGCGGTGGTCAACCGGGGAATCGAAAGCTTCGGGAACGACTATGTGAAAGAGGATTGGGGCATAGCACGGTTGATCACCACGGTCAGTTCGAGCATGACGAACGAACTGCGCTACCAATATGGCCGGGATTTTGAGTACGAAAATGGCCAGAATCCGATCTCCGGCGAACCGGTTTCCTCGCTGGGATTTTCGCCTCAAATTACAATCAATGGCGTGGGTGGATGGATTTTCGGCATGCCAAACTTTCTAAACCGGCCGCAGTACCCGGACGAGCGGCGCAATCAGTTGGCCGATACGGTGGCGTGGAATCATGGCACGCACCTGTTCAAGTTTGGATTGGACATCAATCACGTTCACGACAGCGAAATCAATCTTTTCACGGGGTTCGGCGCATATACTTACAGCACGCGCGTTGACTGGATCAGCGATTACGTTGCGAACTCCACGTCACACTCGCCGTTTTGCGTAGCTGGCGGGAATGCCGTCCCGTGTTATACGAGCTTTACTCAGGGGCTAGGGACGCCGGGGTTCAACTTCAGCACGAATGATCTGGCGTTCTATGTTCAGGATGATTGGCGGGTCCGCCCGCGGTTGACACTGAGCCTCGGACTGCGTTGGGAGACGGAACTAATGCCGTCTCCGCAAATTCCCAATTCCGGATTTCCTCTGACGAGCTCCTTCCCCAGCGACCGCAAGGATTTCGGTCCGCGAGTGGGCTTTGCCTGGGACATCTTTGGCGGCGGAAAAACGATTCTGCGCGGCGGGTATGGAATCTATTACGGGCGAATCATCAACTCGACGATCTTCAACGCCATCGCCAACACCGGGCTGCCAGCCGGGCAGAACACAACAAACATCCTTCCGTCGACGACATCGCCTCTGTATCCTAACGTGCTCGCTCCGGGTGCGGCGCCTCCAGGACTCAACATCATTCAATTCGGCCCTAATTCCCAGCTTCCGAAAGTTCATGAATTCGACCTCGAAGTGGAACGCGAGATCGCCAAGAACACTGCCATCTCCGTTTCTTACATCGGCAGCCTTGGGCGTCGCTTGCCACGATTCGTGGACACGAACTTGGCGGCTCCGACATTGAGCACAACCTACACGGTCGCGGGAGGACCGTTCGACAGCAAGCAGTTCACTGTCCCGTTCTTCGGCGTGCCGAACACGCTCACCGGGACCAGGCGGCCGACTAGCACGGTCCAAGCCGTCACCGACATCTCCTATTCCGTAAACTCCAACTACAATGCGCTGGTGGTCGCATTGAACCGACGGCTGTACCAGAGCTTCCAAATCCAGTCCTCGTTCACTTGGTCGCGCGCAAACGATTTCGGCCAAGCTTCGCAAACATTTACGGCCACGAATAGCGTGTTGAACCCCTTCGATCTGGCGGGCGAATATAGCCGCTCGAATTTCGACATCCGAGACCGGTTTGTCTTAGGCGCAATCTGGAACCCGAACTATTACCACGGAGAAAGCAAGGTGCTGGGATACCTCGCCAATGGCTTCACAATATCGCCGCTTATCGGCGCTTCCTCGGGTGCTCCCTTCACGCCGACCGTCTCAGGCAGTGCACCTTCGCAAACGGTCAACGGCGTGACGTACGTTGCCCCCCAGGGAGCTAGCGGATCACTGGCAGATGGCGGCACGACTCGCGTGCCGTTCCTAGGAGCGAACTCGTTTCAGATGCCACGAACCGTCAACGTAGACCTGCGAATCGCGAAGGAGTTCAAGGTCTGGGAATCCTGGAAGCTGACACTTAGCGGAGATGCATTCAATCTTTTCAACCATGTGAACGTCACCGGCGTCAACACGCAGATGTTTTCGATCTCAGGAACCAAGCTGAATTATGTGAGCACCTTCGACACCGCAACATCTTCGAGCAACACGCTGACTGCGCAGAGGCAAATCCAGGTCGGCATCCGCCTGGATTTCTGACGCACCGCGATACCAAACCCTAGTATTTCAACGGGCGCCTTGCATGACCGGGGCGCCCGTTTTGATTTCCGGGAAGACTTCAGCAGGAAAGAATGTGGATCGCTGCACGCTATGCGTGGGGATGAGACTTGTCGTAGATGTCCATGAGCTGACGGATGGAGGCGTGGGTGTATTTTTGTGTGGTGGAGAGGGATTGGTGGCCGAGGAGCTCTTGAATGGCGCGGAGATCGGCGCCGTCGGCGAGGAGATGGGTGGCAAAAGCGTGGCGCAGGGAGTGCGGATGCAAATCCCAATTCACGTTGACTAAGCGGACGTATTTTTTGACGATGCGGCCGACGGAGCGCTGCGTGAGGCGGCGGCCGGCATAGTTTAGAAAAACGGCTTCGGTGTGAGGGCTTTCGCGGTGCCGGCCGCAACCGGCCGACGCCTGCAGAAGCAATTGCTCTCGAAGAGGCCAATACTTTTCGAGCGCTGCCTGTGCCTTCGTGCCGTAGGGGACGATGCGTTCTTTGTCGCCCTTGCCGCGGACACGGAGCATGCGCTCTTTTTGCTCGATGTCAGCGAGATTGAGTCCGGTGAGCTCGCTGACGCGAAGTCCGGCGGCGTAGAGCAGTTCGAGTAAAGCGCGGTCGCGCCGCAACAACAAGCTCTCGTCTTCCAGCTGGGCATTACCGCCCCGAGAAGCTTTTTGCTTGCGTCGAGAGGAGTGTTGGGGAGGTTCGCTGCCGCTGCCGGAGGCTGGTCCCATCTCCGCAAGCTGATTCAGAAAGCCGTTCATCTCTTCGGCGGAGAGGACGGAAGGAATGCGTTTGGGCAATTTGGGCGTGGGCACAAGCCGGGCAGGATTTTCCTGCAAGCGGCCTTCGCGGACACAGTATTTGAAAAAGGAGCGAAGGGCCGCCAGTTTTCGCGCGATGGAAGTTTTCTGCAGACCGTGGTCGTGCAAGTGGCCGACGAATTCGCGAATGGTGACGTGCGTAATGCTGCTGAGGGCCGGCGGCTCGAGGCCGGGCGGAGAGAGATACGTTACGAATTGACGGAGGTCCTTGCCGTAGTTTGAAATCGTGTGAGGAGAAGAATTCTTCACCGCGCTAAGGTATTCGAGATATTTGGCGATGGCTGTTTTCATTTTGCGCCGGGGACTCCGCCGGGCTTCTGTTACCAAGTATAAGCTGCAACGGCCAGCAAATGTTTCCAATCGGCGCATCTGCCATCAAAAGTGGAAGGCACGAACGGTCGATTTGTTTACCTCCCGGACATGGGTCGCTGGCGCCTTCCATTCACTCAGCAGCTTTGGTTAGGGCGCCCCCGGTTTGAGAAGGGGAGGGAAAGACCGGAACCGCGGTCGCCCTGACGGTGCTATTCGGACTGATTGGTTTGATCAAACATGGAAAGAACGTAGAGATTAAGGAAGGTACCCCGTTGCTCGCCTACACGGACGAAAATTACGAAGTTCCGGGAGCTAAGTAAGGCGAGGGTACCGTTCGGATTCCGCTGAGTCGTGCTGGCTTCCAGCACACTCGCAAAAAAGACTAAGGCTTAGCGCCGACGGGCGCGGCCTCTTCGGGCTGAACCTGCGGCTGTGGCTCTGGTTCAGGGGCGAGTTTTTCCCAGTCGCAGCCTTCCTTTAAGCAAGCGTGGACCGTGCCAATCTTGGTTTTCTTTTCGACAATGAACGGAGCGCCGCACTTCGGGCACGGCTCGGCAATGGGCATGTACGGCGTAGTGAAATCACAATCGGGGTAGCGCGAGCAGCCGTAGAAGATGCGCGGACGACCGCGTCCGCCTTTGCCGGCGCTGCCGCGGCGGACGAATTCGCCTTCCGCGCACGTGGGGCACTTGATACCCATCGTGATGGGCCGGGTGTATTTGCACTTCGGGTAACCGGAGCAGCCAATGAATTCGCCGAAGCGGCCGTGCTTTTTGATCAGGCCATTACCGCAAAGCGCGCATTTTTCGTCGAGCGGCTCGTCAGGCTGGTGTGCGATGCGCGTGCCTTCGACGAGGCGGCGCGTGGTCTTGCAATCCGGATAGCCTTTACACGCGAGGAAAGTGCCGAAGCGGCCGCGCTTGATGACCATCTCCTTGCCGCAATTGTCGCAATACTCGATTTTCGGCTCGCCCGTCTCTGCCGGAAGCTCGGGGGAGAGATCCTGGATGAAATCGCAATCGGGATAACGCGAGCAGCCGAGGAAGAAACCATGGCGGCTGATGCGTTCGAGCAATTCACCCTGGCCGCATTTTTCGCACTTCTTGCCCGTGGGAATGCCGGCCTTGTACGAGAGCATCTCATCGTCGGCGCGATCGAGGTCAACGACGAATTTCTCCCAGAATTCCTTAACCGCTTCGCGCCAGGGGAGCTTGCCTTCCTCGATTTCATCAAGCTCTTCCTCTAGGCGCGCCGTGAACGTGACATCAAAGATGTCTTCAAAACTTTTTACTAGCAGGACGCTGACTCGTTCTCCGAGCATGGTGGGAGAAAAGCGGCCTTGATCCTTGGTGACATACTCGCGCTCGACGATGGTGGAAATAATGGCGGCGTACGTCGAGGGCCGGCCTATGCCTTTTTCCTCAAGCTCTTTTACAAGCGTGGCGTCGTTATAGCGCGGCGGCGGCTCCGTGAAATGCTGGTCGGGGCGAATCTTGTCGAGGAGCAGCGTCTGGCCTTCGGCGACTTGCGGGAGCGACTTGCCTTCGCCTTCGTCGTCCTTCTCGTCGTCGTCGCGATCGGCGTTCGAGGCCGGAAGTTGATAGACGCGGAGGTAGCCGTCGAATTTTTGCACGGAACCGGTGGCGCGAAACGTGTAGTCGCCGGCGCTAATGTCGATGGTAGTCTGGTCGAAAATGGCCGGCAACATTTGCGAAGCGACGAAGCGCTGCCAAATCAACTGGTAGAGCTTGAAAAGGTCGTCTTCCAAATACTTGCGGACATCTTCCGGCGCGCGCATGGCGTCGGTGGGACGCACCGCTTCGTGGGCTTCCTGCGCGTCTTTCTTGGACTTGTAATAGTTGGGCTTTTCTGGAAGGTAGCTGGCGCCGAAACGGTCGGGGATCAGTTCACGGACCTGGGCCAGCGCGTCGTTGGAGACATGGACGGAGTCCGTGCGCATGTAGGTGATGAGCGCGACGGAGCCTTCTTCGCCAAGCTCGACACCTTCATAGAGTTTCTGAGCGAGGGACATGGTGCGCTTGGCCGTGTAGCGCAGGCGATTGTAGGCGGCCTGCTGCAATTTTGAAGTCGTGAACGGCGGCGGCGGATTGCGCTTCTTTTCCTTTTGCGTGACGCTCGAGACCTGCCACTTGGCTTTGGTCACAGCGGCGACGACTTTGTCCGCGGCTTCCTGGTTTGTGACTTCGATGTCCTCACCCTTGTATTTGAAGAGCTTGGCTTCAAAGAGCGGCGGCTGTCCAGCATCGAGCATGGCGTGGATCGTCCAATACTCCTGAGGCACGAAAGCACGGATTTCCTGCTCGCGCTCGACGATCAGGCGGAGAGCGACGGTCTGAACACGTCCGGCGGAAAGACCGCGGCGGACCTTATTCCAAAGAAGCGGAGAAATTTTGTAGCCCACGATGCGGTCGAGAACGCGACGGGCCTGCTGTGCGTCGACAAGATTTGCATCGACCTTTCTGGGATGTTCGAAAGCGGCGCGAATCGCTTTGGGCGTGATCTCGTTGAAGGTTACGCGGAAGATTTTCTTCGGGTCGATTGCTGGAATCTCTTTCTTGGGTTCGTCTTTCACTACCACTTCCGCCACTTCGACTTTTGCGTTCTTTTTCTTGAAGCGCGAGACGGTCGGCTCCTGCTCGGGATATTTAGAAGGTTTGGCCAATACCATGGCGAGATGCGCGGAGATAGCCTCGCCTTCACGGTCGGGGTCGCCGGCCAGATAGACGGCGTCCGCGGCATTCGCAGCCTTGCGGAGGTCGTTAATGATCTTGCCCTTGCCCGCGATGATTTGAAGAGTCGGCTCAAAAATCTTTTCGTCGTCAAGCGAGATCGGCGGACGGACCGGCTTGGCTTTCTTGCTCCCTTTCTTCGCTCGCTTCTTTTTCTTTCCCTGGTCTTCTTCTTCGCCGGGCAGACGAATGCCGATCGTCTTTTTAGGCAGGTCCATCACGTGGCCAATGGAGGCCTTGACGGTGTAATTCCGCCCCAAATACTTATTAATGGTCTTCGCCTTTGCGGGCGACTCTACGATCACGAGCGAACGGGCCATCTTGTCTTTGTAACCCCGTAATGTTCTGCTGGAAGGGCTGACAGCGCGGCGTGTGTCCTTCTCGCTAACTAACACGTAGATGCTGCTACCAGCCTCTGGGATACTTTCAGAAGTTAGATGCGGGAGCAGACAGCCGCGATTCGCGCCGTATCTGCCGCTAAAACAACACTTTACTGAATTGCTTCCCCGGCGACTGCCGCACGATGCCTTTCATTTCCAGATCAAAAAGCGTAGCGAGAACCTCGGAAGAGTTCAAGCCCGATCGTTCCACGATGTCGTCTATGGGCTTGGATTCCTCGGCGCTGAGCAGTTCGTAGATCTTTTTTTCGGAGGGATTTAAAGAGGCCGTGACGAGCAGAGCCCTTTGCTCGGCTTCCGGCTGTTCGGCCTTTACCAGCGCCGCGCGGACCGGAGTTGGCAATTCCTCGATCACGTCTTCCGCGTTGGTGACCAGCTTCGCGCCCTGCTTTATTAATTGGTTCGGCGCAAAGCTGACTGGCTGCGTTACGTTTCCCGGCACGCCAAAGACCTCCCGGCCAAACTCCATTGCCAAACGCGCGGTGATCAGCGAGCCGCTGTATTGCGCGCCTTCGACGACGATGACGCCGAGAGGCATTCCGGCGACAATGCGATTGCGAATCGGAAAATTTTCCGGCGCGGGATGTGTGTGCAACGGAAATTCGCTGAGGATGGCGCCGCGCTCCAAAACTTTTTCGTATAGCTTCTTGTTTTCCTTGGGATAGCAGACATCGATGCCCGTGCCGAGAACGCCGATTGCGCGGCCGTTGGCGGCCGTGGCGCCCTGGTGGCCAATGGCGTCGATGCCGCGTGCCATCCCGCTCAGAATCACAAGCCCCCGCGCGGCCAGATCGCGGCCAAGACGCTCCGCCATCTGCGTGCCGTAAAGAGTGGGTTTCCTGGTTCCCACAATGCTGAGGCTGGGAAGATTTAGCATCTGTGCGTCGCCACGAACGTAGAGCAAGACCGGCGGATCATAAATCTGCAGCAGCGTTTGTGGGTACTCAGGTTCCGTCCAGTTAATCAGACGGCAGCGGTCGATATTGCGTGTGGCCGTCAGTTCTTTTTCGGCGCGCTTGAAAGCCTCTTTTTTGAACACGGCTTGGGCGACCGGGGCGGGCAAGTTGCATCCTTCGAGCTCCGTGAGCGGCGCACGAAAAACGCGGTCCGGCGAACCAAAACGCTTGAGCAAGCGAGCGGACAGACGCGAAGCGAGGCCGGGCGTGAGCGCCAGCGCGAGCCAGGAGAGGGATGCGTCTAGCTCCATCGCGGAAAGAGCGTAAGCGTAGGATAACCGCAATGTCAAGTAGTTCAAATTGTAAATCTAAAAAAAGCCGTCAGGTGTTTTGATGAGACAAGGGTATGGAAACGGGCGAGTTAGCGCTGTTCGGGCACAGTAGGCAGCAGAAGTGGAGTTTGCGACGACCACCAAATGCCATAAAATGGATAGCAGTTCCCGCCCTGGGCGTGTGGCTCAGCTGGGAGAGCACCGGCTTTGCAAGAAAGCAGGCAAAATCAATTAAGTGCCGCATCTGGTGTCTCTTCCACGCAGACGCGCGGTGCAACCAACCCCTTGGATTGGACAGAAGTTGGACCGAAAGACGCCCTTACGTCTTTGGGGCGACGCCGTTGCGCGCGCCGTGCGGCTTCTCATCGTCGGAATGTCCAATCGGCACTCGATACTTAAGTCCATATCGCTACGCCCTGCTCAATAGCCTGCAAATTCTTCTGCGCGAATGTCGCTGTCATTCATTCCTGCTTTTCCTAACATCTCGTGCAAACCTTTCACCATGGCGGGCGGACCGGCGATGTAATAGATGGGTGACGCAGCGCCCTTCAAATGCCTTCCGAGCATCCCTTGATCGATCAAACCGGTTTCACCGTCCCAAGGTTGATGTGATTTCTCCATTTCCGTCATGCTGGCGATTAACTTGTACTTTGGATTGTCTCTTTCCAGGCTCTGAAGGTCCGCGAGGAACGCTGCATCTTCCGGCCGCCTGTTGGAATAGAAGAGAAAGACACGCTGGGGCAACTTCTCTTTCGCTGCCCAATGGACAATGCTTCGAAACGGCGTGATGCCAATCCCGCCAGCGAGGAATACGGCCGCTCGCGTAGAATCATTCTGAAGGATCAAATCCCCGGAAGGCCCTTCGATCTTCACAGCGGTCCCAATCGGCATCGTCTTCAGCACGCGTTTGAACGCCGTATCGCGCATCCGCGTGGCCACCATCAAGGATTCTTCGTGCGGAGCGCTCGCGATTGAAAAACTGCGCACATTTCCTTCGGAATCCGTCTCCGAGGGATTAAGCAAACTCATATCGACATACTGGCCGGCCTTGAATGTCCATCCTGATGGCTTTTCGAAACGGAAGGCCATGGTGCCTTCCGCAACTTCCCTGCGATCTTTCAGTTTGCAGATGAAGCCTGGTGACGCCGCAGCAGTGCTCATAATTGCCTCCTTCCGATACGTGCCTCGATCAAATCCTGACTTCGTTTCTTTCGGGAAACCGCCAAACCTCGTGAGTCAGATCCCAGCCTCCTGGCTGAAGTACTGGTAATCTTCCCGCCAGCCGCCTTGGCCTTGGCCGATCTTTTTGTAATCCTCGATAAATTCGATTGCGCGAATGTACTTCACCATCGTGAATCCAAGCTGCGTCTCAACGCGAAGCCGGAGCGGCGCTCCGTGCAGAATCGGCAGCGGCTGGCCGTTCATTTCGTAGGCAAGAATCGTCTGTGGATCTTCCGCCAACTCTAAGCGAATCGTGCCGTAGAAGTACCCCGGCCCTTGGGCGTGTGGCTCCGATGTGGATTTATTGTCGAACGCGTAGAAAACGATATAGCGGGCCGCGGGAAGCGGATGGCAAAGTTCGACGATGTGATGCAGAGATACTCCGCCCCATTCCGCAACGCCTGACCAGCCCTGGATGCAGCAGTGCTTGGTAATCTGAGTTTGTTTCGGCATGGCGCGGAGATCCAGCAGCGTTAGATGCAACTGCCTTTCGACCGATCCGCCGATCTCCAGGCTATAGTTCGCAAAGTTTTCGCGGGCCATCGCCAGAAAACTTTCCTCTTTCGGCGGCCGACCATTGACCCAGAAGTATGGCGAGATGTCCGCCTGTGAGTAGTGCTGCGCGGACGTTTCATGACCGAAAAGAAGTGTTCGCACCGGATCCGTGATCGACTGAGTGGCTTTCTGAACAAACCGCGGGCGGCGACGCGAACACACGGTTGTCACCGTATGGATGACCACTATGCCGACCAGCCCGGACAGCCAGACCACAAGAGCCAGCGTCAACTGCGGATCGTGCGTCTGTCCCAGAACAATCAGCGCCAGCTCGCTCCGGAAACCATGCAAAGCCACGATCGTGACGTGTCCGATGAAGAATACGATGAAGGTGCAAAGAGCCAAAAAATGCAGACTCCGCGCACTTTGCCGTCCGTGAAAGATTTTGATATACCATGGAAAACGAGCGGCGACGGCTGGGGACATCGCTACTCCCGTCGCAATGCTGAACGGTGCAAGCAGGAATATCACTGCCGCATAGCTCAACTGCTGCAATGCGTTATATCCTCCCGGCGTTTCCACGAGGTGGAAGCTCAGATAGCTAAGCATTGCGTGCCATGCATCCGGGACAATCTGCCAGGAGGTCGGGATCAGTCGCCGCCACTCCGGAGTGACGAATAGCATCACCACGTATGTCAAACCTGTCAGCAGCCACGCGATATCCGCGAGAAAGTGCCAGTGGCGTCCGAGACCTAGATTTTCGTGGCCGGGCAGGGCAATCACGGATGGGAATGACGTTTCTTCGTCACTCGCCGTCCAGAGCCGGTCCTCAGGTCGCTGCTTCTTCGTAAACTTGAGCCATTCGCTGCCCGGCGTGCAGTGATCGTTCCAGTAAAGCCTCGGATGCGCGCTCAATATCTCGAGACCGCTCCGAATGAGAAGGGACAGGAGAAGAAAATTGAAGAAGTGCGCCGCCCGCAGCCACAATGGATAGTCAAGAGGCAGCATTCATTACACTCTTAACCCTGGTTCTGCGTTTCATATGCAATTTCTCTCGAAGACGACCTGGGAGCACGCGGCCGCCGCAATTCAAGCCAGGGTACGTGATGCGATGACCTTGAACGCGTGCAAAAGGGATTAGCGAATGGACCTGAGAACGTCTGGCGCTCATGATGTCTTCAACCAGAATCCCGCGTATAGTCAGTGCATCACCGACAAGCGAACGGTGGCAACGCCATGGAACCGCTTCCGCACACATAATCGCGCTCCGCTTCTGCCCGGCCAATTTGATCAATCGGTGTATCCCCGTTTCAAATTCCGCGGTCTGCATATAATCGGCGAAGCCGCGAAAGGAGGCATTGCGCCAGCCCATGTTGGGAGAATCGCGTCGTGCATGGCGCAAGCCCCCGAGCTTTCGCAAATGAACGTAGCCGATCCTCGCGGCACGCAACTTCTTCGACAGGGTCGCGCGGTTGAACTGAGGGTTGTGTCGCGAGCGGGGAATGCTCCGGACATCGATCACGCGCTTGATGTGGTGCGCCCGCAAAAGCTCCAGGAAGTCTTTCCAGGTGCGGTTCGAATGCCCAATGGTCAGGACAACGGTCACTTCTGACGCTTTCATATAAATCCAACCCGGCGGTCCGCGTGGCTCATGAGCGAGTCATCGTCAGCAGCATCTTGAATCTACTGAGGGCCTTCAGCGAGTGCGGCTGATTTGCGGGCATGAGTACCGCTTCTCCTGCCGTCGTCCGTAATGGCTTGCCAGAAACCGCAATTTCCGCTTCGCCTTCCAGCAGATGTGCCACTGCGTCGAACGGAGCTGTATGCTCACTTAAGCCTTGGCCCTCATCGAAGGCAAACAGCGTCATGGTTCCCGTCGCGCGGTTGACCAGCGTTCGGCTGACAACCGCTCCTTCTTGGTAATTCACGAGGTCGATCAAGCGGACGACTTCCGCGATGGGCATTTCCCGCTTACTATGTGCCTGCTGTGAACTCATTTTTGACCACCTCCACCAATGTCTTGTGTTGCCGACTCATTTCCATTAGCACACGTTCCATATTTCTCCGAGTGATCGAAGACCACGCAAGGAGAGCGGCTTCACTGTGTACCTCGCTGGGTTACCTCGATCAAGAGCAAGTTTTTCTCTCGCACCGTCGATGAGGAGTGCGCGCGGTGAGCTCATGAACGCCGGACAAGACGGCTCGGACCCGTACGCGCGACTTCTTGTTATTTTCGTTCAGCGCGGGTAGTCTCCTTCCCGCACGGCTTTTCCTCCACTATCTTTGTCTCCGATGGCCACGAGAGCGTCAGCAGAAAGGCGCTATCCTCGGAGGCCTCCACATCATGAGAAACGCACTGATCCAGGGCGAGCAAGTTCCCCGCAGGGAGATCCACCACCCGCTCGGGCAGGTGAAGCCGGATATGGCCGTTAAGCGTATGCACCGAGATTCTGCCTGCCGCCGTGTGCTCATGCATGCGCGTATTCGCCTTCATAGCGATCAGCACAATGCGGAGATCCGGGTACTTTACAAGCGTCTTCGAACTTCGCCCCGTGGGGGACAGCCACGATTCATCCCGGTGCAGTTGGGCGAGTTCGCTGGCTAAGTTAAATTGGAGCACGGATCTGCTCAGCGTCCCATCAATAGACTCGTGTCCGACGGAGCGCGGCTGTGATTCTTGTCTCTGCGGCTGTGCCATGGTGGCTTACCTCCGTGTTCATCCTGACTAGCTGGCTCGATTGCGTGGCCTCGTCCTCCAAACTTTAAATAGCCTCAACGCGAACACACGAGGCGTACACATTTCTCGATGTTTGCCGTCGCCATTCCTTTTCTCCTAACTTCGGATCAACGGCGAGTAATCCAAGACGATATCTTAGACACCGGGAAAAAGTGCTACCGTGCAATAAAGAACACATTTCAAAGTGGGTCACGGAGTGGCAACTGCAGATGTGGATGGTAATAAGGGGCTTCCGTGACCGCCGTTTCTCCGCGAATGATTCTGCCGGAATTCAAGTGACCCAAAAGAGTCTAGAAAACTTGGTTTGTGAGCGTGATTGCTAGGTGCCGAGTAGCAAAAAATTCCACACCGCGCGGTTGCTTGACAAAGTGCGTTCTTGGACCGAAGGGACCGAGAATCGTAGTTAAAGCTGTTCAGGAAATCGTTGTATGTAGCTTACACGGTGCAGGTTGCACATGATGGGTGGGCAGGTCAGTTTGCGAGAGCACCTGCAAACAGAAGCAGGTAGTCATTGTCACGAAATTCTATTAGACTCACCATTAGAATCATATAGTTGCAGGGGGCGTGTAGCTCAGCTGGGAGAGCACCTGCTTTGCAAGCAGGGGGTCGCAGGTTCGATCCCGGTCACGTCCACCAACCATCTGCCTGCAATTTCAATCAGTTACTAATTTGGCCTTTGCGCGACTTCCGAAACTTGGGTCCATTTGGGTCCAATAAGAAGTCTCTCGACGCCTTCCACCGCTTTGCGTTGTTCTTCCGGAATCGCGTGCAGGTAAATTTGCCGTGTGATCTCCGGCGAAGCGTGGCCTAGCAGCGCCTGTACGGTACCGAGCGGCGCTCCGACGGCATCGAGCAGCGTCGCGTGACAGTGACGCAAAGCGTGCCACGTTATTCCCGGCAAGCCTTGCTCTTTACACGTTGGCCGCAGTTGACGCTGCAGAAGATTCCGCCGACATAGTGGACGGCCCGATTGCGTTGCGAAGACCAATTGCTCAGGCTCGGACGCATTATGTCGCACTGCTGAAAGAATCGAGACTGCTTGTAGACACAAAGGAATTGCTCGGACACTACGTTTGGTTTTTGGTATGTCGAAGTGTCCTTCGTAAACGGTCTCCGCTACGCACAGCACTTTATCGTCCAGGCTTACGTTCTTCCATCGAAGCGCAAGAAGCTCACCGATTCTTAATCCGGTGAGCACCAAGAGCAGTGCGATGGATTTGGCGGGCTCTGGAAGAGCTGTGACCAGGCGCTGTACCTGCTGTGGCGTAACGACGGTTCGCTCCGAGTTGTAATCCCTTCGTGGGAGTCGCGTTTTACGTACTGGGTTGTCGGAGACGTAGTTCCAATCGTCCGCCGTACCCAGTATTTTACTCAACGCACATCGGATGTGGTGCACGGTCTCCCACGCATACCGACCAATTCATTCGGATTCTGCGGTTGAAGATCATGACGTTTGACACCTGCCAAGGCGAAGAACGAGATTTGATAATTTACTCGATGACAGCGACCAGACGCCATGATGCCCTTAACTACGTTTTCCCCGTCTCTCTTGAACAGGACAGGGATCGCATTGAGGAAGCGTTGAAAGTCCAGCGCCTAAACGTTGGTTTTTCACGGTCTAAAGAGGGCATGCTATTTGTGCTTTCCAAGCCGGTCGAAGAATACCGCGGAAGCATTGGGCTAGCCATTCGGCATTTTCAGACGGTTCTTGAGCGTCGCTCGCAACCGACCGGCGGGCCTAGTGAGTCCCCGATGGAAGCAAAGGTCCTAGACTGGATTCAAAAGACCGTCTTTTTTCAGAACAATGCGGAGGACATCGAGCTACAAACGCAGTTTCCAATCGGCGACTATTTGCGCCAATTGGACCCGACGTACCAGCATCCAGGATACCGTTGTGACTTCTTAATGACCTACTTTGGGGAAGAAGGCGAGGTCCGAATCATCATTGAGTATGACGGCTTTGCCGAACACTTCGTCAACCGAGAAAAGGTGACATCTCACAACTGGGAACGGTTCTACCGCCCCGAAGACATCGAGCGCGAGTTCGTCATCGAATCGTACGGGTACAAATTCCTCAGGATCAATCGTTTCAACCTCGGTTCAGATCCCATTCAGGTTCTTTCTGATCGTCTTTCTCAGCTGATTCAGCAAACATCAGAGGATTTGCCCCTACAGAGCGTGACGAAGATTCGCGAGCAGGCGACCCAACTCGCTAATGGCGAATCAAAAATATGCCCAAAATGCAGCCGAATCTTACCAACAAAGGATTTCTTCGACGACTCCTTGGCAGGTGGAAGAGGTGCCACGGGCCGAGTCTGCATGAGTTGCAAGCAGCCCAAATCTGAACTGAGAACGTGGCGGCGCAGACGCTTCGGGCGCCAACCACGTGCGTAACGCGATGGCGAGGCAGCTTCACACGAGCCGGTCACTGAGCTGTGAAAAGTTACTGCGAATTCAGGGCGAATTCCTGTGGCCCACCTCTGAGTCGTTCCATGCGACGATCAGGCAGCCAAATCCCGATGACGATCGATGGAATTTCCTCAATCGAACGGCGTGACTGGAATCTTCGGGTTTGAGCGAGCGGGGAATCACATTCAGAAAGCCCTGGAAGACACGCTTGAAGAACCATCGAAAGCACGCCAACTGATTCTTTTGGAAGATCGGGCGTCGCTACCGAACTAGCGCAGCGAGTTTGCAATCGTTTGACGCCAGCGTTATCAGTGACTTGTTTTCGGCAGTTCGGTGCCTCGGTTGAGAATTTCCAAGTAGCGATGATATGTGAAAAGGCGATGGCGCTGTTTGCCGGTGGTCTCGCGGACCATGCCGAGCTTGACCATGTGCTGCAAAGCCTTCGCCACAGTGGGGGCAGAGAGGGAGAGTTGTTCGGCTGTTGCGGGAATCGTGATGATGGGTTTGCGTTGAAGGTGCTGGTGAACGCGCAAAATAGATGCAGCCGGGCGGCCAAGCTCTTCGATCTTGTGGCGATCCTTTTCAATGAGCGCGAGTATCTCCCGCGAGGTATCGGCCCCCTGTTGTGCGGTTTCCTTAACCCCTGTGAGAAAGAATTCGAGCCAAGTTTCCCAATCTCCATGCGTGCGGACGCGGTCAAGCAGTTCGTAATATTTTTGCCGGTTCATCTTGAAATACAGGCTGAGGTAGAGAATCGGCTCACGAATCGCGCCAGCGACGCATAGCAAGAATGTAATCAGCAAGCGGCCAAGTCTTCCGTTTCCGTCGAGGAACGGGTGAATCGTTTCGAACTGTACGTGAACGAGGGCCGTCTTTACCAAGATCGGCAAGTCTTCGTGTTGGCGATGGAGGAACTTTTCCAGCGCATCCAAGCATTCCATCATCTTCTCGGGTGGCGGCGGAACAAACGCCGCATTCCCCGGCCGCGTGCCCCCAATCCAGTTTTGACTCTCGCGGAATTCGCCCGGACGTTTCTGGCTGCCGCGCCCTTTGGACAAAAGAATTTTGTGAATCTCCCGCATTAGCCGCAAAGACAGCGGAAAATCCTCGCGGAGTCGGCGGAGCCCGTGATTCATCGCTGCCACGTAATTTGAAACTTCCTGAACATCATCCAGCGGGACGCCGGGAGCCTCGGCGCTTTCAAACAGCATCAGGTCTGAAAACGACGATTGCGTGCCCTCAATCTGCGAGGAGAGTACAGCTTCCTTTCGGACGTAGAGGTAAATGAAAAGCGAGGGATCAGGCAGAATGGATGCTAGCCCGTCCAGACGTCCGAGTGCTTGGTTGGCCTGCTCCAGCAGCGGCAGAAGCTGTTGGAGTCCTAACGGTGGGTCCGGCGGCAGTGGTGGAGGCACGTAGGCTCGGAAAGACTCGTCCTTGAAGGACTTAACAACGTAAGTCCCGAGACGGCTGTTAGGTTTCCTTGGCGTCGCCATCGCGAAAGGATCGTTTCGTTAGGAATCTCGCAACGAAAGGATAGCGCATATTCCTTTCGTTATCTAGCGGAAGGTTTTTCGACGCGGCGAAGGTGGGGCTGAGTTCTGAAATTCCCTTTTTCAATCCGTAAAGCCATTGGTAACGACGTACCCAAGCGCGGAGTAACCAGCTAGCCGCTTCTTGTACATCCGAGCGAGCATGGGTACGAGCACATCCGAGTAGTCGTATACAAGCACCTCCTTCTTGTTCTCGTGGAGACGATGTAGTCGGCCTACGTACTGCTGGAGTGTTCCTCTCCACGAAACCGGCATCGCCAGAAACAATGTGTCAAGGCGGGCATCATCGAAACCTTCGCCGAGATAGCTTCCCGTCGCCAGAATCATGCGTGGTTCGTGAGCGGAAACAAGTGCGAGGGACTCCGCGACTTGCTTTCTTTGTTTCGCGCCCATACCGCCCTTCAAAACGAACACATGCTGGCACATATCGCGTAGGCGTCCAGCAAGATAGTCGAGATGTTCTGTCCGGCTCGTCAAAACAAGCGGGGAACGCCCCTTAGACAGAGCCTTCTGCAAATCTTGGACGATCAGATCGTTTCTCTGATGGTCCGTGACCAACGCGCCGTAAACGTCCTGGATTGTAGTTTCGCTCTCTGAACGATTCCACCCAAAGTCGGTGAATCGCGGTACGACCTTGTGTTCGAGCGGCGAAGACTGAGCTGCTTTCTTGGGGCTGAGATGAAAGCGAATAGGCCCGCATTGCATGTAAATGATGGGATGGTGTCCGTCCTTTCGGGTCGGCGTGGCAGTCAGTCCGAGGACATACTTTGCTTTAACCTCGCGAAGCACACGCTCGAACGTGAAAGCTGAGAGATGGTGGCATTCGTCAACAATGACGTGGCCGTATTCGGCCACAAAGTCGTGAACCGAGCCTTTGCGCTGTAAGCTTTGGATCACGGCGACATCGACAATGGCCGTTCTCTTGCTCTTTCCTCCTCCGACTTGCCCAATATTGGTAATTGGCAATTCCAAGAAGGCCGCCAATCGTTCGCGCCACTGGTCCATCAATTGACGCCGATGCACGAGAATCAGCGTGCTGACACCTCTCCGAGCAATAAGGCACGCTCCGATCACAGTCTTTCCAAAGGCGGTAGGCGCGGACAGTATCCCCTGGTCATGAGCGAGTAATTTCTTGAGCGCGTCCTGTTGTTCGACGCGCAGTTCTGCGTGAAAGGAAACATCAATTTGTCGTCCGGTGGTTCGTTCGTCTTGAATTTCGGTCCCGACGCCATGCTCCTTAAATAAGTTGACCACTTCTTCTAAACATCCTCTCGGAAGGCCGATGTGTTCGGAGAAGCTCTCGCTGCAAGATATGACGCGCGGTTTGCCATAGGTCGAGAGTCGCATAGCCTGCGCTTTGTAGAATTCAGGATTCTGAAAAGCGGCAATACGAATCAGACGGTCCTGCATGGAGGAAGGAAGGCCCTTCTTTTCCACATAAACCAGGTTGCTGGTGATCAACCGAACGGTCGTTGGCAACGAATCTGTGATTCTTGTTTCATTCCTGCTCCGTGATGGTCGCCATAACCACGGCGGCTCGCCGTCGCCTTCTTCGGGCAAGCTGAGGTGCACTCCTAACGCGTTCCCCTCGGGTGCGATTTCGTGGATCAACCTGGCCAACGTGTCGGTCTGAAGCTTCTGGACTGATTCTAGGAATTTCCACTGATCCGAGTACGGTTCGAAAAGCTCATTCAAGAACACGCTGTTGCCTTGCTCTCTGGGACCTTTCTGCAATGGCAAGGCAATCAAATTCCCGAAGCCGCCCTTGGGCATCGTGTCCTGACTTGGGAATAGGCGGTCGTATGAATCGAGTCCAATTTCATGTCTCTTTTCCATGGTCCGTGTCAACAGGGAGCATCCAAGCCTTCTAGCATCGGCAGCAAGTACAGGCCGATCAAAGAACACCCAGATGTGCGCGCCGTTTCCCGAACGTGATCTCTCGACAACCGCTGGCACATGGAAACGTCGGCACGTCTCAAGAAACCCAGCCGCATCGGCAATCCATGATTTCTTATCCAAATCGACTGCGAGAAGCCAGCACATCTCGTCTGGCAGAAGTGGATAAATTCCTATCGTCTGTTTTCCGGTGAGATGTTTTCGGATTGCGTCATTCGTCAGAGGCAGAAGCATACGCGTCTTGCGGGCAATCCGTTTGCGCTCTTCTGGTCTTACTGAGTGAATGGCACGCCAGTCCATGACCCCGGCCGGCGAATACCCCGACCTTCCTCCCCTTCCTTCCCATCGGACGGCATAAATGTCTTCGCGCCCACGAAAGAGGCTCCGAAACAATGTGATCTTCTCTTCCGGACTTGCAAGATTGCTGGCTTTGGTTGAATTCGCGGTGTCCGGGCCAGAGTGCAAACCAGTTCTGTCCCCGACTAACTCAGGGATGCCAAGCATCGCACGGAGACGTGCATTTTCTTCTCGAAGCCGTCCGCACTCTTCTTCAACGGACCTCAATCGGTCTTGAAGATTTTCTTGACCCGGCGTTTGACCATTGATCGGCATCGAAATAACGGCAAGATTTTATTCGAGGAATGATCCGATTGAAAACGTATTTGACCCTCAAAGGGTATCCGAGCCCCAACTGGTTGCGTCTGCTACAAACGGGGGTCCACGGGCTCGCTTTCAAGGGCGAGCACGCCAAAGACACATTCGTGAACGCGACGAAGCGGTTCCTGCCGAACGAAGCGTTCCAGCGCTTCAATGCCAAGAGCAAATTCGCGAAGTGCCAACGAGCGCTTGGTCGATTACAGAGCGACTACGGAGGCGCTCTAAGTTTTCGGGCAGCAAATACTCGGGGCCGTAGATGATTCTCAGGTACTCGCGCCCACGGCATTTGATGGCCGGCTGAACAAGGCCCCGGCGCCCACGCACAATGAAGTCGAAAGGCTTCAGCACCATCCCTTCACCGCCGCGACCCGTCAACTCCTCCCACCACCGGGTGGCTTCTTCAACGCTCGCAGCGTCGGTCACGTCCACACGTCTGTAAGGCGTTGCGAGCAGCAGTCCGTCACTGGCGTTGCAGACCTCTGCGAGTTTTTCCATGTGCCAGACGTGATCGCGCTGGATGTGAACTTGGCCCTCGGTTGCCAGCAGATGAAACGGCGCAAGCTTCAAGTCGCTGACTGAATGCACCAGCCAGCAGTAGCGACGGTAGGAATCCACGTAGAGATTCACAGCGTCGAGCCGTTGTTTGTATCGCTCGATAAGAGGTCGCGCGCCACCGTTTCTCGATGCTAGGCATTCCAATGCGGCGACCGTTTCTGTAAGCGACGCCTGCGCTGCTGCCCCCACAGCAGCGTACTGTTGGCGCAGCAGTTCCTGTGCCTTGGCTGACCAGGGCATCAATTCCGCGTCAAGGCAGACCCAATCCGTCTGGAACTGGTTCCAGAAATCGGCGGCATCCAAAGCCGCACGCACTTTGTCGAGGAATTCCTTCTCAATCCTTGCGTCGTCGAAGAATCGTCTTCCTGTTCGGGTGTAGCAGATCCCGATGCCTTCCTCGACGACACCGAAACGCCGTCGCGCCGCGTCTCCGTTGCGGCAGACGATCACAACGGCGCGCGAGCCCATGTGCTTTTCTTCGCAAACGACGCGCGGCACACCTTCCCGTCGAAAGTAGGCGAATGCTTCTGCTGGGTGTTCAAGAAGACCCGGCTTGCGCAGTCGTCTCCGTGGGCGACATCGTCGGCGGCAAGTAAATCAGCCATTTCGGATTCGCCGCGAATCGGCTCATGACTTCGAGGGCTGCCAATCCGTTCTCTTCGCGAACCGTCACGTTATGATGGAGGCGAGTTGCGACAATTCGTTTCCCAATCACATCATCGATGTCCAGCAAATCGTCATGCACTTGCTGCGAGGTGAGCGTTGGCACGGCTTCTGCTACCGCGACAAGTGGCCTGACGGGCTGGGCGTAGGTCGCCCGCGCGGCAACGGAGACAAGTTCCTTCTCTGGGTAGCGCAGCGCCGTCAGGCTGCCGCCGAAAACACAGCCCGTATCGATGTTTATTGTTCGATTTAGCCAGTCAGTCTGCGGCACGGGCGTATGGCCATAAACAACCATTGCCTTACCACGATACTCAGCGGCCCAGTTGTAGCGAACGGGCAGGCCGAATTCGTCGGTCTCGCCGGTCGTCTCGCCGTATAGCGCAAAATCGCGAACCTTTCCCGAACCACGCCCCTGCATCTCCTCTTTCATCCCAGCGTGAGCAACGACAAGTTTTCCGTCGTCCAAGACATAGTGACTGATCAACCCATCAATGAACTCGGAGACCTGAGTGCGAAATTCTTGCGGCTGCTTGTCGAGTTGCTCCAACGAATCAGCGAGCCCATGCGTGATCTGCACGTCTTTGCCCCGGAGTTTGCGCATCAGCTTGATGTCGTGGTTACCGGGAACGCCAAGAGCTGTACCGGCCTCGATCATGCTCATGGCCAGGCCGAGCACGTCTGGAATCTTCGGGCCACGATCCACAAGGTCACCAAGAAAAACGACCTTGCGACCCTCCGGAGGCTTCACGGAATACCCAAAAGAACCCTCACCCTTCGGTTGCCTCTCGATGGAATACCCAAGCTGCGTTAGCAGGTCGACGAGTTCATCGAAGCAGCCATGGACATCGCCGATGATGTCGAAAGGGCCGTGTTCGTGCTTCAGGTTGTTCCACAGCGGCTGACGCTCGATTTCTGCCGCGTCAACCTCCTCGGGTGAATGCAATACATGGACTCTGCGAAAACCTTCACGTTCAAGATTGCGCAGGGACCGTCGCAATTGCTGAGACTGTTGGCGTACGACGTGCGGACCGAAAGAGCGGTCTGGACGATCACGGTTTCGCTCGTGGCAAAGTTTCTCCGGCAGATCAAAAACAATTGCCACCGGAATGCAGTGATACTGCCGAGCTAGGGCAATGATTGGCTTGCGGGCTTCGGCCTGCACATTCGTGGCGTCGATCACTACCAACTTGCCAGCCGTCAGCCGTTTGGAAGCAATGAAATACAGAACCTCAAAGGCGTCGTTCGTAGCCGCCTGGCTGTTCTCCTCGTCGGACACGAGACCACGGCAGAAGTCTGAAGAAAGAACCTCAGTTGGCCGAAAATGCTTTCGGGCAAAACTCGACTTGCCCGACCCCGAAGGGCCGACAAGTGCGACAACAGCGAGTTCTGGAACGGTCAGCTTCATTGGCGAGTGAAAATGCTCATCTGCGTGGGGCTGCCCACGATTGGGTCTTCGGGTCCAATCGGCAAGAAGCGAGAGGAATAGCCAAATCGCGCGGCTATGGCATTAGCCCAGAATTGAAATTCCGCGCGTGTCCATTCGAACCGATGATCTTTATGCCGCATTTTCCCGGCAGGCAGCGTCTCAAATTTCACGTTGTACTCGACGTTAGGTGTCGTCACCACGACAGTCTGCGGGCGTGCGAATTCAAAGAGGACCCGCTCGAAAGCCGCGAGACGCGGCGGGTCTTGGTGCTCTATGACTTCCACCACCGTCGCGGCGTCGTAACCAGCGAGACGTTTGTCGCGATAGGTCAGCGATCCGTGAATCAGGCGAATACGCTCCTTCTGCATCGTCGGCAAATCCTCCAGGCGCAGTTTCCGTGAGGCAATTTCGAGTGCGCGGTGTGACACGTCCATGCCGATGACTTCCGCAAAGACTTTGTCTTTCAAGAGCTCTCGCAGAAGCCGACCCTCGCCGCATCCGAGGTCCAGAACACGCTTCGCGCCACTGCCGCGAAGCGCTGCCATTACTGCTCCCATGCGCTGTTCTGCCAGACTGATTGGCTTCTCAATGGCTTCTTCTTCGCGTGCGTGAGTTTCGGCCACTTCATCCGCTGCGGGCTCTTCCTCACCGATGAGGCGACTCAGAGCCTCGCGGGCCAGGCGCTTCTGATGTTTCAAGTAGCGATTGGTAATCAACTCGCGTTCGGGATGCTCGCGAAGCCAGCCCTCGCCGTGGCGCAGGAGTTTTTCTACTTCCGCGTCGCCAACCCAGTAGTGCTTGTCATCATCTAGGACCGGAATCAAGACGTAGAGATGCGTCAGCAAATCACTCAATCGAATTGTGCCCTTGAGCGTTACTGTGAAATACGGACTCTCTCCCCACTCGGGGAATTTCTCGTCGAGAGTATGGCGCTTGGCGGTGACTTCGTACCCTAACGGCTCGAATAAGCGACGCAACAAGATTTCCCCGCCGCGACAAGGCAACACAGTAATCCGTACTTCAAGCGGCTGCGGCGTATCGGCCAGTTCCTGACGCTCCTTGCTCTTGCCGGTTAGCGCCGTGCCGAAAGTGCGTGCGATGGCGACGCTTAGGAAGGATGACGCGGCATACGGGCGGTCATTTACATATTCCTCAAGGACGTGCGCTTCGCCGCTCGGCCCGCGTCGGTTCCGCACCAGTCCAATGGAATCGATTTCCAGTACCAGAGCGACAGTGCAGCGGTCGGGTGTGGTCTCAGGATAGAAGACGTGCGTCTTCCCGAAGACCTGCTCGAATGAATGAACGCGGAACGGGCTCTTGTGTAGCAGGTAGCCCAAATCCGTGGCCGGTTGCCCAGTGTATGAAATCGTCAGAAGCATGTTCGTTTCGCGTCAGCGTTCGGCCGAATACTGCTGCTAGCACAGGCGCACTTCGATGATACCTGTGACCGTTCAGCATGCAAGTATACGGTTCGTAATACCTTGATACATGAATTAGAATGCGACTGTGTGTCGGCTAGATTGTGAGAGGACAAAAGATGGGCGATGAATTGGATAAATTCTATGAGCACCTAAAGCGAGGACCTGCACAGCTGTTCTTGGGTCAGAGGCATTTTTCCATTGAATCTCCTTTCGATGACTGACTATCTATGATACGAATTATCAACCTGGATCGCATGCAGCAATTCGAGGAGGGAGTCAAAAGTGGGCGCGAAGAAGCATTCAGACATGGCAGCCATCCTTGCAAAGGTCATCGCGAATCTGCGCGATCTCTCCCCCGAAGAACAACAGAAGCTCCTTGAGACCGTCGCGACATTCTTCGGATTGCGAGCGCCAACGCAAAGCCCAAGTCAAACAAAAGGCATTCCAACGGTTACTCCTGTGTCCCGTCCTCCAGGCGGAGGTTTCTCCGAGGCAAGGGATATCTCGCCCAAGGAATTCATCATGCAGAAGCAACCACGCACTGACGTGGAAAGAGTAGCCTGCCTTGCATTTTACCTAACGCATTATCGGAATACGCCTCATTTCAAAACGATCGACATCAGCAAGCTGAATACAGAAGCTGCCCAAAGCAAGATGTCCAATGCATACGTGGCAGTCAACAATGCTACCCAGACAGGTTACCTAGTGCCCGCAGTAAGAGGCACCAAGCAGATCAGTGCTGCAGGCGAAGTATTCGTCCAAGCATTGCCTGACCGAGAAGCTGCAAAGGCTGCGATGGGTAAGGTCAAACCTCGAAAAAAATCCCGCAAATCAACGAAAGCAAAGTAATCAGTAGCTGCGAATTTGTCCAATGAAGACCACGAAGCGACACAGGGCAAAGAGAATCGCCCTCTTTAATCATAAAGGGGGCGTAGGAAAGACCACACTCACAGTCAACATCGCAGCGGCTCTTGGATCGATGGGCAAGAGGGTCTTGCTTGTCGATGCTGACCCTCAATGTAATTTGACCTCCTATTTGGTTGCAGAAGATGTCTTAGACACTTGGCTGGATGAATCGGACACCTCCGAGGGCGTGACACTATGGACGGCGTTAAGGCCGATTGTCCAGGCCACAGGAGATCTATATCAAATAGAGCCCATTGAACCGGGCATTAGCAAGGTCCTACTGCTTCCGGGTGACATTCGATTGTCGGATTTCGAACAGGAATTAACGCAGATGTGGAGCGACTGCTTCCAGAGAAAGCTTAGGGGGCTTCGTGGAACCAGTGCGTTGAGTGAGCTCATTAACGTAACTAGCGCAGACCACAGCATCGACTATGTTTTTTACGACTGTGGACCAAACGTCGGCCCACTTAATCGCGCGATTCTACTAGACTGCAATTTTTTCATCGTCCCTGCGGCCTGTGACCTGTTTTCTATTCGGGCGCTAAAGACTCTCGGACAAACTCTGGCGACATGGGTGTCCGACTGGCGAATGATTGATCGACTGGCACCGGACGGGATTTATCTATTGCGTGGCGATCCGCGCTTCCTGGGATATATCCCCCAACATTTTAGAATCTACAGGGGCCAAGTCGCCAGCGGCTACTCACGGTATATGTCGCAGATCGAGAAGCACATCGCCAGTGATGTCGTTAAGGTACTAAGAAAGATCGATCCAAAGCTCGCTTCCACATCGTTGAGCCAAAACAAATTGGGGCAAATTAAGGACTTTGGAACTCTCGCGAATGAGTCCCAAATCCAGGGTGTTCCGCTGATGCAGGCGAATGCTGGGACACCGGAACAAAGACGACAAGCTCAACTGGCGTTCGAAATTATCGCGAGAAAAATAATCGCTCTCACGGAATAAGAGCGGTTAAATATGAAGCCACATACTCCATCACGCGCTGACGCTAAACGAATAGGAGAATTGGTCCAACACTACGTCGACAATCGCGACCATTTTGTCTTAGTGCTAAGCCAACTTAAGGACCACGTTCTCGGTGACCAAGAGCTAATGAGCCAAGTGCACTCGGTCAAATGGCGAACCAAAGATCCCGAACATTTAAGAGACAAATTGTCGAGAAAGCTGGAAGAAGCAAGAGCCGAGCGTAGGCCCTTTAAGATTACGAACGACAATCTATTTTCGAAGATAAACGACCTCGCTGGCTTCAGAATCCTGCATCTTCACACTCGACAGACGGACCATATCAATAGGGCACTCCTGAAGAGATTTGATGAAGCCCTCTACCGCTTAATAGAAGGGCCTGTCGCTAAGACTTGGGATGATGAATCCCGGAAGTACTTTGCAGAAATCAACATTCGGACTGAAAGAAACAAACAGTCCAGTCTCTACACCAGCGTTCACTATGTAATTCGGCCGAATCTGAAAACGAAGTCTACGTGCGAGATTCAGGTGCGGACATTAGCGGATGAGGTCTGGGGAGAAGTGGACCACGCCATAAACTATCCGTACCATGTAAACAGCATCGCGTGTCACGAGCAGATTCAGGTCTTGGCCAGGGTCACGACAAGCTGCAGCCGACTAGTGGACTCCATATTCAAGTCCTTTGAGGAAAGTCGGCAGAGAATACGTTCCGCTCGGAAAAAACTTTCGCGCCAGCAACGGCGGCCTGCCCGTTAGGCCAAAATTTGGGTCCAACTTGGGTCCAAATGCTGCCAAGTTAGGTCCAAAACCGGGTACTACGACACAGAACAAAGCCTAGCGAACCAATCAGATAGATTTTCGTTCTCGTCTTTGCAAGCAGGGGGTCGCAGGTTCGAGCCCTGTCACGTCCACCAAATTTCAAATGCTGCGTTTGTCGTCCATTTGTTAGTTTTTCTGCGTCAGGAATTTTTCTCAAACTCACGAACATCCGAGAACAAGACTCCTGCGCCCCGCTCGACCGCGCATCTTTGTTGCTGCGCATCCGCGCTTATCCGACCAAAAGCGAAGCTCAGCCGACCTTCCACTTTTTTGCCACGAGAGCCGATGGAGCAGAATCCATGTGCATGCCCAGGGCATCGAGATTCGACGCGAGAGTCCCGGCGCTTAGGCTTTTGCAGAAGGCGGTGACGACGCCGACTTCTGGCTCGGCAACTGGGTCGGCAACCTGCTAAAGCTAATCCGGTTCCACGCGCACGTCGCTGTCGCTCATGAAACCCGCAATTCTCTCAAGGCCCGGATGTAGGATGCGGCGAGAGGCTAACAGGTTCAGCG